>NZ_JBIGHY010000058.1:0-280 GCF_043555865.1 Pelomonas dachongensis
GCGCCCGCCGGCCTCAGCGTCGAAGCGCTGCGCGGCCGTCAGCTGTTCAGCGAGTTCGGCTGCGCGGCCTGCCACCGGGTGGCCGGCACGGACGCGCAAGACATCTCCGGGCCCGACCTCACCCACGTCGGCTCACGCAGGTCGCTCGGCGCCGGCATCCTGCCCAACACCCGCGCGACGCTGATCGGCTGGATCGCCGACAGCCAGTCCATCAAGCCCAACAACCGCATGCCGACCTACCGCTCGCTGAAGGCGGACGAGCTGAACGCGCTGGCCAGCT
>NZ_JBIGHY010000059.1:0-278 GCF_043555865.1 Pelomonas dachongensis
CTGAATAATTCTCATCAACACCTGCATAATCACTAATATTTAATCTTAAGTGAATACGATTAGCCTCTGAAGCTGGGATAGAATTATAGTAATCAAAAGAAATACTATCATACATAGACCAATCCCAAAGCTCTCCATGCTCACGCTGCATAGAAAAAATGGTTGTTCCACTGCCTTGTAGTGTTGATTCCCAATCTTGCTGAGTTAAAACGCCATCAATTTGATCATTTTGTATTAAAGCTGGTGCCTGATGAACATGAACATTTGTAAGGGTAACT
>NZ_JBIGHY010000060.1:0-269 GCF_043555865.1 Pelomonas dachongensis
TGGTGGTGCCGCTGACGTCCAGCGCGCCGGCTTGTGTGATCGCACCGTTGCCGCTGATGGCGACGAGGTTGCCGGCAATCGTGCCTTGGCCGAGGTTGAGCGCGCCGTTAGACGTGGCGGTCAGCGCGGCGGTGTCCAGCGCGCCCAGCGTCAGCGCGCTGTTGCTGCGCACCTGCGTAGCGCCTGCGCTCAGGCCCACCGTGCCGCCCAGTTGGTTGCTGGCGTGGCTGAGGGTAACGGCGTTGCTGCCAGCATTGACGGTCAGCGCA
>NZ_JBIGHY010000061.1:0-268 GCF_043555865.1 Pelomonas dachongensis
GCGAAGCTGCGAGCCGATGAACAAGAACCGGATAGAAGGCACTGCCAAGCAGGGCGAGCGGGCAAAAGGCCGCAAAGCTCTCGTGATCAAGGCGAAGCGGTGTAGATCCGGCGGCTGTGCAGCGAAGGAGTGCGGTCTTACCTGAGGAGATCCCGCCTTGTGCCTGAAAGGGCGACGGCCATGCTGGAGCGGGAAGTCAGCCGAGGTCGTAGTAGCCGGGTAGCGGGGCCGCCGAGGCCACCAGCGAGAGGCGAAGGACCGAACGAGA
>NZ_JBIGHY010000062.1:0-264 GCF_043555865.1 Pelomonas dachongensis
CGGCCAGGAAGTGGAGGAACCGGGAGGACGTGCAGGACCGCTCGCACCGCCCGCACAAGCTCAGCACCACGCTGACTGAGGGGCAAGAAGCCATCGTGGCCGAGGTGCGCCGCCTGACGCTGATTCCACTGGACGATCTCTTGGTGGTGGTGCGTGAGTTCATCAACCCGGCGGTCTCGCGCTCCGGGCTGGACCGGTGCCTGCGACGCCACGGCGTGGGCAGCCTGCGCGAGTTGCAAGCCGCAGCCCGTGAGGCCGCTGGCG
>NZ_JBIGHY010000063.1:0-262 GCF_043555865.1 Pelomonas dachongensis
GCGTACAGCTTGTTCTTGTCGTGAGGGCGCTGGCTGCGGATGCGCTCGGCACGCTCCAGCCAGGGCTTGAGCTGGTCTTGTGCGGCCTGAGCGAGCGTCGCCATCTTGCGCTGCACCTCGCGCAACAGCACGCCGAGGATCGTGCGCTGGCGGCGCACCACCTGGCGCAGCCGCTTGAACTGCTTGGCATGGGCGTAGCCACCGGCGCGGCGACGCAAGCTCTGGCCCTCCCGCTCGTGCGTCATCTTGAGCTTGAGGCCCG
>NZ_JBIGHY010000064.1:0-257 GCF_043555865.1 Pelomonas dachongensis
GCAGGCAAGTACCGGCCAAGCCGGTACGGCGAGTGATGATCCCCAAGCCGGACGGCAGCCAGCGCGAGCTCGGCATCCCGACGGTAACGGACCGGCTGATCCAGCAGGCATTGCTGCAAGTGCTGCAGCTGCTGATCGATCCCACCTTCAGCGAACACAGCCACGGGTTCAGGCCGCGCCGGAGTGCGCACGACGCGGTGAAAGCCGCCCGAGCCTATGTCCAGTCTGGCAAGCGCGTGGTGGTGGACGTGGACCTG
>NZ_JBIGHY010000065.1:0-256 GCF_043555865.1 Pelomonas dachongensis
AGGATCGTGCGCTGGCGGCGCACCACCTGGCGCAGCCGCTTGAACTGCTTGGCATGGGCGTAGCCACCGGCGCGGCGACGCAAGCTCTGGCCCTCCCGCTCGTGCGTCATCTTGAGCTTGAGGCCCGCTCGCTTGGCCAGGCGGGCGATCTTGGCCCGTGCGACTTCCAGCAATCGGCTGTCCGTCGGGTGGGCGATGGCCTTCTCCTGCACCGTGGTGTCGACCGTCACGCGTTCGAGCTCGACGGGCTTGGCCG
>NZ_JBIGHY010000066.1:0-255 GCF_043555865.1 Pelomonas dachongensis
CTGGGCCTTGTTCAAAGCCAGGGACGTGCTGCGGGAGTTGATCCGAACCCTCAAGGCCGAGCAGTCGGTCGTCAAAGTCGCATGAGCCGAGTCCACGCCCAAGCCCGTACCACACCTCTGACCCGCACGGAGATTCGCGATTCCGAGTTGGGCGTGGTGGCCCTGGCCGAACGCTACAACATCAGCCGCAGCACGGCGTCGAAGTGGAAGAACCGGGAGGACGTGCAGGACCGCTCGCACCGGCCCCACAAACTC
>NZ_JBIGHY010000067.1:0-255 GCF_043555865.1 Pelomonas dachongensis
GCAGGCACCGATCCAGCCCCGAGCGAGAGACGGCCGGGTTGATGAACTCACGCACTACCACCAAGAGATCGTCCAGTGGAATCAGCGTCAGGCGGCGCACCTCGGCCACGATGGCTTCTTGCCCCTCCGTCAGCGTGGTGCTGAGCTTGTGCGGGCGGTGCGAGCGGTCCTGCACGTCCTCCCGGTTCCTCCACTTCCTGGCCGTTTGGCGGCTGATGTTGTAGCGCTCGGCCAGGTCTGCCAAGCTGGATTCGG
>NZ_JBIGHY010000006.1:0-366428 GCF_043555865.1 Pelomonas dachongensis
CGGTTGATGCCGTCGCCTCTGCGTCGGGATCCGCAGGGAGCTTGCCGCTGTTCGTTCCCGCTACTGGCTCAGCTGCAAAACCGCGTCCTCACCGCCGAATAACAGCGGATCCTGACCGCCGCCAACAATGTCGAACGGCAGTTCGATATAGCGCGGGGAGCCTTGGTGGTGCGTATTCATTAGGCGGCACTTCAAGCCGACTTCGGTGAACGCGCACGCGCATTCAGCTCCTTCAATGCGCCTTCCTCTATCTCGCGCAAGTGGAAAACCCAGAGAGGGATGCTTTCCAAATACTTCTGCCGCATCCATTTAAAGAGTGAATTCCAGCCCTTGGCTGAAAGTCCCTGCCGTTCCAGTGCCAGTGCTCCAGCGTGAGGGAAGGGCGGCAGCGGCATTGAGATGCTCAAGATAGCGGGTCCCAATGGAGATGGGGCGGCAACAACTTCGATATTCGGGTGGGTTTCGGCCGATTCGATTGGTTGTAGCGTTGCTTTTCTGGTTTCAAAGTGGAAACCGAGGGTGCCACCCTTCATACACAGCACGGAAAATTCCTTCGTTTGGAGCTCCGTCAGGGCGTTAGCGATTGACGCTGAAATACGCTGGTCCGAAAGGGGCTCGGCAAAGGCGGAAATGAGAGTCGGAGGTTCCGCAAAGCGGTTTCGCGACGAGGGGATGGGGCTGGGAGTGACGACAGGCATTCGAAGAAACATTGATGAGCCAAGAGCCTCGGTCCGCGAAAGGGCGAGGGACGGGATCAATGGATTTCGATGCGCGACGGGCTGCGACGAAGTTAAAGGCTGGGCACCAATGGATCCGCAGCATCCAAAATGCGCAAAGCGCATTTGTTCAGAACGCCTTGCGCAGTCGCAATGTCGTTGCGATTTTGCCTAGTCAGTATAGGCCCGTGTTGCCGTATCCGCGAACGATGCTGCGTGAATTGTTCACGAAATTGTCGTCGATCTGAATTAAATGTAACTTGCAATTTGAGAGAAAGTGCTCGCCGTTCGCTTTGGGGCGTTCTTCTTTCATAACGTCAATTATGAAAGAAGAATTTTTGCTCTCATTCAGGGTGTCGGGGCTGTGGGTGCCTCTGCGGCCCAATTCAACGGTCGAGAGGCATGAAGTGGCTTCGGAAGGGGCTTCGAACTGGGCTGGAGGCAGCCTCCCTGGGAGCTGTCTGACACAGCGGGTGCACTAGGCCCTTGATTCAATATGGGGATTTTGGCTGCTGGGGCGGTAGGGTGGGTGGGCTGTCTGACGTTATATAGATATATATTAGGTAAGGATATAGATCAAAGCATTGATATGCTCATCTCTAAGATCTATGTAAGCGTTGATTGCCGTGCGCGCGAGGCTGCTTGCTTCGCCGGCGGCGGGCTTTGGGGTTGATGAGCTACTCCCGCCCGCAGCTGATGCGTGCCGCGACTCCTGCAACTGAGCTACTCCCGCCAATGTCCAACCAGGGACGAGCTGTCGCTCGTCTCGCCGGCTCGTTGGCCGGCTGGGTGGGACGCATGATCCGCTGCGCGGAGGGCCGTTGAGGTGTTAAACGAGTATTTGAGCGCTTCGGACATCGTCTGGCTACCCAGCCCTTGCCTGGCTCTCGTTCATGGCGTGGCGCCCGTATTCGCGCCCTTGCTGGCGGTCTTGGTGGGCCTGTCTTGCCTCGAGGGGGCTGTCGGCGGTTGGTCTGCCTGAAGCGGCCACCGGCCGCCTTGGTTGGGCTCGCACATATCCAGCGGCTTGACTCTCACATGCGTGCGTCCGAGGCGCCTCACCCGCAAGCGCGCAGCGCTTGGCTTTTGCTACACGCCGAGCCTCTCGTTCGTGCGCGCCAGCCGCTGTTCCAGCGCTTCTGCAAGCTCAGCTGCTTGCTGCATCAGCGCTTCGATCCGGCGCGTAGTCGAAGACAGCAGCGACAGCTCGCCGCGGTCAGCAAGCTCGTCGTGCGCTGCAACTCGCGCGCGCAGCAACTCAATCATCGTCTGCGTGCGCCGCAGCGTGTGCTCTATTGCGTGCAGCTCCGGTGCGTGCATGGCTTCCTCCTGCTTGCTCACAGTGTCGCCGGAGCTTCTGGCTTTTGCTACACGCCAGCCAGTGCGGCTGACTACCCCGGGTAGTAGAAGCCCGCCGAGTGGGGCGGGCTTCTGGCTGATGTGGTTGCACTTTCAGTGCGCGGGGCCGAAGACCTCGCCGATGTCAGCCCTTCCCGCATTTCGTCAGCGAGCAGTTCATGACGCAGTGCCGACATCTTGATGCGCGCCGGTGCGCATGCCTGTGACCATGTGGCTAATGCTGCCGAAGCTGTACTCGGGGTGCATATCGCTCTTAACTTGTGTCCAGGGCAGCCGCCTGAGCGTGTCGTGTAGCAAAAGCCAGAGCATCCGCCGAGCGTGTAGCAAAAGCCAGAACTTGCCCCGGGGCAACTCTGCCGGCGTCGTCTCCGCCGGCTGATCGAGGCCAGTTGCCGCTGATGTTGTCGACGACCAGGCGCATCGAAGAGCTGATGCTGCAAGCAGCTGAACTTGCGGAAGCGCTAGAGCAGCGCCTGACGCGTACTAACGAGCGGCTGCGCGTGTAGCAAAAGCCAGAGCAGTCGCCGCAGCGTGTAGCAAAAGCCAAAAAGTTGTCCTGGGACAACTCCGCCGCCGGTCACGTCTTCGCCTTCACCTTTGGCTTCATCTCCGCCTTCGTCTTCTGCTTCACCCTGAAGTTGCCCTGGGGCAAGTCGAGATGGGCGGGAGTTCTTCAGCGTGCTGTCGCTGCGCGTAGCCGGGAGTTTTTCAGCGTGCGATCAGGCCATGAGCGCCTGGCCAGCCACCTCGACGCCTCGTGCGCGCGTAAGTCAGACGGCTCAGGGACGCTGCATGACTCTACTCTAACGTCAGACTGCTCAGCCACCCTACCGATTGCAAAGGCCTGCCACCCGCAATCTCCCCACCCAGGCCCGCCACCCGCCATCTCACCACAAGCCCCTTCGCAAGCCCCTTCCACACCCCGCTCGCCTGCACTTATCCACCCCCGAAACGGCATAGCCAGACCCCTGGGGCGCAGCGTTTTTAGACCCGCTGGCGAGGCGTCTCCCAGCCCGCAGGCGAAGCGCAATCTGGCGCTACATGAGGGGTGCCACGCGAGCCCGGCAAGCCCGCCTGGGGCACGCTGCGGAGGCTCAGCGCGAGGGCTCGGCGCCGCGTTCGAGAGGTGCTAATCCGCGTTCGCGGGGCGCTTTGCCTGCGGGCTGGTGAGGCGCTCGAATCGCTGGCCGTCGAGCCGCCGTTTCAACCCCGCGCCGGGGTCGAAACAGCTCCCGACTCTGCGCTAGCTAGTGCGTCCGCGAAGAGTTGCCCCAGGGCAACTTTGCTCGGCGAAGCGCTACACGAGCCCGGCCCGGCCGTGTCCCTGGAGGGGTGGAAACCTGCTGTCTAGCGCAGCGCTGGAAGGCCGCCAGCGAGCGGCCGCCGAGGCGTGGATCAGAGTTCGGGGCCCCCTGGGGCGTTGCGCGCCTCGGCCCTGGTCGGACATCGAGGGTGGGGCGGAAATCAGTGCTGCAGGCGCCCGAGGGCCAGGTCTACAACTGATGGAACCGGCCCGGGCGCGTACCCGTGTTCGACCCCTTGGCGCAGCTCGGCGTTGAGCCCGAGCCGGTCGCAGACGGCCTCGAAAACCCACATCGGACAGTCGCCTCGGCCGCGCAACAAGTCAGCCATCTGCTGTCCGGAGATACCAGCCTGAATAGCGATGTCCCCGGCCCGCCGCCCGCTTGCTCGGATGGCTTGCCGAAGCTGATATTTGAGGGCTGCTCGCATGCGTTCAAGCATACTTGAAGCGTTGACTTTTTAGAGCCCGGCATAGCCTTTGAAACCACTGAAAACGCAGCGCTGGATGGGCTTGGGAGCCACGCTGAAGGGGTGGTTAGCCTACGTGCAGGAAGGGGTGAGCCTTCGGATGCAGCCCCGCCAGCTCAGGGTGTGCGTGCAGCAGCGCAGCTGGGTTGAACAGGCTCAGGAAGCCATCTCGCGCCAGACCTAGCGCGGGGTTCACGAGCTGGAAGCGTAGCCCCAGCTCTTGCTGCATCTGCCAGCACAGGAACTCTAGGCGCTCTGAGCTCGAGAGCTCGGCGTTATCGAGCCGGGCGCAGACTTCATCAAGCGCGGCTTCGACTGTGATCCCCGTGTCAGGCACCGGCAGGCGCAGGATAGCCTGGCGCAGGCGCTCTTCTTCAATGGCGCCCGGGCGCATTCCTGCTGGCGAGGGGCGCGGCGCTTCGGCAGTAGCTAGCCCGCCTTCGATAACTTTGAACTTCATCACGCGAGGGTAGCCGCGCGAGCACCCGCCGGCTCGGCGCTATACAGCCTCAGCGTGCAGTTCTGCTCGCAGCACGCGTCCGCGAACCCACCCCCTGGGGGTGTGCAAGGCGCTCAGGGGGGCGTAGCCCCCAGGGTGGCTGGCCTAGCGCCCGAAGGGCCCGGCTATGCCTGGTCGTGTAGAGTGGTTGCGGCCGCCCAGCGAGGCGGCTGCCGATGTTTGGGGATGTGGGCGGTCCTATGTGCATTGCGCACATCGGCCCTGGTCAGTACATGCCTTAGGCTCCCTGGATGTGAGGGAGCGGCCGCGCGTTGAGCGACGAGCGATCTCTCGGTACTGCTGCGGAGACATTGCCTTGCAGCAGGTGTCTGGTGGGATCAGAGCGCTTTGCGAGGCCTAATCATCCGCACCGGCCATCCGTTGATTCGTACCGCGCCATCTAGCCCAAAGCGCATTTCGACATCGCGCCCTGCCTTGGGCAGCCGCTCGATGGACGACTCGTATCGGTTGCTGAGGTAGTGAACGCCTTGATTCGTTGAGCCAATCCAACGCCTCTCCCTGTCCGGGTTCTGCGCCAAGTACGGACCATCTACCAAAACGTCTGTAACTTGCAGCAGGTCCTGCCACGCAACTGGCTGCACCGCTTCGAGCTCGTCGAGTGTGTAGCCTGTAAAGACCATCACTGAAAGGCCCATTGCCCGGGCTGCAAGCGCTACTTGGGCTAAACCACGCGCCTGTAGCATGGGCTCCCCTCCGAGGAATGTCACCCCTTCGATATCGAAAGTGCTCCGCGCAATGGATAGACGTCGGACGATTTCAGCAGCGGGCAGCAACTCCCGTTCGGTGAACTGAAGCATCCCGGGGTTGCAGCAACCTGGGCAGCGCTTGTCGCAACCCTGGACCCACAGCGCCGCGCGACGGCCAGGTCCCTCTGCCTCAGTGCATGGCAACCAGGACGCAACGTTGAGCCACGCGTCCTGCGTCATGCAAGGTCGAAGATAAAGGCGGCCCGGTCGCCTGCCTGCATGACTTGCAGGACTCTTCCGCGCGCGTCGTCCGGATGCGCCAGGTTGTCGAACAGGAACGACGACAGCGGATCGAACAGGTGCGTCATCATCGCATTGGGCACCCCGCGGCCGCCGGCGGTAGGGTCGGCTTGGCGCACGATTGCGCGCAGCGCACGTGCTTCGTCCTGAAAGCGTAGTTCCTCGATGCCCCACTTTTCGCGCAGTCGCTGGCGCAGTGGAGTGAGCTTGGTGCGCGCGATGTCGACGAGAAAGTCCTCGCTGCGAATGAAGTTGAACGGAACGATATTGCTCTCGCCGATGCGCCCGAGCAGTTCGGGTCGGTCGAGCTTGTGACAGAAGTGCTCGCGCACCCGTTCGACGAACGCGGCGCGTACGTCGACGGCTTCAGGGTCTACCTGTGAGGCTCCGATGTTGGAGGTGAAGACGATCATCGTCTCGGAGAACGACATCGTCTCACCCTTGCCATCGGTAAGCCGGCCGTCCTCCAGAATTTGCAAGAACTTGTCCAGGATGCGAGGGTGCGCCTTCTCGATCTCGTCGAACAGGAGCAGCGAAAAGGGTCGTTGCTTGACTGCGTTGGTGAGTTGTCCGCCGCTTTCGTAGCCGACGTAGCCCGGCGGTGCACCGACTAGGCGCTGGTCAGCATGCTCGTGGTTGAACTCGGACATGTCGAAGCGCAGGCAGGCCTCCTCGTCTCCGAAGATGAACTGCGCCAGCGCCTTGGCAAGTTCTGTCTTGCCAACACCCGTGGGGCCGACGAAGAACAACACGCCTTTTGGGGTGCGTTGGCGTGCCGAGTGCTGCAGGCCGGCCAGCCCGGTGAAGGCGCGTACCAACACTTGGTTAACGGCTTCAATGGCCTGAGGCTGGCCCTTAACACGCAGTGCCAGACGCTCGCGCGCCGAGACCAACTTGTCGCGGTCCAGTTCTTCCCACGGCGAGCGACGTGTGCCGTAGCGGTAAAGCGCCACCAGGGCGTCGGGTCGCATGCGCCCGGTCTGACGCGAAAGCCGGGCCAGATTGAGGATGTCGCGCATCGCTAGGCCGTCGAGGGCATCGGTCATGTCGGCCAAAGCCGTTGAGTTCGCCTGCAGCGCCGGGGCCACATCGAAGACATGAGCCAGTGTCAGCAGCGTTCGCTCGCGCTCCCGACGGGTGGGTAGTGGAACGGCCACGCCCTTGAACAGTGGGTTGTTCAGGTGCAACTGCGGTGGCAGTGCTAGCGCGCCGTCGACCACCATCACGAGCAGTGGCTGCGGACGGCGAAGATCTTGGAGTCGTAGATCGGTCGGTGCATCACGCGTGGCTTGCCCGATCTGTAGCAACCAGCCGCGCTCGGCCTCACTGAGGTTGTTTGCACTGCCGAACAGGTAGTGTGACCAGTCAATGACGAAGGCTACCGGCGCGCCGTTTTCGCCTGAGCGCAGGTGGTGCGCGACCGTGGCCAGAAAATCCTGCGGTGACACGCCCGGCGAGTTGCCTGCAGCGCCGCGCGGTACCGCAGTTGGCGCTCCGCGTGGAGGAATCGCGGGCTCGCCCAGGTCGTATTCCTCACCTGCGGTGGACTGTGGCGGCGCTGCCGCACGCGCATGAACGGCTCCGGCCTGGAGTGCCCGCCATGTCCGTTCGTCGACGCCCGAAACGCCATGCACGCGGTCCCAGGACACGACCTGGGAGTAGCCCAGCGCAGATAGCGCCTGTAGTGCCGCGTCGCGCGCCGTGATCCATCGACCGGCTTGCGTTGTGTCAGCCACCAAATCCTGCATCTGCCCATGCAGAATCACCACGCGCCGCAAGCCGCACTCGCGCCGGAAGGCACCCAGCCAGTCGTCCAGTTCGTCAGCCACGAGTGTTGCTCCTCTCGGTATCAGGACGCGGGCGTGCATCCTGTTGCAGGTCGTCGGGGTTCTCCCAAATTACGCGCCGCTCCGACAGGCGAATGCCGTAGACAGACTCAAGCGACGGCAGCACCTGGTCAATGTCTTTGCGGCAACTCGTGCCCTCGTAGCGGTCAAATTCATAGTGCATTGCGCCCGACAGGTCGACACGGAAGACGGCTTCGGCACCAGACGGGCGCGCTGCACGCAGCACTACTTCGTCCATGTCAGCCTCGTGCACGCGGCGCGGCTTCTCCACCACGAATCCCGCGTCTAGCAGGGCCTGATTCACCGCGCGCACCACCTCGCGACGCACCGCTTCGCCTACCGCTGCGTCGTCTTCTCGTTCCACTGCCTGGGCCAACGCTTGCGACAACGCTTGTGGCGACGCTGAAACATCTACGGGCGCAGCACCTACGGCCTGCAACTCGGCCCTCAGCGCCTGTGCAGCATGTGCCTCGGCCTCACGAGCAGCTTGCGCTCTGACGGCATCGGCACCGGCCTTCGCTTCGGCTTGCACCTGTGACAGTCCGGCGTCCAGATCGGAGAGCGTGGCCGTCTGCCCACGCTGCAATAGTTCCCGGCGTAGCCGTGCCAAAGCCGGTGCAGCCAACTCGCGTGCTAGCGGGTCTTCCCAGGCGGAAAGCCGGTCTCGCCAGGCGGCTTCCAGGCCTTGCAGCGCTACCTGCTCGGCATGTGCGTGCGCCTGCAGTTCTGCTTCCCGAGCAGCGCGGAATGTGGCGCGTGCCTGTGCCGGTAGGCCGTGCAGTCGGCTGCCGATCTCCATACTCAGCGTGCGCGCCGCCGCCGGGTCGCTGCGCAGCAAGGCGTGCGCGCGCTCCAGGTCTTGTCGCGCCTGACGCACTTCGGTCGCCACGCCGGCGTCAATGCCCTGAGTGCGCAGGTCGTCGAGCAGTGCCTCATGGCGCTGCAGAAAACGTTGCGCTGTCTCACGTACCCGCGCCTCGAACAACTCTTGGCGCCGTTGGCGCTCGAGTTCGTAGCGCATGTCTTCTTTCTTACTCATCGCACGGTGCTCCGGTCTCGCGCCGGTTGCAACGGCGCGTGGGGCTTGTTTAGGCTTTTTAGATAGTCCTGCGGCGTCTGCGCCGACACGCCAACGCCCTTGGCCGTGTGGCGCAGGTTGCGGTCGGTGCTTAACAGCAGCACGGGGCTGAGCGCGTAGTAGGCGGCAGCGGCCAGAATTTCGTTGTCGCGCGTGGGCGGCAGGTCGGCGGCACACTGCTCGCGACGTGGACCTTCGAAAACGATGCGATCAAGGTCTTGAAGTGCACGGCTAGCAGCCCTTGCGCGCTGCGCGAGGGCCTGCTTTTCCGGGTCTTCAGCCGGGCGGGGTTGCTTAAGTCCGTCCAACTCCTGGATCACCGCGCGCGAGACGATGGGAACGTCCTGTGCCGGTATGCACTCGAAAATCTCCGGCATGTCGAGCAACACGTTGGTGTCGATGACTACAGCCCGCTGGCCCGGCATCAGCGGCGGCGCCAGCCGGGCGTTCATCGCCAAGCGCAGCTCCTGCAGTCGGCCGGCTGGCTTGTCCAGAGCCTCCTTAGGAAGTTGCAGGACCGCAAGCACGTCGGCCATGGCACGCTGTAACTCGACAATGGCTGACAACGTGCGAGCCGGCTGCACGCGCATTGCCTCATGCCACGCTGCTGACGATTGAGCAGGCTGGTCGAGTAGCACCGGCGGTATCCGGCGTCGAGCCTGTCCGTAGGATTCCGCAAAGGCCTGTAGCGATGCCTGCAACTCGTGAGGTCCCCACGTCGGGGCCTTGTCGCCGCCTAGCGTTGCACGCAAAAGCGTCTTGCGCACCTGCTCGCCCAGCAGGCTTGCGGGTAGGACGATTGCCTCGTCACCTAGCGCCTGGCGTAGCCGTTGCAAGTCGGCGTCGTGATTTTGAGAGGAGATGCGATCAAGCACCATGCGCGCCAAGGCCGGCTGCCGCAGTGGCAGCCTTCGCAGCGCCTCAAGCAGTTCGATGCCTTCGGGCATGCTAAGTTGGCTGCCCGCACGGTCGATCACTCCTGCGCACGCTTCCCGCAAGGTCGTTGCCCAGGGGGCCCGGCCAAGCTGTTCTGACGAAACATCCAGTCTGTGTTTCAGGCGCGTCAGAAAGTCGGCCAGCCCGCCAAGCCAAGCGTCACTCCCAAGAGTTCCGGCATGGCGCAGCCATTGCGCCACAGCGGCTTCAGGGGATGCGACCCACAGTGCCATGGGAACGACGGCAAGCTGGGACTGGCTCGCCAACCACTCCCGCAGCGCGGCGCGCACCAAGTCCCACGCTGCCTGCGCGCGCTCAACGGTCAGTTCCGCGCGCATCTGCACCGGCCGGCCCTGGCCGCCCCAGTACACCATTGCGACACCCTCGGACCAGGCCTGTGGGGCGCCCTCGGGAGCGCGTAGCTCGATGCGGCGCAGGCCTACGGGTAGCTCTGCGGGAGTGTCTAGTTGCACCGCAATACTGCCCTCGGCCACTTTGGGTTCCTGGAGCTTGTGTGGCCACAAGCTGAACCGACGCGGGGCAGGGCGCAAGTGCACGATATCCGCCGCTTGCGCTGGCACGTCTTCCGTCGGCTCTTCGCCCGATAGAACAACCAGCGACCAGCCCTTGCGTGCCGGCACTTTCCGCTCGGTGTTCGAAAGTGGCGCGATGGTGGACGCTGCAACCACGTCGGTGAGGCTCAGCACCGGGGCACCGCCTATAGGCTGCGCACGCGTGACGCCCAAAGCCGGGGCTACGAGCCGCTCCCACACGATTTCGGGTTGTGCACTGCGCAGCCACGCGTTGAAAGCGTCATCGTTGACGGCTCGCAGTGTGAGTGTGCCGTCGGCTGCCATATCCAATTGCAGCGCCACGAGGCGCCAGCGCGTATCAACCACGCCCGCCTGCACGCTGACGATTTCGGTATTGGGCTTGAGCCAGGGGGGGCGCTTGGCATGCAGGGCCGCCGTCACCAGCGGGGCGAAATCGAGGTTAGGTACCGAATAGTCCAGGCTTGCCTGGGGGGCTTGCTCGCCAGTTTGCCCCTCGCGCCAGGGACTGAGCTCACCGCTGACTAGGTCGTAGCCGAGCATGACCGTCTCATGGTTGGCACGGCGCGGCAGTAAACCGCGGCGCCAGAAGTCACGGCCTTGAGCAGTGAGCTGCCACGTCGAAAGCGGTGCCTCTATCGGATCCTCGGCATCTGGTGCGACCAACACTTGTAGCCCGCACAGTTCGCCAATACACGGTGCGAGTAGTCGTGGCGCATCGGCCATGCCCAGCATGTCTTCGAAGGCTGCGCGCATGCTGGTCGCGCCCAGAGCGCTCTGGCTCTGTGCAGCTTCGACCAAACGCAGCACCATCTTCTCGAATGCCGTGGGCACGCGTGGCGTGACGTGCTCGACATCTGAATGCACCGCGAACACCGGTACACCTGCATTGAAACTGGCCAACAGCATTACCGACCTCCCTTTGTCTTATCGCCATGCATTTGTGGGCGAGGTGATCGCGGAGCCGGGCGCGGCGGTGCCAATACCTGGCGCGCCTCGACCAGGCGGCCGTCTCTCTCCAACTGTTTGAGCATGTCGCGGTAGACGGGACGGCTCACGATGCCGGGGCCATCCATGCGTGGCAGCGGCACCTCGAATCCTTCGAACATGGAGCGTGCGCCGAGCACCATGAGCAGGCTGCGCGCGCGCGACATCGCCACGTTAATGAACTCGTAGCGGGCCACGTTGGAGCGCGATGAGCGGTAGCGACGAGCGCCTCCGTCGTTGCGAACCAAGCTCACCAATACAACGTCCTTTTCCTTGCCTTGGTATCGGATGACAGTGTTGCTGTCTACATCCAGCGCACGCCAGCCCCCAGGCGGCTGGGCTGCTCGGATGGCCTGGCGCAGGCGTCGCAGCTGGCCGGCGTAGAAGGAAACTACGCCAACAGTGAGCCGCTTGGCAGTAGGGCCGCGAGTAGCCAGCGCCTGAGTGTCCAGCCGCTGCAGAAGCTCAACGATCAACTTCACCTCGAGCTCGTTGGTGCGCAGCGGCCGGCCTTGCGAGTCGAGGTCTTCCGTGCATAGCTGCCCGAGCAGGTCGCGGGAAGTGTCGATCCACAGCACGTGATCGTCGGGGCCCAGCAACTCGCGGCCAGAAGCGTCGGGAAGGGTGAGGCCATGGCTGCGCGCTTTGTCCGGGTCGGTCAGGCCGCAGGTGAGCGTGCCTTCGTAGAAGTGGTTGACCAGTTGCATGATCTGCGGATGCATGCGGAACTGGACATTGAGCCTGCCACGGATGTCGTCGGACGCCAGCTCAAAGTGCTCTTTGAACAGGGAGGCGGTGACCATACGCTCATAGCGCTTAAGGTTCGCTTCGGTCAACTCGGTGGCCTGGTTGCCACCGCCTTCCGAGGCCTCTTCGGCGGCGTCGGCGAACGTTACGGCGTCCATGCTCTCTTGGAACAGGGGCGGCAATTGGCGGTGGTCGCCCACCAGCACCGCGCGCCTCGCGCGCATCAGCGGCAGTAGCAACTCGAGTGGCGTGGCCTTGCTCACCTCGTCCACGATTGCTACGTCGAATCCGCTGTGTCCCTGGTCGTCGAGCGTGCGTGGGTTCTCAGTGCAGGTGATGGCCACTACATTGCATTGCGAGGGCCAGTCTTGCTCCAGTAGCTCCCAGTCTGCCGCTGCTGACTTCGCATCCCGCAGGTCGCGCACCCATTCCTGCAGCAGCGGCTGCCAAGCGTGGCGCCGCGCGTGCTGCAGGTCGGCCTGGCGCCTCAGCACATCCTGCGCCTGCATGCTGGTGGCTAGTGCGCTGCGCAGGCCTTCCTGCGCCTGGCCGCCACAGGACTGGAGCGCACCGGGCTGTGGGTGTTCCGCAAGCAATTGAGTCGCGCGGGTGTCAAATGATTCGGCTTCCTGCTGCAGTTCGGAAGCCACGGCGTGATGGCGCTGCAGTGCCGCCTGAGCCTCTTGCCAAGGTCTTTCGTCTACCGCGGTGTCCACTGGCGCTTGCGCTAGTCGGTTGGCTTGCTGAATCAGGCTTTGCAGCGCCAATTCCGCACAACGCAGCGGCGACTCGATGATGTCCAGCCGGCTTTGAAGTCGTGCGGCCCAGGCCTCGGCATCGCTGCCGACGACGAGCCAAGGGTGCGGCTCGACGAACAGATCGTGGCATGCGCCGACATCCAGTGCAGCCGTACCTTGTCGGCGCAATTGCTGCAGTTCCTTGTTCTTGCGTTGCCAGTCCTGTATGACCTGCGGCCCGGCATCCTCGCGCGCCGCAGCATTCATGAGTTCATTGACCTGCGCCGAGAGTTCGTCGATGCGCAGTCGCGTAGCAGGGTCCTGTGCCGCGGCCGGTTGTGCCTTGATGCGTAACGCGTCACTGCGCAGCTTGTCCCACGCCTTGCGTGCTCGCGTCGCGTCGCGCGACAGCAATGCCAGCACTTGGGGCCGCTGGTGGTCGAGGTCGCGCCAGTCCGCAGCCGTGGCCTTCAGCGGCACGCCTTGGGATGCCAAGTCCAGCACGGCGAGTGCCGCGGCATCGGCCTCAGCCAGCAGCCCAGGTGGCAGCGCGGCTAGTGTCCCTACCGCGGACGGGTCCTCTGCCAGACGGCTTAGCGCCGTCGCTGCCAAATGCTGAGCGGTGACTGTCTCGCGTGCGCGCAGCGTCGCCTGCAGGTCTTCCCATGCCGTGGACAGGGTGGCGCGAAGCGACTCTTCGTTCCGGGCATGCGACATCTGGCGGTCCAGCGCCGCCTGCGCGTCTGCCAGCACGAACTCGGCGCGCTGGCACCACGACGTGAGCGCCTGAAGCGCCTCGTCCTGACGCTGCCAAGGTAACAAATGCTCGCGCTCGGCATGGCTGGCCAGTGCCGCGTAGTACCGTCCAAGCGATGCTGCACCGATGAACGCCTTGCCATCGTCCGTCACTTTGTTGGGCGGACCCAGGCGAATAGCCCGCACTGCCGTGTTGTCGGCCAGTCGCGCTAGCGCGTTGTCAACGGCGGTATGGGCTTGGGACGCCAGCAACACCGACTCGCCGCGCCGCACCATCTGCGCAATGGCTTCGGCAATCACGGTCGTCTTGCCCGTCCCCGGCGGACCCTGCAGGAGGCAGAGGTCGGGGGCGTCCAGCATCTTGCGTACGGCCTCGCGCTGAGGCGGGTTGAGATCGGGCGATAACCAAGCCGGTTCTTGCCCTGCGCTCTGTGGACAGCGCGCCTGCTTGACGTCAAACAGGTAGGCCGACAGATAAGGCGAATACCCTCCCTGGTCGCGCAGCCGTCCCACGGCCTGTTCGTGACGGCGAAGCAGCGAAAGGTCGCCAGCCAGCGAAATTGAGAGGAAGCCCTGCTCCGGGATGCGGGCCAGAACCGCGGCCTGTGCTTCCGGGCCTCCGGCAATCAGGTCGACGTCGTCGTCCGCAGGCGCTATCTCCCATTCGGCACTCAGGCCGCCAGGATTCTCATCGCCGCGCGGTTGTGCGCGGCCAGTTCGGCGGGGATCGCGCGACGCTGCTCGGCCCAATGGGGTGCCTTGTGCGGACATGCGGCCGCGTCGACCCCGTTGCTCAGTCTCTTCAGCTGGAGTAAATGTCCAAGGGTCGGCTGAAGCTTCCAGCGGGAAGGCCTGAAGCGTCTCGTTGCGCAACGACTTCAGCGCATCAACCAGGGCGGCCTCGTCACTTACCTGCAGGCGGAACACCAAGTTGTTGCCGTCCTCGCTCCAGCCGCGGTCAACGTATCTCAGTCCGCGGGCGCAAGCCCGGACCAGATTACGTTTCCACTCAATGAAGTCGGTCCAGTCTTGGAGTCGCTGCTGGGTTTCGCGGGAGATTAGGGGCAGCGAGGCTGCCAGTTGGGAGTTGAGCAGGTTGTCTGCAAACGGTACACCGCGCGGCACGCGCTCGGCCTGATAGACGAAGGCTTGGGCCTGCGCCTCGAAGGCGCGGGTCGGCGCGTCGGCGATCTCGAACACATCGCGGATGCGTAGGACGGGCTGAGGCGCAGTGCGTGGCCATGAGCCGCTCACTCCTAGCGAGAAGCCGCGAGGAAAAGGCCAGGCCTCGGGCGCGAGAATCACTGGCCGCAGCGCCAGCGTCGTGCGCTCCTGCAAGTTGTCGAGGCTGACGTTGGCTACGTGCCAGGGTCGCGGCGCTCCATCTGGAAACAAGACATCGAGCAGGTACTGAACCGGGTCGTCGTCTTCGCGCAAATCCTGGAAATATCGGCCCGTCCTATGCAAGCGGCGCACCGTTCCGCGCAGCCGCTCTGTCGATCTTTCGTCGACATCTACGTACAGATTTGCCATGAACTCTGCCCCGCCTCCCGTCGGGATTCCGATTCATTTCCCCCAACGATACCAAGGCGAAGGCGCGCGCCAAAACATTAACTCGTGCCCAGAGGGTCCTCTCAACGAAAGATGCGGAATTTGCACATGCGTGTCTACGACGAATTCTGGAAAGTCGCCTGACAGGACGGCACGTACTGGACTGCGTTCGGTCGCAGGATTCATGTGTGCGACAGGCGCGCCTCTCCTGATCCCATGCGACCGCTGCGTCACCAACTGGCCTGGTCGGAGTCTGCCGGTGGCGCTTGAATGCTGCCTGGTTTACAAAGGATCAGTTCAACGCCAAGGATGTGCAGCAGCTTGAGAAGCCGGGCGGCTCCGACTGTGCCTGCGTTGCGCTCCAGCGCCGAGTACGTTTGCTGCGTCACACCCAGACGCAAAGCGACCTCGCTTTGGGTCAGCCGCGCCTCCTTGCGGAAGGCCTGAAGGAGGGTTGGTAGGTGGTCAGCGGTGCGGACCGTGAATTGCGAGCTCATACAGGCTGTGGGCAGCAAATTTGACTTACAGCATTTGATTTGTATCGCCAGAATACATATTAAAAGCTGTAGGGGCAATCGGCTGTGTTTTGGCTGGACTTCAGTGACATCAAAAAGTAGATGCAACCGTCGGACATGAGGGCCTCGGCGCCCTATACGTTGAATGTCCAACTTCAAATCGCCGGCTCGCCGGGTCAAGCCGTCTACCGAGGTAGCGCTGCAAAGCACTTCAGCATTCTCCCGAGTCCATTGCCGCTTGACCCAGGCCATCTGCATCGGCCCAGCAACCACCCCATGACGCAATCAACATCAAAACTCAAGAAGCAGGTCACCCAGCTCATCAATCAACTCGACTCGTTCGAACTCGAGTGCATCTACCTCGCTGGCGCGCGTCTGTGGCTGGACACGGGTGATCGGAGTAGTCTGTCCATTACGTATGTTCCACCTCCGGGTCGAGCGATGGACGAGGAGATGGACGATGACCCGAGCGTAGGTTCCTGGGTCTGGACGGACTTGAATTTCCGGACAGTCGAAGGCACGTTTCCAAACTCCGACGGCCATGAAATTGGCTTCGGCTGCCCAGGCCTTGCCGACTGGACGCGCCAGTTCTTGCTGCGAAGTGCCAAGGCGATTGCAGATGGCCTTGAGCATGCAGCGGAGATGACCTTCCACCGCCAATGCCTGGAGCGCATGTCGCGGTGGGCCTTGGTCCAAGCCGTGAAGTGTGGCCGGGCGATGCGTCACTGAAAGCTGGAGCATGTGTCGCGCGCCTCTAGGGCTGGCTTTAAAGGCGCGTACCGGCCCGGCGTTGCCAGGCCATGCGTGCGTTGAACCTGGACGCAGAGTCCAGCATCAGGGCAGCGCTAGTGCCGAACACCGGAGCGCGTGTCGGAGGTCCGCCCGTCGGCTGGCAACGGTATTCGGGTGCACACCCAGTTCGAGGGCGAGTTCCGAGACGCTCTTGGAAAGGTCGGCAATCCGTGCCAGGCCTTCCGACGAGAGCCGGAAACGCTTGTCATGCGCGAAGTCGAAATCCCGAGGACATGGGTGGCGGCCCGAAATGAACAGGTGATACGGATTCAGGCAGGTGCGGTCACCGCATGCATGGCTCACGATGTCGTATTTGCCTAGCGGGCCGTTGAACAGCGCGTAGACCTTGCGGTGTGCGCCAACCACTTCGCCAGACATGCTCGTTTCATGCACCTGCTGATAGCCATCGTGCGTGGAGTGGAGCCAGTCGCAATGCACGCATTCGCCCGGCTTGAACCCTCCAAAGCTCGCAGGCAAATGGCTGTCCTCAGCGCTGAGCACCAGAGGTTGCGGCATGAACACCGCCTCTTCACCGCGTCGATAAGTCAATTCGAGTGGACCCCATAGACAGTCGGCTTGTTGATGCAGGACCTTGTCCCTCCGGTTCTCCGCGTCTCCGCCTACATACAGGTGGTAGGGGTTGTAGCAACTCGCATGGCCGCATCGGTGAAGCGCCATGTCGCCGTATTTGAGAGGTCCGACTAGGAGCATGACCGCTAGTCGGTGTGCGGATACAGTGCCTTGGAAGTCTCGGGCCGTCAGCGTTGAGTAGCCGCTCTTGGTTCGAGGTAGCCAGGTCGGTGCGAAGCAGAGCTCAGGGTGGAGGCCGAAGAAGCAGGCTTCGCGTTGCTCGGCTGCGGGCGATGCAGGATTGAAAGAAGGCATATTTCCTCGCTAAAGGAACGCGTCGTTTTGATGACGGCCGCTTGGGCCAAAGAGAACGACGCGCCTGGTTGAATTCGATCTCCACGGCGTGGAGGGGTGCGGCAAGACATGCCGCCAACTGCCTCGCAACAGCCGGCGGTCAACGCTTGGGTGTCAGGCCGCCTCTTCGAGATGGGAATTTGCATCGGTCGAACCGACGTCGCCATCGGACTCCGAAGCGGGCTGCACCGCGGGTGCATCGGAGTCGCCAAGCGGCGTGTTCACAACCAACTCAAGCTTGACTTCCGCCTTGCTGGTCAGCCGCCTCCGCCCCTTGTGGGTCGTATGGGACTCGTCACCGGCGAACGCTGCGTCCAGTCGCTGGGCCAGACCTTTGGGGAGCAGGTTGGTGTAGCGCAGCAGCATGCGAAGGTCGCGATGGCCGCTGAACATCTGTAGGTCTGTGAGCGTAAATCCGCCGGGCGTATTGCTGCCGGCCTCTGCCACGCGAGAAATCGCCTCATGCCGCAGGTCGTGGATGTAGAGCGCGTCGTCGCCTTCCACTGGAATCCTGGCGGCAACGCGAATGCGCGTCCAGACCTTGCGCAGTCGCGCTTCGCTGATGGGGAAGATGCGTTCGTCCGTGCGCGGGAGTTGTCCGAGGAGGTGGATGAGGGCCGTGCGGACGATGAGGTTGCGAGGCCGCCCATTCTTCGTCTCGGGCAGGAAGATGCGCATGCCTTCAAGGTCGGCACGGTCCCACGTTGCCTTCAGGGCCTCGCTCTTTCGGGCGCCCGTCATCAGTTGGAATTGAATGAATGTCGCAAAGAGTGGCACATGGACGTAGCTGGCTTCTGCATCTGCCTGAACGACCTTGAGCAACTGAAGGCGTTGGTACTTCGTCTCGGTCGCTTGCGTGTACTTGGAAGCCAGGAGTTCCTCGACGCGGAAGGCGATGGAGGCCTTGCGGTCTTCATCCTCGGCGGCGGCCATGAGGCGTTGTTCCTCGTCACCCCGCAAGCGACGGTTCCGCTCGTTCCAATATTTGGGTGACTTGACCCCTTTCATGGGGTGGATGGCTACCGGGATACGGCAGAAGTCAATGCCGAAGTTGCACACGACGCGCAGGAGGTCGAACTCCCGATCCGCCGTGGCCGGGCTGACTTCCATGAGTCGCTCGTTGATGAAATCCCGAAAGTCTTCGGGCTCCAACGTGGCGAATGCCTTGCAGATGAAGTCGATCTTTTCGGACCGCGCCGACATGCGCTTCCCGTTTGGCTTGGGAAATTCCCGTTTGGGGTCGGCACGTCCTGGGTGCGCGGCGTACACCGCTGCGATGTCGTAGGTCGGCAGTCCTGCGTCACGCAGCCAGGAATTGATGGTGTAGGCGCTGATGAGATAGCCCTTGTTCTTCGGGGCTTCCTCATGCAGATAGCGCACCAAGACATCGGCGAACGATGTCTGATGACCTTTGGTGTGGTCGATGAAGAGCCCGTACTCCTGTTCGGACTCGATGCGCTTCTTGGTCGCGAGTGCTTCCTTCTCGGATGAACAGGCGAAGCTACGGCGTTTGCCGTTTACCTTGAATCGAACGAGGTAGGCCTCGTCGAGCACAGTCACGCTGGGCTTGAGTCCGTCGGCCTTCAACTGCTGGACGTAGTCGTAGGCGGCTTGCGACTTGTTGTAGGGGAAATGCTTGGTGAGGTCGCTGCGGTTCTTGACCGTGACCTGGGTGCGGGACTTGTTTTCGATACTTGCCATACGGCGAGCTCCAGTTGATTTAGGAACTCGGTATAGGAAAGTACAGGTGGCATGACGCGAACTTTTTCGCGTCCGTGGTACGTGTCGTACCACCGATTTACCACCGATCCCCTTCTTGCTGCATCTTGGACTGCCTCCTGATTCGGAGAAGTCCTTGATTCACAAGGGAAAATCTGGTCGGGGTGAGAGGATTCGAACCTCCGGCCTCTACGTCCCGAACGTAGCGCTCTACCAGGCTAAGCTACACCCCGAAGTCTTGTGTTGCCGCCAATTCCGTAACTTCAGGAGTGGCGCTCAACTGACTGAATCGCGAATTCTAGCAGAGATTCTGTCCACTTGTTGCGAGGCAGCAGCTTCAGCGATTCGGCTGCATGACGCGCTTCTTCGCGGGCGGCTTCGCGGGTCGACTCCAAGGCGCCCGTCGAGCGCACGATGGCGACGATCTCCTGGAGCCGTTCAAGTTCCCCTTCTTCGATGGCGTGGCGCAGCAATGCCCGCTGTTCGGGGCTGGCGCGCTCCATCGCGATCAGCAGCGGGAGCGTCGTCTTGCCCTCGCGAAGGTCGTCGCCGATGTTCTTGCCGAGTTCGTGCGTGTCGCCCTCATAGTCCAGCACGTCGTCGATGAGCTGGAAGGAGGTGCCCAGCGCCCGGCCGTACGCGGCACAGGCCTCTTCAACCTCGGGCGACGCGTCCGCCAGCACCGCGCCGAGCCGCGCGCTGGCCTCAAACAGCTTGGCCGTCTTGAAGCGGATGACGCGCAGGTAGCTGTCGACGGTGATGTCGGGGTCGTGCATGTTCATCAACTGCAGGACTTCGCCTTCGGCGATGACGTTGGTCGCTTCCGCCAGAACGTCCAGCACGCGCATGCGGTTCACCGACACCATCATCTGGAAGGCGCGCGAGTACAGGAAGTCGCCGACCAGCACGCTGGCCGCGTTGCCGAACAGCGCGTTGGCCGTGGGCTTGCCGCGGCGCAGGGATGACTCGTCGACGACATCGTCGTGCAACAGCGTGGCGGTGTGGATGAACTCCACAACAGCGGCGAGTTCGAAGCGATGCGCCTCGTCGTAGCCGAGTGCGTTCGCAAACAGCAGCACGAGCTTGGGGCGCATGCGCTTGCCGCCCGCGTGCACGATGTAGTGCGCGATCTGATCGATCAGCGCGACATCGGAGGACAGCCTTTTGGCGATGACGTCATCGACCTGGGCCATTTCGGCGGCCAGCAGGGACAGGGCCTCGGCAACTTGGGACGGGGGCGAGGCTGACTCGACACGCACTCTGGGGTTCTCCAGCAAGTAATCCGCTGATTATAGAAACGGCATGCCGGCGGCTTCCTTACTGGGCGAAGTCTTATCTCGCAGGCGCTGGCTCATGTGGCGGGTGACGAGCGGTTGCCTGATCGCAGGTCTCAGGGTATACTCGCGGGCTCTTTGCATCTCGTGCGTCCAGGCGCATTCGGGCAAGGAGACAAAAAATCGACAAAAAGGCTCGGCGAGAGTGGCAGGCTGCGATGCCTGGTGCGGGAGTCGGGTGAACGCACCGTCAGGTGTGAAAGGAAGAAAATGTACGCAGTCATCAAGACTGGCGGCAAGCAATACAAGGTTGCTGCCGGCGAGAAGATCAAGGTTGAGTTGCTCGACGCGGAAGTCGGCGCTGAGGTCACCATTGACCAAGTGCTGGCCATTGGCAGCGGTGATGGTCTGACGGTCGGCGCTCCGCTGGTCGCAGGCGCCACCGTCAGCGCCAAGGTCGTCAGCCACGGCAAGCACGACAAGGTCCGCATCTTCAAGATGCGCCGTCGTAAGCACTACAAGAAGAGCCAGGGCCATCGCCAGAACTACACCGAGCTGGAAATCAGCGCGGTGAATGGCTGATCCAGTCGTCTTTCGCTAATTTCTAGGAGCTAACTCATGGCACAGAAAAAGGGCGGCGGTTCCACACGGAACGGCCGCGACTCCAAGCCCAAGATGCTGGGCGTCAAGGTCTACGGTGGTCAGGTCGTCTCGGCCGGTTCCATCATCGTGCGTCAGCGCGGCACGCGCTTCCACCCGGGCACCAATGTCGGCATCGGCAAGGACCACACGCTGTTCGCACTGATCGACGGCGAAGTGTCCTTCACGGTCAAGGGCGAGAACAACCGCTCGACCGTCGTCGTGTCCCCCCTGGCCGCTTAATTGCAGGCCGTTTCGGGCGACAACATCGCCCGAACTTCCAAGCCCCGGCCTGCCGGGGCTTTGTCATTTCTGAAGTCTGGCGCGCCGCACGACGGTGCGACCCGACGCAACCCAGCCATTACGATGGCAGCCCGCCATGAAATTCGTTGACGAAGCCACCATCGATGTCGCCGCCGGTAACGGTGGCGCCGGCTGCGCGAGCTTTCGCCGCGAAAAATTCATCCCGTTTGGCGGGCCGGACGGTGGCGATGGTGGCAAGGGCGGCAGCGTCTGGGCTGAGGCCGACCGCAATCTGAACACGCTGATCGACTACCGCTACGCGCGTCGTCACGAGGCCCGCAACGGCGAAGCCGGCCGCGGCTCCGACTGCTTCGGTGCAGCGGCCGATGACATCGTGCTGCGCATGCCGGTTGGCACCATCATCACGGACCTTGAAACCGAGTCCGTCATCGGCGAATTGCTGGAGCCGGGTGAGCGCATCCTGCTGTGCAAGGGCGGCGACGGCGGTTTCGGCAACCTGCATTTCAAGACCTCGACCAATCGTGCGCCGCGTCAGAAGACGCCGGGCTGGCCGGGCGAGATCAAGAAGGTGCGGCTGGAACTGCGCGTGCTTGCCGACGTCGGCCTGCTGGGCCAGCCCAACGCCGGCAAGTCCACGCTGATCACGGCGGTGTCCAACGCCAAGCCCAAGATCGCCGACTACCCGTTCACGACGCTGCATCCCAACCTGGGCGTCGTGCGCGTCGCGCCAGAGAAGAGTTTTGTCGTCGCCGACATACCCGGCCTCATCGAGGGCGCTGCGGAAGGTGCGGGCCTTGGCCACCAGTTCCTGCGCCACCTGCAGCGCACGCGGCTGCTGTTGCACGTCGTTGATTTGGCGCCTTTCGACCCCGAGGTCGACCCGGTCAAGGAAGCCAAGGCCATCGTCGCCGAGCTGAAGAAGTATGACGCCGAGCTGCACGCCAAGCCCCGCTGGCTGGTGCTGAACAAGCTGGACATGGTGCCTGCGGACGAGCGTGCTGCGCGCGTGAAGGATTTCGTCAAGCGCTACAAGTGGAAGGGCCCGGTCTTCGAGATCTCGGCGCTGACCCGCGAAGGCTGCCAGCCGCTGATCCACGCCATCTACGACCACGTGGCCGCCGAGCAGCGCGTCATCGAAGAGCGCGACGTCCGTTTCGACACCCCCAGCGCTACCGATTCAGCCGCCGAATGAGTTTGCTGTCCAGCGCGCGTCGCATCGTTGTCAAAGTCGGTTCCAGCCTCGTCACCAACGAGGGCCGTGGCGTCGACGCCGAGGCGATTGCGAACTGGAGCCGCCAGTTGGCAGCGCTTGCGAACGAGGGGCGCGAGCTGGTCATGGTGTCCAGCGGTGCCATTGCCGAGGGCATGAAGCGGCTGGGTTGGGCAACGCGCCCCAAGGAGCTGCACGAGCTGCAGGCGGCAGCGGCCGTCGGTCAGATGGGCCTGGCCCAGATGTACGAAAGCCAGCTCAGCGCGCACGGCCTGCACAGCGCCCAGGTGCTGCTCACGCACGCCGACCTGGCGGACCGCGAGCGTTATCTCAATGCGCGCTCCACGCTGCTGACGCTGATGGCGCACCGCGTGCTGCCGGTCATCAACGAGAACGACACGGTCGTCAACGACGAGATCAAGTTCGGCGACAACGACACGCTGGGCGCGTTGGTGGCCAATCTTGTCGAAGCCGATGTGCTGGTCATCCTGACGGATCAGCGAGGGTTGTATTCAGCCGACCCCCGCAAGGATCCGGCGGCGCGCTTCATCGACACCGCCCAGGCGGGTGACCCGGAGCTGGAGCGCATGGCCGGTGGCGCCGGCTCGAGCATCGGTCGCGGTGGCATGCTCACCAAGATCCTCGCAGCCAAGCGCGCCGCAGGCAGCGGCGCCGGCACCGTCATCGCGTGGGGCCGCGAGCCCGACGTGCTGCTGCGCCTGGCGCGTGGCGAGGCTATCGGCACGGCGCTGCTGGCGGCAACGCCCAAGTTGCAGGCGCGCAAGCAGTGGATGGTGGATCACCTGCAGATGCGCGGCGCCGTCAAGGTCGATGCGGGCGCGGTGGGCAAGCTGCGCGGCGAAGGCAAGAGCCTGCTGCCCATCGGCGTCACCGAGGTGCAGGGCGACTTCCATCGCGGTGACGTGATCGCTGTGTTGGCGCCTGACGGCACCGAGCTCGCCCGCGGCCTGGCGAACTACTCGGGTGCAGAGTCCCGCCTGATTGCGCGCAAGCCGTCAGCGGAATTCGAGGCACTGTTGGGCTACGCCGCCGAGCCCGAGTTGATCCACCGGGACAATCTGGTTCTGCGCTGAGACGCGGATGGCCTGATCACTTGGTCGGCTCGCCGTCGGGTGGCAACGTCGCCTCGAGCGGCATCGGCCCGCTGTGGCGGCCGTCACCGCGGTGGCTGGGCCGCATGCCCGCTCTCAGATAGCGGTTGTGGTGGTTGATGCGTGGCAGATAGCGCGCCAGCTCCGTCAGCGCCATCTCGTAGACGCCGCGTTTGAACTCGATGACAGCCTCCAGTGGCACCCAGTACTCGTTCCAGCGCCAGGCGTCGAACTCCGGGTGGTCGGTGGCGCGCAGGTTCATGTCGCAGTCGCGGCCGACCATCTGCAGCAGGAACCAGATCTGTTTCTGGCCTTTGTAGTGCCCGCGTGCGTCGCGCCGGATGAAGTGCTCGGGCACCTCATAGCGCAGCCAGTCACGTGTCCGCGCAATGATGCGCACATGCTCTGGTATGAGCCCCACTTCCTCGTGGAGCTCTCGGAACATCGCCTGCTCAGGCGTTTCGCCGTGTTTGATGCCCCCTTGCGGGAACTGCCACGAATGCGTCCGGATGCGCTTGCCCCAGAACACCTCGTTGCGCTGGTTGAGCAGGATGATGCCGACGTTGGGGCGGAAGCCTTCACGGTCGAGCATAATCAACCTCGAATCTCTAGTTGGTTCGATTATTGCATCGGGCCGCAGTTGCCGGGCGGTCCTGGCTAACCCCGAGAGATCACCACGTTTTGCCCTGAATTGGCCGGGTTTTCACCCGGCCTTCGCATTTGCCGACGCCCATGAAAGCCACCCAGTTCTTCGTCTCCACGCTGAAGGAAGCCCCCGCCGACGCCGAGATCGTCAGCCACAAGCTGATGATGCGCGCCGGCATGATCAAGCGCCTGGGCGCGGGCATCTACAACTACATGCCGATGGGGCTGCGCGTGATCCGCAAGGTGGAGGCCATCATCCGCGAGGAGATGAACGCGGCGGGCGCGGTGGAGTGCCTGATGCCCGTGATCCAGCCCGCGGAGCTGTGGCAGGAGACCGGCCGCTTCGACAAGATGGGCCCGGAGCTGCTGCGCGTGAAGGACCGCCATGGCCGAGACTTCATCGTGCAGCCGACCAGCGAGGAAGTCATCACCGACATTGCCCGCCAGGAGCTGCGCAGCTACCGCCAGCTGCCGAAGAATTTCTATCACATCCAGACCAAGTTCCGCGACGAGCGCCGCCCGCGCTTCGGCCTGATGCGGGGCCGCGAGTTCACGATGAAGGATGCGTATTCCTTCGACCGTGATGTGGACGCGGCTGGCCGCAGCTACGACAACATGTACGCGGCCTACTGCAGGATCTTCGACCGCTTCGGCCTGGCCTACCGCGCTGTTGCTGCGGACACCGGCGCCATCGGCGGCGACCGTTCGCACGAGTTCCAGGTCATTGCCGACACCGGCGAGGACGCCATCATCTACTGCCCCACCAGCGACTACGCCGCCAACATCGAGCTGGCCGAGGCGCTGGCGCCGCAGGGCGGGCGCGCAGCCGCGTCGCTGCCGCTGACCAAGACGCCCACACCCGGCAAGTCCACCTGTGCGGACGTCGCCGAGCTGCTGGGCCTGCCGCTGACGCAGACCGTCAAGTCGCTGGTGCTGGCCACCGACGAGACGGACAAGGACGGCACCATCGTCAAGAGTCAGGTCTGGCTGCTGTTGGTGCGCGGCGATCACGAGCTGAACGAGGTCAAGGCCGGCAAGCTGGAAGGCCTGAAGGGTGGGTTCCGGTTCGCGACGGTGGCCGAGATCGAGGACCACTTCGGCTGCAAGCCGGGCTACCTGGGCCCCATCGGCTTGACGGCCGGCGTGAAGCACCCGGTCAAGATCATTGCCGACCGCACCGTGGCCCACATGGCCGACTTCGTCTGCGGCGCCAACGAGGCCGACTTCCATCTGACCGGCGTGAACTGGGGCCGCGACCTGCCCGAGCCGGACCTGGTGGCCGACATCCGCAACGTCGTCGCGGGCGATGCGTCGCCCGACGGCAAGGGCGTGCTGGCGATCCAGCGCGGCATCGAGGTGGGCCATGTGTTCTACCTGGGCACCAAGTACTCGGCCGCGATGAACGCGACCTTCCTCGACGAGACCGGCAAGCCCAAGCTGATGGAGATGGGTTGCTACGGCATCGGCGTGACCCGCATCCTGGGCGCGGCCATCGAGCAGAACCACGACGCGCGCGGCATCATCTGGCCGGACGCGATCGCGCCATTCACCGTTGTCATCTGCCCCATCGGCGCGGACCGCAGCGAAGACGTCAAGGCAGCCGCTGACAAGCTCTACGGCGAGCTGAAGGCACTGGGCGTGGACGTGCTGCTGGATGACCGCGGCGAGCGCCCGGGCGCGATGTTCGCGGACTGGGAGTTGATCGGCGTGCCGCACCGCGTGGTGCTGGGCGACCGCGGCTTGAAGGAAGGCCAGGTCGAGTACCAGGGCCGCCGTGACGAGGCCGCGACCAAGGTGGCCGTCGCCGACGTGCTGAGCTTCCTGAAGCAAAAACTGGCGTGACCGACGCCGCCCGTCAGCCGCCCCGCGAGCTGGCGGTGGATGCACTGCGGACGTTGGCGCTGCTGCCGGTGGTGGCGGTGAACTGGGTGGGCTATGCCGCGCTGCCCGACGCCGGACCGCTGGCCGCCGCGACGCCCTCAGCCTCGTGGCTTGCGCAGGGCGCGCTGATCGCCGTGGCCGCACTGCTGGCCGCCAAGGGCGTCACGTTGCTGACCTTCCTGTTTGGCTACAGCCAGGGCCTGTCGCGCCGGGCGCGCGGCGCGGATGCGCTGGCCGTGCGGCGGCGTCGCATGCAGAGCCTGCTGCTGCTCGGGTTGCTGCATGGCCTGTTGATCTACTCGGGCGACATCCTCACGCTCTACGCCGCTTGCGGGCTGGTCATGCTGGGCTGGTCGCGGCTGCGACTGCGGCAGCTGCGTCGGCGCTGCATCGTGCTGCTCGCGGCAGCCACGACGCTGGTCGTGCTCGTCGCGCCGCTGATGGTTCTCGGCGCCGAAGGCGAGCCCGCCGCCACGCGCATGTCGCTGGCAACGCCCACGGACATGCTGAGCTGGCTGGGCCTCAATGCGTGGGGCTTCTTCACCAACGTGGCGGCGTTGCTGCTGCTGGGCTTCCTGCTGCCGCTGGGCCTGATGACGGCGGGCCTGATGGCGGCGCGGTTGCGGCTGTTCAGCCATCCGCGCTGGCGACCGGCATTGCAGCGCTACGCGCGTCGCTGGCTGTGGCCGGGCCTGCTGCTCAATGCGGTGTGGGCGGTTGCGCTATGGCATGGGTTGCATCGGGCGCAGCCAGGGTGGGCGGATGCCTTCTACGCGCTCGGCATGCAGGTGGCGGTGCCGCTGCTGCTGGGGCTGGTGCCCGCGGCCGTGCTCGCGGCGCAGCGCGGTTCGGTCGTGATGGCGCGCCTGGCGGCGACGGGGCGGCACACGCTGAGCCTGTACATCGGCAGTTCGCTGGTGAGCCTGCTGCTGCTCAGCGGTGCGGGCCTGGCGTTGCCGCTGGGCACCGCGGCGCTGACCGCGTTGTCGGCGCTTTACTGGGGTCTGTGGGTGGCACTGGCGCCGCGCTGGCGCGGCCGGCTGCCGCTGGAAGCGTGGCTGTCGAGATGAAGGGTGCCAGGCACATGACGTTGTTGCTTGCCCGCCGCAGTCTGCTGGTGGGCGGTGTGGCCGGTTGGCTGCTGCCATGCACTGCGTGGGCCGGCGCGCAGGTCGAGGAGCCGCTGATCGACTCGGTGCGTTCGGCGCTGACGGCCTCCATCGCGCAATCGGCGCCACCGCGACCGAAGTTCGACGACCCGGACGCGCGCGTGGCCTACTTGCGCTGGCTGAGCGCGATGAGCGAGAAGCTGAAGAAGCGCAAGACCGAGACGCAGATCCGCATCGAGTTCCTGGAGACGGTCTGGTACGAGGCCAAGCGTGCAGGTCTGGAGCCCAGCCTGGTGCTCGGGTTGATCCAGGTCGAGAGCGGTTTTCGCAAGTACGCGATCAGCACGGCCGGGGCGCGTGGCTACATGCAGGTCATGCCGTTCTGGACGCGCAGCATCGGCGACGGTAACGCGTCCAGCCTGTTCCACATGCAGACCAACCTGCGCTTCGGCTGCGTGATCCTGCGGCACTACCTGGATCGGGAGAAGGGCGACCTGTACATGGCCCTGGGCCGCTACAACGGCAGCCGCGGCCGGCCCGAATACCCCAACCTGGTGTTCGGTGCGCGGCGGCAATGGCTGCTGCCCGGCGAAACGTAAAGCCGCATTTACAAACATGGCTTCCGGCCGCGGCTGGCGATGCGGTTAGCCTTCGCGGCTTCGTCCACAAGACATGTTTGCCATGCCCGCTGCTACCCGCTTCGCGCCCCTCCTGCTTGCCGGCCTGCTGGCCACCGGCCTCGCCGGCGCGCAGGCTCCGGCCACCGCCGCCGCCACAGACAACCCGCTGCTGACCCTCAGCCCGCTGCCGCTGCGCTATCCGCAGTTCGACAAGCTCAAGGACGAGCACTTCGCGCCCGCGCTGGACCGCGGCATGGCCGAGCAACTGGCCGAGATCCAGGCCATCGCCGACAACCCGGCCGCGCCAACCTTCGACAACACCATCGTCGCGTGGGAGAAGAGCGGCCGCCTGCTGGCCCGCGCGAACACGCTGCTGGGCAGCCTCAGCGGTGCCGACACCAACCCGGCCCGCCAGCAGCTGCAAAGCGACTACGCCGCGAAGCTGGCCGCCCAGCGCGACGCGGTGCTGCTGAACCCGAAGTTGTTCGCACGCGTGCAGGCGCTTTACGCCACGCGCGACAAGGCCGCGCCCAACGCCGAAGCGCGGCGCCTCATCGAGCGCTATCGCCGCGACATGGTGCGCGCTGGCGCGCAGCTGAGCGACGAACAGAAGGTCCGCATGAAGGCGATCAACGCCGAGCTGGCCACGCTGGGCGCACGCTTCAGCAAGGCGGTGCTGGCCGAGGTCAACGACTCGGCGATCGTCGTCGACAACGCCGACGAGCTGGCGGGCCTGAGCCCCGCGCAGATCGCCGCCGCGGCTGAAGCGGCCAAGAAGCGCGGCCTGGAAGGCAAGTACCTGCTGACGCTGCTGAACACGACCATCCAGCCGCTGGAGACCGAACTGCAGAACCGCGCGCTGCGCGAGCGGCTGCACCGGGCTTCGGTGGCGCGCGGCAGTCGCGGCAACGCCAACGACACCACCGCCCTCGTGTCGCGCATCATGACCTTGCGCCAGGAGCGCGCCGCACTGCTGGGCTATGCAACGCCGGCCGACTTCGTGCTGGAGGACGAGACCGCCCGGACGCCGGCCGCCGCGACCGCGCTGCTGCGCCAGCTGGCGCCGGCCGCGGTGGCGTCTGCCAAGCAGGAGGCCGCCGAGCTGCAGAAGCTCATCGACGCCGACCAGGCCGCCAAGGGCCAGCCGACGTTTGCGCTGCAGCCCTGGGACTGGAGCTACTACGCCGAGAAGCTGCGCGCCGCCAAGTACGGTTTCGACGAGGCCCAGCTCAAGCCGTACCTGGAAATCACCAGCGTGCTGGAGCGCGGCGTGTTCTTCGCGGCCAACCAGCTCTACGGCATCAGCTTCAAGCCTCGCACCGACCTGCCGGTCTACCGCGACGACGTGCGCGTCTACGACGTGTTCGACACCGATGGCAAGCAGCTGGCCATCTTCATCGCCGACCTGTACGCGCGCCCCAGCAAGCGCGGCGGTGCGTGGATGAACGCCTACGTCGGCCAGAACGCGCTGGAGGGCACGCAGCCCGTCGTGGCCAACCACCTCAACATCCCCAAGCCGCCCGCCGGCCAACCCACGCTGCTGACCTGGGACGAGGTGGAGACGCTGTTCCACGAATTCGGCCACGCGCTGCACGGCATGTTCAATCAGAGCCGCTACCCCAGCCTGGCACGCACGCCGCGTGACTTCGTCGAGTACGCGTCGCAGGTCAACGAGGTCTGGGCCGACACGCCCAGCGTGCTGGCCAACTACGCGCGTCACTACCAGAGCGGCGAGCCCATGCCGCGCGAGCTGCTGGACAAGGTGTCGCGTGCCAAGCGCTTCAACCAGGGCTACAAGACCCTGTCCTACCTCAGCTCGGCGCTGCTGGACCAGCGCCTGCACCAGCTGAAGGCCGGCGAGATGCCGGCGCCCGACGGCCTGATGGCCTTTGAGGCCCGGGTGCTGAAGGAGGAGGGCGTGGACTTCGCGCCGGTGCCGCCGCGCTACCGCACGCCGTACTTCAGCCACATCATGGGCGGCTACGCGGCCGGCTACTACGCCTACATCTGGAGCGAGGTGCTGGACTCGAACACCGTGGAATGGCTGAAGGCCAGCGGCGGTTTGAAGCGCGCCAACGGCGATCAGCTGCGCGCCAAGCTGTTGTCACGGGGCGGCAGCGAGGACGCGATGGTGCTGTTCCGCAACCTCGTGGGCCACGAGCCGAAGATCGAGCCGCTGCTGGAGCGCCGCGGGCTGGTGGTGCAAAAGCCCTGAACCCAGTGGGCCGCGCCGCTCAGGCGTTGGCGGTCAGCGATCCCGGGTAGGTCAGCGAGCTGCTGCCGGCCGACACGGAGAACACGACGCTGGTGGCGGCGGACTGCTGCATCAGCGTCTGGTACAGCGCGATGACGCCGCCGGAGGTCTTGGCCATCTTCGCGGCCTGCGAGATGGCGGCGCTCTGCTGGATCTCGGTCGACAGCTTCATCGCGTCGCGCGCCTGCGTGGCGATGCGGCTTGCGAAGCTCGGCTGGCTGGCGTCGGCCTTCAGAAAGGCCTGCGTGGCAGCCTTGTCGGCATCGCTGCCCTTGAGGCCGACGCTGCCGTCGGCCTTCACGGTGAATTCGATGGCGCCTTCGAGCTTGACGCCGGCCTTGGCCATTGCGGCGCGCAGATCGCTGCCGAGGGCCTTCTGGTTGGCCTGCAGCGACTGGACCGCCCCTGCGGCCTTGGCCGTGCCGGCGGCACGCTGCAACGCCGCCTGCGGCCCCGCCTTGGCGGCCGCACGCGCGACGACGGCGTCGCCCGCGGTGGCGGTGGTGGTGGTGGTGCTGCCGCCGGTCGTCGTCGAGCCCGCCTTGCCTTGGGTGGTCAGGTAGCTGAGCAGGGAGCTGTTGAGACGGGTGAACACCGCAAATCCACGGAGCGAGATCGAAAGGCGATCTTGCCCGCGCGGTACTGGCGCAAAGGCCGCAGCAACGCCGGATTTGCCCGGCTGATTGCGTTTGACGGCGGCGTTACAGCCCTGTCCAGGTCTTCGGCTGCGCTGCCGCCACGCCGGCCAGCTCCAGCACGCGCTCCACCGTCTCGGCCACCAGCTCGGCGATGGTCTGGGGGTGGTGATAGAAAGCCGGCAGCGGCGGGAAGCAGATGCCCCCCATCTCCGTGACCGCCACCATGTTGCGCAGGTGGGCCAGGTTCAGCGGCGTCTCGCGCACCATCAGGATGAGGCGGCGGCGCTCCTTCAGCGTCACATCGGCGGCGCGGGTCAGCAGGTTGTCGCCCAGCCCGTGTGCAATGGCGGCGAGCGACTTCATGGAGCAGGGCGCCACCACCATGGCAGCGGTGGTGAAGCTGCCGCTGGCGATGCAGGCGCCGACGTCGCCGGGTGCGTAGGCGTGGTCGGCTTCGGCTTCCAGCGTGGAGCGGTCCAGGCGCAGCTCGTGGTGAGCGTTCAGGATGCCCGCGGGCGTGGCGATCAGGTGCGTTTCAACGCCCAGCTCGCGCGCGCGGCGCAGCAGCTGGAGCGCGTAGGCCGCGCCCGTCGCTCCCGTGAGGCCTACCACCAGCCGTTGCTTCATGTCATCGAACCTTTGGAGCGCCCGCACCGGGCGGCAGCGTGCCTGACCGAGTCATGCCGTGGACCTGGCTTTGCCAGGTCACTGGCAGTTCCTCCCGGAGGGCGCGCGAAGTGCGTAGGGGGTGATCAGGCGGCCGACAGGGCCTGCTGCAGCTCACCCGACTCGTACATCTCCATCATGATGTCCGAGCCACCGACGAACTCGCCGCCGATGTAGAGCTGGGGGATGGTGGGCCAGTTGGCGTAGTCCTTGATGCCCTGGCGCACTTCCTCGTCTTCCAGCACGTTGAAGGTCTTCAGGTCGGTCACGCCGGCCGCCTTCAGGATCTGGATGGCGCGGCCGGAAAACCCGCACATGGGGAACTGGGCCGAGCCCTTCATGAAGAGCACGACGCGGTTGGACTTGACCAGATCGTCGATGCGTTGCTGAACGTCGCTCATTGCAGTTCTCGGTAAGGCAAAACCGCAATTATCCGGGACGCTTTCGTGTCGCCGTCAGTAGCTGTACGCCAGGCCCAGTTGCAGCAGGGGCTTGAAGCGCAGATCGCGCATGGCGTCCTCGAAGCCCTGGTCGGCGCTGCGACCCAGGCGCAGGCCACCCACGGACCCCGACATCAGACCCAGGTCGGCACTGAAGGCCAGGCCACCGCTTGTCACGCGGCCGGTGTAGCCGATGCCCAGATAGGACAGGCTGGCGCTGTGCTCCAGCGTGTACGGGTTCATGCCGCTCACCGACACGTGGCGCTGCCCGGCGGTGACGGGGCCGTTGCCCAGCGCCAGGCCGCCGCTGCTGTGCGACAGAGACACCGGGCCGGTCAGCAGGCCGCCCGTGGCGCGCAGGCCGCCGCTGAGGCCGCTCAGGCCGGATCGGGTCAGGTAATAGTCGCCCAGCAGATTGGCGCTCAGCACGCGCGAGCTGCCCAGTTGCAGGCGCGTGTCGGCAGTGCCATCGGTGCTGCTGAGCTGCAGCCGGGCCTGCCATCGCGGCTGCATGTCCACGTCCGCCGCCAGGGCAGTGGCCGTGGTCAACAGGGCAGAAAGGCTCAGTACTGCAGCGCGGGCGAGGCGGGTCATGGTCGTCTCCAGCGCGGTGCAAGGCAGGCACCGGAATTCGATACTACGCCCGCAATTCGTGCGCGGGAATGACGAACTGATGGCAAAACATCACGCAAACGACATCGCGCAAGCGCATGAGCGTTGCGTGGCGGCGCGCTTCACGCCTCAGCCCGGCCAGCGTCCGCCACTGGCGCGCGCGCGCTCGGCGAGGTCGCGGCGCAGCGTGACCTCGGCGAAGCCGCGCGTGGTCAGTTGTTGCGCCACCGCATCGGCCTGGTCCCAGCCGTGCTCCAGCAGCAGCCAGCCGCCCGGCGTCAGGTGGTGCGGTGCCGCCTCGACCAATGTGCGCAGGTCGTCCAGGCCGTCACCGCCGGGCGTCAGCGCAGTGATGGGCTCGTGCCGCAGGTCCGGCAGATGCGGGTCGTCGCCAGCGATGTAGGGCGGGTTGCTGACGATCAGGTCGAAGCGCTGGCCGGTCAGCGGCGCGAACCAGTTGCCCAACCGCCAGTCGACCGCCAGGCCCAGCCGCTCACCGTTGGCGCTGGCGACGGCCAGTGCCTGCGCACTCACGTCCACAGCCGTGACCCGCGCATGCGGGCAGGCCGCCTTGATGGCCAGCGCGATGGCGCCGCTGCCAGTGCCGAGGTCCGCGACGCTCGGTTGGCCGGGCAGGTCGGCCAGCAGCTCCAGCGCCCAGTCGACCAGCGTCTCGGTGTCGGGTCGCGGGATCAGCGTGTCCGGCGTGACGGCCAGCGTCAGGCCGTGGAAGGGTTGCCAGCCGGTCACGTGGGCCAGCGGCTCGCGGGCTGCGAGGCGGCGCAGCAGGCCTTCGGCGCCAGGTGCCGGCGCATCGCCGTGTGTGACGAGCCAGGTCCGGCTCTGGCCGGTCAGGTGGCCCAGCAGCGTCTGCGCGTCGCCGCGCTCCACGCCCAGCTGACGGGCGAGGGCGAGCGCCTCGTCGATGGTCATGTGCGTCCGGCTTCCAGCTCGGCCAGCTGCTCGGCGGCCTGCGCGGCCAGCAGCCCCTGGATGACGTCGCTCAGGTCGCCGTCCATGATCTGGCCGAGTTTGTACAGCGTCAGGTTGATGCGGTGGTCGGTCAGCCGGCCCTGCGGGAAGTTGTAAGTGCGGATTCGGTCGCTGCGGTCGCCGCTGCCAATCAGGCCCTTGCGCGTGGCCGCCTCCTTCGCGGCGCGCTCGCTGCGCTCCTTGTCCTGGATTCGCGCCTGCAGCACCTGCAGCGCCTTGGCCTTGTTGCTGTGCTGGCTGCGGCCGTCCTGGCATTCCGCCACGATGCCGGTCGGCAGGTGGACGACGCGCACGGCGGAGTCGGTCTTGTTGATGTGCTGGCCGCCGGCGCCGCTGGCGCGGAAGGTGTCGATGCGCAGATCGGCCGGGTTCAGCGTGATGGCCTCGGCCTCGTCGGGCTCGGGCATCACGGCGATGGTGCAGGCGCTGGTGTGGATGCGACCCTGGGCCTCGGTGGCCGGCACGCGCTGCACGCGGTGGCCGCCGGACTCGAACTTCAGGCGGCCGTAAACGCCACCATTCGCGCCGTCGCCCTCGATGCGCACGACCAGCTCCTTGTAGCCCCCCAGGTCCGACACGTTCTCGGACAGGATCTCCGTGCGCCAGCCCTGACTCTCGGCGAAGCGCAGGTACATGCGCGCCAGGTCCCCGGCGAACAGCGCGGATTCGTCGCCGCCCGCGCCGGCGCGGATTTCGAGGAAGGCGTTGCGTTCGTCGTCGGGGTCCTTGGGAATCAGCGCGAGCTGCAGCTCCGCGTCCAGGGCGGTCAACGCGGCTTCGTTGGCCGCGATCTCCTCGCGGGCCATTTCGGCCATCTCGGGGTCGGCGAGCATGTCGCGCGCCGCCGCGAGGTCGGCCTCATGCGCCTGGTAGCGGCGGTAGCGCTCGACCAGGCCCGACACCTCGGATTGCTCCCGGGTCAGCGCGCGGTAGCGCTTCATGTCCGAGGCGATGCTGCCGTCGGCGAGGATGGTGTCCAGCTCGGCGAGGCGGAAGCCGAGGCGGTCGAACTGCTGGCGCAGGGAGTCTTTCATGGGCGGAGAACGAAGAAGCAGTCAGGAGCGGCGCAAGGCTGGGCGCCGGGCGGCGAGCGAGGTCGCCGCTAAGACTGCCGGCCGCGCAGGAACAGGCGCGAGACGGTCTGCGCCAGCTGCAGCCGCTGCTCGCCATCGCTGGCATGCAGTTCGGCCAGCGTGCCGTGCAGCAGCTTCTGTGTCAGGCCGCGGGTGAGGGCGTCCAGCACCTCGTCCATGTCGGCGCCCTTGGCCAGCAGTTTGCGAGCCCGCGCGATTTCAGCGGCGCGCCAGTCGTCGGCCTGCTGGTGCAGGGCCTGGATCAACGGCACCGTGTGGCGCTGGTCCAACCAGTGCATGAAGCTCTGCACGCCGGTCTCGACGATGGCCTCGGCCTGTGCCACGGCGGCCTGGCGCTTTTCGCCGGCTGTCTGCACCTGCTGGGCCAGTTCATCGACGGTGTAGAGGTAGACGTCGTCCAGCTGCGCGACCTCGGGCTCGATGTCGCGCGGCACGGCCAGATCCACCATGAACATCGGGCGGTGCTTGCGCTTCTTGAGTGCGCGCTCGACGGCGCCCAGGCCGATCAGCGGCAGGCTGGATGCGGTGCACGACACGACGATGTCGAACTCGTGCAGGCGGTCAGGCAGGTCTGCCAGCCGCACGGACTCGGCGCCGAAGCGCGTGGCGAGCTTCTCGCCGCGTTCCAGCGTGCGGTTGGCCAGCGCCATGTGTCGCGGTGTCTTGGCGGCGAAGTGCGTGGCGGTCAGCTCGATCATCTCGCCCGCGCCGACGAACAGCACGCGCGTCTTGGCCAGGTCCTCGAACAGCTGGCCGGCCAGGCGCACGGCGGCAGCGGCCATGCTGATGGAGTGAGCGCCGATCTCGGTGGAGCTGCGCACTTCCTTGGCGACCGAGAAGCTGCGCTGGAACAGCTGGTGCAGCGTGGTGCCCAAGGCGCCGGCGTTCTCGGCCTCCTTCACCGCCTGCTTCATCTGACCCAGGATCTGCGGCTCGCCCAGCACCATGGAGTCCAGCCCGCTGGCGACGCGAAAGGCGTGGCGCGCGGCGGCACTGCCCTGCATCACATACGCGTGCTCGCGCAGTTCGCCGGCCTCGACGCCGCCCGTCTGCGCCAGCCAGGCAATGGCCGGCTGCACTTGCGTCGTCGGTGCGGCGACGTACAGCTCGGTGCGATTGCAGGTCGACAGGATGGCAGCCTCCGGCGTGCCGGGCAGCTTCTGCCGCAGTCCCACCAGCGAAGGCGCCAGTTGCTCCAGCGTGAACGCGAACCGCCCGCGCAGATCGAGCGGGGCGGTGTTGTGGTTCAGGCCAAGCGCAAAGACCGACATGGGTTGAATTGTAGGATTCGCGGCTTTGCCGCTTCTGACACCGGTCAAGCCCGAATGAGCCCTCTCGATGCTTTCTGGCATATCGCCAATTTGTTCGCACCCGCCTGGGGGCTGGCGGCGTTGCTGGCGGCGGCGATCAAGGTCGTGTGGCGGCGCGAGGCCAAGGCCTTGCGCTGGCTGCGGCTGTGGGGCTGGGGCACTGCGGGCGGCGTGCTCGCCACCCTCGTCGCGCTGGTCTTGTGGGGCCGCGACGGCCGCATGGCCGGCTACGCGTTGCTGGTGCTCGGCGTGGCCTTGCCGCAGTGGTGGCTGCTGAGTGTGAAGCGCTGATCAGGCGCTGAGCACGTCCTCGGTCGTGACGACCTCGCCGCGCAGCGAATGCGCGAACGCGGTCGTGATGCGCACGTCCACGAGCTGGTTCATCAAGCGCGGTGAGCCGGCGAAGTTGACGATGCGGTTGCACTCGGTACGGCCCATCAGCTCGGACGCGTCCTTGCGTGCGTTGCCGGTGACCAGCACCTTCTCGATGCGGCCGACCATGCCCTGCGAGATGGTCAGCGCATGCGCCTCGATGGCGGCCTGCAGCTCCTGCAGCCGCTTCACCTTGACCTCGTAGGGCGTCGTGTCCTCCAGCGCGGCGGCTGGCGTGCCGGGGCGGGGGCTGAAGATGAAACTGAACGACGCGTCGAAGCCGACGTCGTGCACCAGCTTCATCAACTTGGCATGGTCTTCATCCGTCTCGCCGGGGAATCCGACGATGAAGTCGCTGGCCAGGCGCAGGTCCGGTCGCAGCGCGCGCAGCTTGCGCACGGTGCTCTTGAACTCCAGCGCCGTGTAGCCTCGCTTCATCGCCATCAGGATGCGGTCGCTGCCGTGCTGCACGGGAAGGTGCAGGTGGTTCACCAGCTGCGGGATCTTGCCGTAGGCCTCGATGAGACGCGGGCTGAACTCGTTGGGATGGCTGGTCGTGAAGCGCAGGCGCCGGATGCCGGGAATCTCGGCGGCGTACTCCAGCAGCAGGGCCAGGTCGGCGAACTCGCTCGTGTCGCCCATCTTGCCGCGGTAGGCATTGACGTTCTGGCCGAGGAGGTTGATCTCCATCACGCCCTGGTCGGCCAGGCCGGCGATCTCGGTCAGCACGTCGTCGAACGGGCGCGAAACCTCTTCGCCGCGGGTGTAGGGCACCACGCAGTAGCTGCAGTACTTGGAACAGCCTTCCATGATGGACACGAAGGCCGACGCGCCCTCGACCTTGGCCGGCGGCAGGTGGTCGAACTTCTCGATTTCGGGGAACGAGATGTCCACCTGCGGGCGGCGCTGCTCGCGCCGGGCGTCCAGCATCTGCGGCAGGCGGTGCAGCGTCTGCGGGCCGAAGACCACGTCGACATACGGCGCACGCTCGATGATGGCCGCGCCTTCTTGCGACGCGACGCAGCCGCCCACGCCGATCATGACGCCCTTGGCCTTCAGATGCTTCACGCGGCCGAGGTCGCTGAACACCTTCTCCTGCGCCTTCTCGCGCACCGAGCAGGTGTTGAACAGGATCAGGTCGGCCTGTTCCGGGTCGTCGGTGGGTGTGTAGCCCTGGGCCGCCCCCAGCACGTCGGACATCTTGTCCGAGTCGTACTCGTTCATCTGGCAACCGAAGGTCTTGATGTAGACCTTCTTGCCCGTCACATCACTGCTCATCGCTTGATCCAGGTCTGGTTGCCCGGGTTGAACTGCCACGTGGCCGACTCGGCCGGCGTCGTGGGCCAGGGCTTGTTGGCGAACTCGACCGGATTCAGGATCCAGACGTCCATGATCAGCCCGCTGCTCTCAACCGTGTAGTGCACGACCAGCTTCTGCCCCGTCAGCCCAGCGGGTGGCACCCACAGGTTGACGTCGTTCCTGACCCGCGCGCCCGGCGCAAGGCGGGCCGGCTTGCCGTTCATCAGCACGCTGGGGAACTGCGTGATCTGCAGCTCGCCGCGCAATGCCGTGGCGGGAAAGGGGCGGTGTTGCTGCGCCTGGGCCACGAGGCAGGTGGCGGCGAGCGTCAGCGAAAGTGCACAGCGGTACATGGCATGTCCAGTGGCTGCGATGCAACCGCCTGATGGACGGCTGCGGAGGCTGAAAAGACAAACGGCCCGAGCATTGCTCGGGCCGTTCGGATTTTGGTGGCGCTTCAGGGACTCGAACCCCGGACCTGTGGATTATGATTCCATCGCTCTAACCAACTGAGCTAAAGCGCCTGAGCCCGCTATTCTAAGCGAAGTTTTTCAGGGCTGGCAAGAACTTCTGAAAAATCAGCGGACCGCCACCTGCAGGTAGGGCTGCAGCGGCTGACCTGGCAGGCGTTTCAGGGCCTCGACGAGCTGGGTGGCGTTGAACACCGCGCCGGCATCGTTGGTGTGCGTGCGGGCGTCGGAGAAGAAGGAGTCGACCTTCTCGGCACCGACAGCGCGGTAGGCCTGGGCCACCACCATCGTCAGGTCGATGAACTGGGCACCGTTGGCGCGAGCGACCTGTTCGCCCCAGGCGGCGTAGTTCTCGAAATCGCGTGGCTGCTCGGGCTTCCAGCGGTCCTTGTGCGGGATGGGCGACAGCACCACCACGTTCGCCCCTTTGGCTTTGGCATCGGTGATGTAGCGCTTCAGATACCAACCGAAGCTCTGCACCTGCTCCTTGCTGCCGTCGGGGCGCGTGTCTTCCTGCGTCTCGTTGCCGATGCCCGGCACCGAGCCGCGGTTCTTGCCGGCGGGGTCGCCGATGCGGGCGCCGTCGTTGTGGCCGAACTGGATCAGCAGCCAATCGCCGGCCTTGATGTTCTCCAGCACTGACGCCCAGCGGCCTTCCGTAAAAAAGGTGCGGCTGCTGCGGCCACCGATGGCGTTGTTGACGACGTTGACCTTCTGCGTGTCGAAGAAGGGCGCCAGGCGCTCGCCCCAGCCGAAGGCGCCGTTCTGGCCGCCGCTGCGCACGGTGGAGTCGCCGATCAGCACGAGGCTGGGCAGCTTGGGGTCGCGCGGGGCTTCGACCTTCACCTTGCGCGCATCCACCACGGGGCGGTCGTCCGAGCCGTCCAGCAGGAAGCGCTGCTTGTAGACGTCTTCCGGCAGCACCTTGTTCTGCAGCAGGCCGGCGATGACGAGCTGCGCATTGACCGCCGCGCCCAGCCAGTTGGTGTGCACGGTCTCGGGTGCCGGCGGGAACAGCGTGTCCACGATGGCCGGGCCCAGCGCCTCGTAGCGCTTGGCGCCCCACTCGTTGAGGTCGATGAAGGCCACGCCTTCCTGCTTGGCCACTTCGGCGGCCCAGCCGGCAAAGTTGCCGCCCGCGCGCGTCACGGTCTTGCCATCGGCCTCCCAGCGCTTGCGGATCACGGGGGACGCGATGACGGGCGTGGCGCCGGCCGCACGGATCTCGGCGACGTAGCCGCGAAGGTATGCGCCGTAGGTGTAGACGGTCTCGGGCTTGCCGGTCAGCAGGTTGGTGATGTCTTCCTTTTGCGGGCCGGTGCCGCGCAGCACGCCACGGGCACGGCTGTTGTCATTGACCGGGCTGGCGTCGTTATGGCCGAACTGCATGACCACCCAGTCGCCCTTCTTGATGAAAGGCTTGGTGCGCTCCCAGTGGCCGCTGCTGCGATAGGTGCGGCTGGACAGCCCGCCCACGGCGCGGTTCACGACGTTGATCTTGTTCTGGTCCAGATAGGCGGCGATGGGGTTGCCCCAGCCCCACTGACCCTCGGGCCCCTTGCCCTGGCCGTCGTCGCGGCCGTTGCGCACGGTGGAGTCGCCGATGAGGATCAGCGACGGCAGCGCGGGCTTGGCCGGTTCGGGCAGCGTGACCTGTGCGCGCGCGGGGTCGGTGCTGGCGGTGAACTCCTGCGCGTGCGCGGAGGCCAGCGGCAGGGCGAACAGCAGGGCCGCGACGAGGCGGCGGGTGTGGTGGGCAGTCATGGCGCGGATGCTAGGAGCAGGCCGGCCCGGGCGGCAGCCCCCGACGGCGCAAGTTCTTGAGCGATTGGGCGCCAGCAACATCGGGAAACGGCGCGCGTCCTAGAGTCCGCCCACTCAAGAATGGAGACCCACATGTCGTTGCGCAAGACTTCCCTGGTGCTGAGCCTGCTGCTCGCACTGGCACCCGCCTGGGCCCAGATCGGCCAGCGTTTCCCGTCCGAGAAGCGCGTCGTCAACGATCCGGTCACCGGCACGCCGCTGAGCTTCCTGACCACGCGGGCCGGCGGCGACTCCAAGATCTACCCCAGCCACCCGCAGTGGACGGCCGACGGCCAGTGGCTGGTGTTCCGCTCCAACCGCGTGAAGGGCGAGGCCATCGCCGTCAACGAGGCCACGGGCGACCTGGTGCAGGTCACCGAGGGCGGCTACGAGGGCATGTTGAACCTGTCGCAGTCGGGCGGCAACAAGCTGTACTTCATGCGCAAGCCGGCCACCGGGCCGGATAAGGCGCGCGAGGCCATCGAGGTGGACCTCGACCGCGTGTTCGCTGACAGCCAGACCGGCAAGATGAAGCCGGCCGCCACTTACCAGCGCGTCATCGCGACGCTGCCGGCTGAACTGGAGGCGTACGGCGACAACGCGCTGGATGCCGACAACCAGTGGTTCTACTTCCGCATCCAGGGCAAGGCCTACGCTGGCGCCAAGCTGCCCGCCGGCACCAAGATCGAGCCGCCGTTCGGCCCGCGCGGCATGGGCGCCGGCCCGCACGCCATCGGCAAGGTCAACGTGAAGACGGGCGAGTTCCAGCACGTCGTGTCCGTGCCCTTCCAGATCGGCCACATCCAGTCCAACCTGTGGAACCCGGGCGAGCTGGTGTTCAGCTGGGAGACCGGCGGCAAGTCGCCGCAGCGCACCTGGACGGTGAAGGGTGACGGCACCGGGCTGCGCCCCCTGTACCCCGAGGCGCCCTACGAGTGGGTCACGCACGAGGCCGTCATCAGCAAGGACGAGGTGGCGCTGGCCATCATGGGCCACCGCGCCATCCCCGGCGTGCAAGACCCGGCCCGCGCGCCGGGCACCGACGTGGGCGGCGCCAACCCGGGCCAGGATGCGTCCTGGGGCAACTCCGGCACGCGCGAGAAGCCGACCGGCCTGGCCATCGTGAACCTGCGGACTCGGGAGATGACCATCGCTGGCCAGACGCCCTCGGGCAGCGGCCTGTGGCATGTGCACGGCTCGCCGGACGGTCGCTTCGCGGTGGGTGACGACTTCAGCCGCAGCCTGTACCTGATCGACCGCAAGACGCGCGAAATGATCCTGTTGTCCACCGGCCACAAGGACACGGCGCGTGACCACCCGCATCCGACCTTCAGCCCGGACGGCAAAAAGATCCAGATCCAGTCCGCCATGCTGGCCGCGGACGGCCGCGAGATGAATATCGTGGTGGTGCCGGTGCCGCAGGCCTGGCTGGATCGCAAACCCTGAGCCGCGTTGCTGTTGAATATTTCATGAATATTCGGAGATCGAATTTCCAAACTCGATCCGAGGGATATGAAAAGTGATACGGGCCCGCTGAGCCATGTCGCAGTGCAGCATAGCTCGGCAATTTCGCTCACCTGCTTGATTGCTTTCTGCGTGTATCAGGGTTTGCCTGAGGCGAACCAATCACACGCTTGATTCTTTGGGGTGTGCCAAAGACGGCGGGAAACACCCCCTCTAGACTGCTTGCAGGGAAATATCGAGATTGCTGAAAAGCAGTCGTTAGTAGTAATTCAGTATTTCGGAGGTAGACACATGCTGAACACCCAACACGCAGGCGCACCGCGCTGGACCCCGCTGGCGCTGGCCATTTCCGCCGCGCTTGCCGGACAGGCTGCTCACGCCCAGGCCGCCGTTGCGCCGGCCGCCGCGGCGTCCGCGCCCGCCAAGGCCGAGACCACTCAGCTCGATACCGTCGTCGTGACCGGCATCCGTCGCTCCATCCAGAGCGCCAACGACCGCAAGAAGAATGCATCGACGGTGCAGGACAGCCTCGTGGCAGAAGACATCGACCAGTTCCCCGACAAGAACGTCGGCGAGGCGCTGTCGCGCGTGACCGGCGTGCAGTTGTCCCGCGATTTCGGCGAAGGCACGCAGGTGTCCATCCGCGGCGTCGAGCCGGATCTGAACCGCATCCAGATCAACGGCATGACGGCGCTAAACAGCAACGGCGGCACCGGCCGCGGCGCCGACCTGCGCGAGCTGCCGGCCGAGATGATCCAGTCCATCGACGTGGTCAAGGGCGTCACCGCCAACATGACCGAAGGCGGCATTGGCGGCACGGTGGACATCATCACGCGCAAGCCGCTGGACTTCACCAAGCGCACCGTGTCCATCCAACTGTCGGGCGAGAGCGGCAGCCTGCGCGGCGGCGTGCAGCCGCGCGGCTCCATCCTGGTGGCCGACAAGTTCCTGGATGGCAAGCTCGGCGTCATGGGCATGCTGGTGTACGACAACGTGCTGACGCGCGGCGACTTCGTCCGCAATACCTCCTGGGCCTTCCTGCGCGACTGGGACTTCTCGGACGAGAAGACGCTCACCAGCTTGAACCCCGCCGCAGCGGCCATCACCAGCCGCACCGGGTGCTCGGCCTTGTCGGGCAACGCCACCAACCTCGCCGATTGCAATCGGCAGTGGTTCGACTACTCGCCGCGCATCTCGCGCTACGGTATCTGGACGCGCGACCACAAGCGCACCTCCGTAGACGTGACGGCGCAGTACAAGTTCACCAAGGACTTCGACGCCTACGTGAGCCACAAGGTCAATACGGGCGACTCGATGCTCAATGACCGCAACTTCGGCACCGACTTCTCGGCGGTGACGCGGCTGTCCTCAGCGGGCACTGCGCCAACCTACAACGCCAGCGGTGTTCCGTCGGGCGGCACCTGCACGGGCGTGAGCGGCAGCGCAACACCGGCCGGCATGGTGGTCGAGAACCACCACGTCACCCAGTTCACCGTGGGCAACTGCCTGAATGTTGCAGGCCAGGGCGGCCAGGGCGCCTTCGGCACGTCGGCGCGCGACTTCAAGCAGGACAGCGAATCCAAGTACACCGACGTCGGCTTCAAGTACCGGAACAACGCCTGGCGCGTGGAAGGCCAACTGGTCGACTCCCAGGCCGACTACTCGAACGAAACCAACAACATCAGCCTGACGCAGAACGCGCCGGGCCTGGTCGTGAAGCTTGGTGCTGACCGACTGCCGCAGTTCATCTTCCCGGCCAACTACAGCCCCGACGACGCCTCCTCCTACGTGCAGGCTCAACTGCAATACCGCCCGACGGCCACGCAGCACAAGGAGCGCATGGGCAAGCTGGACCTGCAGTACAACTTCGACCATGGGTTCTTCCAGACCCTGTGGTTCGGCGGCCAGGCCAAGGAGAACAGGGCGCGCCAGTTCAACGGCGGCGGCTACTTGGTGCAGAACAACGGCAGCCTGTCGCTCACCGATGAGGCGGTGGACATTAACGCCCGCACGGCCAACGTCAACCAGATCATCAATTTCGATCCGCTGTATACGGGCACCGCACAGCGTCCGAATGTTACGCAGACATACATCAACAGCGGCTTTAAGGAGTCGTATGTAAATGGTGCGCGGATGCAGGAGATCATCAACGCCATCCGCACCACGTCGCCGGGCACCTTCATGGGCGGCTACGGCGGCTCAGGGTTGCCGAGCAACTGGACGGCCCCTAGTTACACATCAGCTGTTGCGTCCGGCATCTTTGACACCAGCGCGTTCAACCACAGCTACCTTTACGAAACGCCGGGCAACGACGGCAAGACCTATCCGCAGATCCCGGCCTTCGACATCCAGGAAAAGACCCAGGCCGCCTATGTGCGGCTGGACTGGGGCACTGAGCTGTTCGGTATGCCGCTGGACGGCAACATCGGTGTCCGCTATGCCAAGACGGACGTGTCCTCGACCGGCGTGCAGGTGGACCGCATCTGTGACCCGACCGTGTTGACCAGCTGCACGGTCCGCGTGATCTCCAACAAGGTGGTCACCCTCAACAACAGCTACAACGACGTGCTGCCCAGCCTGAACGCCGCGCTGCAGCTGGTTCCCAACAAGCTGATCGTTCGCGGCGGCTGGGCCAAGGTGATGTCGCGGCCTGCGCTCAACCTGCTGGCGCCCAACGTCACCTGCACGACCGGCGTTGGTGATCCTGGCCGAGGTGGCGATGGCACGGACGACTGCACGGCCGGCAATCCCGATCTGAAGCCCTACCGTGCTACCAAGTACGACCTGAGTTTCGAGTACTACCCCAACCGCGACACCAAGCTCTCGCTGGCGCTGTTCCGCACCGACATCGACACCTATGTGCGCAGCAACATTTACCAGCCGGCCGTGAACTTCTACGGCGACGGCCGCCTGTTCGATGTGACCCAGCCGATCAACGGCCAGGGCGCCAAGACCCAGGGCATCGAGTTGGACGGCAACCAGGCGCTGAGCTTCCTGCCGGGCTGGCTGAGCGGATTCGGTGTGAATGCCAACTACACCCGCATGACCTACAGCTATGCAGCCGGCAACCAGCTGGTCAGCGCGCTGGACGGTTCGGAACTGCCCTACCCGGGCCTGTCGAAGAACGCCTACAACGTGGGCTTGTGGTACGACAACGATGTGATTAACGCCCGCATCGCCTACCACCATCGCGACAAGTACTACACCGGCGGCAACGACGTGTCGGGCAACCCTAACTTCCGCGACAAGACCGGCTACCTGGATGCCAAGCTGCAGTGGAAAGCAACGAAGAATTTCACCATCTCGATCGAAGGCAAGAACCTGACTGACCAGGCCGAGCTGAGCTACGCGGGCGACCTGTCGCGCCCCAACGAGCTGGCGTGGTCGGGCCGTCGCTACTACGTGACCATCGGCTACAAGCTGTGATCTCCGGGCCTGGCCTGAGCGGCCAATCCTGTTGCACCTGAACTTCAGGTGCGGGCCCCGCAAGGGGCTTTTTTTTGGCCTCTCGCCCAGTCCGCCCTGCTGGACGCGGGCGGTCTGGTCGGTCCCCTGAGGGAACGGCGATGCACGCGGCGTCGAGCCGCGTGCACATCGACTGACGGGCCGGCTTGGGAGCGGCCCGGCGCTTGGCCCTAAAACACCAGAGATGGATTGCTGACATGAGTTTTTCGCTTCCCAAGCTGGCCTGCGGGCTGCTGCTGGCAGCGGCCGGCGTGGCCCATGCCGCCCCCCGCGTCGTCGAGAAGCTCGACCGCGGCGTCGTCGCGCTGGCGACGCCATCGGGCGTCTTCGTCAGCTGGCGGTTGCTGGGCAACGAGCCGGCCGGCGTGCGCTTCAACGTGTACCGCGATGGCAGGCAGGTGACCAGTGAGCCGCAGGCCCTGACGAACCTGACGGATCCGAAAGGCAGCGCCGACAGCCTCTACACCGTGCGCGCCGTCGTCGCCGGCCGCGAGCTGCCGGGCGAGGCGGGCGTGGCGCCGTGGGCCCAACCCTATCTGCGCGTGCCGCTTCAAAAGCCCGAGGGCGGCACCACGCCCGACGGCGTGGTCTACACCTACCAGGCCAACGACGGTGCGCCAGCCGACCTGGACGGCGACGGCCAGTACGAATTGGTCGTCAAGTGGCAGCCCACCAATGCCAAGGACAACTCGCACCGCGGCTACACCGGCAACACGTTTGTCGATGCCTACAAGCTGGATGGCACGCGGCTGTGGCGCATCGACCTCGGGCGCAACATCCGCGCCGGGGCGCACTACACCAGCTTGGTCGCCTACGACCTGGACGGCGACGGCAAGGCCGAGGTGATGATGAAGACCGCCGACGGCACGGTCGATGGCCAGGGCCAGGTGATGGGCGACGGCCGAGGCGACCACCGCAATGCGACGGGCTATGTGCTGACCGGCCCGGAGTGGATCACCGTGTTCAACGGTCAGACCGGCGCAGCCATGGCCAGCGCCGACTACGCACCGCTGCGAGGCGACGTGGCCGCGTGGGGCGACGCCTACGGCAACCGCGTGGATCGCTTCACCGCCGGCGTGGCCTACCTGGACGGCCAGCGGCCCAGCGCCGTGTTCGCGCGGGGCTACTACACGCGCGCCGTCCTCGCGGCCTGGGACTGGCGCGATGGCAAGCTCAGCCAGCGCTGGATTTTTGACAGCGCCGCGGACGACGCCAGCAAGCCCGCCGCAGGGCAGGGCGCGCACTGGTTCTCGGTGGCCGACGTGGACGGCGACGGCCGCGACGACATCGTCTACGGCGCCGCGACCATCGCCAGCACCGGCAAGCTGCTCTACAGCACCGGCCTGTGCCACGGTGATGCGCTGCACGTCAGCAACCACGACCCGGCGCGCGCTGGCCAGCAGATTTTCATGGTGCACGAGAGCCCGCGCTGCTACGGCGAGCATGGCCTGGAGATGCACGACGGCGCGACCGGCAAGGTCCTGTGGAGCATGTCTGGCAACAACACCGACGTGGGCCGTGGCGTCTGCTTCGACATCGACGCCGCCCACCCCGGCGCCGAATGCTGGGGCAATGTCGGCGGCCTGATGAACGCCAGCGGCAAGCTCATCAGCGACAAGCACCCGAATCGCTACAACTTCGCCATCTGGTGGGACGGCGACCTGCTGCGCGAATCGCTGGACCATGTCGCCATCGACAAGTGGAACCCCAGCGCCTTCAAGTTCGAGCCGCTGCTGAACGGCAAGGCGTTTGGTGCCGCGTCCAACAACGGCACCAAGGGCAACCCGGTGCTGTCAGCCGACCTGTTCGGCGACTGGCGCGAGGAGGTGGTCTGGCGCAACGACGACAGCACCGCGCTGCTGGTGTTCTCCACGGCCATCCCGACCGAGCACCGGCTGGTGACGCTGATGCACGACTCGCAGTACCGCGTGCAGGTGGCCGCGCAAAACGCCGGCTACAACCAGCCGCCGCACACCAGCTACCACCTGGGCGCCGCCATGAAGGCACCGCGCTACTTGCCCATCAAGGTCACGCCATGAAGCGCATCGCCTCGCTCGCCGTGCTGGCCGCACTTGCCGGCTGCGCCACCTCGCCTCCGCCGGCGCCTGAGCCCGCGCCGCGCCCGCTGTACCGCGACCCCACCTACGACGGCGCGGCCGACGTGTCGCTGGTATTCAACCGCGGCCTCAAGCGCTGGGAGATGTTCTACACGAACCGCCGCGCGACCGTGCGCATGGACGACCCCAAGGACGTCAGCTGGGTGCACGGCACGCCCATCGGTGTCGCGACGACCGACGACGGCAACCGCTGGCGCTTCGACCAGGAAGCGAAGTTCCCCGCCGAATGCACCGGCGTCACGCTGTGGGCGCCCGAGATCCAGGACATCGACGGCACCTACCACCTGTGGCTGACCATCGTGCCGGGCATCCACAAGAGCTGGACCGGCGAGCGCCGCATCGAGCACATGACCAGCACCGACCTGCGCAACTGGCAATGCGCCGGCACCGCGGACCTGGGCTCGCCCAAGGTCATCGACGCGTCCGTCATCCGCGCACCGCAGGGTGGCTACCGGATGTGGTTCAAGGACGAGGCGGCCGGCAGCAAGCTGAAGTTCGCCGACAGCCCCGACCTGAAGGCGTGGACCGTGCGCGGCCAGGTCAGCAACCTGCCGGGCGAAGGCCCCACGGTGTTCCAGTTCGGCGGCAAGTGGTGGCTGGTGGCCGACCTGTGGAAGGGCCTGTTGGTGCTGCGCTCCGACGACGCGTTGAATTGGGAAGAGCAGCCCACGCGGCTGCTGGCTGGCGTGGGCCAGCACCCCACCGACCGCGCCAAGGGTCAGCATCCCGGTGTGACCGTCGTGGACGGCCGCGCCTACCTCTTCTACTTCACGCACCAGAGCGGCGAGCCCGAGGCCAAGACGGACGATCGCTGGCACCAACGCACCGTGATTCAGGCGGCCGAGCTGACGGTGAAGGACGGCTGGCTGAGCGTGGACCGCAACGCGGCGCCGCCTGACCTTCGCTCCGCCTTCAAGAGCCGTTGACCGCCATGCGCCAGCTTCTGACTTCTCTGTGGTTGCTGGCGCTGTCCAGCGTTGCCCACGCGGGCCTGGACGTGTCCACCCGCGCCACGGCCGGCAGCCTGCCGCTCGATGGCGCCGTCATCGTCGGCAGCGCTAACGCCGACCCGCTGGAAGCCTTCGTCGCGCAAGACCTGGCCGACGACTTCAAGCGCCTGGGGCTGCGTACCGGCGACGAGGGCCCGGTGCAGATCTGGGTGGGGACGGCCGGCCGGCATGCGCAGATCGACGCGCAGGCCGAGAAGCTGGAGTTGGCCCGGCTCAACGGCTGCTGGGAGTGCTTTCGCATCGCCGTGCTGCGCGACCCCGCGCCCGGCGTGAGGCAAGCCCTCGTCATCGCCGGCGCCGACCGCCGCGGTACGGCCTATGGCGTCTACACGCTGAGTCAGGCGCTGGGCGTGTCGCCCTGGGTCTGGTGGGCCGACCTCGCGCCGCGCAAGCGCGGCCCGCTACATGTCTCGCTGAACGAGCCGCTGCAGGACGGCCCCGCCGTGAAGTACCGCGGCATCTTCATCAACGACGAGGGCTGGGGCCTGCAGCCCTGGGCGGCGCAGACCTTCGAGCCAGAGGCCGGCAACATCGGCCCGCGCACCTACGAGCAGGTTTTTCGCCTGCTGCTGCGCCTGAAGGGCAACACGCTGTGGCCGGCCATGCACCAGGTGTCGCGCGCCTTCAACGACAACCCGCGCAACGCGCAGCTGGCGCAGCGCTACGGCATCGTCATGGGCAGTTCGCACGCCGAGCCCATGCTGCGCAACAACGTGTCCGAATGGACCGCGCCGCACGACCAGTACAACTACGCGACGCATGCGAGCCAAGTGCGCGACTACTGGGCCGAGCGGCTGAAGACCAACGGCCGGTACGAGAACCTGTACACGCTGGGCATGCGCGGCATTCACGACTCCGGCATGCAGGGCGGCGGCACGGTCGCCGAGAAGCAGGCGCTGCTGAACCGGCTGCTGGCCGACCAGCGCGAGCTGATCCGCCAGCACGTGGGCGACCCGGCCAAGACACCGCAGATCTTCGTGCCCTACAAGGAGGTGCTGCCGCTGCTGCCCGGTCTGGTGCTGCCCGATGACGTGACGCTGGTCTGGCCCGACGACAACTTCGGCTATATCCGCCAGTTCCCCGACGCCGCTCAGGCGAAGCGTTCGGGCGGCTCCGGCATCTACTACCACCTGTCATACCTGGGCGCGCCGCTGTCCTACCTGTGGCTGGACACGACGCCGCCGGCGCTGGTGGCCGAGGAGATGGGCCGTGCGTTCGATGCCGGTGCGCGCCAGCTGTGGGTGGCCAACACGGGCGATATCAAGCCGCACGAAGTCAACCTCAGCCACTGGTTCGACCTGGCCTGGAACCCCGCCGCCGTGCGCGCGCAAGGCCAGCCGGCCTGGCTGCGCGGGCTCGCGCAGCGGCTGTTCGGCAATGACGAAGTGGCGCCGATCTGGGACGGCTATTTCCGCGTCAACTTCGAGCGCCGCCCCGAGCACCTGCAGTACCACCTGGTGGGCGAGCGCGTGAAACGCAGCGGCCTGAGCGTGGCGGCGGTGCAGCAGCGCCTGAGCCGCTTCGCCGAGCTGCTGGCCCGGGTCGACGCCGTGCGCCCGCACATCGCCGCCGCCCAGTTGCCCGCGTTCTTCCAGGTCGTCGAGTACCCGCTGCGCGCCTCGGCGCTGGCCAACGAGCGCTTCTTCGCGCTGGAGCGCTACGCCGCCACGCTGGAGCGCGACCCCGCCGGCGCACGGGCCTTCGCGTCCCAGGCCGTGCGTGCTGACCAGCGCCTGAAGGCGCTGACCGCGCGCTACAACCAGGGCCGCTGGGCGGGCATCCTTGCCGAGGAGCCCGCCGATGGCCTGTGGACGAGCTTTCGCCAGCAGCTGCCGCTGCTGCCCGCGCCCGGCCTGGGCGGCAGCGCGCCTGACGCGCTGCTCGATCTGGCCCGCGCCGCGGCCGACCTGGCGCCACTGCCGCTGCTGGAGCCCATCGCGCCGGCTCTGCGCGTGACGGCCAGCGACGCCTGGCGCCGCGTGCTCGGCCTGGGGCACGGCGAGGGCGTGCTCGCCGCCCGCGAGCCCGGCGCCACGCTGGTCATCACCGCGCCAGGTGTCGCCCCCGGCGCGACATGCCTGCGTGTGCACGTGCTGCCTCGATACACCGCGACGCCCGGTGAGGCCTGGGTCGCCGAGGTGCGGGTCGACGGCCAGACGCTGCCGCTGCGCTGGCCGCGCGGCCCGCAGGATGCCGCCTGGGCGCAGGGTGTGCTGGCCAACCGGCTGCCCGCATCGGTCACACTGCCGGAGCGCAGCGGTCCGCTGACGCTGCAACTGCGCGCACAGCAGCGCGACCTGATGTTCGACGGCGCCGAGCTGCTGCCCGGCGCGTGCCGCTGAACACGAGGAGCCCCCGATGACCTCTCGCCTGATTGCCTGGCTGCTCGCGCTGCTGCTGGCCCTGCCGGCGCTGGCCGCCGACAAGCCGCGCGTCTTTGTGCTGACCGACATCGAGAACGAGCCCGACGATGCGCAGTCGTTGGTGCGCTTCCTGCTTTACGCCCACCAGTTCGACATCGAAGGCCTGGTGGCCACGACGTCGGTGCACCAACCGCGCAAGACCGCCGCCTGGCGCATCCGCGAGATCCTGGCCGCGTATGGCCAGGTGCAGCCCAATCTGCTGCTGCATGAGCCCGGCTATCCGGCCGTCGACAAGCTGCTGGCCGTTGTCACAGAAGGCCGCGCCGACTACGGCATGCAGGCGGTGGGGCAGGGCATGGACTCTGCCGGTTCCGACGCACTGATTGCCGCTGCCGACCGCGTCGATCCGCGCCCGCTGTGGGTGAGTGTCTGGGGCGGGCCCAACGTGCTGGCGCAGGCGCTGTGGAAAGTGCGCGCCACGCGTTCGTCCGATGCGGTCGACAAGTTTGTTGCCAAGCTGCGTGTCTACGCCATCTCCGACCAGGACGACTCCGGCCCGTGGATCCGCAAGACCTTCCCCGGCCTGTTCTACATCGCCAGCCCCGGCTTTCACCCCGGCGGCGCTTATCACCACGCCACCTGGGCCGCGATGGGCGGCGACAACTTCCACGGCCGCTTCGTCGGCGCTGACCACTCGCTGGTCGACAACGCCTGGATCGACCGCTACATCCGCCGCAACAAAGGGCCGCTGGGAGCGCAGTACCCACACCTCGAGTTCATGATGGAGGGCGACACGCCCAGTTTCCTCGGGCTGATCGCCAACGGGCTGAACGTGCCCGAGCGGCCGGACTGGGGCGGCTGGGGCGGGCGCTACGAGTTCTACACGCCGCGCAAGCAGAAGTGGCACCTGGTGGCGGAGACCCGCCCGATGTGGACCGATGCGGTGGACGAGGTGCGCGGCGCCGACGGCCGCTGGCACACCAGCAACCAGGCCACGTTGTGGCGCTGGCGCGCCGCCGTGCAGAACGACTTCGCCGCACGCATCGACTGGACGACGCAGCCCTACGCCAAGGCCAACCACCCGCCCGTGCCGAAGCTCGCACACGGCGACGAGCTGACCGTCAAGCGTGGTGACACCGTCCAGCTCAGCGCTGCCGGCAGCAGCGACCCCGATGGCGATGCGCTGTCCTACGAGTGGTTCTATTACGGCGAGGCCGGCAGCTTCACCGTCTCCAGCGGCCGCTCCGGTCAGCCGCTGGACATCCGCGGCTTCGACCAGCGCGAGGCCTCCTTCGTCGTTCCCGCCCAGCGCGTGATGCCGCCGGGCACGGGCACGATGCACATCATCCTGGCCGTGACCGACCACGGCACGCCGCGCCTCACGCGCTACCGCCGCGTCATCGTGAAAGTCGAACCATGAAGCTCCTGCCTCTCGTACTCTCCGCGCTGCTCGCCACGTCGGCCTCTGCCCAGAACCCGCTGAACCTCGGCAAGGACCTGCGCACCGCCGACCCCTCCGGCCACGTCTGGAAGGACGGCCGGATGTGGCTCTACACGTCGCACGACGAGGAGTGCCAGGCTGACTTCCACATGAAGGACTGGTACGCCTTTTCGTCCACCGACCTGGTCAACTGGACCAACCACGGCGCGGTGCTGTCGGTGAAGGATCTGAAGTGGGCCGACGACTACGCCTGGGCGCCCGACGCTGCTTACAAGAACGGCAAGTACTACCTCGTCTTCCCCGCCGGCACCGGCATCAAGGACCGCCAGAACCCCAAGAACAGCACCAAGTGGATGGGCATCGGCATCGCCGAGAGCGACAACCCCGCCGGCCCGTTCAAAGACATGATCGGCGCGCCGCTTTGGCGCAAGCCGTATGCGAACGACCCGGTGCTGTTCGTCGACGACGCGGAGAGCGGCGGTCGCGCCTACCTCTACAGCCGCACTTCGGGCGTCAACTACCTCGTGGCCGAGATGGCCGACGACATGCGTTCTATCAAGGGTGAGCTGCAGAAGATGGACATGGGCGGCTACGAGCCGCCGATGGAAGGGCCGTGGGTGTTCAAGCGCAACGGCCTGTACTACTTCACGATGCCCGAGCACAACCGCATCCTGACTTACTACACGGCCAAGACGCCCACGGGCCCGTGGACCTACCGTGGCGTCATCATGGAGCAGGAGAACAACGCCAACAACCACCACTCCATCGTGCAGTACCAGGGCCAGTGGATCCTGTTCTATCACCGCTGGCTGGACACGCCCGGCGCGGCCTGCAACAAGAAGCAGCGGCACGTGGCGGCGGAGTACCTGCACTTCAACGAGGACGGCACCATCCGGAAGGTGGAGCGCACGCAGGAAGGCGTGCGCGATTTTCCTCGTCGGGCAACACCTGGCACTGCCGTCGGCATGGCAAAGTAGTTCGCATCACAAAGCGCGAACAAGCGCTCATCAAGGGGGGAACTTGTCATGACGAAACCGGGTGTTCGGCGTCTTGCGTGGCTGGGCGGCATCGCCTGTGTCGGTGCCATCGTTTTCGCTGCAGTTGGCTGGCGTGGCGATGACGCGGCAGCGCCGCAGCCGGCCCCAGCGCCCAAGCCAGCGCCGCCCATGGTGTCGGTCGTCCCGGTAGACCCGGTGCCTCCTGCCGCGGTGGCCGCCGCTTCGATGCCTGCCGTTGCCATTGCCGCGATGCCCGCATCTGCCGCCTTGCGAGTTCCGTCTTTGGACGTATCGCGCATGCAGCGCGACATTCAGCTCGCCATCAGTAGCGATCAGCCTGGCAAGGCCGGGGAGGCCGCGCGGCACATCCAACGCTGCCTGGCGCTGGAGCGCGACCCAGAGCGGCAGCGCAAGTCGCGGGAGGAATTCATCCGCCGCTTGCCCGAGGCCATGGCCAGCACCATGAGAAACGTCCAGCATCAGCTGGACGCTTCGTGCCAGGCCGTCGACGCGGCCTCTCGCGCCCAGCTGGTCCCGCTGCTTCGCCGCAGCCTGGCCGAGGGCGACAAGGGCGCGGCTGCAGGCCTGGTGCGGGCCTTGGGAAAGAACTTCACGCTGGCGGACGAGCCCGGCGTCGTCCCGGCGTTGCGTCGCGACGCCTGGGACTGCGACCGCACCTCGCAAAGCGTGCTGAGCAGCCTGGCCCGCCGGGATCCTCAACTGTTGACACCCAACGACATCGGGGCCTTGCGCGATCAGCAACGCCTATTGCTCGGCCAGGGTTTGGAGGCCGTGCGGCGCCAGTCTGAGGGTGACCCGAAGCGCCAAGCCGCCATCGAAGGCATGCTGGCGACCTTCAACCCGCCGCCCGAGGCCGACCCGGTGGAAGTGGCGCGGATCTCGGCCGAGATCCAGAGCCGCTGCAAGGCGGATCCGGCCAAAGCCGGCGGTCTGTGAACCACAGCACCCGATGAACGACCCGACGATCGACTACGACCAGATCAACGCACTGGCCCGCCAGGCCTTTGCGCACTGGGGGCAAGCGCGGCTGGCCGAGGCGGCAGCAGGCTATGCCGCAGCCATCACGCTCGTCCGCGAAAGCGGCCTGCCTGCCGGGGCCGACCTGCATGCCCAACGGGCCGGCGTGCTGGACGCTTGGGGCCAGTTGGATGAAGCTGTTGCCGAGTCCGAACTGGCGCTGGGCGCCGAACAGGCCCGAGGTGGGGCGAGTGATGCCGCGCCCGCCGTGAAGATCGCGCGTCACTTCCTGGCGGACAGGCTGGTGCGCCAGGGTCAGGCTGAGCGCGCACTGGAAGTGCTGGCGCCCTCGTTGGCAGTCTTGTCCGATGACTGGCTGCTCCACATGACGCAAGCCGAGGCACTGTCAGCGGCGGGCCGAACAGACGATGCCAGGAGGGCTGCCGAACATGCGGTCGCGCAGGCCGGCTCGGAGGCAAAGCGGGCACAGATCGCCGAGAGGCTGGCAGCGGTGTTGCGCCGCTGATGCATCGGCCCTGGCGGCAAGCGGCTGACCGTGCAGCCGCCATGCTTCAGAACCGGTACAGCCACCCCGCAAACAGGCTCGCCTGGTAGCGCCGCTCCACCAGTGGGCTGTCCTCCACCGCGCTGCCCAGCAGGCGGCCCGACACGTCCATGAACAGCGACTCGTTGCGATTGGTGGCGTAGGTGAAGCGCAGGCCGCCCTCGGTCTGCAGCGCGGACCTGCCCTGATAGGTCGGCCGGTCAGGAAGGGCCTCGCTGGGTTTCACGCCGAAGTAGTAGTCGACGTATTTGCGGTCCACGTGGCGCACGCCCAGGCGCGGCGTGACGGCCAGCGCGCCGAAGTCCAGGCGCCTCTCGAAGTCCAGCGACGCGATGAGTCCCTTGCTGTGCCCCAGCGTGTCGCCCTGCAGCTTCAGCGACAGCTCGCCCATGCCGGTGGCCCAGATGGCCGCGCCGCCCAGCCACAGGCTTTCCTTGCGGCGGTCCATCCCGCGCAGGAAGTCGGAGTCCTTGGCCTCGTAGCCATCGAACGCGTAGCGCGTCAGCAGCCGGTACTTCACCGGGCCCGTGCTGCCCAGCTTCAGGCTGATGCTCGGCAGGGCGACGGACACCCAGTCGTTCTCGTAGACCAGCAGCGGCAGCACGCGCGCCTTGGTGTCCACGCCGCGGTAGGGCTCCAGCGTGGCGCCGGCACCGATGCCGACGAGGGTCAGCGAGGTGGGCGGGCCGTTCTGGGCCAGGGCCGGTGAGGAGACCGCCAGCGCTGCTGCGAGACGAAGGACATGGGCTTGCATCGAGACTTCCTTGCTTGAGTGGGAGCGCTGCACCGGCTGCGCAGACTGACTCAGCGCCATGATGAACGAGCGACGTCGGCCCTGCCGAGACCGTTATACGCAGTCCGCCCCGTTTGGATCTCTAACGGGACGCGTGTCGTATGGCCCGCTGGGCGTGTCAACGAATGATGTGCACCACCAGCCCGTTCAGGTAGCGCTCGAGCTGCGTGTAGCCGCTGGCGGGGTCGATGGCTTTGGCGTCGCCGGGGTCGCGCGGGTTCAGCCCGTGCGCCACCTCCCAGGCGTCGGGCATGCCGTCACGGTCGCTGTCCAGCGGCGCCGGCTTGCTCTTCAGCTCGGGCCAGCCGCCCACCTCGGTCTGGCTGTTGATGAGCCCGCCGCGGCGCTGGCGCACGTCTTCGACGAGGCGCTGATCTACCGCGTCGCGCACCAGCGAGGCGCCCACGCCGGCCAGCACGCGCTCCAGCGTCTGGTCGGGGGCATCCACCGTGACCGGCGCGAAGGGCAGGGCCGCCGCCAGCTTGTAGCCCGCTGGCAGGCCGGCTGGCAGGTTCTTAGCGTGCGCGCGCACCAGCGTCCATGGGTCGGCGGGCACCTGGCCGTCCATCCTGTTGCCGGCGAAGAAGGCGCGTGCGCCGGGGTTGCTTTCCTCGAACGCGAAGGCCCCTTTGGAGCTGGGCCCGCGCAGGTAGACGTTGCCGACGAAGTTGTAGCTGGCGCGCTCGCCGCCGCGGTCCAGGTTGTAGCCGGCGCGTTCGGTGGCCCAGTTGTAGAAGACGTTGGCGCGCAGGTCGTAGAAGCCGCCGATGGGGTCGGCCTCGGGGCTCAGGTAGTTGCCGGGGCGCGGCATACGGTCCTGGTGGTGGGCCCAAAGGTTGTGGTGCAGGGACAGCCGGGTGCCGCGCGCGCCGCGCAGCAGGCTGCCGAAACCGTGGCAGGCGCGCTGCTTGGCGGTGTTGCAGTTCAGCGATTCGCCGATGAGGCTCCACTGCACGGTGACGTGCTGGTAGGCGGGGCGACTCAGGTCGGCGCGAGCGACCGAGACGGACAGCGACTCGTCGCTGGACCAACTGGTGGACACGTGGTCCAGGATGATGCGCTGGCCAGAACCCACGGAGATGGCGTCGGCGTCCGCGTTGGCCGCATCACCCAGGCGCGATCGGATGAAGCGCACGACGACGTCGTCGGCGTCGATCATCAGCGGGTGGTCGCGCAGCGTGATGCCGTCGCCGGGGGCCGTCTGGCCCGCGATGGTGATGCGGCCGTGGGTGACGTGCAGCGGCTTGGACAGCGCGATAGTGCCCGACACCGCGAACACGACGGTGCGCGGCCCCTGCGCCTCCACCGCGGCGCGCAGCGAGCCGTGGCCGTGGTCGGCCAGCGTGGTCACATAGATCGTGCGGCCGCCGCGGCCCCCCTGCGAGATGGCGCCTTCGCCCTCGGCGCCCGGGAAGGCCGGCAGTAGCGCAGCCGTAGGCGGCTGTACCGGGGTCGTGCACGCAGCAAGCAGCAGGGCGGCGGCGAGGGAGATCGTTGTTCGCATGGGCGGGATCTATGGATACGGCGGGAGTAGGTTGCGAACGCCCTGGCGCGCGACGGCCTGCATCAACGGCAGCCGCTGCCAAAGGCGGTCGCGGACATGACGCGAGGGCGCCTGGAGCGCCTCAATCGGCCGCCCACGCGCCGTTGGCGGCAAGTGCGCGCCAGGTTGCCATCGTGCGTCCGGTGCGGCTGGGCGGGGACGGTGCGCGACTGGGCATCAGCAGCGCCACGGCCTGCGTCGTGCGTGCCAGGAAGGGCAGCGCCGCCAGCAAAGGCGTCGCCACCAGCCGCGGCGCCTCGGGTGAATCCGTCCGTAGCTCGAACAGCTGGCCGACCGACGACGGCAGCGTGTGCGCGTGCTGCGACAGCGTCATCGTGATGCGCCCGTGCCATGCCGCGTCCACGCCGCTGTGCGCGCAGCGCTGCCGCTGGCTCAGATGGAAAGCGGGCGGCTCGCCCTTGGCGATGCGCTGTAGCAGCTCCCCGCGCAGCTCCGGCCGCAGCGACGGCAGGAACTGGTGATGTTCCAGCGCGGTGCGCCGCCGGTGGCCTTCCGCCTGGAGGTCCGTGCCGTCCTGCATCTTCATCCGCCGTGTCAGGTCATGCAGCTCCCACAGCCGGATGCGGAAGTCGCGTTCGGCGCTGCTCACGTCGTGCCCGGCCACGTACTCGAAGGCATCGAAGGCCTCCACGACGCTGCGCGCCACGGCACTCATGGACGCCACCAGCCACAGCCCGCCTGACGGCGTTGCGCTGACGCTGCCCGCCAGCTCGCGCAGCGCGATGCAGTGGGACAGCAGCTTGACGAAGATGCGCCCGCCGTGCGCGGCATTCGGCGTGATGGGCTGCAGCCCGTCGAGCGCGGCGGCCACCGCCTTGGCGTGCTCCAGAACGGCATCGAATTCGCGGGACTTGGCGCGGTAGTCGCCCCAGGTGGTGATGGTTGGCAGCATGGAAGGTTCATTGCCCTGAAGAGGCGCGGAGATTAGGCGAAGTCCGCGCGTTTCATTCGGGAGTTGCGCTTGCTCACGCGTCAAGGCCTCAGCCTGTCGGTCATCCACCGCGCCGCCAGGGCCGGCCACTGGTCGTGCGTGCCGTCGAGCCCGCGCAGCGCAAAGCCGTGCTCGGCTTGCGCGAACACATGGGCCTCGACGGGCCTCGACGTCCAGATGGTGCTGCTGCGCCGCGACGATGAGGTTGAGCGCGTACTGGATGGGAACGATGGGGGCGTGCAGTGCGTAGGCCAGGAACACCGGACACTTCGGCAGGCCGTGCGGCTGGCTGGCGATGCCGATGGGCCAGGCGTCGTAGAAGGCCTGCTTCTCGGGCGGCGGGAAGTCGGGCTTGCCGGGCGGGCAGTGGTCTTGGCTCCGCGGCGCTGTGCGGGCGCAACTCGCCCCATGCGGCGCCGACCGCGCCCCGCCGGCTGCGGCGCCGCGCTCCTCGCCACCCGTGTGCTTTCGGCCGCCGCCGTGAGCGTGCTGCCCAGCCCGCGCTTAACGGCGAGATCAGCCCGCAAGTTCACCGCGCTGCGAGCCTCAATTGGTGGCGAGTAAGAGCGGTTCGTCCCGGCGCACGATGTTGAAGCTCGGTGCTGTGCCAGCCGACCCCATTTCACTCATCGCTTGTACCAGCTGGGTGGCGCTGGATTGCGTCGGGCTGGGAACTGCCAGTTCGCCCTCGGTATCGAGGATCGCCTCGACACTGAAGTTCGAGGACGTGCGGGGCTGGTAGTAAAGAGGCGGCGGCTCGAAATCCCACCAGTTGCCCGCATGCTTCCAATGCCAACTAAATACCGCTTCAGCACCAATAGCAGAGACGGGATAGTCCGACAGGTCATAGTATTCATCAATGTAGAGCTCGCCATTGACGAAAACCGTCAGCCTGTTGATCGGGTCGGGCCCGGGTGCATACCGCTTGTGCGACCATGGCTCATGGGCGGGCACCGCGCCGACGTCGCGGATAACGCCATCGATGTAAACGCGATAGTCCCATGGTGCGGGATATTCAGAGTCATCTTGCTCGTCGAGTGCCAGGACGTCAGCGCTTGGAAAATAGTCGGTCTCGAAAGGGTCGGCCATTGCAAGCATGATCTCTCGGGGAAGGTACTTGAATTCCGCTGTTATTTGAGCTCTGTAGGGGCTGTCCGGGTCACGCGATCCATTCAGCATCAGCCCGGACTTGTCTACGTCCATCGATTCGCGGAGTCCGCCTGCGAGCGCTCCGATTGCTCCATCTACTGAATCGATAAAACTCTCGACGGTGCCTGGGATCAACTCGTTGAGCATTGCGGTCAAGTCTTCCCCCAGTGCGTTGACAATCGGAACGTCGAGTCCCAGGCTTTCCTGGATGTAGTACTGTGAAAAGTAGTTTCTCGCCTCCAGTTGCGACAAACCATCCATGAAGCCCGACAGATTGTCGCTGTCAATGGCATTGTTGAAGCTTGCGGAGTCAAACTCCGCTCCCTGACCGAAAAAACCACTGGCCATCAGCGATGTGCCGAGCTGCCCCATCAGTGTGGAGGTCACAGCCTCTTGCACCGTCATGCCAGCTCGAACCATGTTCGCAAGCGATGGCACAGAAATGGTGTATTCGTCCGCTGAAATCACTTCCGAGCCGAAGTCGCTGAAATTTAGGTTCAGCGCGGCGCCGGCCATCAGCGGCGCTAGTCCTTCGTAAGCCGCGATTTCACGAACATCGGCTTCGGTCAGGTTTGCTACACGGTCCATGGCCTGAGTGATGTCCTCCTCCTCGTAGCGATCCTGGAAATAACTGCTCGTAAGCGGGTTCGTCGCCGAAGGGGCGGGCATGCTGATCATTTTTCGAGGGCCGGTGTCCACACGCCATTCTCTCTTCTGGATCCCTGTCTCAATATCTTCAACCACCGTCCCATTGCGGGCGACCTGGAATTCTTCTGTATAGAGTGTTGCGAGCGCGTTCGGGTTGAACTTGAGCTGGTCGGGCACGGCGCCCAGTGCCGTCCCCAAGTTCTGGAAATAGCCCGTTATTCCTTCCAGCACCGCAGCAGAGGTGCCATTGAGGTCGTAGCCGCCGCCAATGCCGCAATGGTTCCCACGCATCCACATAGCGGTGACTCGTGGATCGTTGCTGAAGTCCATTGGCCGAAAATCGGTGCGTGTTTCGTCGATCGCATAGGCCACGAGGACTGAGGTTGTAACGTTTGGCGGGATGCCACGACTTTCATCAACTAAACGATTGACAGGGTCCATCATCGCGAACCCCCCGGAAATTTTTATGCTCCCTGGTTGTGCTAGGACGGTACCGTCGGCATTAGTTATGCCTCTGTCGTTGATCATCCATGCAAACTCAAGGCCAGCCGGACAACCGCGACTGAAGCAAGTGATGGAAGCCGTTATGTCCTCTGGCTTAAAGTCACTTTTGTTATTTAGATTTTCGTAATAGTTGCGAACGTTTTGTTTAAAGGAATCGAACGCCTTCTCGGCTATCGTGGTGATAGCTTTGGTTGGGCGGATTGAAGCTTGCAGAAATCCGCCTTCATCCCCCCCGTTCCGACGCCTTTGAAGTAGCCAAGCCTTAGTGTCTGATTTGTTGCTGTTGCTGCATCCACTTGATCGGCGAGGTTTGCGACATTTGTTTTAAGTTCTCCTGCCGGGATATTGTTTCTGTCGTTATTGGTCCCGTAGAAGGCTGCGACATAGTTGAATTTTGCCGTAGTTGCAGTGCCGGCGCCAACTGCGGACAACGGACATTGCGTTCCGTGCTTGTACGACGCCCTGCATTTCGGCTGTCGTAAGAGTGCCTGTGGTGCTCTTCCCCATTATTTCCTCTCCTGAGTTTTAAGATCGTTGTTGGGGTAAATTTCATAGGTCACTTGGTGGCGGGAGCGCCATGTTCTTAGTGGTGCCTGTGGGAGATTTGTGGTTATTTTTTTTGGTGTTACTAGATAGACATAAAGTTGTCGCCCGTCGAGCACGAAAGTTACTTCATGGTCTTTCATGTTGTATGGTAGGCGTCCGCGCAGATCGACCCGTTCTTCAACGATCTCGTTTGTGGATCTAATGCGCCATTTGACATAGAGAAAGCTTGCTGTTGGCATCGGGGACCACACTAGTCCTGCGCACCCGAGGCCGGTTTCATTTTGTGATTTTTTATGCAGTGATGGTATTTCGTCGCCGTAGCTATATTCAAGAAGTGCAACTTTCTCTCCCCACCCGTCATACCACATGTCGCAAGAGAAGCCTTGCGCCACTTGGCTCGGGCTGCTTGCGCATCCCGCCACCACCGAAATTAACAAAATCCAGATGGAGTTTCTTAGCGTTGAAAATAATGATCGAATCGTCATTTATCTCTCCTTCATGCTCTCGTTCAAATGCCGCTGAACCGGACTCAGCAGGTAGTCCGTAATCCGCCGCTTGCCGGTCATGATTTCAGCGGTGATAGTCATCCCCGGCACCAGCCTGACGCGTCTGCCCTCCACGCTGATGCCAGACTCCCCAGCACCAAACCCACCGGAAAAATTGCGCCGCGCTTCTCGTCCTGCACTGCGTCGGCCGCTGTGCTGCTCACCGTGGCCTGCACCGTGCCGTAGCGCGTGTACGGGAAGGTCTCCAGCTTGACCGTCGCGCTCTGCCCGGGTTGCACAAAGCCGATGTCCTTGTTCTCCAGCACCACCTCGGCCATGATCGCGCCGTCGTCGGGCACCAGCACCAGCAGCAGCTGGGCGGGCGTGACCACGCCGCCCGAGGTGTGGACGGCCAGCTGCTGCACCGTGCCGGCCACGGGTGCGGTCAGCCGGGTCAGCGCATTGCGCTTGTCGGCCTTCGTGGCTTCCTCGGCCAGCTGACGTGACTTGAGCCCGGCCTGCGTCTCGCGGTCCTTCAGGCCGCGCAGCGTCTCGGCGCGGTAGGCGTTCAAGCCCTGCTCCGTTTCCGTCAGCGCGGCCTTGGCTTCCTGCAGTCGGGCCTGGGCCATGGCCAGGTCGCGCTCCATCTCGATGCGCTCGCGCGTGCGGTCCTGGCCGGCATGGCTGGTGACAAAGCCCTGCTCCATGAGCGACCGGAAGTCCTTCTCGCGCGCCTGCGCCAGCGGCAGCGTCGTTTGCAGCTTTCCCACGAACTGCTCTGCGGTCGCGATCTCGGCCTGGCGCCGGGCGGCCTCGGCCGCGAACTTGGCCAGCCTGGCGTTGATGTCGGCCCATTCGTTTTGCAGCTGCGTCTGGATGCTGGCATGGTCGGTCGCGCCCAAGGCCTGCAAAGGCGAGGCGGCCAGGTTGGGTACGCCGCCCCGGGCCAGCGCGGTCAGCAGCGCCTGGCTCCGCAGCGCCTCTGAGCTTGCGGCGCTGCGCTCCTCGCCCACCCGCGCGCTGTCGGCCGCCGTGAGCGTGCCGTCCAGTTCCACCAGCAGGTCGCCCGCCTTCACCTTGTCGCCGTCCCTCACATGGATGGCCTTGACGACGCTGGTCTCCAGCGGCTGAATCGTCTTGCTCCGCTGGCTGACGAGGAGGCGGCCCTGCGCCACGGCGACGATGTCGATGTGGCCGAGGCAGGCCCACAGCAGCGCGATCGTGAAGAAGCTGCAGATGGCGAGGATGGCCCGGCGGGGGGCGGGGTGCGGCGGGGTCTCCTGCAGTGCGATGGACGCTGGCAAGAAGGCTTGTTCGTCCTGCATGCGCCGGGCGCCGGCCAGTTCGTCACGGCGGTCCCAGGCGGCCTCGAAGATGGTGCGGTAGCGGGCCAGCAGCTCGATCGCCGGGTGGCGCGGTACTTCGCCGGCTGTAGGCCGTTGGGGTGGGGTCATGGTGGTCATGCCGTCACCTCGTACCCCGCCTGCATGCGCGACAGGTGCGCATAGAGCCCGCTCGTCTTGGCCAGCAACTCGTCGTGGCTGCCCATTTCCACAATGCGCCCTTTGTCCATCGCAATGATGCGGTTTGCATGCCGCACTGCGCTCAGCCGGTGGGCAATGATGAAGACCGTGCGGCCTCGGCAGATGGCGCGCATGTTCTTCTGGATGATGGCTTCGCTCTCGTAGTCCAGCGCGCTGGTGGCCTCGTCGAAGATCAGGATGCGGGGCTGGCTGAACAGTGCCCGGGCGATGGCGATTCGCTGGCGCTGGCCGCCGGAGAGGCTGCTGCCCTGCTCGCCGACGGTGGTGTCGTAGCCCTGCGGCAGCTCGGTGATGAACTCGTGGGCGCCTGCCAGCCTGGCGGCCTGCATCACGGCCTCCAGCGGCGCGGCCGGGTCAGCGATGGCGATGTTCTCGCGCACGCTGCGGTTGAAGAGCATGTTCTCCTGCAGCACCACGCCCACCTGGCGGCGCAGCTGGGCGGCGTCGATGAGCGCTACATCGTGCCCGTCCACTATCACGCGCCCGTTCTCGGGCACGTACAAGCGCTGGATCAGCTTGGTCAACGTGCTCTTGCCCGAGCCGCTGCGACCGACGATGCCGATGACCTCGCCGGGCTTCACGTCCAGGCGCACGCTGTGCAGCACGGGCTGTGCGTCTGGGCGGTAGCGGAAGGTCAGGTTGTCCAGCGTCACCCGACCTTGCAGGCGGGGCAAGGGGCTGACGCTTTGCGGCGGCAGCTCGGTGCGGGTGTTCAGGATGTCGCCCAGCCGCTCCATGGACAGGCCGGTTTGCTGGAAGTCCGTCCACATCTGCGCGATGCGCATGATGGGCTGCGCCACTCGACCGGCAAACATATTGAACGCGATGAACATGCCGACGGTCAGCTCGCTGTCTATCACAAGCTGCGCGCCGTACCAGAGGGTGGCCGCGTTGACGACCTTGCCGATGAGGTTGATGCCCTCGTGGCCGTACTGAGCCAGTGTCTGCGTGCGCAGCGACGCACTGACGTAGGCTGCCAACTGTTCGTCCTAGCGGCGCGCCATCTGGGCTCCAGCGCGCTGGCCTTGACGGTCTGGATGCCGGTGACGGTTTCCACCAGCAGCGACTGGTTCTCGGCGCCTCGCGCGAACTTCTCCTTCAGCCGGCCACGCAGCACCGGCACGAGGGTCAGGCTGAGGATGAGGTACAGCGGCAGCGAGGCCAGCACGATAAGGGTCAGCGGCACGCTGTACGCAAACATCACCGCGATGAAGATTACCGAGAACAGCACGTCCAGCACCAGCGTCAATGCATTGCCGGTCAGGAACTGGCGGATGTTCTCCAGCTCCCGCACGCGGGCCACCGAGTCGCCCACACGCCGAGCCTGAAAATAGGCCAGCGGCAGGTTCAACAGGTGGCGGAACAGCCGGGCGCCCAGCTCTACATCGATGCGGCTTGTGGTGTGGCTGAGGACAAAGGTGCGCAGCACGGTCAGCACACTCTCGAACAGCATGATCACTACGAGGCCCATGACGATGACGTCGAGCGTGGTGACGCCCCGGTGCACCAGCACCTTGTCCATCACCACCTGGAAGAACAGCGGCGAGACCAGCGCGAATAGCTGGAGGAACAACGACACCAACAGCACCTCGCCCAGCAGCTTGCGGTGCTTGACGATGCTGGGGACGAACCAGGAGAAGTCGAACTTAGCGAGCGAGCCGGTCAGTGACGCTCGGCTCGTGACGAGGATGAGCTCGCCGCTCCACTGGGTGGCAAACCTCTCCAGCGGCTCGATGGTGGGGCGGGCGGCCTGATTGCCGTCAGCCGCGCCGCTGGCCGGGTCCATGAACAGCACGCGCTGGCCGTCGCATTGCGCCAGTACCACCTGCCGGCCGTCGTTCAAGCGGGCGAGTGCCGGCAGGGGAGCCAGCGTCAGCCGCTCGGGTGTGCTGCGTGACACCTTGGCCTTAAGGCCGATGCGCTGGGCGGCCAGCAGCAGGTCCTGCTGGCTGACCACAGCGGTGTCGCCCAGGCCCAGCTCATGACGCAGCGACTGCGGCTCCGCGGCGATGTGGTGCAGCCGGGCGACGACGCACAGCGCCTGCAGCGCGCAAGGGCGCTGCTGAGGTTCCGCCTGATCTGGTTGCGCGTCGCCAGGCGTACCTCCGCCTTGGTCGCTGCGTTGGACGTGGGTCCGCACTCGCTGTCTCCCCCTGATGCCGTGCCTGCTGATGCGTGGCCGACGTTTCACTTGTTATGGGCCGGGGAAATCTAGTCGATGCGCGGCGTCGCCGCATAACTCCAGCTTGTGCGCGCGTTAGGGGTTTCGAGAGGGGGGCAATCAATCAAGGATTTGATCGATTGCCGGGTGGCCAAGGCCTCAGCCTGTCGGTCATCCACCGCGCCGCCAGGGCCGGCCACTGGTCGTGCGTGCCGTCGAGCCCGCGCAGCGCAAAGCCGTGCTCGGCTTGCGGGAACACATGGGCCTCGACGTCCAGCTGGTGCTGCTGCGCCGCGACCATGAGGTTGAGCGCATGCTGCACCGGCACGATCGGATCGTGCAGCGCATAGGCCAGGAACACCGGGCACTTCGGCAGGCCTTGCGGCTCAGCCGCGATGCCGATGGGCCAGGCGTCGTAGAAGGCCTGCTTCTCGGGCGGCGGGAAGTCGGGCTTGCCCACCGGGAACTTGTGGTTGCGGTGGTTGGCGTTGATCGGTGCGTAGGCGATGACGGCACCGGCGCATTCACGCTGGCAGGACATCACGCCGGCCAGGTGGCCGCCCGAGGACAGACCCACGTGCAGCAGCGGCAGCGGCGGCAGCGTGGCGACGTGGTTCAGCGCCCTCAGGCCGTCCTGCAGCGCGATGTCGAACGCGTTGCCGTCCTGCCCCGGCAGGCGGTGCACCAGCACATAGGCATCCAGCCCCAGCGTGTTGAGCCACTGCGCGATCTCCACGCCCTCCTTGTCGTGCATCAGCTGCAGGTAGCCGCCGCCCGCGTAGACGAGCGCGCGGCCCCGCGCCGGCGTGGGCGACAGATAGGCGTGTAGCTCGGCGCGGGTAGGGCGGCGGCAGATGCGGTCGGGCGATTCGCCGTCAAACGCGTTGGGCGCGCCTTCGGTCAATGCAATCACGTCAGTCATCGCTGCGTCTCCTTCAGCGGCGGGCCGAAGTCCGGCATGCCGTCGGCGGTGAAATTCAATGGCTGCACGCGCGTGGCGCGGCCGGTGTCCTTCAACGGGTCGCCGACGATGTCCCGGTAGTTGCGGGCGTGGAAGACGTTCAGCACCGTGCCGTCGGGCTCGATGAGGAAGCTGTTGTGACCAGGGCCGAACTGACTGTTCTCAGCGCTGGTGCTGAACACCGGGCCGGGCGACTTGCGCCAGCTCTCGGGCGCAAGCAGGTCGGCTTTCTCGTCGGCCCACAGCAGGCCGAGGCAGTACTCGGCGCCGGTGCCGGCCGCGGAGTAGGTCATGAAGACACGACCGCCGTGGATGAGCACGGCCGGCGCCTCGTTGACCTGGTGACGCACCTTCTCCCAGGCGTACTCGGGCTGCGTGAGCCGCACCTGCGGGCCTTCCAGTTCGGTCGGGCTCTTCATGCGCGACAGATAGATGTTGGTGCTGTGGTTCTTGCTGGCCGGGTCGTTCTGCGCCCAGGCCATGTAGCGCTTGCCGCGGTGCTCGAAGACGGTGGCGTCCAGAGTGAAGCTTTCCCACGCGGTCTTGATCTGGCCGCGTTCGTTCCATGTGCCCTGCATGGGGTCTGCCGACGTGTTCTCCAGCGTCCACATGCGGATCTTCCACGGCTCCTTGGCTTCGCCGGCGCTGAAGTGGATGTACCAGCGGCCGTCCAGGAAGGCCAGCTCCGGTGCCCAGATGTGGCGGCTCATGGGGCCGCTGTCGTGCTTGCGCCAGACGACCTTGGCCTCGGCCGTGGCCAGGCCCGCGATGGACTTGGCGCGGCGCAGCTCCAGGCGGTCGTACTCCGGCACCGTGGCCATCAGGTAGTACCAGTCGCCGTGGCGCAGGATCTGCGGGTCGGCGCGCTGCGGGATCAGCGGGTTGGGCCAGGGCAGTGGTGCCTGGGCGGGCGCGGCGGGGGCTTGGGCCAGCGCAGGCAGCGCCGGGGCCAGCAGGGTGGCAGCGATCAGGCTGCGCCGGGTCAATGCGTTAGGAGTCATGAACTTTCAAATGCGTTGCAGCGCGCCGTTGCGGCGCTCGAATCGGGCGGTCTGGCCGGCCGCGAGCTTCAGCGGCAGTTTGCCGCCGGGCCAGCGCAGCTCGGTACTGCCGCCATTTTTGCCGCTGGTGATCCTCAGCGCCTGCAGCTCGCCGCCCTGCCAGCTGAAGGCCAGCTCGAAGCCGCCACGCGCACACAGGCCGCTGATACTGCCTGCCGGCCAGGCCTTGGGCAGCGCCGGCAGCAGCTGGATGCGGCCGCGGTGCGACTGCAGCAGCATCTCGGCGATGCCGGCCGCGCCGCCGAAGTTGCCGTCGATCTGGAACGGCGGGTGGGCGTCGAACAGGTTGGGGTAGCTGCGGCTGGGGTGCAGCAGGCGGTTCAGCGTGGCGTAGGCGTGCTCGCCGTCTTTCAGCCGCGCCCACAGGTTGATGCGCCAGCCGATGCCCCAGCCGGTGGTGTCGTCGCCGCGGCGATCCATCACGTTGCGCGCGGCGGCGGCGAAGGCGGGTGTGTCCTCGGGCGTGATCTGCGCCGACGGGTACATCGCGTACAGGTGCGACACATGGCGGTGCTGCAGCTCGGGCGCCTCCATGTCCCAGTCCTCCATCCACTCCTGCAACTGGCCGGCCTTGCCGATGCGGTCGGGCGGCAGGCGGTCGCGCATGGCCAGGCAGTCTCGCGCGAAGGGGCGGTCGGTACGCAGCTCGCGCGCGGCCTCGGCGCAGTAGGCGAACAGGTCGCGCAGCAACTGGCTGTCCATCGCCGGGCCGGCACAGACGGAGGAGCCGTGCGGGTGGCTGTTCTCGGGTGACACGCTGGGGCTGGTGACCATGTAGCTGCTCTTGGGGTCCTTCACCAGAGTGGCGAGCTGGAACTCGGCGGCGCCTTTCATCAGCGGGTACAGGCGCTTGAGCACGGCGGCGTCGCGGCGGAACAGCCAGCTCTCCCACAGCGTGTTCACCAGCCACACGCCGCCCATGGGCCACAGGCCCCACTTGGCGCCGTCGGTGGGCGCCGCGACGCGCCAGCCGTCGGTGTTGTGGAAGGTTACCCAGCCCGGTGCATCGAACATCGCGCGTGCCACCTTGGCGCCGCTGACGGCCAGGTCTTCCACCATCGCGAACAGCGGCTCCACCGTCTCGCCGATGTTGCACAGCTCGGCGGGCCAGTAGTTCATCTCCGTGTTGATATTGATGGTCCATTTGGACCCCCACGACGGATTGGTCTTTTCGTTCCACAGCCCCTGCAGGTTGGCCGGGAAGCGCGAGCCCGGCCTCGAGCAGGACAGCAGCAGGTAGCGGGCGTACTGCAGGTACAGCGCGGCCAGGCCCGGGTCCTGTCCCTCGGCGAAACGGGCGATGCGCTCATCGGTGGGCAGCTTGCCGTTGGGCCCGGCGCCGAGGTCGATGGCTACGCGCTGGAACAGCTGCTGGTGGTCGGCGCGGTGCGTCTCGCGCAGTGCCTCCGGGCCACGGGCGACGGCTGCAGCCAGGGTCTGCTGGTTGAGTGCAGCGGGATTGGCCGAGATGTCGTCAAAGCGCTTGTAGCCGGTGGCGCCGGCGATGAGGATGAATACCTCGTCCGCACCCTGCACGAACAGGCCGCCGTTGCGAGCCGAGACCTTGCCGCCGCGTGCGATGACCTGCAGCCGGCACTCGAACGGCAGCCGGCCCTCGATGCCGCGCACCGTGGGGCTGATGCCCGCCACCCACAGCGTGTGGTTGCCTTCACCGCCGCTGGTCTTCTGGTGCGGCGCATTCAGCGTGATGTCGGTGGTGATCCACCTGGGCTTGTCGGCTGCCAAGCGCACGACGATGAGCTGGTCGGCCGCCGAGGCATAGACCTCGCGCGTCAGCGTCGCGCTGCCGGCATGGAAGCGCGTGGTGGCAACGGCCTCGTCCAGATCCAGGCTGCGCTCGTAGCCGCGCACGCCGTCCAGGCCGGGAAAGACCAGCAGCAGCTCGGCCAGCGGCTGGTAGGTCATCTGCCCGTTGGGCACGCCCAGCAGCGTCTCGTTGGCCAGCTTCTCGGCATCGGCGTAGCGGCCGGCAAAGATCAGCTCGCGCACCTTGGGCAGGCCTTCGCGGGCCTTCGGGTTGGTCGTGTCGTAGGGGCCGCCGGAAAAGAAGCTGTTCTCGTTGAGCTGCAGCCGCTCCGTATGCGTGCCGCCGAAGACCATCGCACCCAGCCGCCCGTTGCCCACCGGCAGCGCCTGCACCCATTCGTCGGCGGGGCGGCGGTACCAGAGGCGGTGGGGCTGTGGCTTGTCGTCCTCGGCGCTGGCCACGGGCGCGGCGAACAGAGGGGCGAGCGGCGCGCCGAAGCGCAGCAGGCCGGCCTGGGCCGTCTGTTGTTGCAGCCAGTGGCGACGGGTGTGCTTGCTCATGGTTGGCGATAGAACTCGGCTTCGACGATGGACAGGACACCGCGGCCCAGTCGGGCGGCGCCGGTGTCGACGATCTTCTGGTTGGCGACTTCGGTGTTCGTGGTTGCCGCACCTCCCTGTGCGTCGCCAGTCAGCTCGATGGTGACGTTCTGACCGCGCCGGGGTTTCAGCGGCAGCGTGACGTAGCCCAGGCTGCGGTCGGTCAGGCCACGCCAGACTTCCACGCCATCGACGCTGATGCGCAGCGGGTAGCGGCGCTCGCGCCAGCCGCCCAGCTTCAGCGTGATCTCGCTGAGCGTGGCGGGTTCGGCGAGGCGGAACTGTAGGGCGCCTTTGCCCGCCTCGCTGGTCCAGGCGGTGGATTCGTCGTCGTCGAACGCACTGGCTGCGCTGCCGCTGTCGGCCGTGGCGCTGGCCACCGGCACGGCCACGCGGCTGACGGTGAATGACGGCGTGGCGGGCGTAGGACCACGCACGGATTGCGCCGGCACGCCGTCCGCCGGCATGCGACGGGACAGCCCACCGCTGACGGCGACCGGCTGCGAGCGCAGTTCGACGACGGCAGGCGCGAGGCCCTGCGCCTCGACGCGCAATGTGATGGCGCCCGCCTCGGTGGTGCTGCGCACCAGCACGCGGTTCACGCCTCCTTCCACCGGCAGTTCCTTGGCCAGCACGAAGTTGCCCGGCCCCTGCGCAATGCCACCGCGCCATTCGGCTGGGCCGTCCAGCGTGAACTTCACGGTGTCCAGCGCGATGGGGTTGCGCCGGCCTTGCGCATCGACGACTTCCACCTGCACCAGCGCCAGGTCGGCGCCATCGGCCTGCAGGCCTTGCGGGTGGGTCTGCGCGGTCAGCTTCAGCGCGGCGGGGGCGCCGGCGGTGATGCGGACGTCTTCGCAGACCTTGCGGCCGTCCTTGTCCAGCCCGATGGCGCGCAGCTCACCGGGCTCGAAGGCCACGCCGGGGAAGCTGAAGACGAAAGGCGCACTCGCCTCGGCCGCGCCCAGCGGCTTGCCGTTCAGCGTCAGCAGCACGCGCGCTGCGCTGGAGATCACGGTGACCGTCTTGACCGTGCCGGCCGCGTAGTTCCAGTGGCCGATCAGATGCGCTCTGGGCCGTTCCACGTCCACCCAGCCGTCCCACATCACCTGGTGCGCGAAGAAGCCGTCCTTCGGGATGCGCATGGCGTCGACCTCGCCGCTGCGGCGGTAGTTCTCGGCGCCGCGGTGGTGGGTGTTGCTGTCGCTGAAGATGATGTTGACGCCGCCCGACGACACGCGCGTGCCGGTGCCGGGGCGTTCGCGCCAGTAGTCCACCCAGCGGCGCACGTTCTCCAGCGCGTGCGAGTCCTGGTTGTGGTTGTAGCCGGACGCCGGCTGGCCTTTGTACGGCGGGCCGTCGCCGTTCTTGTGGAAGGGTGGGCTCAGCTCGTCCCAGAACTTGCGGGCGCCTTCGTCGCGCGAGTACTCGGTGGCCCACAGCGGGCGGCGCGCGCTCTTGTTGATGTAGAGCATCTCGCCGCCCCACTCGGCCACGTCCTGCAGCGCCTTGGTCAGCATCTCGCGGCTGCCGGCCGCGCGGCCGCCGTGCGGGTCGTAGCGGTCGCGAATGGCCTTGACCTCGGCCATGTGTTCGGCGCTGACGCCCCGGTTGCCTGCCTCGTACATGACGATGCTGGGGCTGTTGCGGAAGTAGATGATGGCGTCGCGCATGGCCTCCATGCGCTGCTCCCAGCGCCGGCCGGTCACGTCAGCCTCGGAGTCCCCGGCGGGCATGGCCTGCATCAGGCCTATGCGGTCCAGCGAGTCCACGTCCTGCTTCCAAGGCGCCGTGTGCATCCAGCGCACGAGGTTGGCGTTGCTGGCCAGCATCTGGCCGTTGCTGTGGTCGCTGAGCCAGGCGGGCACCGACAGTCCGATGGCCGGCCATTCGTTGGACGTGCGCTGCGCGTAGCCCTTGAACTGAATGACGCGGCCGTTGAGCTTGACCATGCCGTTGGCGAACTCGGTCTGGCGAAAGCCCGTGCGCGTGACGACTTTGTCGGTGGGCTTGCCGTTGACGGTCAACGTGGTCTCGACGTCGTACAGCGCGCCGTCCCCCCAGCTCCAGAACTGCAGGCCGTTGACCGGCGCCTTGGCGGTGACGGTGGTGGTGGCGCCAGCGGCAACCGTTTGTACCGGCGCTTTGAAGGTGGCGATGGCCTTGCCCTGCGCGTCACGCAGCGTCACATCGAAACCGAAGCGCTGCGCGGCCTGGTTCTCGTTTCGCACCTGGGCTTCGGCGGTGATGGTGGCGCGGCCGGCCTTGTGGTCGAAGTCCGCCGCGTGCACATAGACGCCGGTGGTGCCGAGATTGGAGAACAGCGGCAGCGTCTGGTAGAGCTTGTCGGTAACGTGCAGCCGCAGGTTCTTGGGCAGGCCGCCGTAGTTGGCGTTGAAGTTGCGGTCGGCCCACTGGTAGCGCTGGTTCGTCGCCTGCTCGCGGTAGTCCCAGCGGTTGTCCGTGCGCACGGCGATGAGGTTGTCGCCGGGCTTCATGACCGCGCTCAGGTCGAAGCCGAAGGCGGTGACGCCGTTTTCGTGCAGGCCCACGCGCTGCCCGTTGACGAACACTTCAGCGGCTTGCCTGGCGCCTTCAAACTCGATGAAGACCTTGCGGTTTGCAACGTCGTTGGGGAGCGTGAAGCGCTTGCGGTACCAGGCGATGCCGGTGCTGTGGTCGACGATGTCCTTGGCGAACGCATCGTCTTCGTTCCAGGCGCGGGGGAGGGTGACGGGCTTCCAGGCTTTGTCGTCGAATGTTGGAGCTTCCGCACCAGTCGCGTCGCCGACGTGCAGGCGCCAGCCCGGGTTGAAGTTGTAGACCTCGCGGGCGGCGTGGGCTTGCGTCGTGGCCAGCAGGGTGGCGATGAGCAGGAGGCGCTTCATGTGTTTGTCTCGTTGTTATGGCTTTGTGGGGAGGCCCAGCGGGGACTTCGCCCGCGCGGGCGAGTCACTTTCTCGTGCGCACAACAAAGTAACCAAAGAAGGCGCCCCGGCCGCACCGCCCCTCGCGTTGCTCGGGGTTCCCTGCGCGCCTTGCTAGCAAGCGGCAATTCCTTCGGCAGGCGTCGCACAGCACGCAGGTCGTGTGCTCGGTCCTGCCTCAGTACATCAGGTCTTGAGGGCCCGCGCGGAACTCGCGCCGCTACGTTCTGCTCGAACCACCGTGCGGAGTCAGTTCTTGAAGTGCGCTGCGCAAACGCACTCAAGACCTTGCGTTCCTCGGCGTTGCTAAAGGGGGGAAGAAAACTACCAACCACCAGTCGGCGTGCGCGAGTGACCTCGAGATTCCGACCCGAGGCAGCTGGCTTTTCCGGCTGTTCCGGCTGTTCCATCACCCCCCTTTGGAGGAGCCGAGAACCGCAGGAGCCCCGGGCTCGCGCGAAGCGCGCATCAAGGACTGACTTCGCGCCGCCTGTTTGAGCGGAGCGTAGCGAAGCGAGTTCGGCGCGGCCCTGCGTTCCGAGCATCGCAGGGGACCCCGCAGCGCAGCGAAGCGGCGACGGAGCAGGCGCGACTTTTTGCTTTCTTCTTGGTCGCTGAAAAAGAAGGTCGCCCGCTGGGGCGAACTCCCGGCTGGGCATTTCCACAAAGCAACTGCAACGAGTCACAACACCGAAACCTCGACAGCATGCCGATGGTCATGCGCCTCACCCAGCAGCGTCTCCACCTTCACGCGCTGCACGCTCACGCTGCGGATTGGCAGTGACGCCCCGATCCGCAGCCGGCTCACGTGCTTCGCTTCCAGCACCTCGATGTCCGACACGAACAACCCCTCGACGGGCGTCAACCGCTTCTACAGCGACTGCGTCAACAAGGGCGTCCGCATCGTGGCGCAGCAGGCCAGGCCCGCCGTTGCGGCCAGCGCGGCGCAGCGGGTCAACGTCACGACACCAGTCCGGCCGCTTTGGCGGCTTCGTCCAGCGAGTCGCCCACCAGCGCCAGGTTCTGGATGGCCGCCAGCCCCCACTGCGCCGAGCCGTTGGTGCTGATGCCCGGCTGCTCGTCCAGCGGCCGCAGCACATCCACCCCGCCGATACGCCGCGTGCGGCCGTCGCCCTTGAGCGCGTTCGACGAGAAGAACTCCCGCCAGGCGCGAAGCGCCAGCGCGCGGTCCTTCTCGTGGAATGCGGCATAGGCCGTCATGCGCGAGCCGGTGTCGGCCAGGTTGAGCTTGCCGGGGTCCTTGCCCAGCAGCGCGGTCAGCTCTGCCCGGGGCGCGTTGTAGTAGCGGCAGTACTCCAGCCAGGCCTTGCGGTAGGCGGGGACGTCCACCAGCGTCAGCAACTCTGAACTCATCTCGATGACGCCGAACACGCCGTTCAGGTGGGAGATGGAGACATGGTCCCCGGGCCCCTCGAACTTGCCGGTCTTGGCGTCGTAGGGCGCGCCGCCGGCGAACCAGCGGCGCTTCAGGTCGCCGATGCTCTGCATGCCGTTCACGAGCTTGTCGCGCCAGCGCTTGTCGCCGGTGCGCTCCCACTCGGTCAGCCAGGCGGCGATCCACGAGCCCCACGTGGTGCCGAAGGATGCGTTGGGCAGGCCCGGTGCCGAGGCGCGCGCGGGGTCCTTGGGCAACTTGCGCGAGATGTCGACCTTGTCGATGTCGGCGTCGGACTCCAGCAGTTCGCGGATCAGGTCGCCGCAGCGCTCGTCGGCGGTCAAGTAGAAGTAGATGCGGCGGTAGGCGGCGTTGGAGACGCGCGGCTGCTTGGACGAGTCTGACCAGTGCTGCACACCGTGACGCGTGCCGAAGCCCTTGAAGCGGCCCAGGTGATACACGTCCACCTCGCCGGTGTGGCGGGTCATCGCCTCGGCCATCTTGAACACGTCGGCGCGGCCGGTGCGCAGGTAGCTGGTCCAGAGCCACAGGTCGGTCGACAACTCCGAGTTGTCCCAGGCGTAGCCGCCGATGTCGTAGCGCCACATGTGCCGGTCGGCGTCGTAGGCGTGCATGACATCGCCGTAGTTCCAGAAGCCATACCAGCGGTGTTGTTCGATCTCCTTCAGGTACTGGTCCAGCTGAACCGACATGCGGTCTTCGATGAGCTTGCGCGCGGGCGTGCTGCGGTCGGCCGGATCCCAGTCGCCGAACACGGCGGCGGCGTGCAGCCGCTGCGGCGACAGCACCAGGCGCGCCGGGTTGGCGACCTGCTCGGCCATGTCGGAGAAGGCCTGGTGCGACGGCGTCGCGGGCAGGGCCCACAGCACCAGCTCGCTGGTGCGGGCGACGCCGTGCGCGTCGTCCCAGCCGGCTTCGTAGTCCTCGTAGGTGATGTTGAGGCCTTCGATCTGCTCCTGGAACGTGTCCATCTCACCCGCCGAGCGGTAGGAGCGCATGTCCATCGCCGGGGCAGACGGCGACCACAGCCACGCGGTTACCTCCGCGGTGGCCGTGGCGGCGCCGCGCACATCCAGCCGCACGGGGGCGCGCTGCCAGAAGTCCTTGAAGCCCAGCGCGACGCCGCCGGACGCGCCGCCGGCGTAGACCAGCCCCTTGGTCCGGTGGCCGGCGTTGGCGTCGATCCACGCGTGGCCGGCGGCCGTGCGCTTGCGCACGCTGAAGCCGTCCGCATGGGCCTGCGACAGCGAGAAGTCATTCCACTCGGGGATCCACTTCAACCCATCCTGCACGGTCTTCGCCATGCCCGACAGCGGCGGCAGCGCGCGGCCGGCGACCTGCGCGTCCTTGAAGGCCTGGCCAGGGTCGCGGCGCAGGCCTGTGATGGGACGCACAGCCTCGCCCCACACACCGATGTCCTCGCCCGAGAAGCGGACGTGACGGTCGTGAGAGGCGTCGGTCATCGGCACCTGCGCCGTCACGCCCAGACCGGCGATGTAGTCCTGGGCGGGCACGCCGTCGAAGATGAATGTGTGCACGATGCGCACGCTGTCGGACCCCGCGTGGAAGTACAGCCGCACGGAAAAGGGCAGCCAGTCGCGGCCCTTTGCCTGACTGCTGGCGGTGTGCATGCCGTCCAGCTTGACGACCGCGCGCACCGGTCCGCGTTGCTCGACGGTGACGGCCGTGACCTTGCTGGTGAAGGCCTGGCGCGCGACGCCGCCTTCACCTTCCAGCTCGGCGCCGTCCTGCCGCAGCGCGACGAGCTTGACGGCCTTCAGCGTGACGCGGCCGGCGCGTGTGGCCTCGGCGATCAGGTGCTCGCCGCGTGTTGGGATGGTCCAGCTCAGGTCGCCCGCGCTGACGACGATCTGCGCATCGCTCTGCTTCACGCTGAGGTTGCCGGCGAGTGACGCGCCGGGCTCCAGCTTCAGGCCCGCCGCTGGCGCGCCGCCGCCGACGGCGTGGGCCGTCCACTTCAGCGAACCGTCGGGCCAGTAGGCCAGCGGCCATGACTGCACCGGCAGGTTGGCGCCGGCTACGCGGAACTGCAGCGCCTGCCCTGCCGCGGGCTTGCGCACCTGGCCGCGTGGCCAAGGCACGCCGAGGGTCGTGCCCTCGAAGCGCGCGGGCGGCTGGCCGTCCAGCCACTGCAGCGCGGTTTCAGTCACCGGCTTGGCAGGTTGGCCGGGCAGGTTGGCCGTGGCCGCGTGGCCCAGCGGCGGCAAGGTGGAGGCGAGCGAGGCCGCCGCCGTGGTCTGCAGGAAGCCGCGGCGGGAGGGGGTCATCGAGGACATGGGAACTCCGAAGGAGAGGCGGCTCGGGGAGCCAAAGTGCGGTCGGGCAAGGCCTTCACGAAGGCCAGCATGTGCCTCAGGGCTGGACTTCCAGCACCAGAACGGACTTGGCCGGCACATTCAGCGCCAGCACGCCGTTCTTCGCGTCAGTCTTGAAAGGCTGGGGCTTCACGCGGTCAGGGGCGTCGTACCAGTTCTGGGCGTCCATGGACGCAGCGGTCAACAACTGGCCGGTCACGGCGCGCACGGCCTTGCCGCCGACGGCGAGCTGCACCGCCAGGTCTTGCCTGGGGTGGGTGTTGGTCAGGCTCAGGATGAGCTTGCCGTCCGTCGACTGGGCGGCGCTGGCGCTCAAGGCCGGGATGGCGTAGTTGCTGCTTGCATTGACGGGCACGACGACTGGCGCCTTGGGTCCGAGCGTGTACGTCGGCACGCCGCTCAGCTGCACCGGCAGCGAGGTCGCGTCCATGAAGGGCAGGTGCATCGCGAACGCGTGGTACGTCGGCGTCAGCACCATGCGCTCCTTGTCGGTCAGCACCACGGCCTGCAGCACGTTGACCATCTGTGCGAGGTTGGCCATCTTCACGCGGTCGGCGTGGCGGTGGAAGACGTGGAAGTGCAGCGCGGCCAGCACGGCGTCGCGCAGCGTGTTGCGCTGGACGAGGAAGCCGGGGTCGGTGCCCGGCTCGGGGTCGTACCAACTGCCCCACTCGTCGAAGTAGATGGCGAACTTCTTGGCCGGATCGTTGCGGTCCAGGATCTCGCGGTGCTTGGCGAGGTAGCCGTCGATGGTCTGCGGCACGGCCAGCGTGGAGATCCATTCGGCCTCGGGAAAGCCCACGGCCGCGCCCTTCTTCTTCCAGTCGCGCGTGGGCAGCGAGTACTGGTGGTGGGTGATGGCGCTCATCTGCTTGACCTCGGCGCTGAGCGTCTGGGTCCAGTGCAGCTCCAGCTCCTGGCCGCCGCTGGCGATCAGCTTGGGTCGGTTGCCGCGAGGTGCCTTGGCGAAGGTGGCCCATTGCTTGTACTGGTCCACGTAGTAGGCCGGCTTCATGTTGCCGCCGCAGCCCCAGCTCTCGTTTCCGATGCCCCAGTAGTGCACCTTCCAGGGCTTGTCGCGTCCGTTGGCACGGCGCTCGCGCGCCAGCGCGGTGTCGCCTTCAGCGGTCAGGTACTCCAGCCACTGGGCCATTTCCTGCACGGTGCCGGAGCCGAGGTTGGCGTTGATGTAGACCTCGGTGCCGAGCTGGTCAGCCAGGTCCATGAACTCGTGCGTGCCAACGGTGTTGGGCTCGATGACGCCGCCCCAGCTGGTGTTGACGCGCGGCGGACGTTGCGCCTGCGGGCCGATGCCGTCGCGCCAGTGGTACTCGTCGGCGAAGCAGCCGCCGGGCCAGCGCAGCACGGGCACCTTGATGGCCTTCAGTGCGTTGACGACATCGCTGCGCCAGCCGCGCACGTTGGGGATCTTGCTGTCCGTGCCGACCCACAGGCCTTCGTAGATGCCGGCGCCCAGGTGCTCGGCGAACTGGCCGTAGATCTGGCGCGCAATGACCGGGCCGGGCTTGTCGGCCTGGATGTCGATCTTGACCGGCTCCGCCGCCGGCACAGCGAACGACGTCAAGGAACTGAGGGCGAGGCTGAGGGCGGGGAGCAGGTTTTTCATCGGCATTGGAGGATCTGGAAATCTCTGATCTGCAACCGGCTGGCTGTTGTCCTCAGCGCGAAGTAGCCGTGCAGCCGCGCATTGGCGTCCGCCCGTGTAAAGAGTTCGTTGCTGTCGGCGCGCCAGCGCAGGTGAACAGCGTTGTCAGGCGTGGGGTGGCGCGAAACAATCTCGACGCTGAGCGGTTTGCCCAGGTGCAGACGGGTTTGCAGCGTCATCGGCTGCTCGTTCGGTTCGGCGATGGCGCCGTCGGCAAAGCCGGCCAGCAGCCGCTTCTGGCTGCCCGTGTAATGTCGCAGCCGCGTCGTCATGTTGGCATTGGCGCCAAAGCCGACGTAGTAGGTCGGCAGCGTGTCGTAGCCAGCGAACTTGCCGGTGCGGGGATACGGTTCGCTGCCGTCAGCCTCCAACGCATTCCAGAACATGTTCAGGTCCGAGATGCGGCCGGCGTGTTCTCCGGCACTGGCCGGCGCGGGCAGCGCCACGGCAGTGAAGCGGATAGCGTAGTCGCCGCCCAGCGGCTCGCGCCACCACAGGCTCAGGCCGGCCGGCGTGGCGATGTCCAGCACGCCGTTCTCAGCCGTGACGACGGCGCGCGCGTCCTCGGCTTCGAGGCGCCAGTGCTTGAGGCCGGCGCGGAAGTCGTCAGTGGCGATCTGATCCAGCTTTTTTGGCGCCTCGCACCAAGCCGCTGCAACGAGCGGCGCAGCGAGGATCAGCCCGCAAAGTGGAAGACGGAGGGCAGGTCCCATTGGCGCGGCTTGTTGTCGGGTTCCACTTCCATCAGCGGGGCCATGTAGTCCCACCAGCGGCGCATGACGGGCAGCGTTGGCAGCTCGGCGATGGGCATGCCCGGCTTGAGCTTCAGCACCGCGAACAGGCTCAGCGTGCTCTCGTCCAGAAAGATCGAATAGTCGTGGATGCCAGCGCCGCGCAGCGCCTCGGCCAGGTCGGGCCACAGCTCGTCGTGGCGCTTCTTGTACTCGGCGACCACGCCGGGTTTGAGCTGCATCTTGAAGGCGCGAATCTCGTCGCTCATGTCTGCTTGTCTCCTAGAGAACGTCTTGTTCGGCCATGGGCCGGTCGGACACATCGCGTCGTTTCAGCGCGGCGTCCACATGCCAATGGGTGGGTGCGAGCCCGTCGAGCTGGCAGCTGGCGCCTGCGCGCAGGGGCTCACCCAGCTGCAGGCGACAGGCGTCGTCGAAATGCCAGGCCAGCGCGTCCTGCACATGGCCGCCGCGTACGGCCTCAATGTCCAGCGCGCGGAAGTCGAAGCGGCGCAACGGCACCTCGGCCGTCGCGTCGACCTCGAACGCGGTTTGCGCGCCGCGCGCGACGAGACGCTGGATGCGCACGCCTTCGACGCGCGTGCGGCCTCGCTCGCGCGGCACGGGCTGCGCCAGGGTCTGCCAGTAGGGCGGGGCGTTGGGCAGTTCCGCCTCGGGGATCCGCGCCTGGCTGTAGGCGGGGTTCCAGTTCATCGTCGCGCGCATGGCGACCGGCACGTTGTGCAGGCTCAGGTCGCTGATGGACACGTCCTCGACGAAGCCGCCGCGCGTCGGCGCGCTCTTGAACAGCAGGCCCACCGGCACGGGCGCGTGCACGGCGATGCGCTGGGCGTTGATGCGCCGCAGGCCCCCCGAGGTCTCGCTGCCGAAGGTCAGGCCGGCCGCGCCCTCGCGGACGATGCAGTCGCTGATGCTGATGTCCTCGCAGACACGCGCCACGCGCAGGCCGTCAGCGTCGCGGCCGGCCTTCAGGCACAGTGCATCGTCGTTGACGGCGATATCGGCGTGGCGGATGGTCACGCGTCGCGACGAGTCGATGTCGATGCCGTCGGTGGACGGGCCGTGCGCGTCCTCGTTGTTGCGGATGGTGACGCCGTCGACGGTCACGTCCTCGCTGTAGCAGAGGTGCAGCGTCCAGAAGCCTGAGCGGCGCAGCAGCAGGCCCTCGCCGATGTTCACGCGGGCCGACTCGAAGACCTGGATCAGGCGGGGCCGCTGGCAGTCGTAGTCCGACGCCCAGCGCAGGCCGCGCGGCTCGTAGGTGGCACGCAGCGCCCAGTAGCTGTCCCAGAAGACCTTGCCGTCGCCGTCGATGCATCCTTCGCCGACGACGCCCACGTCATGCTCGCCGTAGATGTTGACGAGCGCGGCCGGCCAGCGCATCTCAATGCCGGCCACGCGGGTGGGCAGCAGCGGGTAGTCGGCCAGGTGGCGCGAGCCCAGTAACGTGGCGCCGCGGTCCAGCCGCAGCGTCATGCCGCTCTTCAGGAACAGCGCGCCGGTCAGGTAGACGCCGGGGCCCAGACGCAACTCCGCGCCTTGCAGGGCCGCCGCGTCGATGGCGGCCTGCAGGGCGCGGGTGTTGAGGGTGCACCCGTCGCCGCGTGCACCGTAGGCCTGCGCTTGCACGCAAGCCCGCGTCATCAGACGATGCCGGAGCCGGATGCGCCCGCCTTCGGGGGACGCTTGATGGCCACTTGCTCGCGATAACCGGCAGCGCGGTAAGTCGCCACCGGGTCGATCGCGCCGCCCGAACGCAGGCGGGCCATCGCGAGGATGGGGCTCACGTCGGTGCGGAAAGCCTTCTTCAGCGTCTGCGCGGCCTGCAGCACGTCGTTGCTTTCCTGGAAGCCGGCGAGCGCCACGCGGTCCACCATCGACGCCTGCACGAAGGCGCGCTGCACTTCGACGGCGCTGCTCATCAGGCTCTCGATGGGATCGGTCACGTTGTGCGACTGGTCCAGCATGTACGACGGGTTGAAGCCGGCACCGTCACGGGCCTGCGAATCCGCCAGCTCGTTGAAGATCAGGAACAGCTGGAACGGGTCGATGGAGCCCGAGTCCAGGTCGTCGTCGCCGTACTTGCTGTCGTTGAAGTGGAAGCCGCCGAGCTTGCCGAACTGCGCCAGGCGCGCCACGATCATCTCGATGTTGGTGTTCGGGGCGTGGTGGCCCAGGTCCACCAGGCACTTGGCCTTCGGGCCCAGCGTCTGCGCGACGGCGAAGCTGGTGCCCCAGTCGGCGATGACGGAGCAGTAGAACGCCGGCTCGAACAGCTTGTGCTCGATGTACATCTGCCAGTCATCGGGCAGCGCGTCGTAGATGCCCTTGGCGCTGTCGATGTAGCGCTCCAGCGCGCCGCGCAGGTTGCTCTGGCCGGGGAAGTTGGCGCCGTCGCCCACCCACACCGTCAGGCCCTTGGAGCCCAGCGTCTTGCCCAGCTCGATGCAGTCGATGTTGTGCTGCACGGCCAGCTCGCGCGAGGCCTTGTTGGTGCTGGTCAGGCTGCCGAACTTGTAGGTGGCGGGCTGGCCGGCCTGGTCCTGGAAGGTGTTGCTGTTGACAGCGTCAAAGCCCAGGCCCAGCTCGTCGGCCTGCTCGCGCAGGGCCTTCGGGTCGCTCGGCTTGTCCCAGGGGAAGTGCAGCGACACGGCGGGCGTGGCGCGCGTCAGCTGGTTGATGACGGCGCAGTCTTCCAGCTTCTCGGTCACGTCACGCGGCTCGCCCTTGCCGGGGAAGCGCGCGAAGCGCGTGCCGCCCGTGCCGGCGCCCCAGCTGGGCACGGCCACGCCGAAGGTTTGGGCCTTGGCGGTGAGGGCCTCAATGTCCACGCCGCGGCGGGACAGCATGCCGCCCAGCGCGTCGTAGTCGGCTTGCAGCTCGGCGCGCTGCTTGGCGTTGTGTTGCTCGACCTGGGCCGCGTCAATCATTTGCTTGGTCATGGATGTCTCCTGGTTCAACGCGTGAAGGCGGCAGCGTTGCCGGCGTCGACGTTGAGGATGTTGCCCGTGCTCTTGCCGGACTTGTCACTGGCCAGGAAGTACACCGCTTCGGCGATGTCCTCGGGCAGCACGCTGAGCTTGAGCATGCTGCGCTGACGGTAGAACTCTTCGATGTTGTCGCTGTCGATCTTGTTCGACGCGGCACGCTCTTCCTTCCACTTGCCGTCCCAGATGCGCGAGCCGCGGATGACGGCGTCGGGGTTGACGACGTTGACGCGCACGCCGACCGACGCGCCTTCCAGCGCGATGCAGCGGGCCAGGTGGATCTCGGCCGCCTTGGCCGTGCAGTAGGCGGACGCGCCAGCCGAAGCAACGAGGCCGTTCTTGCTGGCCACGAACACCATCGAGCCGCCAGTCTTCTGCTGCTTCATCAGGCGGAAGGCGCCACGGCCGACCAGGAAGTAGCCGGTGACCAGGATGTCCTGGTTGCGTTGCCAGATCTCCAGCGTCGTGTCTTCCAGCGGGGCGGCGGAAGCGATACCGGCGTTGGACACGAGGATGTCCAGGCCGCCGAAGCGCAGCGCGGTGGCCGTCAGCACGGCTTCCACTTCAGCTTCGGACGTGATGTTGCCCTGCACGGTGGCAATGGCGTCCTTGCCGCCGACCTTCAGCAGGTTGGCCTTGGCTTCTTCCAGCGCACCGGCGTCGATGTCGGTCAGCATGACGCAGGCACCTTCCTGCAGCAGCTGGCGGGCAACGGCCTGGCCGATGCCACCGGCACCGCCGGTGACCAGGGCCACGCGGCCGGCCAGGCTCTTGGGCTTGGGCATGCGCTGCAGCTTGGCTTCTTCGAGCAGCCAGTACTCGATGTCGAAGGCTTCCTGCTCGGGCAGGCCGACGTACTTGTCGACGCCGTTCGCACCACGCATCACGTTGATGGCATTGATGTAGAACTCGCCGGCGATGCGTGCGGTGGCCTTGTCCTTGGCGAAGGACAGCATGCCGACGCCGGGGATCAGGTAGATGATGGGGTTGGCATCACGCACGGCCGGGCTGGTCGGGCGCTTGCAACGCTCGTGGTAGGCGCGGTAGTCGGCGCGGTAGGCTTCCAGCGCGGCGTCCAGGCCGGCCAGCACGGCGTCCACATCGGGGTTGCTGGGGTCGAAGTCCAGCACCAGCGGGCGGATCTTGGTGCGCAGGAAGTGGTCGGGGCACGAGGTGCCCAGCGCGGCCAGCTTCTCCAGGTCGTTGCTGCCGACGAACTCCAGCACCGCGGCGCTGTCGTTGAAGTCGCCCAGCTTGCGCTCGTCGGCGCTGATGCGGCCGCGCAGCGCGGGCATCAGCTTGGCGGCGATGGCAGCGCGCTGCTCGGCGGCCAGCGTCACGGTCTTCACGCCACCGAACACCGGCTGCTTGATGTTCTCGTTCAGCCACTGCTCGGCCAGGCGGATCATGTCCAGCGTGATCTCGTAGCAGGACTTGGCGGTGTCACCCCAGGTGAACAGGCCGTGGCCTTCCAGGATGATGCCCTTCAGGTTCGGTTGCGACGTGGCCAGTGCTTCCAGCTTCAGGCCGAGGTCGTAGCCGGGGCGCTGCCAGGGCAGCCAGCCCAGCTGGCCGCCGAAGATCACTTCGGTCAGGCGCTTGCTGTCGGCGCAGGCGGCGATGGCGATGATGGCGTCCGGGTGCATGTGGTCGACATGCGCCTTCGGGATATAGGCGTGCAGGGGGGTATCGATACTCGCGGCACGCGGGTTCAGATTGAACGTGCAGTGCGGCAGGTAATCCACCATCTCGTCTTCATGCTCCAGGCCGCGATAACGCTTCTTCAGCGCATTCAGCTTGTCCATGTAGAGCGTGGAGAAACCGTCCAGCTTGATACTGCCCAGGTCGCCGCCCGACCCCTTGACCCACAGCACCAACACGTCTTCACCGGTCAGGTGGTCGCGCATCATGACCTTGGCCGAGGTATTGCCGCCGCCGAAATTGGTCACGCGCAGGTCCGAGCCCAACAGGTTGGAGCGGTACAGCAGCAGTTCCGGCTCGCTCAGCTTGGCGGCAACGGCGTCATCCCACTTGGAGGCGATCGGTGGTTGTGCGGGGGTTTGGGAATTTGCAGTCATGAGCTTGCCTGTGATCAGTGCGTCGTTCGTCAGCGTGGCCGCGACATGCGGCCCGGTGCCCGTTCTCCACGGGTGAAACGGGCCGCAGTGTGGACTCAAACCCGGGCTCATGCGCAGCGTGCGTGAGCAAAATCAAAAGGATGATCGAATGCTGCGCTGCACAAGCAAACGCTCACGAAACGCTCACGGCCGTGAGCGTTTCGTGATTGACGCCCCCTTGGGATTGACGTAATCTGCTTTCGGAACTGTGTTTCACCCTGCAACCTGAGCGATCTTGATTGCAGTGCAACATGGCGACGGCGCCCGGTGATGCTCTCACGGGGCGTGACCCGAGAGAGGGCCGATGAAGGCCTGATCCGGCAAAGCGATGCCCACCCTACGAGGTCGGGCAACTCCCAAGAGACAACGGTCGCCCTCGACCCGGAAGGCGCCCGACAGCAAGGTGGCTTCCATGATCAATCACAAGCGACACAAGCGTCTGCTGAAGCTGCTGGACGAGCGTGAGCACGCCAGCGTTCAGCAATTGATGGAGTGGTTGTCGGCATCTGCCGCAACCGTGCGCCGGGATATTTCCTGGCTGGCCGCCAAAAACCAGCTGACCCGCACCCGCGGCGGTGCGCAGCGGCTGGAACAAAAGAAAAAGTCATACACGCTGTCCAGCGAGACTTTTCAAAACAATATTCAGCAACATACTGCTGCCAAACGTGCCATCGCCCGTTATGCCACGTCGATGTGCAATAACGGCGAAACCATCATCATCAACGGCGGCAGCACCACGTTCATGATGGCTGACTTTCTCGTCGAGAAGCAGCTGAAGATCCTGACCAATTCGTTCCTGATGGCGCAGCGCCTGCTGCTGACCAGCGACAACGAGATCATCCTGCCCGGCGGCAAGGTCTACCGCGAGCAGAACGTCATCCTCAGCCCGTTCGAGAACGACGTCGCCCAGCACCACTATGCGGCCAAGATGTTCATGGGCGTCTACGGCCTGAGCATCCTGGGCCTGATGGAAGCCGACCCGCTGCTGATCCAGGCCGAGAAGCGCCTGATCGGCCAGGCAGAAGAACTGGTCGTGCTGGTCGACAGCTCCAAGTTCGCGCGCAAGGCCGGGCTGGTGTTGTGCGGGCTGAACCGCGTGTCCACGGTCATCACCGACACCGGCGCGTCTGACAGTGCCGTGCAGCTGCTGGAGCACTACGGCGTGCGCGTCATCACTGTCGAGCCGGAGGCCGTCGACCCCCAGGACGTGCACGCGGCGGCGCTGGGCCATGACTTCGCCGGCGTGCTGGATGCCAGCCCCTACGCCACCACGCCGCACTGAACACCTCAGCATGAAACAGACGGGCACCGTCGTCCTCGACATCGGCAAGACCAACGCCAAGCTCACCCTCATCGACGCTGCCGGCAGGACGCTGGCCGAGGTGCGCACGCCCAACACCGTGCGCCGCGTCGGGCCCTACCCGCACTGCGACACCGAGCGGCTTTGGACCTGGATGATGGGCCAACTGGCCGAGCTGGCCAGCCAGGCCGACATCCGGGCCATCGTGCCGGTCACGCACGGCGCCACCGCGGCGCTGGTGGGTGACGACGATCTGGTGCTGCCGGTGCCCGACTACGAGCACGAGTTCGATGACCCTGCCGACGTGGCGCGCTACGACGCGCTGCGGCCGGGGTTCGACACCAGCGGCTCACCCCGGCTGCCTGCGGGCCTGAATCTGGGCCGCCAGCTGGACTGGCTGCAAGCGCATTTCCCGGCCGAGTTCGCGCGCACCCGCCATGTGCTGATGTACCCGCAGTACTGGGCCTGGCGCCTGTGCGGCGTGGCCGCCAGCGAGGTCACTTCACTCGGTTGCCACACCGACCTGTGGCAACCGGCCGAAGGTCGTTGGTCGTCGCTGGTCGAAGCGCACGGCTGGCAGCACCTGTTCCCGCCGCGCCGCGATGCCTGGGCGCGGCTGGGCCGCATCAAGCCCGAGCTGGCGCAGCGCACCGGCCTCAGCGCCGACTGCGAGATCGTCTGCGGCATCCACGACAGCAACGCGTCGTTGCTGCGCCACCTGCTGACGCTGCAACAGAGCGGCCCCTGCACCGTGCTGTCCACCGGCACCTGGCTCATCGCCGCGGCGCTGGGCTCGGCGACCCGGCCGCTGGTGGAGGCCCAGGACATGCTGGCCAACTGTGATGTGTTCGGGGCCCCCGTGCCCTGCATGCGCTTCATGGGTGGGCGTGAGTTTGGCGCCATCGCCGGCACGCAGCCGGCGCCGTTCGAGCGTGCCGATGTCGAGCGACTGATCGCACAAGGCACGCTCGCCTTGCCCTGTTTTGCCGAGACGGGTGGTCCGTTCGCCGGTCAGGTGGGACGTTTCGTGGGCCCGCTGGCCAAGACGGCGGCCGAGCGCGCGGCGCTGGCCACGCTGTATGTGGTGCTGATGACTGACCACTGCCTGGACGCGCTGGGTGCCAGCGGGCGCGTGGTCGTGGAGGGCGCCTTCACCGCCAACGCGGAGTTCGGCCCGCTGCTGGCCGGCCTGGCTGGCGTGGATGGAGGCCGTGACGTGACCGTGTCCGACGACAGCAGCGGCACCACCTGCGGCGCCTGGCTGCTGGACGCCTGGGGCCGCCAGGCCGAGGGCGCGGCGGCGTCGGTACCCGCGTGGAATCCGCCGGGCTGGCATGGCTATCGTGACGCGTGGCGGGCACAGGCCGGCGCACGCTGACTTCCCTGCCTCACAACACAAAAGGGCCGGCCTCTCGCGAAGTCGGCCCTTTGCGTTGGTGCTGACGTGATCAGCGACGGCGGCGGCGCGCGCCGATCAGGCCCAGGCCGGCCAGCGATGCCAGCGCCAGCGAGCCGGGCTCGGGGATGGTGAAGCCCCGCACGCTGTCGATCTCGGCGCGGCTGTAGCCGCTGGTGTCGGTGGCGCTGTCGAAGGTGAACACGCGCACCTCGTCGAAGCCGGCTGCATCTTGCAGGCCCAGCACTTCGCCGACCAACTGGCTGCCCAGCGAGGCACGGCCGGTGCCGGTGACCACGCCGTCCAGAAGCGTCTGCCACAGCACGTGGATGCTGGCGTAGCCGGAGCCCACCGCGAACTCGATGCCATGCAGGTTGGGGCCGTCGGTGGCAATGGACACATAGGCGTTCGTGCCGGCGGTGCCGAAGAAGTTGCCGCTGAACTTCTCGGTGTAAACGTCGGCTGGATCGACAAGGCAGTCCAGGCCGGCGTAGCCGCAGCCGCCGTTGTCGTTGGCAAAGCCTGTGTGCCGCACCGTCAGCCCGCCCTCGCTCCAGGGGTTGTCGAGGTTGGTGTTGGTCTCGAAGTCAGCGGCGTAGACCAGATGCGTCGCACCCGGCGTGGCGCTGCCGGCGCCGGTGGTCTGCACGACGGCGGCCATCGCGGGCGCTGCGATCAGCGCAGCCATCAGGGAGATGAGTTTGCTTTTCATGATGTTCTTGTTCAGTTCGCGTTCACGAGGTCGATGGCGTCGAACGACAGCGCCGGGCTCAGGAAGCGGGCGCCCGCGGTACCGCTGACCGTGTTGATGGTCAGCACGTTGGTGCCGACGACCAGCTGGTTGGCGGGGATGTCGAACGTGTAGGTGCGGTTGAAGCCGCGGTAGGTGCCGACCGTCAGGTTGCGCGACACCTTGGGTGGTGCCGGTGGGATGGCGGAGTTCCAGCTGTTGACCGTGACCTGCGGGCGGGCGCCGGCGAAGTCGGCCGAGATGCCCAGGCGCAGTCGCAGCGGCGCCGTGTTCTGGCCCCGCTTGAGCACGAACCGCACCTGCAGGCCGTTGTTGACGTCCTTCCACTGGTAGGCGGGCCATTGCGTGGCGGCGTTGGACTGGCCGACGACGAAGGGGCCGACGTTCCACGACGCCATGCGCACGTCGCTGGGGTGCATGAAGGTCAGCTTGTCGCCGTTGATGAACTCTTGCGGCGTGCCGTCCCAGCGGCCAATGCGCCACAGGGCCGGCGTGGTCTCTGGGTCGGCCGTGATGGCCACCGGGTTCATCGCGTAGTTGGCGTTGGCGGTCACCGTCACGCTGGCGGTCTGCACGGCGAGCTCACCCTTGTAGACGGTCATCGTGTAGTTGCCCGGCAGCATGCCGGTGGCCGTGAAGTGGCCGTCCACCGGGTCGGCGTCGGCCCAGTACTGCGCCTGCGAGTTGGCGAAGCCCACCGTGTACGGCACGCCCGGCAGACGGTTCGTCAGGCCAGCCACGCTGACCGATCCACGGCCGACCGGCGGCACGTAGCCGACCATGCCGACCTGCCCGTACCAGCTGGTGTCGGGCCTGGCGGTCGGCACCGTGCCGTCGTTGAAGATCATCGTGTACGTGTTCAGCACGTTCAGCCGGAACGGCTCCGTCTGCGCCTCGCCGTAGTTGACGATGTAGGTCAGCTCGTTGGTGGTGCTGGTGATCTGCTGCAGCAGGCTGCGGTAGAAGGGGCCGCTGGAGCCGCCCTCGTTGTTGTCGCGCCAGAACCAGACGCCCACGCCGGGGCCGGTGCCGCCGACGAACTCCCAGTCCTTCAGGCGACGGTTGGCGTAGTGCTTGGAGCGGGTCTGGCCGTAGCGCGCGTCCGTGGCGGGGAAGCCGAACACGTCGCTGGCCTCGATGGCGCCGCTGGTGCCGCGCAGGTCCTCGGCCCAGAAGCTCTCGCCGCCGTAGGTGATCAGGCCGCCGGCGGCATGCGCCGGGCCGCCGTTGGGCAGCTTGGACACCGGGATGCGCGCGATGAAGCGCACCAGACCGTGCACGTCGGGCTGCTCGGTGAAGTGCGTGCCCATGTGGATGTTGGACTCGCCGCGCTTCACCACGTAGTAGTGCGTCAGCACGCCGCCCTTGGTGCTGGTGCTGGTCAGCGTGACGCGGATGTAGTCGCTCGCGTTGACAACGCCGCCGTTGGTGGTGGCAGCGGGCGTCACGGCGCCGTTGGCGCTGACGGCCTCGACCTTCAGGCCCACGGCGCCCACGCCGTTGTAGAGCCAGTCGGCGCCGGAGTTCAGCTGCGTGCCGCGCGACGGGTCGGCGTACTCCACGCCCTTGTACACCATGCTGGACAGGTCGCCGATGGCGGTGGTGCTGCTGGCGTCCCAGCCGCGCACCTTGAACACCAGGCCGCCATCGGTGTCGATGATGTACTGCGGCCGTGCCGGGTTGTTGTTGTCGTGGACGGTGGTGATGCTGAAGGCTGCCAGCGCGACCGGCGAGGCCGTGGCAGCGAGCAGGGCCGTGGCCATCCATCGCGCCCAGGCCGGGCGCGAACTTGTGGTGTTCATGAAGTCTCCTGGTGTGTCTTTTTTCACGACCTGACGGGGTTGCCGCCGGTCGCAGCGGACTCTAGGCAGGCACCCGGTCGCCGTGTACTCAACCGCGTGAGCGTTTGGCCGGGCCTATCCCGTAGCGAGCGTTCCCATGCGTGGCGCTATGCCCTGGCCGGCATAGGTGATGGCCGTCGGCCGGGTTTCGCCTCGCTGGCGACAATAGCCACCTCACCCGACCGTCACCGCCATGAACACCCGCACCGTCTTCGGCGCCTGCCCCCACGACTGCCCCGACACCTGCGCCATGCAGGTCACCGTCGAAAACGAACGCGTCATCAAGGTCCAGGGCCGCGCCGAGCATCCCAACACGCACGGCGCGCTGTGCACCAAGGTCTCGCGCTACCCCGAGCGCACCTACCACGCCGAGCGCGTGCTGCACCCGCTCAAGCGCGTCAGCAAGAAGACAGAGGCGCCGCGCTTCGAGCCGGTGAGCTGGGCCCAAGCGCTCGCCGACATCGCCGCGCGGCTGAAGGCCCTCCCGGACCCGCAATGCATCCAGCCTTACAGCTACGCCGGCACCATGGGCCTGATCCAGGGCGAGGCCATGGCCGGCCGGCTGTGGAACGCGCTGGGCGCCGCGCGGCTGGACCGCACCATCTGCGCCTCCGCCGGCGGCGCCGGCCTGGCAGTCACCTACGGCCACAAGCTGGGCATGCACACGCGTCACTTCGCGGGCGCCAAGCTCATCGTCATCTGGGGCAGCAACAGCATCACGTCCAACCTGCATTTCTGGACCTATGCCAACCAGGCCAAGCGCGAGGGCGCCAAGCTGATCTGCATCGACCCGCGCAAGACCGAGACCGCCGACAAGTGCCACCAGCACATCGCCGTGCTGCCCGGCACCGACGGCGCGCTGGCACTGGGGCTGATGCACGAGTTGATCGCCAACGGCTGGCTGGACCAGGACTACATCGATCGCCACGTCGACGGTTGGGATGAGCTGCGCGCGAAAGCGCTGGCCTGGGATCCTGAGCGCGTGGCCGCGACCTGCGGCATCACCGCTGACGAAGTGCGCGGCCTGGCGCGCGATTACGGCGACCGCGACGTGATGGCAGCACCCGCCGCCATCCGTTTGAACTACGGCATGCAGCGCGTGCGCGGCGGCGGCAACGCGGTGCGCCTGGTCGCGCTGCTGCCCTGCCTGACCGGGGCGTGGCGCCACGCCAGCGGCGGCATGCTGCTGTCGGCGTCGGGCTGGAACGCGCCGTTCAAGAACCCCGATCTTGAACGGCCCGACCTGCTGGCCGGACGCCAGCCGCGCATGGTCAACATGAGCACCATCGGCGACGCGCTGCTGCAGGCCGATCCGCCCATCCAGGCCATCGTGGTCTACAACAGCAACCCCGTGGCGGTGGCGCCCGAGTCGCCCAAGGTGGTCAAGGGCTTCCAGCGCGAAGACCTGTTCACGGTGGTGCTGGAGCACTTCATGACCGACACGGCCGACCTGGCCGACTACGTGCTGCCGGCCACCACGCAGCTGGAGCACCTGGACGTGCACACCAGCTACGGCCACACGGACGTGCTGATGAACCACCCCGCGGTGGCGCCGCTGGGCGAGGCCAAGCCCAACACGCAGATCTTCCGCGAGCTGGCGGCGGCGATGGGCCTGACCGACCCGTGCTTCAGCGACACCGACGAGCAGCTGGCCGACCAAGCCTTCACCGCCGACATCGACATGGCTGCGCTGCGCACGCAGGGCTGGCAACCGCTGCCCATTGCCGAAGCGCCGTTTGCCAACGGCGGCTTTCGCACGCCCAACGGCCGCGCGCAAGCCGGCGGCGCCGACTTCGTGCCCAACTACGAGAGCGCGCAGACGACGCCCGCGCTGGCCGCGCGCTACCCGCTGGCCATGATCTCGCCGCCGGCGCGCAACTTCCTGAACAGCAGCTTCGTCAACGTGAAGAGCCTGCGCGACATCGAGGGCGAGCCCATCATCGAGATGCACGCCGCCGACGCCGCTGCGCGCCAGCTCGCCGACGGCGCGCGCGTCGCCGCCTTCAATGACCGGGGCCGCTACGTCGCCACGCTCAAAGTCAGCCCGCGCGCCCGGCCCGGTGTCGTCAACGGCCTGGGCGTGTGGTGGCGCAAGCTGGGGCTGGACGGCACCAACGTCAACGAGGTCACGCACCAGCAGCTGACCGACCTGGGCAACGCACCGGCGTTCTACGACTGCCTCGTCGAGGTCGAGGCTGCGTGAACCGCGGCCTCTTTCAGAAGGTGTCCGCTTGATCCGCCGCCTGCTGCTGTCCGCCTCGCTGCTGGCTCTGGCCGGCTGCAGCGCCGTCGGCCACTGGAGCCAGGCGGCGGGCGGTCACCTCGGCATCACGCGCGCGGCCCGGCCGGTCAGCGACTGGCTGGCCGACCCCGCCACGCCGGCTGATCTCGCCGCGCGGTTGCGGCTGTCGCAGCAGATGCGTGACTTCGCCAGCCGCGAGCTGGCGCTGCCGGACAACAACAGCTACCGCCGCTATGCCGATCTGAAGCGCAGCGCCGCGGTCTACAACGTCATCGCCGCGCCCGAGTTCGGCTTCACGCTGAAGACGTGGTGCTACCCGCTGATGGGCTGCGCCGGCTATCAGGGCTGGTTCGAGCTCGACGCGGCGAAGCAGCGCGCCGACGCGCTGAAGGCCGAAGGCTGGGAGGTGCAGGTGCAGCCCATCCCGGCCTACTCCACGCTCGGCTGGAGCCGGCTGCTGGGCGGCGACCCGCTGCTGAACACCTTCATCCGCTACACCGAGGGCGAACTGGCCGCGATGATCTTCCACGAGCTGGCCCACCAGCGCGTCTACGTCAGCGACGACACCGGCTTCAACGAGGCCTACGCCAGCGCCGTCGAGCTCATCGGCGCACGCCGGTGGTTGGCCGGCAAGCCCGAAGCGCTGACCGCGTTCGAGGCGGGTCGCGAGCGGCGCGCACGCTTCCTGGCGCTGGCCCGCGACGGGCGCGAGCGGCTGCAGGCGGTCTACAGCGGCCCGGCTGCATCTCGCCCCGCGGGCAAGGCCGCTGTCATGGCTGCGCTGCGCCAGCGTGCGCCGACGGAAGCGCCGGGCTACGAGGCCTGGTTCCAGCGCGCCAACAACGCCAACTTCGCCATCTTGTCGGCGTACAGCGACCTCGTGCCCGCGTTCATGCGGCTGTTCGAGCAGGAGGGCCGGGACTGGGTGAAGTTTCACGCCGCCGTGGAGCGCCTGGCGCCGCTGCCGCGTGACGAGCGCCGGGCTACATTGCGGGGCCTTGAGGGAGGCTCTGATGACACTGATCCTGCGACGCGTCAAACCCGCTGACGCCGCCGCCATCGCCGAACAGTTTTCCGACCCGGACGTCTTTGGCGGCACGCTGCAGCTGCCGTTCGCCAGTGAAGAGATGTGGACCCAGCGCATTGCCGGCATGAACCCACCGGCGGCCGGCTCCAACGAACTGGTGCTGGCCGCGGTGCTCGGCGACAAGCCCGTGGGCCTGGCCGGTCTGCATCCGGTTGGCCCGTCGGTGCGCCGCCGCCACGTGATGGGCCTGGGCATCACCGTCGCCAAGGCATCGCAAGGGCAGGGCGTCGGCCAGGCGCTGATGGCCGGCCTGCTGGACTACGCCGACAACTGGGCGCAGGTGCTGCGCATCGAGCTGACGGTCTATCACGACAACGTGCGGGCGATCCGGCTGTACGAGCGCAATGGCTTCGAGCATGAAGGCCGGCTCAGGGCCTATGGGCTGCGCAACGGCGTGTACGAGGACGTGCTGACGATGGCGCGGCTGCATCCGCGGCAGCCGTTGGTGCGGCGAACTGTGTAGCCGTTCATCGGCGTTTGCCGGGCCAGGCGGCGCCCATCGCCAACACTGTGCTGATGAACACGCCCATGCTTGCCGAGTCAGCAAGGCTGTAGTTCCCTCGCGCGAGCACACCCTGCCAAAAGGCGATCTGCATCACGGCCACCATGGCGGACAGACATCCAGCCGCCCATGTCCAGACGGCGAGCATCACGGTTTTTCCGTCCGAGTCGAACCATCCCGTTCTTGGCGCGCGTTCGAGTTTCATCGTGGCGAACGTTCCTGCGCACGCAGCGATGAGGAATGGGTACGACAACAAAGTGCCGTAGGCGGCATGACTGGCGACGTCTTTTGAACGTCCCCACACGACCAGCGACCAACCCAACCCGCCGAGCAGCAGCAGCCACTTGCCGCCGCCCAGCGCTGAGGCGCGAAAGACCGGCCAAAGCCGCAACTGCTCAGGCACGATTCAATGGCGGCTTGCTCACGGCAACGCCTGTCCCCGCGCCGTCACATACAGCCGATACCACTCCTCCCGGCTCAGCTGAATCCGCGTCGCGTCACCACAGGCGCGAATTCGCTCCGCACTGCCGCTGCCGATGACCGGCTGGATGCCCGCCGGATGCCGCAGCAACCAGGCCAGCAGCACGGCATTGGCCGTCGTGCGGTGCGTCTCGGCAATCTCGTGCACGACCTTGGCGGCGCCCGAAGCGGCAGGTTCGTTGAACCGCCCCTGCGCCAGCGACCCCCAGGCCTGCAGCTGCACGCCGTGCTGCTGCGCGTACTCCAGCGTGCCGGCCCAGGCCGCGGCGCCGGGCCGGGTGGCGGCCTGCGGATCGTTGAACGTGGTGCCGGCGTCGATGAAGTCCAGCTTCGCCAGGCTCAGCTCCAGCTGGTTGGCCACCAGCGGCTCGTCCAGCGCGGTTTGCAACCAGCGCATCTGAGCCGCGTGCATGTTGGACACGCCGAGGTGTCCCACCTTGCCTGCCGCCTTCAATCGACCGAAGGCGCGGGCGACCTCGGCGGGTTCCATCAGCGCGTCGGGGCGGTGCAACAGCAGGATGTCCAGATGCGTGATGCCCAGCCGCTGCAGGATGCCGTCCACGCTGCGTTCGATGTGGTCGGCGCTGAAGTCGAAGCGGCCCACATTGGCGTCGTCGGCAAAGCGGATGCCGCACTTGCTCTGCAGCCGCATGCGCGCGCGCAGACCCGGGTCGCGCTTGAGCAGCTCGCCGAACACGGCCTCGGCCTTGCCGCGGCGGTAGATGTCGGCGTGGTCGAACAGCGTGACGCCGATGTCCAGCGCGGCCTCGACGGCTGCGTGCGCGTGGGCGATGTCGGTCTCGGTCACGGGCCCGCCGTTCCAGTCGCCACCCAGGGCCATGCAGCCGTAGACCAGCGGGGTGACGTCGCGGAGGTGGGTTTGAAGAGGCAGCGGAAACGACATGGATCAGGCGATGGACGTGGGGCCCGCATCATGCGGCACGCCGCCGCGGCCACGCCACCCGAACAACCCGGCCAGCGCGTCGGCCAGACGGGCGAGGAAAGCTGCGCTGCTCCCAGTCCGCGCGCCGTGGCCGCGCGGCCGGTGCCGCGTGATCTGTGAGAGCTGCTGCATCAGTGCGATCTCGCGCTGGCGTTCCTCGATGACGTGCGGCAGCGCACCCTCCAGCGCCAGCCGCCGCGCCAGCTCGCGCACGGCGGGCAGCTCGCGCTGGCGGATGCGCAGGCCCGGCGCGCGTAGCCGGCAGCCCAGGGCGCGGGCGCGCAGGAACAAGGCCTTGGCGGCCAGGCGGTCGAGTTGGCAGCCCCATCCGGCGTCCAGGCAGGCGGCCAGGTTGAACGTGGCGTCGGCGTGACCTCGCAGCGCCGCGCCGGCATACAGCGCGAAGCCGCGCGCCGGGTCGGGAGCGCCGCCCCAGCCGCCCAGCAGCGTGCGCCCGAGGTGGAACTGCGCGGTCAAGCTGCCCTGGGCCGCCGCCTGCTCCAGCCCGGCACGTGCCAGTGCGGGGGCGCGCGGCAGGCCCAGGCCTTCAAGCTGGCACCAGGCCAGCAGCGCCAGCGCCTCCGTGTCGCCGCCCTCGGCGGCGATGCGCAGCCAGTACACCGCCTGCGCGTGGTCGGGCTCGGCGGCGCGCAGGTGCATCAGGCCCCTGTCGAGCGGGGCGGGGTCTGGCGGGGCCGGTTCGTCAACGCGCATGGTCTCTCCCTGAGCGGTGCCGGCGGGCTTGGTGGCCCGGCTCTGGCGTTGCCGCAGTATGCGTTCAAACGGTGCGTCAGGGCGCGTGGCCGGGCTTCTCGCGTAGAGTGGGGCGCACGACATCCAGGAGAGCCGCCGTGGCCGAAATCCGCATCCACCGAGACCACGAACTCGGCTTGAAGAAAGCACGCGAGATCGCGTGGCAATGGGCCGAGAAGGTCGAGCAGAAGTTCGACCTGGAGTGCACCGTGCACGAGGGCGACGACGAGGACACTGTCGAGTTCACACGCTCTGGCGTGAAGGGCGAGCTGACGGTGTCGGCCAGCCGCTTCGAGCTGGTGGCGCAGCTGGGTTTTCTGCTGGGGGCGTTCAAGGCCACCATCGAGGGCGAGATCCAAAAGGAGCTGGACGCGCTGCTGGCCTCCGGCAAGAAGGCGTCGGCCAAAAGGAAACCGGCCTGAGGCCGGTAGGTCGTGGGCGCCGCGAGCGCTTACTTCAGTGATTCGATGAGGTCGACGTACTGCTGCATCGCGTCGTCCTGCGACGTGCCCTTCAGCTCGTTCCACGCGTCCCACTTGGCGCGCCCGACCATGTCGGTGAAGCCGGGGCGCTTGTCCTCGACGTCGCCGACGCTGCCTTGCTTGTAGAGGGCGTAGATCTTCAACAGCGTCATGTTGTCCGGCCGCTCGGGCAGGTTCTTCGAATCGGCGACGGCGGCTTCGAATTGATCTTTCAGGCTCACGGGGTTCTCCAGGGCTGATTCGATGGGTTCGACTGGTGACAATCGAATGATGGGCTGCGGAGTTTAGGCCCGCGAAAACAGGCATCAAGGAGACCAATTTGGCCCTCAGCAGCGAACGCATGTCCAAGGTGGATACGGCCTGGTTGCGCATGGATACCGAGGCCAACCTGATGATGATCGTCGGGGTCTGGTCCATCCGGCCCGGCATCACGCTGGACGCGCTGCGCACGCGCGTGGCCGAGCGGCTGCTGCAGTACCCGCGCTTTCGGCAGAAGGTGGTGGAGGACGCGCTGCTGGGCGCCCAGTGGGTGCAGGACAAGGACTTCGACATTGCCCACCACGTGGTGGGCGAGGTGCCGCTGCCGCTGCGCGGTCAGACACGTGACCAGGTGCTGCGCGAGCGCGTGGCCGAGCTGTGCAGCCAGCCGCTCGATCCCGCGCGCGCACTGTGGCAGATGCAGCTCATCGAGGACATGGGCGACGGTAGCAGCGCGCTGATCTGCCGCGTCCACCACTGCATCGCCGACGGCATCGCGCTGATCGCGGTGATGCTGTCCATCACCGACGACGGCAAGGCACCGCCTCAACGTTCAAGTGCGGGCTCGCGCCGCCCGGCGCAGGAGCCGCAGGAGGCGCACGAGGCCGATTGGCTGCTGGACGCCTTCCTGCGCCCGATGAGCAACATGACAGTCAAGGCCATCGGCCTGGCGGGCAAGGGCGTCTCCAAGGGCGTGGGCGCAATGATGAACGGCACCACGCCGGTGGACTCGTCGCTGGAGATGGCGCGCATGGGCTACCAGGCGGTGTCGGACGTGGCGGCCTTTGCGCTGATGCCGGACGACTCGCCCACGCGGCTCAAGGGCAAGCCGGGCGCGAAGAAGACGGTGGCCTGGGACGACAGCCTGTCGCTGGCCGACGTGAAGGCCGTCGGCAAGGCGCTGGGGGCGTCCATCAACGACGTGCTGCTGGCTTGCGCCGCAGGCGCCATCGGCAAATACCTGGCGGACAAGGGCGAGGATCCGGCCGGCAAGGAGATCCGCGCGATGGTGCCCGTCAACCTGCGCCCGCTGGAGCAGGCCTGGCAACTGGGCAACCGCTTCGGGCTGGTGCCGCTGGTGCTGCCGGTGGGTATCGCCAACCCGGTGGAGCGGCTGTTCGCGGTCCGTGCGCGCATGAGCGAGCTGAAGGGCAGCTTCCAGCCCGTGATGGCGTTCGGCCTGCTGTCGGTCGCGGGGCTGCTGATCAAGCCGGTGCAGCACGCCATGCTGAACCTGTTCGCCAAGAAGGCCACCGCGGTGATGACCAATGTGCCTGGCCCGGCCGAGGCGCTGAAGTTCTGCGGCTCGACGGTGGAGAAGGTGATGTTTTGGGTGCCGCAGTCGGGTGACATCGGCTTGGGCCTGAGCATCCTGACCTACGCCGGCCGGGTGCAGTTCGGCCTCATCACGGACGCGGGTTTGTGCCCCGACCCGGAGGCCATCATTGCCAATTTCGCGCCCGAGTTCGAGAAGCTGCTGATGCTGGCGCTGATGATGCCCTGGGAGCGCGACGCGGCCTGAACGGCGCAGGCCCCCAAGCAAAAGGCGCTCCGGGGAGCGCCTTTCTTGCGAAGGGAGAGTCGGCGCCTTACTGCGCGGTCTTCTCGACCTTCTTCTTCGTGGTGGGGCGGCCGGCGGCCGTCGGGTAGGCGGTCATCACCTTGGCCGGATCAGCCTTGTTGTCCAGGTAGGCGGCGTACTGCTGAGACGTGCAGGGCAGCAGCTTGCCCGGGCGAGCCTCACCCTTGTACTTGCCGTTGGCGTAGACGAATTGGTACTCGTTGGCCGCCACCGGCGTCGCGATGCTGCTGGTGTCGCTGTAGCTCTTGGCGCACTCGGCGCGCAGTTCAGCCTGTTCGGGCGTCGCGTTGTTGGCGGCCTGGGCGGCGAAGGCGGTGAATGCGGCGAGGGCGGGGATCAGGAACTTCATGGCGCTTGTCTCGTTCATTGGGGGGTGAGTGACGGCGTCAAGCTTACGTCTCGACGGGGTGGGGCGCATCCCCGGAAGCACGGGTAAAAACCGCGTGATATCCGTCACGCACGGGCACGTCCCTCAGGGTTTGTCACGGTCGACAGCCTCAGTCTTCCAGTTCCTCGCGGGCCAGCTCGACGTCCAGTTGCTCCATCGCATCCATCGCCTCGCAGGCGGCAGCGTCGGCGTAGAGCTGCTCTGCCACGTCCATGCGCTTGTCGCCCTCCAGCATGACCAGGCCGTTGGCCCGCTCGATCATCGCGATGGCGCTGCTGGGGTTCAGCTTGAGGGCCTGCTCGAACATCTTGAGGCCGGTGGCGGTGTCGGCGCCCTGCGTCTTGCCCAGCAGCTTGCCAACCTTGTCGATGACCTCGGCGTGGAAGGCGCCCAGCGCGATGTGGGCGTCGGCGTGCTTAGGCGCGAGCTTGATGGTGGTTTCCAGCGCCGTCTTGACCTTGGTGCCCAGCCCCTGCGCCAGCGCCTTGGCCACGCTGATGCCCTGGCCATAGCGACCCAGTGCGTAGGCCTGCCAGTACCAGGCGTTGGGGTTCTTGGGGTCTTCGGCCTGTTGCGCTGCGGCGCGCTCGGCGATCTCCAGGAACATCTCCAGCTTCACCGCGTCCTTCTTCTCAAGGTAGTTGGCGTAGATGCCCTGGGCCTTGTTGGCGACCGTCAGTCCGGCGCCACCGGCGGCCAGGCCGGCGTCGTAGGCGGCGCGGAATTCACCGGCGTGGAAGTGGATCCAGGCCTGCACCACGTCGGCGTCCTTGGGGAAAGGCTCGGCATCGCCGGCATGCAGGCGGGCCCAGTGCTTCTTCAGCGTGGCCGGCGTGTAGACGAACGCGCTGTTGTCGTAGGGGAAGGCAGTCCACTTGGCCATCGCTTGTCTCCGTCAAGGTGTTGATTGGTATTGGCCGGCGAGCTTGAAGAGGTGGTCCCTGGACGCGGGCTCCAGGTAGGGTAGCAGCAGGCTCAGCGCATGGAACGCGCCGCGCAGCAGCGCCGCGCCGGCGCGTTCGGGCTCCAGCGCGTGGCGGGGGTCGCGCACGTATTCGTAGCTCAGCCAGTAGCTGACGACCACGACCATCGCGTTCGCCGTGGGCGCGGCGTCGCGCAGGTCCATCTTCAGCGCGCCGCCCAGGTGCAGGCCCGACAGCACGTGGCGCATGGCTTGCTCCTTGGCGGCCAGCAGCGTCTGGAAATGCGTTTCCAGCCGGCGGTTCTTGAACAGCAGGTCGTTCAGGTCGCGATACAGGAAGCGGTGCTTCCAAATCAGCTCGAACAGCATGTGGAAGAACAGCCAGGCGTCCTCCACGTGTCGAACGTCGTCGGCGGCGCCGAGCAGCCGGTTCAGTTCTTCCTCGTAGCGGCCGAACAGCGCGTTGACCAGCTCGTCCTTGGCCGGGTAGTGGTAGTAGAGATTGCCCGGGCTGATCTTCAGTTCGGCCGAGATCAGCGTCGTCGACACGTTGGGCTCGCCGAAACGGTTGAAGAGGTCCAGCGTGACCTCCAGGATGCGTTCGGCGGTGCGGCGGGGTTTCTTGGGCGGCGGCATGGACCACGGCATTCTGGCAGCGAACGCGTGGCGGGCGCGCCGCGCATATGCATCGGCGAATTCCTTCGTTCGCCGGCGCCGCCGTCGCCCCTAGCCTGACGGTTTGCACCACAGCCCCGCATGAGCTCCGTCCTCCATTTCCCCTCCACGCCAGCGTCGATATCGACCGCCGACGCGCTGGCGCTGGCCGAGCCGCTGGCGCGCCAACTGGCCGACACGGCCATTGCGCGTGACCAGGCCGGTGGCCATGCAGCTGCGCAGCGTGAGCTGATCCGAGACAGCGGGCTGCTGGCGCTGACGGTGCCGACGGCGCTGGGCGGGCTGGGCGCTTCGTGGCCCACCTTCTACCGCGTGCTGCGCCGCCTGGCGCAGGCCGACAGCGCGCTGGCCCACGTGTTTGGTTTTCATCACCTGCAACTGGCCAGCGTGCAGCTTTACGGCACGGCTGAGCAGCAGCGGCGCCTGTTGGGCGACACCCTGCGCCACCGCTGGTTCTGGGGCAATGCGCTGAACCCGCTGGACCGCCGGCTGCGCGCGGTCGACACGCCGCAGGGCTACCGACTGGACGGCGTCAAGAGCTTCGCGTCGGGATCGGTGGGGGCTGACATGCTGACCTTCTCTGCCTGGCACGATGGCGCGCAGGCCGCGCTGATCGGCGTGCTGCGGGCCGACACGCCCGGTGTCGCCGTTCAGACCGACTGGGACGCCTTCGGTCAGAAGCAGACCGACAGCGGCACCGTTGCTTTCGACGCCGTGGCGTTGGCGCTGGCCGACGTGCTGCAGCCGCCCGGCCGCGTGCCCACCCCTCGCGCCACTTTGCGCCAGCAGATCGCGCAGCTCATCCTGGTGCACCTGTACGTGGGCATTGCGCAGGGCGCGTTGCAGGCAGGGCTGGGCTTCACGCGCGACGACGCGCGGCCGTGGTTCCAGTCCGGCGTCGCTGCCGCCGTGGACGACCCCTACGTGCAGCACCGCTGGGGCGACCTGTGGTTGCAGGTGCGGCCTGCGGAGGTGCTGGCCGACGCGGCAACGATAGCGCTGCAGCAGGCGCTGGACCGCGGCGAAGCGCTGACCTTCGATGAGCGTGGCGAGGTGGCGATCGCCGTCGCCGAAGCCAAAGTGCTGGCGCACCGGGCCGCGCTGTCGGTCAGCTCGCAGTTGTTCGAGCTGGCCGGCGCGCGCGCGACGTCGGGCCGCTACGGGCTGGACCGCTTCTGGCGCAACGCCCGCGTGCACACGCTGCACGACCCCGTCGACTACAAGCTGCGCGACCTCGGCCGCCACGCGCTGACCGGCGCGTGGCCTGAGCCCACGCCGTATTCCTGACCTTTCATCGCCAACTGAGCGCGCCCCATGCAAAGACGCCACCTCCTCCAGATCGCCGCCAGCGGCCTCGCCGCACCCGCCTTCGCGCGCGCGACAGACGACAAGCTGCGCGAGCTGCGGCTGGATTACGCCACCTACTCGCCGGCCAGCCTCGTGCTCAAGCGCTTCGGCTGGCTGGACGAGGACTTCAGGCAGCGCGGCATTGCGGTGAAGTGGGTGTTCAGCGCCGGCAGCAACCGCGCGCTGGAATACCTGAACGCCAACAGCCTGGACATCGGTTCCAGCGCCGGGCTGGCCGCTCTGCTGGCCAAGACCAACGGCAACCCCATCCGCGCGCCGTACATCTTCTCGCGGCCGGAATGGACGGCGCTGGTCGTGCCCAAGGACTCGTCCATCAAGACGCTGGCCGACCTGCGCGGCAAGAAGATCGCTGCGACCAAGGGCACCGACCCCTACCTGTTCCTGCTTCGCGCGCTGCACACCGTGGGCCTGAAGCGCAAGGACATCGAGCATGTCAGCCTGCAGCACGCCGACGGCCGCGTGGCGCTGGAGCAGGGCCGCGTGGACGCGTGGGCGGGCCTGGACCCGCTGATGGCCGCCACCGAGCTGAACACCGGCGCGCGGCTGCTGTACCGCAACGTGGCGTTCAACACCTATGGCTTCCTGAATGTGCGCGAGGACTTCCTGACGCGTCACCCCGCGGAAGTGAAACGCGTCGTCGGCCACTACGAGCGTGCGCGGCTGTGGATACAGGCCAACACCACGGAGGCTGCCCGCATCCTGGCCGATGAGGCCAAGGTGGACCTGCAGGTCGCGCTGCTGCAGCTGAAGCTGCGCACCGACCTGACGCAGCCGCTGCCGTCGCAGCAGCATGTGCAGGCGCTGCAGGCCGCGGCACCCATCCTGCTGGACGAGGCGCTGGTGAAGCCGGGGTCCGACTTGCGCGCGGTCATCGCGTCGCTGGTGGACACGAAGTTCGCCGCCGGGCTGGTGAAAGCCTGAAGTGAACGCGCCCTTCGCCCAGTCCCGCGCCACTGAACGCGGGCGGCCCTGGTCGGTCCCCCGAGGGGACGGCGATGCTGGCGGCATCGAGCCGCCAAAACATCCCCTGCCGGGCCGGCATGGGAGCGGCCCGGCGCTCCGCCCGAAGACGCATCGACCACCGCAGGTGTTGGGCCTGGTGGTGCCGCTGTTGCTGCTGGGCGGCGTGGAGTTGGCCGTGCGTGCCGGCCTCGTCGAGGGCCGGCTGCTGCCGGCGCCGACAGAGGTGCTCAGCGCGCTGTTCGGCCTGGGCGCGGCCGATGTAGCGGGCCATGTGGCGGCCAGCAGCGGTCGGGTAGCCATCGGCTTCCTGGCCGGTGCGTTGCTGGCGCTGGGCGTCGGTGCGCTGGTGGGGCTGTCGCGGCTGGCCGAGGCGTTGCTGGACCCGTTGTTCCAGGCGCTGCGCGCCATCCCGTCGCTGGCCTGGGTGCCGCTGCTGCTGTTGTGGCTGGGCATTGACGAGGCGCCCAAGCTGGTGCTGATCGGCATCGGCGCGTTCTTCCCGGTTTACATGGGCACCGTGGCCGGCATTCGCGACGTGGACCGCAAGCTGGTCGAGCTGGCGCGGCTGTACGGCCTGTCCGGCGTGGCGCTGGTGCGGCGCGTGCTGCTGCCGGCCGCGGCGCCGGCGGTACTGACGGGGCTGCGCAACGGGCTGAGCCTGGCGTGGATGTTCATGGTTGCGGCCGAGCTGATCGCGGCGACGCATGGGCTGGGTTACCTGCTGACCGACGGCCGCGAGATGGGCCGTGCGGACCTGGTGTTTGCCGCCATCCTGCTGCTGGCCGCGTTGGGCAAGCTCAGCGACGGCCTGATGCGCCGCTGGGAGACCCGCGCGCTGGCCTGGCGCGACAGCGTGGGGGCGACGCCGCGATGAGTGCGGACCCCGTGCTGGACCTTCACGTGCAGGCCAAGCGCTTTGGCGCGCGGCTGGTGCTGTCCGACGTGCGGCTGCAGCTGGCGCCGGGCGAGATCGTCAGCCTGGTGGGTGCCAGCGGCTGCGGCAAGAGCACGCTGCTGCGCGTGGCCGCCGGGCTGGATGCGGACTATGTTGGACGGCTGACGCTGGCGCCCGGCGCCGGGCCCCGCGACGTCGGCGTGGTGTTCCAGGAGCCGCGGCTGTTCCCGTGGCTGACGGTGGCGCAGAACGTCGCCTTCGCGGCCGGTGCGCCGCCGGAGGACGCGCGCGCGCTGGCACTGCTGGCCGAGGTGGGGCTGGCGGGCCAGGAGCAGGCCCTTCCCAAGCAGCTCTCAGGCGGCCAGGCGCAGCGTGTGGCCATCGCACGCGCGCTGTTCACCGCACCGCGCGTGCTGCTGCTGGATGAACCGTTCTCCGCCGTCGACGCCTTCACGCGCATGAAGCTGCAGGACCTGCTGGCTGACCTGGCGCGCCGCCACGCCGTGACGTTGCTGCTGGTCACGCATGACATCGACGAGGCCGTGCTGCTGGGCGACCGGGTGGTGGTGCTGGGCACCCAGGCGCGGGGCGTGGTGGACGACATCGCCGTGGCAGTGCGGCGCCCGCGTGACCGGCGCGATGCGGCGCTGGCCACCGCCCGCAGCCGCGTGCTGGACGTGTTGCGCGAGGCGCACGCGCTGTAGTCCAAACCGCGCGGCGCTGCAGCGGGCGGGGCAATGCGGCGCCTCCCTAGAATTCCGCGCCATGCCGAATTCGACCGCGCCCCCCGCCATCTCATTCCAGAACGTCAAGAAGACCTACCGGGGAGGGCAGCTGAAGGCGCTGGACGGCGTCAGCTTCGACATCCAGCCCGGCGAGTTCTTCGGCCTGCTGGGCCCCAACGGCGCCGGCAAGACGACGCTGATCAGCGTGCTGGCCGGCCTGGCCCGCGCCACCGAAGGCCGCGTGCGCGTGATGGGCCATGACGTGGTGGACGACTACGCCGCCGCCCGTCAGGCGCTCGGCGTGGTGCCGCAGGAGCTGGTGTTCGACCCGTTCTTCAGCGTGCGCGAGACGTTGCGCATCCAGAGCGGCTACTTCGGCGTCAAGAACAATGACGCCTGGATCGACGAGCTGCTGGCCAACCTCGGCCTGGCCGACAAGGCCAACGCCAACATGCGCCAGCTGTCGGGCGGCATGAAGCGCCGTGTGCTGGTGGCGCAGGCGCTGGTGCACCGCCCGCCGGTCATCGTGCTGGACGAGCCCACCGCCGGCGTGGATGTGGAGCTGCGCCAGACGCTGTGGCAGTTCATCGCCCGCCTGAACCGCGAAGGCCACACGGTGCTGCTGACCACCCACTACCTCGAAGAAGCCGAGGCGCTGTGCCAGCGCATCGCCATGCTGAAGCTGGGCCGCATTGTCGCGCTGGACCGCACGTCGCAGCTGCTGGCTGGCACGGCGTCGACCATGTTGCGCTTCAAGACGGACGCGGCGCTGCCGCCGGACATTGCCGAGCGGGCCCGCGTGACGGGCCGCATCGTGCAGGTGACGGCGCACGACGCCGCCGAAGTGGAGACCACGCTGGCCGCGCTGCGCGCCGCAGGCGTGCCGGTCGAAGACCTGGAGATCGGCCGCGCCGACCTGGAAGACGTGTTCCTCGAAATCATGCAAGGAGCACCCCAATGAACGGCGCCGCCACCCTGTTCTACAAGGAAGTGCTGCGCTTCTGGAAAGTCGGCGCCCAGACGGTGGGCGCGCCGGTGCTGACGGCGATCATGTACCTGCTCGTCTTCGGCCACACGCTGGAAGACCACGTGAAGGTCTACGACAACGTGGGCTACACGCAGTTCCTGATCCCGGGCCTGGTCATGATGAGCGTGTTGCAGAACGCGTTCGCGAACAGCTCGTCCAGCCTCATCCAGAGCAAGATCACCGGCAACCTGGTGTTCCTGCTGCTGACGCCGCTGTCGCCGCTGGCGTGGTTTGCCGCCTATGTGGGCGCGGCCGTCGTGCGCGGGCTGGCGGTGGGGGCCGGCGTGCTGCTGGCCACGGTCTGGTTCGCGCCGCCGGGGCTGCACAACATCGGCTGGGTGCTGGCCTTCACCGTGCTGGGTGCGGGGCTGATGGGCGCCCTGGGCCTCATCGCCGGGCTGTGGGCCGAGAAGTTCGACCAGATGGCTGCGTTTCAGAACTTCATCATCATGCCGATGACCTTCCTGTCGGGCGTGTTCTATTCGGTGCACTCGCTGCCGGCGTTCTGGCAGGGCATCAGCCACCTGAACCCGTTCTTCTACATGATCGACGGCTTCCGGCGCGGCTTCTTCGGTGTCAGCGACGTGTCGCCATGGATCAGCCTGGCGGTCGTGGCCGGCGCCTTCGCAGTGACGGCCGGGGTCGGTTTGTCGCTGCTGAAGCGGGGCTACAAGATCCGTTCGTAGACCCTATCTAAAATCCCGGGTTTCCACCGAGGACCCCTGATGGCCGACCCGACCCCGCAAGAAGTGCGCGATTTCATTGCCGCAGGCCTGCCCTGCGTGCATCTCGAAGTCGAGGGCGACGGCCGCCATTTCTTCGCCACCATCGTGTCGGCCGAGTTCGCCGGGCTGACCCGCATCAAGCGCCACCAGCGCGTGTACGCCGCCTTGGGCGAGCGCATGAAGGAGCAGATCCATGCGTTGTCCATGAAGACGCTGGCGCCCGAGGAGTGGACGCAATGAGCGGCCTGACCCTTGCCCTGTCCAAGGGCCGCATCTTCGAGGAGACGCTGCCGCTGCTGCGCGCCGCGGGCATCGAGGTGCTGGAGGATCCCGAGACCTCGCGCAAGCTCATCCTGCCGACCAACCGGGACGGCGTGCGCATCGTGATGGTCCGCGCCAGCGACGTTCCCACCTACGTGCAGTACGGCGGCGCCGACCTGGGCGTGGCCGGCCGCGACGTGCTGCACGAGCAGGCGCTGGCCGAGGGCGGCTCGCACGGCCTGTACCAGCCGCTGGACCTGAAAATCGCCCGCTGCCGCATGAGCGTGGCCACGCGTGCCGACTTCGACTACGAAGCCGCCGTGAAACAGGGCTCGCGCATCCGCGTGGCCACCAAGTACACCGAAATCGCGCGCCAGCATTTCGCCGCCAAGGGCGTTCATGTGGACCTGATCAAGCTGTACGGCTCCATGGAGCTGGCGCCGCTGACCGGCCTGGCCGAGGCCATCGTCGACCTGGTGTCCACCGGCGGCACGCTGCGCGCGAACAAGCTGGTGGAGGTGGAGCAGATCATGGACATCTCGTCCCGCCTCGTCGTCAACCAGGCCGCGCTGAAGCTCAAGCGCGACACGCTGCGACCGCTCATCGACGCCTTCGCCGGCGCCGTCACCGCATGATCCGCCAGCTCTCGACCGCCGCCGCCGACTTCCAAGCCGAGTTCGAGCGCCTGCGCCATTGGTCGGCGGAGACCGACGCGGCCATCGAGGGTCGCGTCGCGGAGATCCTGGCCGACGTGCACGCCCGTGGCGATGCCGCCGTGCTGGAGTACACCGCCCGCTTCGACCGGCTGAGTGCGGACAGCGTTGCCGCGCTGGAGATCAGTCAAGCTGAGCTGCAGGCCGCGCTGGCCTCCATCTCGCCTGCCCAGCGCGATGCGCTGCAGGCGGCGGCCCGGCGCGTGCGCTCGTATCACGAGCGCCAGATGGAGGCCTCGGGCCGCAGCTGGAGCTACCGCGACGAGGACGGCAGCCTGCTCGGCCAGAAGGTCACGCCGCTGGACCGCGTGGGCATCTACGTGCCCGGCGGCAAGGCGGCCTATCCCAGCAGCGTGCTGATGAACGCGATTCCGGCCGTTGTGGCCGGCGTGCAGGAAATCATCATGGTCGTGCCCACGCCGGACGGCGTGCGCAACCCGCTGGTGCTGGCCGCCGCCGCCGTGGCCGGCGTGCATCGCGTGTTCACCCTCGGTGGCGCGCAGGCCGTGGCGGCGCTGGCCTACGGCACGGCGACGATTCCGCGCGTCGACAAGATCACCGGCCCGGGCAATGCCTACGTGGCCTCGGCCAAGAAGCACGTGTTCGGCCAGGTCGGCATCGACATGATTGCCGGCCCCAGCGAGATCCTCGTCATCGCCGACGGCACGACGCCGCCCGACTGGGTGGCGATGGACCTGTTCAGCCAGGCCGAGCATGACGAGCTGGCGCAGAGCATCTTGCTGAGCCCCGACGCCGCGTTCCTCGACGCCGTGCGCGCGAGCATGGAGCGCCTGCTGCCGGAACTGCCGCGCGCCGACATCGTGCGCGCCTCGTTGGCCGGCCGCGGCGCGCTGATCCACACGCGCTCGATGGAAGAGGCCTGCGAGATCAGCAATGGCATCGCACCCGAGCACCTCGAGATCAGCGCCGCCGAGCCGGCTCGCTGGGAACCGCTGCTGCGCCACGCCGGCGCCATCTTCATGGGTGCTTACACGAGCGAAAGCCTGGGTGACTACTGCGCCGGCCCCAACCACGTGCTGCCCACGGCCAGCACGGCGCGCTTCTCGTCGCCACTGGGCGTGTACGACTTCCAGAAGCGCAGCAGCCTCATCGAGGTCAGCGAGCAGGGCGCGCAGACGCTGGGCCGCATCGCGTCGACGCTGGCGCACGGCGAGGGCCTGCAAGCCCACGCGCGAGCTGCGGAGCTGCGTCTGAAGTGATGGCCTGCGCGCCGCCAAGGCGCGGACATCGCCCGCGCGGCGCCCGGTTTGCGGCACGTCATGGCGCTGCAAAACCCGCTGCTGCCGCGGCTGATGAAACCTGAGCTCTGGTGCGGGCCTTGATGATCCACGAAGTTCGTGGAACACGAACTTCGTGTAATCTTGAGGCCATGAAGAACGTCACCGTCTCGATGGACGACGCCGTGGCCGAATGGGCCCGGCTGGAGGCGGCGCGGCGCAACACCAGCGTCTCGCGCCTGCTGGGCGAGCTGCTGGCCGAGAAGATGCGGCACGACGACGCCTACGAGCGGGCGCTGCAGGACTGGCTGCACCGCGAGCGCAGCTGGTCGTCCGACGGCCAGCCCTATCCCGTTCGGAGCACGCTGTGAAAGCTGACCCGGTCTTCGTCGACACCTCTGTGCTGCTGTTCAGCGAGGACGGCGCCCGCCCGGCCGAGCGCGAGCAGGTGCTGGCCTGGCTGCGCGAGCTGTGGGCCGCGCGCACCGGCCGGGTCTCCGTGCAGGTGTTGAACGATTTCTACCTGCTGGCCACGCAGCGCGTGAACCCGCCCATGCCGCAGGGTGACGTGCGCGCGGAGGTGCGGCGCTACCAGCACTGGCAGCCGTGGGGCGCTGACCAGGCCACCGTCGAGTCTGCCTGGTCGCTGGAAAGCCGCTTCGGCCTGCCGTTCGCCGATGCGCTGGTTGTCGCCAGTGCCAAGGCGCAAGGCTGCACCCGTCTGCTCAGCCTGTCCCTGCCCCACGACGCTCAGTACGACAGCGTCCAGGTCCTCAACCCCCTCGTTTGCCCGCCATGACCGACCGCCTGCAGCAAGCCCTCGCCCGCATCCGCCCCGACGTGCGCGCGGCCCATGCCTACGTGGTCCAGCCCAGTGCCGGCGTCGTGAAGCTGGACATCATGGAGAACCCGTTCCGCCTGTCGCCCGAGCTGCAGCGCGAGCTGGGCGAGCGCCTGGGTGCCGTGGCCATCAACCGCTACCCGGCCGAGCGCACCGCCGAGCTCGCTGCTGCGCTGCGCACACATGCAGGCGTGCCGTCCGACGTGGGCATCACGCTGGGCAACGGGTCGGATGAGCTCATCAGCCTGCTGACGCTGGCCGTCGCGCAGCCCGGTGCGGCCATCGTGTCGCCGCTGCCGAGCTTCGTCATCTACGAGATGTGCGCGCAGCACCAGCGGCTGAACTTCGTCGGCGTGCCGCTGCGCGCGGACGACTTCGAGCTGGACGAAGCGGCCATGCTGGCGGCCATCGAGCAACACCAGCCCGCTCTGGTCTACCTCTCGTACCCGAACAACCCGACCGGCAACCTGTGGGACGCGGGCGCTATCGAGCGCATCGTTGCCGCCGCGCCGGGGCTGGTGGTCATGGACGAGGCCTACCAGCCGTTCGCGTCCAGCGACAGCCTGACGCTGATGGCGCGCCACCCGCACGTGCTCGTCATGCGCACCATGAGCAAGTTCGGCCTGGCCGGCGTGCGCATCGGCTACCTGCTGGGCGCCAAGGAGCTGGTCGACCAGATCGAGAAACTGCGCCCGCCATTCAACGTCAGCGTGTTGAATGCCGAAGCCGCGATGTTCGCGCTGGACCATGCCGACGTGTACGCCGCCCAGGCCGCGACGCTGCGCACTGAGCGGGAGCGTGTGTTCGCCGCCTTGCAGGCGCTGCCGGGCATCACCCCGTGGCCCAGCCAGGGCAATATGATTTTGGCCAGGGTCGGCGACGCGGCGGCCACCTTTGTCGCGTTGAAGGCCCGCGGCGTATTGATCAAGAACGTCTCCGCGGCCCACCCCTTGCTCGCCAACTGCCTGCGCATCACCATCGGCACGCCGGACGAGAACATCCGCCTGCTGGCCGAACTGCCCGAATGTCTGTCATGACCGCCACCGCTCCCGTCGCTCCCCGCACTGCCGAAGTCACCCGCAACACCCGCGAGACGCGCATCACCGTGCGCGTCAACCTGGACGGCACGGGCCAGTCCAAACTGCACACCGGCATCGGTTTCTTCGACCACATGCTGGACCAGATCGCCCGCCACGGCTTGATCGACCTGGACATCCACTGCGAGGGCGACCTGCACATCGACGGCCACCACACCGTGGAAGACGTGGGCATCACGCTGGGCATGGCCATCGCGCAGGCGGTCGGTGACAAGGCCGGGCTGACGCGCTACGGCCACAGCTATGTGCCGCTGGACGAGGCGCTGTCGCGTGTCGTCATCGACCTGTCGGGCCGCCCGGGTCTGCACATGGACGTGAAGTTCACGTCCGGTGCCATCGGCGCGTTCGACACGCAGCTGACCTTCGAGTTCTTCCAGGGCTTTGCCAACCTGGCGCTGGCGACGGTGCACATCGACAACCTGAAGGGCCACAACGCCCACCACCAGGCCGAGACGATGTTCAAGGCCTTTGGCCGCGCGCTGCGCATGGCCACGACGCCCGACCCGCGCTCGGCGGGCGTGATCCCTTCCACCAAAGGCAGCCTCTGACATGACCCGGACTGTTGCCGTCGTCGACTACGGCATGGGCAACCTGCGCTCCGTGTCGCAGGCCGTCATCCATGCTGCCCAGGGGCAGGGCTTCGAGGTCGCCATCACCTGCGACCCCGACGTGATCCGCGCCGCCGAGCGCGTCGTGCTGCCGGGCCAGGGCGCGATGCGCGACTGCATGGCCGAACTGGCCGCATCGGGTGCCAAGGACGCCGTGCTCGAAGCCGCCGCCAGCAAGCCGCTGCTGGGCGTGTGCGTCGGCATGCAGATGCTGCTGGACCACAGCGAGGAGCAGGACACCCCGGGCCTGGGGCTGATCCCTGGCCGCGTGCAGCGCTTCCGCCTGGAAGGCCAACTGCAACCCGACGGCAGCCGCTACAAGGTGCCGCAGATGGGCTGGAACCGCGTGCACCAGCCGAGTGCGCATGCTGTGTGGGATGGCATCCCCGACGGCAGCTGGTTCTACTTCGTGCACAGCTTCTACGCGACCACCGCGTTGCCGCAACACAGCGCGGGCGAAACCGACTACGGCCTTCGCTTTACCTGTGCGGTAGCCCGGGATAATATTTTTGCGACCCAATTCCATCCCGAGAAAAGTGCCGCGCTGGGCCTCGCGCTCTACCGCAACTTCCTTCACTGGACGCCCTGACCGTTTCCCTGCGGTCCGCACCTTCTCGTCCCCCATCTTCTCCTTCCAGCCCCTCAGCCACCGGCCATGCTGCTGATCCCCGCCATCGACCTGAAAGACGGTCGCTGTGTCCGCCTCAAGCAAGGCGACATGAACGACTCCACCACCTTCGGCGAAGACCCCGCCGCGATGGCCCGCCGCTGGGTGGATGCCGGCGCGCGCAGGCTGCACCTGGTGGACCTGAACGGCGCCTTCGCGGGCAAGCCGGTCAACGAGCCGGCCATCAAGGCCATCATCAAGGAGGTGGGCGACGAGATCCCCATCCAGCTGGGCGGCGGCATCCGCGACCTCGACACCATCGAGCGTTACCTGGATGACGGCCTGAGCTACGTCATCATCGGCACGGCTGCGGTGAAGAACCCCGGCTTCCTGCGCGACGCCTGCACCGCGTTCGGTGGCCACATCATCGTGGGCCTGGACGCCAAGGACGGCAAGGTCGCCACCGACGGCTGGAGCAAGCTGACCGGGCACGAGGTGGTCGACCTGGCGCTGAAGTTCCAGGACTATGGCGTCGAGGGCGTCATCTACACCGACATCGGCCGTGACGGCATGCTGACCGGCATCAACATCGAAGCCACCGTCAAGCTGGCCCAGTCGCTGACCATCCCCGTCATCGCGTCGGGCGGCCTGTCCAACATCGCCGACATCGAACGCCTGTGCGCCGTGTTCGGCGACGGCGTCGAGGGCGTCATCTGTGGCCGCTCCATCTACACCGGCGACCTCGATTTCGCGGCCGGCCAGGCGCGTGCAGACGCCTTGATGGCGTCGCAAGCCTGATGCTCGCCAAGCGCATCATTCCCTGCCTGGACGTCACCGCCGGCCGCGTGGTCAAGGGCGTCAACTTCGTCGGCCTGCGTGATGCGGGCGACCCGGTGGACATCGCCGCTCGCTACAACGAGCAGGGTGCCGACGAGCTGACCTTCCTGGACATCACCGCCACCAGCGATGGTCGCGACCTGATCCTGCACATCATCGAAGCGGTGGCCAGCAAGGTCTTCATCCCGCTGACGGTGGGTGGCGGCGTGCGGGCGGTGGCCGATGTGCGGCGGCTTCTGAACGCGGGCGCCGACAAGGTGTCTTTCAACTCCGCTGCAGTGGCCGACCCCGAGCTGATCCGCGCCGCCAGTGACAAGTACGGCGCTCAGTGCATCGTCGTCGCCATCGACGCCAAGCGCCGAGCGGAAGATGACCCGCGAGGCAGGGGCTGGGACGTCTACACCCACGGTGGTCGCAAGAACGTGGGCCTGGACGCTGTTGCGTGGGCCAAGCAGATGGCCGAGTTCGGCGCCGGCGAGATCCTGCTGACCAGCATGGACCGCGACGGCACCAAGAGCGGCTTCGACCTGGCGCTGACCCGGGCTGTCAGCGACGCGGTGCCGGTGCCGGTGATCGCATCTGGCGGCGTCGGTTCGCTGGACGACCTGGCCGACGGCATCACCCAAGGCGGCGCCGATGCGGTGCTCGCCGCCAGCATCTTCCACTTCGGCCAGCACACGGTGGGCGAGGCCAAGGCGCTGATGGCGGCGCGCGGCATCCCTGTTCGGCAGTAGGCCATGGGCAAGCGGGACGAGCGCCGGGCCGACGCAAGCCGGCCCGCATCCCCTCGGGGGATCGCAGCCGGTACGCCGGCAGCGAGAGGCCCTGGAGAGATCCGCATCATCGGCGGCCAGTGGAAGCGCTCCAAGCTGCCAGTGCCCGACCTGCCCGGCCTGCGCCCGACGTCCGACCGGATTCGCGAGACGCTGTTCAACTGGCTGGGGCAGACGCTCTCCGGCTGGCGCGTGCTGGACGCGTTTGCGGGCAGCGGCGCGCTGGGTTTCGAGGCGGCATCGCGTGATGCGGCCGAGGTCGTGATGATCGAGCGCGAAGCGGCGCTGGTGGACGGACTGCGGGCCAGCCAGAAACGGCTGCAAGCCACGACCCTCGTCATCCACCGGGCCAATGCCCTGAACTGGATGACGGCCTGCGCGGACCGCTTCGACCTGATCTTTCTGGACCCGCCGTTCGCGGATGACCTCTTTGACCGGGCGCTGGCCGCCGCCGTCCCGCTGCTGAAGGATGACGGCGTGATCTACGTCGAATCGCCCCACGAGGTCGCCCCCCCAGCTGGATTCACCACCTGGCGCCAGGGCCGTGCCGGCGCGGTGCACTACCGATTGCTGCGTCGCGAGGACAATCCGGCGTCATGATCATGCCCCCACGCTCGCTTCGCTCGCTGCCCCCCAGGGGGGCGCCTCAGTGCCTTTGGGCGACCGGGCAGCACTGAGATGACCTCGCGCACGCAGATCACCGCCATCTATCCGGGCACCTTCGACCCGATCACGCTGGGGCACGAAGACCTGATGCGCCGCGCTGCCGGCATGTTCGAGCGCCTGGTGCTGGCCGTCGCCGTGGGCCATCACAAGAAGACGCTGTTCACGCTGGACGAGCGGCTGGTGATGGCGCAGGAGGTGGCCGCCCAGATCGGCAACGTCGAGGTCATCGCGTTCGACGGCCTGCTGCGCGATTTCGTGCGCACCCATGGCGGCCGGGTTGTCGTGCGCGGGCTGCGCACGGGCGGCGACTTCGAGTACGAGTTCCAAATGGCGGGCATGAACCGCAAGCTCATGCCCGAGGTCGAGACCATCTTCCTGACGCCCGGCGAGAAGCACCAGTACACGTCCAGCACCTTCGTGCGCGAGATCGCCACGCTGGGCGGCGAAGTGGCGGAGTTCGTGTCGCCCGGGGTGCTGACGCGGCTGAACGAGCGCTGCAGGAAGGGGGGCTGATGATGGCTTTGATGATCGCTGACACGCACGGCGGCGGGGATCGGCAAGGCATGCCTTGCCCCGCCGTGCGCGGCAAGCGCATGCAAGCGCTTGCCCTATTCGTCCGCCAGCGCGATGGAGGCGAAGCATGGCGCTGATGATCACGGACGAGTGCATCAACTGCGACGTCTGCGAGCCCGCCTGCCCGAACAACGCGATCTCGATGGGCGAGGAGTTCTACGAGATCGAGCCGTCCAAGTGCACCGAGTGCGTGGGCCACTTCGACGAGCCGCAGTGCGTGATGCTGTGCCCGGTGGCCTGCATTCCGGTGAACCCGGCCCACGTCGAGACGCGCGAGACGCTGCTGCAGAAGTACCAGCGTCTGACCGCCGTTTGAGCGCCGCTTGAGCCCGCTCAGGCGGTCGTGATCGCCGGCTGCTGCGCCAGCACGGCCGCCACCCAGTCGATGAAGGTGCGCAGCTTGGCGCTGACATGCCGGTTCGGCGGGAAGGCCATGTACAGCGGCATCGCGTCGACCTGCCAATCGGCCAGCACCGGCAGCAGTTCGCCACGCGCCACGTGCGCCGCGGCCATGTAGCGCGGCAACCAGAGCGCGCCCAGGCCCGCCAGGCCGGCGGCCAGGTAGGCATTGCCGTCGTCCACCGCCAGCAGGTGGCGGCCGTGCAGTTCGACGGTCTCGCCCTCGCGGTGCAGCGTGAGCGGCGCCACGCTGCCGCTGCGCCAGCGCAGGTAGCCGACGGTGCGGTGCGGTTCGTCCGCCAGGTCCAGCGGGTGCTCGGGTGTGCCGGCCCGCTGCAGGTAGGCCGGCGCGGCGTAGACGCCCATGGTCAGCGAGCCGACACGGCGCGCGATCAGTGTCGAGTCGGCCAGTTCGCCCCCCCGCAGCACGCAGTCGACGTGGTCGCCAATGACATCCACCATGCGGTCGCTGACACCCAGATGCAGCTGGATCTCCGGGTAGCGGGCGTGGAAATCCGGCAGTGCGGGCACCAGCACCAGCCGGGCGAGCGGGCTGGGCACGTCCACGCGCAGCCTTCCCCTCAGCGCGGCCGACGCATCGGACAGACTGGTGTCCGCGGCCTCCAGGTCGGCCAGCAGGCGCACGACGCGCTCGTAGTAGGCCGCCCCATCCTCGGTCACGCGCACCTGCCGCGTCGTGCGGTGCAGCAGCTTCACACGCAGCCGCGCCTCCAGTTGCTGCACGAGCTGCGTGACGGTGGCGTTGCTCACGTCCAGCGCGCGCGCCGCCTTCGTGAAGCTGCCGGTTTCCACGACGCGGGCGAATGCCTGCAGCGCATCGAAACGGTCCATGGCTTGCGGGGCTCCCGATTGTTTGGTGTGGGCAAAAACTGATTGTGGTGCCGGCCTCTTTTTCTGCCGCCGTCCGCTGCCTAGAGTTCACGACATCCCTGCAAAGAGAAAGTGATGCCATGTCTTCCCCACGCGATGTCGTCTTCCCCGCCGGCCGTCAGGCGCTGTACGAGCGCAACCGCTATTCGCCAGCCATCCGCGCCAACGGCTTCCTGTTCGTGTCGGGCCAGGTGGGCAGCCGGGCGGACGGCTCGCCCGAACCCGGGCTGGAGCCGCAGGTCGGGCTGGCGTTCGACAACCTGAACCACATCCTGGCGGCAGCCGGCTGCACGTTCGGCGACGTGGTGGACGTGACGGTCTTCGTCGTCGATGCGGAAAAGAACTTCGAACGGGTCTGGCCCGTGGTGATGGCGCATTGGGGCGAGGCGCCGCACCCCACGCTGACCGGCATCGGCGTGACCTGGCTCTACGGCTTCCAGTTCGAGATCAAGGTCATCGCCAAGCTGCCGCAGACGCTGGCTGCCTGACAACGCACCGGCCCGCCAGCGCCAACGCCAGCGTCAAGGCATGCCCAGCGTCGCCTGCAGCACCTGCGCCAGTCGTGCGGCAGCGCGCGTCAGCTGCTCGCGCTTGATCTCGGCCATCCGGGCCTCGTAATCCGGCGGCAGCGTGGCGGTCCAGACCTCGCCCTGGCGGGGGCCGAAGGCCAGGTCGTGCAGCGCCGGCCGGGCCTGGTCCAGCGACTCGCTGGCCCAGCGTGCCGGCCAGCCGGCCATCTCGCCGGGCGTGACCGGCACCTGGCGTGCGGCCTGAAGCCAGGCGGCGTCGATGCTGGCCGGCGTCAGCGCGGCCGGAACGCCGTCCCAGAGCGAATGCAGGTTGGGCATGCGCCAGCCGGCCGCCACGGCCTTCAGGCCCGCGGCGCCGGTGGGTGGGCGGGCCGGAATGACGACCTGATTGCTGCCACGCGTGAACGTGGCGGGGTCCAGGCCGGTCTTGTCCGGGTCCACGGGCTGCCCCTGCGCATCCAGGTAGACGGAGCCGATGTGCAGGGGCTGGTGCATGTCGCCAACGAGATGGGCGATCACCAGCAGCGCGTCGCGTGGCGACTCGAAGCCGAACGGCGCCGTGGCCGTCTGCCCCCGCAGCACGGCGATGGCCGCCGTGGCGGCGCCGACGATGTCGTCCGGCCGCGCGCCGGTGCTGCCCGGCAGGTAGCGGCTGCGCTGGTAGGCGAGGTTGGCGTAGTGGTAGCCGCGGTGGCAGTCCTCGGCACCGGGCGCGGGGTGGCACTGGCGGTGGTTGCGCTGCACGAAGGCGCGCAGCTCGGCGATGCCGGCATCGGTCTCGAACGGCGCGCATTCGGCATTGCGTCCGCGCGCCGTGTAGTCGAAGCCCTTGGCGGGGTCGATGCCGCGAGCGCAGTCCAGCCACACGGCGGCCTGGGCGAGCGGCAGGTCGCCCAGCAACTCGGCCACGCGCCGCGCGGCAGGCGTGCCCTGCAGCAGCTGTTCGGTCAGGGCGCCCACGGTCTGGTGGCCGACGCCGCTCCAGGCGTGTGCGGTGGTGGCAAGGGCCAGCAGCAGCGGGGCGGCAAGTCGGCGAACAAACACGGGTCAATCCTTCTTCATGCGATCAGGCCCGCCAGTTTGCCCGGTTGGAAGTGCAGGTCGATGAAATCCGCCAGGCCGTCGAACACCGCGTCCAGCGGCCGGCCGGTCTGGCCGAACAGCGCCTGCAGCACGGCCGGCTGCTCGAACAGGCCGTGGGCGTAGACGCCCAGCGTGCGCCCCGACTGCCAGCCGATCGCCTCGCCCGCCGCGTTGCGCAGCGCGACCTGCGGTGGCGGCAGACCCGCATGCGGCTGCGTGCGGCCGTGGTGGATCTCGTAGCCGTCGGCCTGCACGCCGGCCAATGTTGACCACGGACCGTCAGTGGCGCCGAACTGCAGCTGCGTGTTGCGCAGCAACTTTTCCGGCTCGAATGCCGTCACCAGCGGCAGCAGGCCCAGGCCGGGGGCATTGCCGTCCACGCCGTGCGTGTCGATCAGCGCCTCGCCCAGCATCTGCAGCCCGCCGCAGATGCCCAGCACGCGGCCACGGTGGGCGTTGATGGCCAGGTCCAGCTTCTGCGCACGCAGCCAGGCCAGGTCGGCCGTGGTGGCCTTGCTGCCGGGCAGGATGATCCAGTCGGCACCTTGCAGGTCCCGCGGCTCGCGCGCCCAGGACAGGCGCACGCCGGGCAGCTGGCGCAGCGGCTGGAACTCGTCGAGGTTGGAGATGCGCGGGTAGGCGATGACGGCGATGCGCACGCCTTCGCCCCCGTGGCCGGTCGTCGCGTCGTCGAACACGCCGTCTTCCTCCGGCAGGCCGTGACCGCGCCACATCGGCAGCGTCGCGATGGTGGGCACGCCGGTCAGGTGCTCCAACTGCTCGGGGCCGGGCGACAGCAGGCCCGCGTCGCCGCGGAAGCGGTTCAGCACGAAGCCCTTGACCCGCGCGCGCACGTCGGCGGGCATCAGCTGGTGCGTGCCGTACAGGTGGGCGAAGGCGCCGCCGCGGTCGATGTCGGTGACCAGCAGGCATGCTGCTTTCGCATCGCGCGCAGTGCCCAGGTTCACGTAGTCGGTCGGCGCGAGGTTGATCTCGGCCGGCGAGCCGGCACCTTCGACGACCACCACGTCGTTCTCGCTCAGCAGTTCGTGCAGCGCGGCGCGGGCGCGGGGCTTCAGCAGCGCGCTGCGCTCGCGCCAGGGCATGCGCGACAACGCCTCGTCCACCTCGCCCAGCACGACGACCTGGCTGCGCGTGTCCGCCTCGGGCTTCAGCAGCACGGGATTCATGCGCACCTCGGGCACGCGGCGCGCGGCCAGCGCCTGGAAGTACTGCGCGCTGCCGATCTCGCCCATCAGGCCGTTCAGTCCCGGCACCACGCGCGCGTTGTTGCTCATGTTCTGCGCCTTGAACGGCGCGACCTTCAGGCCTTGCCGCGCGTACCAGCGGCACAGCGCGGTGGCCAGCCAGCTCTTGCCCGCGCCGCTGGTGGTGCCCAGCACCATGACGGCTTTTCCTCTGCTCATGCATCCTCTCCCTCGATTTCCAGCACGGCCAGCTGCAGCGCTTGCTGCGCGGCCGGTGGTTGCGTCGACACGCGCACCCAGCCAGGCAGGCCGAACGAGGTCGCATCGCGCAGCCGGATGCCGCGCTCGCGCAGCCGCGGCAGCATGTCGGCCTGCGGCGGGCGGGCCAGCCAGAAGTTCGTGCAGCTGTCGCGCTGCTGCCAGTCCAGGTCGGCCAGCAGCGCGCGCTGGGCGGTGCGCCACACGCGCAGTTGTGTGCGCACATCGGCCAGCCAGGCTTGTGTGTCCTCGTCCAGCCAATGCGTCAGCAGTGCCACGCCCTCGGCCGACAGCACCCAGCTGGGGGCCAGCGAGAGTGCCAGCGCCCAGATGGCGTCGGTGGCCGGTGCGAGGGCGTAGCCGGCACGGATGCCCGTCAGGCCCAGCGCCTTGTTGGGGCACACCAACTGCCACGCATGCGCGGGCAGCGTGGGCGCCTCGCCCTGCAGCCGCAGCGGCTCGTAGGCGCGGTCCACGATGAGCAGCGTATCCCCCAGGTCGGGCCACGGCGCCAGGCACGCGCCGGTCGGGTTGCTGGGCTCGCAGATCCAGACGAGCGCAGGCGCGGTCGGCCGGATGTCGGCCGGGTCGCTGTAAGACTTCACCGCCAGGCCCAGCGCGTGTGCGGCGAGCGCGTAGTCGCCGAAGCCGGGTTGCGGCACCCAGGCCTCGCGGCGGCCCGACAGCATCGCCGCCAGCGTCAGCCGGCGTATGCCCTCGGCGCCGCCCGCGGTCGGCAGCACGCGTTGCTCGTCACCGAGGCGGCGGCGCAGCGCGCGGTAGCCCGGGTCGGGGTAGCACGCCCGGTCGGCGGCCTGCACGGCGCGCAGCAGCGCGGGCGGCGGGCCCAGCGGGCTGGCGTTGGTGGAGAAATCGAACGCCGCCGAGGGGCCGTCGTCCGGGCCGCCGTGTTCGGGCAGCAGGGGGGTGTGGATCATGACCTCAGCGTCCAGGCCAGCCCCGCGATCAGCGCGGCGCCGGCAACGACAGCGTGCCACGCCACAGCCAGCACGGCGTGCAGATCGTCGGGCCTTGCGGACCGGCCGTCGGCGTGCAGCGTGTAAACCCCCGGCTTGCCCAGCCTAACGCCCAGCCGCAGCGCCATGGCCGCCATGGGCCAGCCGCTGTTGGGCGACGGCGTGCGGCGGGCCTCGCGCAGCAGCCGCAGCGAAGGCCGCGCGATCAGCAGCGCCGTCAGGCGCGCGGGGATCCACGACAGCACGTCGTCGGCCCGCGCCGCCCATTTGCCGCTCCACTCGCGTTCGTCGCGGTAGCCCCACATCGCATCCGCCGTGTTGGCGAAGCGGTAGAGCGCCGCGCCCGGCAGCCCGGCGATGGCGAACCAGAACAGCGGCGCGATGACGGAGTCGTTCAGGTTCTCGGCCAGCGTTTCGATGGCGGCCTCGCGCACCTCGATGTCGGTCAGCGTGGACGTGTCGCGGCTGACGAGGCGGGACAGCCGCGCGCGGCCGGCGTCCAGCGACTCGCGCAGCGCGTCCTCGACGGCCCTGGCCTCGTCGGCCAGCATGCGCCACGCCAGCAGCGGCTTCAGCAACACGCCCACCAGCACCGCGGCACCGGCCAGGCGCAGCGGCGACAGCCAGGGCTGCAGCACCAGCAACACCTGGCCCTCCAGCCACAGCGCGATGAAGACCACGGCTGCCGCACCCAGCAGCCACGCCAGCGCACCGGCCGCGAAGGCCGCTGCCGCGGGCAGGCCTGTGAGCCTGAACCAGCCCAGGAAGCGCCCCATGCCGACGACGGGGTGCATCCAGCCGGGCGGCTCGCCCAGCCGGTCCACCAGCAGCGCCACCATCACCGCCAGCGGCAGCAACAGCGGCATCAGCGAGACGGCCTGCATCAGCCCAGCGGCGGCAGGCGGGCCAGCAGGCCGCTCTTGAGCCGCTCGGGGCGCCGTGCCCAGGCCAGCAGGCCGTCGCCGGGTTCGGCGTGCTGGGCGGCCACGTCCAGCAGCGCGGCGACGCTGTCCGCATCGGGCGCCAGTTGGCCGAAGAGGTAGCTGTGCTTGCCCGCACCCTGTAGCGCCGCGGTGCAGCTCTGCCGACAGGCGGCCATGCAGGCCTGGCCGCGGATGGGCAGCGGCAGGTCGCGCGCCAGCGCCTCGTTCTCGACGGCTTCCAGCAGTGCCTGGCCGCGGCCGTCATCACAGGTGGTGCAGATGATGAGCACGCTCAATCCTCGATGCCCCGCTGCGCCGGCACGCCGGCCTGGTAGTGATGCTTCACCAGCGTCATCTCCGTGACCGTGTCGGCCACGGCGATCAGCTCGGCCGGGGCGCCGCGGCCGGTCAGCACCACGTTCACGTGCGCCGGCCGCTCGCGCAGGCAGGCCAGCACCTGGTCCAGCGCCACCCAGCCGTAGCGCAGCGGGTACATGATCTCGTCCAGCACGACGAGGAAGTGGTCGCCGCTGCGCAGGGTGGCCTCGGCGCGCGCCCAACCTTCGCGGGCCAGCTCGGCACTGTGCTCCAGGTCCTTGCTCTTCCACGAGAAGCCGTCGCCCAGGCCGATGATGGGCACGCCCAGCTGCTCGAACACGCGGTGCTCGCCGAAGCGGGCGCTTGGCACCTTCATGAACTGGTAGATCAGCACGGGCTTGCCGCGGCCGTGGGCGCGCAGCGCCAGGCCGAAGGCGGCGGTGCTCTTGCCCTTGCCGTCGCCGGTGTGCACCAGCACGAGCCCACGGCGCTCGCCGGCGGGGGTGACACGTTCGCGGTTGACGGGTGGCGGTTCGATTTCCATGGACATTCAGCCGGCAAAGAAGGCGGCAACCGCCTCGGCGTTGGACGGGAAGTAGTGGTGCACGTAGCTCGCGCGCAGCGACCCCTGCTGGTACAGCGCCTCGGCGGTCTTGCCGCCGTTTGGGTTGCTGGCCGTGGCGATGGGCACGAGCGGCGTGTCCAGCGTGGAGTAGTGATAGCTGTGGCCACGCAGCGGGCCCTCGGGCCAGTTGATGGCCTGCAGCCCCAGGGCCGCCAGGCGCTGCTGCACATGGGCGCGGCCGGGCAGCAGGCCGGCCATGCGGCGCGTCTCGCCGGCCACATCCGTCAGGCCGTCCAGCAGCGTCAGCATGCCGCCGCATTCGGCCAGCAGCGGCTTGGCGCGCGCCACGTGCGCGGCCAGCGAGGCGGTCAGCGTGGGGTGAGCGGCCAGCCGGTCGGCGTACAGCTCGGGGTAGCCGCCCGGCAGCCACACGGCGTCGCAGTCGGGCAGCGGCTCGTGTCGCAAAGGCGAGAAAAACGACAGCTCGGCGCCCAGCGCGTGCAGCGTGTCGACGTTGGCCGGGTAGATGAAGCCGAAGGCCGCGTCGCGCGCGATGGCGATGCGGCGGCCCTGCAGCAGCGGCCGCGGCGGCGGATGGATTGCGTCCTCGAAGGACACGGGCGCGAACATGAAGCCTGGCTGCAGCGCGGCCTCCCAGGCGTCGGCCCAGGCGTCGAGTTGCACGTCCAGCCCCGGCTGCTCCAGCGCCTGCACCAGGCCCAGGTGGCGCTCCGGCATGGTGAGCCGGGGTTCCCGCGGCAGCGCGGCGATCAGCGGCAGGTCGGCGGGCAGCCCTTCGCCCACCATGCGGCCGTGCGCCGCGCTGCCCAGCCGGTTGGCGACGACGCCGCGGTGCCGCAGCCCGGGCCGGAAGTTCGCCAGCCCCGTGGCCAGCGCCGCGAAGGTCTGGGCCATGGCCGCTGCATCGATGACGCAGACCACCGGCAGGCCAAAGGCCTCGGCCAGATCGGCACTGCTGGGCTTGCCGTCGAACAAGCCCATAACGCCTTCGACCAGCAGCAGGTCGGCCTCGGCCGCCGCCTGCGAGAGCAGTGCCTGGCAGTGCGCGAAGCCGCCCATGAACAGGTCCAGCTGGTAGACGGGCGCCCCGCTGGCGCGTTCGAGGATGCTCGGGTCCAGGAAGTCGGGCCCGGTCTTGAAGACGCGCACGCGCTGGCCGCGCCGTGCGTGGCTGCGTGCGATGGCGGCGGTGACGCTGGTCTTGCCGGAGCCGGAGGAGGGGGCGCTGATGAACAGCGCGGCGCAAGTGGTCGTCATAGCGGCAGGGCGACCCAGCGCCCTTCGATCTGTGCAATATGAAGACGCGGGCCGAACACGCGCTTCAACGCGTCGTGCGTGCCCGCGTCTGCGGGTGAACCGGTGTGCACGATGCGGCCGTCGGCCATCAGCACCAGGTGGTCGGCCTGCAAGGCCAGGTGCAGTTCGTGCAGCACGCTGACGACCGTGTGGCCGCTGTGCACGCGCGCGCGCACCAGCGCCATCCAGTCGGCCTGGTGCGGTGGGTCCAGGTGAGCCAGCGGCTCGTCCATCAACGTGAGCGGCGCCTGCTGGGCCAGCGCGCGGGCCAGCAGCACGCGCTGGCGCTCGCCGCCGGACAGCGAACCCAGCCGGCGCTCGCGCCAATTCCAGCTCTGGGTGGCCGTCATCGCGGCCTGCACCGTGGCAAGGTCCACTGCGGTGGGGGGCGCCAGCCACGGCCGGTGCGGCAGGCGGCCCAGCATGACGACGTCCTGCGCGAGCAGGTCGTCGGCGCCGGTCTCCTGCTGGCCCATCCAGGCCAGCTGACGACCCCGCTCGCGGGCGGGCCAGTCGTGCAGCGCGCGTCCGGCGAGCTGCACGGCACCGTCGCAGCGCTGCAGGCCGGCGATGGCGCGCAGCAGCGTGGACTTGCCCGCGCCGTTGGGCCCGACGATGGCCGTCCAGCGGCACTCGGGAATGGCGAGGTCGATATCGCTGATGAGGTCGCGGCCGTCGATGCGGACGCGGGCTATGCGGGCGGTCAGCGCGTTCATCGGCGTGGTGCTCCGCGGCGATGCATCAGCACGAGCAGGTAGACGCCCCCGAGCAGCGCGGTGACCAGGCCCACCGGCAGCTCCTGCGGCCGGATCAGCGCGCGGGCCAGCACGTCTGCGGCCAGCAGCAGCGCGCCGCCGGCCGCGGCCGACAGCAGGATGAGCCGGCCGTGCAGCACCGGGCACATGCTGCGCACCAGGTGCGGCGCCACCAGGCCCACGAAGGCGACGATGCCGGTCTGCGCGACCGCAGCACCCGTGGCCAGCGCGAATGCGAAGATCAGCAGCAGCCGCACCAGCGGCAGCCGCACGCCCAGCGACGCGGCGGTGGATTCGCCCAGCGTCAGCGCGTCCAGTGCCGGGCTGGCCACCAGGCCCACCAGCAGGGCCGCCACGCCGCAGCCGGCCATCACGGCGACGCTGCGCCAGCCCAGCAGGCCGGTGTTGCCGAGCAGGAAGGCCTGCATGGCGCGCAGGATGTCCGGTGCCCACAGCGTGGCCAGGCCAGTCAGCGCGTTCAACACCACGCCCACGACGACGCCGGCCAGCAGCAGCCGAAGCGTCTGCTCCACGCCGCGCGCCAGCACCAGCGTCAGGCCCACGCCCACCAGCGTGCCGACGAAGGCGATGCCGGTCAGGCCGAGGTGGGCCAGCAGCGACGACGTGTGCGGCGACACACCGGTCAGCGCCAGCGCGATGGCAACGGCCAGGCCCGCGCCGGAGGCGCTACCCAGCAGGTAGGGGTCGGCCAGAGGGTTGCGGAACAGGCCCTGCGAGATGGCGCCGGCCATGCCCAGCAGCGCGCCGGCGCACCAGGCGCCCAGCGAGCGGGGCAGGCGGATGTCCCACAGGATGACGGCCATGTCGTCGTTGCGCAGGTCCGCCCAGCCGGTACTGCCAATCAGCACGCCGCCCAGCACGCCGGCCGCGCTGGCGGCCAGCAGCAGCGTGAGCAGGACGCCTGGCCTCAGGTTCACGAGCCGGCCTTCTCGCGCAGGCACTTGGCCATGATCTGCGCCGCCTCGGCCATGCGCGGGCCGGGGCGGGCGAGGATGTCGCCCTCCTCGGGCTTGAAGATGCAGAGGCGGCCGCGCTTCACCGCGTCGATCTGGTTCCAGCCCGGCCGCTCCGTCAGGCCTTGCGCGCCGCGCGAGCCGACCATGATGAGCGCCGGGTTGGCCTTCACGACGAACTCGGGGTTGATCTTGGGGAAGGGGCCGAGGTCTGCCGGGATGATGTTGCCGGCACCCAGACGTGTCAGCGTCTCACCCATGAACGACACCGGGCCAGCGGCCCAGAGGCCGCTGGCGACCTCGTAGTAGACGCGCACGCCGCGCGCCTGGGCCGGCACGCTACCGGCCGCCGCGGCCACGCCGGCCTCGATGTGGCGCCAGACGCGCTGCGCGTCTGGCACGGCCAGGATCTGGCCGATGGTGTTCAGCACGCGCTGCACGTCCTGGTAGCTGCGCGGCTCCAGCGCGACGACCTTCATGCCCAGTGCCCGCAGCCGCTCGGCCACGCGCGAGGACACGGCCACCAGCACCACGTCGGGCTTCAGCGCCGCGATCAGCTCGACATTGGTGTCGTCCATGCCGCCCAGCTTGGGCAGCGCGTTCACGCTGGCCGGAAAGTTGGAGTAGCGGTCCACGCCCACCAGCTTGCCGCACGCGCCCAGCTCGCAGACGGTCTCGGTCAGCGACGGCAGCAGGCTGACGATGCGTTGCGGCGGTGCCGGGATCTGCGTGACGTGGCCCAGATCGTCCTTGATGTCGACGGCGGCGGCTGGCAGCGTGGCGGCCAGCAGGCCAAGGGTCAGGAGTCTTCTAAGCATCTTGCGAATCCTCGATGGGCCGGGGCCAGGCCTGGCCGGCCACCATCAGTGTCAGCTGCCCGCAGCGGCGGGCCACATCCTGGTTCAGGCGGCCAAGTTCGTCCACGTACTCGCGCACCTCGCGACCCAGCGGCGAGATGCCCCAGCCGACCTCGTTGGAGACGAAGACGACGCGGGACTGCAGCCGGGGCAGCAAGGCCAGCAGCGCGTTGCGTTCGGCCTGCCAGCCGACGGTGTCTGGTGTGCCGCTCATGGGCATCAACCAGTTCGTCAGCCACAGCGTCAGGCAGTCGACGATGACCAGCGTGCCAGCCTCGTCGAGCTGTTGAAGGGCCGCAACCAAGGCCAGCGGCGCTTCGATGGTGTCAAAGCCCGCCGGCCGAGTGGCTCGGTGGTGGGCGATGCGCGCACGCATCTCCTCATCGGCCGCCAACGCGGTGGCGACGACGGCCACATGGCCGCCGAGCGCCTGCCAGCGCAACGCCAGCCTTTCGGCCTGGTGCGACTTGCCGCTGCGCTGGCCACCGACGATGAGTTCGTGCGCGCTCATCGGGCTCGTATTACAGCTGGGGTGTCCAGCGCAGCGAGGCCAGCGCGGTCATCGGCGACGAGGCATAGCCGTAGGCCGTTTGGTACTCACGCTTGAACACGTTGTCGACGTTGAACTGCAGCTTCACCTCGCGGCTGACGGCGATCTGCGCGCTCAGGTTCAGCAGCGCGTAGCCGCCCAGCTTGCGCGTGTTGAGCGCATCGTCGAAGCGGGCGCCTGCGGCTTGCACGCCCGCCCCCAGCGTCCAGTCGCCCAGCACCCAGTCGGCATTCACTGTGGCCAGCCGCTTGGCGCGGCGGGCCAGCAGCTTGCCGTCGGCGGTGTTGGTGGGTTTCTGCAGGTCCAGCGTGGCGCGCAGGTTGACGGCCATCAGCGTCGTGGCGCCGGCCAGGCTCACGCCTTGCAGGCGTGCCTTGGCGACGTTCTGGTAGCAGCCGAAATTGCTGTTGCAGGTGCCGGCGGCGCCGAAGACGATGAGGTTGCTGATGCGGTTGCGGTAGGCCGTGGCAGACAGCTCGTGCGCGCCGCTGTTCCACTTCAACGCCATCTCCACGTTGCGGCCGCGCTCAGCGTCCAGCGGGGTCACGCCGGGCTTGCTGAGGTCGGGGCCGTAGACGGTGCCTTGCTGGTAGATCGTCGGTGCGCGGAAGGCGTTGCCCACCGAGCCCACCGCGCGCAGGCCTCGGGCGATCTCGTAGCCTGCCAACAGCGTGCCGGTGTTGACGTCGCCGAACTGGCTGTCGCGGTCGTGGCGGGCATGGGCTTGCAGGTCGAAGGCGCCGGCCGACAGCAGATAGCCCAGGCCAAAACCGTCGCGGTCGCGCTTGCCGACGCCGGCGGTCACGAGGCCGCTGTTATCCAGTTTGTCTTCGATGCGCTCGGCCGTGAAGTTCAGCTGCTGGCCGGCGGCCAGCTTGTAGAAGCCAGTCAGCGCGAGGTTGCGCACGCGCGTGTCGGTCAGGTAGGGCGACGGGGTGGTCTCGTAGCGGTCGCGCGATTCACCGAAGCTCAGCTGCGTCTGCAGGTCGGGAGTCCATTGCGCCGTCCAGGCCAGGCGTGCGGCGTCGGCGTCCTGCTTGGTGATGTCGTCCACCAGCGGCCGCGAGCGGCTGCCGTCATACTGGCCGCGCGTGTAGGTGCGCATGACCAGAGCCTCGACGCGCTGCTCGGCGCTGAACTGCGCGCCCACGCGCACCATGGCCTGGCGCTTGCGGTGGCCGTCGCGGTCGGGCACGTAGCTGAAGGTGGATTCGGGCGTCGTCGCATTGAAGCCATCGGTGCCCTCGAATGCGCCGGTGATGGCGTAGTCGAAGATGCCGGCCGCGCCGAAGAGGCCGGCGTCGGCCTTGTAGGCGCCCAGGTTGCCGGCCGCCACGCCGAGGTCGGCGCTGGTGCGGCCACCGCCCTTGCGCGTGAAGATCTGCACCACGCCGCCGACGGCGTCGGAGCCGTAGATGGCGCTGGCCGGGCCCTTCAGCACTTCCACACGCTCGATCTGCGACAGCGGCAGGCCTTGCCAGCTGGCGCCGCCGGTGCTTTGCGAGTCGACCTTCACGCCGTCGATCAGCACCAGCGTGTGGCGGCTGTCGGCGCCGCGCAGGAACATGGACGTCGTCGCGGCCGGGCCGCCGTTGCGGACCATCTCGGCGCAGCCGTTGTTGCGCAGCAGATCCGCCAGGCTGGCGGCAGCCTGGCGCTCGATGTCGGCGCGGTTGATGACGGTCAGGTCGGCCAGCACCTCGGACAGCTTCTGCGGCGAGCGCGTGGCGGTGGTGACGACGGTGTCGAGCTTGTTGGACTGAGCGTGTGCGGACGCAGCCAAGGCCAGCACGGACAAGGCGAGCAGCGGCCGACGGGCCGCAATGGACAGTTGAGACATGAGAAAGACGCGAACGATCAACCAGCCGTGCTGACCCCCGCAGCAAGGCTGAAAAACGGCTGTTCGAAACAGCCCCGTTGTTGGCCGGTATCCGGGCTGGTGGACATCCGTTCGACGCCTTCCCGGTGTGGTGCACCAGTGGCTTGTGAGTCGAGCAGTGAGGCACGGGGCCTCGTCCACTTACCGTTGCGGGGACAGCTCAGGTTAGGCGTGCCGCGTGGCGGCGTGCCCTCCTGATTCCCGTTGAACTGCACCCGGCTTGGAACCGGGTGCGAGCACCAACGGCGCGCATTCTATCGGCCGCTGCTGGCGGCCGATCCGGGCTTGCGGCGCTTGGCCGTCTAGGGCGGATTCAACGTGGTGACCTGCGGGCCGCTGGCCGGCTGCGCTGCGGTCGGCAGCCTCTGGAACGACGCGTAGCCACGCTGGCGGCGCGCCTCGGCCGCGCTGGCGCGCCGTGCCGACGCCAGCGCGGCGGCCTGTTTCGCTTCCGGCAGATGGTGCGCACGCGCCGCGCGGCTGTCGGCGGCGCTGGGTCCGTCGAAGTCGATGGCGGCGCTGCTGCTGGCGCCGCGGCCGGCGGGGCAGGGCGAGTCGCGCAGGTCGCGGCCGTCAGGCCCGCCGCGGTAGACCTGGGCGCGTCAGACCTGGGTCTGCGCCGCCAGCGGCAGCGCGATGCACAGGGTCAGCAGCAGCACCAGGGTCTTGCTCACGGGGCGGGAGCGTCGCCCGGCGGCGCCGGTTTGGGGGGCTTGGGGCGGGGCGGCTTGGCGTGAATCTTGGCCAGTGCCTTGTCCATCTCACCCCGCAGCATCAGCTCGACGGCGCCGTAACTTTTCTCGATGCAGTCCTCCACCGCCTGGCGCTCGGCCAGAGGCGGCTTGCGCAGCACGTAGTTGGCCACCTCGGCCTTGTGGCCCGGGTGGCCGATGCCCAGCCGCAGCCGCCAGAAGTCGCCGCTGCCGAGTTGCGCGCGCATGTCGCGCAGGCCGTTGTGGCCGCCGTCGCCCCCGCCCAGCTTGAACTTCATCTCGCCGGGCGCCAGGTCCAGTTCGTCATGCACGGCCAGGATCTCCTGCGGCTCGATCTTGAAGAAGCGTGCCAGTGCCGCGACCGACTTGCCGGACAGGTTCATGTAGGTCATGGGTTCCAGCAGCCAGAGCGGGCCGCTGGCGCCGGGCGCGTTGTTCACGCGCGCCACCAGGCCGTGATAGGCCTTGTCGGGCTGCAGCGAGGCCTTTAGCCCGCGCGCCAGGCCGTCTATCCACCAGAAACCGGCGTTGTGCCGCGTGTCCTCGTACTCGGTGCCCGGATTGCCCAGGCCAACCATCAACTTGATCATTTCAGGATCGTAGCGGCCAGCAACGTGGCAGCTACATTCGGCCGGGACACTGCGCGCAACCAGGAGTGGACCGGATGAAGAACAAGGATTCCAGGGGCAGGTTGTCGGCAGGGGCCGCGCGGACATGGGTGTTGGTCGCGCTGGCCGTCGTGGCCCTCGCGCTGGCCGGTTGGTGGTGGACGGGTCGCAGTGCGGCCGATGGCCGCGACGCTGCGGCGTCTGCCGCATCGGGCGCCGCAGGCGCCGGCCGCCCGGCTGGCGGGCGCTTCGGCCGCAGCGGCCCGCAGCCGGTGTCTGCCGCGCGTGTGCAGCAGCGCGACATGCCGGTGGTGGTGGACGCCATCGGCAGCATCGCCGCCGCCAACACGGCCGTGGTGCGTGCGAAGGTCAGCGGCGAGCTGAAGGCGATTTACTTCAAGGAAGGCCAAGCCGTGAAGGCCGGCCAGGTGCTTGCGCTGATCGACCCGCGGCCCTTGGAGATCGCCCGCGACCAGGCGCAGGCCACGCTGGCGCGCGACCAGGCGCAGCTGGAGAACGCCCGCGCCGACCTGGCCCGGTACAAGGACCTGGTCGCCAAGGAGGCCGCGCCGCGCCAACAGCTGGACACGCAGCAGGCGCTGGTGCGCCAGCTGGAGGCGACGCTGCTGTCCGACCAGGCGAGCGTCGCCAATGCGAAGCTGCAGCTGTCGTACACGCAGGTCACTGCGCCCATCGCGGGCCAGGTGGGCCTGAAGCAGGCCGACCTGGGCAACAACGTGGGCCCGAACGATGCCAACGGCCTGCTGACCATCGCGCAGATGCAGCCGGCGGCGGTCGTGTTCGCGGTACCGGACGCGCGGCTGGCGCGCATCCGCGAGCAGCTGTCGGGCAAGCAGGCGCTGCCCGTGCAGGCCTGGGACCGCGAGCGCCGCGTGAAGCTCGCCGAGGGGCGCGTGGCCAGCACCGACAACGCCATCGACGCGACGACCGGCACGATCAAGGTCAAGGCGTTGTTCGACAACCAGGACGGCAGCCTGTTCCCCAACCAGTTCGTCAACGTGCGCCTGCAGCTGGACGTGCTCAAGGACGCGCTGGTGGTGCCGGCCGCCGCCGTGCAGCGTGGTGCGCCAGGCAGCTTCGTCTACGTCATCGCCGACGGCACGGTGACGCTGCGCAAGGTGCAGCTGCTGGCCACCGACGGCGACTGGACAGCGGTGCAAGGCGCGCTGAAGCCGGGTGAGCAGGTCGTCACCGACGGGGCCGACCGGCTGCGCGACGGCGGCAAGGCCGAGGTCATCACGGCGCCGGCCGGTGGCGCTTCGGCGCCGGGTGGCCGGGGGCGCAACCGCGGCGCGGCGGCGGCGTCCGCAGCCTCGGCAGCTTCGGACCGCTGACGGGACGCTGCGATGAACCCGTCACGCCTCTTCATCGAGCGGCCGGTGGCCACGTCGCTGCTGATGCTGGCCATTGTGCTGGCCGGCGCGCTGGCCTACCGGCTGCTGCCGGTGGCGGCCCTGCCCGAGGTGGACTACCCCACCATCCAGGTCACGACGCTGTACCCCGGCGCCAGCCCCGACGTGATGACGTCCTCCGTCACCGCGCCGCTGGAGCGCCAGTTCGGCCAGATGCCGGGCCTGGGGCAGATGTCATCCACCAGCTCGGGCGGCGCCTCGGTCATCACGCTGCGCTTCGACCTCAGCGTGTCCCTGGACGTGGCCGAGCAGGAGGTGCAGGCGGCCATCAACGCCGGCAGCAACCTGCTGCCGTCGGACCTGCCCATGCCGCCGGTGTACAGCAAGGTCAACCCAGCCGACGCGCCGGTGCTGACGCTGGCCGTCAGCTCCACGACGCTGCCGGTCACGCGTGTGCACGACCTGGTGGAGAGCCGGCTGGCGCAGAAGCTGTCGCAGGTGCCTGGTGTGGGCATGGTGGGCATCGCCGGCGGCCGGCGGCCGGCCGTGCGCATCCAGGCCAACCCCGGCGCGCTGGCCACGCTGGGGCTGTCCATCGACGACGTGCGCACCGCCATCGCGGCGGCCAACGTGAACCAGTCCAAGGGCAGCTTCGACGGCCCGCTGCGCGCGTCCACGCTGGATGCCAACGACCAGTTGAAGAGCGCGGCCGAGTACGCCAACCTCGTCATCGCCTACAAGAGCGGCAACGCGGTGCGGCTGCGCGACGTGGCCCAACTGGTGGACGACGCAGAAAACCTGCGCCTGGCCGCGTGGGCCGGCAGCAGCGGCCAGCCGTCCACGACCGCCGTCATCCTGAACGTACAACGCCAGCCGGGCGCCAATGTCATCGAGACGGTGGACCGCGTGCGCGCCGTGCTGCCTCAGCTACAGGCGTCGCTGCCGGCCTCCATCGACGTGCAGGTGCTGGGCGACCGCACCGAGACCATCCGCGCGTCGGTGCGCGATGTGCAGCATGAGCTGCTGTTCGCCATCGTGCTGGTCATCGGCGTCATCTTCGTTTTCCTGCGCAGCCTGCCGGCCACCATCATCCCGGCCGTCGCGGTGCCGGTGTCGCTGGTGGGCACCTTCGGCGTCATGTATCTCGCCGGTTTTTCGATCAACAACCTGACGCTGGTGGCCTTGGTGATCTCCACTGGCTTCGTCGTGGACGACGCCATCGTCATGATCGAGAACATCGCGCGGCACATGGAGGAGGGCGGCGAGGGCGTCAGCGCGTTCGCCGCGGCGCTGACCGGCTCCAAGCAGATCGGCTTCACCATCATCTCGTTGACCGTGTCGCTGATCGCGGTGCTGATCCCGCTGCTGTTCATGGGCGACGTGGTGGGCCGACTGTTCCACGAGTTTGCGATCACGCTGGCCGTCTCCATCCTGATCTCGGCCTTCGTGTCGCTGACGTTGACGCCCATGATGTGCGCGCGGCTGCTGAAGCACGAGCATCCCGAGGACCACGGCCGGCTGTGGCATGCGGTGGGCGACATGTTCGACCGCACCATCGCCGGCTATGGCCGCATGCTGACCTGGGTGCTGGACCGCTCGGCGGCGACGCTGCTGGTCTTCGTCGCGACTCTGGGGCTGACGGCCGTGCTGTACCTGATGGTGCCCAAGGGCTTCTTTCCAGTGCAGGACACCGGGCAGATTCAGGGCATCACCGAGGCGGCGCAGTCGGTGTCGTTCGGTGCGATGGCCGAGCACCAGCAGCGCCTGGCCGAGCGCGTGCTGCAGGACCCGGCGGTGCAGAGCGTGTCGTCCTTCATCGGTGTGGACGGCGGCAACACGACGCTGAACCAGGGCCGGCTGCAGATCGTGCTGAAGCCGCTGGACAGCGGCCGGCCGCGGGCGCCCGAGGTGACGCGGCGCATCACCGAGGCCGTGCGCAACGTGCCGGGCATTGCGCTGTACCTGCAGCCCGTGCAGGACCTGACCATCGAGGACCGCATCGCCAAGACGCAGTACCAGTTCACGCTGTCCTCGCCGGATTCGGCGGAGCTGAGCCGCGCCACCACCGCCGTGCTGGAGCGGCTGCGCAGCCTGACGCAGCTGGCCGACGTGGCCAGCGATCAGCAGGAGCAGGGGCTGCAGGCCTTTGTCGATATCGACCGCGACGCAGCCGGCCGGCTGGGCGTCAGCGTCGCGGCCATCGACAGCACGCTGTACAGCGCTTTCGGCCAGCGGCTGATCTCCACCATCTTCACGCAGAGCAACCAGTACCGCGTCGTGCTGGAGGTGGCGCCCAGCTTTCGCGACGGTCTGGACGGGCTGAACAAGCTCTACGTGCCCGGCACCGGCGGCGTGCAGGTGCCGCTCAGCTCGGTGGCGCGTTTCAGCGAGCGGCTGGCGCCGCTGGCGGTCAACCACATCGCGCAGTTCCCGTCGTCCACCGTGTCGTTCAATCTCGCGCCGGGCGCGTCGCTGGGCGAAGCGGTGCAGGCCATCCAGGCCGAGGTGGCGGCGCTGCAGCTGCCGCTCAGCGTGGAGACGCGCTTCGAGGGCGCGGCGCTGGCCTTCCAGGCTTCGCTCACCAGCACGCTGCTGCTGATCCTGGCGGCCATCGTGACGATGTACATCGTGCTGGGTGTGCTGTACGAAAGCACCATCCACCCGCTGACCATCCTGTCCACGCTGCCGTCCGCCGGGCTGGGCGCGCTGCTGGCGCTGCTGGCCTTCCGGCTCGACCTGGACATCATCGCCATCATCGGCATCGTGCTGCTGATCGGCATCGTCAAGAAGAACGCGATCATGATGATCGACTTCGCGCTGGAGGCCGAGCGGGATATGGGGATGGCGCCGCGTGAGGCCATCCATCAAGCCTGCCTGCTGCGTTTCCGCCCCATCCTGATGACGACGATGGCCGCGTTGCTGGGCGCGCTGCCGCTGATGCTGGGCACTGGCGTGGGCAGTGAACTGCGCCATCCGCTGGGTGTGGTGATGGTGGGCGGCCTCATCGTCAGCCAGCTGCTGACGCTGTTCACGACGCCGGTCATCTACCTGGGCTTCTCGGCGCTGGCCGCGCGGTTGAAGCGCGGTCGCGGCAAGACGGCTGAGGCTTCGGCGTGAACCTCTCGCGCGTCTTCATCGAGCGTCCCATCGGCACGGCGCTGATCACGTGCGGCGTCGCGCTTGCCGGGGCCATTGCCTACCTGCTGCTGCCCATCGCGCCGCTGCCGCAGGTGGAGTTCCCGACCATCTCGGTCAGCGCCTCGCTGCCCGGCGCCAGCCCCGACACGATGGCCGCCACCGTGGCCACGCCGCTGGAGCGCACGCTGGGCGCCATTGCCGGCGTCACGGAGATCACGTCGTCGTCTTCGCTGGGCAGCACGCGGGTGACGCTGCAGTTCGACCTCAGTCGCGACATCGACGGCGCCGCGCGCGAGGTGCAGGCCGGCATCAACGCGTCGCGTGCGCTGCTGCCCACCGGCATGCCTGGCAACCCGACGTACCGCAAGGTCAACCCGGCCGACGCGCCCATCATGATCCTGGCGCTGACGTCGGACACGTTGACGCGCGGACAGATGTACGACGCCGCCAGCACCGTGCTGGCGCAGCGGCTGTCACAGGTGGACGGCGTGGGCCAGGTCACGGTGGGCGGCGGGGCGTTGCCGGCGGTGCGCATTGACCTGGACCCGAACAAGCTGTCGGCGCAGGGCATCGCGCTGTCACAGGTGCGCGCGGCGGTCGTCGCCACCAACGCCAACCGTCCGAAGGGGCTGCTGGAGAGCGATGCCCGCAACTGGCAGATCGCGGCCAATGACCAGGCGCGCACGGCAGCGGACTATGCGCCGCTGATCATCAGCTACCGCAATGGCGCCGCGGTGCGGCTGCGCGACGTGGCTGACGTGACCGACAGCGTGCAGGACATCCGCAACGACGGCCTCGCCAATGGAAAGTCGGCGGTGCTGCTGATCCTGAACAAGGCCCCCGACGCCAACATCATCAAGACCGTGGACACCGTGCGCGGCCTGCTGCCGCAGCTGCGTGCGTCCATCTCGCCGGCCATCTCGTTGGACGTGATGATGGACCGCACGATGACCATACGCGGCAGCATCGACGAGGTGCAGCGCACGCTGGCCATCTCGTTCGGGCTGGTCATCGTGGTCGTGTTCGTGTTCCTGCGCCGGCTGCGCGCGGCGCTGCTACCGGCGGTGGCGGTGCCGGTGTCCCTGGCCGGCACCTTCGGCGTCATGTACCTGCTGGGCTACAGCATCGACAACCTGTCGCTGATGGCGATGACGGTGGCGACCGGCTTCGTCGTCGACGACGCCATCGTCGTGCTGGAGAACATCAGCCGCCACATCGAGCGCGGCATGGCGCCGCGCGAGGCCGCGCTGAAGGGCGCGCGCGAGATCGGCTTCACGGTCGTCTCCATTTCGCTGAGCCTGATCGCGGTGTTCATCCCCATCCTGGCGATGGGCGGCATCGTGGGTCGGCTGTTCCGCGAGTTCGCGGTGGTGCTGTCGGTGGCCATCCTGGTGTCCATGGTCGTGTCGCTGACCACCACACCGATGATGGCCGCCACACTGCTGCGCCCCCATGACAAAGCCAGGCCGCCGGGGCGCTTCGCACGCTGGCTGGGCCGCATCGGCAATGCGATGGTGCGCGGCTATCGACGTTCGCTGCGCTGGACGTTGCGCCACCAGCCCGTCGCGTTGGCGGTGCTCGCCGGCGTCGTCGCACTGAACGTGCATCTGTACGTGGCCATCCCCAAGGGCTTCTTCCCGCAGCAGGACACGGGCTTGATGATCGGCGGCGTGCAGGCGGACCAGGCCAGTTCCTTCCAGTCCATGCAGGGCAAGCTGCGCACCTTCCACGACATCGTGCGCGCTGACCCCGCCGTGGCCAACGTGACCGGCTTCACCGGCGGCGGGCGCAGCAACAGCGCCAACATGTTCATCAGCCTGAAGCCATTGTCCGAGCGCCGCGAGAGCGTGGACGCCGTCATCGCCCGGCTCCGCGGCAAGCTGGCCAAGGTGCCCGGCGCCAACATGTTCCTCGCGCCGGTGCAGGACATCCGCATCGGGGGACGGCAGTCCAACTCATCGTGGCAGTACACGCTGCAGGCCGACGAGCTGGCCGATCTGCGCACCTGGGAGCCGCGCATCCGCCGCGCGCTGACCGAGGTGCCCGAGATCACCGACGTCAACACCGACCAGCAGGACAAGGGCGTGCAGACCTCCCTGGTGGTGGACCGCGACGCGCTGACCCGCCACGGCCTGACGATGAGCGCGTTCGACAACGTGCTGAACGACGCGTTCGGGCAGCGGCAGGTGGGCGTCATCTACAACCCGCTGAACCAGTACCGCGTCGTCATGGGCCTGGCGCCGCCGTGGCTGCAGAGCCCGCAGACGCTGCAGAGCCTGCTGCTGACCGGCTCCGGCGGCCAACAGGTGCCGCTGGCCAGCGTGGCGCGCGTGGAGACGACGTCCGCGCCCCTGTCGGTGAGCCACCAGAGCGGCACGCCGGCCAGCACGATCAGCTTCAACCTGGCCGAAGGCGTGTCGCTGTCCGATGCGGTCGCCGCCGTCAACGACGCCGTGGCCCGCAGCGGCGCGCCGGTGTCGGTGCGCGGCAGCTTCCAGGGCACGGCGCAGGCGTTCCAGGCGTCGCTGAAGTCGCAGCCGCTGCTGATCCTCGCGGCCGTCGTGACCATCTACCTGGTGCTGGGCATGCTGTACGAGAGCCTCATCCACCCGATCACGATCCTGTCCACGCTGCCGTCTGCCGGCGTGGGTGCGCTGCTGGCCTTGATGGCCTTCAACACGGAGTTCTCCATCATTGCGCTGATCGGCGTGGTCCTGCTGATCGGCATCGTGAAGAAGAACGCCATCATGATGCTGGACTTCGCCATCTCGTCGCAGCGCGACGCCGAACTGCGGGGCAGCCGCCTTGCACCGGGCGCGGCCATCTACCGTGCCGCGCTGCTGCGGCTGCGGCCCATCCTGATGACCACCGTGGCCGCCGTGTTCGGTGCCGTGCCGCTGGCGCTGGGCCACGGCGAAGGCGCTGAGCTGCGCGTGCCGCTGGGCATCTCCATCGTCGGCGGCCTGCTGCTCAGTCAGCTGCTGACCCTCTACACCACGCCCGTCGTGTTCTGCTGCATGGACCGGCTCAGCCGCAGGCGCAGGCCAACCGCCACGCCCCGGACCGCCGCTGCAGCCGCCTACCCATGAAATCCATCCCCGCATTCGTCCCGCTGACGCTGTCCCTGCTGCTGGCCGGCTGCGCCGCGACGGCGCCCAGTCCACTCGCCGATGCGCCGCCGCCTGCCGCGTTCAGAGGTTCGACCGAGTGGCAGCGCGTGGCGGCCGACGTCGCCGTGCCGCAAGCCTGGTGGGCGCTGTTCAACGACCCGGTGCTGGACGAGCTGCAGGCCGCCCTCACTGTCGGCAACCAGGACCTTGCCGCCGCGCTCGCTCGCGTCGCGTCGGCGCGTGCGGTCGTGCAGGCCAGCAGTGCGGCGCTGTTCCCGACGCTGTCCGTCGGCGCTGGCACCGCAAGGTCGGCCAGCGAGGACAAGGTCGCCACCACGAACTCGCTGACGGCCAATGCAGCCTGGGAGATCGACCTGTGGGGGCGCCTTGCCGCCGGCGTGAAGGCAGCCGGCGCGAGCTACCGCGCCAGCCAAGCTGACCTGGCCGCGCTGCAGCTGTCGGCCCATGCGACGTTGACGCAGACCTACCTGTCGCTGCGCACCGCCGAGGCCCAGCAAGCGCTACTGGAACGCACCGTGGCCGCCAACGAGCGCGCGCTGGAGCTGACGCAGGCCCGCTACGCTGGCGGCGTCGTCGCCCAGACCGACGTGCTGCAGGCGCGCACGCAGCTGCGCAATGCGCAGTCGTCGCTGGCCGATGCGAGAAGCCAGCGCGCGCAGCTGCAGAACGCACTGGCGACGCTGGTGGGTCGCGCGCCGGTTGAGTTCCAGTTGCCTGCCAGCGCGAGCCTGCCAGCGCTGCCGCCCGTGCCCACGCTGCTGCCGTCCACGCTGCTGGCCCAGCGCCCCGACATCACCGCTGCACGCGAGCGTCAGGTCGCGGCCTATGCGCAGATCGGCATTGCCGACGCGGCGTTCTTCCCGAGCATCGACCTGTCGGCCAGCGCCGGCTACCGCGGCGCGTCGTGGTCCAACCTGGTGTCGGCGCCCAACCTCGTGTGGTCATTGGGCGCTGCCATCGCGGCGCCGCTGCTGGACGGCGGGCAGCGCCAGCTCGCCAGCGCGCAGGCACGGGCGTCCGCCGATGCCGCCACGGCGACCTACCGCCAGACCGTGTTGACGGCCTTCCAGGAGGTCGAGGACAACCTCGTGGTGCTGGCCGAGACCGGCGTCCAACTGGCGCTGCAGACCGATTCGCTGGAGGCCGCGCAGCGCAACCTGCAGATCGTGCTGGACCAATACCGTGCGGGCACGGTCAGCTATTTGAACGTCAGTGCCGCACAAGCCTCGGCGCTGTCTGCCGAGGCCGCTGTGCTGAGCGCCCGCAACCGCCAGTTGGCGGCGGCCAACGTGCTGTTGAAGAACCTGGGCGGGCGCCTGCCGCCGGGCTGATGCAGGCGAAGAGGCCGCCATACTGGGAGCCTCTTTCTTGACCTGCTGCTGCAAGAAGGGCTTTCCTGGCCGCCACCTTCTGGATGTGCGCGCCGGACGTGTCCTTTCGTCTCGGCCCTGACGCCGAGCGCAGCATGACTTCCTCTTCCCAACGTCTCCAGCGGGCCTTCGCCCGCCGTGCCATCGCGCTCGAACATCGCGATGGCATCTATCGCGTCCACAACGATGCTGCGCAAGCCACCTCCTGCTGCCGGCCGGATGGAGCGTTGAGGCGATGAGTGGATCTCACCGAGAAGCCCGCGAAGAAGACTGGCTGCAAGTTCCAGCGGCTGCCCAACATGTGTTTGGTTGCAACCTAACCGGACAGGTTGCTACTCATCCTTTAGTTGCAACCTTTGGGCTATGGTTGCGACTGATCCCTCAGTTGCAACTTTTCTGCCTCGTGGAAGACCTTGGCTTTGACCTGACCCTCGCGACCCCCACTGGCCGCAACGTGATCGTGGAGATCAAGCGCACGCATTCGATGCGTGACGTGCGGAACGCGCTCCTATCGCTGGTCACAGCGCTTGCGCAGCGCCCTGACGCCGACGCCCTCTGTCTGGTGTACGAGAGTCGGCTGTCGTCCCAGCGTCTGGAGGAGGAGCTTTCAACATTTCGTGAGCTGCTGCGACCCGACCTTGCCGAGCGCGTCTACTTGGCCATGGCCGTAGACCAAGATTTCCAAGGCACCCTGCCCCGTGGAACCGAAGGCCTGCTAGATGACTTGCGGGCTGCTATCCAACGGGACGGTGGCGAGGCGGCCGCACCCCGCGTGTCCCGCCAGCATGTGATGGCCACCTTGGTGCAACGGTGGCTTGACGGTTTCCAAGGCTCCAGCATCACGCAAACGCAGCGCCTCACTGGCGCGAGCCGTCCCACGGTCGCAGCAGCACACGCCGATCTGCGAGCTGCCAATGTCGTGCGGGTGCAGTCGCTCATGGTCACGGTCATTGACGACATCAGCGGGCCCATCCTGCAGAAGCTGGCTCAGGAGTACGCGAAGACGCGCAAGCTAGCTTGGTACACGGACGTTAGCGGGATGAACAGGTCGCCAGCCGAGATGGCGTCACGCCTCCTGAAACTGCAGGCCTCCGGGCGGATCGGCCTGGACGTGCAGATTGGGGGCGTGATTGGCGCCAAAGAGCACTATTCCGACCTGGACCTCACTGCCGCGCCGAGGCTGGATCTCTGCGTCTATGGCAGCGCCGACGGCATCGCGCGCCATCTTGATGCGGGCCTACAGCCGATCAAGCCTTTCGCGCATGGTCACCCCTTCTTGCAGCCCAGCCTCGTGCTCCACGAGCAGAGACCGTTGGCCGACACGACCGGTGCGAGCGGGAATGCTGCCCCCAGCTTGGACTGCCTGGCTGACCTGATGGAAATGGGGCTTGAGGCCCAGGCGCAACAGATGGCCAGCTTCCTTGTCGACCGCGCCAGAGGGATGCACCGATGAAGATCGACGAAGCGATTTCACCGTCCGAGGTTCTCGCCAGCGTGGCCGCCGCCCTGCCGGAGTCGGCACGGGCAAACGTCATCGTCGTCGGCGGCCTCGCCGCGGGCTACTACTTCTTCGCGGGCGATGGCGCCCGCGCTATTCGAACCGAGGATGTGGACTGCCTATTCAGTCCCTGGGCCCGCGCTGTGGCGGCGGCCGAAGACGTGACCGAGCAACTGCTTGAGGCCCACTGGACGCTTCGGGAAAACCGTGCGTTTGGAGCTCCCGGGGTCGGCAACAGATCCGCTGGAAGCTTTGCCGCGGGTCCGACTGCTGCCGCCTGGCGCCGATACGAGCCCCTGGTTCCTGGAACTGCTCTCGGCGCCGCCAAGCTTTGAGCCTGGCGACCCGTCGCGCAAGAAGCTGCGCAGGCTGCAAACCTCAGTAGGCGACTTCTCCATCGCCAGCTTCGACTTCTTGGCTTTGGCCGAGTGGCAGCCCATTCGGACCAGCCATGACCTCCACATCGCGCGGCCGGAGATGATGGCTCTCGCCAACTTGCTCCACCACCCCCGCGTAGACCCTCATCGCTGGCACGACGCAGAAGCGCTCAAACAAGGACCTGGGTCGAGTGCTGGCGCTGGCCTATCTCACCGTCCTACGGGACCGCCGGGACTGCGCGGACGAGTTGGCCACCTGGCCAGTCAACATGTGGGCCGCACTCCAGGACAAGTTCGGAGCCGCCGCCAGGAGTCTGGCCGCAGCTGCCAGTTCGGGCCTACAAGACCTGCTGTCCCGGTCGGTGGACTTCGATCAGGCGCTGATGATCGCCAACCTAGGGCTCTTGGCTTCGATGGACGTGGATCGCGAAGCGTTCCGCGCAACGGCCGAGCGCGTCCGGGCTGAGGTGCTCGAAGAACTGGTGGAGCTGGCGTCGTGAGGGCTGCGTCGCCTGAGCTGTCAAGCGCCCCTGCCGCCGTGGATCCACGCCAACGACGGCCACAACGGTGGCGATCCGCAGGCAGCCCTCGACCAGGTCAACGCCTTTGCGAACTGGTGGCGTGCCCGGCGGCCGGATGACGAGGCGCTCGCTGAAGTGCCTTTTGAAGCCAGGCGGGCGGACGGCACCACCTCGTACTGCTTGGCGAGGGCTTTGTACCCAATCGGTCCAGCCAGATAGGCCTGAACAATTTCGAGCTTCAGGCTCTCGTCATGCTTTGCCAATGAAAACACCCCATCGGTTGGATTGGTGTCCAACCTTTGGGGTGCAGTTCAAGAAGAAGCCCTTTGCGTTGGCTTGAAGCCGGCAGGAATTACTTCTTGCCCTTCTTGCCCTTCTTGTCGTCGGCGGCCGGAGCGGCGGCGACGATGATTTCTTCCGCCACCGGTGCCACCGGCGTCGCGACGACGGGGTTCGGCTTGCCGTGGGTGACGACCTTGACGCCGGCCGGCAGCTTCACATCATTGACGTGCAGCGAGTGACCTGCGGTCAGGCCGGACAGGTCCACCTCGATGAACTCGGGCAGTTGCTGGGCCAGGCAGGTGATTTCCAGCTCGGTGATGACGTGGTTGACCGTGTTCTTGTCGGTCTTCACGGCCACCGAGTTCTCTTCGCCGATGAAGTGCAGCGGCACCTTCTTCGTGATCTTGGTCGTGGCGTCCACGCGCTGGAAGTCAATGTGATTGACTTGCGGCTTGTAGGGGTGCATCTGGAAGTCGCGCAGCAGCACTTGCGTGACCGAGCCGTTCAGCTCCATGTCCAGCAGGGAGCTGTGGAAGGCTTCCTTCTTGAGGGCGTGGTACAGCGCGTTGTGATCGAGTTCGATCAGTGCGGGCTCACCGGCGCCGTAAACGATGCCGGGCACCTTGCCGGCCACTCGCAGGCGGCGGCTCGCTCCGGTCCCCTGCAACTTGCGCTCGAAAGCAACAAACTTCATGGTTTTCTCCAAAAGAGAACGGCACCCGCGACCAGGCGCCGTTGAAAAAGCCGTCTTGCGACGGCCGAGTGTTCCGATCAGAAGTTGTTGTTCTGCTCGGAGAAAAGGGAGGTGACCGACTCGCCGTCAGAGATGCGGCGGATGGTCTCGGCAAACAGGAACGCCACCGACAGCTGGCGGATGTTCTTGCAGGCCTTGGCTGCGTCGGTCAGCGGGATCGTGTTCGTGATGACGACCTCGTCCAGCTGCGAGCCGGCGATGCGCTCGATAGCCGGGCCCGACAGGATGGGGTGGGTGCAGTAGGCGTAGACGCTCTTGGCGCCGCGCGCCTTCAGCACCTCGGCCGCCTTCACCAGCGTGCCGGCGGTGTCGATCATGTCGTCCATGATCACGCAGTTGCGGCCTTCGATGTCACCGATGACGTGCATCACCTCGGACACGTTGGCGGCCGGGCGGCGCTTGTCGATGATGGCGAGATCGCAGCCCAGCTGCTTGGCCAGCGCGCGGGCGCGCACCACGCCGCCGACGTCGGGCGACACGACGACCAGGTTGCTGTAGTTGCGGCTCTTCAGGTCCGACAGCAGTACCGGCGAAGCGTAGATGTTGTCGACCGGGATGTCGAAGAAGCCTTGGATCTGGTCGGCGTGCAGGTCCATCGTCAGCACGCGCTCGACGCCCACGGTCTCCAGCAGGTTGGCGACGACCTTGGCCGAGATGGGCACGCGGGTGGAGCGCGGGCGGCGGTCCTGGCGGGCGTAGCCGTAGTAGGGGATCACGGCCGTGATGCGGCGGGCGCTGGCGCGCTTGAGCGCGTCGACCATGATCAGCAGCTCCATCAGGTTCTCGTTCGTCGGCGCGCAGGTGGGCTGCACGACGAACACGTCGCGGGCGCGGACGTTCTGCTGGATTTCGACGGTGACCTCGCCGTCTGAGAAGCGGCCGACGACAGCCTTGCCCAGCTCGAGACCGAGATGGGTGGCGATTTCCTGAGAGAGAACCGGGTTCGCGTTGCCGGTGAAGAGAACCGTGTTGAGCAGCACTTGGAGCCTCTGGTGTCAGTCAGTGGCTCGCTGAAGCGCGCGCCGGTTCAGCGAAGTATCAAAAGAATTTGGCAGGGGAGGAAGGACTCGAACCCTCGCATGTCGGAATCAAAATCCGATGCCTTGACCAACTTGGCGACTCCCCTACACAGGACCCGGCCTGGCGGCCGAACCCGTAAACCTTGTCAGTCGGCCCAGCCCGCGAGCGGGTGTTGAGCCAGACTGCGGCAGATTCGACCTGTCCACTCTGCAGGCTGAGCCTGCAGCAATGTCGCCAGGGACTGGTCGTCCTTGCCATCTATTCCATCCTCGGCGAGTACCGAAAACACCGCCGCGCCTGAGCCCGTCATCCGGGCGTTGCCGAATTGCTTCGACATCAGTTGCAACGCGTCTCGTACTTCACTGCTGATCGCTTCTGCTGCGGGCTGCAAGTCGTTGCGACCGAAGTCTTGACCAAAGCCTGCTGCGATTTGTTCTGCAGTTCCTGCCGAGGCGGGAAAGCCCGTGACTATAGCCAGATTTTCGGACCTTGCCAACAACGGGCTTGAAAAAATAGCCTGGGTCGACAAGCCCGCAGGTCCTTTGAGGATGGCGAAGCGCTGCTCCGGCAACTGGATGGGGTGCAGGATCTCGCCGATGCCTTCGACGAAAGCCGGGCCGCCGCCGAGGAAGAAGGGCACGTCGGCGCCGAGCTTCAAGCCCAGCTGCAGCAGGCGTGGCAGCGGCAGCTGCAGATCCCATAACCGGTTCAGCGCCAGCAGCGTGGTGGCCGCGTCGGACGAGCCGCCGCCCATGCCGGCACCGGCGGGAAGGCGCTTCTCCAGGTGGATGTCCGCGCCCAGCGTGCAGCCGGTCTCGGCCTGCAGCAGCCGCGCGGCGCGCAGACACAGGTCGTCGGCTGGCAATTCGGCATGACCGTCGCCCGGCACATCGTGGCGCTGCAGTCGACCGTCGGCGCGCCGCTCGATGTGCAGCGTGTCGGCCCAGTCGATGAGCACGAACACGGATTGCAGCAGGTGATAGCCATCGGCGCGCTTGCCGACCACGTGCAGGAACAGGTTCAGCTTGGCCGGCGCGGCCAGGTCATGGAGTGCCTTCATCGCTCCCTTCCAGCTTGGCGCGCAGCGTGACGACGGGATCGGCCAGACGCGTGGCCACGAGGCTGGGCAGCTTGGGCTCGATGCGCCAGCCCAGTTGCTCGAAGCCGCCGGCCGTCTTCTGGTGAGGCGCTGCCGCCCAAGGCCGGGCCTGCAGCCAGTCGAACAACGCGGCCACGGGCACCGGCTCGCCCAGCAGCTCGCGGGTCAGCGCGTCGAGGTCGTCGAAGCGGCGTTCGTCGTCGGGCGTCTGCAGCGTGACGCGGCCCGGCTGCCAGCTCGCGCGTGCGACCAGCGAGCCCAGCGGCGATGTCAGCTCCAGCCGGCCAGCCTGCGGCCCACCGAACAGCTCAAAACTGGCCGCGCCGCCGGTGCCGCGCTTGTGGGCGTCGCCGGCCACGGTCACGCTGATGCGCCCGCCCAGGCGTGTCTCGGCGGTGGTGGACGGTGGCGTCTTGGGCACCTGTGCGCAGCCGGCAAGGGCCAGCGCAAGGACGAGGAGTGCGGCTTTCATGGGTTCAGCTTCAGTCGGTTCATCGTCTCGCGCAGGGCCGCGTTGTCAGGCTCGCGCTTCGCAGCGTCGGCCAGCACGCGCCGGGCCTCGTCCTGTGCGCCGCTTGCCCACAGCACCTCGCCCAGGTGCGCGGCGATCTCGGCGTCGGGGCGCCCGGCATGGGCCTGGCGCAGCAGGCGTGCCGCCTCAGTCAGGTTGCCCAGGCGGAACTCGACCCAGCCCAGGCTGTCGACGATGAAGGGTTCGCCCGGCGCCAGCTTCAGCGCACGTTCGATCAGCTCCTTGGCCTCGGGCAGCCGCACGTTGCGATCCGCCAGCGAATAGCCGAGCGCGTTGTAGGCGTGGTGGTGATCGGGCTTGATCTCGATGACCCGGCGCAGCAGGCGCTCCATCTCGTCGAAACGGCCCAGCTTCTCGCCCATCATGGCCTGCTCGTAGACCAGGTCGGCGTCGTCCTTGAAGCGTTCCGAGGCGCTCTTCAGCACGGTGAACGCGCCGGCATGGTCGTTCTGATCGCGCAGCAATTGAGCTTCGGCCAGCAGCGCGCCGCGCACGGTGTCGTCGCTGGCGCCCGCGGCAGGCTGCAGCAGCTTGCGCGCGTCCGCCAGCTTGCCCTGGCGGGCCAGCAGGCTGGCGCGGCGGAAGGTCACGGCCGTGCTGTTGCTGTCGATCTTCTGCAGCGCGGCCTCGGCGCCCTTCAGGTCGCCGCGCTGCTCGGCCGCCTGCGACAGCATCAGCCAGCCGCTCTGCCGGCCTTCGGCGCGCGCGCGGATCTCGGCGTCGGTGCCGGCGGCAGGGGTGTCCAGGCGCTTCAGGCCTTCGCGCAGCGCCGTCTCGGCGGCGGCGGGGTTCTTCAGCTCCAGCTCGATCGCGCCGAGCGCGAGCCAGGCGGCGACGTTGTCGGGCGTCTGCTCGGTCAGCACGCGGAACTCGCGGCCCGCCTCGGCCGGGCGCTGCGCCTTCACCAGCGCGCGTGCGTAGGCCTGGCGCAGCGCGTGCTGTTCAGGCTTGGCGTTCAGACGCGCGGTGATGAGGGCCTCCGCCTGCGGTTCGGCGGGCAGCAGGTCCACCGCGAGCTGCATCGCGTCATCGCTGTCCGGCAGGGCCTGGCCGAGCTCGCGCGTCAGCGCCAGCGAGCGAGCGTTCTCGCCCGCGTTCAGCGCAAGCCGCGCCTCGGTGTACAGCGCCGCGGGCTTCAGTGCGCCGGTCTGCGCCTGCAGCACCGGCGTCAGCGCGGTCAGCACGGCCCTGGGGTCGGGCGAACGCTGGAACAGGCGCGGCAGCGCGGCGATGAGGCCCGGGCGCTGCACGGCAGGTGCCACACGCAGCAGCGTGGCCAGCGGCTGCGGCACCTCCGCCGGCTTGTTCATCAGTGCCAGCAGCTGCACCACGCTCTGGTGCGCTTCGACGGACGTCGGCTGCGTCTCGGCCCAGGCGCGGGCGGCCATCAGGGCCTGGTCGCCGGCGCGCTCCTTCAGCGCAATCTGGACGACGCGCTTGAACAATTCCTCGTCGCCGGTACGGCGGGCGGCGTCCAGCAGCACCTGGAAGGCCACGCCGGCCTGGCCGCCGTTCAGCTCCAGCTCGCCGATCAGCAGTTGGTAGAACAACGGCGCGTCCATCGTCGAGTTGGTGACGGGCGTGGCCGGCGCCTCTTGGGCCTGGGCATGCAGCCCCAGCAGCGACAGGGCGGCAGCGCAGACGGCGCGACGGACGGGAAGAGGCATGCGAAGGAACTCCGGGAGCGAGCGCTGATTATGATTTCCGTCCCATGCCCGAGTTACCCGAAGTCGAAGTCACCCGCCGCAGCTTTGCGACGGCCATCCACGGGGCTCGCGTGACGGGCCTGCGCCTGGGGAAACCGCTGCGCTGGCCCATCGGCGTGGACCCCGAAACGCTGCTCGGCAGCCGCGTGGGCGACGTGCAAAGGCGCGGTAAATATTTGTGGCTGCCGCTGCAGGAGCGCGGCGGGCTGCTGATGCACCTGGGCATGTCCGGCTCCCTGGCGTTCCTCGACGCGACGCCCGCCGCCGGGCCGCATGACCATTTCGACCTGCACACCGACCGCGGCCTGCTGCGGCTGACCGACCCGCGCCGCTTTGGCGCCGTGGTGTGGGGCGCGGCGCTGGATGCCGACCCTGTGGCGACGCTGCTGGCCAGCCTGGGTCTGGAGCCCTTTGACGACCGCTTCGACGGACTGCATCTGCATGCGGCACTCAGCGGCCGGCGCGTCGCCATCAAGCAGGCGCTGCTGGCGGGCGACATCGTCGTGGGCGCCGGCAATATCTACGCCTGCGAGGCGCTGTTCATGGCAGGCATCGACCCGCGCCTGCCCGCGGGCAAGCTCAGCCGCCCCCGCGCGGACAGGCTGGCGCTGGCCGTGCGCACGGTGCTGGGCCAGGCGCTGGAGGCTGGCGGCACGACGCTGCGCGACTTCCGCGACGCGCATGGCGTGGCTGGTAGCTTCCAGATGCAGGCGCAGGTCTACGGCCGCGAGGGCGAACCCTGCCGGCGCTGCGGCACGGCCATCCGGCGCATCGTGCAAGGCCAGCGGTCGACGTTCTTCTGCCCTTCATGCCAGAGGCGTTGATGGAAGACTTCGGCAAGATCGTCGTCGCCTGGCAGAAGCGCCACGGCCGCCACACGCTGCCGTGGCAGAACACGCGCGACCCCTACCGCGTGTGGCTGTCGGAGATCATGCTGCAGCAGACGCAGGTGACGACCGTGCTGGGCTACTACGAACGCTTCCTCGCGCGCTGGCCGCAAGTGACCGACCTGGCCGCCGCGACGCTGGACGAGGTGCTGGCCCAGTGGGCGGGCCTGGGCTACTACAGCCGCGCGCGCAACCTGCACGCCTGCGCGCAAGCGGTGGCGCAACTGCATGGCGGCGAGTTCCCGCGCAGCGCCGCGCAGCTGCAGACGCTGCCGGGCATCGGCCGCTCGACGGCAGCCGCCATCGCGGCGTTCTGCTTCGGCGAGCACGTGGCCATCCTGGACGGCAACGTGAAGCGCGTGCTGTCCCGCGTGCTGGCTTTTGACGGCGACCTGTCCAGCAGCGCGGCCGAGAAGCGGCTGTGGGACCGCGCCACCGAGCTGCTGCCGCAGCAGGACGTGGACCGCTACACGCAGGGCCTGATGGACCTGGGCGCCACCGTCTGCACTGCGCGGTCGCCGGACTGCCTGATCTGCCCCGTTCAGCCGCTGTGCCGCGGCCAGCATGCGGGCGACCCGACGCGCTACCCCGTCAAGACGAAGAAGCTCAAGCGCGGTCGCCGCGAGAACTGGTGGCTGTGGATGGAAAGAGACGGTGAAGGTGGGGGACAGGTCTTGCTGCAGCAGCGCCCGGCAACGGGTGTGTGGGCCGGCCTGTGGACGCTGCCCATGTTTGAAGACGAGGCCAGCGCCAGGGCGGCCCTGTCGGGCGCCCTGCCCGAGGTGCTGCCGCGCATCGAGCATGCGTTGACGCACTTCGACTGGGTGCTGCACACCTTGCGTACCTCGGGCGAACTGAAGGCTGCGCCTGGTGGCACCTGGGTGGCGCGCGAGAAACTGGCGGCCTACGCGCTGCCGGCGCCGCTGAAGAAACTGATCGGGGTGAACTGATGAGAGCGGAAGTCAAGAACGGCCTGGAGTACGCGGTGATCGCGCTGCTGGTTGCCGGGCTGTGCCTGTGGCAACTCATCGCCGGCACACAAGCAGGCGAGCCGCCCGCGGAAAAGGTCGTGCTGCTGAGCCTGGGGCTGATGGTGGCCGGCACCATGCATTGCGTTTTCATGATGCAGCTGGTGCAACGCACCGGTCGCTCGTTCTGGCCCTGGTTCGTCGCCATCGTGCTGCTGATGCCGCTGGGCAGCGCCGTTCTGCTGGCGTTGTTGCTGGGCGATTCGGAGGCTTCATCAAGCTGACGAACACGTGCCTTCTCCGCATTGCCTGAGTCTTTTGAAAGAGGCACAGTCTCCGGCAATAACGTGAGGAGACTGCCTTGAATTTCCTAAAGAACCTGCGCGTCGGGGCCCGTCTCGGCCTGGCCTTTGCGCTGCTGCTGGCGTTGCTGCTCGCGATGGCCGGTGTCGGCGCGATGCTGGCGAAGTCGATCAACAAACACGTCGAGTATTACGGCAGCGACATCGTGCCGTCGCTGCGCATCGTGCGCAATGTCGACAGCACGATTTCGGACGCGCGGCGCCTGGAGCAGCAGCACCTGCTGACGGAAGACGACAAGGAAAAGAAGTCGCTGTCCGAACGCGTGGGCAAGGCGCGGCAGGACTTCGAGGAGGCCGTCAAGAAGTACGAGGTCCTGGTGTCGGACGACAACGACCGCGCTTTCCTCAAGCGGGTGACCGACGGCGGCCGCGCCTACTTCGAAGTCGGCGCCAAGGTGCTGAAGGCCTCCGAGGAGAGTGCCGCCGACCCGGCCCAGGGAACGGCGGCCAAGGCCCTGACCTTTGGGCCTGCGCGCGATGCCTACCGCGGCGTTCGGGATGAAATCCAGAAATGGTGGGCCTACAACGAAGAAGTGGCCAATGAAGAGACCCGGGCCGGCGGGGCGGCCTACCAGCGCGTGCTGCTCAGTTTTGCCGTGGCCTCGGCCGTGGCCCTGGCCCTGGGCATTGTGGCTGCGATCGCCATCACGCGCTCGATAACGCGCCCGCTGGTGCAGGCGTCGGCGGCTGTGACGGCGGTGGCGGGCGGTGACTTGACGCAGCGCCTGCACAGCCACTCGCGCGACGAACTCGGGTTGCTGCTCGGCAAGCTCGACGAGATGACGCAGAACCTCGCGCGCATGGTGTCCGGCGTGCGCGCCGGCTGCGACCAACTCGGCGTGGCCGCGGCCGAGATCGCACAGGGCAACGCCGACCTGTCGGCTCGCACCGAAAGCCAGGCGTCCAGCCTGGAGGAGACGGCCGCGTCGGTCGAGCAGATGGCCGCGCAGATCAAGGCCAATGCCGACAACGCGCGCCAGGCCGACCAACTGGCCAATCACGCGTCGGAGACGGCCAAGACCGGTGGCGAAGCGGTGGGCGAGGTGGTCGCCACCATGGACGCGATTTCGGCGTCCAGCCGCAAGATCTCCGACATCATCGGCACCATCGACGGCATCGCATTCCAGACCAACATCCTGGCGCTGAACGCCGCGGTCGAGGCGGCGCGCGCCGGCGAGCAGGGCCGTGGCTTCGCGGTGGTGGCCGGCGAGGTGCGCCTGCTGGCGCAGCGCAGTGCCGAGGCGGCCAAGGAGATCAAGAGCCTGATCGGCGACAGCGTCACCAAGGTGGAGAGCGGCAGCGCGCAGGTGCTGTCGGCGCGCGACACCATCGTGCAGATGGTCAACGAGGTGCGCAAGGTGACCGACCTGGTGGGTGAGATCACCGTGTCCAGCCGTGAGCAGAGCGAAGGCGTGGGCCAGATCAACGCCGCCGTCAGCCAGCTGGACCAGGCCACGCAGCAGAACGCAGCGCTTGTGGAGCAGACGGCGGCTGCTGCGGAAAGCATGCGCCAGCAGACCAGCAAGCTCACCGAGGCGGTCGCGGCGTTCCGCGTGGATGGCAATGCAGCCGCTGCGGTGCGCAGCGCACCGCGGCCGGCGCCGCGTCCACCCGTGGCCGGGCCAAAGCCTCCAGCGCACAAGCCTGCCGCAACGCCGACCTCAAAACCGGCCATGAAACCGGCCACGAAGCCGGTGCCCAAGACTGCTGCAGCGGCGCCCGTTGCTGCCGCCCCGGCACCCAGGCCCGCGCCACCCGCCCCCAGCGCGGCCGAAGGCGACTGGGAGACCTTCTAGAACAAGTGGGCCAAGCGCCGCACGGCGTCCTCGGACTGGGTGCGATCCGGGCGCAGGTCGCTGCTGCCGAAGTCGCCCGGTGCCATGGTGGCGACCAGCAGGCCGTCGCGACGCGGCAGCGCGACGATGCCCTGGCCCCGGTAGATCAGTGCGTAGTCCACTTCGGGCTGCGGGATCAGCCGGGCCGTCTGGCCGCGCACCGGCGTCATGCTGGCGTCGCCCAGCAGCATGCGCGCGCCGTCGCCCGTGCAGTTGACGACGACGGTTTCTGGCAGGCGGGCAAAGTCACGTGTCGAGCGCAGCTCGTGCGGCTGCCACCGGCCGCCGTCGCGCATGAAGTCCTCCCACAGCAGCCGCTGGTAAGCCGGTATGTTGAACACCAGTTGCGTGAAGCGGCGCGCATGCCGCAGGCCGAACGGATGCTCGCCCGCTGCCAGGGCCAGTCCTTGCGGCCGCAGGTCGGCCACGTGCGGGGCCAGGTCGGGGTAGTCGGGCTCGCCCGCGTAGGGATTGGGCACCGGCTGATCGAAGCCGACATCGCCCACGACGTAGCCGTCATGCCATTGCACCGGCCCCGAGGACAGGCCCAGGTAGCTCTGGTGCACCTGGAACGCGTCGCGGGCCATGGCTTCCCAGTCGGACATCCACTCGGGGCTGGCATGTGCGGACGTGACGATGCGCGACTCCGGCGTCCACAACCCCGTGGCGGCCGACGAATGCACGCGGGGCGCCCGGTCCTTGCCATACAGCCGCACCGGGTACCCCGCCTGCTGGGCCCAGCGTGCGGTGGTGAGGCCGATGGCGCCCGCGCCCACCACGGCCAGCCGCTGGCCCGGCTTCAGCCCGGCGGCCTGCACCAGTGCCAGCGCACGTTGCGCCGAGCCCCACGACAGCGACCAGCCGCTGCCGCCGTGGCCGTAGTGGTGGACAACCGTCTTGCCGTGCAGGCGCTGGATTTGCAGGCGAGGCCCTTGCGCGCGGAACGGGCGGATGCCCACGGTGATGTCGATGATGCGGTCCGGGCTCAACCGCATCGCGACCGGCGGGCGCGGTGCTGCGAACTCCAGCGCTGAAGCGGGCAGGGCGAGACCCGCGGCGCCTGCCGCGAGCAGATGACGTCGTTGCATGAGGGACCTCAGGGTTTCGGGCGTGCCAGCGACTTGCGGATGAGCGCCGCGTCGCGAAGGCGCTGGGCCGAACCGTCGGCGTCCAGCAGCACGACGGTGATGGGGCGCTTGCCGTTGAGCATGCGCATCGCCAGGCAGCGCCCGGCCTCCTCGGTGTAGCCGGTCTTGGAGACGCGGATGTTCCAGCCCTTGGTGCCCACCAGCCGGTTGGTGTTGCGCAGCTCGCGGGCGCGACCGTCCAGCGTGGCGCTGGACTTTTTGACGCTGGTGATGCGCTCGATCTCGCGGTAACGCGCCGCGGCGGCCGTGATGACGGCCATCTCGTTGGCCGTGGAGATGTTGTCGGGCGACAGGCCGGTCGCCTCGGCGATGCGCGTGCGCTTCAGACCCAGTGCGCGCAGCTTGGCGTTGACGGACTTCAGGAAGCCCGCCTCGCCACCGGGGAAGTTGCGCGCCAGCGCCGAGGCCGCGCGGTTCTCGGACACCAGCAGCGCCATCTCCAGCGCATCCTGGCGTGTCATCTGCGTACCGACACGCACGCGCGAGCGGCTGTGCTTGAGCGTGTCGACATCGTCGCCGGTGATGCGCAGCTTCTCGGTCGGGTCCAGCTTGGCGTCCAGCACGACCATCGCAGTCAGCAGCTTGGTCAGCGATGCGATGGGCACGACGGCATCGGCGTCACGTGCCATCAGCACCTCGCCGGTGGCGTCGTCGATGACGGCCACATGCTTGGCATTGACGGGCAGGCGCAGCTGCTGGGCGGGCAGCACCTTGGCTGGCTGCGCGGCGGGTGCCGCGACGCCGGGGGCGTCGACGGGCGCTGGCGTGCTTTTCGCCTGCACGACGAAGCTGGTGGCAGCGATCAGCAGCGCTGGCAGCGCCAGCTTCCAGCCGGTGGCCTGGGGGCGCGGCGCCAGCAGCCGCTCGACACGGTGCAGCAGGTTGCCGCCGCGCGCGGCCAGTGCGACCCCGGACACGCGGCCGGGCGTGGATTGCGGCGCGTCGAGCTCGGCCAGCGCATGCAGCGCCTGGGCCAGGCGACGCGCGTTGCCGGGCAGCTCCGCCGCGATCTCGTCGGCCACCAGCTCGCGCTCGGCGCGCAGCCGCGCCGACAGCCACCACACCACCGGGTGGAAGAAAAGCAAGGCTTCCACGGCGCTCTGCAGCAGGTTGGCCGCGTAGTCCCAGCGACGCACGTGGGCCAGCTCATGAGCCAGCAAGGCCTCCAGCAGTTCCACCGGCAGCCGGCTCAGCAACGCGGCGGGCAGCAGCACGCAGGGTTTCAGGGTGCCCAGGGCGATGGGGCCGTCCAGGCCATCCAGCAGTCGCAGGCCGACGGGGCGACGCAGGCCCAGCCGGCGGGCGAGGGCGTCCAGCCGCGCCTGCCACTCGGCCGGCGCTGGCGCGGAGCGGCGCCGCGCGCGCCCCACCCAGGCCAGGCCCAGTGCCAGCCGCGCCAGCATCAGCACCGTGCCGAGCGCCCAGGCGCTGACCAGCGCCGGCATCTGCGCCAGCAGCGGTGGCAACTCTGCGGCGAACTCCACCTCGGCGGGCGCCAGGTCCAGGCATTGCGCCAGCGGCAGGCCCAGGCAGGCCAGCAGGCCCGCGGCACAGACGGCGTAGCGCCAGCGCGCAGGCGCACCACGCAGCAGCGCCAGCAGCGCCAGCAGCAGCGCGACGGCGAGCCCGACCACCACGCCCTGCCAGACGAAGTTCAACAGAGCCAGGCCCCAGGCATTCATGGCGATGTCCAGGTTCATCCCTGCTCTCCGTTCTTGGCCAGCAACTGGCGGATCTCGGCGCGCTCCTTGGCGCTGACGTGGCTCTTCAGGGCGGCCAGCACCAGCGCCTTGCCGGAGCCGGCAAAAGCCTTGGCGATGAAGTCCTTGACGAGGGACTGCTGCAGCTTGTCCTGCGTCTGCACAGGCGCGTAGCGCTGCGGGCGCTGGCTCTCGTCGCGGGTCAGCAGCCCCTTGCCGTGCATCACCTGCAGCTGGCGCAGCACGGTGGCATAGGTCGCGTCGGGCCGTTCGGGCAACAAGGCCTCATGCACGGCCTTGGCGTCGGCGGGGCCCAGGCGCCACAGCACCTGCAGCAGGTCCAGCTCGGCGGCCGTCGGACGCGTGGTGGAAGGGGAGGGGTGTGGCATGGCGAGCAGAATACGAGTTCTAGAACTCAATGTCTAGAACTTTTATTCTGAACTCGCGCGCCGTCTTTGGAGCACCGTTGCATGCCGCGATGCCACACCGGCACAAGCGAATGTGCTGCGTCTGGTCAGCCCGGCCTGCAGAGGCGTGCGGACCTAGCGTGCATCCAGCTCGCGGTGGCGCTTTAGAACGTGGCCGTGGTGGCCGAACTGCCGGGCCAGCATCTCGACGAGATAGACCGAGCGGTGCTGGCCGCCCGTGCAGCCGATGGCCACGGTCAGGTAGCTGCGTTGGTCGGCCGCGAAGTTGGGCAGCCAGCGCGACAGGAAGCCAGCGATCTGGCCCATCATCAGCCCCACCTCGGGCTGCGCCGCCAGGTAGGCGGCGACCGGCGCGTCGCGACCGGTGAGCGGGCGCAGCTCGCGGTCGTAGTAGGGGTTGGGCAGCACGCGCACGTCGAACACGAAGTCCGCGTCGCTGGGCACGCCATGCTTGAACGCGAAGCTCTCGAACACCAGCGTCAGTTTGGTGCCGGCGTTCGGGCCGACGAGGTCGCTGACCCAGGCCCGCAACTGGGCCGGGCGCAACTGGCTGGTGTCGATGACGGTGGACTCGGCCTTCAGCCCGCCCAGCAGCTCGCGCTCCAGCTGGATGGCATCCAGCAGCAGGCGATGGCCTTCCTCGACCGTGGGAGCCCCCAGCCCGCCGAAGTTGGTGTCACGGTCTTCGCGCAGTGGATGCGGGCGGCGAGTCTCGGAGAAGCGCCGCATCAGCGCCTCGTCGCTGGCGTCCAGGAAGATGGAGCGCACTGGCACGCCGGTGGCACGCAAGTCCTTCAGCAGCGGCAGCATCATGGGCAGCGAACTCGCGCTGCGCACGTCTACCGCAATGGCGACACGCCGCTCGCCGCGCTGCTGTTCCAGGCGCAGGAAGTCCAGCAGCAGCTCGGCCGGCAGGTTGTCGACGCAGAAGTAGCCGGCGTCCTCCAGTGCATGCATGGCGACGGACTTGCCGCCACCGGACATGCCGGTCAGCAGCACGACGTCGCCTTGCAGGTCGCCTTGCGGATGGAGATCGCCGGTCATGACTTGGCCTTCTTCTTGGGGCTGGTGGCGGCGGAGGCCGCCAGCATCTCCTGGGCGTGCGCGAGGCTGGTGGACGACAGGCGCTCACCGCCCAGCATGCGCGCGATCTCGGCCACGCGGGCTTCGCCGTTGACAGGCGCGACGGAGCTCACGGTGCTGCCATCTTGCAGCGCCTTGGCGACGACCAGATGACGGTCCGCGCAGGCAGCCACCTGAGGCAAGTGGGTGACGGCCAGCACCTGGCGCTCGCGGCCCAGCTGCTTCATCAGGCGCCCGACCGTCTCCGCCACCGCACCGCCGATACCCACGTCGATCTCGTCGAAGATCAATGTGCCGGGCGCGTATTCGCTGGCGTTCTGGCTGGTCGTCACGGCGATGGCCAGCGCGATGCGCGACAGCTCGCCGCCCGACGCCACCTTCGCCAGCGGCCTCGGCGTGCTGCCGGCGTGGCCTGCCACGAGGAATTCGGCGGACTCCTCGCCCCAGCTTTGCGGGCCGTCGGTCGGCGTCAGTGCGATGTCGAACTGGCCACCAGCCATGCCCAGCTGCTGCATCGCCGCGGTGACGGCGCCGGCCAGCGCGGGTGCTGCCTTGCGGCGCAGTCGGGTCGCGGCCTGGGCCTGCGTGTCGAAGGCTGCACGCGCTGCGGCCAGTGCGGCCTCCAGCTGCGCCGGGTCGCTGGCGGCGTCCAGCGCGGCCAGCTCCGCGCGCCATTGCGCCAGCAGTGCGGGCAGCTCCTGAGGCTGGCGGCGGTAGCGGCGGGCAAGCTGCATCCACGCCGACACGCGGTCGTCCAGCTCGGCGAGGCGGGCCGGATCCAGGTCGGTCTTGTGCAAGTAGGCAGACAGCGTGTGGCTGGCGTCCTGCAGTTGGGCCTGCACGTCGCGTAACGCCTGCACAGCGGGCAGCAAGCGGGCGTCGTGGTCCAGCACGCGCTCCAGCTGGTCCAGCGCCTGCGCCGTCAGCGATTGCGCGCTGGGCTCGGCCTCGTCCACTGCGTCCAACGCCGCCTTGGTGGCGTCCAGCAGCGACTGCCCGTGCGACAGCCTTGCATGCTCGGCATTCAGCTCGTCCCATTCATCGTCGGCCGGCGCCAGGCCGTCCAGCTCGCCGATTTGCCAGGCCAGGCGCTCACGTTCGCGCAGCGCGTCGGCCCGCTGGCCGCGGGCCTGGTCCAGCGCCTCGGCGGCCTGCTTCCACGCGGCGTGGGCGCGCGCCAGCGGCGCGGTGTCCAGGCCGGCGTACACGTCCAGCAGCTCGCGCACGGCGGCCGGGCGGGTCAGGCCTTGCCAGGCGTGCTGGCCATGGATGTCCAGCAGATGGTCCGCCAGCTCGCGCAGCTGCGTGGCGGTGGCGGCACCGCCGTTGATCCACGCGCGGCTCTTGCCGGAAGCGTCGATGACGCGGCGCAGCAGCAGCGTGTCTTCGCTGTCGAAGCCGGCCTCGTCCAGCCAGGGGCGCAACTGCGTCGGCGTGTCGAATTCGGCGCAGATCTCGGCCTTGGCCGCGCCCTCGCGCACTACGCCTGCATCGGCGCGGCCGCCGAGCGCCAGTTGCAGCGCGTCGATGAGGATGGACTTGCCCGCGCCGGTCTCGCCGGTCAGCACGGCAAAGCCGGACTCGAAATCCAGTTCGAGCGTGGGGACGATGACGAAGTCGCGAAGGGAGAGGTGCCGCAGCATGGTGAGTTGCGCTTACAGATACCAGCGGAGTTTGCGACGCAGCGTCGCGTAGTAGCTCCAGCCCTGGGGGTGCAGGAAGCGGACCTGATGCCGGCTTCGCCGCACGGTGATGGTGTCGCCGTGAAGCAGGCTGGCCAGGCTTTGCATGTCGAAGTTCACCGACGCGTCGCGCCCGGCGACGATCTCCATGCGAACCTCGCCGCTGTCCGGCAGCACGATGGGCCGGTTGGACAGTGTGTGCGGAGCGATCGGGGCCAGCAGCCAGCCGGCGATGCTGGGATGCATGATCGGACCGCCGGCCGACAGCGCATACGCCGTGGAGCCGGTGGGCGACGCGACGATGATGCCGTCGGCGCGCATGTTGGCGACGAACTGCTCGTCCACCGAGATCTTCAGCTCCACCATCCCCGCCGTGCCGCCGCGGCTGACGACGACGTCGTTCAGCGCCAAGCCCGCGTAGATGGACTCGCCGTCGCGCAAAACGGCACCTTCCAGCATCGCGCGCGGCTCGACCTCGTAGTCGCCGGCCAGCACGGGCGCGAGCGACTCGCGCCAGCGCTCGATGGGGATGTCGGTGATGAAGCCCAGCCGGCCCTGGTTGATGCCCAGCAGCGGCACGCCGTGGCGCGCCATCTCGCGCGCGAATCCCAGCATCGTGCCGTCGCCGCCGACGACGACGGCCAGGTCGCAGCGGCTACCGAGTTCGTCGTGGGACACGATGTCATAGCCCGTCATGCCGGTGTTCAGCGCCGTGTCCGCTTCCAGCGACACGTCGACGCCGTGAGTGCACAAAAATTGGGCAATCTCCTCCAGCACCGGCCTGATGCCCAGCGCTTGATGCTTGCCCACGATGGCGACATGTCTGAAGCGCTCGGCCATGCTGCAAATTACACCACAGGGGTATGGCCTCTCCGTGGATGAAAGGGCGTGGTTCTCAGTCAGTTGGAGCCAGGGCTGCTCGCTTCGCTCGGGTGGTCTGGCACGCAAGTTCTAGCCAGTTGGTGCCAGAGCTACTCGCTAACGCTCGATCGGTCTGGCACGCAAGACATAAGATCGCTTCATGCTCGACGAGCGCTCCAAATCCCTGTTGAAGACCCTGGTCGAACGCTACATCGCGGACGGGCAGCCCGTCGGCTCGCGCACGCTGTCCAAGGCCTCGGGCCTGGAGCTGAGCCCTGCGACCATCCGCAACGTGATGGCCGACCTCGAAGAGCTGGGTCTCATCGCCAGCCCGCACACCAGCGCCGGTCGCATCCCAACGCCGCGTGGCTACCGCCTGTTCGTCGACACGATGCTGACGGCACAACCCGGCCTCATCGGCGTGGAGACCGCGCAGCTGCAGCCCGACCAGCCCCAGCGCGTCATCGCCAGCGCGGCGCAGATGCTGTCCAACCTGTCCAGCTTCGTGGGCGTCGTCACGGCGCCCAAGAAGCCCAGCGTGTTCCACCACATCGAGTTCCTGCGGCTGGGCGAGCGGCGGGTGTTGGTCATCCTCGTGTCTCCCGACGGCGACGTGCAGAACCGCGTCGTCTTCACGCCGCAGGACCTGAGCCAGAGCGAACTGGCCGAGGCCAGCAACCGCCTGAACGCCGGCTATGCGGGTCTGACGCTGGAAGCTGTGCGCGAGCGCCTGCGTCACGAGGTGGATGCGCTGCGTGGCGAGATCGCAGGCCTCATGAGCGCGGCGGTGCAGGTCGGCACCGAGGCCATGACGCAGCAGGACGAGCAGGTCATCGTCTCCGGCGAGCGCAACCTGCTGACCGTGCAGGACTTCAGCCACGACCTGGGTTCGCTGCGCCGCCTGTTCGACCTGTTCGAGCAGAAGACCCAGCTGATGCGCCTGCTGGACAATTCCAGCCGCGCGGAGGGTGTGCGCATCTACATCGGCGGCGAGAGTCAGGTCGTGCCCTACGAGGAGCTGTCCATCGTCAGCGCGCCTTACGAGGTGGACGGCCAGGTGGTGGGCACGCTGGGTGTCATCGGCCCCACACGCATGGCCTACGACCGCATGATCCAGATCGTCGACATCACCAGCCGCATGGTGGGGCAAGCGCTGAGCCAACGCTGACTAGAATGCGCCCCTTCCCATCGGGGGCCGTTAGCTCAGTTGGTCAGAGCAGAGGACTCATAATCCTTTGGTCGTTGGTTCAAGTCCAACACGGCCTACCAATTAAATCAACAACTTAGGACGATATTTGCGCCTCGTCGGCGCCCTGGTTGTCAACCAAGTGTCAACGCCGTCAACGGGTTGAGCTTCACGACCTCTTGCAGATGGTCGGGTGCAAGATGCGCGTACCTCATGGTCATGGTCAGGTTCGCATGACCGAGGCTGCGTTGCAGCACAAGGATGTTCCCGCCGTTCATCATGAAGTGCGATGCGAAGGTGTGGCGCAGCGCGTGCGTAAGCTGGCCCTCTTGAAGCGTTAGGCCGGAGCGCTCAACCGCCTCGCGAAAAGCTGAGTACGCGTAGGCAAACAGGCGTTGTCCTGTCTCTGTCGTGCCGTGGTGCTGCCGAAGCTCCTTTTCGAAGTTGGAGCTGATAGGTATTGCCCGGACCTTGCCTGACTTTGTGCCCGCGAATTGGATCTGGCCGTTTCGGATGTGGCGCGCCTGAAGGTTCTCGGCCTCGCTCCACCGAGCGCCCGTAGTCAAGCACACCTTGGCAATCATGACGGCGTGACCTGCCAGTTCCTTGACCATCTGAAAGAGCTTGTGCGGACCGCTGGTCCGAAGCAGCAGTGACGGAATTGAGCCGGCGGTCCCAGCGGGAGGCGAGGACGGACGATGGGCTTGCGATGGCTGCGAGCCTTTTTCGCGTCCGCGAAATTCGGGTCAGGCTTGGAGGTGCCGTCGCGGCCCTCCGGACTGGTGCGACACCGGGCAGAATTGGCTGCATGGAAAAGTGGAGCCAGGACGAGGCCATTGCGTTTGAATGCGCCAGGGAGTGCATCACGCAGTTGATGGCGATTCTGACCGCGCGAATCTCCAGCGGTGAGCTCACGCCAGAGCAGTGCGAGAAGCTTCTAGCTAGGCGCTCTGTCCTTGCGGCTGAACGTGCGAGCCTACGTGTGGATCAACACGTTGAGATTGCCCGCATACGAAGCGTCTACGGGCAGGCCTGTCGATCGGCGACCTTCAGCGAAGGAGCGACGCGGTTCGTAGCGATCTACGCTGACGGTAGGGGTGCTGGATTGAAGCGAAGCGTAGGGCCTGCACCCCTGCCACGTGGCGAACGCCCCCGGAGGGGTGTCAGTCGCGACTTGACCTTCGTGGTAACACCTGTTATCATCCAACCTTGAGTCGGGAGTGCTGTCCTTGTTACGGTGCGTTGGGCGATTGTCCCACCCGGCTTACCAAATAAGAGCGGACCGCAGTTGCGGTCCGTTTTTCTTTGTGCTGCAGTGATCGCTCTATGTACCTCTTGTACCTTGATGAGTCGGGCCACTCTCATGACCCCAGTTCGCAATTTTTTGTGCTCGCTGGGTTCAGTATCTTTGAGCGTCAGACGCATTGGCTGGAGTCCGCAATTGATCCAATAGCGGCCAGATTCAATGCGGCAAATCCGAGCGCCATTGAATTCCATGGCGCTGTTATGCGCGCTGGTCGCGACGTCTGGCACGGAGTGGCTCCTGCTGATCGAGTGCAGGCGGTGGTTGATGTGCTTGCTCTGTTGGCAAACCCGCAATTGCAGGTTCGCGTCTTTGCATCTGTCATCGAGAAGGCCCTAGTGCCTCAGGATCAAATCCTTAGCAAGTCGTTTGAGAATTTGGCATCTCAGTTCGACAAGTACCTTGCGGGCATGTACCTCAGGAAGAATCCGCAACGAGGGCTGGTTATTTTTGACAAGACTTCGTATGAGGAGAAATTGCAGACGCTATCCCATTTCTTCAAGCATCAGGGACATGCGAATGGCAAGCTGAGGAACTTTGCTGAGGTGCCGTTGTTCTTGGATTCCAAAGCCTCTCGATTGATCCAGTTTGCAGACTTGCTCGCATACTGGATATTCCGGTATTTCCAGGCAGGAGATGATCGGGGCTTCAACATGATCTCGCCCTACTTTCATGCCTACAACGGAGTGCAGCATGGCTTTATTAAGCAGGTCAGTTCCGCGACGGAGCAGCGCTTAGCTGCGCTTGCTCCAGCACAGTACCCGTTTCCGACTCCTACACCCACGCCTTAATCCTTGTCTGGCGCGCGGCGTGCGACGGGTTGTTGGTGTCGACGAACTGTCGACCGCATAGTTGGATAAAGCAGCTCCAATGCATGGGTTGGGGCCAATAAGTACTTGATCTGAAGGGCAAAGCAGGCCCATTGCATAGGTATTGGATGGAATCATAATCCTTTGGTCATTGGTTCAAATCCAATACGGCCTACCATGTATTCATGCGGGTTTGCGGGCGATTTCACGAATCGCCGACGGTGCCGAAGATGGGCTTCGGTACAGTATCCCCCCGCGGCAGACTCCAGGTCTTCTGAAGGCGCAAGCTGTTCATCCCGTCGCTCCAAGTGTGCAGCATGCGCTTGCCCGTCTCATAGAACGCTGGGTACCTCTCTGCGGCCTCGACAACCTGTGGCGTGACCTGAACGATGGCCTCGCAGATGCGCTCGACGCGCTCGAGCGTTTGCGCCGGCATGACGTTGCACCTCGTCTGCAGAAACCGCTCCAGGGCTTTGCCAGGCATCCAGGTGCTGCGCCCGTCGACGGGCAGTATGCGTCCGCCCAAGTCACCTTGAAGTCGGGGGACCGAACTTGGATGCTTGTGTCCACGACATGCGTGGACATATGGGCACTTCAGACTTGAGCACAGAGGAACCGACGACACCGACCGGGCGTAGCTGGCGCCGGCACTCGGCAGAGTTCAAGACACTAGTTGTCGAGCTGGCGCGCCAGCCCGGCGTCTCGACGGCGGCGGTGGCTCTGGCCAACGGCCTCAACGCCAACATGCTGCGCCGCTGGGTTCGGGAGGCTGATGAGCGCGTGCCGAGCAGTGCACACAAGGACGCGGCGGAGGTGCCGGCGTTCGTTCAACTGCCCATGCCGCAGGAGGTGCCGCCCGCCTTGCCGTCCGTATCGGTGCAAGTGCGGAGCCGCATCTCCGTGGAGATCCGCCGCGGCAGCACGGCCGTGCATGCCGAGCTGCCGATGGACGCATGCAGCGCCGCCTGGCTGCGCGAGGTCCTGGGTTGATCCGCGTCGATGCGGTCTGGCTAGCCGTGCAACCGCTGGACATGCGGCTGGGCACCGAAGCGGCGCTGGCCCGCGTGGTCGGCATCTTCGGTGCCGCGCATCCGCACCACGCATACCTGTTCGCCAACCGGCGCGCCAACCGCATGAAGGTCCTCGTGCATGACGGCATCGGCGTGTGGCTCGCGGCCAGGCGGCTCAATGCCGGCAAGTTCGTGTGGCCGCTGGGCGGCGCGAGCACGCTGAGCCTGACGCGCGTGCAGCTCGACGCGCTGGTGCTGGGCCTACCGTGGCAACGCCTGGGCGAGGCCGGCATCATCCGCACGATCTGAAGTGCAGTGCCCTGGCACGGGCAATTGCTGGATGTGCCGATGTGCTGAGCGCGACGATGCGGCACGATGGCTGTCCATGATCAGTGCGCAGCAACTGGACGCCTTGGACCCGCAGACGCGGCAGGCCGTGCAGTCCCTGCTCGCCCAGGTCCAGCAGCGTGACACCGAGCTCGCCTTCAAGCAGGCGCTGATCGACAAGCTCACGCACGAGATGGCGATCCTCAAGCGGATGAAGTTCGCCGCCACCAGTGAGCGCTTCGCCAGCACCCTCTCGCCCGAGCAGAGAAGCCTGCTGGAGGAGACGCTGGACACCGACATCCATGAGCTCGACGGCGAGCTGCAGCGCCACCGCAAGAAGAGCGACAAGAAGGACGAGGACGAGAAGCAGCAACCCAAGCGCGCCCAGCTCCCCGCCCACCTGCCGCGTCGCGACGTGCCGCACGAGCCGACAGACACGAGCTGCCCGACACCGAATTGCGGCCAGGCCATGCAGCGCATCGGCGAACACGTGTCCGAGAAGCTGGACTACCAGCCCGGCGTGTTCACGGTCGAGCGCCATGTGCGCGGCAAGTGGGTCTGCAAGTGCTGCGAGCGCATCGTGCAGGCGCCGGTGCCCGCACACGTGATCGATAAGGGCATCCCGACGACCGGCCTGCTGGCCCACGTGCTAGTGGCCAAGTTCATGGATCACTTGCCCCTGTACCGGCAGGAGGCAGTGTTCGCGCGGGCCGGCCACGTGATCGCCCGCTCGACGCTGGCGGAGTGGGTGGGCGCCTGCGGCGCGCAGCTGCAGCCGCTGGTGCAGGCCCTGGCCGACGAACTCCGGCGCCACATGGTGTTGCACGCCGACGAGACGCCGGTGGCCATGCTCAAGCCCGGCAACGGCAAGACCCACAAGGCCTACATCTGGTCGTACTGCACGCCGAGCACCAACCCGGTCAAGGCGGTGGTGTTCGAGTTCAGCGAGACCCGCAGTGGCGAGAACGTCCGAGACTTCCTGCGCCTGGACACGCCCAACGCCTGGCAAGGAACGCTCGTCACCGACGGCTTCAGTGGCTACTCGGCCTGTGTCGACAAGGGGGTCACCTCCGCCCAATGCATGGCCCATAGCCGCAGGAAGTTCCACGAGCTCTGGGCCAACCACGGCAGCAAGGTCGGCGAGCAAGCGCTGCGCTTCTACCAAGCCCTGTTCCGCATCGAGCGCCAGGCCGAGCAGCTCACCAGTGACGAGCGCCGGCGGATTCGCCAGCGCAAGTCACGACGGGTGCTCGCCGTGTTCTACCGATGGCTGCTCGGGCAACGGCAGCTGGTGCCGCCGGGCTCCGCCACCATCAAGGCGATCGACTACAGCTTGAAGCGCTGGAAGGAGCTCACGCACTTCGTGAACGACGGCGACGTGCCGATCTCGAACAATTGGGTCGAGAACCAGATCCGCCCGATTGCGGTTGGACGATCGAATTGGTTGTTCGCTGGCAGCCTGCGGGCGGGCAAACGGGCCGCGGCAATCATGAGCCTGCTGCACTCGGCCCGCATCAACAGGCACGACCCGTACGCCTACTTCAAGGACGTGCTGGACCGCTTGCCGACTCACCCGGCCAGCAGGATCGACGAGCTACTGCCGCACCGCTGGATGGAACCCACGACGCGCAGCTAGGCGCTACAGATTGGCTGATCCACTCGGCCAAGCTCAACGAGCTTGATCCCTATGCCTAACTGCGCGACGTGTTGGAGGCGACCGACCGATCACCAACAAGGGTGGTCGCCGTTGCTCACTGCAGCCGCAGTGCTTCGATGTGCAGGCCCAACGGCGAGGTGACACCAACTGCCAGCAACTTCTTGCCGTCAAGTACCTCGCCTTGCGCCAGAAACGGGTCTGCGCACAGCCGTGACTTGACCTCCATGTACTTCACTTCAACCCGCTGAAGGCAAAGCGTCCGCCGGGACTCGTACCTACCGACGGTCACCACCTGAAGTTCGACAGTCGACTGATCGCGCGCAAGTAGCCGACTTCCGCCCGCTACCCAGCCTTGGCCCGAGATGAATAGCATGCCTGCCAGGCAGAGAATGAAGGCAGGCCAAACAAGCCATCTGACCCAAGCCGTGGGATATCGGGCACGCACTTGAGCACGCAATGGTGTTGACGTCATGAGAAGTGCTGATGGAGCGATCAGCATCGGTGCAAGCACCGCCGTCGGTATCGAATAAACCGCGAGAAACTGATCGCCAAAAACGCTGTCAAGCAGCAGCCCGCCAACGGCAAGGATCAGCAGCAGGAATAGGCTCACAACACCACGGTGACGCATCAATGTCTTGGGCTGATATCGAAGTCAGATTGTGATCGCTGACCGCCTTGAATCCGGGGCGTCAAGACGACTTGACCGGACGCATACCTCACAACACCACGGTGACGCATCAATGTCTTGGGCTGATATCGAAGTCAGATTGTGATCGCTGACCGCCTTGAATCCGGGGCGTCAAGACGACTTGACCGGACGCATACGACGGGCATGCCCGGTGGATTCTTCGCGTAGTCGTCGTAGACCGTGATGGTCAGCATGTCGTAGATGGGCGCCAGCTCGATGCGGTCGCGGGCGCTGTAGAGCAGGGCAATGTTCTTGGTGTGGCAGTCGGCGTTGCGCAGCGCGTAGGTCAGCAGCATCAGGTCGGCAAGGTGCGAGAGCGCCGTGTTTTGCTGCTCGGCCTGCAGCGTGACGTCCTTGATGCGCCCGACCACGCGCTCCCAGGTCGACTCGTACTTCTGCTCCGGCCGCAGCGTGAGCAGGCTGCACAAGTCCTCCATGCCCTTGCGGGTCGTGCCGTCGTCCTCGAAGTCGAAGCGGTGCACCACCAGCGCTTGCCCATCGGCGGAGACCTCGGTCGTTGCCGTCGGAAACCCAGCCTGGCGTGACACCTCCATGCACAGATGCTCGTTGAGGGCCACGCCGGGCAGCCGAGCGGTCGTGCCTTTGATGATGTAGCGCTCGGTGGCCAGCGTGCCCTTGCCGTGCTCGCCAAGGGCGTTCGGGGAGAGGAACTTCGGAACGACGCCGGACACGCCTGACGCTGCGTGTCGGCGCACCAGGTCCACAAAGGCCTCTTCCGAGTTGTCGCCCCGCAGGATGCCGCTCAGGTCGAACGGCACCGGCGGCTGCGTTGGGTCAGCGCCTGGTGTGGCGACCTTGACTCGCCCGATGGCATTGCGCCCGACGACAGAGAGCAGGTTCAGGGGCGATGCGCCGACGTGCGGTCCGAGTTGCTCTTGCAGGATGGAGAGCAGGAAGCCCTCGGGCAGATTCATCCGAAACAGCGGATGCAGTTCAGGGTAGGCATAGGACTCCGTGCGCACGGGCATAAGCAGGGAGACGAACTGCTCAGGCTGGACGTCCGGGTGGTACGTCATCACATGCCGGAAGCCGTCTGTCGACTCCAGCGTGGCGACAGGCTGGTTGTGGACATAGACGTGCAGCTTCATCGGCTCATACGCCTGCGCGGAACATCGGCGTTATCCGGCTCCCGCGCCAGCCGCTGCCGCTCTGCCAGGGCGTCGTCCAGAGTGAAGCTGCTGCTCTTGGGCGTGAACGTCAGCTCGTGGCCCAGAACCTCCAACAAGCGGAGCAGCTTGCGTGAGCCGAACTCCGCGACGCCCCCCGTCTCAAAGCGGGCCAGGGTCGACTGCCCCAGGCCGCAAAGCGCCGCGAGCTGCTTCTGGGTCATCCCGCGCTCCTGCCTGAGCTGCGCCACCGCTCTACCGAGGGAGTAAAGGCTGTCCATATGCTGTATGTGCTATCGCGGTAGTTGGCGTGAAGTCCCTCTCACCTTCGAGGCGAGTGCACTTCTTGCATGCATGAATATAGCAAATAAGGCATCTTTTGCTGCTGGGGGTGTGCTGATTTATTGCTGTATTTGCTATGCAAGGATGGGGAAGTCAGTCAAATACAGACTGTAAATACCCTCCTTGGCAGTTTGATTGATAGCAAATACGGCATCTATAGTGGCGACAGGTGCAAGAGAGCGCCGTCGCGGCGTGCGCCACGACGAGCCATCTCAAGAGAATGGGGCATGGTTCCAGCTGACTTTCCCGGCGGCACTCAAGCCGGCACATTGCCCGGAGCGGCGCCCAAATTCCTGGCGCGACTCGTTGATGGACGCTAAGTCGTTGGTCCCACGGCCGAGGAGGTCGAGGTGCGGAATCAGGGTTGTGTGGACCTAGTGGAGCAGTTGCAAAAGACGGTGCTTCAGTTCACCGCATAAAACCCCGCGTGGGCCGGGTCGGCGAGGGCGGTCTGGGGCGCCGTTCGGTACAGGGGCGAGAGTGTCGGGTCCTTGGCGCTGCCGGTGGCGTGCGAGCGGCTTCATGCACAAGACATGTTCAATGCGTCCAGCGCGGGCGTTGAGGGTCGCTCACCGGGCTCGGCTTCAGAGCGGCCCGGACGCGCTCCACGGTTGCTGATGAGTCCTTGTCGTCGACGGCAACGATCAGCCTCAGCCAGCTGGCCTTGAAGTGATCGACGTCACGCCGCGTCCAGCACCACACCTCCGCGCCAAGCTCGCCGGACCGATCAGCCAGGCGTACCTCGTCGAAATCCGCGCCCTCGTAGGTCAGGAGCTGTTCTTCGTCGACATAGGTGTTGAAGTAGGCGGGCATGCGTTGAGCGGGTGACGGAGACAAAAAGAACAGGGCGCCATCGGCGCCCTGGGTCAGCGTTCGCGGTGCTGTGCACCGCCCCCCAAAGGGCTCGTGACGTTGGAGATCAGAAGTCGCGGCGGCGGCGAGCCACGAACGCGACGATGCCGAGGCCGGCTGCCAGCAGCGCGTAGGTCTCGGGTTCCGGGACTGCCGTGACGGTGGACGACAGCGCGTAGGCAGAGCCGCCAGCCAACGCGCGGCCGCCAACGGTGTAGTAGTAGCTGCCGGCATCCAGCATCAACACGTTGTTGGTCGCGGGACCGGGCAGCGCGCTCAGATTCCACAGGCCCAGCGACACGTCGTCGGCGGTGCCGAACGCGTTGTCGGAACCGAAGGACCACAGGCCGTAGTTGCCGCCCAGCGAATTGCCGAACGACAGCACGCTGCTCGTGACGTTGGACGTCGAGTCCAGCGAGAACGAGAACGTATCGAGGAAATTGCCTGCGGCATTCCAGGCGCCGGTGAGCACCGGTGCGTCGGGATGCGTGCCCCAAGTCGTGTCGGCGGCTTGCGCCCCGGTAACAGCGAGGAACGCCAGCGTCGCGGCAGCGATGGATTTCAGTTTCACAGAGACTCCATAGTGAAAGGTTGCTTGGCACTTAAAGCATGATTTGTGCCATCGGCAACAACCCTTTCAGGGATAACCACTTACCGGGGTCGGACGCTTTGCGCGGAAGTCATCTGTCAAACGTGCCGACACGCGTGACGTCGCAGTTCGCCGTGAGGCACTCTCTTGAGTGGCGCCGAGAAATCGCAACTGCGGTGCTGTCCGACAAAGAGAAGGCCGCGGATGCGGGAGGCTCTCGGCTCAGCATTCAAGGCGCCGCCTTGGCTGACGAACCCCGGAGATTCGCATCATGAGCAACCCACCGTCTCGCACCACCTCGCAGGCCCAGCAGCAGGGGAGCCAGGATGCCACCCAGGCGCAGCACCAGGCGCCGCAAGCGGGTCAGCCCGAGAACCCGCCGTCGGATGCAGGCACGTGGAACCCGCCGGCCACCCGCCTGCCGCAGCACCCGCAGCAGCAGCAGGAAGATCCTGCCCAGCGCCCGGGCGAGCAGCAGCGCATCCGGCAACAGGGTGAAACCAGTGCTGAGGACACCTCCCTGCCGGCTCCCACTGAGGTCGACTGACCCGGTCGCCGCAGCGGCCTGACCGGGGCCGTGTCACTGAACTCAACAAACGCCGGCCACGCCTGTCGTCAGGCCTTGTCGCTGACGAGTTGGACGACGCTGGAGAAGTCCAGCCCGCCGCGCCCGGCCTGCTTGTTCAATGCGTAGAGGTTGCGGGCCAGTTCGCCGAGCGGGATCGTCGCGCCCACGCCCATCGCGGCTTCGACGGCCAGACCCAGGTCCTTCAGCATCAGGTCGTTGCCGAAGCCGCCCGTGTAGCCTCGCGAGGCCGGCGCGTTTTCCAGCACGCCGGGCCAGGGGTTGCAGACCTCGGTGGCCCAGCTGCGGCCGGTGCTGACGGCCATCATCTGTGATAGCACCTTGGCGTCCAGCCCATGCGCCGCGCCCAGCGCCAGCGCCTCGCCGGTGACGGCCATGATGACGCCCAGTGCCATGTTGTTGCACAGCTTGGCGACCTGGCCGGCGCTGCTGGCGCCCATGTGGAAGATGTTCTTGCCCATGGCCTGGAACACCGGCCGGGCGCGTTCCAGCACGTCGGCTTCGCCGCCGACGATGAAAGTCAGCGTGCCGGCCGCGGCGCCGGCGGTGCCGCCGGAGACGGGCGCATCCAGCATGGCAATGCCGCGCGCGGCGGCCGCCTGCGCGACCTTCAGCGCGGACGCTGGTGCGATGGTGCTGCAGTCGATGACCAGCGTGCCGGCCGGCAGCTTCGCCAGCAGGCCCTCGTCACCCAGGTACAGCGACTCGACATGCCGGCTGGCCGGCAACATAGAGATGACGATCTGCGCCCCGTCCACGGCGGCAGCAGCCGACGGCGCGATAGTCACGCCGGGCTGCTGGGCGGCCTTGGCGCAGGCTTCGGCGCTGAGGTCGTACGCAGCGACGCCGTGGCCGGCCTTCGCGAGGTTGACGGCCATTGGGCCGCCCATGTTGCCCAGGCCCAAGAAGGCGATGCGTGTCGTGATCATGGAGTCTCCTCTTGGGGTATTCAGCGGTTCTTCCACTGCGGTGCGCGCTTGCCGAGGAAGGCGCCGACGCCTTCGCGTTGGTCCTCGGTGTCGAACAGACCGACGAACAGCTCGCGCTCGCGGATCAGCGCCTGCTGCGCCGGCATGTGGCGCGCGCCCTGGATCAGCTGCTTGCAAGCCGCGACGCTGCTGGGGCTCTGCTTCCGCACGGCCTCGGCCATCTGCAGCGCGCGGGCCAGGCCCTGGCCCTTGTCGACGACCTCGTCGGCCAGGCCGATGCGCAGCGCCGTGGCGGCGTCCACCCGCTCACCCAGCAGCACCATGCGCTTGGCCCAGCTCTCGCCGACGGTCCATGTCAGCCACTGCGTGCCGCCCGCGCAGGGCAGCAGGCCCACGGCCGCCTCTGGCAGCGCCATGACGGCGTGCGCCTCGGCCACGCGCAGGTCGCAAGCCAGCGCGCATTCCAGCCCGCCACCCATCGCGTAGCCGTTGATGGCGGCGATGCTGACGCCGCGGAACGCGGACAGCGTCTCGAACGCGTCGCCGAAGCGCTTGGCCATCGTGGCGGCCACGCCCTTGTCGCCGTCGGCAAACAACTTGAGGTCGGCGCCGGCGCTGAAGAACTTCTCGCCGTCGCCGGTGATGACCAGCGCGTAGATGTCGCGGTCGGCGTTCAGGTCGTGCACGAGGCGCGTCAGCGCCGCGAGGCTGTCGGCCGTCCAGGTGTGCGCGGGCGGGTTGTGCAGCGTGACGAGGGCGGTGTGGCCGCGTTTTTCCAGCTTCAGGCCGGTGTAGTCCGTCATGTCGATTCCTTGTTCAGCGGATGTCGGAAGCGTCGTCCTGCAGCACACGGCGGGACACGATGACGCGCATGATTTCGTTGGTGCCTTCGAGGATCTGGTGCACGCGCGTGTCGCGCACCAGCCGCTCCAGCGGGAACTCGTTCAGGTAGCCGTAGCCGCCGTGCAGCTGCAGCGCCTCGTTGCAGATGGCGAAGCCCGCGTCGGTCGCGAAGCGCTTGGCCATGGCGCAATAGGTGCTGGCCTCGGCGTGGCTGGCGTCCAGCTTCGACGCGGCCAGCCGCACCATCTGGCGTGCGGCGACCAGCTCGGTGGCCATGTCGGCGATGCGGAACTGCAGCGCCTGCAGGCTGGCCAGCTTTTGTCCGAACTGCTGGCGCTCGTGCAGGTAGCGACGCGCGGCGTCCAGGGCGCCCTGCGCGGCACCCACGGAACAGGTGGCGATGTTGATGCGCCCGCCGTCCAGCCCCTTCATCGCCAGCTTGAAGCCCTGGCCCTCGGTGCCCAGCAGTGCGTCCGCCCCGACGCGCACGCCGTCGAAGCTGATGGTGCGCGTGGGCTGGCTGTTCCAGCCCATCTTGTGCTCCTTCTTGCCGTAACCGACGCCCGGCGCATCGGCCGGCACGACGAAGGCCGACACGCCCGACGGTCCCGCGCCGCCGGTGCGCGCCATCACGATCAGCACGTCGGTCGCGCCCGCGCCCGAGATGAAGGCCTTGCTGCCGTTCAGCACCCACTGCGTGCCATCCCAGTCGGCGCGCGTCTTCAGCGAGGCGGCGTCCGATCCCGCGCCGGGCTCGGTCAGGCAGTAAGACGCGAGCTTGCGGCCGGCGACGAGGTCGGCGCCCCAGCGCTCGCAGGCGGCGTCGCTGCCCCAGGTTCCCAGCATCCACGTCGCCATGTTGTGGATGGTGATGAAGGCCGTCGTGGACGGGTCTACCGCGGCCATCTCCTCAAACACCAGCGTCGCGTCCAGCCGCGGCAGCGCCAGGCCGCCGATGCGCTCTGGCGCATACAGACCGCACAAGCCCAGCTCGCCGGCCGCGCGGATCGCGTCGCGCGGAAAGGTCTGCTCGCGGTCCCACTGCGCCGCGAACGGCGCCAGCTCGGTCTGTGCAAACGCACGCGCGGTGTCGGCAAAGGCGCGCTGCTCCTCGCTCAGCTCGAAGTCCATCGCGCGGCCTTACTTCAGAGAAATCGTCGTGTTGACGCCGGTCGACACATCGTCATCGAACCAGCGCGCCGTCACTGTCTTGGTCTGCGTATAGAACATGATGACCTGCTTGCCGTAGGGTCCCAGGTCGCCCAGCTTGGACGCGCGCGAGCCCGTGAACGAGAACAGCGGCACCGGCACCGGGATGGGCACGTTGATGCCGACCTGGCCCACGTCGATCTCCTCCTCGAACTTGCGCGCCGCCGCACCCGACTGCGTGAAGAGGGCCGTGCCGTTGCCGTTGGGGTTGGCGTTGATCATGGCGATGGCTTCGTCCATCGTCGCAGCCTCGGCAATGCACAGCACGGGGCCGAAGATCTCCTGGTCGTAGATGCTCATGCCGGGCTTCACGCCCGAGAAGATGGTCGGGCCGACGAAGTTGCCTTTGCGCAGCGCGCCGTCCAGCGGCGGCTCGCGGCCGTCCAGCTCCAGCTTCGCACCGTCGGCCGCGCCGCGTTCGATCAGCGCCTCCACGCGGTCGCGCGCGGCGCAGGAGATCAGCGGGCCCACATCGGTGCCGGCTGCATCGCCCGCGCCGACCTTCAGCGTCTTCGCTTTGGCCACCAGTTCGGGAATCCAGCTGCGCGCCTCGCCCACCAGGATGGCCACCGACACCGCCATGCAGCGCTGCCCGGCCGCGCCGAAGCTGGCGCCGGCCAGCGCGTTCAGCGTCTGCTCCTTGTGCGCGTCGGGCAACACGATGGCGTGGTTCTTCGCGCCCATCATGCATTGCACGCGCTTGCCGGCCGCGCAGGCGCGGTGGTAGACGTGAGTGCCGACCTGTGTGGAGCCGACGAAGGACACGGCCTTGATGTCCGGGTGGTCGCACAGCGCGTTGACGACGTCCGCGCCGCCGTGCACCACGTTCAGCACGCCGGCCGGGATGCCGGCTTGCAGCGCCAGCTTCACCAGCTCCATCGTCACCATCGGGTCCTGCTCGGACGGCTTGAGCACGAAGGTGTTGCCGGTGGCGATGGCCATCGGGAACATCCACAGCGGGATCATGGCGGGGAAGTTGAACGGCGTGATGCCCGCGCACACGCCCAGCGGCTGCAGCAGCGTGTAGGTGTCGACGCCGCCGGCCACGTTGTGCGCGCGCTCGCCCATTTGCAGGCTGCCGATGTTGGCGGCGTGCTCCACCACCTCCAGACCGCGGAACACGTCGCCCTCGGCGTCGGCCAGCGTCTTGCCCTGCTCCGCGGTCAGCGTGGCGGCCAGCGACTTCATGTTCTCGCGGATCAGCTGCTGGTATTTCAGGAAGATGCGCGCGCGCGTGCCGATGGGCGTCTTCTTCCAGGTCTTGAACGCGGCCTGCGCGCTGGCGATTGCCGCAGCCACTTCGTCAGGCGTCGCCATGGGCACGCGGGCCAGCACCTGTTGCGTTGCCGGATTGACGACGTCGCGCCAGTGCGCCGTGCGCGACTCGACGAACTCGCCGTTGATCAGCAACGGGACGGTGGGGATGGCGGTGCCGGCATGCATCAGTGTCTCCAGAAGAAGGGGTCGCGGGACGCGATCTCGGCTCATCCTAGCTTTGCACTTTTGCGTCAGCAAGGCGCAAAACTGCGCTGCAGGTTTGCAAAAATGCGCATCACGATGGACTGGAACAACCTGCGCTATTTCCTGGAGCTGGCCCGCGCCGGCACGCTGCACGCCGCAGCGCGGCGGCTGGGGGTGGACTACACCACGGTCGCCCGTCGCATCCGCGCGCTGGAGCAGCAGAGCGGCTCGCCGCTGTTCACGCGCGAGGTGGACGGCCACCGGCTGAGCGAGGCCGGTCGGCGCCTGCTGCCGCAGGTCGAGGCCATGGAGGCGGCGTTCCGTCAGGTCGAGCGCAGCGCGCCGGTGACGGCCGCGGACGAGGGCCTGGCAGGCCTCGTGCGCATCGGCGCCACTGAGGGCTTCGGCACGCTGGTGCTGGCACCGGCGTTGTCGCGCTTCTCGCTCGCGCACCCGCGCCTGGTGGTGGACCTGCTGGCGCTGCCGCGGCTGGTACACCTGTCGCGGCGCGAGGCCGACATCGTCATCTCGCTGGAGCGGCCCGCGCGCGGGCCGGTCATCGTGGCCAGGCTGGCCGACTACAGCCTGCACCTCTACGCCAGCCGCGACTACCTGAAGGGTCGCCCGAAGATCGCCACCGCGCAGGACCTGGCCGGGCACAGCTTCGTCAGCTACGTGGATGACCTGCTGTTCAGCAAGGAGCTGCAGATCCTCGACGAGCTGCACCGGCCGCAGCGGTTCTCGCTGCGCTCGACCAGCATCCTGGCGCAGTGCGAGGCGGTGGTGGCGGGCGCCGGTATCGCGGTGCTGCCGGCGTTCGTCGCCACGCGCGACCCGCGCCTGGAGCGCCTGCTGCCGCAGCAGCAGTTCCGGCGTACGTTCTGGATGTCCATGCCGCAGGAGTCGCGGCAGCTGCCGCGCATGCAGGCGGTGTGGAGCTTCCTGCGCCAAGTGGCCGATGACGAAGGCGCGCGGCTGCTGGCGGTGTGACGGTCGTGCCTGGAAACATCCGTCACGGCGTTGCGGCGTATGCTGTTTTGCACCATGAACGCAGAACCGCTGCCGCAAATCCTGCTGGGTGCAGACCCGTCGCCGCAGGCCGACCTGGCGCTGGCCACCGAGGGCGTGCTGCGCTACGTCTGGCGCAGCGCGTTCGGCGACATGCTGATCGAGGTCATCGACGGCGTGAGCTACGTCAACGGCGAGCGCGTGGACGCGGCACCCGCGTCGCGCAAGGCCTAGCTGCCTAGCTGCCGCGCAACGCGGCCAGGAACCGCGCTGCCGCCACGTCCGACGGCCAGGGCTCCCAGGCCGCGCCACCGTAGACGGCCTGCAGCGGGTCGTCGTCGCGCACAGCCTGCTTGATGCCCAGCACCTCGCGCACCTCGTCGCGCGACCAGCCGGTGCAGTGCACCGCTTCGGAGGCAGCGGCAATGCTGTCGGCCAGCTTGTGCGCGCGGTAGGCGTCGGGCGTCCAGTCGGGCAGGTCGTAGCGCTGCGCGATGGCGGCCAGCAGCCGCTCGCTGACCTCACGGAACGGCGCGCCCAGCACCCGCTTCAATGGAGAGATGCAGTCAAAACCGAGGAAGCCTTCCTCGGCATCGTGCAGCAGCTCGGCGCGCACCCAGGCCGCGCCGAGCGGGCGCTCGGCGGCCTCGCGGCGCAGCGCCAGCACCAGCAGCGAATGCTGCGCGACCGACAGCGGCCACGGCCACACCGACTCGCCGCCCCAGCGGTAGGTGCGCGCCAGCCGCAGCGCCAGATCCTCGTCCGTCCAGGCATCGGGGGCGGGGTTGATCAGGTCCAGCGCGCGGCCGGAGGGCAGGCGTATCCAGGCGCGGGAGGGGGCAGGGGAACTCATGCCGGCAGCATAAAAGCCGGTTGACCAGATTGCGTCAGGTGTACTTCTTCTCCAGCGCGTCCCACGCCGGCTTGCCGACCAGGCGCTGACGCTCGGCGAAGGGTGCGACCAGGCCGCTGCTCTCCAGCACCTGCTTGTCGTCGCGCAGCGCGGTCAACGCCTTCTGCATGCCCAGCACGGCACCCTGCAGCGCGGCGTTGGCGTACAGCACGATGCCATAGCCCATCCGGCCCAGTTCCTCGGCGCCGAAGATGGGCGTCTTGCCTCCGATGACCATGTTCATCAGCTGGGGCTTGCCCAGCCGCTGCGGCAGGGCGCGGACTTCGTCCGCCTTCGTGACGGCTTCGACGAACAGGATGTCGGCGCCGGCTTCGGCAAACATCTGCGCGCGTTCGATGGCGGCCTCGAAGCCCAGCGTGGCGGCGGCGTCGGTGCGCGCCATGATCATGAAGTCGCTGTCGCGGCGTGCGTCCACGGCAGCCTTGATCTTGGCCGTGGCTTCCTCGGCGGAGATGACTTCCTTGCCCGAGAAGTGGCCGCAGCGCTTGGGCGCCATCTGGTCTTCCAGCTGGATGCAGTCGGCGCCGGCACGCTCGAGCGTGCGCACCGTGTGGACGACGTTCAGCGCATTGCCGAATCCGGTGTCGGCGTCGACGATCAGCGGCAGCTCGACGGCGTCGCGGATGCGGGCCGTGTGGTCGGCGATCTCGGCCAGGCCCATGAAGCCCTGGTCGGGCATGCCGAACCACATGTTGGTGACACCGGCGCCTGTGACGTAGAGGGCCTCGTAGCCCAGGTCTTCGACGACCTTCGCCGACAGCGCGTTGAACGCGCCCGGCACGATGACGCCACGGCGGGCTTCAACCAGGGCCTTGAGTTGCTTGCGGGTGGACATGACGTGTTGATGTTGAGTTAGAAACTGCCGGCCGGCACGCGCACGAAGCCTTCCATCAGGATGCGCGCGCTGCGGCTCATGACGGCCTTGGTGACGGTCCATTGGCCGTTGGCTTGCGCGGCCTGGGCGCCGACGCGCAGCACGCCGGACGGGTGGCCGAAGCGCACCGCCTCCCTCGCGCCGCCGCCGGCGGCGAGGTTGACCAACGTGCCGGGAATGGCCGCCGCGGTCGCGATGGCAACGGAGGCCGTGCCCATCATGGCGTGGTGCAGCTTGCCCATGGACAGCGCGCGCACCAGCAGGTCGATGTCGGCCGCCTTGATCTGTTTGCCGCTGGACGCGGTGTAGTCGGCGGCCGGCGCGACGAAGGCGATCTTGGGCGTGTGCTGGCGGGTGACGGCTTCTTCGGGCGTCTTGATGAGGCCCATGCGCAGGGCGCCGGCCACGCGGATGGCCTCGAACTTCGCCAGCAGTTCGGGCGAGCCGTTGATGTGCTCGCGCAGTTCGGCGCCGGTGTGACCGATGTCGGCCGCGTTGACAAACACGGTGGGGATGCCGGAGTTGATCAGCGTGGCTTTCAGTGTGCCCAGGCCAGGCACGTCCAGTTCGTCGACGAGGTGGCCGGTGGGGAACATCGCGCCGCCGTCGTCACCGTCGTCGGCCGGGTCCAGAAACTCCAGCACGATCTCGGCGGCCGCAAAGGTCACGCCGTCCAGCTCGAAGTCGCCGCTCTCCTGCACCTGGCCACCGCGCACGGGCACATGCGCCACGATGGTCTTGCCGATGTTGGCCTGCCAGATGCGCACGGTGCACACGCCGTCCTGCGGCACGGGGCGCACATAGCCGGCGTGGATTGCGAAGGCGCCAGCGCCGGTGGACAGGTTGCCGCAGTTGCCGCTCCAGTCGACGAAGTCCTTGTCGATAGACACCTGGCCGTACAGGTAGTCCACGTCATGGCCGGCGCGCGTGCTGGGCGAGATGATCACGCACTTGCTGGTGCTGCTGGTGGCGCCGCCCATGCCGTCGATCTGCGCAGCGTAAGGGTCGGGGCTGCCGATGACACGCTGGAACAGCCGGTCGCGCGGCTTTCCGGGAACGCGGCACGACTCGGGCAGGTCTTCCAGCCGGAAGAACACGCCCTTGCTGGTGCCGCCGCGCAGGTAGGTGGCGGGGATGCGTACTTGTTTTTCGTAGGTCATGCGTGCTCCGCCAGGAAGTCCTGCGCAAAGCGCTGCAGCACGCCGCCGGCCTCGTGCACCTGCACTTCTTCTGCAGTGTCCAGACGGCAACGCATTGGCGCGCGGTCCACACGGCCATCGCGACGGTGGATGACCAGCGCCAGCGTCGCGCCCGGGGCGATGTCGCCTTCGACGTCGTAGGTCTCTGTGCCGTCCAGTTGCAGCGTCAGGCGGTTGGTGCCGGGCAGGAACTCCAGCGGCAGCACGCCCATGCCGATCAGGTTGGTGCGGTGGATGCGCTCGAAGCCTTCGGCCACGACGACCTCCACGCCGGCCAGCCGCACGCCCTTGGCAGCCCAGTCGCGTGAGCTGCCCTGGCCGTAGTCGGCGCCGGCAATGATGATCAGCGGCTGGCTGCGCTGCTGGTAGGTCTCCATGGCCTCCCACATGCGCATGACCTGGCCCTCGGGCTCGACGCGCGCCAGAGAGCCGGCACGCACCGTGCCATCGGCATTGCGCACCATCTCGTTCTTCAGCGTCGGGTTGGCGAAGGTGGCGCGCATGGCCGTCAGGTGGTCGCCGCGGTGGGTGGCGTAGGAGTTGAAGTCCTCCTCCGGCAGGCCCATCTGATGCAGGTACTCGCCCGCGGCCGAGTTCATCAGGATGGCGTTGGACGGCGACAGGTGGTCGGTCGTGATGTTGTCCGGCAGGATGGCCAGCGGGCGCAGCCCGCGGCGGGTGCGCGGGTGTGCGGCCAGCGCGCCGGTGCCTTCCGTGTCCCAGTAGGGCGGACGGCGGATGTAGGTGGACTGCGGGCGCCAGTCGTACTGCGGCGCGGCGCGCTCGCCGCCGTCGGCGTGGATGGCGAACATCGGCTCGTAGACGGCACGGAATTGCGCGGGCTTGACCGCCTTGGCGACCAGCGCGTCGATCTCGTCGTCGCCGGGCCACAAGTCCTTCAAGCGGATCTCGCGGCCGTCCGCCACGCCCAGCACGTCGCGCTCAATGTCGAAGCGCATCGTGCCGGCAATCGCGTAGGCGACCACCAGCGGCGGCGACGCCAGGAAGGCCTGCTTGGCGTAAGGGTGGATGCGGCCGTCGAAGTTGCGGTTGCCGGACAGCACGGCCGTCGCGTACAGGTCGCGGTCGATGATCTGCTGCTGGATGGCCGGGTCCAGCGCGCCGCTCATGCCGTTGCAGGTCGTGCAGGCGAAGGCCACGATGCCGAAACCCAGCTGCTCCAGCTCCCCCAGCAGGTCGGCTTCCTTCAGGTACAGCTCCACGGTCTTGGAGCCGGGCGCCAGAGACGACTTGACCCAAGGCTTGCGCAGGAGGCCCAGCCGGTTGGCGTTGCGCGCCAGCAGGCCGGCGGCGATGACGTTGCGCGGGTTGCTGGTGTTGGTGCAGCTGGTGATGGCTGCGATGATCACCGCGCCGTCGGGCATCAGGCCCTGCGCTTCTTCCGCGCGCGCCTTGTCCAGATCGACGGCAATGCCGCGCTCGGCCAGCGCTGCGGTGGGCAGGCGGCGGTGCGGGTTGGACGGGCCGGCCATGTTGCGCTCGACCGTGGACAGATCGAACGTCAGCACGCGCTCATAGCTGGCGTCGGCCAGGCTGTCGGCCCAGAAGCCGGCCGTCTTCGCGTAGGTCTCCACCAGTTGCACCTGCGCTTCATCGCGGCCGGTCAGGCGCAGGTACGCCAGCGTCTGCTCGTCGATGCTGAACAGAGCGGCGGTGGCGCCGTACTCAGGGCACATGTTGGAGATGGTCGCGCGATCACCGATGGACAGGCTGCGCGCGCCGGCGCCGTAGAACTCCAGATAGGCGCCGACGACCTTCTGCTGGCGCAGGAACTCGGTCAGCGCCAGCACGATGTCGGTCGCCGTGATACCCGGCTGGCGCTGGCCGGTCAGCTCCACGCCGACGATGTCGGGCAGGCGCATCCACGACGCGCGGCCCAGCATCACGTTCTCGGCCTCCAGCCCACCTACACCGATGGCGATGACGCCCAGCGCATCAACGTGCGGCGTGTGGCTGTCGGTGCCGACGCAGGTGTCGGGGAAGGCGACACCCTCAGCAACATAGACCACCGGCGACATCTTCTCCAGGTTGATCTGATGCATGATCCCGTTGCCCGCCGGGATCACGTCCACGTTGTCGAAGGCGCGCTTGGTCCACTCGATGAAGTGGAAGCGGTCCTCGTTGCGGCGGTCCTCGATGGCGCGGTTCTTCGCGAAGGCGTCGGGGTCGAAGCCGCCGCACTCAACGGCCAGCGAGTGGTCGACGATCAGCTGAACCGGCACGACCGGGTTCACCTTGGCCGGGTCGCCGCCCTCCTTGGCGATGGCGTCGCGCAGGCCGGCCAGGTCCACCAGCGCGGTCTGCCCCAGGATGTCGTGGCAGACCACGCGCACCGGGAACCACGGGAAGTCCAGGTCGCGCTTGCGCCCGATCAACTGGCCGAGGTAGTCGTCCAGCTGCGCGGGGTCGGCGCGGCGCACCAGGTTCTCGGCATGCACGCGCGCCGTGTAGGGCAGAGCGGCCCAGGCACCGGGCGCCAGCCGCTCGACGGCCTCGCGGGCGTCGAAGTAGTCCAGCGTGCTGCCGGGCAGGGACTTGCGGTACGGCGTGTTCATGTCACTTGCGCTGGTCGATGGGGACGAACTTCTGATCTTCCGGCCCGGTGTAGTTGGCACTCGGCCGGATGATCTTGTTGTCGATGCGTTGCTCGATGACGTGCGCCGCCCAGCCGCTGGTGCGCGAGATGACGAACAGCGGCGTGAACATGGCCGTCGGCACGCCCATCATGTGATAGCTGACCGCGCTGAACCAGTCCAGGTTGGGGAACATCTTCTTGATCTCCCACATCGTCGACTCGAGCCGCTCGGCGATGTCGTACATCTTGGTGGAGCCGGCTTCTTCGCACAGCTTTTTGGCCACGCCCTTGATGACGACGTTGCGCGGGTCGCTGACCGTGTAGACCGGGTGGCCGAAGCCGATGACGACCTCCTTGCGCTCCACGCGGGCGCGGATGTCGGCCTCGGCCTCATCCGGGGTGTCGTAGCGCTTCTGGATCTCGAACGCCACCTCGTTGGCGCCGCCATGCTTGGGGCCGCGCAGCGCGCCGATGGCGCCGGCGATGGCCGAGTGCATGTCACTGCCGGTGCCGGCGATGACGCGGGCGGTGAACGTGCTGGCGTTGAACTCGTGCTCGGCGTACAGGTTCAGCGACGTGTGCATCGCGCGCACCCAGCTGTCGCTGGGCTTGTGGCCGTGCAGCAGGTGCAGGAAATGGCCGCCGATGGAGTCGTCGTCGGTCTCGACCTCGATGCGCCGGCCGTTGTGGCTGAAGTGGTACCAGTACAGCAGCATGGAGCCCAGCGACGCCATCAGCCGGTCAGCGATGTCGCGCGCGCCGGGCAGGTTGTGGTCGTCCTTCTCGGGCAGCGAGCAGCCCAGCGCCGACACGCCGGTGCGCATCACGTCCATCGGGTGGGCGGCGGCGGGCAATGTCTCCAGCGCGCTCATCACTGCGTCCGGCAGGCCACGCAGCGACCGCAGCTTGGCTTTGTAGCCCTTCAGCTCGGCGCGCGTTGGCAGCTTGCCGTGCACCAGCAGGTGCGCGATCTCCTCGAACTCGCAAACCTCGGCGATGTCCAGGATGTCGTAGCCACGGTAGTGCAGGTCGTTGCCGCTGCGGCCCACCGTGCACAGCGCGGTGTTGCCGGCCGTCACGCCGGACAGGGCCACGGACTTCTTGGGCTTGAAGCCGGGGGTGGGGGTGTCGCTCATGGAAGGTCTCCGGGAAGGCAGTGCGTTCTGATGTTCGCAATCTTCGCAGCGGTGCGCGGTGATCTCAACCGATATGGGGCGTTGAAGTGCGAAGATTGCGGACGCGATTTGCAATGTTTGCAAAGTTTGAGGGCGCGATGCGCAAGATATTCCTGGGCGTGAAGCTGAAGACGTTGCGCGAGCAGCGTGGCCTGACGCAGGCGGCGCTGGCGCAGCAGCTGCAGCTGTCGCCCAGCTACGTGAACCAGCTGGAGAACAACCAGCGTCCGCTGAGCATGGCGGCGCTGCAGCGGCTGCAGGCGGCGCTGGGCGTGGACCTGGCGTTCTTCTCCGAGGACGACGAGGCGCGGCGCTTCGCGCAGCTGCACGAGATTGCCGCCGAGGCCGCGCTGGCCGGTGGCGTGCCCGACGCCGAGCTGCGCGCACTGGCCCAGCAAATGCCCGCCATCTCACAGCTGCTGCTGCGCCTGCATGGCCGCGCACGCAGCGCCGAGCAGCGGCTGGCCAGCCTGGGCCGCGGCGAGCGAGACGGCGGCGCAGCGGCGGGCCAGGCCTCGCACGAGGAGGTGCGCGACTTCTTCTATGCCCACCACAATCACATGGACGGCCTGGACCGCGCCGCCGAAGCGCTGGCGCTGCGGCTGGACGCCGCCGACAGCACGCAAGACCTGGTGCCACGGCTGGAGGCGCACCTGCGGGCCGCGCACGGGGTGCAGGTGCGGGGCGTGGTGGAAGGTCGACTGCGCCGCTTCGACCCCGTTCAGCGCCGCCTTCGGCTGGCCGACACGCTGACGGCCGGGCAGCGCGCCTTCCAGCTCGCCACGCAACTGGCCTACCTGGAGGCCGGTGCCGAGATCGACCGGCTGGTCGCATCCAACCCCTTCAGCGCGGACGCCGCGGCGCTCGCGCGCATCGGCCTGGCCAGCTACTTCGCCGGCGCGCTGGTGCTGCCCTATGGCCGCTTCCTGGCCGCCGCGCAGGAGCAGCGCCACGACATTGCGCTGCTGGCGCGGCGCTTCAACGTCAGCTTCGAGACCGTGTGCCACCGCCTGTCCACGCTGCAGCGCCGCGACGCGCGCGGCCTGCCATTCTTCTTCGTGCGCGTGGACCGTGCCGGCAACATCTCCAAGCGCCAGTCCGCCACCGACTTCCACTTCTCGCGCGGCGGCGGCACCTGCCCGCTGTGGAACGTCTACGAGGCCTTCGCGCAGCCCGGCCGCGTGCTGACGCAGGTGGCGCGCATGCCCGACGGGCGCAGCTACCTGTGGATCGCGCACTGCGAGACCCGCGCCACCGGCGGCCACGGCTCCCCGGAGCGCGCGTTCGCGGTGGGCCTGGGCTGCGACCTGCGCCATGCCGGCCAGACGGTCTACGCCAAGGGCCTGGACCTCAGCGACCCCGACAGCGCCACACCCATCGGTCCCGGCTGCAAGCTGTGCGAGCGCGAGGGCTGCGCGCAGCGCGCCTTCCCGGCGCTGGGCAAGCAGCTGCGCATCGACGAGAACGAGCGTTCAGCGGAGCCCTACGCGGCGGGCTGATGCCCTCTCAGCGGCTCAGCGCACCCTCCACCCAGGCCTGCAACTGGGCGGCGGACATCGCGCCGCTCTGCCGCGCCACTTCGCGGCCGCCGACGAACAGCAGCGTGGTCGGGATACTGCGGATCTGCAGCCGGCTGCTGGCCTGGGGCGCGGCGTCGCTGTCGACCTTGACGAAGCGCAAGTCAGGCCGAGCGGCGGCCAACTGCTCGAAGTGCGGCGCGTACGAGCGGCACGGGCCGCACCAAGCCGCCCAGAAGTCCACCAGCACCGGCGCGTCCGTGCCTTGCAGATAGGCGGGCAGCGCGGCGTCGCTCAGCGAGACCGGCGCGTGTGGCGCGACCGCCGCGCCGCACTGGCCGCAGCTGGGGTGTTGTGCAACACGTTCGTCCGGCACGCGGTTGCGCGTGCCGCATTGGGGGCAGACCAGCAGCATGACAGCTCCTCGTGGTTTCAGCAGGCCTCAGTGTCGGCCACGTCGGTGGGCATCGCGGCGGCCGGCGGTGGTCAGGGCTCGGCGCTGCTCTTGTCGCTCGCCGCGCCCGGTGTGTTGAACAGCTTCCAGCGCCCGCCGCCGGTCAGCTGCAGCACGCGGCGGTGAAAGCCCGCCACCGCCGCGCGGTGGGCGATGCTGATCAGCGTGGTGCCGCGTTCGCGCAGCCGCTCGTACAGGCGCTTCTGGTTGGCGTCGTCCAGCGCGCTGGTGGCTTCGTCCAGGATGGCCACCTTCGGCGCGTGCACCAGCAGCCGCGCGAACGCCAGGCGCTGCTGCTCGCCGCCGCTGAGCACCTTCTCCCAGTCTTCCTTGCGGTCCAGGCCAGACGCGCTCTCGGCCAGGTGACGCAGCTGCACCTCGTCCAGCACCTTCAGCAGCGCGTCGTCGCCCAGTTCGGTGTGCGTGCTGGGGTAGATCAACTGGCTGCGCAGCGTGCCGGTCTGCAGGTAGGGGCGCTGCGGCAGGAAGAACACGTCGTCCTGAGGCGGCTGGTCGATCCTGCCGCCGCCCTGCGTCCACAGGCCGGCGATGGCGCGCAGCAGCGAACTCTTGCCGCAGCCGCTGGCGCCGGTGATCAGCAGCGATTCGCCCGCCGGCACGGTCAGGGACAGGTCCTGCACCAGCACGCGGTCGCTGCCGGGCGCGGTCACGGTCACGTTGGACAGCGCCAGGTCCTGCGCCGGCTGCAGGTCGATGCCGGCCGCCGCTGGTGCGGCCTCCAGCTTCTCGGCCATGAGGTGCAGGCGGTCGATGCCGGCGACGAAGCGTGACAGGCTCTCGAAGTTGTCGACGATCAGCGACACCGCGCTGAGCACCGCGGCGAACGCGCCGGCCGCCTTGACCGCCTGGCCCACCTCCAGCTCACCGGACAGCACCTGGGCGGCCAGCACGACGAACGGCACCAGCAGGCTCAGCTGGCTGAATGAGCGCTGGAACAAGTTCAGCAGGAACTGTGCGCGGATCATCTTCTTGGTGTTCAGCAGCGCGGCGCGCAGGCGCTGGTCCAGCTGGTGGCGCTCTTGTTGCTCGCCGCGATAGAAGGCGATGGACTCGGCGTTCTCGCGCAGCCGCATGAGCCGGAAGCGGAAGTCCGCTTCGCGCTTGAGCTGCCAGAAGTTCAGCCGGATGAGCGGCCGGCCGAACAGCCCGATGGACAGGACCGTCCCGATCACCGCGTACGCGATCAGGAAACCGACCAGCGTCTTCGACAGCCCCCACAGCACCGTGCTGAACGCGACCAGCTGCATCGCCGAGCCGAGCAGGATCAGCATGAAGTTCAGCGAGCGGCCGGTGAAGGTGTTGATGTCATCGGCGATGCGCTGATCGGGGTTGTCCACGCCGGCCAGGCGGAAGTAGGCGCGGTCGCCCAGGTAGGCGTCCAAGTAGCGGCGGGTCAGCCAGCGGCGCCAGTCATTCGCGTAGGCGTCGCGGGACGCGTAATAGAACGCATAGACCGGCACTGCGATGCCCACCACCCACAGCATGCCGCGCACGGCCTCCCAGAAGCGCCCCTCGTCGCGCGAGGCCAGCGCCGAGGTCAGCTCGCCGGCCTTGTCGTTGATGAGCACGGCCAACTGCGTGTCCAGCAGCATCAGGGCGATCAGGCCCACCAGCACGGACCAGGCGACGCGCTTGCGGTCGCCCAGCCAATAGGGCTTGGCGACCACGAGGAAACGCCCCCAGGCGGAGGGCGCATCGGCAGCGACGGTAGCGGTCATGGAGCAGGTCGAGGGTATGGCGACATTGCCAAGGCTAGGCGTCGGCCACCACAGCGCTTGTCGGACGCCGCGCCACGGCCGCGTCACCGGCCGGCGCGATTGGGGGGATGGGGCGGCGGTCGCGGCTGCAGTAAGGTGGTCCGGGTCTGCAACGAGATGGAGTGGCTCGCATGAGATCGATGAACAACCCCGTACCGCGTCTGTTGGTGCTCCTCACCACCTGGGCGGCCTTGACGACGGCGCATGCCGCCTCCGTGGCCCCCGTGGCCGCCGAGAACGGCATGGTGGTGACGGCCCAGCACCTGGCCACACGCGTGGGCGTTGACGTGCTGAAGGACGGCGGCAACGCGGTCGACGCGGCGGTGGCGGTGGGCTATGCGCTGGCCGTCGTCTACCCCGCGGCGGGCAACCTGGGCGGCGGCGGCTTCATGACCGTGCAGCTCGCCGACGGCCGCAAGACCTTCCTCGACTTCCGCGAGAAGGCGCCGCTCGCCGCGACGGCGAACATGTACCTCGACAAGGACGGCAACGTCATCAAGGGGCTGAGCACGCGCAGCCACCTCGCCGTGGGCGTGCCGGGCAGCGTGTCGGGCCTGGAGTACGCGCTGAGAAAGTACGGCACGCTGAAGCGCGCAACCGTCATCGCGCCGGCCATCCACTATGCCGAGAAGGGCTTCGTGCTCGATCAGGGGGACATCGACATGCTGCAAAGCGCGACCGACGACTTCCGCAAGGACCCGGCGACGGCCGCCATCTTCCTGAACAAGGGCGAGCCGTTCCAGGTCGGCCAGAAGCTGGTGCAGAAGGACCTTGCCACGACGCTGAAAGCCATCCGCGACAAGGGCGAGGCGGGCTTCTACAAGGGGCCGGTGGCGGCCGCCATCGTGGCCAGCAGCCAGGCCGGCAAGGGCATCCTGCAGCAGGCCGACTTCGACCAGTACACCACCCGCGAGCTGCAGCCCGTGGAGTGCGACTACCGCGGCTACCGTGTCGTGTCGGCGCCGCCGCCCAGCTCGGGCGGCGTCATCATCTGCGAGATGCTGAACATCCTGGAGGGCTACCCGCTCAAGGAGTTGGGCTTCCGATCCGCGCAGGCAGTGCATTACCAGATCGAGGCCATGCGCCACGCCTACGTGGACCGCAACAGCTACCTCGGTGACCCCGACTTCGTGAAGAACCCGCTGGACCGGTTGCTGAGCAAGGCGTACGCAGCCCAGATCCGCGCAGCCATCCAGCCGAACAAGGCAGGCGTGTCGCAAGAGATCAAGCCCGGCGTGGCGCCGCACGAGGGCAGCAACACGACGCACTACTCCATCGTCGACAAATGGGGCAATGCGGTGTCGGTGACGTACACGCTGAACGACTGGTTCGGTGCCCGGCTGACCGCCGCGAAGACCGGCGTGCTGCTGAACGACGAGATGGACGACTTCACCGCCAAGGTCGGCGTGCCCAACCTGTACGGCCTGGTGCAGGGCGAGGCCAACAAGATCGAGCCGGGCAAGCGGCCGCTGTCGTCCATGAGCCCCACCATCGTCAGCAAGGACGGCAAGCCGGTGATGGTGGTCGGCACACCGGGCGGCAGCCGCATCATCACGGCGGTGCTGCACACGATGATCAACGTCATCGACTACGGCATGGACGTGCAGGAGGCGACCGACGCGCCGCGCTTCCATCAGCAGTGGCTGCCCGAAGCCACCAACGTCGAGGACTTCGCGCTGTCGCCCGACACGCGCAAGATCCTGGAGGGCTGGGGCCACAAGTTCGCCGAGCCGCAACCGGCCAACCATCTCGCCACCATCCTGGTCGGTGCGCCGAAGCTGGGCGGCAAGCCGGTGGGCAAGAACCGTTTCTACGGTGCCAACGACCCGCGGCGCAACAGCGGGCTCGCCCTGGGGCATTGAAGCCCATCGCCCAGTCGCACCTCGCTGAACTCGCCTTCGCCTGGGCGGTGCCTCGAAGGGACAGCGATGCTCGCGGCTTCGAGCCGTGAGCACATCGCCATCGTGGGCCGGCTTGGGGCGGCCCGGCGCTCGGCCCGAAGGCGGCACCGTCGTCATCGATCTGACACACACCGACGCGAGCATGCGGCCTTTTGATCAGGCCCTGCTGCATGCGTCTGCCTTCCCTGTTGCTCGCCGCTGCGCTGAGCCTGTCGCCGCTGGCCTCGAGGGCTGCGGCGCCCGTTGAACTCCGCTTCACCGACTTCTTCGCCCAGCCCATCGGCCCGCGCGGCCTGGAGCCCAGCGCCAAACTGCTGTCGGTCAACGGGCAGGCGGTGAAGCTCACCGGTTTCATGGTGCGGCGCGAGCAGCCGCAGGCCGGCAGCTTCCTGCTGGTGCCCGTTCCCATCACGATGGCCGAGCACGCTGACGGCGAGGCTGACGACCTGCCGCCGTCCGCTGTCACCGTCGTGCTTGCGAGCGGGCAGCGCGACCGCCTTGTCGCCTTCCAGCCCGGCCCGCTGACGTTGAGCGGCCGTCTCGAATTCGGCGCCGCCGAGGACGCCACCGGCCGCGTGTCGTGGGTGCGCCTGCATCTCGACCCCGCCGCGCTGGCCACCCAGGCCGGCACCGCCGCACCCGCCCACACCCACGGTCATTCGCACTGAGCTTCAACGCGCCATGAAAAACATCGTCCTCCTGGCCTTGATCGCCAGCGCCTCGGCGAGCGCCGCGCCTACCGTCACGCGCCTCACGCCACCCAGCGAGCTGTTCGCCAGCGGCCAGCCCGATCCCGTCATCGCGCGCTTCCTGCCCGGCCAGCGATTCGACCTGCAGGCCACCATCAAGGCCGATGCGGGACAGAAGATCACCGCCGCGCGTTTCCTCATCGACGGCAAGCCGGTGAACGCCACCGTCGCGCTGCGCGATTGCGCCACCGGCTGCGTGAAGGATGTGGCTGCCGAGAGCAGTGTGGCCACCTTGCGCGCCGTGTCGACCGACCGCGCCGGCAGGCACGAGTTCAGCGTCGAGGCCACGCAGGCCGACGGGCAGAAGGTCGTGGCCAAGGGCAACTTCGAGGTCGTGCCGTTCACGGCCGCCATGGGTCCCAAGGTCAAGAACATCATCGTGCTGATGGGCGACGGCATGGGCGCCTCGCAGCGCACCGCAGCGCGCATCGTGCACGGCTATGCGCAGGGCAAGTCCCTGCAGCCGCTCGCGATGGACAGCTTCACTGCGACGGCGATGGTGAAGACCGCGTCTCTGAACTCCATCGTGACCGACTCTTCGCCCGGCATGACGGCCTACGTCAGCGGCAACAAGAACAACAACAACGAGGAGGGCGTGTTCCCCGACGACACCGTCGACGCCTTCGACAACCCGCGCGTTGAGTACCTCAGCGAGTACCTGCACCGCACGCAGGGCAAGCAACTGGGCATCGTGACGACGGCCGACGTGTTCGACGCGACGCCCGCCGGCAACGCCGTGCACACCAGCAACCGCGGTGCCGGCACCGGCATCGTGGACCAGTTCTTCGACGACCGCGGCCGCACCGGCCTGACGGTGCTGATGGGCGGCGGCCGCAAGTGGTTCTTGCCGGGCGGCAGCGCAGGCACTCCGGGCTCGGCGCGCACCGACAGCAACGACTACGCGTTCTCTGCCACCGACCCGCACACGGCCGAGATCGTCAGGCGCTGGGGCGCCGCACCGGGCGCGATGGACAAGGACCGCGACCTCATCAAGGACTTCCAGTCCGCCGGCTTCAGCTATGCCGCCACCAAGGCCGACATGGACCGTGCCGACAGCACCAAGCCGCTGCTGGGCCTGTTCGCGTTCTCCAACATGAACGTTGCGCTGGACAAGATCAACGGCCGCCGCGGCGCCGACAGCAATGGCCTGGGCGGCAGCAGCGTCGTCGCCGACTTCGGCCTGCCCGACCAGCCCATGCTGGACGAGATGGCCGCCAAGGCGCTGGGCGTGCTGCAGCGTTCGCCCAAAGGCTTCGTGCTGATGATCGAAGGCGCGTCCATCGACAAGCAGGCGCACGCGATGGACACCGAGCGGTGGATGCTGGACACGCTGGAGTTCGACCGCGCCGTTCGCGTGGCGCAGGACTTCGCCGCCGAGCACGGTGACACGCTGGTCATCGTGACGGCCGACCACGAATGCTCCGGCGCCGCGCTGATCGGCGGCGCCACCGTCACCGACAAGGCGCTGCAGGAACTGGGCGCAAAGAAGGGCGTGGTCAATCTGCGCAACGCCGTCGTCGGCCCCTACGAGAAGGCCGGCTTCCCGCGCTACAAGATCGCCGCCGACGGCTACCCCGAGACCACTGACATCGACTACCGGCTGCTGGTGGGCTACGGCGCCAACGCCGACCGCTATGAGGACTGGCGCACCAAGAAGACACCGCAGCGCGACGGCCAGCAGCCGTTCGGCAAGCAGCCGCCGTTGAGCTGGTACCCCGCGAATGCGCAGGAGCGCGACGACGCGGTGGGCGAGTACCTCATCACCGGCCAGGTGCCGGGCGACTCCGCGGTGCATACCGCCACTGACATCCCGCTGTCCGCCTACGGCCCCGGCGCCCTGGCTTTCACCGGCGTCATCGACAACACCGACGTGTTCTTCAAGCTCGCGCAGGCGGCCGTGCGCGGTGTCGTCGCGCCTGCCGACACCAACGGCGCGAAGAAGCCGCCGAGACCCAGGCGCTGAGCCGGGCACTGACGTCTGGCAGGGGGACTCAGGCGGCCCGATACTGGCCGCCCCCACAAGGAGACCTCTGCCCATGAAGACCTGGTTCACCGCCGCTGCTCTCATTGCCGCCGCCCTCGGCACGCAGGCCCAGACCGCCGACCCGCTGAAGGCGGCCATCGCGGCCGACCACCGCACGGTCGGCAACGTCGCGCGTGATGCCGCACGCCACCCCTACGAGACTTTGAGCTTCTTCGGCATCAAGCCGACCGACACGGTGGTGGAGCTGGCGCCGGGCGGTGGCTGGTACACCGAGATCCTGGCGCCCTACCTGCGCGAGCAGGGCCAGCTCTACGCAGTGGCCGGCGCCAGCGCTCGCTTCAAGGCCAAGATGGACGCGTCGGCCGTGTACGGCAAGGTCAAGATCACGACCTTCGATGCTGCCAAGGGCCAAGTCGAGATCGCGCCTGCCGGCACGGCCGATGCGGTGCTGACTTTTCGCAACGTGCACAACTGGATGAGCAACGGCAGCGCACAGGCGGTGTTTGACGCGGCCTTCAAGGCGCTGAAGCCGGGCGGCACGCTGGGCGTGGAGGAGCACCGCCTGCCGGCCGCCCGCACCCAGGACGCCAAGGCCAGCACCGGCTACGTGCATGAAGCCACTGTCATCAAGTTCGCCGAAGCCGCCGGCTTCAAGCTGGCCGGCCGCAGCGAGGTCAACGCCAATCCGAAGGACACGGCCGACCATCCCGAGGGCGTCTGGACGTTGCCGCCGACCTACGCGCTGAAGGACAAGGACCGCGCGAAGTACCAGGCCATCGGCGAGAGCGACCGCATGACGCTGAAGTTCGTGAAGCCCTGAGGATGCAGCGGCGCCATGCCGTCATCGGCCTCGGCCGGTTGGCGCAGGCGCTCGTGCCTGCGCTGCGGTCGGCGGGCGACGAAGTCGTCATCGGGCGGCGTACGCCGGCTGATGGCGAGTTCACGCCGACCGGTGCCGCGGCCCGGGCTGACTGGGTCTGGCTGACCGTCCCTGACGACCACATCGCCGCCACGGCCGCCGCGCTGACCTGGCGGGCCGGCCAGTTGGCGCTGCATTGCAGCGGTGCGACGCCGCTGGCCGCGCTGGCCCCGGCGCCGGCCGCGGCAGGTTTTCATCCGCTGAAGCTGCTGGCGGGCGACACCGGCCTGGCGGGAGCCCACGTCGGCATCGAGGCCGACGCTGCGCACCGGCCTGAGCTGCAGGCGCTGGCGCTGAGGCTGGGCATGCAGCCGCTGGCGTTGCCGTCGCCCATGCCGGCGAGCGCGCGCGCCGCCTATCACGCAGCGGCCAACCTCGCCGCCAGCGGTGTGCTGGCCGTGCTGGCTGAAGCGGGATCGCTGTGGAGCGCCGCGGGCCTGGCCGGCGATGACGCCTTGCCCGCGTTGCTGCCGCTGACCCGCGGCGCGTTGGACACCGCACAGGGCCGTGGCCTGGCGGGCGCCGTGTCCGGCCCCATCGCACGCGGCGACGCCGGCGTGCTGGCGCGCCACCTGGACGCACTGACCGCCGCCGGGCTGGACGACGACCTGTTGCGGGCGCTGGGCCGCCGGCAACTGCGGCTGGCCGAGGCTGCCGGGCGGCTGGATGTGGCACAGGTCACGGCGTTGAGGGCGTTGCTTGCGCCGCTGTGACCGCACCGCCCCGCGCCGGTGCGCCCGGCGTGAACTAGGCCGCGCCCGGCGCGTTTGAGGCTGTGCAATGCAGCAGGCCCGCTCCTAAACTGCCCACCGGCCAGCGCCAGTGCGGGTCGCAGCCCCAAGGGAGTTCACATGTCCGACGCGTCGTCCATCCAGACCCAGATCAAGGCCGAAGCGGCTCAGGTGTTGCGGGGCGTCGCCGCCGAGCTGCCCGACGCTCGGGAGCGCCTCGCCTACGTGCGCAGCATGACCGAGCAGGCCGCCACCAAGGTGCTGAACCTGGTGGAGGCCGCGCAGGAAGATGCCGAGGCCGTGCGCAAGAAGGGGCGGGAGCTGTCCGACGCGCTGAACCGGCTGGCACTGTCCAGCAACATCAGCCAGGACCGGGCCCGCGCGCTGATGAAACTGTGCGCCGCCTACGCCTCCGACGCTGCCAGCTTTGCCGCGCGCGAGAAGTCGTTGCACACCGAGATCATGATGTCGCAAGACTTCCAGGATCTCTCCGGCCAGGTCATCAACAAGGTGACCAAGATGCTGGAGCGCGCCGAGCCGCCGCTGAACGACCTGATCGCCAGCCTGCCGATGGCCGACGCCGCGGTGCCGGAAGAGCTGACCGGCGTACAGACGCCCGACAAGGCGCTCAAGCAGGACGACGTGGACGACCTGCTGGCCAGCCTGGGCTTCTGAGCGCCAGGCTTGCTGGCCCGCCGGCGCCTCAGTGCCAGCCTGCGGGATCCAGCCGGTAGTAGCGGCTCAGTTCGGCGTACAGCGCCGGGTGCGCCGCGGCCAGCTCCAGTGGCCGCTCGAAGAACAGCTCGCTGATGACGGCGAAGAATTCCGCCGGCTCGGTCGCGCCATAGGCGTCGATCAGCGAGGGCTCGCCTTGCGCCAGCCGCGCTCGCAACGCATCGAACTCGTTTTGCATCACCGTCGACCAGCGACGGTAGTCGGCCGCCGTGGCCAGGGCCGGCGCGCCGTTGGCCTGGCCGCCCGCCTGATCCAGCTGGTGGGCGAACTCGTGGATGACCACGTTGTGGCCGTCGCCCGGCGTGGCGGCGCCGCGCTTCACTTCGTCCCAGGCCAGCAACACCTGGCCCTGGCTCCAGCTCTCGCCGGCCAGCACGCGGCGCTGGTCGGACAGCACGCCGCCCGATTCGGTCACCGGTCGCTCGACGACGAAAGCGCCGGGGTACAGCAGGATCTGGCGCAGCTCGGGGTACAGGCCACGCGCCGCGCCCAGCAGCGGCAGGCAGGCCAGCGCGGCGATGGTCACCCGCATCTCGTCCGTCACCTTCAGTCCGCGGCAGCCGATGATGGGTTTCTCGGCCAGAAACACCTGCATCAGCCCTTTCAGCCGCAGCTGCTGGCGGGCCGGCAGCCGGGCCACCAGCGGCACATGGCGGCGCAGCAGCCGCCGCCACGCGGGCGGGAACGGTTGGCTGGCGATGCGTTCGCGGCGGCTGCGCACCCACCGCGGCCACAGCGCGATGGCGGCGGCGGCCAGCAGGACGAAGGCGAAGCAGATCAGCAGCGGCATGGTGGGCACATAGGTCTGGCGGCTGGCTTTGCAAGTGCGGACCTTCCCACCCATCAGGGGAGGCGCGATGCGCGTTAGGCTGACCGGCATGCCGCACGAATCCAGACTGCAGGCGTGGCAGGTGCTGCTGGGCGGCATCTGCGCGCTGGTGCTGACCATCGGCCTGGCCCGCTTCGCCTACACGCCGCTGCTGCCGCAGATGCAGGCGCAGGCGGGCCTGGGCCTGGCCGACGGCGGGCTGCTGGCGGCCATCAATTACGCCGGCTACATGAGCGGCGCGCTGTTGGCGGCCTGGATCGAGAGCCCAGTGTGGCGCCAGCGGTTGTACAGCTGGGGGCTGCCGCTGGCGCTGGCGATCACCGCACTGATGGGGTGGAGCACGTCGTTCGGCGTGTGGGCCGCATCGCGCTACCTGGGCGGCTTGTGTGGCGCGGCCGGCATGCTGCTGGGCTCGGGGCTGGTGCAGGGTTGGCTGATCCGCTCCGGCCGGCGGCCCGAGCTGGGCATCTACTTCATCGGCCTGGGGCTGGGCATCGTCGTGTCGGCGCTGGGCGCCATGGGCATGACCGGCGCGGGCCTCGCCTGGGACAGGCAGTGGCTGGGCTTCGCGCTGCTGGGGTTGGTGTTCCTGATTCCAGCCTGGCGCTGGCGGCCGCCCGTCCCGCCGCCCGGCAAGTCCGCCGCCAGGGGCGACGCGCCCAGCCGGCGCTGGATGGCGCTGATGGTGGCGGCCTACTTCTGTGCCGGCTGGGGCTTCGTCATCAACGCGACGTTCACGGTTGCCATCGTCGAGGGGCTGCCGCTGCTGGCGGGGCAGGGCGCCTGGGCCTGGCTGCTGGTGGGACTGGCGGCCACGCCGGCGGTGTTCCTGTGGGACCACGTCGCCAGACGGTTGGGCGACGTGGGGGCACTGCTGCTGGCCTTCGGCCTGCAGATCGTGGGTGTGCTGCTGCCGGTGCTGGCCGGCGGCCTGGCTGCGGCGCTGCTGGGCGCGCTGCTGTACGGCGCGACCTTCATCGGCATCGTCAGCCTGACGCTGGCCCTTGTCGGCCGCCGCTCGCCAGCCAACCCTGGCAAGGCGATGGCGCGGCTGACGCTGAGCTACGGGGCCGCGCAGGTCAGCGCGCCGGCGCTGACGGGCCGCATGGTCGAGGCCAGCGGCAGCTTCGAGGCTGCGCTGTGGCTGACGGCGGCGGTGCTGGCAGCCGGCATGGCCTGCCTGGCCGCCGTGCTGCGCGAAGCGGACGGCTGATCAGGGACCCTTGCCGCCGCCCACAGGCGTGGGGGCGCTCTGACGCATGTTCTCGCCCACCGCAGCGGCAGCGCGCCGCTCCGCCTCGCGCTGCGCTTCCGTGCGGCAGCGCGAACTGGACAGCATGCTGCCCGTGCGCGACTCGCGCTCGCAGATGGTGCCTTCGGCGTCGGCGGTGGTGCCGGCACCTCGGGGTGACGCTGCGCACGCAGCAAGCAAGAGCGAAAGCAAAGGCACCAGCAACAGTTTCATGACGAGCGATGAAAAGGAAGAGGCGCGCAGGATACGCGGTCACTGCGGTTGAGCCGGCAGGGTGGGGCGTGAATCGTGCCGCGAGGCGCCGCTCCGCGTGAGGTAAAGCTGGCGTAACGCCTTGTGAGCGAGGTCATCCCCAGCGCCCGCCGCACAGTTAGATCACGCGGGCCGCGCTCTTGCGGCCGGAGAGAAATTCATGAAACGAACGACCCTCGGCGTGGTGTTGGTGGCTGCCGCAATGTTGTCCGGCTGCATCATCGTGCCGCCGCGCCACCATGGACACCGCTATGGCTCGGCCCATGTGACCGTGGTGGAGAGCCCCCGCTACGAGCGCGGCGACAGTGGTGATCGCGGGGGCCGCGACTACGGCCCACCGCCGCGGCGCGGCTGGTGAGCTGTCGCGCCGTCAGGCGTCGCCGCTGGACGCCTGGCGGCGGCCGCTGCGCCTTGCCTTGTCGGCGGCCTGTGCCGCCTCGCGCTCGGCGGCCTGCAGCGCCTCGGCCTCGGCCAGCTCGCGGCGCCAGGCGGCCATCTCGTCCGGCGTCTCCAGCGTGATGGCGCCCAGTTGTCCGCCGCGGAAGTCGCCCAGCAGTGCCTCAGCGGCCTTGTGCATCTGCACCGCGCCACCGCGGATCTTGGCGCCGCGTTTCACGCCGATCGCCTCCAGCACCGCCTCGTCCGTGCCCAGCTCGGCCAGGTCGTAACGCTGCTGCAGCCGCTCGGGATAGTGGCGCTTCAGCGTCGCGATCAGTTCCAGCGCCACCTCTTCCTCGTCGAACGCGTTGCGGCCGATCGCACCGCTGGCGGCCAGGTGGTAGCCGCTCTGCGCGATGGCGATGCGCGGCCACATCATGCCGGGCGTGTCGAACAGGTAGAACCCGTTTTCCAGCACGATCTTCTGCTCGATCTTCGTGATGCCGGGCTCGTCGCCGGTCTTGGCGGCGCGCTTGCCCACCAGCGTGTTGATCAGTGTGCTCTTGCCGACGTTGGGGATGCCACAGATCAGCACGCGCAGCGGCTTGTGCATGTCGCCGCGCAGCGGTGCCAGTTCGCGGCAGGCCTTGATCAGCGCGCGTGCCGGTGCCTTCTCGCCGGCATCCAGCGGGATGGCGCGGGTGTGCGGCTGCGCGTTGTAGAAGTCCAGCCAGGCCGCGGTCTGCGCCGGGTCGGCCAGGTCCTGCTTGTTCAGCACCTTCAGCGCCGGCCGGCCGGTCGTCAGCGCGGCCAGCATCGGGTTGCTGCTGGAGCCGGGCAGCCGCGCGTCCAGCAGCTCGATCACGACGTCCAGCCCCGCCTTGACGCGATCCTTGATCGCGCGGGCGGTAGAGTGCATGTGGCCGGGAAACCAGTGGATGGACATTCGCTAGGGATTCGCAAAGGCGTCAAAAGCCAGCATTGTCGGGCTTACATCCCGTTGCGGGGCGCACGCTGGCTGCGCCCACCATTGGAGGATTGCGTCAGAGGAGCGTATGAGATTTGAAGGAACGCTGAGCGCCTGGAACGCCGATGGCGGTTACGGCAGCATTCGCCCGCTGGGTGGCGGGGATGAGGTGTTCGTGGCGCTGGCGGCTTTTCCGACCGATGGCGATGGGCCGCGGCTCGATGAGCCGCTGAGCTTTGAAATTGTGACCGGGCGTGACGGCCGCAAGCAGGCCGTGCAGCTGAAGCGGCTGCCTGCGGCGCAGCGCAGCGCGGCGTTGCGCGAGGCCACCGGCATCGGCCACCAGCGGGTGCGGCAGGCGCAAAGAAAACGGCGCCTGGGCCTGGCGGCCGGCGCCGTGTTCGCGGTAGCGCTGGTGGTGGGCGGTGTGCGGCTGTGGCCCGGTTCGCACGCGGGCGACGTGCCGCCCTCCATGCGGCGCTGAGCGCCTGCAGCCGGCGTGGTGCCGGCTCAGCCGCTCAGTCTTCGTTCTTGAAGACCAGCTTCACTTCGTGCGTGCCCTTCTCGCCCGCCTCGAACTTCCACTCCATCAGCGCTGCTTTCACGGCACGATCGAACACGCGCTTGGGCTCGGCCTCGAGGATCTCGACGTCGCTGACCTTGCCGTCGGCCTCGATGACCAGCTTGGCCTTCACAGAACCCGTGGAGATGCCCTTCTTGGCCGCCTCCGAGGGGAATTCGGGCGGCACCTTCTTGACGACCTTGGGGGCGGCTTGCGCTGCCCCCACCGCCAGCATCAGGCTGGCGGCGACGGCGGTGATGGAACGCAGGATGGACATGGCGAACCTCGCGTGAGAGTGACTAGGGTTCAGGCAGCGCGGAAGAAACCGACCGCTTCGATGAGGCGTGTGGAGCTGTCGCGCAGCGCGTCTGCCGAGCGGCTCAGGTCGCCCACCAGGCTGGTGTTCTGCTGCGTGGCCTTGTCCAGCTCGTTCATGGCGCCGTTGACGACGCCCACGCCCGTGGCCTGCTCCTGGGCCGAGTGCGAGATCTCCTCGATCAGCTGACCCATGTTGTTGACCTCGTCGACGACGCTGCGGATGGTGACACCGGCGTTGTTGACCAGCGTGGTGCCGTTCTCCACCTTGACGGTCGATTCTTGGATCAGCACCTTGATTTCCTTGGCGGCGCCGGCCGAGCGCTGGGCCAGCGCGCGCACTTCGGCGGCCACCACGGCGAAGCCGCGGCCATGTTCTCCGGCACGGGCGGCTTCCACGGCAGCGTTCAGCGCGAGGATGTTGGTCTGGAAGGCGATGCCGTCGATGACGCCGATGATGTCGCCGATCTTCTTGGAGCTGGCGCTGATCTCTTCCATCGTCTCGACGACCTTGGAGACCACCGAGCCACCGTTGCTGGCGGCCTGACGGGCTGTCACCGCGATGCCGGCAGCGCGACGGGTCAGGTCGCTGGCGCCCTTCAGTGTGGAGGCGATCTGCTCCACCGAGGCGGCGGTGTTCTGCAGGCTGGCGGCAGAGCGCGTGGTGCGCTCTGCCAAGTTGGTGTTGCTGTCGGCGATGGAGCCGGAGTTGGAGGCGACCTCGCTGGCCGCGGTGGACACGTCGCGCACGACGCCGGACAGCGCCGCCTGCATGTCCTTCATGGCCTGCAGCATCTGGCTCAGTTCGTCACGGCCTTCGACCTTGATGTCCTGCGTCAGGTCGCCGGCGGCGATGGCTTCGGCGGCCTGCTGCGCCTTGCGGGCCGGGCCGACGATGGAGCGGGCGATGACCAAGAAGCTGCCGATGCCGATGATGACGGCCACCACCACCAGCACGCCGGTGATCATGACCGACAGGCGTGCCAGGCTCACGCCGTTGGTGGCCAACTGCTTGCCGTTCTCGAACTGCATGTCGACCAGCTTCTTGATGCCGTCCTGCAGCGCGGTCTGGGCCGGGCGCAGGTCGGTGATCAGGCTCTCGCGGGCCTCGTCGGGGCTGCCGTCGGTCTGGATCTTCTGGAACTTCTCCAGCGCGGCCAGGAACTTGGTCTTGTGGCCGCGCACATCGGCGACGACCGCCTTTTCCTGCTCGTCGACGATGTTGGCCTCCAGCTCCTTGAGCTGCTTCTCGCTCTCGTCGACGGCGCCGGTGATGGCAGCCTTCTGCTTCTTGATGGCTCCGGCGGTGTCCAGCAGCAGCAGGTCGCGCACGGCGCGCGAGATGATGTTGACCTGACTTTCGAGGCCGTTGGCGGCGCCGATCTTCACCAGGCTGGAGTTCGCGGTGCGGTCCAGGTCCTTGGCCAGGCTGTTGGCGTTGTAGGCACCATAGACGCCGATGCCGACCAGCAGCAGGGTGAGAAAGCCAAAGCTCACGGCCAGGCGGAGGCCGATGCGCAATTGCGTCAGGAAGTTCATGCTTTCAGATCCTTGTCCGGTGATGCCCGGGTAGCGGCAGCGTGGTCGCTGCCGTGATTCCAACGATGACTTTGGGGCGCGCCGCCCGCTTGTTCTGGCCACACCAACTGGCCGCCGTGCAGTGTGGGGCGACCTGTGACTGTTTGCATCACAGGTGCTGGCGGGACGCGTGAAAACCTTCACGTCGCCCTCCTTGCTCGGGGGCTGGCGGCGGACTGACGGACCGTTAGCGGGCGGCTGCGGCCGCTCGCAGGCGCAGAACTTCGACCGTGTCGACCTCGCCGGCCCGGTGCCCAAACGACTCGCGCAGGTGGCTGGCCAGCGCGGCCAGTTCCTCGGCACCCAGCACGCCGGCAAAGGGCGGCATGCCGTAGGGGCGCGGGTGCCCGGGCGTGGCCGGGGCGAAGCCGCCGCGCTCGATGAGGCGCAGCAGGTTCGCCGCGCTGGCCTGCGTGACCAGCCGGCTGCCGGCCAGGGGCGGGTAGGCCAGCGCGCCGGACGCGTCGCGCCGGCCCTCGCCGGCGTCGCCGTGGCAACTGGCGCAGTGCTCGCGGTACAGCGCCGCGCCGAGCTGGCGGCGGCTCACGTCGGGGTCGGCCGGCCGGGCGCGCGCCACGGCCTGCTCCGGCAGGCTGCGCAGGTAGGTGCTCATCGCACCCAGGTCACCATCGTTCAGCGCCGCCGTGCTGCCCAGGATGACCTCGGCCATCGGGCCCTGCGCGGTGTGGCTGTCGACATGGCCATCGCGCAACCAGCGCCTCAGCGTGGCGTCGGGCCAGCGCTGCACGCCCGCCTCGGCCGGGTCCAGCAGCGACGGGGCGTACCAGCCCAGCCCGGCCAGCAGGCCGCCGCGAAAGTCCGCTGCACCGCCGTCGCCGCCCAGCGGGCCGCGCGTCGCATGGCAGGCGCTGCAGTGCGCCAGGCCTTGGGTCAAGTAGGCGCCGCGGTTCCAGGTCGCATCCTGGGCGGCGTCCGGCCGGTACACGCCCGGCTTGAAGTACAGCGCCCGCCAGCCGGCGATGGCCAGCTGCGAGCCGTAGGGCCAGCGCAGCTCGTGCGCGCGGCGCGGCGCGGCGACGGCCGGTTGTGCCTGCAGCCAGGCGTGCAGCGCATCGGCGTCGTCGCGCGTGACGAGTGTGGTGTTGGTGATGGGATGCACCGGCACCAGCAGCCGGCCGTCGCGCGACTGGCCCAGGTGCAGCGCGCGCCAGAAGTCGTCGGCGCTCCAGCCGGCCAGCCCGCTGGCATCGGGGGTCAGGTTCGGCGCGAACACGGTGCCGAACGGCGTCGGGATACCGCGACCACCCGCCAGACGCTCGCCGCCGCGCGCCGTATGGCAGCCGGCGCAGTTGCCGATGGCGCCCAGGTAGGCGCCGCGCTGGATGCTGACCGGGCCTGTGCGCGGCGCCGCCGCCTCCGTCAGGTTGCGTTGCCAGCCCAGCAACGCCGCAGCGGCCAGCACGGCCAGCAACACCAGCGCCGCGGCGCCGAGCAGCAAGCGTTTCACCGTCATGGCGCCACCCCGCCGCAGCGGACCGGTGCCGGCGCGGGCAGCGCGGCGACGGGATGCGGATCGGCAGGCAGCGGCCGGCTGGCCAGGAACTGCGTGATGGCATTGATCTCGGCGGGGGCCAAGGTCTTGGCGATGTCCGCCATGCAGTCGGGCGCATGGGCACGGCGCAGGCCGCTGCGCCAGGCGCCGAGCTGGCCATTCAGGTAGTCGCGCGACAGTCCGAGCAGGCCGGGTGTGCCGGGCTGCGCGCCCGTGAGGCGCTCGCCGTGGCAGGCGGTGCACGCCGGCAGGCGGCGGGCCGCGTCGCCGTCGCGGATCAGCCGCTCGGCCTTTGCCAGCTCGGGGGCGGGCAGCGTGGGCGGCTGCGGTGGCGGGTAGGGCAAGTCCAGCGCCGCAAAGTGTCCGGCCAGCGCCTTCAGGTAGTCATCCGACAGGGGCGCGATCAGCTCGCTCATCAAGCCGTAGTCGCGCCGGCCGTCACGGAAGTTCAGCAGTTGGTTGTACAGATAGCCGGCCGGCTTGCCGGCCAGGCGCGGGTAGTAGCCGTCTGCCGCGGCGCGGCCTTCCTTGCCGTGGCAGACGGTGCAGGCGACGGCGCGCTGGGCCAGCGTGTCGGGCACGGGCACGGGCACGGGCATGGGCGGAGCGGCAGGCAGCGTCTGTGCCTGGGTCCACGAGGCCAGCAGGCACAACGCGGCAATGAGCGAGCGGATCACGGAGGGCATGGCCCGTCATCTTGCCTGCATTGGCGCGGGCGGATAAGGAGCAGATGCGGCCGTCTGCGACCGTATCAGTTCGCCCAGCCGTGCGACGGCCGCGGCGAGCGTGGGTGTCCAGGGTTGGCCGGCATTCAGGCGCAGGCAGTTCAGGAAGCGGCCCTGCGCGCAGAACAGCGGTCCGGGCGCGAGGCTGATGCCTTCTTGCAGGGCCGCGCGCTGCAGCGAGAGGCTGTCGTGCGCCGCGGGCAGCTCCACCCACAGGAAGTAGCCGCCCTCCGGCTGCGTCACGCGCGTGCCGGCCGGAAAGTGCCGCAGCACGGCGGCCCGCAGCGTGCGCTGCTGCGCCGCCAGCGCCCGGCGCAGCGCGCGCAGGTGGCGCTCGTAGTCCCCGCCTTCCAGGTAGTGGGCGATGGCGGCCTGCGCCGGCCAGGAGCCCGACAGGCTCTGACTGAGCTTGGCGCGCTGCAGCGCTGGCGCGAACCGGCCCGCGGCGACCCAGCCGACGCGCCAGCCCGGTGCCAGCGTCTTGGCGAACGAACCGGCGTGCAGCACGCCGCCCTGCGTCGCGTAGGCCTTGGCGGGCAGCGGGGGCAGCCCGTGGTGCTGCAGCTCGGCGTAGACGTCATCCTCGATGAGCGGGATGCCGTGGCGCTCCAGCAGCGCCACCAGCGCTCGCTTCTTCTCCACCGGCATCAGGCTGCCCAGCGGGTTTTGGAAGCTGGTCATCAGCCAGCAGGCAGCTGGCGCGTGGCGCTCGATCAGACGGGCCATGGCGTCCAGGTCGGCGCCGGAGGCGGCCTGCGTGGGCACCTCGATGGCGCGCAGGCCCAACCGCTCCAGCGCCTGCAGTGCGGCGTAGAAACAGGGCGACTCGATCAGCACGGCGTCACCCGGCCGGGTCAGCAGCTGCAGCGAGAGGTTCAGCCCTTCCAGCGCGCCGTCGGTCAGCACGATCTCGTCAGGCGCGATGCTCATGCCCAGCCGCAGGTAGCGCAGCGCGATCTGGCGCCGCAGGCCCTCGTGCCCGCCGGGAAGCTGCTGTGTCAGCTCCTCGGGCACCAGGCGCCGGCTGCCGGCGATCATCGCGCTGCGCAACCGCGCGAACGGAAACAGCGTCGGGCTCGGAAAGGCCGAGCCCAGCGGCGTGTGGATCTCGTGCCCACCGGTGCCGAGCAGCTGGAACACCATCTCGCTGACGGCAACGGGCTGTGGCTCGTGTGCCGGCGTTGCCACGGGGGCGGCTGCCGGCGCGACGAAATAGCCGGAGCGCTCGGCGGCGCGGATCAGGCCGCGCGCTTCGAGCAGGTGGTAGGCCTGGAACACCGTGGCAGCGCTGCAGCCGCGGCTGGCCTGGGTCTGGCGCACGGAGGGCAGCCGGTCGCCCGGGCGCAGCGCGCCGGCCTGGATCAGCGCCGACAGTTCATCCGCGAGCCGGCGGTAGCGCGGTGGCTCCGCGCTCACCGCGCGCCAAAAATGGCGGAGCCCACGCGCACCATCGTCGAGCCGGCCGCGATGGCGTCCTCCAGGTCGGCGCTCATGCCCAGCGACAGCGTGTCCAGCGGGAGGCCTTCCGCCTGCAGCCTCGCCCACAGCGCCGCCATGGCTTGATGCTGGGCCAGCGCGCCCGGGCCAGGCTCGGGCACGGCCATCAGCCCGCGCAGCGACAGCCCGGGCAGCGCGGCCACTTGATGGGCAAGTGCGGCCGCGTCGGCCGGCAGCAGACCGCTCTTGCTGGCCTCCGCGCTGATGTTGATTTGCAAGCAGATGTTCAGCGGCGCCAGCCCGGCCGGGCGCTGCTCGGACAGGCGCTGCGCGACCTTCAGCCGGTCCACGCTGTGCACCCAGTCGAACCGCTCGGCCACGGGTTTGGTCTTGTTGGACTGCAGCGGCCCGATCAGGTGCCACTGCATCTGGCTGCGCAGATCGCCCAGTTCCTCGATCTTGGCCAGGCCTTCCTGCACATAGTTCTCGCCGAACGCGCGGGCGCCGGCGTCGAAGGCTTCACGCACGGCGGCGGCAGGGAAGGTCTTGCTGACCACCAGCAGCTGTACCGCCTCGGGTGGACGGCCGGCTGCGACACATGCCGCAGCAATGCGGGTTTTGACGGCTTGGAGGGAGTCTGGGATCGCCATAATCAGCTGAGCATCTACAGGCACACCAATGGACATCACTCAGCTGCTGGCATTCTCGGTCAAGAACAAGGCCTCCGACCTGCACCTCTCCGCCGGCCTGCCGCCGATGATCCGCGTGCATGGCGACGTGCGCCGCATCAATGTCGAGGCGCTGGACCACCGCGCGGTGCACGACATGGTGTACGACATCATGAACGACTCCCAGCGCAAGGTGTACGAGGACACGCTGGAGGTCGACTTCTCGTTCGAGATCCAGGGCCTGGCGCGCTTTCGCGTCAATGCCTTCAACCAGAACCGCGGCGCGGGCGCGGTGTTCCGCACCATCCCGAGCAAGATCCTGTCGCTGGAGCAACTCAACGCGCCCAAGGTCTTCGCCGAGCTCGCGCTGCGCCCGCGCGGCCTGGTGCTGGTGACGGGGCCTACCGGCTCGGGCAAGAGCACGACGCTGGCCGGCATGGTGAATCACCTCAACGAGAACGAGTACGGGCACATCCTGACCATCGAGGACCCGATCGAGTTCGTGCACGAGTCCAAGAAGAGCCTGATCAACCAGCGCGAGGTGGGGCCGCACACGCACAGCTTCAGCAATGCGCTGCGCTCGGCGCTGCGCGAAGACCCGGACTGCGTGCTGGTGGGCGAAATGCGCGACCTGGAAACCATCCGCCTGGCGCTGACCGCGGCCGAGACGGGTCACTTGGTGTTCGGCACGCTGCACACTTCGTCGGCCGCCAAGACGGTGGACCGCATCGTCGACGTGTTCCCCGCGGCCGAGAAGGAGATGGTGCGCGCGATGGTGTCGGAGTCGCTTCAGGCCGTCATCTCGCAAAGCCTGTGCAAGCTCAAGGACGGCACCGGCCGCGTCGCGGCGCACGAGATCATGCTGGGCACCTCGGCCATCCGCAACCTGATCCGCGAGAACAAGGTGGCGCAGATGTACTCGGCCATCCAGACCGGCAACAGCCAGGGCATGCAGACGCTGGACCAGAACCTCACCGACCTCGTCCGCCGCAACATCATTTCGCCAGCCGAAGCGCGCGCCAAGGCCAAGTTCCCCGAGAACTTCCCGGGCTAGCCCGGGGAGTTTGACGTCACTCATATGGCCAAGCCATGTGGGTGACTGCAGAACGCTGTACGAGAAAGACAGGACCAACATGGAACGCGATCAGGCCTCGAAATTCATCAACGACCTGCTGCGGCTGATGCTGTCGCGCAAGGGCTCCGACCTGTTCCTGACAGCCGAGTTCCCACCCGCCATCAAGGTGGACGGCAAGATGACCAAGGTGTCGCCGCAGCCGCTGACCGGCCAGCACACGCTGCAGCTGGCGCGGGCCATCATGAACGACAAGCAGGCCGCCGAGTTCGAGCGCTCCAAGGAGTGCAACTTCGCGATCTCGCCGCACGGCATCGGGCGCTTTCGCGTCAACGCGTTCATTCAGCAGGGCCAGGTGGGCCTGGTGCTGCGGACCATCCCGTCCACGCTGCCCACCATCGAGTCGCTGGACTTGCCCATCGTGCTGAAAGAGGTGGTGCAGCAAAAGCGCGGGCTGGTCATCATCGTGGGCGCCACCGGCTCGGGCAAGAGCACGTCGCTGGCCGCGATGATCGATGAGCGCAACGAGACGACCTACGGCCACATCGTGACCATCGAGGACCCGATCGAGTTCGTGCACCCGCACAAGAACTGCATCGTCACGCAGCGCGAGCTGGGCATCGACACCGACAGCTGGGAGGCGGCGCTGAAGAACTCGCTGCGCCAGGCGCCCGACGTCATCCTGATGGGCGAGCTGCGCGACCGCGAGACCATGGACCACGCCATCGCCTTCGCCGAGACCGGCCACCTGTGCATGGCCACGCTGCACGCCAACAGCGCCAACCAGGCGCTGGACCGCATCATCAACTTCTTCCCTGAAGACCGCCGCCAGCAGCTGCTGATGGACATCTCGCTGAACTTGCGGGCGCTCGTCAGCCAGCGGCTGCTGCCGCGCCGCGAGGGCAAGGGCCGCGTCGCGGCGGTGGAGATCCTGCTGAACACGCCGCTGATCTCCGACCTCATCTTCAAGGGCGAGATCAGCGAGATCAAGGAGCTGATGAAGCGCTCCCGCGAGCAGGGCATGCAGACCTTCGACCAGGCGCTGTTCGACCTGTACGAGGCCGGCAAGGTGACCTACGAGGACGCGCTGCGCAACGCTGACTCGGTCAACGACCTGCGCCTGCAGATCAAGCTCAACAGCGAGCGCGCCCGCAGTGGCGACCTCACCACCGGCACCGAACACCTGACAATCCTTTGACCATGAGCACTCGTGCCTACGAAGCCCAACCCTCCCGCCGCGTGGCCTTCCTGGGCCTGGGCGTCATGGGCCACCCGATGGCCGGCCACCTGGCACGTGCTGGCCACCATGTCACGGTCTACAACCGCACGGCGGCCAAGGCCGAGGCCTGGGTCAAGGAGTACGGCGGCATGTGCGCCGCCACACCGGCAGAGGCGGTCAAGGCAGCGGAGTTCGTGTTCTGCTGCGTGGGCAACGACGACGACCTGCGCTCGGTCGTGCTGGGCGACAACGGCGCGCTCGCCGGCATGGCTGCGGGTGCGGTGTTCGTCGACCACACCACCGCATCGGCTGAGGTCGCGCGCGAGCTGCACGGCGAAGCCGCCCGGCGCGGCATCGCCTTCGTCGATGCGCCGGTCTCCGGCGGTCAGGCCGGTGCTGTCAACGGTGCGCTGACCGTCATGTGCGGCGGCGACGCGGCGGCCTTCGACGCGATGAAGCCGCTGGCGCTGAACTTCGCCAAGGCCGTCACGCTGCTGGGCGGATCGGGTTCGGGGCAGCTGGCCAAGATGGTCAACCAGATCTGCATCGCCGGTGTCGTCCAAGGCCTGGCCGAGGCGGTGCGTTTCGGCCAGAAGTCGGGCCTGGACATGGCGCAGGTGCTGGACGTCATCGGCAAGGGCGCGGCCCAGAGCTGGCAGATGGAGAACCGCGGCAAGACCATGGTCGAGGACAAGTTCGACTTCGGCTTCGCGGTCGACTGGATGCGCAAGGACCTGGGCCTCGTGTTGGACGAGGCCCGCCGCAACGGCGCCCGCCTGCCGCTGACGGCGCTGGTCGACCAGTTCTATGCCGACGTGCAGGCGCAGGGCGGCAATCGGTGGGACACGTCCAGCCTCATCAAGCGCCTTTGATTCAAGCGCGCCGTCTCAGGGCGGTCCCGCCCCGCGCATCAGCCCTGGGCGAGCGGCTCACTGCGCCGGCTTGGGCGCGTACCCCGCCAGTTCGTCATCGCTGATGATCTCGAATGACCGGATCACCTTGCGCACGCCGCTGACCTGGCGGGCGATTTCGGTGGCGCGGTTGGCCTCGCGCTCGCTGACGCGGCCCATCAGATAGACGTTGCCGCGTTCAACCACGACGAAGAACGCATTGCTGATCAGGTCGCGGGCGTCGATGAGCCGGGCCTTGACCTTGCTCTCGATCAGCAGGTCGTTGGAGCGGCCGCTCAGCGAACTGGCTGGGCCCACGGCGATCTCGTTCATCACCCGCTGCACGTTCTCGACGCCGCCCGCCAGTTCGCCGGCCCGGGCGCGCGTCTCTTCCGTCAGCGCCTCGCCAGTCAGCAGCGCGACGCGGTTGTAGCTGTTGACGTTGATGTGGGCCTTGTCGCCCAGCTCGCGCAGGCGCGCGCCGGCCTTGATCTCGATGCTCTTGTCCTCCAGCTGCGTGCCGGAGGTGCGGCGGTCGGTGGCGACGTTGACGCCGCCGACCATGGCGCCGCCGATCAGCAGCGGGGCGCAGCCGGTGGTCAGCGTGCTGACGAGGACAGCGGCGAGCAGGGTGCGGTGCAAGGTTGACTTCATCGGATTTCCATCAAGAGGGTTTCATTCGTCGCTGCCGAGCAGTTGCATGTCGACGGCGTCGGCCAGCGCATGCAGCAGCACGCGCTGGGCCTCGATAACGCGCGGCTCGCGCGCGTGGCTGACGCGGATCTGGATGTCCGTGTCCTCCAGCAGGCCGCGCCATTCGTCGGTGTTGCCACCCGTCAGCGCGATGACGCTCATCTCCTGCGAATGCGCCGCAGCCAGCGCGGCGGCCCAGGCGTCGCGCTGTTCGCGCAGCGGCTCCAGCATGACGAGCACGTCGCCCGGATGGCCGTGCGCCTGCAGCAGCCGCGCCAGGTCCAGGCCTGCCGCGTCGCGCGCCTGAGCCGACAGGCTCCAAGCGGCCAGGCCCGGGCGCTCCTGCTCGAAGCGGCCGGCCAGCCGGGCGGCGAGGTAATCGGCGTCCAGCGCTGCCAGGCCATGCGCGGCGCACAGGATGCGGTTGCCCCCGGTGATGGCGTCCACCACCATCTGCGCGGCCATCGCCAGGGGGCGGGCCAGCTGCTCGGCCGCCTGGTAGAGCAGGTCGGCGCTTTCGAAGAACTGCTGCTGGATTCTTTGTTCGATCATTGGGGCCGGATCATAGTCAGCGCCTCAGGGTTGCCCCCGAGGGCCGGCGCGTTGGCATCTTCATCCAGTGTCGAAGGCGCCTTGTAACCAGGTGAGTTCGGCGCCGACGATGGCGACCGCGTCGAACCGGCAGGGCGGCGGGCTGGTGTGGCGTTGTAGGTCGTGCTGGGCGGCGTAGATGAGGCGCTGCTGCTTGCGTGCCGTCACGCTGGCCCCAGCGCCGCCGTGCGAGGCATCGGCGCGGGCGCGCACCTCCACGAACACCAGCGTGCCGTCACGGTCCTGCAGGATCAGGTCCACCTCGCCGGCACGGCGGCTGGGGCCGCGGCGACTCGATAATTGCGCTCCAGCAGGCGCAGGCCCGCGCGCTGCAGATGCGCCAGCGCGGCTTCCTGCGCCGCGTCGCCGCGCGTCTTGGACGCCGGTTTTGATCGAGAGCCCCAGTTGAACATTGACGCTACCCTGCTCAGACAGGCCGCCCAGGCGGCGGCCGGCGGCCAGCAGTATCCGGCCGCCACGCTCTACCTGGTCGCCACGCCCATCGGCAACCTGGCCGACCTGTCGCTGCGTGCCATTCACTGCTTGAGTCTGGTCGACGCGCTCGCCTGCGAGGACACGCGCCAGGGCGGCGGCTTGCTGCGCCACCTGGGCCTGCACAAGCCGCTGATCGCCGTGCACCAGCACAACGAACGTGAGGGGAGCGCCGCCGTCATCGCGCGGCTGGCGGCCGGCGAGCGCGTGGCCTATGCATCGGACGCCGGCACGCCTGCGGTCTCCGACCCCGGTGCGGTGCTGGTGCGTGAGGTCGTTGCGGCGGGCTACCGCGTGTTGCCGCTGCCTGGGCCCAGCAGCGCGGTGACGGCGCTCAGCGTGGCCGGCGACACGGGCGCCACGAGCTTCGCGTTCATCGGCTTTTTGCCCACCAAGACCGGTGAGCGGCGCGCGGCCCTGCAGGCGCTGCTGGCCATCGAGGCCCAGAGCCAGGTCGTGTTCGAGGCGCCGCATCGCATCGTCGAACTCATTGCACTGCTGGCCGAACTCGCGCCCGGGCGCCGCGTGACGGTGGGACGCGAGCTGACCAAGCAGTTCGAATCCATCCACACGGCCGAGGCCGCCACGCTGCCAGCATGGCTGGGTGCCGACTCGCAGCGCCAGCGCGGCGAGTTCGTGCTGGTGCTGCATGCGCTCGGCGCCCAGGCGGCGGCGGACGATGACCTGCCGGCCGAGGCGCTGCGGGTGCTTGCCCTGCTGGCGGCGGAATTGCCGTTGAAGCAGGCCGTGGCGCTGGCCGCACAGGTCACCGGCGCACCGCGCAACCGGCTCTACGACGCCGGCTTGAAACTCAAGCGCGGCGGCGACGAGTGAGCAGGCTGACCGCCGCCAGGCCCAGCGCCAGTAGCAGGGCCGGTGCGGGCTCCGGCACCGCGGCTGCGAGCAGGTAGACGCTGCCGTTGCCGACCGCGTAGAGCGCGCCGTCGCTGCCTTCGCCGAAGCTGGTGAGCTGGAAGCCGCCGAAAGGTGAGTCCAGTGCCGTCCTCGTGCCGGCGCTGTAGCTCCAGATGTCGCCGCTGACGAAATCGCCGAACACGTACTTGCCTTCCAGGCTGGCATCGGCGCCGCCGCGATAGACATAGCCACCGATGACCGTGCCGCCGACATCGCGGCCGTAGTCGAACAACGGGTCGGTCATGCCGGGCGCTGCCGGGCCACCCACGCCGGGCGTGGCGATGCCGCCTTCCCGCACACGCCAGCCGTAGTTGGCGCCGCGGCCCAGGCCCGCCGCTGCCGACGCGAAGTTCACCTCTTCGCGCGCGCCCTGGCCGACGTCGGCGAGCCACAGGTCGCCGGTCTGGCGGTCGAAGCTGTTGCGGAAGGGGTTGCGCAGGCCATAAGCCCAGATTTCGTCGTTGCCCGCCGTGCCGACGAACGGATTGTCCGTGGGCACCGTGTAGCCCCCGGCCGCGGCGCTACCGGGCGTGACGCGCAACAGCTTGCCGAGATTGCTGTTCAGGTTCTGCGCGTTGTTGTCGGGGTCGTTGCCGCTGCCGCCGTCGCCGGTGGCGATGTAGAGGTTGCCCGGGTCGGCGGCGCTGAAGCCAATCCAGCCGGCCTTGTGGTTGCTGCGGCCAGCCGGCTGCTCGACGGTGAGGATGGTGCGAGCGCTGTTCGCGTCGCCCTTGCCGTCGGCGCCGAGGGTGTAGCCCGCGACGACGGTGTTCAGCGTCGTCTTGTCGATGTAGTTGACGTAGAAGCGGCCATTGGCCGTGAAATTGGGGTCGAACGCCAGCCCCAGGAGGCCACGCTCACCGCTGGTGTCCACTTTGGCACTGAGGTCCAGCCACGGGGCGGCTTGCCCCACCACCTTGATGACGCCGGCTTTCTCGACGACGAACAGGCGCGAATCGCCAGCCGCCGACGCGAGGAACAATGGGTCGGTGAAGCCTGTGCTGACCAGGGTGGCGGCAAAGGCCGGCGCGGTGGCCAGCGCGAGGCCGGCGGCGGCAAACAGTTTCATGAAAACTCCAGCGGGAGGTGGACGCGCCGGATGCTGTGCTTTGGTGCAGCGCCTCGACATCCCTAGCAGCGAGAGCTGCGGCATTGATTTGTGAGCAGGTGTTCAGATGACCCGCCAGCACAGACGCGTGCGACTTCCTAGAATCGGCCCATGATCGCCGTCGAACCCACCCTGGCCCGCCTGGCCACCGCCCGCTCGCAACTGCTGGAGCCCTTTGGCCTGACCGAAGCGTCGCTGTCGCAGGCGCTGCGCCTCATCACCGAGCACCGGGTCGACGACGCCGACCTGTACTTCCAGACCACGCGCGCCGAGGGCTGGAGCCTGGAGGAGGGCATCGTCAAGAGTGGCTCCTTCAGCATCGACCAGGGCGTGGGCGTGCGCGCCGTGGCCGGCGAGAAGACGGCGTTCGCTTATTCGGACGACATCTCGATGGAGTCGCTGCTGGACGCGGCGCGCACCGTGCGCACCATCGCCGCCGCGGGACAAAGCAAGAAGGTCAAGGTGCCCAGCCAAGGCCGCGTGGCCGGCAGCCGCGAGCTGTACGGCGTGGCCGACCCCATCGCCAGCTTGGACAGTACGGCCAAGGTGGCGCTGCTGGAGCGCGCGGAGAAAATGGCCCGCGCCAAGGACCCGCGCATCGTGCAGGTGATGGCCGGCCTGGCCGCGGAGCACGAGGTGGTGCTGATCGCGCGCGCCGACGGCACGCTGGCGGCTGACGTGCGCCCGCTGGTGCGGCTGTCCATCACCGTCATCGCCGAGAGCAACGGCCGCCGCGAGGTGGGCTCCGGCGGCGGCGGCGGGCGCTTCGGCCTGGCCTACTTCACCGACGAAATGATCGCGACCTACGTCGAGCAGGCCGTGCATGCAGCGCTGACCAACCTGGAGAGCCGCCCCGCGCCGGCCGGCGAGATGGTGGTCGTCGTCGGCCCGGGCTGGCCCGGCGTGCTGCTGCACGAGGCGGTGGGCCACGGGCTGGAAGGCGACTTCAACCGCAAGGGGTCAAGCGCCTTTGCCGGCCGCATCGGCCAGCGCGTGGCTGCCAAGGGCGTGACGGTGCTGGACGACGGCACGCTGCCCGACCGCCGCGGCTCGCTGAACGTGGACGACGAGGGCTGCGCTTCGCAGCGCAATGTGCTCATCGAGGACGGCATCCTGAAGGGCTACATCCAGGACGCGATGAACGCGCGCCTGATGAAGACCGCCCCGACCGGCAACGGCCGCCGCGAGAGCTACGCCCACGTGCCGATGCCGCGCATGACCAACACCTACATGCTGGGCGGCAAGGACGACCCGCAAGAGATCGTCGCGTCCATCAAGAAGGGCCTGTACGCCACCAACTTCGGCGGCGGCCAGGTCGACATCACGAGTGGCAAGTTCGTGTTCTCGGCCAGCGAGGCCTACTGGGTGGAGAACGGCAAGATCCAGTACCCGGTCAAGGGCGCCACCATCATCGGCAACGGCCCGGACGCGCTGACCCGCGTCAGCATGATCGGCAACGACATGGCGCTGGACACGGGCGTCGGCGTGTGCGGCAAGGAGGGCCAGAGCGTGCCGGTGGGCGTGGGCCAGCCGACGTTGCGCATCGACGGGTTGACCGTCGGCGGCACGGCCTGAAGCAAGCCTTGGCATCTCGCGAACGCCCGAACCTGCCAGCGTGCTAGATTCCGCCCCCATGTTCCGCGCAGCTTATTTTGGCTTTTGGTTTTTTCCCCGTCCCGGCGGTGGAGAGTCCTGAGCGCGCGCGCTGAACACAGAAACTCCCCAAAAACCGCCGAGGCCGCCAAGCCCGGCGGTTTTTTGTTTTGCAGAGGTGCCCCCGATGAACGCCAAAGTCTCTTCCGTCGAACCCGAAGCCCAGCGCTGGTACTCCCAGGACGACAAGACCAGCGCCACCGACGACGAGCGCATCGTCGACGTGACGCCGTTGCCGCCGCCGGAGCACCTGATCCGCTTCTTCCCGATCCGCGGCACGCCCGTCGAAGGCCTGATCGGCCAGACCCGCCAGCGCATCCGCAACATCATGGGCGGCAAGGACGACCGGCTGCTGGTCATCATCGGGCCGTGCTCGATCCACGACCCCGCCGCCGCGCTGGAGTACGCCCGCAAGCTGAAGGTCGAGCGCGAGAAGTACGCCGACACGCTGGAAATCGTCATGCGCGTCTACTTCGAAAAGCCGCGCACCACCGTCGGGTGGAAGGGCCTCATCAACGACCCCTACCTGGACGAGAGCTACCGCATCGACGAGGGCCTGCGCATCGCGCGCCAGCTGCTGTTGGAGATCAACCGCCTGGGCATGCCGGCCGGCAGCGAGTTCCTGGACGTGATCTCGCCGCAGTACATCGGCGATCTCATCAGCTGGGGCGCCATCGGCGCGCGCACCACCGAGAGCCAGGTGCACCGTGAGCTGGCCTCGGGGCTCTCGGCCCCCATCGGCTTCAAGAACGGCACGGACGGCAACATCAAGATCGCGACCGATGCGATCCAGGCGGCGGCCCGGGGCCACCATTTCCTGTCGGTGCACAAGAACGGACAGGTCGCCATCGTCGAGACGCGCGGCAACGCCGACTGCCACGTCATCCTGCGCGGCGGCAAGGCGCCCAACTACGACGCCCAGAGCGTCGCGGAGGCCTGCGCCGACCTCGACAAGGCCAAGCTGCCGCAGCGCCTGATGGTCGACTGCTCGCACGCCAACTCCAGCAAGCAGCACCAGCGCCAGCTGGATGTGGCGCGCGACATCGCCGGCCAGATGCGCGAGGGCAGCAACAGCATCTTCGGCGTCATGGTGGAAAGCCACCTGAATGACGGCGCCCAGAAGTTCACGCCCGGCAAGGACGACCCGGCCAAGCTGGAGTACGGCAAGAGCATCACCGACGCCTGCCTGGGCTGGGATGACTCGCTGGCCGTGCTCGATGTGCTGTCGGAAGCCGTCGAGGCACGCCGCTGACACAATCGCGGCTCTTGAAATCTGCATCGCGCGGCCCCAGGTGGGCCGCGTTTTCGTTCACGGACCTCTCCACCATGACCAAGCAAACCCACGCCTTCCAGGCCGAAGTCAAGCAGATCCTGCACCTCGTCACGCACTCGCTGTACTCCAACAAGGAGATCTTCCTGCGCGAGCTGGTCAGCAACGCCAGCGACGCCTGCGACAAGCTGCGCTTCGAAGCGCTGGACAACGCGGCGCTGTTTGAGGACCAGCCCAACCTGGAAGTGCGCATCAGCTTCGACGAGGAAGCCAAGACGCTGACCATCAGCGACAACGGCATCGGCATGAGCGCCGAGGAGGCCGCATCGCACCTGGGCACCATCGCCAAGAGCGGCACGAAGGAGTTCATGGCCAAGCTGGAAGGCGACCAGAAGAAGGACGCCCAGCTGATCGGCCAGTTCGGCGTGGGCTTCTACTCCGGCTTCATCGTGGCCGACCGCATCACCGTCGAGACGCGCCGCGCGGGGCTGCCCGCCGATCAGGGCGTGCGTTGGAGCAGTGAAGGCACTGGCGAGTACGAGCTGGAGACCATCACCAAGGCCGGCCGCGGCACCGATGTCATCCTGCATCTGCGCGAGGGTGAAGAGGAGTTCCTGAAGACCTGGCGGGTGAAGTCCACGGTGGGCAAGTACAGCGACCACATCTCGCTGCCCATCCTGATGAAGAAGGAGACCTGGGACGCAGAAGCCGCGAAGCAAGTCGTCACGGACGAGTGGGAGCCGGTCAACAAGGCCTCGGCGCTGTGGTCGCGTTCCAAGAGCGAGGTCACGCAAGAGCAGTACGAAGAGTTCTACAAGCAGATCAGCCACGACACCGAAGCACCGCTGGCGTACACGCACAACCGCGTGGAAGGCCGCAGCGAGTACACGCAGCTGCTCTACATCCCGGCCAAGGCGCCGTTCGACCTGTGGAACCGTGACAAGCGCGGCGGCGTGAAGCTGTATGTGAAGCGCGTCTTCATCATGGACGACGCCGAGGCGCTGATGCCGGTCTACCTGCGCTTCGTGAAGGGCGTCATCGACTCGGCCGACCTGCCGCTGAACGTGAGCCGCGAGCTGCTGCAGGAGAGCCGCGACGTGCGCGCCATCCGCGAGGGCTCGACCAAGCGCGTGCTGGGCATGCTGGAGAGCCTGGCCAACAGCGAGGAGCAGGCCGACAAGGACAAGTACGCCGCGTTCTGGACCGACTTCGGCCAGGTGCTGAAGGAGGGCATCGGCGAGGATCACCAGAACCAGGAGCGCCTGGCCAAGCTGTTCCGCTTCGCGTCCACGCACGCTGACGCCAACGTCAGCCTGGCCGACTACGTGTCGCGCGCCAAGGAAGGCCAGGAGGCCATCTACTACATCACCGCCGACTCGCTGGCCGCGGCCAAGCACAGCCCACAGCTGGAGATCTTCCGCAAGAAGGGCATCGAGGTGCTGCTGCTGGTGGACCGTGTCGACGAGTGGATGCTCAGCCACCTCTACGAGTTTGAGGGCAAGCCGCTGCAGTCCGTCGCCAAGGGCGCGGTGGACCTGGGCAAGCTGCAGGACGAGGACGAGAAGAAGAAGGCCGAGGAAACCGCGGAAAGCCTCAAGCCGCTGCTGGACAAGCTCAAGGACGCGCTGAAGGACCGCGCCAAGGACGTGCGCGTGACGACCCGCCTGGTCGACTCGCCGGCCTGCATCGTCGTGGAAGAGGGCGACGTCAGCGGCCACCTGGCGCGTCTGCTGAAGCAGGCCGGCCAGACGGCGCCGGTGTCGCTGCCCACGCTGGAGATCAACGCCGAGCATGCGCTGGTGAAAAAGCTGGAGGCAAGTTCGGCGTCTCAGAGCCATTTCGACGACCTCGCCCAGGTGCTGTTCGACCAGGCCGTGCTGGCCGAAGGCGGTCACCTGGAAGATCCGGCGGCCTACGTGAAGCGTGTCAACGCGTTGCTGCTGGGCTGACGACGCTTCCATCAAGGTGCATTTGCGCCCCGAGAAGCGGCATTTGTGCGCTATTGCTGGGATTTGTGACAACAATGCGACAAATCCCAGCCGTCGGGCTTCCAGTCAAGTCGTTGAGTGGATACCCTCCTAGGGTTTTCACCGAATTCTGACGAGATGGTTCAGCTTGAGTCCCGCGAGCCTGTCGCCGCCGTTCCGGCAGCCATGGTTACCCGCCGCCTGGTGCTGCGCCCGCCCCGCAGCAGCGATCTGGACCTCCTGATGGCGCTGTACGCGGACCCGGCAGTGACCCGGTTCTGCGCAGCCGCCACCCCGCATGGCCGCCAAGCCACCGAGGCCCAGTTGCAGGCCTGGTTGGCGCACTGGCAGACGCACGGTTTTGGCCACTGGGCCATCGCCGAGCGCGAGCAGCCCGATCAGTTGATCGGTTTCGGCGGACTGATGCACCGCAGCGTGGCCGACCACTCGGGGCTGTTCCTCTACTACCGCATCACGCCCCAGGCCTGGGGCCGCGGGCTGGCGTCGGAGATGGCGCAGTATGCGATGGCGCAAGCCTTCGAGCAGCGCCGCGAGGGTTCGGTCGTTGCGGCCGTGCTGCCTAGCAATGCGCCGACGCGCAAGACGCTGGAACGCCTGGGCCTGCGTTTGAAGGGCTCGCTGGCCGATGGCCCGGGCAGCGCCGCAGCGCTGCTGTACGAGATGAGCGCCGAACGCTGGGCGAGCACGCCCCACGGCGAGCCCGAAGCGATCGCATTCGCCGCTTGATCAGCCGGGAAACCGGCGCAGGCCCTGCAGTTCCAGGACTCTGAGCCCGCCGTACTCGATCCGGATGAGCCCGGCAGCGCTCAGCCGGTGCAGCGCCTGGTTCACGCGCTGGCGTGACAGGCCCACCAGATAGCCCAGCTCCTGCTGCGTGATGCGCAGCCAGTTGCCCACGCCCGGGTACAGCTGCGGATGGAAGAGGGCGGCCAGGTTGCGTGCCACTCGCACGTCGGGGTCGTGGACGCGGTCGGTCTCACGCGCGGCGATGAACTGGCCCAGCCGCTCGTTCAACTGGTTCAGCACGAAGCGGTTGAACGCGATGCTGCCGTCCAGCAGCGCGTGGAAGCTGGCGACAGGCAGCCCCGCCACGATGCTGGGCCGCAGCGCCTGAATGTTGTAGCGGTAGGCCTCGCGCTTGAGCAGCGTGCCCTCGCCGAACCAGCCGCCTGGCGGGATGCCTGTGAAGGTGACGGCCGCGCCCCGCGTGTCGTCGTTGCTCATCTTCAGCAGCCCGTCGACGACGCCGAACCAGAAAGTCGCCGGCCGGCCAATGCGGCACAGCCGCTCACCCGGCTCGGCGTCGGCCACTTCCAGCGTGCTGACGGCCAGTTCCTGCTGACCGTCGTCCAGCAAGGTCAACCACGGAATGGCGTCCAGCTCGGCAGGTGTCGGCCGTCGGGCGCGTTGGCGCAGAGGGGTGTTCGCCATGCGGGAAAGTCTGGGCCGTGAAGACCCTTGGATTGTCGTCGGACCGACAGATGGGCGTCAAAGTCGTGGCCAGAATGGTTTGCACAGACGGAGGCTCCAGCCCCCGCGACGGAGACAAGCTTGACGGACACCTTCCCTCGGCTCCTGCTCGACCACGCTGCACAACGGCCGCATGCGCCCGCGCTGCGCGAGAAGGCGTTCGGCCTGTGGCAGACGCTGAGCTGGGGTGAACTGGCCGCGCTGGTGCAGGACCTGGCCCTGGGGCTGGCGGCCGCCGGGCTGCGCCGCGGCGAGCACGTGGTGGTCATCGGCGAGAACCGTCCGCGGCTGTACGCCAGCATGCTGGCCGCGCAGGCGCTGGGCGCCGTGCCGGTGCCGCTGTACCAGGACGCCGCGGCGGCCGAGTTCGCCTTCCCGATCAACAACGCCGAGATCGCCTTTGCCGTAGTGGAGGACCAGGAGCAGGTCGACAAGCTGCTGGAACTGCGCGCCCAATGTCCGCAGCTGCGCCAGATCTGGTTTGATGACCCGCGTGGGCTGCGCCACTACGACGAGCCGGGCCTGGCGGCGCTGGACGCGCTGGTCGAACAGGGGCGCGCCGCGCAGGCGCAGCGGATGGGCTTCTTCGCCACCGAGGTGGCGGCCGGTCAGGCCGGCGACGTCGCCGCGCTGTTTTTCACGTCGGGCACCACTGGCCACCCCAAGGGCGTCGTGCACACGCACGCCACGCTGATTGACCGGGCCCGCGCCGGCCAGCGCTTCGACCGGCTGACCGAGCGCGAGGAGGTGCTGGCTTATCTGCCGCCGGCATGGATCGGCCAGAACATCTTCAGCTTCGCGCAGTGGCTGGCGGTGGGCTATGTCGTGAACTGTCCGGAGTCGGCGGCCACTGTCGGTATCGACTTGAAGGAAGTCGGCCCGACCTACTACTTCGCGCCACCTCGCGTGTTCGAGGCGCTGCTGACGACGGTGATGATCCGCATGGAGGACGCCGCCCGCCCGAAGCGCTGGCTGTTCGAGCGCTGCATGGCGCTGGCAAGGCGCGTCGGCACGCGGCTGATGGACGGCGAGCGCGTGGGTCTGCCGGACCGCCTGGCGTATGCCCTGGGCGACTTGGCCGTCTACGGTCCCCTGCGCAACACGCTGGGCTTCTCGCGCGTGCGGGTGGCCTACACGGCGGGCGAGGCCATCGGGCCCGACCTGTTCAGCTTCTACCGCGCGATCGGCATCAACCTCAAGCAGCTCTACGGCTCGACCGAGACGGCCGTGTTCGTCTGCCTGCAGCCCGACCACGAGGCGCGCGCCGACACGGTGGGCGTGCCCATCGAGGGTGTGGAGATCCAGCTGAGCGACAGCGGCGAACTGCTGGTGCGCTCGCCGGGGCTGCTCAAGGGCTACTACAAGAACGACGCCGCCACGCGCGAGGCGCTGGACGCGGACGGCTGGTTCCACACGGGCGACGCGGGCTTTCTGACGCCGGGCGGCCACCTGAAGATCATCGACCGCGCCAAGGACGTCGGGCGGCTGCAGGGCGGCGCCTTCCACGGCGCGATGTTTGCGCCCAAGTACGTCGAGAACAAACTGAAGTTCTTCCCGCACATCAAGGAGGCGGTCTGCTTCGGCGATGGCCGCGAGAAGGTCTGCGCCTTCATCAACATCGATTTCGAGGCGGTGGGCAACTGGGCCGAGCGCCGCAACCTGCCGTATGCCGGCTACGCCGATTTGGCGCAGCGCGAGGAGGTGTACGCGCTGATGCTGGAGTGCGTGGAGAAAGTCAACGCCGACCTGGCGCGTGACGAGCTGCTGGCCGGCAGCCAGATCAGCCGCTTTCTCGTGCTGCACAAGGAGCTGGACGCCGACGACGGGGAGCTGACGCGCACACGCAAGGTCCGCCGCGGCGCGATCGCCGAGAAGTACGGCGTGCTGATCGATGCGCTGTACGACGGCAAGGTCTCGCAGCACATCGAGACGCAGGTGACGTTCGAGGACGGTCGCACCAGCCTGGTGGCGGCGGACCTGCGCATCGTGGAGGCGCGCACCTTCCCGGCCATCAAGGGAGCGGCGGCATGAACGAGATCGCCAGCCCCCACGCTCGCGGCGATGCCGCTTCGCTGCCCCCCGAGGAGGTGCTCAACGACCTGGGGGCGGCCCGGCGGTCGTTGATCGGCGATGCCGTGCTCGACGTGCAGAACATCTCGCTCGCCTTTGGGGGCGTGAAGGCGCTGACCGACATCAGCTTCGATGTGCGCGAGCACGAGGTGCGCGCCATCATCGGCCCCAACGGCGCGGGCAAGAGTTCGCTGCTGAACTGCATCAACGGCGTCTACCAGCCGCAGCAGGGGCAGATCAGGTTACGCGGCAAGACCTTCAAGGGCATGAGCCCGCGCCAGGTGGCCGAGATGGGCGTGGCGCGCACCTTCCAGAACCTGGCGCTGTTCAAGGGCATGAGCGTGCTGGACAACCTGATGACCGGCCGCAACCTGCGCATGCGTCGCGGCCTGTTCTGGCAGGCGCTGCACGTGGGGCCGGCGCGGCGCGAGGAGACCGAGCAGCGCGCGGCGGTGGAGCGCATCATCGATTTCCTGGAGATCCAGGCGCACCGCAAGACGCCGGTGGGCCGCCTGCCGTACGGCCTGCAAAAGCGCGTGGACCTGGGCCGGGCGCTGGCGATGGAGCCCAGCCTGCTGCTGCTGGACGAACCCATGGCGGGCATGAACGTGGAGGAGAAGCAGGACATGTGCCGCTTCATCCTCGACGTCAACGACGAGTTCGGCACGACCATCGTGCTGATCGAGCACGACATGGGTGTGGTGATGGACATCTCGGACCGCGTGGTGGTGCTGGACTACGGCAGGAAGATCGGCGACGGCGTGCCCGACGAGGTGCGCCGCAATGAAGACGTGATCCGCGCCTACCTCGGGGCGGGGCACTGATGGGCCCCTTCCTCGAAACCCTCATCGGCGGCCTGATGGCCGGCATGCTGTATTCGCTGATCGCGCTGGGCTTCGTGCTGATCTTCAAGGCCAGCGGCGTCTTCAACTTCGCGCAGGGCGCGATGGTGTTGTTCGCGGCGCTGGCGATGGCGCGCTTCGCCGAGTGGATTCCGAAGTTCACGGGCCTGGACGGCAAGGTGCTCATCAATGTGCTGGCCTTTGCCGGCGCGGTGGTGGTGATGGTGGTAGTCGCCTGGCTGGTCGAGCGGCTGGTGCTGTCCCGGCTGGTCAACCAGGAGGGCATCACGCTGCTGATGGCGACGCTGGGCATCGCCTACCTGCTCGAAGGCCTGGGCCAGACGCTGTTCGGCAACGACATCTACAAGATCGACATCGGCCTGCCCAAGGACCCGATGTTCCTGTTCGAGCAGCAGTTTCCCGGCGGCATCCTGGTCAGCAAGGAGGATCTGTATGCCGCGCTGATCGCCGCGGCGCTGGTCGCGTCGCTGAGCCTGTTCTTCCAGAAGACCGCGACGGGCCGCGCGCTGCGTGCCGTGGCCGACGATCACCAGGCGGCGCAGAGCATCGGCATCCCGCTGTCGCGCATATGGGTCATCGTGTGGAGCGTCGCCGGCTTCGTCGCGCTGGTGGCCGGCATGATCTGGGGCAGCAAGCTGGGCGTGCAGTTCTCGCTGTCGCTGGTCGCGCTGAAGGCGCTGCCGGTGGTCATCCTCGGCGGCCTCACCAGCGTGCCCGGCGCCATCGTCGGCGGTCTGCTGATTGGCGTGGGCGAAAAGCTGTCGGAGGCCTACCTGGGGCCCATGCTGGGCGGGGGCATCGAGTACTGGTTTGGCTATGTGCTCGTGCTCGTCGTGTTGCTGGTCAGGCCGCAGGGCTTGTTCGGCGAGAAGATCATCGACAGGGTGTAGACATGCAGCCCCCACGCTCACTTCGTTCGCTGCCCCCCGAGGGGGTACAAGCCTCCTTTGAGGCGGCTCGGCAGGAGGCTTGATGCTCTACCGCGAGAACGGCCAGTTCAAGACGACCTACGCGGCGGACAGCCAGATCCTGCCCATCCGCCAGGACCGCATCGCCTTTGCCGTGCTGATGGCGGTGGCTTTCGTCGTTGTGCCCATGGCGGCCAGCGAGTACCTGCTGCGCGCGATCCTCATCCCGTTTCTCATCCTCAGCCTCGCCGCGCTGGGGCTGAACGTGTTGGTGGGCTACTGCGGCCAGATCTCGCTGGGCTCGGGCGCCTTCATGGCCGTTGGCGCCTACGTGGCCTACAACTGCCAGGCGCGCTTTGACGGCATGCCGCTCGTCGTGTCGTTGCTGGCCGGGGGGCTGGGTGCGACGGTGCTGGGTGTGGCCTTCGGCCTGCCGTCATTGCGCATCAAGGGGCTGTACCTCGCGGTCGCGACGCTGGCGGCGCAGTTCTTTGTCGACTGGGCCTGCCTGCGGCTGAAGTGGGTCACCAACGGTTCGACATCGGGCTCGGTCAGCGTCGCCCACCTGGACCTGTACGGCCTGCCCATCGAGTCGCCGCAGGCGCGCTACCTGCTGTGCCTGGCCATCGTGGTGCTGTTTGCTTTGGTCACCAAGAACCTCGTGCGCGGCCATATCGGCCGCTCCTGGATGGCCATGCGCGACATGGATGTGGCCGCCGCCGTCATCGGCATCCGGCCTCTGCAGGCCAAGCTCAGCGCCTTTGCCGTCAGCAGCTTCATCATCGGCGTGGCGGGTGCGCTGTGGGGCTTTGTGCATCTGGGCTCATGGGAGCCGGCTGCCTTCGGCATCAACCGCTCGTTCGACCTGCTGTTCATGGTCATCATTGGCGGGCTGGGCTCGATCTCGGGCGCCTTCCTGGGCGCGGCCTTCATCGTCGTGCTGCCGCTGCTGCTGGACAAGCTGCCCTACTGGACCGGCCTGCCCATGGACACGGCCACCGCCTCGCATCTCGCGCTGATGATCTTCGGCGCGCTGATCGTCTTCTTCCTGATCAAGGAGCCTCATGGCCTGGCGCGGCTGTGGGCGACTACAAAAGAGAAGTTGCGCCTCTGGCCCTTCCCGCATTGAGACCCACAACGACAGGAGACAGCCCATGAAGACGTTCATCACCTGCGCGGCCCTGGCCGCTCTGCAACTTGTTTCTCCGGCCGCCCAGGCGCAGGCCAAGGAGCAGTTCTTCCCGTTGCTGGTCTATCGAACCGGGCCCTACTCGCCCAACGGCACGCCGTGGGCCAACGGCAAGCAGGACTACATCAAGCTCATCAACTCCCGCGACGGCGGCGTCAACGGCGTGAAGCTGACGTTCGAGGAATGCGAGACCGGCTATGCAACCGACAAGGGCGTGGAGTGCTACGAGCGCCTGAAGGGCAAAGGCGCCAGCCTGTTCGACCCGCAGGCCACTGGCATCACCTTCGCGCTGACCGACAAGGTGCCTGCCGACAAGATCCCGCTGATCACGCTGGGCTACGGCCTGTCCGCTTCCGCCGATGGCGGCGTGTTCGCATGGAACTTCCCGCTGATGGGCAGCTATTGGACCGCGGCCGACATCCTCATCCAGCACCTGGGCAAGAAGGAGGGCGGGCTGGACAAGCTCAAGGGCAAGAAGATCGCCCTGGTGTATCACGACAGCCCCTTCGGCAAGGAACCCATCCCGCTGCTGGACGAGCGCCAGAAGATGCACGGCTTCGAGCTCGTGAAGATCCCCGTCACCGCACCCGGCGTGGAACAGAAGAGCGCCTGGCTGCAGGTGCGCCAGGCGCGACCCGACTACGTGCTGCTGTGGGGCTGGGGTGTCATGAACTCCACCGCGCTGAAGGAGGCGCAGGCCACCGGCTATCCGCGCGAGAAGATGTACGGCGTCTGGTGGTCGGGCGCCGAACCCGACGTGAAGGACGTGGGCGAGGGTGCCAAGGGCTACAACGCGCTGAACCTGAACACCTCGGGCACCTCGCCCAAGGTCATCCAGGACATCCTGAAGCACGTGCACGCCAAGGGTCAGGGCACGGGCCCGAAGGACGAGGTGGGCTCGGTGCTCTACACGCGCGGCCTGGTCATCCAGGCGTTGGGGGTGGAGGCCGTGCGGCGTGCGCAGGAGCGCTTCGGCAAGGGCAAGGTCATGACCGGCGCACAGGTGCGCTGGGGGCTGGAGAACCTGGCGCTGGATGATCAGAAGCTGGCTGCTCTGGGGCTGACGGGCGTCATCCGGCCGATCAGCACCAGTTGCACTGATCACCAGGGATCGACATGGGCGCGCGTGCACACCTGGGACGGCAGCAAGTGGGGCTTCAGTTCGGACTGGTACCAGGCAGATGAGCAGATCATCAGGCCGATGGTGAAGGTGGCGGCGGACCGCTATGCCACCGAGAAGAAGCTCACTCGTCGCACGCCGGCGGAATGCCAGAGCTGAGCCGCTGGGCGGCTCAGCTCTTCGAGCTGGTACAGCCCGCTCCGACCCCTCCCCCGCGGGGAGGGGGATCAAGCGCGAGAACCTACATGCTGATCCGAGAGTCGCCATGACTGCACCCCTGCTCAACGTCAACGGCATCGAAGTCATCTACAACCACGTCATCCTCGTGCTCAAGGGCGTCAGCCTGCAGGTGCCCGAGGGCAAGGTTGTCGCGCTGCTGGGTGGCAACGGCGCCGGCAAGACGACCACGCTCAGGGCCGTGTCCAACCTCCTTGAAGGCGAGCGCGGCGAGGTCACCAAGGGCAGCATCGAGCTGCGCGGCGAGCGCATCGAGAAGCTGTCCACCGCGGCCATGGTGGAAAGGGGCGTCGTGCAGGTCATGGAAGGCCGACACTGCTTCGCCCATCTGACGATCGAGGAGAACCTGATGACGGGTGCCTACACCCGCCGGGATGGTCGCGCGGCGATCGCCGCGACGCTGGACAAGGTCTACACCTACTTCCCGCGCCTCAAGACCCGCCGCGGCAGCCAGGCGGCGTACACGTCGGGCGGCGAGCAGCAGATGTGCGCCATCGGCCGTGCGCTGATGGCCAGCCCGAAGATGGTGCTGCTGGACGAGCCGTCCATGGGGCTGGCGCCGCAGATCGTCGAGGAAGTCTTCGAGATCGTGCGCGACCTTAACCAGCGCGAAGGCACCACCTTCCTGCTCGCCGAGCAGAACACCGCCATGGCATTGCGCTATGCGGACTACGGGTACATCCTGGAGAACGGCCGCGTCGTGATGGACGGCGCTGCCGCCGAGCTGCGCGAGAACGAGGACGTCAAGGAGTTCTACCTCGGCGTGGGTGGCGAGGGTCGGCGCAGCTTCAAGGACGTGAAGTCGTACAAGCGCAGAAAGAGGTGGCTGGCATGAGTGACGATGGCTGGGAGGTGGCGCTGCCGCCCTTCAACGCAGAGGGCACGCTGCAGACGTTGAAGCGCTTCATCCGCGATCTGGGCGCGCTGACAGAGCGCAGTGAGGGCTGGACGCTGCGCGGCAGCGTCGTGCTGAAGCTGGCCGTGGACGGCGCGTCCATCCGCGCACACCTGGCCAGACGCCCGGCAAGCACCCCCGAATGGGATGTGTTCACGCTGAAGTCCGCGCCCGACGCGCGCAAGCTGCAGGACGAGATCAGGCGCCGCCTGGTGCGCTGGAAGGACGATGTGTGATCGACGATTGCTTTGACGCGCTGGAGGCGCGCGACCCTGCCGAGCGCGAGGCCGCGCTGCTGGTCGCGTTGTCGGCGCAAATCGCGCATGCCCAGCGCAGCAGCCCGGCGTACACCGAGCTGCTGGCCGATGTGGACCCCGGTGCCATCACGTCGCGTGCCGCGCTGGCGCAGGTGCCGCTGACCCGAAAGAGCAGCCTGGCCGCGGCCCAGGCCGCGCGGCGGGCGCTGCGGCTGGGTGGTTTCGCGGCCGGCATGCCGCGGCGCATCTTCCAGTCGCCTGGCCCGCTGTACGAGCCAGAGCCGGACGCCGACGCGCTGGACCCCTGGCGCCTTGCGCGCGCGATGCATGCGGCGGGTATCCGCGCCGGGCAGCTGGTGCATGTGGGCTTCAGCTACCACCTGACCCCGGCCGGCGCGATGGTGGAAGGCGGTCTGCGTGCCATCGGCGCGGCCAGCTTCCCTGGCGGTACGGGCAACACCGACCAGCAGCTGCAGGCCATGCTGGACCTGCAGCCGCAGGCCTATGCCGGCACGCCCAGCCTGTTGCGAATCTTGCTCGACAAGGCCGCCGAGGCCGGCCACCCGCTGCCCGGGTTGAAGCACGCGCTGGTCAGCGGCGAGGCCTGCCCGCCGCCGCTGGTGGCATGGTTCGCTGCGCGCGGCGTGCAGGTCAGCCAGTGCTACGCCACGGCCGATCTGGGCCTGATCGCCTACGAGACCGCTGCGCGCGACGGCCTGGTGGTGGACGAGGGCGTGCTCGTCGAGATTGTGCGCCCCGGCTCGGGCGACCCGCTGCCCGACGGCCAGGTGGGCGAGGTGGTGGTGACGACGCTGTCGCCCGGGTACCCCCTGATCCGCTTCGCGACCGGCGACCTGTCGGCGGTGATGCCCGGTACCAGTCCTTGCGGCCGCACCAACCAGCGGTTGCGCGGCTGGCTGGGCCGGGCCGACCAGTCGGCCAAGGTGCGCGGCATGTTTGTGCACGCCGGGCAGGTGGCCGACATCGTCAAGCGCTACCCCGAACTGCTGCGCGCGCGCCTGGTCGTCAGCGGCGAGCTGGCGCAGGACCAGGTGCAGCTGCAGGTCGAAGCCATGCCGCTGGATGCCGCTGCCTTCGTGGAAAGCCTGATGCAGACCGCGCGCGAGCTGACCAAACTGCGTGTCGAGGTAGTCCTGCTGCCGTCTGGTAGCCTGCCCAACGACGGACAACTCATCGAAGACCGTCGTTAACCGTTGGAGACACCCTTATGCGCACCACCCTGTTGCTTGCCGCCGGCCTGATCGCCTGCGTGCCGGCCCTGGCCCAAGCTCCGTACCCCGGCGACAAACCCATCACGCTGATCGTGCCATTCACGGCCGGCGGTCCCACCGACAAGGTCGGGCGCGACCTCGCGGAGGCGCTGCGCAAGCCGCTGGGCGCGACGATCATCATCGAGAACGTCGGCGGCGTGGGCGGCACGCTGGGCGCCAACAAGGTGGCCAAGGCGGCACCGGACGGCCACACGCTGCTGCTGCACCACATCGGCCTGGGTACCGCGCCGGCGCTGTACCGCAGCCTGCCGTACAAGACGCTGGACGACTTCGAGTACCTGGGACTCGTCAACGAAGTGCCCATGACGCTGATCGGCCGCTCCACGCTGCCCGCCAACAACTACGCCGAACTGGCCAAGTGGCTGGAGGCCAACAAGGGCAAGATCAACCTCGCCAACGCAGGCGTGGGCTCGGCCTCGCACCTGTGCGGCCTGATGTTCCAGTCGGCCATCAAGATCGACATGACGACCGTGCCCTACAAGGGCACCGCGCCGGCCATGAACGACCTGCTGGGCGGGCAGGTCGACATCATGTGCGACCAGACCACCAACACCACCGGCCAGATCGAGTCCGGCAAGGTCAAGGCTTACGCGTTGATGTCGTCCCAGCGGCTGACCACCGGCGCGCTGGCCAAGCTGCCGACCGCCGACGAGTCCGGTCTGAAGGGCTTCAACCTGGCGATCTGGCATGGCCTGTACGCCCCCAAGGGCACGCCCAAGGCCGTCGTGGACAAGATCAACGCCGCACTGCGTACGGCGCTGAAGGATGCCGACTTCCAGAAGCGCCAGGCGGCACTGGGCGCGGTCATCGTCACCGATGCCCGCCTCTCGCCAGCCGAGCACAAGAAGTTCGTCGAGGCCGAGATCAACAAGTTGGGCCCGGTCATCAAGGCCGCCGGGCAATATGCCGATTGACGTGAACTAGACGCGCCCCCAGACGTCTCAGAAGGGCCCACCACGCAGCGCGTGGTGGGCCCTTCATCCGTCAGGTGGCGTTGACCTGATCGACCACCAGCCGGTGGTCGGCATCCAACACCCAGGCATCCTCGTAGTCCACCTCGAACAGATGCCCGTCCGGGTCGGCGAAGTAGCCGGCCACGCCCCAGTGCGTGCGAGTAGCGGGCTTCACGAGCCGGCCCCCAGCCACCACCGCCTGGGCCAGGATGCGCGGCACCTCTTGCGGCGACGCGGCCAGGTAGATCAGTCCCACGCCGGCAAACCCGCTGCCCTGCGCTGACGCGAAACCGGCGTCCTGCGCGAACGCCTCGCGCGAGATCAGGCACAGCGCATAGCCCCCCAGATCGAACTTCGCAAAGCCGTCGTTGCCGGTGGGCGAGCGCGTCCAGCCCAGCGCCTCGAAGAAGGCCGTGGACCGCGCCACATCCGCCACGCCCAGCAGCACCAAGTGCAGGCGCTGGCGCGGTGACAGGCCGGCGACGGCAGTGCTGGGAAAGACGGTGCCAGTGGGCTGGTCGAGCATGGTGAGCGGCGATGTTGAGATCGGCGCGCATGCTAGCGACGCCGTCAGGGGCGTGGGTTGCGGCTGAGGTACGCGCGCGGCGTTGCATTCGGAACACAGCGGGTTTTTGCGCGGATTGACGTGTGAAGTCTTTCCGAAGAAGAATGCATGAAAACGTTTACATGGCCGGCGCAGCAATGCAGCCGGCATCACGGATGAGACAACCGTTCCCGCCCGACTTCCTGTGGGGCTGCGCGACTTCTGCCTATCAGATCGAAGGCTCGCCGCTGGCCGACGGGGCCGGCGTCAGCAACTGGCATCGCTTCGTACGCACGCCCGGCCGTGTGGCCGGCGGCGACACCGGCGACGTCGCGTGCGACCACTACCGCCGCATGAAGGACGATGTGGCCCTGATGCGCGAGCTGGGTCTGACCGCCTACCGCTTCAGCATCGCCTGGAGCCGGGTCTTGCCCGAGGGGCGCGGCCGGGTCAACGCCGCCGGCCTGGGCTTCTATGAGCGGCTGGTGGACGAGCTGCTGGCCAACGGCATCACGCCCATGGCCACGCTGCATCACTGGGACCTGCCCGCCGTGCTGGACGATCGCGGCGGCTGGCTCAGCCCCGACATGCCCGGCTGGTTCGCCGACTACGCGCAGGTCTGCTTCAAGGCGCTGGACGACCGCGTGCCGCTGTGGACCACGCTGAACGAGCCCTGGGTGATTGCCGATCAAGGCTACATGCACGGCAACCTGGCCCCGGGCCACAAGAGCGCCTATGAGGCGGCCATCGTCGCCCACCGGCTGATGCAGGCCCATGCGGCCGGCGTGCAGGCCTACCGGGCCGTCGGCCGCCACAAGATCGGCCTTGTGGTCAACATCGAGCCCAAGCACGTGGCCCCCGACGCGACCGACGCCGACCGCCATGCCGCGCAGCTGGCCGACGCCTACATGAACCGGCAGTACCTGGACCCTGCGCTGCTCGGCACTTACCCCGACGAACTGCGCGAAGTCTTCGGCGAGGCCTGGCCCGACTGGCCGGCAGCAGAGGTCCAAGCGCTGAAGGTGCCCATCGACTTCCTGGGGCTGAACTACTACACCCGCGCCGTCGTGCGGCACGACCCCAAGGCCTGGCCGCTGCCCGTTGCGCCGCAGCGCCAGCCGGGGGGCATCTACACCGAGACCGGCTGGGAGCTGCACCCGCAGAGCCTGGCGGACACGCTGGTCTGGATGCACGAGCGCTACGGCGGCCTGCCGCTGTACGTGACCGAGAACGGCGCCGCCTTTTACGACCCGCCGGCGGCGATCAACGGTGAAGTGAACGACCCGCTGCGCGTGCATTACCTGCGCACCCACATCGCTGCCGTGCAGGACGCGATGGCCCGCGGTGCCGACATGCGCGGCTACTTCGCCTGGTCGCTGTTCGACAACCTGGAATGGGCGCTGGGCTTCGCCAAGCGCTTCGGCCTCGTGCACGTGGACTTCCAGACGCTGCAGCGCACGCCCAAGGCCAGCGCGCGCTACTACGCCGATGTCATCGCCAGCCACGGCGCCGCGCTGGACCAACCGTCATGAGTGCGCGTCCGCCCGCCACCATCAAGGACGTGGCCCGCGAAGCGGGCGTGTCGGTCGCCACCGTGTCCCGCGCGCTCAACGGCGCGGAGAACGTGCTGCCCGATACGCGCCAGCGCATCGTCGAGGTTGCCCGCGAGCTGCGCTATGCGCCCTCGGGCGCCGCGCGCAGCCTGATCACGCGCAAGACCGACACGGTGGGCGCGCTGCTGCCCGACCTGCACGGCGAGTTCTTCTCGGAGCTGATCCGCGGCATCGACCAGGCCGCCCGCGCGCGTGGCCTGCACCTGCTGCTGTCCAGCTCGCATGACGATGCGAACGAGGCCGCCGCCGCACTGCGCGCGATGAACGGACGCGTGGACGGCCTGGTCGTCATGTCGCCGCATGCCGACGACGACTTCCTCGCGCAGAACCTGCCGCACAACCTGCCCGCCGTGCTGCTGAACTCCGGCGTGCGTCGGCCGTCGCAGCGGGTGTTCGCCATCGACAACTTCGGCGGCGCGCGTGAGATGACCGAGCACCTGGTGCGCACCGGCCGCCGCCGCATCGCCTTCCTGGGCGGCCCCGCCGCCAACTTCGAGGCGCGCGAGCGCGAGCGTGGCTACCGCGCTGGCCTCGGCAAGTCTGCCAAGCCCTGGCTGCTGGCAGGCGACTTCTCCGAGTCCGCCGGCGAGCGCACGGGCGCGGCGCTGCTGGCCATGCCGGCGGCCGAGCGGCCCGATGCTGTTTTCGCCGCCAATGACATCATGGCCATCGGCCTGCTGGGCGCGCTGCAGGCCGGCGGCGTGCGCGTTCCCGAAGACATCGCGCTGGCGGGTTTCGACGACATCCCCGTGGCGCGTTACGTCAGCCCTGCGCTGACGACCATGCAAGTCCCCATCGCCGCACTCGGCGGCCAGGCGCTGGATGCGCTGGCCGACGCGCTCGACGGGGCCGCTGCAGGCACGGACGCGACCGTCATGCCCGTGCAATTGGTCGTGCGCCGATCCTGCGGCAGCAAGACCTGACCCTCTGATTCCAGTCCGTTACCAGAGCACCCACACAACACCAGGAGACAAGGATCATCATGAGCACACGTACCACTTGCGGCAAGCCCAGCCTGCTGGCCCGCCACCTCTGCGCCGCCGGCCTGCTCAGCGGCCTGCTGATCGCCGCGCTCCCCGCGCAGGCGCAGACCGCCAATGCCACGGTGCGCGGCACCATCACCACGGCCGGCGCCGCGGTGCCTGCGGGCACCGATGTCATCGCCGTCAACAAGGCCAATGGCAACACCTACCGCACCAAGGCGCTGGCCGACGGCAGCTACGTGCTCGTGGGCCTGAACCCCGGCACCTATGAGATCCGCGTGGGCGGCGCGACCTCGGGCAGCCTGGTCACGCTGTCGGTGGGCCAGAACGCGACGGTGGACCTCGGCAGCGCTGCCGGCACCGCGACCAGCCAACTCGGCACCGTGGTCATCGAAGGCAGCGCGCAGCGCCAGGGCGTCATCGACTCGCAGGTCGGCACCACGGTGTCGAACAAGATGATCGAGGCCATCCCGCAGGCGTCGCGCAACTTCCTGTCGGCAGCGGACTTTGCACCGGGCGTTCGTTTCGACACGGACGCCGGCGGCAACACGCGGCTGCGCGGCGGCTCGCAGAACATCGATTCGGTCAACGTGTTCATCGACGGCGTGGGCCAGAAGAACAACATCCTGCGAGGCGGCGTCGTCGGCCAGGACACCAGTCGCGGCAATCCATTCCCGCAGGCGGCCATTGCCGAGTACCGCGTGCTGACGCAGAACTACAAAGCCGAGTACGACCAGGTGTCCAGCGTGGCGATCTCCGCAGTCACCAAATCCGGCGGCAATGAAACGCATGGAAACGTTTACGTCAACCGCACCGGGAGCAACTGGACGGCGCTGAGCCCCATTCAGAAGAAGGACGAGGCCAACGGCATCGCCTCGCCGTCCAGCCGGCAGATCGAGGCCGGCTTCAGCCTGGGCGGCGCGATCAAGCCGGACACGCTGCATTACTTCCTGGCTTACGACGGCAAGTCGCTGGACAAGCCGCGCCAGCTGACCGCGATGAACCTGGACAAGTACCCGGGCAGCCCGGGGCTGGTGCCGACCATCGCGGGTCAGCAGGGTTCGTTCAAGGGCCAGTTCGAGCAGCACCTGCTGTTTGGCAAACTGTCCGCCGAGATCGACGACCGCCAGCGCCTGGACATCTCCACGACGTTGCGCAAGGAGACCGGTTACTCGGTGGATGGTGACCGCTTCGCGCCGAGTACGGCCCTCAACAACAACAACAACGCCTACCGCGTCGACGTGACGCACGAATACACCGGCAACGACTGGCTCAACGAGGCGCGCGCCGGCTGGGAAAGCAGCAAGTGGAACCCGCAGTCGGATTCGGCCGAACCGCTGGTGCGCTACAAGTACTCGCCCACCAACGCGATCAGCAACGTCCAGGACATCTTCTTCACGGGCGGCTCGCCCAACGCGCAGGACCGCCGCCAGAGCGGTTTCTACCTGAAGGACGACGTGACCTACACCGGCCGAGCCGGCCACGTCATCAAGGGCGGCGTGCAGTTCAAGGCGATGGAGTATGAGTTGAGCGGCACGGCCTTCCGCGTGCCGGCCATCGACACCGTGCTGAACGTGACGACTGGCCAGCCCTACTTCAACGGCCTCGCCTGCACGGGCACCAACGTCAGCAGCAACGGTCTGTCCAGCGACCAGTGCAACATCCGCCTGGCCATTCCGACCGCGTCAGCCGCGTTCAAGAACAACCAGTTCGGCATCTACCTGCAAGACGACTGGAAGGTCACCAAGCAGCTGGAAGTGAACGTCGGTGCGCGCTGGGACTATGAAGACAACATGCTCAACAACAACTACGTGACGCCCGCCGACCGCGTCGCCGCGCTGAACGCGCTGGACGGTCGCACGGTCGACGGCATCACCGCTCCGGCGGGGCAGACGTACGCGCAGTCGCTGGCAAAGGGCGGCATCAACATCGCCGACTACATCTCCAACGGCAGCTCGCGCAAGCCCTTCAAGGGTGCGTTCGCGCCGCGACTGGGAGCCTCGTACGACGTGCTGGGCAACAAGGCCACGGTGATCTACGGCGGCTGGGGCCGCAGCTACGACCGCCGCATGGCCAACAACGCGCTGGACGAACTGCAGAAGAACGCGGCGCCTGGTGGCGAGACCTGGCTGATCAAGAACGACTTCAAGATGCCCTATGCGGACCAGGCCAGCCTCGGCGTGCGCCAGGCGCTTGGCATGTGGAACATGGACGTTGCCATCTCCAAGATCCACGCGAAAAACCAGTTCATCTGGTTCCACGGCAACCGGGACCCCAACGGCGGCTTCGGTAACTCGAACTCGGTGGATCCGCTGTGGGGTGGCCCGAACGGCTTCGGTTCCGTGGTGCTGGGCGATTTCAAGGGCCAGAACAAGGCGACCAGTCTGTTCCTGTCGCTGGAGAAGCCCTACACACAGGCCAGCGGCTGGAGCATGACGGTGGCCTACACCTACACCGATGCGAAGACCACCAACAACGAGTGGTCAGACGACATTTTCGACTGGACATACGGCAAGAGCACCTACGGCTTCCGGCCCTCCAAGGATGCCGAGAAGCACCGGTTGGTCGTCGGCGGCCTGATGGACAAGCTGCCCTGGGGCATGCAGCTGTCCGGCAAGCTGACGGTGGGTGACGGCCAGCCGCGCCGCGTGGTGGACTGCCACACCGGTTTCAGCGGTGCGAACGGCTGCAGGGCGGTCTCGCGCGGCTCCGACACGTTCAAGCAGATGGACCTGGCGCTGGCCAAGAACTTCAAGGTCTGGGGTGGCGAGCTGCAGCTGCGTGCCGACGTGCTGAACCTGTTCAACACCGCCAACTGGGGCTATTACGACGACTGGGTCGGCGGCCCCTCCACGCCGCCGAAGAACGCGCTGGGCGGCGACAACGCCAACTTCGACACCCGCACCGGCGTGCGGGGCTCAATGCGTCAGTTCAAGCTGGGCGCCAGCTACACGTTCTGATCCTGCTGATCCGGAGCCGGCTTTGCCGACGGCGAAGCCGGCTCCCACAATCCCGCGACATGATGGATTCACTGACCCGACGCGCCTTGCTGGCGCAAGGCGCCGGTCTGGCCTTGGCCACCGCGCTGCCCTCGCTGCCGGCCTGGGCCGAGGCGCCCCCGGCTGCGGCCGACCTGTTCCTGGCCGACCTCGAACGCCGCACGTTCGATTTCTTCTGGGAGACGACCGACGCCCGCACCGGCCTGGCGCCGGACCGCTGGCCCACGCCGTCGTTCGCCAGCATCGCAGCCGTGGGCTTCGCGCTCAGCGCCTATCCGGTGGGCGTGGCGCGCGGCTACATCACGCGCGCGCAGGCCCGCGAGCGCACGCTGAACACGCTGCGCTTTTTCATCGGCCTGCCGCAGGGGCCAGCCAAGCGCGGCGTGGCCGGTCACAAGGGCTTCTTCTATCACTTCCTCGACATGAAGGAAGGCCTGCGCTTCGGCCGCTGCGAGCTGTCCACGGTGGACACGGCGCTGCTGCTGATGGGCGCGCTGCATGCGCAGAGCTTCTTTGACGGCGTGCATGCCGAGGAGGCCAGCATCCGGGCGCTCGTCGACGAGCTCTATGGCCGCGTCGACTGGACGTGGGCACAGGTGCGCCCGCCGTCCATCGGCCACGGCTGGACGCCGGAGAAGGGGCACATTCCCAACGACTGGAAGGGCTACAACGAGGCCATGATGGTCTACCTGCTGGCACTGGCCTCGCCCACGCAGCCAGTCAAGGCAGAGGCCTACGACGCCTGGCTCAGCACCTATGACCGCAGCTGGGGCGACAGCTACGGCCATCAGCTGCTGCGCTTCCCGCCGTTGTTTGGCCACCAGTTCACGCACTGCTGGGTGGACTTCCGTGGTATTCGCGACGCCTACATGCGCGCCAAGGGCCTGGACTACTTCGAGAACTCGCGTCGCGCCACCTATGCGCAGCAGGCCTACGCCGCGGCCAACCCGCTGGGCTGGCAGGGCTACAGCGCCGAGGTCTGGGGCGTGACGGCCAGCGACGGCCCCGCCGACATCACGCTGCCGTACAGGACCACGACCGGCAAGACTGTGCGGCGCCGCTTCATCAGCTACGCTGGCCGCGGCATGGGCGAGTATGACGACGGCACGCTGGCGCCCTACGGCGCGGGCAGCTCCATCGCGTTCGCGCCCGAGATCGTCATCCCGGCGCTGATGGCGATCAAGGAGCGCCATCCCCACACCTGGAACCGCTACGGCTTCTGGGACTCGTTCAACCCCAGCTTCAACTACCCGGATGTCAGGCTGCAGCACGGCCGCATCGAGCCTGGCAAGGGCTGGGTGGATACGGACATGCTGGGCATCGACCAGGGCCCCCTGCTGGCCATGATGGGCAACCACAACGGCGAGCTGATCTGGCAGGTGATGCGCAGGAACGCGCACCTGGTGAAGGGCCTGAAGCGCGCTGGCTTCACCGGAGGCTGGCTGGATTGATCGACATGCGCCGTCGCAGTCTGCTCACTGCTGCTGCAGCCGCCTCGCTGGCCGGCTGCGCACGAGACACCGGCATCACCACGCTGCGCTTCTGGGCCATGGGCCGCGAGGCGGAGGTGGCGGCCGAGCTGATCGCTGGCTTCGAGCGCGAGCAGCCCGGCGTGCGCGTGAAGGTCGAACAGCTGCCGTGGACCGCCGCGCACGAGAAGCTGCTGACGGCCTTCGCCGGCGACGCCACGCCCGACCTCGCGCAGGTGGGCAACACCTGGCTGCCCGAGATGCAGGCGCTGGGCGCGCTGGAGCCGCTGGACGCGTGGATCGCTCGCACGCCCGTGCTGCAGCCGGCCGACTACTTCGACGGCATTTGGGCCACCAACGCGCCCAATGGCGAGCGCGTGGGCCTGCCCTGGTATGTCGACACGCGGCTGCTGTTCGTGCGGGAGGACCTGCTCAAGCTTGCTGACATCCCGCGCATCCCGCAAAGCTGGGACGAATGGCGCGCCGCGCTGGCCCGGCTGCGCGAGACCGGCATGGCCACGCCGCTGCTGCTGCCCACCAACGAGTTCGAGCCGCTGCTGGCGCTGGCGCTGCAGCAGCCGGCTGAGGTGCTGCGCGACGGTGGCCGGTACGGCAACTTCTCGTCGCCCGACTTCCGCCGCGCCCTGGGCTTCTACATCGAGCGCTTCCAGACCGGCGACGCGCCGGGGCTGACAAACAATCAGGTCGCCAACCTGTACCAGGAGTTTGGGCGCGGCACCTATGCGTTCTACATCTCCGGCCCGTGGAACATCGGCGAGTTCAAGCGCCGCCTGCCGGCCGAACTGGACGGCGCGTGGACCACGGCCGAACTGCCGGGGCCGGCCGGCCTGGGTGCCTCAGTGGCCGGCGGTGCCAGCCTGGCGATGTTCAAGCGCTCGCGCCACAAGCGCGAGGCCTGGGCGCTGATCAGCTACCTGAGCCGGCCCGACGTGCAGCAGCAGTTCTACCGCCTGACCGGCGACCTGCCGCCGCGGCGCAGCACGTGGGCCATGCCGCTCCCCGGCGCTGACAGCGGCGCCACGCTGGCCGAGGATCGCCATGCGGCGGCCTTTCGCCGCCAGCTGGAGCGCGTGCGGCCCACACCGGCCGTGCCCGAGTGGGAGCGCATCGCCAACGAGATGCAGCTGGCCGCGGCGCGCGTGGTGGGTGGCCGCGACAGCCTGGACGCCGCCGTGCGTGAGCTGGACCAGCGCGTGGACGGCATTCTGGAAAAGCGCCGCTGGATGCTGGACAGGCAGGCTGCATGAGTGCCCGCAAGGAATCCCTGGCCGGCTGGGCCTTCGCGGCCCCGGCGCTGATCGTCATCGCGCTGTTCTTCGGCGTGCCGGTGTTTGCTGGCCTCGCGTTGAGCCTGACCGACTTCGACATCTACGCGCTGGCCGATCTGCGCAACCTGCGCTGGCAGGGCTGGGACAACTACGTGCAGGTGCTGTCCATGCCGCTGTTCTGGCAGGCGCTGGGCAACACGGCCTACTTCGTCGTGCTGGGCGTGCCGCTGTCCATCGCGCTGTCGCTGGCCGCGGCGGTGCTGCTGCAGAGCAAGCTGGTGCGCTTCAAGCCGTTGCTGCGCACGGCGCTGTTCGCGCCGGTGGTCACGACGCTGGTGGCCGTGGCCGTCATCTGGCGCTACCTGTTCCACGTCAAGTACGGACTGGTGAACTACACGCTGCAGTCGGTCGGCATCGACCCCATCGACTGGCTGGGCGACCCGCGCTGGTCCATGCCCACCATCATTGGCTTTGCCGCGTGGAAGAACTTCGGCGGCAACATGATCATCTTCATCGCCGCGCTGCAGGCGGTGCCGAACGACTTGTACGAGGCTGCGCGGCTGGACGGCGCGCGCAGCTGGAACCAGTTCCGCCACATCACGCTGCCCAGCATCGCGCCGACGCTGCTGATGGTCACCATCCTGACGACGGCAGGCTACTTCCAGCTGTTCGCCGAGCCCTATGTGATGACGCAGGGCGGCCCGCTGCAGAGCACGGTCAGCGTGCTGTACCTGATGTACGACGAAGGCTTCAAGTGGTGGAACCTGGGCCTGGCCTCGGCCGTGGCCTTCGTGCTGTTCGTCATCATCGTGGCCGTCAGCAAGGGCCTGATCGCGCTGCAGCGCCGCTGGACGGGAGGCGACGCATGAAGCGCTGGCTGCTCAACGGCGCGCTGTGGCTGTTCGCCGGTCTGGCGATCTTCCCGCTGGTGTGGATGGTCTGCGTGTCGCTGATGCCGGCGGGCAGCGCGTCCAGCCTGCCACCGCCGCTGATCCCGCACGATCCGACCTTGGTGCACTACCAAAAGCTGCTGGGCGACGGTGGCCTGAAGCGAGCCTTCGTCAACAGCCTGGCGCTGGCAGTGGTCAGCACCTTCGTGTCGGTGAGCTTCAACACGCTGGCCGGCTACTCGTTTGCCAAGCTGCGCTTCAGGCATCGGGAGCGGGTGTTCGGGCTGCTGATTGCCGCTCTGGTGATTCCGGGTCAGGTGGCCATGCTGCCGTTGTTCCTGATGCTCAAGGGCATGGGCCTGGTGAACACGTGGATGGGCGTGCTGATCCCGTCGATGGCGGGGATCTTCGGGATCTTTCTCGTGCGCCAGTACGCACGGGGGGTGCCGGACGAGCTGTTGGAGGCTGCACGTTTGGACGGCGCCGGCGAGTGGCGCATCTTCTGGAACATCGTGCTGCCGACGTTGAAGCCGGTGCTGGTGACGCTGGCGGTGTTCGCGTTTTTGGGCAGCTGGAACGATTTCATGTGGCCGTTGATCGTGCTGACCGATGGCGACATGCACACGTTGCCGGTGGCTTTGGCGGCACTGTCGCGGGAGCATGTGCAGGACAGCGAATTGATGATGGCGGGGGCGGTGATCACCGTGCTGCCGGTGCTGGTGTTGTTTGTGGCGCTGCAGCGGTACTACATGCAGGGCTTGTTGATGGGAAGCGTGAAGTGAGCAAACTCTTCGCCCTGGTCCTGCTGCTGACGGCTTCGACGGCCGGTGCTGCGGTGCTGGACGACATGAAGGACGCAACGCTTTGGAAGGCCACCGCCTCAGACCAGGTGAAGGCCACCGTCCGCCGCGACGCCCGGGACGACAGCCTGTGCCTGGACTACGACTTCGCCGGCGTGTCCGGCTACGCCGTGCTGCGCCGCGAGCTGCCGCTGGACTGGCCGGCCGACTTCGCGCTCACCACGCAGCTGAAGGGCGCCGGCAAGGCCAACGACGTGCAGATCAAGTTCGTCGATGCCAGCGGCGACAACGTCTGGTGGATCAACCGCCCGGCCATGCCGCTGCCCGACACGTTGACGGACACCACGTTCAAGCGCCGCCACGTCGCGTTCGCCTGGGGCCCCACGCCCGACCGCACGCTGACCCGCAGCCAGTTCATCGAGTTCGTCGTCGTCGCCGGCCAGCAGGGCGGCGGTGGGGCAGGGGCTTTGTGCGTCGGTGCATTGGCGCTGGAGCCCCGCGAGCCCGCACCCGCGAGCTGGCCGGAACCGAAGCGCAAGGTCAGCGGCGGCGAGCTGACGCTGGACTTCCAGCAATTGCGAGAGTTCAACGGGCTGTGGTTCCCGAACGGCGGCGTCGTGCGCGTCGAGGCCTCCGACGACAACCGCCGCTGGAAGCTGCTGTCGGCCCGCCCCGGCCGCGCGCTGTTCCTTGGCGAGCAAGAGTGGCGCTGGCTGCGCATCCGCCACGACGGCGGCCGCAAGCCGCCCGAGGTGCAGCTGCGCGACGCCGCCCAGTGGCCCGACCGCAATGCCGCCGTCTCGGAGCTGGCCAAGGCCTTGCCGCGCGGCGAGCTGCCACGCGCCTTCCTCGGCGAGCAGAACTACTGGACCGTCGTCGGCGTGGACGGCGGCGCGCAGCGCTCGGGCCTCGTCAGCGAGGACGGCACCATCGAGCTGACGCGCGGCGGCCCGAGCATCGAACCCGCCATCCGCCTGGCCGACGGCCGCTTCGTCACCTGGGCCCAGGTGCGCACGGAACACAGCCTCGTCGAGCACGCGCTGCCCGTCGTGCAATGGCGGCACGCCGACGTCGAGCTGCGTGTGGAGGCAGGCGCCGACGGTGCGGCGCAGCATCCGCAGCTGCTGGCACGCTACACGCTGCGCAACCCGACGAGCAAGCCGCAGCGTTACGCCCTGCTGCTGACGCTGCGGCCCTGGCAGGTCAACCCGCCGCAGCAGTTCCTCTCCACGCCGGGCGGCATCAGCCCGCTGCAGGCCATCGGCTGGGAGGCCGGCGCGCTCAGCGCCGCTGGCCTGCAGCTGAAGCCGCGCGAGACGCCTGCCGAGGTCCGTGCCGCGCGTTGGAGCGGTGGCCCCGGGCTGGCCACATTGCTGCAGGCCGCGCCGCTGACGCAGCTGAGCGACCCCGAAGGCCTGCCGTCCGCGCTGATGCGATTCGACGTCGAGCTGGCGCCTGGCGAGGCCAAACAACTGGGCTGGGTGTCCGGCAGCGGCGCCGTTGGTGCCTCGCTGCTGGACACCCGCCTGGCCGTCACCGCCGCGCAGTGGCGCGACCGCCTGGGCGTGCTGGAGCTGCGCCTGCCGCCGCAGGCGCAGCCCGTGGTCGACACCATGCGCGCGGCGCTGGCGCAGATGCTGATGTCCCGCGAGGGCCCCGCGCTGCGGCCCGGCACGCGCTCCTATGCACGCTCGTGGATACGCGACGGCGCCATGATGGTGGCGGGCCTGGTGCGCATGGGCGAGGTGAGGGCAGCGCGCGAGTTCGTCGACTGGTTCGGAGGGCACATCTTCGAGTCCGGCAAGGTGCCCTGCTGCGTGGACCAGCGGGGGGCCGACCCCGTCGTCGAGAACGACAGCCATGGGCAGTACCTGTTCTCGGTCGCCGAGCTGTGGCGGCACACGCAGGATCGAGCGCTGCTGGATCGCCACTGGCCCCAGGTGCAGAAGGTGATGGCGTGGATGGAAGGCCTGCGCCAGAGCGAGCGCCTGCCGGGTGCGGACCCACGGTTCAAAGGGTTGATGCCGCCCTCGATCAGCCACGAGGGTTACAGCGACAAGCCGGCCTATTCGTACTGGGACGACTTCTGGGCACTGCGCGGCTACAAGGACGCCGTGCAGATGGCCGAGGCGCTGGGCGACAAGGCGCTCGCCGCGCGCTGGGCCGGCTGGCGCGACGAGTTTGAGGCCGATCTGTCCGCGTCCATCACCGCGACGGCCCAGCACTTCAAGCTCGACCACATTGCTGGCGCCGCCGACCGAGGCGACTTCGATGCCACGTCCACGACGATGGCGCTGAATCCCGCGCAAGCCGAAGGCAAGCTCCCCGCTGATCTGCTGCGCGGCACCTTCGACCGCTACGTGAAGGAGGCCGACGCGCGCATCAGCGGCGCCAAGGCGTGGAAGGACTACACGCCCTACGAGCTGCGCAACGTCAGCGCACTGGCCCGGCTGGGCCGCGTGGAAGACGCACACCGGCTGCTGGCCTGGTTCTTCACGCACCAGCGCCCGGCCGGCTGGCACAGCTGGGCCGAGGTCGTGCTGCCCAACGCGCGCGAGCCGCGCTTTCTGGGCGACATGCCGCATGCGTGGATCTCGTCGGACTACCTGCGTGCCGCGCTGGACCTGCTGGCCTACGAGCGCGAGGCCACAGGCAGCGTCGTGCTGGGCGCGGGCCTGTCGCCCGCGTGGCGCGCGGCCGGTGACATCGTCGTGACGGGCCTGTCCACCGCCTGGGGCCGGCTGGACTACCGGTTGCTGAAGCGTGCCGACGGTGGCTGGACGCTGCACATCGACCGCCGCCCCGAGCGCCTGCCCGGCGAGCTGCGCCTGGCCTGGCCAGGCTCGGAGCCGCTGCCGCGCGCTAACGGCGAAACTCAAGGCCTCACCTGGCAGGGGCGCGAGCTGACGCTGCCCGCCAACGCCACCACCATCCATCTGGAGCCCGTGCCATGACGATGAACCGCCGCCAGCTGCTGTTGACGACACCTGCGCTGTTGAGCGCCTGCGCCGCCTTGCCGCCCAAGGTGCCCGATGGCCTGGCCGCTGGTGAGCAGCGCGCCTGGGAGCTGGACGGCCAGCGTTTCTGGATCTGGCTGCCACGCGACTACGCGCAGCGCAGCGAGCGCTGGCCGCTGGTGGTCTTCCTGCACGGCTCCGGCGAGCGCGGCACCGACCTGGCCAAGGTCAAGGTGCACGGTCCGCCCAAGCTGATCGCCGCCGGTGCCGCCTGGCCCGCCATCGTCGTCAGCCCGCAGTGCGAGGACGGCCGGCGGTGGGACCCCGAGCGGCTGCACCGGTTGCTGGGCGAGCTGAAGGCCAGGCTGCATGTCGATGCGCAGCGCTGCGTCGGCACCGGCCTGAGCATGGGCGGCTTCGGCATGTGGCAGTGGGCTTGCCGCCATCCACGTGACCTGGCCGCCATCGCCCCCGTCTGCGGGTACGGCGACCCGGTCGAGGTCGCGGCGATGCGTGATGTGCCCGTGCGGGCCTACCACGGCGACCAGGACACCGTGGTGCCGCTGGCGCCGCACATCGCGTGCGTGGACGCCCTGCGTGCCGCGGGCGGCAAAGCCTCGCTGACCATCTACCCCGGCGTGGGCCACGATTCGTGGACGCGCGCCTACAACGACCCCGACCTGCTGCCTTGGCTGTTGGCACAGAAGCAAACATGACCCCGCACCTGATCCGCAACGCCGCCGGCCTCGAAGCCGAGCTGCTGTCCCACGGCGCGCTGCGCCGGCTGCAACTCGACTCCGGGCTGCTGCTCAACCTCTTTCCCGGCAACGAGCTGGAGGGCGGGCCTGCCAACCTCTGGTTGCGCCGCCGCGACGCCGGCGGTGGCGACTGGCGCGCCGTGCCGCTGCTGGGGCCGCTGTCGCCGCTGAGCGCGCACTTCGGCGACAACGCCTTGGAGATGCGCGGCGTGTGGGACGGCCTCGCGCTGCGGCTGCAGTTGCGCCTGGCAGCCGACGAGCCCGTGCTGTTCTGGCATCTGCAGGCCATCAACGACTGCGGCACCGCGTGCGACATCGCGCCGGTGCTGGTGCACGACGTGGGCCTGGCCGACTACGGCGCGGTGCGCACCAACGAGTTCTACGTCAGCCACTACATCGACCTGCAGCCGCTGCGGCATGCGCAGCACGGCGCGCTGCTGGCCGTTCGGCAAAACCAGGCGCAGAAGGGGCGCCACCCCTGGTTGCTGGCGGGCTCGCTGACACGGGCGGAGAGTTTTGCGACCGACGCCGCACAGGTCTGGGGCCATGCCGCGCGCGACGGCGCCGTGGTGCCACCCGCCGTGCTGGCCGGCCTGCCCGGCGCGCGGCTGCAGCAGGAGCACGCCGTGGTGGCGCTGCAGGACCAGGCCGTCACACTGGTGCCCGGCGCCAGCACGTCGGCCGGCTTCTTCCTGGCGCTGCAACCCCATCACCCCGACGCCAGCGGCGACGCTGACCTGGCCTGCGTGCCCGCTCTGCTGGCATTGCCCGAGGCCAGCCCCGGCTCGGCGCTGGACGAGCCCGGCCAGGCGCCTGCGGCCAGCCTGTTCGCCACGGCGGCGGCGCTGGCCGCCATCGACCTGGACGACGCGGCCTGCAGCGAGCTGTTCCCTGGTGAGCGCCGCCACGAGGAACGTGATGACGCGGGCCGGCTGCTGAGCTTCTTCACCGGCGACGCAGGCCACGTCGTGCTGCGTGCCAAGGAAATGCTCGTGCAGCGCCCGCACGGCCACATCCTGCGCGCGGGCGACCACCTCGTGCCCGACGAGGGCGCGCTGACCTCCACTTGCTGGATGGGCGGCGTGTTCCATTCCATGCTGACGCAAGGCCATGTCAGCATCAACCGGCTGCTGTCCACGCAGCGCAGCCTGCTGGGCCTGTTCCGCACGGCCGGCCTGCGGCTGTTCGTGCAACCGCAGATGGCCGACTGGCAGCTGCTGGACCTGCCCTCGGCCTTCGAGATGCAGCCGCAGCAGTGCCGCTGGCTTTATGCGCATGCGGGCGGTGTCATCGAAGTGGTGGCCGCGGCCGGTACCACGCCGGACGAGATGGCGCTGACGCTGCGCGTGTTGAAGGGCCGTGGCCTGCGCCTGCGCGCCAGCCTGAACCTCGCGCTGGGCGGTGACGACGGCGCAGCGCCGCACAAGCCCGCGTGGGAACACAGCGGCGACAGCCTGCGCATCACGCCCCCGGCCGGCAGCGCGCTGGCCGAGCGATTCCCGGGCGGTGCGCTGGTCATCGAGGCGCCAGGGCTGGCCATCGTGGGCGACGACGGGCGGCTGTACGACGACGGCGTCAGCCGCGGCGAGCCCCTGGTCTGCCTGGACTTCTCGCCGGGACATGCCTTCACGCTGACACTGCGCGGCGAGCTGCTGCGCGTGGCGCCGCCGCCGGCCCAGCCGCTGGCACTGCCGCAATGGCGCCACCCGGCGCTGGCCCAGCTGCGCGACATCCTGCCCTGGTATGCCCACAACGCGCTGGTGCACTACCTGTCGCCGCGCGGGCTGGAGCAGTACTCCGGCGGTGGCTGGGGCACGCGCGACGTCTGCCAGGGACCGCTGGAGATGCTGCTGGCGCTGGGTCAGACGGCGCCCGTGCGCGACCTGCTGCTGCGCGTGTTCAGTGCGCAGAACCCGGATGGCGACTGGCCGCAGTGGTTCATGTTCTTCGACCGCGAGGTGGACATCCGCGCGGGCGACTCGCACGGCGACATCGTGTTCTGGCCGCTGCTGGCGCTGGCGCAATACCTCCTCGCCAGCGGCGACGCGGGCGTGCTGGACGCCGTGCTGCCCTTCCATGGCGACGCGCCCGCGCCGCTGGCGGCGCATGTCGAGCGCGCGCTGGGCCTGATCCGCCGGCGCGTGGTGCCGGGCACCGGCCTGGCCGCGTACTGGCATGGTGACTGGAACGACTCGCTGCAGCCCGCCGACCCCGCGCTGCGCGAGCGCCTGTGCAGCGCCTGGACCGTCACGCTGCATCACCAGATGCTGCACACGCTGGCCCGCGCCTTCAGCCAGATCGGCCGCGCCGACGACGCCGCGCGCCTGGTGGCCGAGGCAGCCGGCGTGCGCGCCGAGTTCCAGCGCCTGCTGGTGCAGGACGGTGTGGTGGCCGGCTATGCGCTGTTCCCGCAGCAGGGCGAGCGCGAGCTGTGGATCCACCCACTGGATGCGCGGACCGGCCTGCGCTACAGCCTGCTGCCGATGATGCATGCCGTCATCGACAGCCTGCTCACGCCCGAGCAGGCACGCACCCAGGCGGCGTTGATCGAGCAGCACCTGAAGGGGCCTGACGGCGCCCGCTTGTTCGACGCGCCGCTGCCCTATCGGGGCGGTCCGTCGCAGCTGTTCCAGCGCGCCGAGACCAGCACCTTCTTCGGTCGCGAGATCGGCATCATGTACATGCACGCCCACCTGCGCTACGCGCAGATGCTGGCGCACCTGGGCCACGCCGAGGCCTTCCTGCACGCGCTGATGCAGGCCCATCCCATCGCGTTGCGCGACCGCGTAGCCAGCGCCAGCCCGCGCCAGGCCAACTGCTACTACTCCAGCTCCGACGCCGCTTTCCCGGACCGTTATGTGGCTCAGGCCGACTATGACCGGGCGCTGGCTGGCGAGGTGGCGCTGGACGGCGGCTGGCGCATCTACTCCAGCGGCCCCGGCATCGCGCTGGGCCTGGTCATTGGCTCACTGCTGGGCCTGCGGCTGGAGCAGGGCGAACTGGTCATCGACCCGGTGATGCCGCAGCGGCTGGACGGCCTGCAGGTGCAGGTGCAGCTGGCTGACCTGCAGTTCGAGCTGAACTACCGCGTGGGCCCGCGCGGCCACGGCGTGGAGCGCGTGTGCGACGAGGCCGGTCAGGCGCTGCCCTCCACGCGCCGGCCCCATGCCTATCGCATGGGCGCGCTGGCGCTGCCGCGGCCGGCGCCGGGCAGCGTCAGCCGCTGGACGATAGAGCTGGGTTGATCAGGCCCTACTTGGTTTACAGGTCGATGATCCTGGCCGGCTTGCCCTTGTCGTCCGGGAACTGGATGCTGGGCTTGCCGTCGGGCGTGACCATCAGCATCAGCATCAGCCGCGGCTTGCCGCTGGCGTCGCTGAGCGTCAGCGCCGAGGACTTGCTGAGCGTGTTGCCCAGGCGCACGCGGTTGGCCGGCAGCCGACCCTGCTCGCGCATGGCCGGGATAGCGGCCTTGCGCGCCTCGGGCTCCAGCTTGAACGCGGCGTCGACCTTTTCGGTGCGCCTGTAGCACGTCCATCTGCAGGCCGTCGGGCTCTTCGTTGATGCTAGTGTGCTGACGGGCTGGCCGCCCTGCTCGGCATGCAGCAGCTGGATGACCTGGCCCTGGCGGAAGCGGTCGAAGCTGAGGCTCAGCCAGCCATTGGGCTTGCAGTCGGCGCCGATGACGCCTTTCTGGATCAGGCCGCCGTTCTCGGTGCCCTCGTCATGCGTTCACATCAACGAAGACGAAATGCTTCCTCACTGCCTCCACCACCTCGAACTCCCCCTCGAACCCCGGCGGGATGACGGCGCCCTGGCCGGGGCCGATGTCAACCGTGCCCGCCGGGCCATGCAGCCGCACGCGGCCCTGCAGCACATGGAAATACTCCTGCCGCCCGGCGGGAAACACGATGCGCCAGCGGCCCGGTTCGCATTCCCATATGCCGGCGCTCATGGGGCCCGCCTCGTGCAGCGTCCACGTGCGGCGCTGCGGCGCGCCCTGCACGCGCCGGTCCGCGCGGGGCTGGTCCAGCGCCGGCTCGCGGCCGGCCGTGGCATCGATCAGGACGATATTGGGTGTGGTCATCAGTTCATCCGCATCGGAAGGGTGACGGGGCCATCGTTGACCAGGTGCACCTGCATGTCGGCGCCGAACTCCCCGCTGGCGACCACTGGGTGCTGCTGGCGCGCAATCGCCAGCGCGTGTTCGTAGAGCCGCCGTCCCAGCTCGGACGGCGCCGCACCGGTGAAGCTGGGCCGGTTGCCGCCAGAGGTGTCGGCGGCCAGCGTGAACTGGCTGACGATGAGCAGCCCGCCGCCCACGTCCTGCACGCTGCGGTTCATCTTGCCGGCGTCGTCGCTGAATACGCGCAGCTTCAGGACCTTGGCGATCAGCTTCTCGGCGGTGGCTTCGGTGTCGGTGGGCTCGGCGCAGACCAGCACCAGCAAGCCCTGGCCGATGGCGCCCACGACGGCGCCGCCCACTTCCACGCGCGCTTCGCGCACCCGTTGCAAGACCGCAATCACTTCGTCGTCTCCTGGTCGTCCAGCGTTCGGGGTTCCACGTCCATGGGCAGCAACTGGATGCTGGCGTGCAGGTGGGGAATGGCCTGCATCAAGGCCTGCTCCACCTCGGCCCGCAGCGCGGCCGAGCGGGCCAATGTCCAGTTGGCGGGCAAGTGCATGTGCAGGTCGATGAAGTGGCGCTGGCCGGCGACACGGGTGGCGATGTGGTCGAAGCGCAAGCCGTGGGGCTCACGAAAGCCGTCAAGCACCGCCTGCACGCGGGCCTGGTCGTCGTCGTCCAGCGCGCGGTCCATCAGGCCGTTGCTGGATTCACGCAGCAGGTGCACGCCCTCTCTCAGGATGTTCAGCGCGACGACCATCGCCAGCAGGGGGTCGAGCCAGTGCCAGCCGGTGGCCATCACGCCGATCAGCCCGGCCACCACGCCGGCGGAGGTCCAGACGTCGGTGATCAGATGGCGGGCGTCGCCCTCCAGCGCCACGGAGCGCACCTCGCGCGCTTTGCGCAGCATGGCCCAGGCCATCAGGCCGTTCAGCGTCGAGCTGACGACGGCGAGCGTGACGCCCAGCCCGATGGCCTGCAGCGGCTCGGGGTGCCGCCAGCGGTCCACGGCACCCCACAGGATGCCCAAGCCCGCCGCGATGATGAGGATGCCCTCGAAGCCGCTGGAGAAGTATTCGGCCTTGTGGTGGCCGTAGGGGTGCTCTTCGTCGGGCGGCTGGGCGGCCAGCGTGACCATGGCCAGCGCGAACACGGCACCCGCCAGGTTGACCAGCGATTCCAGCGCGTCCGCCGCCAGGCTGACCGAGCCGGTCCACCACCAGGCGGCCGTCTTCAGTGCGATGGTCACCAGCGCGGTCGCGACGGAGAGCTTCAGGTAGGTGCGGGCGTGCATGGCGGCATTTTCGCCACGGGCAACAATGCCGGTCTTGCAAGACCGGCCGGGAGCCCGCGTGACGACTCTCCTCGTGAAGTTCTGGATGCTGCGCTTTGTGCAGTCCTTCCTGGGCGCGGGGGCGGCGCTGGCCCTGTTTGAGTGGCCGCAGCAGCGCGGGGCAGGATTCGACGGCGTCTCAGTGGTCGCGTGGGCCGCGCTGACGGCGCTGCTGACGGCCAGCGTATCGGCCTGGTGGGCCTACAAGCGCCAGTGCCGGGTGGTGTTCAAGCAGCCCAGCTGAGACGCTCTTCCTAGAATGCCGCCCAAATCTCCGGAGATTCCTGCATGACCACCCCTCACACCACCGACGTCTCCCACATCGCCCCGCGCGAGAAGGCCGAGATCCTCTCGCAGGCCTTGCCCTACATCCGCAGGTTCCACGGCAAGACCATCGTCATCAAGTACGGCGGCAACGCGATGACCGACCCGGAACTTCAGCAGGACTTCGCCGAGGACGTGGTGCTGCTGAAGCTGGTGGGCCTGAACCCGGTCGTGGTGCACGGCGGTGGCCCGCAGATCGAGGACGCACTGAACAAGCTGGGCAAGAAGGGCCACTTCATCCAGGGCATGCGCGTCACTGACGCCGAGACCATGAGCGTCGTCGAATGGGTGCTGGCCGGCGAGGTGCAGCAGGACATCGTGGGCCTGATCAACGCCGCCGGCGGCAAGGCCGTTGGACTGACCGGCCGTGACGGCGGCATGATCCGCGCGCGCCAGCTGAAGATGGTCGACAGGGACGACCCTGCCAAGGAGCACGACATCGGCCAGGTGGGCGACATCGTCTCCATCGACCCCAGCGTCGTGAAAGCGCTGCAGGACGACCAGTTCATCCCGGTCGTCAGTCCCATCGGCTTCGGCGAGAAGAACGAGAGCTACAACATCAACGCCGACGTCGTGGCGGCCAAGCTGGCCACCGTGCTGCAGGCCGAAAAGCTGCTGATGTTGACCAACATCCGCGGCGTGCTGGACAAGCAGGGCCAGCTGTTGACCGAGCTGACACCGCGCCGCATCGACGAGCTGGTGGCCGACGGCACCATCAGCGGCGGCATGATCCCCAAGATCGCCGGCGCCATCGACGCGGCCAAGAGCGGCGTCAACGCGGTGCACATCATCGACGGCCGCGTCCCGCACTCCATGCTGCTGGAAGTGCTGACCGACCAAGCCTACGGCACGATGATCTCCTCTCGATGAACCCACGCGACCGCGTCTGGCTGTTCGATCTCGACGACACGCTGCACAACGCCTCCCACCGTGCGTTCGTCGAGCTGAATGCGTCGATGGCCACCTACATCGAGACCCACCTGGGCATGACCGCGGCCGAGGCGGCCACGCTGCGCAACCACTACTGGCTGCGCTACGGCGCGACGCTGACCGGCCTGCAGCGCCACCACGGCGTGAAGCCCGCGCACTTCCTGCACGAGACCCACCTGTTGCCGGGACTGGAGCCGCACCTGCATGGCCATGCGCACGATCTGGCGGCGCTGCGCCGGCTGCCGGGCCGCAAGTTCCTGATGACCAACGCGCCGCGCTCGTACGCCGAGCGGGTGCTGAAGAGGGTCGGCCTGCAAGGTTTCTTCGAGCAGTTGATCTGCGTCGAAGACATGGTCTGCTTCGGGCAGTCGCGGCCCAAGCCGGACGCGCGCATGTTCCGCATCGTGCTGGCCAGGCTGGGTCTGAGGCCGCAGCAGTGCATCCTGGTGGAAGACACGCTGATGCACCAGAAGACCGCGCGCCGGCTGGGGATGGCCACCGTCTGGATGCAGCGCTGGATGCGCCAGGCCGGCGCGCAGCGCCTGCACCGCCGCCCTTCCTACGTCAGTCGGCGTGTGCGCTCGCTGGCCGTGCTGGCGCGCTCTCCCAAGTTCTGAAGTGGTGTCCGCGGGGTTCAGGGGTATCCTCCACCCGCCAAGCGAAACACGCGTTACCCGTTGCCCCTGCTGACTCGATGACCTCCTTTTCGGTCCTGATTGTTGAAGACCAAGCCCGCTTCCGCGAAGGCTTCACACACGCGCTGTCCAGCGTGCCCGACATCGAGTTGCTGGGCATCGCGCCCGATCTGCCGCAGGGCCGGCGCATGTTCGACCAATTGCTGCCCGACGTGCTGCTGGTGGACCTGGACCTGCCTGGCGGCAGCGGCATCGAGCTGATCCGCCACGCCGCGCAGACGCGCCCGCAGTGCGAGGTCATGGTCATCTCCGTGTTCGGCGACGAGCAGCACGTGGTGTCGAGCATCGAGGCCGGCGCCACCGGCTACCTGCTGAAGGACAGCCTCGCGCTGGACCTGCCCGGCCAGCTGCGCTCGCTGCGCGCCGGCGGCAGCCCCATCAGCCCGATCATCGCGCGCCGATTGCTGACGCGCCTGGCGCCCGGCGCGCAGGGCAGCAGCGGCCCGTCGCCCGAGGCGATGGCTGCGGCGATGGCCGACGAGGAAGTCGTCGCGCTGTCCGAGCAGGAATCGCGCGTGCTGCATCTTGCGGCCAAGGGCTTCACGTTCGATGAGATCGCGCAGTTCATGCAGGTCTCGCCGCACACGGTGATGACCTACGTGAAGCGCGTCTACCGCAAGCTGCACGTGCGCTCCAAGGTCGAGGCGATCTACGAAGCGCGCCGGCTGGGCTGGCTGCGGGACTAGGTGCCCGTCATGGACGCCGACCTGCCGGCCGCCGCCGACTTCCCCAGCCCCGCGCCCAGGAAGCGCCCCAAGCCCGGCGAGCGCCGCACGCAGATCCTGCAGGTGCTGGCCGGCATGCTGGAGCAGCCCGGCGCCGACCGCATCACCACTGCCGCGCTGGCGGCCCGGCTGGACGTCAGCGAGGCGGCGCTGTACCGCCACTTCGCCAGCAAGGCGCAGATGTTCGAGGCGCTCATCGACTTCATCGAGAGCAGCGTGTTCGGCCTGGTCCACCAGGTCGTCGATGTGCCCCAGCCCATGCCGGGCCAGGCCGCGCGCATCGCCGCGCTGATCCTGCAGTTCGGCGAGAAGAACCCCGGCATGGCCCGCGTGATGGTGGGTGATGCACTGGTCTACGAGAACGAGCGGCTGACCGCGCGCATCAACCAGTTTTTCGACCGCATCGAGTCGTCGCTGCGCCAGGTGCTGCGCACAGCGGCCGAGGCGCAGGGGTCGCTGACGCCCACCGTGCATGCCAACGCGCAGGCGTCGGTGTGGGTCTGCTTCATCATCGGCCGGCTGCAGCGCTATGCGCGTTCGGGCTTCAAGCGGCTGCCGACGGAGCAGCTGGAAGCCTCGCTCAAGAGCATCGGCTAACTACACTGGCGGCATGTCCGCCGCTCTTGATTCCTTCCTCGCCCGCGCCGAGGGTCTGCTGACCCGGCTGGAGGCCGTGATGCCCCATGCCGCCACGCCGCCCGACTGGGCCGCGTCCACCGCGTTTCGCGCGCGCCGGCGGCATGGCGCGCTGTGCCTGGAGCCGGTGCGGGCCATCAGCCGCATCCGGCTTGCGGACCTGCAGGAGGTGGAGCCGCAGAAGGAAAAGCTGCTGCGCAACACGGCCCAGTTCGTCGCCGGACGGCCGGCCAACAACGTGCTGCTGACGGGGGCCAAGGGCACCGGCAAGAGTTCGCTGATCAAGGCCGTGCTGAATGAGTTCGCCGACCGCGGCCTGCGCCTCATCGAGGTCGACAAGGCCGACCTGGTGGATCTGCCGGACCTCGTCGAACAGGTCGCGGCACGCCCGGAGCGCTTCGTCGTTTTCTGCGATGACTTGAGCTTCGACGAAGGTGAGGCCAGCTACAAGGCGCTGAAGAGCGTGCTCGATGGATCGGTCGCGGCCGCCAGCGACAACGTACTCATCTACGCGACCAGCAACCGTCGCCACCTGCTACCCGAGAAGATGGTCGACAACCTCGCCGGCACGCGGGGCGAGCACGGCGAGATCCACCCCGGCGAGGCGGTGGAGGAAAAGATCTCGCTGTCCGAGCGCTTTGGGCTGTGGATCAGCTTCTACCCGTTCAGCCAGAACGAGTACCTGGCCATCGTGGCGCAGTGGCTGCGCCATTTCGGGCTGGATGACGCGGCCATCGAGGCCGCGCGCCAGCCGTCGCTGGTGTGGGCGCTGGAGCGCGGCTCGCGTTCGGGTCGGGTGGCCTACCAGTTCGCACGTGACCTGGCGGGGCGCGGCGAATGAACGAGCCGCGTCCCATCACGGAAGTTGCCGTCGGCGTGCTGGTGAAACCTGACGGCCAGTTCCTGCTGACCTCCCGCCCCGAAGGCAAGGTCTACGCCGGCTATTGGGAGTTCCCGGGTGGCAAGGTCGAACCGGGCGAGAGCGTCGAGCAGGCCCTGGCGCGCGAGCTGCGGGAGGAGATCGGCATCCAGATCGGCGCCGCACACCCGTGGCAGACGCTGGTGATGGACTATCCCCATGCCCGCGTGCGGCTGAACTTCTGCAAAGTGTTCGACTGGACCGGCGAGTTTCAGATGCTGGAGGGTCAGCAGATGGCCTGGGCCGCGCTGCCGGTGCACGTGAAGCCGGTGCTGCCCGGCACCATCCCCGTGCTGCAGTGGTTTGCCACCGAACGCGGGCATGCCGGCCCGACTCACCTAGACTGACTCCAATGAACAGCAGTTGGCTTGATGAAGTGAAGTGGGACGACAAGGGCCTGGTGCCTGTCATCGCCCAGGAGCAGGGCACGGGCGACGTGCTGATGTTCGCGTGGATGAACCGCGAGGCGCTCAGCGCCACCGCCGAACGCGGCCAGGCGGTCTACTGGAGCCGTTCCAGGGGCAAGCTGTGGCACAAGGGCGAGGAGAGCGGCCACTTCCAGCAGGTGCACGCCATCCGCATGGACTGCGACAACGACGTCGTGCTGCTGACCATCACGCAGCTGGGCCACGAACCCGGAATCGCTTGCCACACGGGCCGGCACAGCTGCTTCTTCCAGAAGCTGGAAAACGGTGCCTGGAGTGTGGCCGAGCCCGTGCTGAAGGACCCCGCCAGGATTTACGAATGAGTGACGACATCCTCCGCCGCGTCGGCGCGGTCATCGACAGCCGCAAGGGTGCCGACCCGGGCACCAGTTACGTCGCCAAGCTGTTCGACAAGGGTCTGGACAGCATCCTGAAGAAGGTCGGCGAGGAGGCCACCGAGACTGTCATGGCGGCAAAGGACGTGCAGACGGGCGGTGACCCGCACAAGCTCGTCTACGAAGTGGCCGACCTGTGGTTCCACAGCCTGGTCGCGCTGGCGCATTTCGGCCTGAAGCCCGAAGACGTGCTGGCCGAACTGGCACGGCGCGAAGGCCTGTCCGGCCTCGCAGAATTTGCGTCCCGCACGCAGGATTGAAACGGAGTCAGCATGCAACCCGGAAACCTTGACGTCGTCCCCGCGGTCGACACCCAGCAGCTGCAAAGCCTGCGCACCCTGACGTTGGTGGTCTATCTCCTCTACGCGGTCGGCCTGTTCACCGGCCTGCCGGCGCTGATCGGCATCATCGTCAACCATGTGAAAGTGGGCGACACCGAGGGCACGATCTACCGCAGCCACTTCAGCTGGCAGATGCGCAGCTTCTGGTGGAGCCTGCTGTGGGCCATCGTGGGCTGGGTCACCGTCTGGATCGGTGTGGGCTTCGTCATCCTGGCCGCCAACTGGATCTGGCTGGTCTACCGTCTGGTGCGGGGCTTCCTGAACTGGAACGACGGCAAACCCATGCCCGTCTGAACGAGGAATCGACGTGTCCCACGACCCCAACTGCATCTTCTGCAAGATCGTCGCCGGCCAGATCCCGAGCCGCAAGGCCTACGAGGACGACGACGTTCTTGCCTTCCACGACATCAACCCCTGGGCGCCGGTGCACCTGCTCATCATCCCCAAGCGCCATATCGCGTCCATGGCCGATGTGACGCAGGCCGACGGCCCGCTGCTGGGCAAGATGGCCGCGCTGGGCCCCCGGCTCATGAAAGAGCTGGGCGTCACGGGGGGCTTTCGCCATGTCATCAACACCGGTCCCGATGGCGGTCAGGAGGTGTATCACCTGCATCTGCATGTGATGGGCGGACCTCGCCCGTGGTTGAAAGGCTGAGTTCCGCCCCGACCTAGGGCTTGCGTACGGCACAAGCTGCCGGCAATCCGCGCGGTGGTGTCACAGGCGTCACCTAGAATTTGAGCCAGTCCTCAAGGAGTCAACATCATGGGTTCATTCAGCATTTGGCACTGGCTGATCGTGCTGGTCGTCGTCATTGCCATCTTCGGCACCAAGAAGCTGCGCAACGTCGGCTCCGATCTGGGCGCCGCCGTCAAGGGCTTCAAGGACGGTGTGAAGGACGGCGGTACGGCCGACGACCCGCAGGTGCCGCCCCAGCAGGTCACCGCCAACAAGGTCAACGACCCGAACACGGTCGACGTCGACGCCAAGACCAAGTCCTGAGCTGACACCGAGTGCTGGATTTCGGCTTTGACAAGCTCGCGCTGATCGGCGCGGTGGCGTTGATCGTCATCGGCCCCGAGAAGCTGCCCCGCGTCGCCCGCACGGTGGGCACGCTGCTGGGCAAGGCGCAGCGCTATGTGGCCGACGTGAAGGCCGAGGTCAACCGCTCCATCGAGCTGGAGGAACTTCAGAAGATGAAGTCCCAGTTCCAGACGGCGGTCAGCGACGTCGAGCAGAGCGTGCGCCAGGAGGTCAACTCCGCCACGCAGGCACTGAACCAGACCTGGAGTGACGTGACCGCTGACGGCACGTCGTACGAGGCCAGCCTGCAGACGCCGACGCCCGAGTACCGGCATCCGAAGAAGAACTGGCGCCTGAAGCGCGGCGCCACGCCGCTGTGGTTCAAGCAGAAGGCCGGCGTGAAGCGACATACCCAGTCGGGAGCCGCCCGGGTGGCGCGCTTCCGGCCCCCAGGCCTGAACCGATGAGCTCCTTCCAGAAACCCGACCACGACGAACTGGCGGGCACCGAGCAGCCCTTCGTCGCGCACCTGATGGAGCTGCGCGACCGACTGCTGCGTGCGGTCATCGCGATCGCCGTCTGCTTCGGCGCGCTGGCCGTCTACCCCGGCCCTGGTGCGCTGTACGACCTGCTGGCGGCGCCGCTGGTGGCCCACCTGCCGGCTGGCACCACGATGATCGCCACGAACGTCATCGCGCCGTTCTTTGTGCCGGTCAAGATCACGCTGATGGCGGGCTTCATGCTGGCGCTGCCGGTGGTGCTGTACCAGGCCTGGGCGTTCATCGCACCCGGCCTGTACTCCCACGAGAAGCGCCTGGTGCTGCCGCTGGTGGTGTCGAGCACGCTGCTGTTCTTCGCCGGCGTCGCGTTCTGCTACTTCTTCGTCTTCGGCCAGGTCTTCAAGTTCATCCAGAGCTTTGCGCCCAAGAGCATCACCGCGGCGCCGGACATCGAGGCCTACCTGGGCTTCGTCATGAACATGTTCATCGCCTTCGGCGCCGCCTTCGAGGTGCCGGTGGTGGTGGTGGTGCTGGCCCGCATGGGCATCGTGCCGGTCGAGAAACTGCGCGAATGGCGCGGCTACTTCATCGTCGGGGCCTTCGTCATCGCAGCCATCATCACGCCGCCTGACATCGTGTCCCAGCTGGCGCTGGCCATCCCGATGTGCCTGCTCTACGAGGTGGGGCTGCTCGCCGCGACGTACCTCGGGCGAGGCGCCGTGAAACCGGCCGCAGGCGAAGAGGCCGCCGAGCCCTGATCAGTCCTCTTCAGTCTTCTTCGTTCAGCTGCCGCGGGCGCTGTTCGACGGCGAGCTGAAAACTCAGGGCCTTGCCGGCTCGCTGCACGGCCACTTCGACCCGGCTCTTGGGCGGCAGCGCGGCCACGCTGGCCAGCAATTCGGCCGGCGACGTCACTGCATGGTCACCCACGCGCGTCAGCAGGTCGCCTGGCTTGATGCCGGCACGGGCGGCGGGCGCATCTGTGATCACGCCGCCGATCAGCACGCCCTTGACGTCGCCCAGGTTCAGCGCCTCGGCCAGCTCCGGCGTCAGCTCGCGCGTCTGCACGCCGATCCAGCCGCGTGCTACGGAGCCGTCCTTCAGGATGGCCGTTGCCACCTGACGGGCCACGTCCACGGGGATGGCGAAACCGATGCCCAGCGAGCCGCCGCTGCGAGAGAAGATGGCTGTGTTGATGCCGATGAGCCGGCCGTCGGCATCTACCAGTGCACCGCCCGAGTTGCCGGGGTTGATGGCCGCGTCGGTCTGGATGAAGTTCTCGAAAGTGTTGATGCCGAGCTGGTTGCGGCCCAACGCGGACACGATGCCCGAGGTCACCGTCTGACCGACGTTGAACGGGTTGCCGATGGCCAGCACCATGTCGCCCACCTGCAGGCTGGCTGCGTCACCCAGCGCCACGACGGGCAGATCGCGCAGGTCTATCTTCAGCACGGCCAGGTCGGTCTCGGGATCGGTGCCGACCAGCGTGGCACGCGCCTGGCGGCCGTCGGTGAGCTGCACTTCGATGTCGGAGGCGCCGTCAACGACGTGGTTGTTGGTCAGCAGCACGCCGTCGGCCGAGATGATGACGCCCGAGCCCAGCCCGCGCTGCGGCGCACCGCGCGGCTGGCGCTGGCCAAACGGGAAGTTGAACGGGAAGCCGTGCTCCTGTGCGCGATTCGCGGCGCGCGGCGGCGCCTTGCTGGCGGTGATGCTGACGACAGCCGGTGACGCGGCGCGTGCGGCCTGGGCAAAGCCCGTTCGCAAGACCGAGGCTGCGGGCGACGGCGGCGCGGGCGGCAGTGCGATCTCCCGGGCGGTCGCGGCCGTCACCGGAGGCGGCGCGTCGCGCCAGCGGCCCTGCTGCAGCCACTGCGGCTTCAGCGTCGCGATGACGAAGAGCACGCCCAGCGCGACCGTCACCGCCTGCGCGAAAATCAGCCAGAGCCTTTTCAACACCCCACACCCCTCAAGCCATGACCGACCGCGCCGCGCTGGAGCGCCATCTGAACCAGATGCTGGAGCCCTCGCGCTTCAAGGATTATGGGCCGAACGGTCTGCAGGTCGAGGGCCGAGCGGAGGTCAACCGGCTGGTCTGCGGGGTCACCGCGAGCCTGGCGCTGATCGACGCCGCCGTGGAAGCGCGTGCCGATGCGATCCTGGTCCACCACGGCCTGTTCTGGCGCGGCCAGGACGGGCGCGTGACGGGCTGGATGAAGCATCGGCTGGCGCAGCTGATCCGCCACGACATCAACCTGTTCGCCTACCACCTGCCGCTGGATGCGCACCCCGAGCTGGGCAACAACGCGCAGCTGGGCAAGCGCCTGGGATGGACGGCGGAGGCGCGCTTCGGCGATGCCGAGCTGGGCTTCATCGGGTCCACCGCGCCGACCACGCTGGATGCACTGGCCGCGCAGCTGCGCACGCTGACCGGCCGTGAGCCGGTGCTGGCGTTGGGCGACGGCCGGCCGCTGCGCCGCGTGGCCTGGTGCACGGGCGGCGCGCAGGGCTACTTCGAGGCGGCGATCGCGGCCGGCGCCGACGTGTTCATCACCGGCGAGATCTCCGAACCCCAGGCCCACTATGCCCGCGAGACGGGCGTGGCCTTCATCGCCGCCGGCCACCACGCGACCGAACGCTACGGCGTGCAGGGCGTCGGTGCCCAGGTCGCTCAGGACCTGGGCCTGGACTGGCAGTTCATCGACGTGGACAACCCCGCTTGAGGGGCTGCCGCAGGTTCACTGGCTGAAGTCCAGTGCATCGATGGACACGCCCGGGCTCAGGTAGGTGGTGCCGGACGAGCCGCTGATAACGTTGATGGTCATCGTGTTCGTGCCGGCCACCAGCGCGCTGGCGGGCAAGGTGAAGCTGTAGGTCGTGTTGTTGCCGCGGTAGGTGCCCACCGTCAGGGTGCGCGTGCCGGGTTGCGTGGAAGGCGACGGGTTGGCCGCAGTCCAGTTGTTCACGGTGATGCGCGGGCGTCCGCCGGCAAAGGCGGTGGTGATGCCGATGCGCACGGTCGAGTCCTTCAGCTGCGCGGCGCTCAGGTTGAACTGCACCACCTGCGCGTCGTTCACGCTCTTCCACAGGTAAGCCGGGAAGGCCGTGTTGCCCGAGCTGCCGACGACGAAGCTGCCGGGCACCCAGCTGGCCATGCGCACGTCGGAGGGATGCATCCAGGTGAGCTTGTCGCCGTTGCGCAGCTCGGCGGGCGAGCCGTCCCAATTGCCGATGCGCCACAGCGATGTGGTGGCTGCCGGGTCGGCATTGATGGTCAGCGTGTTCAGCGTCGTCGTGCCGCCGGCGTTGACGGTGACACTGCCGGTGTAGACGGCGAGTTCGTTCTTGTAGACCTTCAGCGTGTAGGTGCCCGGCAGCATGCCGGTGCTCTTGAAGAAGCCGTTGCTGGCCAGGTTCGCGCCGGCCCAGTACTGCGCCTGGTTGTTCGAGAAGCCCACCGTGTAGGTGTTGCCCGCCACCGTGCCGGCCAGCCCCACGCCGGCCACCGTGCCGCGGCCCGAGGCGGGCACATAGCCTTGCAGGCCCATCACCGAGAACCAGCTGGTGTCGGGTGCGGTGGGCGCGCTGCCGTTGGTGAACACCAGCGTGTAGCTGTTCAGCACGCCCATGCGGTAGGCCTCGGTCTGCGCCTCGCCGTAGTTGACGATGTAGGTCAGCTCGTTGTCGGTGCTGGTGATCTGGTTGAGCAGGCTGCGGTAGAACGGCCCGCCGGAGCTGCCTTCGTGGTTGTCACGGTAGAACCACAGGCCCACGGTGCCGGCGCTGTTGCGGCCGCCGAAGAAGCTCCAGTCCTTCACGCGCATGTTGGCGTAGTGCTTGGAGCGCGTCTGCCCGGCCAGGCTGCCGGAGGAGAAGCCGAACACGTCGCCGGACTCGATGGTGGTGTCGGTGCCGCGCAGGTCCTGGGCCCAGCTGCCGCTGGGCGTCAGGCCGCCGGGCAGGCCCGCAGCCGGGCCGCTGGACAGCACACCCACCGGCACGCGCAGGATGTATCGCACCAGGTTCAGCGTGTCGGGCTCCTGGGTGAAGTGCGTGGCCATGTAGATGCGCGGCTCACCCGCCTTGGCCAGGTAGTAGTGCTTCAGCACGCCACCGGTGCTGCTGTTGCTGGTGACGGTGATCTTGATGTAGCTGCCGCCGCTGACGACACCGTTCTGCGCCGTGGAGGCCGGCGTGGCTGCACCGGTGGCCGAGACCATCTCGGCGCTGACGCTGACGGCCGACACGTTGCTGTACAGGAAGTCGAAGCCCGAGTTCAGCTGCGAGCCGCGCGACGCGTTCTGGTACTGCGCGCCGTTGTAGACCAGGCTGGAGATGTCGCCCGCGGACTGCGTGCTGACGCCGTTGTCGTAGGCCCGGATCTTGAAGACCAGGCCGGCATTGGTGTCCACCTCGTACTGCGGCTGGGCGGCATTGCCGCTGTCCCAGCGCGTGGTGATGCTGAACGCGGCCTGGGCCAGCGGTGCGGCCGTGGCCAGCACGGCCGAGAAGAGGCCGGCGACGAGTTGTCGCCAACGACGGGAATCGAACATGTTGTCTCCTTGGTGTGGTGGACTGCAGGCCCGTTCCCGCGTCCGGTTTGGAATGCTCGTTGCAGGCAGTCTAGGAAGCGGCCTCGCGGCGCACCGCTCATTCGGATGAGTGTTGCGAGGCGGTGTGGCGCGCGGTCCACGCGGGTTTGCATGGCGACAATGCGCTGAATGACCACTGCGCTGCCGCTGTTGCTGACCCAGGGCGACCCCTGCGGGATCGGCCCCGAGATCCTGGCCCGGCTGTGGCTGGCTGACACGCCGGCGCATGCGCCGCGCGATGCCGTCATCGTGGCCGACGTGCAGGTGATGCGCGCCGCGCTGGCGCGCCTGGGCGGCGGTCTGGCCGTCGCCGAACTGGACAGCCCGCTGGCGCTGCACCGCGTGCCGCCACACTGCCTGCCGGTCTGGCAACCGCCGGGGCTGCCGCCGGGGCTCGCCGACCTGCCGCTGGGCCGCGTGGACGCGCGCGCCGGTGCTGCAGCCGCGCGCTGCATCGAGGCGGCCGTGGCCGAGATCCAGGCCGGCCGGGGCCGTGCGCTGGTGACCGCGCCCATCCACAAGGAGGCGCTGCACGCGGCCGGCTCGCCCCACCCGGGCCACACCGAGATGCTGCAGGCGCTGGCCGGCCAGGATGGGCAACTCAGGCCGGTGCGCATGATGCTGGCCAACGAGGAGCTGCGTACGGTGCTGGTGACCATCCATTGCTCGCTGCGCGACGCCATCGCGCGCGTGACGCGCGAGGCCGTCCTGGAGACCCTGCGCATCACCGGCACGGCGCTCAGGCGCATGGGGCTCGAAGCGCCGCGCATCGCCGTGGCGGGCTTGAACCCGCATGCGGGCGAGGGTGGCCTGTTTGGCGACGAAGAGATCCATCACATCGCTCCCGCCATCGCCGACGCGTGCGCCGAGGGCTGGGACGCCACCGGCCCCTACGCGCCTGACACCGTCTTCATGCGCGCGCGCCGTGGCGAGTTCGACGTCGTCGTCGCGATGACACACGACCACGGGCTGATCCCCGTCAAGTACCTGGGCGTGGAGCACGGCGTCAACGTGACGCTGGGCCTGCCGTTCGTGCGCACCAGCCCCGACCACGGCACCGCCTTCGACATCGCCGGCCGCGGCGTGGCCGATCCGGCCAGCCTGGCCGCGGCACTGAAGATGGCGCGTCGGCTAGCATCTGCGCAGACATGAGCACAGGCCAGGGAGGCCGACATGCAGATGATCAGGAGAGCGCTGACGACTGCCGCGCTGATGGTCTTCGCCGGCGCGGCGGTGTCAGACGACAGCTACCGCGTCACGGCCGTCTTCGATACGTTGTTCGATGCGCAGGGGCAGGTCGCCGGTCTGCGGCCCCATGACCAGTCGGCGTATCCCGCCGCCTTCTGGGAGGTCGTGCGCCAGCGCGTCGGACTGCTGCGCATCCCACCGCCCACCGACGCCGCCACCGGGCGCCCCGCGACGCTGAGCACCGGGTTGTACGTGACCTTGCAGGTGACGCCGGACCGGCAAGGCAACGGCGTGCTGAAGATCGTCGATCTGGACGTCAAGCCGCTGGTGCTGCAGCAGGTGCACGCCGCGTTTCCGCCCGAACTGGTTCGCAGCGCCGGGTGGACCGGGGCCGTGCAGGCGGAATGCGTGGTCGGCACCGACGGGCGCTGTGGCGACGTGAAAGTCAAGGCACTGCCCGGCATGCCGCAATCCTTGCTGCGCTGGGCTCGGGACACGATGGAGCTCTGGGAGTTCGAGCCACCGCGCCTGAACGGCCGGCCCATCATGGCGCCGACCCGAGCGAGCTTCGAGCTGGAGACCCCCGACATCGCCCCAGTGAACTTCATCGAACGCGGCAGCGGGCAGTTCCGCTGGTGAGCCTCACCCGGCCGTGACCGGTTTGTCCACACCCCAGCGGCGGTACAGCTCCGCGGCGTCGGGGCCGCGCAGCCAGCGCTCGACGGTCTGGTCGTAGCGCTGCGCGAGCGCCTCGCCCGACGCGCTGCGTGCGAAAGCCATGTGGCCGTGCAGCACGTCCAGCGGCGGCGAGCATCGCGTCAAGGCGTCACCGAGATTCAGCCGTTGCAGCACCGGCAGGCAGTTGCGGTCGTTGGCGGCGAACAGCTCCACGCGGCGGCGCGCCAGCATCTGCAGGCCGGACTCGACGTTCTGCACCCAGGTCAGCTGCGCCAGCGACGGCTTCAGCCGCTCGAACCGGCTGCCGTAGGCCCAGCCGCGCACGGCGGCCACGGGCACCTGCGCCAGCTCGGAGAACTCGCCGCTCCAGCGCGACTCTTCGCCGCGACGTGCGTACCAGGCCATGGCGTCCGAGTAGAACGAGCGCACGCTGAACAGCATGCGCGCCTCGCGCTCCGGCGTGCGGTAGGGGCCGATGAGGATGTCGGCTTCCCCTTGCTCGACCATCAGCTGCGCACGCGACCACGGCACCCACTCGCAGCGCACGCCGTCACCGAACATCTGCCCGAGCAGGTCCACGGCCAGGCCTTTGGGCGGTTGGCCCTCGGTGCCCTCGAAGATGCGCGAGAACTGCGAGCCCACGGCGCGCAACGGCGGTGCCGCCGGCGTGCCCGGCGCCGCAGCCGCCGACCCGGCCATGGCCAGCCCGCCCATCCATCCCAGCCCCGTCTTGCACCACGCGCGTCGTGTCGGCATGTCGGCCTCCCTTGCGTCCTTGGGGATGAGCGGATGATGCGCCCGAGTTCAGGCGATGTCGATCTCGTGCAGCCCGTATCCGCGGCCGGCGCGGCGATCGTCGAAGAAGCGAAGCAGCGTCTCGCGCGTGGTCTTGAACGCGATCTCGTCCCACGGGATCTCTTGCTCGGCGAACAGCTGCGCCTCCAGCGATTCGGGGCCGGGGTTGAAGTCCGGCGAGCGCAGCGTGGCGCGGTAGAACAGGTGAACCTGGCCCACGCGCATCACGTTCAGCACGGTGTACAGCCCGCCCATCTCGATGTCGGCGCCGGCTTCCTCGTGCGTCTCGCGCAGCGCGCCCTCGGCGGTCGTCTCCCCGAGCTCCATGAAGCCGGCGGGCAGCGTCCACAGGCCGCGGCGCGGCTCGATGGCGCGGCGGCACAGCAGCACGCGGCCGTCCGCCTCCCACACCGGCAGCGTGCCCACCACGTTGAGCGGGTTCTGGTAGTGGATGGCGTGGCAGGCCGGGCACACCGCGCGTTCGCGGCTGTCGTCGGCCGGCACGCGCAGCTCCACTTCGGTGCCGCAGTTCGGGCAGTGCTTGAAGGGCGTGGGGAAGGGCATGCGCGGAGTTTAGAGGTCGCAAAATGACAGCCATGAAGCTGCACAACTACTTCCGCTCCAGCGCCTCGTGGCGCGTGCGCATCGGCCTCGCGCTGAAGGGCTTGAGCGCCGACTACGTGTCCGTCCACCTGCAGAAGAACGAACAGTTCGCCGGCGCCTTCGCGCAGCGGCAGGTGTCGCACCTGGTGCCGGCGCTGGAGCTGGACGACGGCCACTGGCTGAGCCAGTCGCTGGCCATCCTGGAGTACCTGGACGAGACCCATCCCGCGCCGCCGCTGTTGCCGCGCGACCCGTTCGAGCGCGCCCAGGTGCGCGCGCTGGCCATGGACATCGCCTGCGACATCCACCCGATCAACAACCTGCGCGTGCTGCGCTATCTGAAGAGCGACCTGGGCCACGAGCAGGCGCAGGTCGACGGTTGGTACCGCCACTGGGTGGCGACCGGGCTGGCCATCGTCGAGCAGCGGCTGGCGCAGACCGCAGGGACCTTCTGCTTCGGCGATTCACCCGGCCTGGCCGACTGCCTGCTGGTGCCGCAGGTCTACAACGCGCAGCGCTTCGAATGCCCGCTGGACGCCTACCCGACCGTCATGCGCATCAACGCCGCCTGCCTGGCGCTGCCGGCGTTTGCGGACACCCGTCCCGAGGCCTGCCCCGATGCCGGTTGATGCGAACTGGCTGCGGCCGGACTGGCCGGATCGCCGCGCCTTCATGACCACGCGTGGCTTCAACTGCGGCCGCAAATCGGGCGACGCCGACGAGGTTCGCGCCCACCGCGCCGAGTTGCAGCGGCTGCTGGGCGCGCGGCCCATCTTCCTGGACCAGGTCCACGGTGCCGACGTGGTGCGGCTGCAGCGTGACTGGCACGACGACAACGCGCCCTCCGCGGATGCTGCCGTGTCCACCGACCCCGAGCTGGCCGTCGCCATCCTGGTGGCCGACTGCCTGCCGGTGCTGTTGAGCGCACCCGGTGGCGTGGCGGGCGCGCATGCGGGCTGGCGCGGCCTGGCCGCAGGCGTGCTGGAGCGCACGGTCGCCGCGCTGTGCGACGCCAGCGGCTGCGCGCCGCGCGACGTGCAGGCGTGGCTGGGCGCCTGCATCGGCCCCGAGGCCTTCGAGGTCGGACCCGAGGTGGTGACTGCCTTCGGCCGCGAGCCGATGGCGCACGACCAGCCCGGCTTTCTGTACCGGCCCAATCCGCAGCCTCGCTGGCGCGCGGACCTGACCTTGCTGGCTCGCGAACGGCTGATGGCCGCCGGTGTCACCCGAATCAGCGGCGGCGGCTGGTGCACGCTGACCGATGATTCACGTTTCTTCTCGTTCCGGGGCGAGTCCCTGGGCCGGCCCCGGGGGCGCATGGCCGCCTGCGTCAGCCTGGGCCGCTAGTTCCGCGGCCTGTCGCCTGCGCCTGCGCCCCGGCGTACCCAGGATGTAGAGCAGCAGGCCCAGCGGCAGCACGCCGTACAGCATCAGCGTGACGAACGCGCCGAACAGCGTGCCCTGCGGGCTGATCGCTTCGGCGGCGGCCATCATCAATGCAACATAGGCCCAGGCGATGGCGATGAGGTACATGAGGGTCTGTTGACCTTTGTCATTGGCATGTCGGCACATGCGGGTACAACCACCGCTGCTGCCGGGATGTGGCAAGCTTATTGCAATGGTCTTTCGCAAGACCGGCTCGACGGAGAGTTCCAGGAGATTCATGGCTACTCGCAAGAAGAATGATGCACCGCCCCCGGCGGACGGGCAGGTCTTTTCGGACCTGATGCAGCAGGTGGCGCAGCTGCCGCAGATCTCTCCGCTGACGCTCGCCGAGCTGCAGGCCGGCTACCTGCAGCAGGCCACCGCGCTGTGGAACGCCTCGCTGGGCCAGGCAGAGGCTCCGGCACTCGGCGACCGCCGCTTCGCCGCGCCCGAATGGCGCTCCAGCCCGGCGACCCATTTCATGACCCAGCTCTACCTGCTCAACGGCCGCACGCTGCAGCAGATGGCCGCGGCCGTGGAAGCCGACGACAAGACCAAGGCGCGCATCCGCTTCGCGGTGCAGCAGTTCGTTGACGCCGTGTCGCCCAGCAACTACCTGGCGCTGAACCCCGAGGCACAGAAGCTGGCGCTGGACAGCCAGGGCGAGACGCTGACGCGCGGCCTGCAGCAGCTGTGGGGCGACTTGCAGCGCGGCCATGTGTCGCAAACCGACGAGAGCGCCTTCGAGGTGGGCAAGAACGTGGCCACGACAGCCGGCCACGTCGTCTACGAGAACGACCTGTTCCAGCTCATCGAGTACGCGCCGCTGACCGCGCAGGTGAAGGCGCGCCCGCTGCTGATGGTGCCGCCCTGCATCAACAAGTACTACATCCTGGACCTGCAGCCGGACAACTCGCTGATCCGCTACGCGGTGGCCGAGGGCAACCGGGTGTTCGTCGTCAGCTGGCGCAACCCGGACGAGTCCGTGAAGCACCTGGGCTGGGACGACTATGTCGAGCAGGGGGCCATCCAGGCCGTTCGCGTGGCGCAGGACATCTCGGGTCAGGCCCAGATCAACACGCTGGGCTTCTGCGTCGGCGGCACGCTGCTGGCCACCGGCCTGGCCGTGCTGGCCGCGCGCGGGGAACAGGCCGCGGCGAGCCTGACGCTGCTGACCACGCTGCTGGACTTCGAGGACAACGGCGTGCTGGACATCTTCGTCGACGAGGCCAGCGTGCGGCTTCGCGAGGCGACCATCGGACCCGACGCGCCCAAGGGCCCGCAGCTGCTGCACGGCCAGGAGCTGGCCACCACGTTCAGCTTCCTGCGGCCCAACGACCTGGTGTGGAACTACGTCGTTGGCAACTACCTGAAGGGGGAGGCGCCGCCGCCGTTCGACCTGCTGTACTGGAACGGCGACTCGACCAATCTGCCGGGGCCGATGTACTGCTGGTACCTGCGCCACACCTACCTGCAAAACGAGCTGAAAGCGCCGGGCCGGCTGACCGTCTGCGGCGAGAAGCTGGACCTGACCCTCATCGAGGCGCCGGTCTACATCTACGGCTCGCGCGAGGACCACATCGTGCCCTGGCACGCCGCCTACCGCAGCACGCAGCTGATGAAGGGCAAGAAGCGCTTCGTGCTGGGCGCGTCGGGTCACATCGCCGGCGTCATCAACCCGCCGCCCAAGCCCGGCAAGCCGCCCAAGCGCAGCCATTGGATTGGCAAGGGTGCCGCGCTGCCGGCAGACGCCGATGCCTGGCTGGCCGGCGCCACCGAGCACGCCGGCAGCTGGTGGCCCGACTGGTCCGCCTGGCTGGCCTCGCACGCCGGTGCGGCCAAGGCCGCGCCCAAGGCGCCCGGCAGCCGCAAGTTCAAGGCGATCGAGCCCGCGCCCGGTCGTTACGTCAAGGTCAAAGCCTGATCATTTCCTAGGAGACACCATGAGCCAACAAGACATCGTCATCGTCGCCGCCGCGCGCACCGCCATCGGCAAGTTCGGCGGCACGCTCGCCAAGACGCCCGCCAGCGAGCTGGGCGCGGCCGTCATCCAGGACCTGCTGCGCCGCACCGGGCTGGCGGGCGAGCAGATCAACGAGGTCATCCTGGGCCAGGTGCTGACGGCCGGCGTGGGCCAGAACCCCGCCCGCCAGGCGGTCATCAAATCGGGCCTGCCGAACGCCGTGCCGGCCATGACCATCAACAAGGTCTGCGGCTCGGGCCTGAAGGCCGTGATGCTGGCTGCGCAAGCCATCCGTGACGGTGACAGCGACATCGTCATCGCCGGCGGGCAGGAGAGCATGAGCCTGAGCCCGCACGTGCTGCCCGGCTCGCGTGACGGCCAGCGCATGGGCGACTGGAAACTGGTGGACACCATGATCACCGACGGCCTGTGGGACGTGTACAACCAGTACCACATGGGCATCACCGCCGAGAACGTCGCCAAGAAGTACGGCATCACCCGCGAGCAGCAGGACGCGCTCGCGCTGGGCTCGCAGCAGAAGGCGGCCGCCGCGCAGGAAGCCGGCCGCTTCAAGGACGAGATCGTGCCGTTCACCATCCCGCAGAAGAAGGGCGACCCGGTCGTCTTCGCCGCCGACGAGTTCATCAACCGCAAGTCCACCGCCGAAGCGCTGGCTGGGCTGCGTCCCGCCTTCGACAAAGCCGGCAGCGTGACCGCCGGCAACGCGTCCGGCCTGAACGATGGCGCGGCCGGCGTGATGGTCATGACCGCTGCCAAGGCCGCCGCCCTGGGCCTGACGCCGCTGGCGCGCATCGCGTCGTACGCGTCCGCCGGCCTGGACCCGGCGTTCATGGGCATGGGGCCCGTGCCCGCCGCACAGAAGGCCCTGGCGCGCGCCGGCTGGAAGGCCGCCGACCTGGACCTGCTGGAGATCAACGAAGCCTTTGCGGCCCAGGCCTGCGCCGTGCACAACGAGATGGGCTGGGACACGAGCAAGGTCAACGTCAATGGCGGCGCCATCGCGCTGGGCCACCCGATCGGGGCCAGTGGCTGCCGCGTGCTCGTCACGCTGCTGCACGAGATGGTCAAGCGCGACGCCAAGAAGGGCATCGCCTCGCTGTGCATCGGCGGCGGCATGGGCGTGGCCCTGACCGTCGAGCGCTGATACCCTCATTCACCACAACAGGAGACATCCAATGAGCCAGAAAGTTGCCTACGTCACGGGCGGCATGGGTGGCATCGGTACCGCCATCTGCCAGAAGCTCGCCAAGGCCGGCTTCAAGGTCATTGCCGGTTGCGGGCCGAGCCGCGACTACCAGAAGTGGCTGGACGAACAGAAAGCCCTGGGCTACAGCTTCCACGCGTCGGTCGGCAACGTGGCCGACTGGGACTCCACCGTCCAAGCCTTCACCAAGGCCGTGCATGAGCATGGCGTCATCGACGTGCTGGTCAACAACGCCGGCATCACGCGCGACCGCATGTTCCTGAAGATGACGCCGGAGGACTGGAAGGCCGTCATCGACACCAACCTGAACTCCATGTTCAACGTGACCAAGCAGGTCGTGCCGGGCATGGTGGAGAAGGGCTGGGGCCGCATCATCCAGATCAGTTCGGTCAACGGCGAGAAGGGCCAGGCCGGCCAGACCAACTACTCCGCCGCCAAGGCCGGCATGCACGGCTTCACGATGGCCCTCGCCCAGGAAATGGCGGCCAAGGGGGTGACGGTCAACACCGTGAGCCCCGGCTACATCGGCACGGACATGGTCAAGGCCATCAAGCCCGAGATCCTGGAAAAGATCGTCGCGACCATTCCAGTCAAGCGCCTGGGCACACCCGAGGAAATCGGCTCGGTGGTGACCTGGCTGGCTGGTGAGGACAGCGGCTTCACAACCGGCGCGGACTTCTCCTGCAACGGCGGCCTGCACATGGGGTGATGTTTGGATGGTGCTCCCTGTGTTTCTCATTCTGTTCAATTTCTATGATTTGACTGAAATGAGATTCATAAGCCATCCAAAGCGCCATTCAGCAGTCTGGCGGTCAACGCCCAGTTGACCGAACTCGGCGCGCGTATCCGCGCGCAGCGCCAGCGCCAGAGGGTTTCGGCGACCCATGCGGCCGAGGCCGCTGGCTTGTCGCGTGTGACCCTGCATCGCATCGAGCGCGGCGAGCCATCGGTGACCATGGGCAACGGTGTAGTCCTTCTCGGTCCTTTCCCCCCTATGGAGAGACTAGAGGTGGCCGCCGAGGGGTCATGGGCGGCCCGGCGGGATTGGCGGCCATCACTCGGCCCGGCGCCGCGCTGAGGCCGGTGCGCGACCTGCGCGCCGACCAGTACGGCCTGCGCACGCTGGTGGGTGAGGGCGGGGTGCCCATCAAGTTCGAGATCGTGCTGGAAGCGCGCATCTCCTTCGACCGACCCGGGCCGAGTGACGTCATCGCAGGCGTGGCCGGCCTGATGCCACTGGACTTGGCGGCCACCAAACTGCTGCCCCTGACCGATCGCTGGCGTGATGACGGCGTCTTCAGCCGCGACCTCATCGATCTGGCCATGATGCAGCCGGATCGGTCACTGCTGCGCGCGGCCATCGAGAAAGCGGCCCAAGCCTACGGGGACAGCGTCGAAACCAGCCTGAACAAGGCGGTGCAAGACTTGCGCGAGCGCCCCCACCGGCTCGATGCCTGCATGGGGGCGATGCAGATGACGACGCTGTCCAAAGCCCAGTTGTGGGCCCGGATCAAGGCGCTGGAAAAGCGCTGAAGGTCAGGCTTCCCAGGGCAGCGCCGCAGGGATCACGATTCCCGGCGCAAGGCCGGAAGGATCAGGACTCCCGGCGCAAGGCCGGGAAGAGGATCACGTCGCGGATCGACGGCGAGTCGGTGATCAGCATCATCAGCCGGTCGATGCCGATGCCGCAGCCACCCGTCGGGGGCATGCCGTACTCCAGCGCGCGGATGAAGTCGGCGTCGAAGTACATCGCCTCCTCGTCGCCGTCGTCCTTGTTGGCGACCTGAGCCTGGAAGCGCGCTGCCTGGTCCTCGGCGTCGTTCAGCTCCGAGAACCCGTTGGCGTACTCGCGGCCGGTGATGAACAGCTCGAATCGCTCGGTGATCTTGGGGTCGGCGTCCGACGCGCGGGCCAGCGGCGAGACCTCGACCGGATAGTCGATGATGAAGGTGGGCTCCCAGAGCTTTTCTTCGACCACGGCCTCGAACAGGCCGAACTGCAGCTCGGCCAGGCTCCACCGGGCGGGCGCTTGTTCACCTGCGGCAATGATCTTCGCGCGCAGCACCTCGGGGTTGTCGGCCTCCTCGCCCGTCAGGCCGGCGAACTGGATCAGCGAGTCGCGCACCGACAGGCGCGTGAACGGCTTGTCCAGCGCCACCGGCTTGCCGGCATAGGTCAGCGCGGCGCTGCCGGTCGCGGCGATGGCCGCGTGGCGCAGCACGGCTTCGGTGAAGTCCATGATGTCGTGATGCGTCCAGTAGGCCGCATAGAACTCCATCATCGTGAACTCGGGGTTGTGGCGGACCGAGATGCCTTCGTTGCGGAAGTTGCGGTTGATCTCGAACACGCGCTCGAAGCCGCCCACCACCAGGCGCTTCAGGTACAGCTCGGGCGCGATGCGCAGGAACATCTCCTGGTCCAGCGCGTTGTGGTGCGTCACGAACGGCTTGGCATTGGCGCCGCCCGGGATGGGGTGGAGCATGGGCGTTTCCACTTCCAGGAAGCCGTGGTCCACCATGAAGCTGCGGATGGCGGACACGCCCTGGCTGCGCGCGACAAAGCGCTTGCGGGCCTCCTCGTCAGTGATCAGGTCGACGTAGCGCTGGCGGTACTTCTGCTCCTGGTCGGTCATGCCGTGGAACTTGTCCGGCAGCGGGCGCAGGCTCTTGGTCAGCAGGCGCAGCGTGGTCACGGCAACGGACAGCTCGCCGGTCTTGGTGCGCATCAGCGTGCCTTCGGCGCCCAGGATGTCGCCCAGGTCCCAGTGCTTGAAGGCGTCGTAGACCTCGGGGCCGACGTTGTCGATGGTCACGCGCAGCTGGATGCGGCCGGTGGCGTCCTGCAGCGTGCAAAAGCTCGCCTTGCCCATCATGCGCTTGAGCATCATGCGGCCGGCCACGCTGACCTTGACGGCCTGCGGCTCCAGCTCCTCGTTGGGCATCTCGCCGTACTGCGTTTGCAGCGGCAGCGCCCGGTGCTGGGGCTTGAAATCGTTGGGGAAGGGCACCGCTGTGGCGGCCCGCAGCGCGGCCAGTTTGCCGCGGCGCTCGGCGATCAGTTGGTTGTCGTCTGCCTGAGCGGGGAGGGCGGGGGTCGGAGTGGCTTGAGTCATTGCGGGCCTTGGTGAATCCGCGATTTTAGAATCCGTCACCCGCCTGCGCCCGCATCCCGCCTCACGATGCGGCGCCAACCACCCTTCGCCCCTTCCCTCCGCCATGTCGCGACCCGCTGCCGCCCCTGCTTGCCTGCCGTGCCGCCACGCGACGCGGGTGCCGCGCTGATGGCGCTCTGGCCGTATCGCATCGAGGCTGCTGCCGCCCGCCTGCGTGCGTTGCTGTGGCGGCTGCGCGGGCTGGCCGTCGGGCAGGGTGCGGCCGTGCATGGCGGCGTGCGCCTGCGTTTTGGTGCTGGCAGCGCGCTGGGCGCGCGCAGCGTGCTGTATCGCGACGTGCAACTGCTGGCCACCGGCGACGGGCGCTTTCGGATCGGCCGCGACAGCCACCTGGCGCCGGGCGCCTATGTGCTGGTGGGCGGGCAGACGCTGGACATCGGCGACGACGTCGCCATCGGCCCCGGCCTGATGCTGTTCTGCGAGTCCAACGACGCGGGCCCGGACGGGCTGTTCCGCACGCAGTACCGGCGGGCGCCGGTGCGCATCGGCTCCAACGTCTTCATCGGTGCCCGCGTCACGGTGCTGCCGGGCGCGGTGATCGACGACCACGTCGTGGTCGCCGCGCATGCGGTGGTCAGCGGGCGGTTGGCGTCCGGCTGGGTCTATGGCGGCTGCCCGGCGAGGCCGCTGCGGCCGCTGCGACATCCGGCGGCCGCCTCATGAAGTCCCACGCGGCGACGGCGCTGCGCTGGCTGGACTTCCCGATGGCCACCTGGCGCTGGCTGCGGCGGGGCGACGCCAGCCTGAAGGACTTCCGAGCCCGCTTTGCGGCGTCGCTGGGGGTGGAGCCGGCGCGCGTGCACCTGTTCGGCAGCGGCCGCGCGGCGCTGCATGCCTACGTCGCCAGCCTGGGTCTGCCTTCAGACGCCGAGGTACTGCTGCCGGGCTACACCTGCGCCGTGGTGCCCAATGTCTTCGAGCATCTGGGCCTGGCGGTGCGCTACGTGGACATCGCCCCCGGCGGCTTCAATCCCGATGCCGCGGCCGTGGCGGCAGCCATCGGCCCCCAGACCCGGCTGGTGGTGCTGCCGCACAACTTCGGCCTGTGCATGGCCGGCATCGCCGGGCTGCGCGAGCGCTTCCCGCGGGTCGTGTTCGTCGAGGACGCCGCGCATGCCTGGGGCAGCCGCGACGCCGATGGCCGCATGGTCGGCACGCTGGGGCATGCCGCCTTCTTCAGCTTCGAGTACTCCAAGCCGCTGTCCACCGGATTGGGGGGCGCGCTGCTGGTCAACACTGAAGCCGTCTGGCAATCTCCCCCGCTGCATGCACCCGCTGCCAGCGTCGTCGCAAAACAGGCGCTGACGCTGGCCTGGCACCGCCTGGTGCAGGCGCTGCCCGCGCCCTGGCTGCGCGGCATCAAGCAGTTGCTGCGCGCGCCGACGCGGCGTCTGGGCGTCGTGGCCGACACACCGGCGGGCGAGCTGCAGGGCAGCGCGAGGCCGGACTACCGCCTGGGGCTGCATCCCTGGTCGGCCGCGCTGGGCGACCGCCAAGCCTGCCGAGCGGCCGAGGTCTGGGCCGCTCGCCGCGCGCAGGCCCAGGTGTATGACACGCTGGTGCCCGCCGCGCTGCGCCCCGAGCGCGGGGCCGGCGATGTACTGCTGCGCTATCCGGTGCGGCTGCCCGCCGGCCTGAGCCGGGAAGCGTTTGCCGCGCTGCTGGCAGTCGACGACATCGAGCTGGGCTGCTGGTTCGACGACGTCGTGCACCCACGGGGCAGCCTTCGCTACGGCTATTGCACCGGGGATTGCCCGGTGGGCGAGGCGACGGCGGACAGCGTTGGCAATCTGCCGCTGGGCCTGCATGCCGGCCTGAGCGATCGGCACCGGCAGGCGCTGCAGCGGCGGCTGTCGGCATGAGCCTGCGCCAGCGTTTCGCGCAGCTGGCCGCCGCCTCGGCCATCAGCCAGGCACTGCCGATGGCCATGGCGCCGCTGCTGACGCGCACCTTCGGCGCCGAGGTGCTGGGCCAGTGGGCCTGGTTCGCCGCCATCGTCGCCAGCCTGGCAGTGGTGGCCAATGCGCGCTACGAGTACGCCATCCCACTGCCCCGTCGGCGCGGCGAAGCCGGCTTGCTGCTGGCGCTGTCGTTGGCCCTCGCGCTCGCGGCCACGGGGGTGACGGCCTTGCTGGCCTGGGGGCTGGCCGCGTTGCCCGGTGGCGCCCTGAGCGGGCGCTGGGCGCAGGTCGGCTGGCTGCAGGATTACGCGCTGCCGCTGGCGCTCGCCGTGGGCCTGCTGGGCCTGCAGCAGGGCCTGGCACTGTGGAACAACCGCCATGGACGATTCGCCGCGATTGCTCAGGCGCGCGTGGGCCAGCAAGTCGTGATGGCCCTGGCCCAGCTGGCCGCCGTGGCGGCCGGCTGGCTGACGGCCGCGGCGCTGGTGGGCGCGCAGCTGCTGTCCCTGCTGCTGCCGCCGCTCTGGCTGTGGTGGCGCGGGCAGGCCCTGCGGCTGCGCGTCGCCCGCACGGCGGTGGCCGCGCGGCGGCGCTGGCGGCGGGTGCGGTCGCTGGCCTGGCGCTACCGCCAGTTCCCGCTCGTGAACAGCCCTCACGCCTTCGTCAACGGGCTGCAGGAAGCCATCGCGCTGTCGCTGATCGCAGCCTATGCCGGCCTGGCCGCGGCCGGCTGGTATGCGGTCATGGTGAGGCTGGTGAAGGCGCCCGCCACGCTTGTGGGCGGCGCGTTGTCGGAGGCGCTGCTGTCGCGGCTGGCCGAGGACTGGCGTGAGGGGCGCAGCCTGCAACCCACGCTGGCCCGTGCGATGCGCGGCCTGCTGTTGCCGGCCATCGGGGGCGCAGTGTTGCTGGCGCTGGTGGGGCCCACGCTGTTCGGCTGGGCGCTGGGCGCCGACTGGGCGCCTGCGGGCGAGTACGCGCGCTGGATGGCGCCGTATGTCGCGGCACACTTCGTCTGTGCGCCGCTGACCGTCGCGCCCATGGTGACGCAGCGCCAGACCGGCGCGCTGGCCTTCAGCCTGGTGGGCAACGCCTTGTATGCGCTGGCGCTGGCCGCCATGCTGGCGTCGGGGCGGCCGGTCACCGAGGCGCTGGGCGCCGTGTCGATCGTGATGCCGCTGTACTTCGCGGCCTATCTGGCCTGGCTGTATCGGGGCGCGGTGCCGCCTGCCGTTGTGAGGACCTGACTTTGAAACTGGTGTTGATCGGCGACGGCGAAAGCCCGCACCTGCTGAAATGGGCGCGCATGCTGCAGCCGCGCGTGCGGCTGTACGCCATCTCGTCGCGCGGTTTCGCGCCGGGCTGGGAGCTGCTGCTGCCGGATGCACAGCGGCTGGCGCTGAACCTGGCGCCCGACCATGGCGGCGGCAACGTCGCGTTGGTGAAGACGTTGCCCCGCGTGGGCGCGTGGCTGGCGCAGGTGGACGCCGACTGGCTGCACGCCCACTACCTGACCTCTCACGGCACGCTGGCCTGGGCGGCCCGGCTGGGCTGGCGGCTGCGCGCGCAGATCGCCGGTTCGGCATGGGGCAGCGACATCCTCGTCACGCCGCAGCGCGGTGGTGCCTGGCGCTGGCTGACGAAGAAGGCGCTGCGCGAGTGCGCGGTCACGACGTCGGACTCACAGCACATGACCGAGCGCATGCGCGAACTGGGCGCGCGCGAGGTGATGACCTTCCCCTTCGGCCTGGAGGCCATGCCCAAGCAAAACGTGAAGAAGCAGCCGTGGCTGTGCTTTGCCAACCGCGGGCTGGAGCCCATTTACCGGCCGCAACGGGTCATCGAGGCGTTTGCGCGCATCGCGGGGGTGCAGCCCGATGCGCGGCTGGTGGTGGCCAACGATGGCTCGCTGCGCGCTGCGCTGCAGGCCGATGTGGCCACACGTGGACTGGCGGATCGGGTCAGCTTCGTCGGCCTCCTGGATGCTGCAGCGCAGGCCGCGCACTACGCCCGCTCGACATGGTTCCTGAGCCTGCCGCAAAGCGATTCGGTCTCCGTGTCGGTGCTGGAGGCGATGGCGCACGGCTGCGTGCCGCTGCTGTCCGAGCTGCCGGCAAACCGCGAGTTGATCGGCGATTCGGCCCGCGGGCTGATCGTGTCGGACACCGACGGCGCGCTGGACGACCTGCCGGCCCGCATGGCGACGCTGGACACAGCGAAGCTCGCCATCGCCAATCGCGACTGGGTGGCCGCGAACGGCCTGTTCGAGCCGCATGTGCAGCGTTTCCTGACCCGCCTGCGCGAGCTGTCGACATGAAGCTGCTGCTCGTCAACCACTACGCCGGCTCGCCGCACCATGGCATGGAGTTCCGGCCTTACTACCTGGCCCGCGAGTGGGTGCGGGCGGGGCACGAGGTCACCATCGTCGCGGCCAGTCATTCGCATGTGCGGGCCGTGCAGCCGGTGGTGCCGGGCCAGCCCGTCGAGGAGATCATCGACGGCATCCGCTACCGCTGGCTGCCCACGCCCACCTACCAGGGCAACGGCGTGGGCCGGCTGCGCAACATCCTGAGCTTCCTGCGCCAGCTGCGCGCTGACGCGTGGCGGCTGACGCGCGAGTTCCGGCCCGATGCGGTCATCGCGTCCAGCACCTACCCGATGGACGTGTGGGTGGCCAGGAAGCTGGCCAAGCTCGCCAAGGCCAAGCTGGTCTACGAGGTGCACGACCTGTGGCCGCTGTCGCTGATCGAGCTGTCCGGCATGTCGCCGCGGCACCCGTTCGTGCTGATGTGCGGCAAGGCCGAGGCTGATGCGTACCGCGACGCCGACCGCGTGATCTCCATGCTGCCCTGCGTGCATGAGCACATGGCATCGCGCGGCCTGGACCTGAAGAAGCTGCACGTCGTGCCCAACGGCTTTGCGCCCGAGGAGTGGCAAGGCGAGTCGCAGCCGCTGGGCGCGACGCTGCAGGCGCATCTGGATGCCGAGCGCGCCGCCGGCCGCGTGATCGTCGGCTATGCCGGCTCCATGGGCCTGCCGAACGCGCTCGACGTGCTGCTGGATGCCGCCGCCCGCGTGAAGGGCGCGCCGTTGAGCTTCGTGCTGGTTGGCAGCGGCCATGAGGCCACGCGTCTGGCTGAGCGCGCCGCAGCCGAGGGGCTGGCGAACGTGCGCTTCTTCGCGCCCATCCCCAAGCTCCAGATCCCGACGCTGCTGGGCCACTTCGACATCGCCTACATCGGCTGGCAGCGCACACCCATCTACCGCTTCGGCATCGCGCCCAACAAGCTGATCGACTACCTGATGGCCGGCCGCGCCGTGCTGCATTCGGTCGAGGCGGGCAACGACCCGGTCGCCGAAGCCGGTGCGGGGCTGACCGTGGCACCCGAGGACCCGCAGGCCGTGGCCGACGGCCTGCTGACGCTCGCGGCGCTATCGCCCGCCGAACGCGCGGCCATGGGCCAGCGTGGCCGCGCCTTCGCGATGGCGCACCACGCTTATCCCGTGCTGGCCGCACGCTTCATCCACGCCCTGCAATGAGCGAACTGGACCAGATCGCTCAGCGCTACGCCCGCCGCGATACCGGTGATCGCTACAGCCTGCTGCGCCCGGAGGTCTGGCAGATGTGGCAGGAGCGCCAGCGCGTGCTGCTGCGTCTGCTGGCGCTGCGGCCTGGCGTGCCAGCCGATTGGCGAGCCACGGAAGTCGGTTGCGGCGCCGGTGGCAACCTGATGGACTTGCTGCGCCTGGGCCTCCAGCCGGCGCATCTGACCGGCATTGAGCTGCTGCCCGAGCGCCTGACCGCCGCCCGCGCCGCGCTGCCGGAAAGCGTGCGCCTGCTGGCCGGCGATGCTGCCGCCGCTGACGTGCCGACCGCCAGCCAGGACCTGGTGCTGCAGTCCACCGTGTTCTCGTCCATCCTCGACGATGCCTTGCAGCAGCGCGTGGCGGACGCGATGTGGCGCTGGCTGAAGCCCGGAGGTGCCGTCGTCTGGTACGACTTCACCGTCGACAACCCGCGCAATCCCGACGTGCGCGGCGTGCCGCTGGCGCGCGTGCGACAGCTCTTTCCGCTGGGCCGCTTCACGGACCGCCGAGTGACCCTGGCGCCGCCGTTGGCGCGCGCTTTTCCGCTTGCCTACCCCGTGTTCAATCTCATCCCGTTGCTGCGCACGCACCGCCTGATTTTGATTGAGCGTTAACATCAGCGCATCACTGCATCAGATGTATTGCTATGCGCACCACACTTGATATCGACGATGACTTGCTGGCGGCGACGAAGGAACTCGCGCGTCACGAAGGCACGACGGCCGGTGCCGTGGTGTCCCGCCTGCTGCGGCAGGCCTTGACTGCGCGGGGTGTGGCTGAAGACGCGCCACGTTATTCGGTGCCCGGCTTCAGGCCGTTTGCAGCCAAACCGGGCGCGGTGGTGACCAACGACATCCTCAACCGGCTGCGCGACGAGGAGGGCGTTTGACGTTGCGCGCACTGCTTGACGTCAACGTCCTGCTGGCCCTGCAGGATCAGGCCCACGTTCACCATCACACCGCGATGCAGTGGCTGGCTGGCCATTGGGACGGCGGCTGGGCGTCTTGCCCGTTGACGCAGAACGGCTGCCTGCGCATCCTCAGCCGCCCCGGCCATCCCAACGCGCAGACGCCCAATGCGGTACGCGAGCGTCTGGCCGAGGCGACCAACCACGAGATGCACCGCTTTTACGCCGACGATTTCAGCTTGCTGGACCCCGGTGTGCTGAACTGGAGCCACATCACCGGCTCGCGCCAGCTCACGTACGCCTATCTGCTCGCGCTTGCGGTGCGCCACGGCCTTCGCTTGGTCACCTTCGACCGTGGCATCCCGCTGCACGCGGTACCCGGCGCGCGGCCCGAGCATCTCGTCACACTGGCCTGATGACGAAGCTCGCCGCCTCGTGACGATCGCCAAGCCCCGATGACCGAAAATCCCGCCCGATGAGCGCCCAGCCCCTTCTTCCGTTCCTGCCCTTCGCCCTGCCCGACATGGGTGACGACGAGATCGCCGAGGTCGTCGACACGCTGAAATCCGGCTGGATCACGACCGGCCCCAAGGCCAAGCGCTTCGAGCAGGCCTTCGCCGATTTTCTCGGTGACCCGCAGATCGAATGCATCGCCGTCAACTCGGCGACCGCCGGCCTGCACCTGGCGCTGGAGGCCATCGGCCTGGGCCCGGGCGACGAAGTCATCACGACGACCCACACGTTCACCGCCACGGCCGAGGTCGTGCGCTATCTGGGCGCCGACGTGAAGCTGGTCGACATCGACCCAGCGACACTGAACATCGACATCGCCGCCATCGAGGCCGCGATCACGCCGAAGACCAGGGCCATCCTGCCGGTCCACTACGCCGGGCTGGCGGTTGACATGCTGGCCATCCTCGACATCGCCCGCCGCCACGGCCTGCGTGTCGTCGAGGACGCGGCGCACGCGTTGCCGACCACGCTGGAAAAGGAGCTGATCGGCACGCTGGGCAGCGATGCCACGGTGTTCAGCTTCTACGCCAACAAGACCATGACGACGGGCGAGGGCGGCATGCTGGTGACGCGCAACCCGGAGTTGGCCAAGCGCGCCCGCGTGATGCGCCTGCACGGCATGAGCCGCGACGCTTTCGACCGCTTCACGGCGAAGGTGCCGAGCTGGTACTACGAGATCGTGGCGCCGGGCTTCAAGTACAACCTGACCGACATCGCGGCGGCGCTGGGGCTGCACCAGCTGAAGCGCCTGCCGGCCTTCCAGGCGCGCCGCGAGCAGATTGCCGACCGATTCAACGAGGCCTTTGCCGACCTGCCGCTGATCCTGCCGCCGGACGCCCCCGAAGGCGACACGCACGCGTGGCACCTGTATGCGGTGAGACTGTCCGACGACGCGCCCATCACGCGCGACGCCTTCATCGAAGGCATGTACGCGGCCGGCATCGGCTGCAGCGTGCACTACGTGCCGCTGCACCTGCACCCCTACTGGCGTGACCGCTACGCGCTCACGCCGGAGCAGTTCCCGCAGTCGCAGAAGGCGTTCGAGCGCACGGTCAGCCTGCCGCTGTACACGGCGATGAGTGACGCCGATGTCGAGCGCGTCGTCGCGGCCGTACGCGGTCTGCTGGCCTGAGCCTGCCTTGGCCAAGCGCTTGTTCGACGTGATCTGCGCGGGGCTGGGCCTGCTGCTGCTGTCGCCGCTGCTGCTGGCTGCGGCCGTCTGGGTCCGGATCGACTCGCCAGGCCCGGTGCTGTTTCGCCAGACGCGCGTAGGCCGCTTCGGCGTGCCCTTCACCATCCACAAGTTCCGAACGATGCGAACTTCGGCGGGTGCGCAGATCACCGTCGGCGCGGACCCGCGCATCACCCGCGCTGGCCGTTTGCTGCGCGCCACCAAGCTCGACGAACTGCCCCAGCTGTGGGACGTGCTGCGCGGCGCGATGAGCCTGGTCGGCCCGCGGCCCGAGGTGCCGCGCTACGTGGCGCTGTACCCGGCCGAGCTGCGCGAGGTGGTGCTGTCGGTGCGGCCGGGCATCACCGATCCGGCCTCGCTGCGCTTTCGCAATGAGAGTGAGCTGCTCGCCAAAGCCGCTGACCCCGAGCGCGAGTACGTGGAAGTCGTGCTGCCGACCAAGCTGCGGCTGGCGGCCGACTACGTGCGCAGCGCCAGTTTGATGGGCGATGTGCGGCTGATCCTGGCCACGCTGGGCGCGCTGAAGAACTGAGAGCCTGACGATGAACTGGTTGTCCCTGGATGCCTGGCTGACGCGCATCCGCCCCCACCGCGAAGCGCTGGCGCTCGCACTGGACATGGTGGCCGTGGCCGTGGCTTGGCAGGCCACCTACCTGTTCCGCCTCGGCTTCGAACGCTGGTTCAGCGCCCGGCCCGACTACGACGCCTGGGTGCTGCTGGGTGTCGTCGCCGTCTACGCGCTGCTGTTGAAGCTGCTGAAGGTGCCCAAGGGCATGTGGCGCTTCAGCGGCTTCGGTGAGATCAAGCGGCTGGCCGTCGTCTGCGTGGCTGCTGGCCTGACCGTGGCCGTCGTGGTGCTGATGGCTCAGCTGACCAAGGTGCCGCGCGCCGTGCTGGCGCTGCATCCGGTCTTCACGCTGATGGCGCTGGCGATGATGCGCATGGGCTACCGCATGCTCTACGAGCACATGCGCAGCCGCATCAGCGGCAGCGCCCAGGAGCAGCGGCGCGCGCTGGTGATGGGCGCAGGAGACGCCGGCCGGTTGCTGGTGGCCGGCATCCAGCACAGCCAGGGCTGGGTGGTGGTCGGTTTTCTCGACGACGCGCCCGAGAAACGCGGCGCCCGCGTCGCCGGCGTGCCGGTGCTGGGCACACTCGAGGAGGCCCCGCGCTTTGCGGAACTGCACGGCATCACCCACATCGTCGTCGCGATGCCGGCGGCGACCACTGCGCAACGACGACGTGCACTGGACCTGGCCGGCCAGGCTGGCCTGCCCTTGCTGACCGTGCCCACCAGCCAGGAGCTGCTGGCCGGCCGTCACGTGGACCAGGTGCGAGACATCGAACCCGAGGATCTGCTGGGCCGCGAGCCGGTCGAGCTGGACGAGGGTGGCATCAGCGAATGTCTCAACGACAAGGTCGTGCTGATCACTGGCGCGGGCGGTTCCATCGGCTCCGAGCTGTGCCGGCAGGTGGCACGCTACGGCCCGTCCAAGATCGTGCTGTACGAACTGAGCGAGTTCGCGCTGTACACGATCGAGCAGGAACTGGGCGAGAAGTTCCCGCACATCCCGCTGGTGCGCCTGATCGGCGACGTGAAGGATCTGGAGCACTTACGCCATGTTTTCGGCAAATACAAACCGCAGATCGTGTTCCATGCGGCGGCCTACAAGCATGTGCCGTTGATGGAGGAGGAGAACGCTTGGGCGGCGTTGCGGAACAACACGCTGGGGACATATCACGCGTGCCTGGCGTCGGCGGAGCACGGGGTCGAGCGCTTCGTACTGATCTCGACGGACAAGGCCGTCAATCCGACCAACGTGATGGGGGCGACCAAGCGTGCGGCAGAACTGGTGATCAGCCACATGGCGCGTCAAGGCCATGCGACTAAGTTTATGGCGGTGCGCTTCGGCAATGTGCTGGGGTCTAGCGGGAGTGTGATCCCGAAGTTCAAGGAACAGATCGCGAAGGGCGGGCCGGTGACGGTCACGCATCCGGACATCACGCGCTACTTCATGACGATTCCGGAGGCCGCGAGGTTGGTGGTGCAGGCGGGCGCGATCGGGGACTCGGGCCAGGTGTTCGTGCTCGACATGGGCGAGCCGGTGAAAATCGTTGATCTGGCCCGGACCATGATCCGGATGAGCGGCAAAGACCTGCGTGAGATTGGTATCGAGTTCTCTGGACTGCGCCCGGGTGAGAAGCTATACGAGGAACTTCTAGGCGACGAGGACACCACATTGCCCACCCGGATCGCAGCGCTACGGATTGCCCTGCTGGGCGACAATGTGATCGACGACGAGGCGGTGTCAGTGCTGCTAGAGGTGCTCGAGTCGGGCAGACTTGCCGGTGAAGGCTCGACTACCCGCGCCTTTCTGGCGAAGCTGCCGTTGAGCTACCGCTGTCCAGGATGAGCGATCAAAGGTGAGCGGCGGTGAGGGGCCGGTTCGGCCCCCTCTCCATTGCCATTCGGGGCGATCAGCCAGAGGCCTTCTTCCAGACCTTTCGGTTCACGAAGTCGGTGTAGCTGACGATGATCCGCAGCACCTTGTCTGAGACATTGGCTGGCGCGTAATCGGCCACCAAGCGCAGCAGTCGCTCGTCGCCGCGTGGTTGGTCCTGGAGTATGCGCAGTCCATCCAAGACGCGATCAACGTCCAGGCCGACCATCATGACCGCAGCTTCCTCGACGCCCTCTGGGCGCTCATGAACCTCGCGCAGGTTCAGGGCTGGGAAGTTCAGGATCGACGATTCTTCGGTAATCGTGCCGCTGTCCGACAGCACCGCGCGGGCGCGGGTCTGCAGGTGTATGTAGTCCAGGAAGCCGAAGGGCTTCATGAACTGCACCCGCGGGTGCACCTTCACGGCGTCGCCGAGCTGCTCCAGCCGCTTGCGCGTGCGCGGGTGGGTGGAGACGATCATCGGTTCGTCGTAGCGGTCGGCCAGCGTGTTCAGCACCGCCAGCAGACGCTGCAGGTTCTCGGCCGAGTCGACATTCTCCTCGCGATGCGCGCTGACGACGAAGTACTTGCCGGCTTCCAGGCCCTGGCGTGCTAGCACGTCGGAGGCCTCGATGCCGTCGCGGTAGAACTCGATCACCTCGCGCATCGGGCTGCCGGTGCAGATGACCTGGTCGGGCGGCAGGTTCTCCCGCAATAGGTAATCGCGCGCGATCTGGCTGTAGGTCAGGTTGATGTCGGAGGTGTGGTCGACGATGCGGCGGTTGATCTCCTCGGGCACGCGGAAGTCGAAGCAGCGGTTGCCGGCCTCCATGTGGAAGATCGGCACCTTTCGGCGCTTCGCGGCGATCGCGGCCAGGCAGCTGTTGGTGTCACCCAGGATCAGCAGCGCGTCCGGCCGCGTTTGCTCGATCACCTTGTCGACGTTCATGATGACCTGAGCGATCGTTTCGGCCGCCGTGCCGCCGGCAGCTTCCAGAAAGTGGTCCGGCTTGCGTATGCCGAGGTCGCTGAAGAAGACTTCGTTGAGCTCGTAGTCGTAGTTCTGGCCGGTGTGTACCAGCACGTGTTCGCAGAAGCGGTCCAGCTTGTCGATGGTCCGCGACAATCTGATGATCTCCGGTCGAGTGCCGACTACAGTCATCACCTTAAACACGGACGGCCTCCTGCACTATTTCGAGCTTCATCAGCACTTCCTTCACTTGCTTAACGTTCAGGCGGTGCGTGTTGTGTGAGGTGTAGTCCTCGATGCGCGAGATCTCGGTCTCGCCCTGCACAAAGTACTTGTCGTAATTCAGGTCGCGGGAGTCGGCCGGGATGCGGTAGTAGCCGCCCAGGTCCTCGGCGCGAGCCATCTCCTCGCGCGACACCAGCGACTCGTACAGCTTCTCGCCGTGGCGCGTGCCGATCACTTTGACCTCCGACTGAGCCTTGAGCAGTTCGCGCAACGCCTGCGCCAGGTCGCCCACTGTGGAGGCGGGCGCCTTCTGCACAAAGATGTCGCCGGGGCGCGCATGCTCGAAGGCGTACAGCACCAGGTCCACGGACTCGTCCAGGGACATCAGGAAGCGGGTCATCGCCGGATCCGTCACGGTCAGCTGCTTGCCGGCACGGAGCTGGTCCAGGAACAAGGGGATCACCGACCCGCGCGAGGCCATCACGTTGCCGTATCGAGTGGCGCTCAGGACAGTCTTACCGGGGTCGCACAGACGCGACTTGGCGACCATCACCTTCTCCATCATCGCCTTGGACATGCCCATGGCGTTGATCGGATAGACCGCCTTGTCCGTGCTCAGCACGACGCAGCGGCTGACTTCGTTGGCGATCGCGGCGCGGATGACGTTCTCGGCTCCGACGATGTTGGTGCGCACCGCTTCCATCGGGTAGAACTCGCAGGACGGCACCTGCTTGAGCGCGGCCGCGTGGAAGACGTAGTCGACGCCGCGCAGCGCGTCGTGGACCGCGTCGTAGTCACGCACGTCGCCTATGTAGAACTTCACCTTGTCGTTCTTCAACGCGATGCGCATGTCCTCCTGCTTCTTCTCGTCGCGCGAGAAGATGCGGATCTCCGCGAAGTCAGAGTGCAGGAAGCGCTGCAGCACAGCGTTGCCGAAGCTGCCGGTGCCACCGGTGATGAGGAGGGTCTTGTCTTTGAACATGATCGGAAACCGGGTCGTCGGTGGAAGCGTGTCTCAGCCGAACGCGCGCATGCGCTGCACGAGTTCGGGCCAGGCCGGCGGCTGGTAGCCGGTGGCCTCACGGAAGCGGGAGGAGTCGAGCGAACGATCGATCACGAGGCGATCGTCCGGCGTGATGACGATGTCGCGGCCGTAGGCTTGGCCGACGAGAGTCAGCAGCGCGTGCTTGTCAATGGGCGCGGCCGACACGTGGTACAGGCCGCGCAGCGCAGGCTGCGGCAGCACGTGGTCGCGGATCACGCGAGCCAGCTCCACAGTCGGCAGCCCCGAGAAGATTGCACGGGTGAAGCCCTTGACCGTGCCGCTCTGCGAAAGGAACCAGCCCACGAGACCGTTTGCGCTGTCGAGCTCGTGGCCGATGATGGACGTGCGCAGCGTAATGGCGTTGGGGTAGTCCACTTCTCCCATCAGCTTGCTGCGACCGTAGAGGTCGGTCGCGTCGGGCGTGTCACTCTCGTGGTAGCCGCCGGTCTTGCCGGAGAAGACGCAGTCGGTGCTCATGTGGATCAGGCGGGCGCCGGCCACGTCGCACAGCCGCGCCAGCCGGTGGGGCAGCAGCGCATTGATCGGGATCGCAGCGAGCGGGTCCTCGGCCTCGGCCAACTGCTTGATCAGGCCGACACAGTTGATGACGACGTTCGGCCGCGTGACGGCGAGAAGGCGCGCCAGGCTGTCGGCGTTGTCGACATCGACACCGGTGACGATGTGCGGATGCAGCGCCGCAGGCAGCTTGCGCAGCAGCGCGGCGGAGCGCGCGGAGCCGAAGGTGCGGTAGCCTTCGCTCTCGGCGAACACCCGTAGCATGGCATTGCCGAGCATGCCAGAGGCGCCGATGACGAGGACCTTGGTGGGGGTGGGCTCGAACATGAGTCAGTCTTTCAGGCGCGTCGCGGCTGAGAGCGGCGCGGCGCGTGTCAGTTCCTCGAACATCCCGATCAGGCGTCGGGACAGCATCGCGGGTTCGAAGTGATTGTCGTAGAAGCGACGCGCGGCGTCGCCGAGCACCTGCCGGCGATCGGCTGGCATGTCAGCCAGGTCCAGCACGGCCTGCGCCAGCGCGGCGGCATCGCCCGCCCGGCAGGCGATGCCCGCGCCGGCTTCCTCAATGACGCGGGCGCCTTCGCCGTTCAGCGACGCAATCACCGGCCTGCCGGCGGCCAGGTAGGCCTGGACCTTGCTTGGGATGGTTTGGTCCATGATGGGACTGGGTACCAGGCTGACCATCAGCGCCGAGGCCTGTTCGAACAGAGCCGGCATCGCGGTCACCGGGAAACGGCCCGGGAGTTCCACGTTCTCGAGGCGCCTGGCCGCGACTTGTTCCTTGAGCCATTCCAGCCGGCTGCCGCTACCCACCAACACGAAGCGGAGCCCGGGACGGTTGCGCAGCAGCTCGGCGGCATCGATGACCGTGTCCAGCGACTGCACGGTGCCGAGGTTGCCCGCGAAGACCACGTTGAAGCCCGGCTTGAGCGTCAGCGCCGGCGGTTGCGACCGATCCGGCGGCGCGCTGAAGGCAGCCTCGCCCGGATTGGGGTAGTACTTTACCGGCGTGTCGCCCGCCATGGCCCGAATTGTCCGGGCGAAGGCCTCCGACTGAGCCAGCAGCAGATCGTTGCGGCGATAGATCCAAGACACCAGCCGGCGCACGGCGCCCAGGACCTGCGGATTGCGGACAAAGCCAGTCACCTCAAGGCTCTCAGGCCACAGGTCCTGCACCCAGGTGACCAACTTCGCGCGCTGGATCGTCGCGACGACATGCGCCGACAGTGCATGGAGAACCGGCGAAGTGGCGTACACGAAGACTACGTCATACCGCCTGCCGCGCAGCAGATACGGGCCGAGCACCGCCATGTTGACGATGCTGGCGAGGTAGTTGCGAGCCAAGTTCGAGGCGTTGCCGCGCCGGCGCGGATGGCTGGGCACTCGCACGACATCAAAGCCGGCCGGATGGCGCTCGCGCCGGATCGAGAGGGCCCGATAACCGGGAAAGATGTCGCCGTCGGGATAGTTGGGCTGGCCGGTCAGGACGGTGACCTCGCAACCCTGCGCAACCAGCTCTGCCGCCATATCGTTGATGCGGAAGGACTCGGGCCAGAAGTAGTGGCTAACGATCAGGACCTTCAAGCGCTCTTCCCGGAAAGCGAGGCGGGCCGCGAGATCGGCGCGCCGAAGTGACGCATAACCGTGTCGTGCAGGGCCTTCACGTGAGCGCCGGAGGCCGGCGCGTGACGCGCGATGTCGCCGCGGAAGAAGCTGAAGCCGCGGCCACTGTGCATGCCGTTCTTGATAGCGACAAAGGCCACGTCGTCGTGGAAGTCCCAGGTCCGGCCGTTGCCGTCCTTGATTTTGAAACCTACCGAGATCTCCTTTGGATAGGTCAGCGTGACAAAGAGGCTGGTGCCGCGCGGATCGATGTCGCCGAAGATCGCCTGGTCGTCCGACACTGCGCGCACGGCGGCCAGCCGCTGGGCAGCCTCGGCCGCCTGCGCCTCGTCGGCGCACTCAACCAGGAAATCCCGCGTCATCCGCGGCAGGGCCTGCGTGAACGGCACACTCAGGCGGGAGAGGAAGGCCTTGTGGTTCTTCAACCGGTAGTAGAACTTGACCCTGTCATAGGGGACCTGCGACAGCCCGGTCGCGACGATCAGGTCGCGCGACTCGTCGAGGTGGCGTCCCAGGACGCGGTCGTAAACCTCGAGCATCTCGCCGAAGGGGTCCACGTCGGGGCTTACGTACCAGCTTGGATTGCTCAGCCGGTTTTGCTCCAGGCCGCGGGCATTGAACAGGTAGTGGTGCTGGATATGAGCCCCGGCGTTCAGGAACAGGACGGTGAACTGCGGCCGTTTGGCGCGCAGCAGGCCGGCATGCACGTCGTCGAGGAAGGCGTCGAGGAACAGCGCCTTGCGCCACGGTGCCCCGCGCGCGCGGGAGAGCAGCGACTTGTAAAGGCCCAGGTTGCGCCAGCTCGCGAAGCGCGCGAACGCCAGCGCCAGCCAGGCCACGGTGGACGGCGTCAGTCGGCTCTGGGCGTTATCGTTGACCGCCTGCGAGATCGCGTCCCAGATGCGCGCGCTCCAGGTGGAACCGTCAGTGGGCGTCTGCGTCCACGGGTCCGGGATGAAGTAGGCCGGCGCACGCGTCTGGTTGGACATGTTCATCGGGGACACGCCGCCGACCGAGACGCCGTGGCGCTCCAGCGTGCCCAGCAGCTGCGGGAAGTCGGTGTTGACCGCGTCCCCGAGACGGAAGACGCCATGCTCGTCGGCCGTCATCCCCGAATGGGCCGAGACCCACTGGATCCAAGGCTCGAGCTTCTCGTAGCTGTCCTCCGACGAGGTCTCCCGGTACTCAATGCGCAGCAGGCGCTCGAAGTTGGGGAAGCGTGCGGGGAACTGCTGCGTGTAGCGGCGCACGATGTCGAAGTTCAGCTCGTTGAGTTCGAGCAGCGTCAATGGGCGCTTGCCGGTCGCGGCGGTCGGGGAGGGCTGTTTCATGACGATTGGCCAGGCACGGAGGTCGGGGAAGATCGCACCATCATGCGTGCGCGATGCGCGACGGCATAGTGGCGTTCATCAACTCGTCCTTCTGCTCGGGGGTCGGATAGCTGATTAGCACCGCACGGTACTGGCCCTTGAAGACGAAGAAGCTGCCCGCGGAGGCTCCGACCACGCCGCATTCCTTGATCAGCGCGCCGATGTCCTGGAGCGAGCCCGCGCCGCCCAGCACCGACATCGGCAGCCGGGTGGCTTCGCGGATCTTGCGGGCCAGCGCCAGATCGTAGCCCTTCATCTGGCCGTCGCGGTCGATCGAGTTGATGACGACCTCGCCGGCACCCAGGCGTTCGGCCTCCTTGGCGAGCTCGAGCGGCGACTTGCCGCTGTTCTTGCGGGCGTTGTGGGTCCAGACCTCCTGCTTGCCGAACAGGCTGGTCTTGACGTCCAGCACGACGACCACGCTCTGGCTGCCCACCTCGGCCGCGATGCGGGAGATCAGCGTCGGGTCCTCGACCGCGGCGGCGCTCAGCGCGACCTTCTCGACGCCCAGTCCGATGATGCGCTTGGCCTGCTCAACGGTGCGCACGCCGCCGCCGTAGCACAGAGGCATGCGGCATTCGGCGGCGAACTGCGCGATCAGGCGGAAGTTGGGCTCGCGACCCTGCACGGTGGCGTCAATGTCCAGGACGATCAGCTCGTCCGCTTCCTTCTCGTTAAAGATTTTGACCGCGTTGATCGGATCGCCGACGTACTTGGGATCCTTGAACTTGACGGTCTTGACCAGTCCGTCGTCGTGGACCAGCAGGCAGGGAATGATGCGGGGACGCAGCATGTCAGAGCTCCGCGAAGTTTTTCAGGAGCTGAGCACCGAAATGATGGCTCTTCTCCGGGTGGAACTGGACGCCGTAGATATCGCGGGCGCTGACAGCACAGCTGAAGTCCTTGCCGTAGCTCGAGACGGCGGCGGCATGCGCGGGGTCCGTGCACTCGAAGTAGAACGAGTGAAGGAAGTAGAAGCGCGCATCGGCCTCGAGTTCCTTGAACAGCGGATGGCCGGCGGTCGGCTGTACGTCGTTCCAGCCCATGTGCGGGAGCAGCAGGTCGGGCTGGTTCAAGCCCTTGAAACCCTTCACTTCGCCAGGGATCCAGCCCAGGCCGGGCAGCTTTCCCTCGTCGCTGCGCTCGGCCAGCATTTGCATGCCGACGCAGATGCCCAGCACCGGCATCTTGCGATCCAGCACCAGCTCGTCCAGCCGCGCGCGCATGCCGGAGCGATCGAGCTCCTCCATCGCATGGTCGAAGGCGCCGACGCCTGGCAGGATCAGGCGCGTCGCGTCGGACAGGTCGTCTGCCGTCTTCGCCAGCCCAACAGGCACGTTGAGCCGCTTGTACATGTTCTGGAAAGCCAGGATGTTCCCCAGCCCGTAGTCCACGATCCTTATCATCGGATGATGCCCCGCTGGATGCCAACCGCGCGCATGACCTTGGTGCCCACATCGATCAGACTCTTGCGCGACTTGTAGTCGCGCCAGCTCTTCTTCGGGCCTTCATGCAGCGCGCGTAGTTCCTCGACCGAGATGTCGAGCTTGGTGGCGATGTACTCGAAGTCGGTGGCGATGGTTGCCTCGTCGTAGGCCGGCTTGGCGATGCGCTCCAACGCCTCGTCCCGGGTCATCTGCCCGGTGAGGATGAGGCTGGAGAAGTGTGCGCGGCGCTTGTCGTAGCCGAACTTGGTCGGCTGCCAGTAGCCTTCGTAGAAGCGGGTGAAGCGCGACTCGTAGTGCTTGTGGGCGTACTTCTGCCAGCCGAACTTGTCGATCAGCAGCTGCATCGCCTCGTCCTTGATGTAAGGCACGCAGTTCAGCGGGCGCCAGACCTGCACGCCCTTGATGTAGCGGTAGTAGATTTTGTAGGTGAAGATGTCCGACTGCGGGAAGGTCTTCAGCGGCCGGGTGCCGAACTTCGAATGGATGTCGCGCAGTTGGACCAGGTCCGAGGCGTGATACGCCCACTCCAGCGGCTCGCGCACGCACTCGGTGGAGTAGTTGCCGCCGTTGAGGATGTACTTGATCTTGTGCTTGGCCGCGAAGTTGTAGAGCGTGGCGAAGAAGGCGTGATCCTGGGGCGTGTCGAGATGAGGCACCTGGGCCTTGAAGTAGGCCAACTGCAGGTCTTTCATCTCCTGCCAGTTGATCACCTCGGTGTGCAGGTGCAGGCCCAGGCCGTCGACGATGCGCTCTATGTTGTGCACCGCCTGCTGCGAGTTCCAGCCCGCGTCGACATGGAAGATCAGCGGGCGTAGCCCGAACTTCTCCTTGGCGAGATAAGCGAGGTAGGAACTGTCGACGCCGCCGCTGATGCCGAGCAGGCAGTCGTACTCGCGGCCTTCTCCGTCCTTCTTGATCTTGGCGACCATAGCGTCGATCTCGGCCTGGCCGCGCTCGTCCGTGTGCCAGTTCGGCAGGATGTTGTCGTAGTAGTTGTTGCAGTAGTCGCACCAGCCGCGGGCATCGAAGGTGATGCCGGCATCGCTGGTGTCCATGATGCAGTTGGCGCAAATACGATAGTTCTGTTGTGACATGACGGACGGTCCCTGGAGGAATTCAGATGGTCGAGTAGAGGGTGCGGTTGTGCTCGAGCGCGACGGGGTCCGACAGACGCGCCGCGGCGGCCTGCTGGATCGCCGGCCGCGCTGCGGCACGGGCCTCGGGCGTCTGGCTGGCAAGATCGTCCAGCACCTGTGCGAAGGCGGCGGTGTCGGCCAGGTCGAGGTCCCAGCCCACGCCGTCGACGGCAAGGCCACGCCAGGGCGTGTTCTGGCTGATTAGCACCGGGGTGCCAACGGTGATCGATTCCGCGACGACGTGGCCGTAGTTCTCGCCATGCGACGGGAACAGGAACACGTCATATCCGGCCAGGTGCTGGAAGACTTCCTCCGGCGCGACCGGACCGAGGTAGCGGGCCTGGACATGCGCCGGCAGCTGCTGCAGCAGCGCGGCGCATTCGGACCAATAGGCAGGGTCTTCCTGCGGGCCGATGATGTCGAAGTCCATCGGGCGACGAACCTGCTGCAGGATACGCAGCGCGCCGTCCAGGTTCTTCTCCCGCGTCAGCCGCGATAGGAACACCACGCGCAGCCGTTCCTGCGGCGGCGACTGGGGGGCCAGGACGACGGCTTCGCGGATCGGGAGGTCGATGGCCGAACGCACGCGGGACGCCGGCAGCCGCATGGCGTTGACGATGCCCTGCGCCTCGTGCGGGCTGGAGGCATGCCATTGCATGCCGCCGCCGTAGAAACCGGCCAGGCGGGAAAGCTCGATGTAGAGCTTCTTCTTCGCATACTTGATCTGCAGCGGGCCCTCGACGAACTCGCCGCGCGGCGACATGACGACCCGGGATGGGCGAATGCGGCCCAGGCGCATCAGCAGCAGCAGCTTGATGGTGAAGACCGGATCGAAGAAGCTGTTGAGGTGCAGGATGTCGTGGGGCGTGCCGTTGACCAAATCGGCCAGTGCGGACAACCCCAGTTCCTCCGGTGCGAGGTAGCGCACGCGGGAGCGACCCATTGGCACCCAATCGCCTCGGCGCACGTCGTAGGGCTGGTCCGAGCCCAGGTCGCGATCGCGGGTGACGATGAGGAAGGAGAACTCGTCTCCCAGCCATTCGACCGTGTTGAGGACGGTGCGCGCGATGCCGCCCGACATGTAGCCGGGGAAGTAGTTGGGGACAAAGATCAGGACGGTCTGCATGACTTGGGGGCGGCTCAGGTCGGAGTGAGCGTATGCGGTAGTGCGGCGGTCTGTAAGACAGGCACGGTGGGATCGGGCGCCGACCCCGGAGACGCAACACCTGCAGCCACGGCCGGCGCGCGACGCTGTTCGCAGGCGAAGGCGATCAGCAGGAACAGGTAGATGTGGAACACGGCGCTGTCGGTGGACATCGCCTGATTGCCATTCGTACCCATGTAGAAGAAGAACGGTAAACCCGCCGACATCAGGAACAGGCCCAGCGGATCGCGGATGCGGCGCGCCTGCATCACGCCGAACAGATAGCTGCCGAAATAAAGTGCGCTGCCTATCAAGCCCAGCTTCATGAGGGTGGCCAGAAAGTCGACCTCGTAGCTGAATGGACGTTCGTCGCTTCGTCGCAGCGAGGCGTAGGTGCCGAAGCCCCCGCCGAGGATGGGATGCTCAGCAATCTTGTCCAGTAGGGGAGGAATCTGCTCGAAGCGCGCCGCGGAGGACACGTCCGAGTCGGTGAACTCGAAGCGCTGCTGGATCCAGTCTAGGTTCGCGACGACGGCCACCGTGGATAGCGCGACGGCGCCCAGCGTCAGTCTTAGCCGCTGGGCCGGCTTCAGCATGGCCAGCAGCTGAGGGGCAGCGATGAGCAGTTGTAAGATGGCCGCGATGGCCAGCGCGCGACGCCCGTCCAGCAGCAGCGCGACCAGGTAGAGCAGGACCAGCAGCAGCTCGCGTCGGCGCCGCGCGAGCGAGAAGCGATACAGCGACAGCGCGAGGCCGAGCATCATCAGGTGGGCGACGTTGGTGTACAGGCCTAGCGCGCCGGAGTTGCTGTCGACCTTCCAGGACAGGCCAAGACCTTTCAGGAAGGCGTTCACAAGCAGCAGGGAGTCCGCCTCGACCGGACCGAAGAGTACGAAAAAGCTCACCGCCAGCACAACGCTGAGTACGGCGATCACCATCGACAGCTGTTCAATGATCTGGAAGAACGAGTGCTGCAGGTCGTTCTGCCGGATCAGCAGGTAGAGCACAGGCAGGACGCCGATGTAGAGCAGGAAGCCCGCAGAGTCCGTGACGATGTACTGCCCTACGTTGCCGTGCACGATCGCGACGGCGCACCAGCCGACGTAGACGATCAGCAGCGATGCCCAGATGCCAAGGATGAAGGTGGACGGCATGCGCAGCCGGCGGTGCAGCAGGCCCGCGCCTGCAACCATGGCGGCCAGTGCGAACGACATTGCCAACACCGGCGCGATGAACTGCTCCAAAAGCGGATAGAAGCCCAGCGAACCGCAAGCGGCCAGCAGCAGCAGCTGTTTCAGTCGCAGTGCCGTCGTCGGCGCCGGCCGCGGCATATCAGTGAGAACGGAGGTATGCATGGATCAGCGGTCCGACGCGCATCTTGCGCCGCAGCTTGGCCATCGACGCCGCAGCCGCGCGCAGGCGGAATTCGCCCGGGCTCGTGCTCTTGGCATCGCCGTGATAGATCACCATGCGCGGGTCGTAGACCACGCGCAGGCGGCGGCGGACGCAGTTGAAGGCAATCAGGTCCTCCTCGCCGTACATGAAGATGTCCTCGTCCAGCTCGCCGAAGGCATGCAGGTAGTGTTCGGAGAGGAACAGGAAGCAGCCGTGGACCATGTAGACGTCGGTGAGCCCGTCCCGCGCATCCGTTGCACCCGGCGCGTCCGCTGCGGCCGGATCCGGTGACCGGCTTGGACGCGGTTTGACCACCGTTCGCATCGCGATTCCCTTGAGCGCTGTCCAGAGCTTGCCCAAGTGGATGGCCGCGATGTACTGCAAGGTCAGCCGCGGCAGCATCGGGTTGTCGGAGCCGGGTTCGTCGCCACGCACATAGGGACCCACGACGGCGATGCCGGCGTCGCGCGCGGCCAGGCAGCGGGCGACGAGATCGGGCGATTCCACGCGCGTGTCGCTGGTGGCGATCACGACATTGAGGATGCCCCGTTCCCTAAGCGCACGGATGCCCACGTTGTTGCCCGACGAATAGCCGCCGTTGCGACCCGACTGCAGCACGGTGACGCGGGCGTGACCGGCAAAATGCCGCGCCAGCACGTCGAACGCGCCATTCGGCGAGGCGTTGTCGACCACGATGACCGGCGCGTCGCCCGCCAGGGCGAGGATGCTGTCGACGCAGCGCGCCGTTTCGTCGTGGTTGACGTAATTCAGGACGACGAAGCCAAGGTCGGGGGACATGGAAAGACGGTCAGCGAGAAGTGAAACGGGGAGCTCGCGGCGCATCGGCCACCGTCCTAAGGATCTGCAGATATCGCTGCCCGAACTCGACTGTCCGGCGGTGGAGCGCGATTCTAGCGGTGGCCTCGGCGGGCTCGTCCACGCCGCCGGGCAGCGATTGCCAGGCCTGGCGCATCAGCGCGGCCAGCGCCGACGGATCCTTCGGATCGAAATAGGCGGCGTGGGGATGGGCCTGCTCGCGGTGCACGGCGAGGTCCGAGGCGATCAGCGGCTTGCCCATCGACTTGGACTCTTCGACGCTGCTGCTCCAGCCCTCGAAGAAGGACGGGTTGACCACTGCGACGCAGGCGCGCATCAGGCCCTGTACGTCGGCGTAGTCGATGCTGCCCAGCAGCCGGACGTGCTGCTCCAGCCCCTGCGCCTCGCGCACACGCAACGCGTCGTCGGCAAGCGTGTTGCCGTTCGGGTCCTTGATCCAGCCGGTGCACACCAGCGTGACGTCCAGGCCTTCGCGCTTGAGCTGGGCGACGGCCTCGAAGGCGGCCCGGTGGTTCTTGTGGGCCCAGAACTGGTTGGGCAGGAAGAAGAAGCGCTCCGGCAGGCCGTGCTTGTCCAGCAGCGCGCGTGTCGCCTCGGCGCTGGTCGGGCCCAGGTGGAGCTGCGAGACGAAGGGCAGCACGTGGGTCCGCGCCGGGTCGGCCACGCCCATCACCTGCGCGAAGTCCTTGTGCGCGTCCAGGCTGCTGACGACCACCGCGTCGCTGTGGCGGTGCAGCGCGCGCAAGTCGGCGCTGCGGCGTTCGACGTTCAGACCCGGGAAGAGGTGGGGCAGGTGCAGGTACTGGAAGTCAGGGATCCAGGAGATCAGCCGGAAGCGCGGGCTCAGGCGTTCCACCATTGACGGGTGCGACACGACGTCCACGTCGTGGCGGCGGAGTTCGCGCTCGACGAACACCTGCCAACGCAGGCCGCGGTAGGCAAGCCGGTGGAAGAACCAGGGCACGGTGCCGCGGGTGAGGATGTCCAGTTGGACAACTTCGGTCACGGTCTGGAACTCCGCCAGCAGCCGGTCCGGTATGTCCTTGCCGATGAATAGCGTGACGCGCACGTGCGCCGGCCGCGCGGCGTGCAACGCATGCAGCAGGTTTCGGAAATAGTTCAGGCCGCCGGCGTAGGCGAGACCGAAGTCAAACCAGAAGCCGACATGGAGCGGTTCTTGGGACGATGCGGACACAGGCGTCGAGACAGTCATGGGGCAGGTAAGTGGGCTTTGCGCGCCCAGAGGGCGTAGTCCGCAAGTCCCTGTTCCAACGTGATCGATGGGCTCCATCCTGCGGCATGCATCCGTTGGACGGCTGCGTGATAGAAGCGTGGATCGCCGGCGCGGACGGTGCCATTGAACCGGATCTCCGCGGGACTGCCGAGTGCGAGAGCAAGCCGTTTCAATACCTCGCGCACCGTCACGCGCTTGCCGGACGCGCCGTTCACAAGGTCCAGGCGAGCCTGACTGGTGGGCTTTGCCTTGACGCGGTCGGCGAGGTGCAGGATCAGGGCTGCAGCATCGTCGACGTGGATCCAATCTCGAGTCTCTTCGCCTGTGCCGAAGAAGGTCTGCGGTGACTCGCCCGACAGCAGCCGGCCCGACGCGTCCCACAGCAATTGCTTGCGCAGGCCCGGGCCGTAGATGGAGAAGAAGCGCACCGCGACCGCCGGCTGGCCGAAGCAGGCGGCATGCGCGGCCAGCAGCTGCTCGACCATCACCTTGTGGAAGCCGTACGGCGAGACCGGGTTGGGAGGGTCCGACTCCTGCAGCGGCCGGTCCGGCGCGGCGCCGTAGACGGCCGCGCTGGAGGGATAGAGCACCATGGCTTGTGGCGCATGCCGGCGAAGATAGTCCAGGAGCACGGCGGTGATGCCGACGGTGCGCTCATAGGCGTCCAGCGGATGCTCCAAAGAGTACGGAACGGAGCCGTTGCTGGCGCAGTGGGCCACGGCGTGCAGATCTTGGCCGAGATCTGCCAGGCCCTCCAGCGCCTCGGCCGTCACACCTGCGTTGACCCAGCGGTCGTAACCGGCCGCGCGCGCTTCATCGGCGGTCCAACGACCATGGCCGAGGCCCACGACACGCCAGCCCGCCACTCGGAAGCGTCTCGCGCAAGCCTGGCCGAGGAAACCGGCGCCGCCAGTGATGAGCACTGTCGGGAATGGGGTATTGGAAGTCTGCCGCATACCGGTTCAGAGACTACCCAGGTCGGCGGCCAGGGCGACCCACGGCATGTCCACTTGCGGATGCGTCGAGCGCAGCCGAGCGAGGTAGGTCGAGGCGTCGGGGTTATCGTCCAAGTCGCCTGCTTGCATGGCGTCGACGGCGATCCAGGCGTCTCGCTGGAAGCTGTAGCGCTTGAGCACACGGGCCGGGTTGCCGACGACCAGGCTGAAAGGTGGCACATCTGAAGTTACGAGCGCACCCGCGCCGATCACGCAGCCGTGACCGATCTCAACGTTCCCCAGCACCATGGCGTTCACGCCGAAGAAGCAGTTGTCCCCGACTCGGATCTCGTCCTCCCCGGTCGTGCCGGTGGTGACGATCGGTGAGTTCCGGATGTCCGCGATGTGGGTGCTGCAGATGAACTTGCAACCCAGCGTGGTCAGGCAGTAGTGACCGATCCGGATCGAGCGGCCTGAACTCATGAAATTGTCGCGGCCAATGAAGGCGTGATCACCGATCGTGATCGCGTAGCCACCTGGCAGCGGATGATTGACATTCAACCAGCAACGTTCAGAGAGGCCGCTGTTCTCGCCAATCCACACATGGCGGCGCCCCAGGATCTGTACGGACCGGTGCACGTGAGATCCCTGGCCCAGCGCCAGCGGTCCGCGTTGACGCCACAAGGAGATCCGCTCGCGCAGGAGAGCGGGGGCATGGCGCCGCACAATTCGCTTCAGGGCCTGGAACATTTCCTCTGGTCCTTAGGCAGGAGCGACCGCGTCAGCGGTTGGCAGGTGTTGACGCAGCTGGTGCTCGTGGTTTAGCACTGCCGAGGGCGTTCCGGTCTCGAGCACGGACAGGATCACGTCCACGTCAGGAGCGACTAGCAGGTCCGCTAACGGGCGCAGGAAGAAATCATCGCTCACTGGGTTGAAATGGGTGAAGTTCCAGTTGCAGACCTGCGTCGTGTAGTAGCAGAGCAGCGCATCTCGCGACATGGCCGGCGTGACCGTCAACTGCCCGTGGGCGGCCTGCCCCAGCAACTCGAAGTAACGTTCGCGCGACTTGGCGGACCATACGAACCCGAGGTCGGCGTAGTAGCTACGCGAGGCGGTGATGGTCGGTTTTCCCAGGGCGCTGGCTTCGACACCGAAAGTCGACGTGTAGGCGAGGACGGCAGATGACACCGATAGCAGGTCGTAGCTATTGAGCGGATTCGCCGCGGAGATGAAGAACAGGCGTTCGTGGTCGCCGACGGCCTTCCGCAGCAGCGCACCGTAGTCGTCCGACGTGCGGGCCAGATCGAACCGCTCAGCCGGATGCTGGCGGACGACGACCTTTGCGTCTGTATGTTCGAGGATCCATCGCACCGACTCAACGATCCATTCTGTGCTGTCCTTGAAGACGACGTGTAAGCCCAGGGCGGCCTGGTCCCACGAGGAGTTCAACGCGATCAGGATGGCACCCTTGTAAGGATCCAGCGGATCGGCGATACCCGATGCTTGTTGGTAGTTGAAGGCGCTGCGACCGTTGTGGCGCTTCTCGATCTCGGCGCGCCCCAAGTTCAGCATGACAGCCTCTTGCGCCGGGGAAGCCGCGTCCTGCTTTACGCGGGCAAAGGCGGCCGGTATGTCCTGCAACTGGGCGGCGATGCCGCGGGCGGCGAGCAACACCAGTCCTGCGCCAGCATCGTAGGTAGAGACGCGCACGCCGCGCGCCTCCCCAGCAGCGATCCATAGGCCGCTGGTTCCGTACACGCCGCCAGGCATCACGATGGCATCAAAGTCGTGTTCGCTCACGACCCGCTCGATCGCGGGGAGGGCGCGGCGCAGTTGTTTACGCACCAGTGTTTCGTAGGCCGATCGGCCTGCGGCCAAGGTCTCACCCCGCAGCTTATGTACGGCGTTGAGTTCGGCGAGCCGAGCGATCCGGACGAGCGCTTCGTCGGAGAGGGCGGTGCCGTCACGGAGGAAGTCCGAGAGGTTGATCACCTGGTAGCGCGCGGCTAGTCGTCGCATCACGCGACGGATGAAGTGGCGCACGATCGAGGCGACCCATGGCGCGTCGCTGAACGGCAGGTCGTCATGGATATAAACGACTCGATTGCCGCGCACGCTCAGGAGCAGACCCATCAGTACGGCATACCAAGGCACCCAAGTCGTGAGCCACACGGTCACCACGAGAGCGATGGTGCGCTGCTCCGAGCCCGAACGGATACTGCGCGCGTGTTGGGCCTCAGTCTGGTCCACCAGCGCGTGCATGTGGCCCACGCTTTCCGACCACCGCAGTGGATTGATGCCGAGCCATTCGCCGATGAGGTTCTTGAAGGTCTTCTTCTTGGCGGTCATGCCAAAGCTCCTGCGGAGAAGGGGTGCAGGTCCGCCGGTGGGCGGTCTGATAGGTCACGCATGACGGGCTGACAATCTTCGATGGATGACAAAAAGCGTTCCAGCCAGCGCAGCCGAGAAGGCGAACTTGGCGGCCAGCAGCGTCGCCAGTGGCCAGCTCTGTGCCGAAAGCCACTGGGCACCACCGCCGATGGCGCCCAGCGCCGTCAGCGATGTCGCTATCAAGAGGAAGTCGCTTTGTCCTGTAAGCCGGCGTGCCATCCATTGACTCACCAGCATCCGGCCGGCAAACGCGGTGCAGGTGGCGACCGCCGCGCCCAGAATGTGGTGTTCCGGGATCAGCACCAGCCCGAGGAGCATCGCCAGGATTGCGCTGAGGATGGAAACCGCTACCGAGGTCTTGGGGCGGCGGTGGTAGAGCAGCACCGTGTCTGACATCAGCGTGAAGGTATTGCTGAAGTTGGCCGCCACCAGGATCAGCAGGAGCGTCAGGCCGCCCGCGTAGCCGCGTGGTGCGACCAGGGCAAAGATCTCCTGCGCGAAGATCATCAGTGCCGCGCACACTGCCAGCATCAGTACCATCAGGATGCGAGTGGCGCGATGGATCATGCGCGGCACCTGGTCAGCCTCGGCCCCGTAGACGGCCGGCTGCAGGGCCATGCCGAACGACGAGCAGGCGATGCCGGCCACCATCGATAGCTGCTGCGCCAGGCCAAAGACGGCCAGTTCCTCTGCCGGCACGTGATGCTGAAGGATCAATGTGCTGGCGCGGTTGAGCAGGAAGTACGCGACATAGCCGACGAGGATGGGGACAGCGTACCTCAGCGTTTCAGCCAGCCAGGCGCGCGGCAGGGCCAGCCGGAAGGACTTGCCCAGCATCACTGGGAGCGCGCCGGCCGACAGCACCGACCCCGCGAGCAATGCCAGCAAGATGCCGGTCAGGCCCAAGTGGAAAAACTGCAGCATCACCGTGGCGACGATGGCGATCAGCGCTGCGCCGCCGACCTGCAAGGACACGACCGCGATTGCGCGCCCTTGCATGCGCAACCATATGACGCTGATCGCGCTGAGAAAACCGAGTGCGCCGATGGCCACGCTTAGCGGGAGATTGGGGATGATCGGTACCGCTGGCGAAAGCCCGCTCCACAGCGCGCGGCCGGCCAATGCCAGCACGGCGCTGGTGCACAGCAACAGCAGTCCGAAGAAGCAGACCAGCGCGCTGATGTACTCCCGCTCCGTGCCTGCCTTCCTGTGGTCGAAGTAAAGGCGACCCAGAGCCGACGGGATGCCAAACTGAAGCAGGTAGGTGAAGATATCGATGTTGGCGCGAACGGCGACGAAATGACCGAACTCCGCCTGAGTGAGGCTGCGTGTGTACATCGGCAGCAGCAGGAAGCCACCCACGACGAGGACAGCCATGTCGGCCAATCCATAAATCGCGGCAGAGGAAAGCAGGCGGCGGGTATCCATCGTGGCGGGACGTCGTCAATCTTGCCGGGACTCACTCATGCGAATTCAGCGCCTTGAAGCCGTGGCCTTTGATCAACTCGTCGCGCTGAGCTGCGATCAAGTCCTCACGGGTCATCTCGCGCACCAGTTCCTCGAAGCTGATCTTTGGCTCCCAGCCCAACTGCTTCTTCGCCTTGCTGGGGTCGCCCAGCAGCGTCTCCACCTCAGCCGGACGGAAGTAGCGCGGATCCACCGCCACGACGACACGCTCCGTGCCATCCGCGTGCACGAGGAACGCCTTCTCATCGACGCCTCTGCCTTCCCAGCGCAGCGTCATCTCCAGTTCCTTGGCCGCGGCCTTGACGAAGTCGCGCACGCTGTACTGAACGCCGGTGGCGATGACGTAGTCCTCGGGCCTGTCCTGCTGCAGCATCAGCCACTGGGCCTCGACATAGTCCTTCGCATGACCCCAATCGCGCAGCGAGTCCATGTTGCCCAGGTATAGGCAGCTCTGCAGGCCCAGCTTGATACGGGCCAGCGCGCGGGTAATCTTGCGCGTCACGAAGGTCTCGCCGCGCAGGGGGGACTCGTGGTTGAACAGGATGCCGTTGCAGGCGTACATGCCATAGGACTCGCGGTAGTTCACCGTGATCCAGTAACCGTAGAGCTTTGCCACGCCGTAGGGGCTGCGCGGATAGAAGGGCGTGGTTTCCTTCTGCGGGATCTCCTGCACCTGTCCATACATCTCGGACGTGCTGGCCTGGTAGAAGCGGGTCTTCTTCTGCAGGCCCAGCAGGCGGATTGCCTCCAGGATGCGCAGCGGGCCGATGGCGTCAGAATTGGCGGTGTACTCGGGCTCCTCGAAGCTCACGTGCACGTGCGACTGCGCGGCCAGGTTGTAGATCTCGTCGGGCTGCACCTGCTGGATGATGCGCACCAGGCTGGACGAGTCCGTCATGTCGCCGTAGTGCAGGAACAGCCGCGTGTCGGGCAGGTGCGGATCCTGGTAAAGGTGGTCGATTCGGGCGGTATTGAACAGCGAGGCGCGGCGGCGCACGCCGTGGACGACGTAGCCCTTGTCCAAAAGGAATTCTGCGAGGTAGGCACCGTCCTGGCCGGTGATGCCGGTGATAAGAGCGACTTTTTGGTTCATGGCTGCGCGTTCGATGAAGGGCGTGGGAAGGGGACGAGGAACGGGCGGGTTCAGCGGACGCCGGGCGCGTCTGCCCAGTGCGAAGCCAGCGCCCAGTCGTCGGCGGTGTCGATGTCCAGGCTCTCGCGAGCATCGGTCATCACGAAGGGTAGGACGCCAGGCCGCACGATTGGGTGGCCGGTTCGGGCGTCCTCGGCCGGGATCACGTAGAGCGCGCCGTTGAGCGCGTAGGCCGGGGTCAGGTCTTGCGAGCGCAGCGCCAGCGGCTCCCAGCCGAGGCTGGGGCGCAGCTCGCCGTCCTGCCAGGCGAAGGTCCAGGCTGGGTGCGACGCGGCGGGGCTGACGCTGACCACCGGATGGCGCGTCGGACCGGGCTGGTCGGAGTAGCTGCGGACGGCGCCGCGGATCGCTGCGGCACTCCGGAAGGGGCTGGTCGGCTGAAGCAGCAGCACCGCGTCGACGGCGCCGTGCGCCTGCTCATACCAGGCTAGCGCGTGCGCAATGACGCCGGCGCTGCCGGCGGTGTCGGTGGCCAGTTCGGCCGGGCGCAGCCAGGGCACCATCGCACCGCCGGCACGGGAAGTCGCGGCGATCTCCTCGTCGTCGGTGCTCACTAGCACGTCAGCGCAGACACCGCTCTCCAGCGCCGCCGCGATCGACCACTGGATCAGCGGACGCCCCCCCAGCGGCAGCACGTTCTTGCGCGGCAGCCGCTTGCTGCCTCCGCGGGCCGGGACCAGCGCGAGCAGGCGCGGCGCGCCGACCAGGGACTCAGCCATGGAATAGCCCTGCGACGTCGTACTGGGCGCGCTGGAAGTCTTCCATGCGGCCGATGTCCAGCCAGTACTCGTGGACCGGGAACATGTTGACTGGCTGGCCCTGCTCCATCCGCTGCTGCAGCAGCGTCGGCATGTCGATGCGCTGGCCGCGCGCGACGCCGTCGAGCACCGACGGCGACAGCACGTAGATGCCGGCGTTGATGAAGTAGCGATAGGCCGGCTTTTCGACCATCGAGGTGATGCGCAGGCCGTCGCCCTCGATGACGCCATAAGGCACGCGGTGTTCGTGCTCACGCACGCACATGGTGGCCAAGCCGTCATGGCTGTCGTGGAAGTCCAGCAGCTTGTTAAAGTCGAGGTTGGTCAGCAGGTCGCCGTTCATCATGAACATCGGCTCGCGGATCGCGTCGCGCGGCAGCAGGCCCAGCGCGCCGCCGGTGCCCAGCGGCTCGTCCTCGTGCACGTACTGGACCTCGATGTCCCAGCGGCTGCCGTCGCCAATGTGCTCGCGGATCATCCCGGGCAGGTAGTGCGTCGAGATGAAGAAGCGGTGGAAACCGGCGCGCACGAAGTTCTCGATGATGATCTCGAGGATGGGCTTGTCGCCGACGTTGAGCAGCGGCTTGGGGCAGTTGTCGGTGAGCGGCTGCAGCCGCGTGCCGAAGCCGCCAGCCATCAGGAACACCGCGTTGTCGCGGCGCCTGCCGTGCAGCAGGCCGTGCAGCGTCTCGATGCCGACGACGCGGCCTTCGGCGTCCACCAGCGGGATCTGCGAGACCTGGTGGCGCTCCATCAGCTGCAGCACGCGTTCCTTGGTCGAGCCGGCCGTGGCGGTGCGGGGCTGGCGGTTCATCGCCTCGGCGACGGGGGCCTCCAGGCCGACCTGGCGGATCAGCGCGCGGCGCACGTCGCCGTCGGTGACGGTGCCCAGCAGGCGGCGATCGCCGTCGACGACGACGGTGATCTGCAGCCCGCCGCGATCGAGGGCTGTCATGGCGTCGCGCAGCGAGGCGCCGGGCAGGACGAGGGCGAGTTCCCAGTGGTTCATGGTCGGGTGGTCGGTAGGCGGGCGGGGCACTCGCGAGCCGGCGCGAGCAGCTCGGCGAGCGAGCGCACCAGGCCCTGCGGTTGATGTTCGGGCGCGGGCGCGAGCGCCTGGCCGTGCTCGGTCCCGGGGCGGACGATGCGCAGCGTGCGCATGCCCAGCTGATGGGGCCCGGCGAAGTCCTTCAGCGGGTTGTCGGACACGTACAGCGCTTCGTCGCCGCTCACGCACAGCGCGTCCAGGATGCGTTGGAAACCGCGTGGCGAAGGTTTCCAGGCGTCGCGGCCGATTTCGTCGGTGATCACGATCTCGTCGAAGAAGGGGGCCAGCCCGAGGGTGTCCAGCTTGCGCCGCTGCACCTCGGCCCAGCCGTCGGACAGCAGGGCCAGGCGGTGGCCGCGCGCGCGCAATTCGGTGAGCACGGGGATCGTCTCGACATGCGGGCGGATGGCCGGCGCGTGCTCGCGATACGCGGGCACCAGCACGCGGCCGACATAGTCGTCCCCCGGCGTGGCGATGCCGAGGTCGGCGAGCACCGTGCTCATCAGGTCGCCCCGCTGGCCGGCGGCGAAGCGGCGTCGCAGTTCGGGTTCGATATCCACGCCCAGGTCCTGCCAGGCACGTTCGGCCACTGCGCGGTGGCCCGAGCGGACGAAATCGGCTTCCGGATACAAGGTGTCGTCCATGTCGAACACGATTACCGGCGGCAGCGGGACCGGGATGCCGCGCGGCACCGACAGCCGGGACGGTGGCAGGAATATCGAGCGGTCCGTGCGCGTCATGACCATGCCGTCGTGCACCGTCGCCGCCGCGACGGAGGGTTCGCGTCCAGCGGCCATCTGGAGGATCCATCGCGGCCAGTCCGCGCCGGCGCCGATAGCCAGCGGCAAGCCGCCGCCCATTCGGGCGTTGAGCTCCATCGCGACCCAGCGTCCGGGTGCTGGATTGCGGAACTGCACTGTCACCGGGCCGATGCAGCCCAGACCTGCCGCGATCGCCATCGCGCGCGCCTCGAGCTCGGGGGAACGTTCCACGATGCCGCGCGTCACTTCGCCGCCCCGCACCTGCAGCCGACGGCGCGGCACCGCGCACAGGGCGCGCCCCGAGAGGTCCAGCAGGACGTCGACCGTCGTTTCGTCGCCGCCGACCAGACGTTCGACCATCGGGTCGGCGGTCTCGGCCAAGCGGGCGCGGAGTTCATCGGCGTCCTCGACGCGGACCGCCCCGATTGATGCCGAGCCGGAGGCCGGCTTGATGAAGAGCGGGAATGTCAGGTCCGGCGCGGAAGGGTCGACCGCCTCGGGCACCTCGGCGCCGAGCGCGGCGAAGGCGTCGCGGCTTAGGCGCTTGTCGCGGGCGATCTGGATGACCCGGGGCGGGGACAGCAGCAGGCGCGCGTCGGGCGCGCGCTCCGCCAGAGCCGCGCGCCAGCGGTCCAGGCGTACGAGGTCCGGATCGATCGTGGGGATCACCAGGTCGATGCGCTCGTGCACGAGGAACGCGCACAAGGCGTCGATGAACGCGTCGCTGTCGATCGGCGTGGGCAGCTCGATCCGGCGATCGACGACGGCCAGCGCCGGCGCGAGCGGGTTCGGGTCGCTGCCCCAAATCAGGCCGGGAGACACCGCCGGCAGCGCCCGGGCGAAGGCCTCGACCAGCTCGCAGCGGCGTCCGACATTCAGGAAGAAGACATTCATGGAGGTTCCGTCGCGGCGGGCGTTCAGCCCAGCCAGGGCTTGTCGACGGCCAGGGGCCAGCTCAAGCGGTCGAACAGGGAAAGGGTCCGCGCGGTGAAGCTGCCGTCGCCGTAGGGATTGATCACGCCGCGGCTGCGCTCGACGAAGGCGGGCGACAGCGCGAGGTCGATCGCGTCGGCGATCGCCGCGGGGTCGAACGGGCAGTCGAGCACGTTGCCGGCGCGGTCGCGACCGGCCTGGCGATCGCCGATGTTGAGCACCGGCAGGCCGGCCGTGGCGGCCTCGATGATGCCGGACGAGGAATTGCCGACCATGGCCGCCGCGTGATGCAGCGCGGCCACGTAGCGGCGCAAGCCCAGATTGGGGACGTAGCGGACGCCTTCCCGGCGACGGGGCAAGGCGTCGCACAGCGCTAGGAAGGGCGCGTTGCCCGGATCCGCGCAGGGCGCGGTGATCAGGATCTGCGGCGCCGCCGTCGCCAGCGCCTGCTCAGCGGCATGGGCAAAGCGGGTATTGGCCGCTTCGTCCACATTGGTCTCCGGATGCAGCGTCACCAGCAGGAAGGGGCGCGCCGGGTCCAGGCCGACCTCGGCGCAGAAGGCGTCGCGCGCGGCCGGCGCGGTGCGCACCAGCGCGTCGAGTTCGGGCGCGCCGGTGACATGGATGGTGGCGGGGTCCTCGTGCAGCGCCGCCACGCGGGCGCCGCAGCCCTCGGAGGCGACCAGGTGCAGCGCGCTGAGCTTGGACAGCGCATGTCGCACCCGCTCGTCTATCGCGCCCAGCGTCAGGTGACCGCCGCCGATGTGGATGACCGGCACGCGCGCCAGCATCGCGGCCTGCGCGCCGGCCAGCATCTCGTAGCGGTCGCCGAGGATCAGCAGCGCGTCCGGACGACGGCGCTCCAGCCATTGCGCCATGCCGGACAGCACCGCGGCGCTCTGCGCTCCGGCGTCGCCGTCGACGGCCGGCAGCACGCAGTCCAGCGGCAGGCCGCTGCGTTCGACATCGCCTAGCGTGCGGCCCAGCCGCTCGTCATGATGTCCCGCGCCCGCGGCGAGCAGCAGCCGGTAGCGGTCGGAGGCATGCAAGGCGCCGTACAGTTCCTCCATGCGGCCGAAATCGGACCGCGCTACGGTGAGCGAGGCGAGCGTGATCGGGGCGGGCATGGGGCGGGTGTCGAAGGCGGCGCGGCGGCGGGGAGCGGCCGGCGGTCAGGCCAAGTCGGTCCAGCGGATCAGCGCGTTCTCGGCGACGTCGCGCGCGAGCGTGCGGCCGAACACCAACTCGGCGTCCATCGCGGGGATTCCGGTGCCGGGACGTTTGGCGGTCAGGTCGGCCTCCGTGATTACGTGGCCCGCGTCCATGGCGCGCACCGTGACGATGGACTTGCGTGCCACCTTAGCGACCTCGACCTCGACCGGCCACGGACGTTTCTCGCCATGTCCCAGGGCCGCATTGATATTGCGGATGCCGTCGACCAGCGCGCGGAACTCATGCGGCTCCAGCGAGGCGGCCTGGTCCGGGCCGGGCAGCTTCTTGTCGAGGGTGAAGTGCTTCTCGATGACCGTCGCGCCCAGTGCGACGGCGGCCAGCGAGATCTCGATGCCGGGCGTATGGTCCGAGTAGCCGACCGGCAGGCCGAACTCGCGCGCCATCGTCGCCATGGCCCGCAGGTTGCAGTACTGCGGTTCCGCCGGGTACTGCGTCGTGCAATGCAGCACCGTGACCGGACCGCTGTCGTGGCGCTTCAGGAAGTCCAGCGAGCGCCGGACCTCCTCCAGCGTGGCCATGCCGGTGGAGACGATGAGCGGCAGCCGGGTCGCGGCGGCGGCGCGCAGCAGGAAGGGGTTGACCGTCTCGCCCGACGGGATCTTCATGCGCCGCATGCCGATCGTGCCGAGGAAGTCGGTGGAGGGTACGTCGAAAGGCGAGGACAGGAACTCGATACCCAGCTCCTTGGCGTAGGCCTGCAGCGTCAGGGTCTCGTCGAAGGACAGTTCCAGGCGGCGCGCCAGTTCGAGGAAGTTCTTGTCCCCGTCCTTCATATAGCCGGCCAGGGGCGTCTCGTCGGTCATGACTTCCTCGGCCTTGTAGGTCTGGAACTTCACGACGTCGACGCCGGTCTCCCTGGCGGCGGCGATCATTTCCTTGGCGAGGCCGATGTCGCCGTTGTGATTAACGCCGATCTCGGCGATGACGAGGGTCTGGTCCATGTCGAATCCGATCTTGTTCCGGGTTGATCTATCGGTACTTGAGGGGGCCGGCGAACCGTCGTCAGCCCGGCGTCACGCTGCTGGGCAGGTTCACGACTCGCGCTTCCAACCACTCCGAGTTGTCCAGCGGACCGCGCGGCGCGTTCGCATACAGCGGCAGGCGGTTCATCAGCGCCCAGATCGGCCGCGTCATCACGCCGGCGTCGTTGGTCGCCTTGAGCAGCGCGTCGCGTTGCGCCGGGGTCTCGCAGATCACGCCGTTGAGCCAGTAGTTCGAGCGGCAATGCTCTGGCTCGACGATCGGCCGCAAGTCCGTGCCCAGGAAGAAGGCGATGTAGCGCTCCGCCAGCGCGCGCTTGGAGGCCAGGAAAGCCGGCAGCTGCTCTAGCTGCGCGCAGCCCAGCGCCGCGTTCAGGTTGGGCATGCGGTAGTTGTAGCCGACCTCGTCGTGGAAGAACTCGTACGGGTGCGGGATCTTGGCCGTCGTCGTCAGGTGCTTGGCGCGCTTGCCGATGACTTCGTCCGCCAGCACCATGCCGCCGCCGCCCGTAGTCATGATCTTGTTGCCGTTGAAGCTCAGAACGCCGATGCGGCCGAAGTTGCCGGTGTGGCGACCCTTGTAATAGCTGCCCAGCGATTCCGCCGCGTCTTCCACCAGAACCAGGTGCCAGCGGTCGCAGACCTCGACCAGCGCGTCCAGTTCGACCGGGTGGCCGAAGGTGTGCATCGGCAGGCAGGCGCGGATGCGGCGGCCGCCCTCGCGAGCACGGCACACGCCGTCGTCGTCGATCCGGGCACGCGCCTGCAGCCAGGCGTCCAGCGCCGTCGGCGACAGGCCCAGCGTGTGGCGGTCGACATCGATGAACAGCGGCGTCGCGCCGCAATAGGCGATCGCGTTGCAGGTCGCCACGAAGGTCAGCGACTGTGTCACCACCAGGTCGTCCCGCTCGACGCCCGCCAGCACCAGCGCGATGTGCAGCGCCGCCGTGCCGTTCATCACCGCGACCGCGCGCGCGCTGCCGGTGAAGGCAGCCGTGTCCTTCTCGAAGCGGTCAACATAGGCGCCGACGCTCGACACGAAAGTTGAGTCGATCGTGTCCACCAACAGCTCGCGCTCGCGGCCGCGGAACACGGGCGCGTGCAGCGGGATGAACTCGTTCGTGGCGTATTGCTCGCGGACGAAACTGACGAGGCGGTCGAACATCGCAGCGGTCCTCAGACGTTGTAGATGTGGGCCTTGTACTTCGCCAGGTTGGCCGACTGCGTCATCCAGTCGATGGTGCGCTGCAGGCCGTCGCGGATGTCGTGGCGCGGCTCGAAGCCGGTCAGGCCGCGGATGCGCGTGTTGTCGCACCACAGGCGGAAGACCTCGGACTTCTCCGGGCGGATGCGCTGGTCGTCGGTGATGAACTCGACGTCGCTGCCCATCAGTTCCTTGATCAGGTTGAGCGTGTCGCTGACCGAGATCTCGAAATTGGAGCCGATGTTTACGGTCTCGCCGATCGCCTGCTCACATCGCGCCAGCTCGAGGAAACCGCGGCAGGTGTCGGCCACGTAGTTGAAGTCGCGCGTGGGCGTTGTATCGCCGAGCTTGATCTGCTTCATGCCCGAGGCGATCTGCGTGATGATCGTCGGAATCACTGCGCGGGCCGACTGCCGCGGGCCGTAGGTGTTGAACGGTCGCGCGATCGTCAGCGGCAGGTTGAACGCGTTGAAGTAGCTCAGCGCCATCGCATCCGCGCCGATCTTGGACGCGCTGTACGGCGACTGCGGCTGCAGGGGATGCTTCTCGTCGATGGGCACGTAGCGCGCGGTGCCGTAGACCTCGCTCGTCGAGGTGTGGATCACGCGCTGCACGCCGTTGTCCAGCGCCGCCTGGCAGATGTTGAGCGTGCCTTTCACGTTGGTATCGACGTAGCTGTCCGGAGCCACATACGAGTAGGGAATCGCGATCAGCGCCGCCAGGTGGAACACGGCGTCTTGGCCCTTCGTGACTTTGCGGCAGAAGTGGGGGTCGCGGACGTCGCCGCTGACGATCTCCACATCCTTGGCACAGTCGATGTCGTCCAGCCAGCCCCAGTAGTTGAAGGAGTTGTACTGGCTCAGGGCCCTGACCTCCAGTCCATCACGAACAAGGAGTTCGACGAGGTGGGAGCCGATGAAACCGTCGGCGCCGGTCACGAGTACACGCTTCATTGTGGTGTTGCTTTCAATCAGGACTTGGAGGTCGGAGAGGGGGGCGCGTCGGCATCGACCTGCGGGCTGCGCCGGAGCTCTTCGTGCAGCGCGTCGATCGTGCGGCGCAACGTTTCGAACTCCGCTTCCTTGCGCTGAAGGAATTCCTTGGTCATGCGCGCCTTCTCTAGCAAGCCTATGGGTGTCAGCAAATAGCTGTACGCCAGCTTGTGGTCGCTGCGCTCGAAATTGCGCATCTTCACCAGCCCCTTGTTCAGCAGCGCCTGCAGCAGATAGTGCGTCTTCCCCAGGCTTATGCCCAAATGCCTGGCGAGGCCGCGCTGCGAGATGTGTGGATCCTGTTCCAAGGCGCGCAGCACCATGAGGCGGGCGTCGTCGGTCGTGGGATCGGCGGCTTCTTCGGCTACAGGGGCGGGGAGGGCGGACATGCGTTCAGATTATGAACGGATAGTCTAGCACGTCCGTTCATTGATTGAACGCGTTGGGTCTCCTTCGGGTAGTCTCCGAAGCTCTGTAGTTTCGTTATGACGCCTTCAGCGTGACGGTGCAGAGCGCCACAGATGACGGCTCACAACGTGCACCGCCAGAAGCAGAGCCACGATCAATGACACGGCTAGCGCGATCGATGCTCGCTTTGGCTTGCTTTTCCACTCGGGCACCAGGGCTTGATCGACTACTTGGATGTTGTTGTCCTCAAGACTTTCTTCTAGTCTCGCCGCTTCGAATTGTCGAGCAATCTGGTCGAAAAGCACCTCTTGATACTTGTACTCGCGGTACTTGCTGACGTAATCAGGTCCCTGTGCTGCATCCGTCTTTTTCTCCAGCGCCTGCAATTGCGAGCGTAGAGATGCAGCGGTTACTGAGAGCCTGGTGACCTCGGGTGACCTGTCTGCAAGTACGCTACGCGTACTATCCAAACTAACTTCAGTTGCAGCAAGTTCAGCCTTGATGCGCGCATACTCTTCGGCTGCGGCCTTGGGCTCCGCGCGAAGCGCACTTTGATTGAATCCACTTCCTTGCAATGCGGTTTGTGCAGCGCTCAAGTTGACTTTTGTGCGCTCGAGTTGTCGTTCGAAGAATGAGCGTTTGCGCTGCGCTTCGGTTAATGACATGTTCGTGGTCGCCGTGCGTAACTCGCTGACATATTGGTTGGCCAATGCTGCAGCGCGCTTTGGATCGTTGTCATCTACTTCGATAGCAATCAACCCATCTTTCTTGTTGAAAGAAATTCGAGATACCGATCGGAGAACTTCTCGCGCTTCAAATCGGTGCTGAGTTTTATAGAGCTGTTGAAGTTGAAATTGATCAATCAACCTGTCAGCGATGGTTCTGCTCTGAAGCAGAGATACATACATGTCACCTGACCCTTTTGCAGCTCCACCCGACAGCCCTGCAAGCGATCCAAGAGAGGAGTTCAAGGCGGCAGTCAAGGCGCCGCCGCTGCCACCCTGCGGCGGCAGGAAGCTGGTACGCGCAGTGAACTGAGGGGTCATCAGATAGGTCGCGCACAGCGCGATAGCACCGGCGGCAAACGATCCAAAAATCAGGCGGCGCCAGTGTCGAGCAAGCTCACGTGCAACATCTATCAAGCTGATCTCGGCTTCGCGGGCAGCAGTGTTATCTGCCCTACCCTCGGTGGGGAGTTGCGTCATTATCAATTCCTGATGGTCTTGAGGGCCGCAGCGCCAAGTCCGAATTGGTAAAGGATCTGTGTCCAGTCCTTCGCCTCTTGCATGAACGTGGTCTTATTCATCTCCTCCGGTACAAAGACTGTATCGCCCGGCAAAGCCTGCAGACTAGCCAGGCGCGAGCCAAAGTTGATCCACCCACCCCCTGTGCTGCGTGAACTCGTGACGGAGCCATTGGCGCGAATGACGAAGATGCTGCCGGTGTCTGCGCCACGGGTCGGGCCGCCGGCGAGTTGCAGGATGTCTTCAACGGAATTGCCGTCGCTCAGCAGGTAACTGCCGCCGTTGAAGACGCTGCCGAACACCCCCACGGTGTTGGGGCGCGGCGGTATATAGAGGCGGTCGCCATCCTCTACAGGCAGTGAAGGCAGTTGTGCGGACTCCGCCTTCAGATCCAAAACGATGCGACCTGTCGGGCGAATTGCACGCAAACGCTCAATCAAGCGGCTAGTGCTGAGTTGGTTCTGCGTAACTGCCTGGGCGTCGTCCGAGCTGGCGACCTTCTTCGTTGCGTTGTTGCGAGTGAAGTCAGTCTCGAGGTCGCGCAACGCGCGGTCGTACTGCACCTCCTGGACTTTTCTGACGCTCTCGCGCGAGAAATCGGTGCCGAACACATAGGCTTGCGTTGTGAACCCCCCCGCCGCCTGCACAGCCTCCATCAGCGTGCTCGTTGGGGGTAGCACGTAGTCGCCGGGGCGTGCCACTTCACCTTCGATTCGGACATTTTTGTACTGTTTGGCTTGCGGCAGTGCGGCCGTCACGCTGTTGAACGCCCTCACCACATCGCCGTTGGCGACCTTCTGTTCACCATCGCGAGGCATGGCCAGCACAACCACCCTACGGTCATTGCGCTCACTGAGGCGCTCGATGGCCAGTCGGGTGGTATCGGCTACGGTAGAAAGTCCGCCCACGTAGGCGAGGGCGTCGCTCACGGTGTCGCCGGACGTCAGCTCAATGACCGCCGGCTTATTGACGCTGCCGATCATTGCGATTTGCGGACCAATGGGGCCGACGTGGAGGACGTCATCCGCCTGCAGCGGTAGGTCACCCCTCTTGTCGCCGCGCACCAGCATGTCGTAGAGGTCAAAGCGAGTCACAACCTGGCCGTTGCGGCGCAGCTCGATGTTGCGGAGACTTCCGGCCACAGAAGGCCCCCCAGATTGCACCAGGCCGGTCATCACGGTCGCCAGGCTGCTGACGCTGTAGGCGCCTGGCTTGGTGACGAAGCCGGTGACGTAGTACCGAATACTGCGCAGCCGGCCCAGCGTGGCGCTCAGTTGGAAGTTCTTGAACACCTGCCCGACGCGTCGCGTCAGCAGGTCATTGAGGTCCGCGTGGCGCACGCCCGCGACTACGACAGGGCCGACGCGCGGAACGACGATGCGACCGGACCGATCCACGGTCAGGCGCAGGTCGGCATCGACGGAGCCCCACAGCGTCAGCTGGATCTCGTCGCCCAAGCCTACGATGTAGTCGGGTGGTACCTGGCGATTGGCCTCCGTGGCAGCCACGCTGCGGCTGGGTAGCATCAAGTCGCTGCCCAGCCGCCGGATGGGCGCCCCCGCCAACTGCGATGCATACGTCTCGAATTCACTGCGCTTGGTGCCGGCGCCAACTAATTGGTCTGAATTGCCGGGCGGTGTCGCCAGGCCTTCTGTCAGCTGCGCAGACTCTCCGGCGGCATTGGATCGAGGCAAATTCAGCCGGATTGGCCCTTGGCCAGCGCTTGAGCTGTCAACGTCTGTCGCATCAATGGCTGGAGCGACGGCGGCCGCAGAACTGCTCCACAACGCCAAGACAGTGAGGCCACATGAAATGGGGTGCCGGCGAAGAACGTTCATCAGTGAATGGTGCATGAAGGGCCGGTCGGGTCGAGCCGACGCCTTGAAGGCAAATGGACGCGGATTCTAGTGGGCATCCCAACCGGAATTCCTGCGGCAGGCTCTCTCTAGAATGGCGTTAATGCTCTATCTTCTCGTGTCATTTCTTGTTGCTGCGGTGGTGACCCTGCTCGTCATCCATTCCTCGCGCAGCCACGCGCATTTCTCTGCTGACGTCGATCTTTCCGGCCCCCAGAAGTTCCATGCCGCGCCGGTGCCGCGCATCGGCGGCGTGGGAATGTTCACCGGCCTGCTGTGTTGCATATTGGTCGCAGCCTTTACGGCGCGGCCTGACTGGAAGTTCGGTGCGATGCTGCTGGCCTGCGGGCTGCCAGCGTTCCTGGCGGGCCTGGTCGAGGATTTGACCAAGCGCGTGTCGCCGGCGAAGCGGTTGCTGGCCACTGCGATCTCGGCTGCGCTCGGCAGTTGGCTGCTGGGCGCGACCATCACCAAGACCGACATCCCGGGCATTGACTGGCTGGTGTCCTCGGCTGCTGGCGCATGGATTGCAACGGTGTTCACCGTCTCCGGCGTCGCGAACGCGGTCAACATCATTGACGGCTTCAACGGCCTGTCGTCCATGTGCGTGAGCCTCATGCTGCTGGTGTTTGCCTATGTGGCCTACCAGGTGGGCGACGTCACCCTGGCGCTGTGGGCCTTGGCGGGCGTGGGTGCGGCGTTGGGCTTCTTTGTCTGGAATTTCCCGGCAGGCCTGATTTTTCTGGGTGACGGTGGTGCCTACTTCCTGGGCTTCTACCTGGCCGAGATCGGCATCCTGCTGGTCGGGCGCAATGCCGAGGTGTCGCCGCTGTTCCCGTTGATGGTCTGCATCTACCCGGTGTTCGAGACGCTGTTCTCCATGTACCGCCGCCAGATCGTGCGCTCGGTTCCCGCCGCCCTGCCGGACGGTATCCATCTCCATTCGCTGATCTACCGCCGCCTGATGCGCTGGGCCATCGGTGCGCGTGACGCCCGCGCGATGACGCGCCGCAACTCCATGACGGCGCCCTATTTGTGGATGCTGTGCCTGTCGTCGCTGCTGCCCGCTCTGGCCTTCTGGGACTCCACGCCGCTGATCGCCGTTTGCATGCTTTTGTTCATCGTCACCTACGTGGGGCTGTATCGCCGCATCGTGCGATTCAAGACGCCCAAATGGCTGGTCATCACGCGTTGAAAGGGTTTCCAGGTACTCCGGCGATAATCGTCGGATATGAGCGAACACGCTTTCGAGCCTGACACGACCGCCACCGCGGTCGAAACCTCCGCGCCGCCCGCGCGGTTTGATACCCTTCCCCTGGACGCCAAGCTGCTGCGTGCCGTGGCCGATTCCGGCTACCTGACGATGACGCCCATCCAGGCCAAGGCGATCCCCATCGTGCTGGAAGGGCGTGACGTGATGGGTGCCGCGCAGACCGGCACCGGCAAGACGGCCGCCTTCTCCATCCCGCTGCTGCAGCGCATGCTCAAGCATGAGAACCCCAGCGTGTCGCCCGCCCGCCACCCGGTGCGCGCGCTGGTGCTGGCGCCCACTCGCGAGCTGGCCGACCAGGTCGCCGAGAACGTCAAGAAGTACGCCAAGCACACGCATCTGCGCTCGGTGGTTGTCTTCGGCGGTGTCGACATGAAGCCGCAGACCGCCGCACTGAAGGCTGGCGTCGAGGTGCTGATCGCCACGCCCGGCCGCCTGCTGGACCACATCGAAGCCAAGAACTGCGTGCTGAACCAGGTCGAGTACGTGGTGCTCGACGAGGCCGACCGCATGCTGGACATCGGCTTCCTGCCCGACCTGCAGCGCATCCTCAGCTTCCTGCCCAAGACGCGCCAGACGCTGCTGTTCTCGGCCACGTTCTCGCCCGAAATCAAGCGGCTGGCACAGAGTTACCTGCAAGACCCCATCTTGGTCGAGACCGCGCGGCCGAACCAGACGGCTTCGACCGTCGAGCAGCGCTTCATCAGCGCGACCGACGACGACAAGCGCGCCATCATCAAGCAGATCCTGAAGGATCGTGCCATCCGCCAGGCCATCGTGTTCGGCAATTCCAAGCTGGGTGTCGCCCGCCTGGCGCGCTCGTTCGAGCGCGACGGCCTGCGCACGGCTGCGCTGCATGGCGACAAGTCTCAGGACGAGCGGCTGAAGTCGCTGGACGCGTTCAAGCGCGGCGAGGTCGACCTGCTGGTGGCCACCGACGTGGCCGCCCGCGGCCTGGACATCGCCGACCTGCCGGCCGTCTTCAACTTCGACGTGCCGTTCAATGCTGAGGACTACGTGCACCGTATCGGGCGCACGGGTCGGGCCGGCGCGTCCGGCCTGGCGGTCACGCTGGTCACCAAGTCCGATGCCCGCCTGGTGGCTGACATCGAGAAGCTGATCAAGCGCAAGATCGATCCCGAGGCGTTTGAGGTGGTGGATGCCGAGCGGCCTCGTTTCGAGCACCGTCGCCGCGACGAGGTGCCGGGTGCCGAGCGTGTGGAGCGCGCGGAACGCAGCGACCGGGGCGTGCGCGACGAGTCGTCGCCGCGCCCGCCGCGGCCGTCTTACCGCCCGCCGGCGCCGCCTGCCGACCCGTTCTTCGACAAGCCCTATGAATCCAGCGGCCGCGATGAGCCGCCGGCCTGGGAAAAGGCCAAGTCTGCCTCGCCGGGGGCCAAGGGTCTGTCCAGCTACATCAAGCCCAAGCGCCAGGTCGCCGCGCTGTTCGGCGCCAAGAAGCCCGCGCAGGCCGAGTCCTGAGCGGCGGCGCTCAGGCCAGCAGCGCAAACACCGCAGGGATGCGGTCGGGCAGGGTGGTGCGGTTGGCGCGCCAGTCGGCCACCGTGGCGGTCTGGGTCCAGCCGCCGGGCAGTGTCAGGCCCACGCTGACGGACAGTCGCGTCGACGGCTTCAGCGTGGCGAGCAAGGCCTGGCGCAGCGCCTCATTGCGGTAGGGCGTCTCGATCAACAGCTGGGTCTGTTGTGCCCTGGCGGACAGTGCCTCCAGCTCACGGATGCGCGCCGTGCGTCCGCCTGCATCCACGGGCAGATAGCCCACGAAAGCGAAGCTCTGGCCGTTGAGTCCGCTGGCGGCCAGCGCCAGCAGCAGGGAGCTCGGGCCCGACAGCGCGACGACTTCGATGCCCGCCTCATGTGCAAGTGCCACCAGCCGCGCGCCCGGGTCGGCCACTGCGGGCAGCCCTGCCTCCGAGATCAGGCCCAGGTCGTGTCCCGACTGCACCGGGTCCAGCAAGGCGAGCCATGCCGCGGCGTCGTCGCCACCGCCGCGGCCTCCCTTGGGCGGGCGCGGCAACTCGGTGATCTGCAGGGCCTGCAATGGCTGAGCCAGCGGCACGAGGGCGTCGACGCGCTTGAGCAGGGCGCGTGTGGTCTTCGCACTTTCTGCCGCCCAGTGCGTCAGGCGCGCGGCAGTTGCGATCACGTGCTGTGGCAGCACCTCGCGCAGGTCCAGGGAGTCGTCCACGCCGAAATCCAGCGTGTTGGGCATCAGCATCAATCGTCCCCGCGTCGCGCTCATGCCAGCGGCTCCAGCCCGGCGCGGCGCAGCAGCGCGCACGTGCGGATCAGCGGCAGCCCCACCAGCGCGGTGGGGTCGTCGGACTCGACGGCGTCCAGCAGCGCAATGCCCAGGCTCTCGACCTTGGCGCTGCCGGCGCAGTCGTAGGGCTCATCGGCGCGCAGGTAGGCCTCGATGGCGGCGTCGGTGAGTTCTCGCACCTGCACGCGCACCTCGGCGCGTTCGATGGCGGCCAGCCCGGGTGCGACGACAGCAACGGCGGTTTGGAAGACCACCTCGCGCCCGCTCATGCGCCGAAGCTGCGCCGCGGCGGCCTCGTGGGACCCGGGCTTGCCGATGGCCTCGCCGCCGAGGTCGGCGACCTGGTCGGAGCCGATCACCACGGCGTCTGGATGCGCGGCAGCGACGGCGCGCGCCTTGGCCAGCGCCAGCCGTTCGGCCAGCGCTCCCGGCGTCTCTCCGGGCAGGGCGGCCTCGTCGACGGCCGGGCTGATGGCCTCAAACGGCAGGCGCAGCCGTGACAGCAGCTCGTGACGGTATCGGGAGGTGGAGGCAAGGATCAGGCGGGGCATGCGGTCATTCTCGCCCGCCTAAACTGCGGGATATGAAACCGCGCGCCTTTGTTCCTGAGAAGCTCGATGTCGCCGTCTTCGCCCGTGAAGATGGCAGCCTGGAGGGCGAGTGGCCGGCTGTCACACTGCAGCGCCTGGCCGATTCCGCTGCGCCCGAGGCACCCGCGTCAGGCTGGCCCGCGCTGCGCTGGAGCCTGCGCGGCGAGATCCGCCAGCCCAAGGGCGGCAAGGCCCAGACGTGGCTGCATCTGCGCTGCCATGCCGAGGTCGCGCTGACCTGCCAGCGCTGCCTCAAGCCGGTCACCGAGGCGCTGGACATCGACCGCTGGATCCGTTTCGTCGAGAGCGAGGCAGAGGCCGAGGCGCTGGACGCGGACAGTGAGGACGACGTGCTGGCGCTGCCACGCCATCTGGACGCCCGCGAGCTGATCGAGGACGAGTTGCTGCTGGCGTTGCCGCTGGTGCCGCGTCACGAAACCTGCCCTGAGCCACTGGCCCATGTCGATGATGACGAGGAGGCCGACGCCGAACTGGAGCGTCCCAACCCGTTCGCGGCGCTGGCGGCCCTGAAGAAGTCCGGCGGCAGCGCCTGAGTTCCGCCATGCCCTGCCGGCGTCCACGAGCCCCGGTTTCAGGCGGGGTTTGGCGAACTGCACATTCAGCGCTATACTCGTGGGCTTTTCTGCGGCCTGGAGATCGAGCGCAAGTCTCTCTCCCCGGGGCAGAGCCCCAAAGTCCGCCCTCAAACCCCGCAGAGTCTGGAGTTTTTCATGGCTGTTCAGCAAAACAAGAAGTCGCCTTCCAAGCGCGGCATGCACCGTTCCCACAACGCCCTGGTCACGCCGGGCACGGCCGTCGAGTCGACGACCGGCGAAGTGCACCTGCGTCACCACATCAGCCCCAACGGCTTTTATCGTGGCCGCAAGGTGCTGAAGAGCAAGGCCGACGCGGCTTGATGCTCTCGCGCCGCCGCGTGGCGGTGCGCATCGATGAATCTGCCGACCCGGCCTGCGCATGGCGCTGTGCCGGGTTTGGTCTTTTCTGAATCGCTTTCGCCTCCATGACCCACGCGCCCCTGCCTGATCCTGTCCGTCTTGTCGTCGACTGCATGGGCGGCGACCACGGCCCTTCGGTCACGCTGCCGGCCTGCCGCGCCTTCCTCGACAAGCACCCCGGTGCCGAGCTGATCCTGGTCGGCAAGCCCGAGGCGCTGACCGCAGCCGATGCCTGGCCGCGCTGCCGCATCGTTGCGGCCAGCGAGGTCGTCACGATGGACGACCCCATCGAGGTGGCGCTGCGCCGCAAGCGCGACTCGTCGATGCGCGTGGCCATCCAGCAGTTGAAGGAAGGCCGCGACGGTGAGGCGCCGCTGGCGCACGCCTGCGTGTCGGCCGGCAACACCGGTGCACTGATGGCCATGGCCAAGGTGATGCTGAAGACGGTGCCCGGCATCGACCGACCGGCCATCGCCGCGGTGATGCCCAACGCTGCCGGACGCTTCACCACCGTGCTGGACCTGGGCGCCAATGTCGACTCGTCGGCCGAGAACCTGCTGCAGTTCGCCGTGCTGGGCAGTGCGCTGGTGTCGGCCGTCGACGGCATCGAGGAGCCCAGCGTCGGCCTGCTCAACATTGGTGAAGAGGCCATCAAGGGCAGCGAGACCATCAAGCAGGCCGGCGAACTGCTGCGCGCCGCCGGCGGGGCGGGTCAGTTGAATTTCTACGGCAACGTCGAGGGCAACGACATCTTCAAGGGCACGACGGACATCGTGGTCTGCGACGGCTTCGTCGGCAACGTCATGCTGAAGGCCTCCGAAGGGCTGGCCAGCATGATGAGCGGCTTCATCAAGACCGAGTTCACGCGCGACTGGTTCAGCATGCTGGGCGGTCTGCTGGTCAAGCCGGTGCTGAGCCGCTTCAAGCACCGCGTGGACCACCGCCGGTTCAACGGCGCGGCGCTGCTGGGCCTGCGCGGCCTGGTGTTCAAGAGCCACGGCTCGGCCGATGCCTTCGCCTTCGAGAACGCGCTGGCGCGCGCTTATGATGCCGCCCGCAACCGGCTGCTTGACCGGGTACACGACCGCATCGTCAGCACGCTGCAGGCGGGCAACACCGATGCCGGAGACACGGCGGCGCCGACCGCCCAGGCCGCATGAGCCCCACTGCAAACTCCCCCCGCTATTCCCGCATCCTCGGCACCGGCAGCCATCTGCCGGCTGACCGCGTGACCAACCAGGCCCTCGTCGACCGCCTGGCGGTCGAAGGCATCGAGACCTCGGACGACTGGATCGTCGAGCGCACCGGCATCCGCGCGCGCTACTTCGCGGCGCCCGATCAGACCGCCAGCGACCTGGCCTTCCCCGCCGCGCAGGCGGCGCTGGCCGCGGCCGGCATCTCGGCCGAAGAGCTGGACCTCATCATCGTCGCCACGTCCACGCCCGACATGGTGTTCCCGTCCACGGCCTGCCTGCTGCAGCAGAAGCTGGGTGTGCACGGCTGCGCCGCGTTCGACCTGCAGGCCGTCTGCTCGGGCTTCGTCTACGCGCTCAGCGTGGCGGACTCGATGATCAAGGCCGGCGCCGCCAACAAGGCGCTGATCGTGGGCGCCGAGGTGTTCTCGCGCATCCTGGACTTCAAGGATCGCACCACCTGCGTGCTGTTCGGCGACGGCGCCGGTGCCGTGGTGCTGGGTGCCAGCGCCGAGCCTGGCATCCTGGCCACCGAGCTGCACGCGGATGCCCGCCATGTCGACATCCTGTGCACGCCGGGCGCCGTCAGCGGTGGGCAGGTCATCGGCACGCCGCTGCTGCGCATGGACGGCCAGGCCGTCTTCAAGCTCGCCGTGGGCGTGCTCGAGAAGGTCGCACGTTCCGTGCTCGAGAAGGCTGGCAAGACGGAGGCCGACGTGGACTGGCTGATCCCGCATCAGGCCAACATCCGCATCATGCAGGGCACGGCCAAGAAGCTGAAGCTGGACCTGAACAAGCTCATCGTCACCGTCGACGAGCATGGCAACACCTCGGCCGCCTCCGTGCCGCTGGCACTGGACGCCGCCGTGCGCAGCGGCCGCGTGCAGCGTGGCGACACCGTCATGCTCGAAGGCGTGGGCGGCGGCTTCACGTGGGGCGCAGCCCTGCTCAATTATTGATATCTCTGAGACCATGACCGCACCCTTTGCAGTCGTCTTCCCCGGGCAGGGTTCGCAGGCCGTCGGCATGCTGGACGCCTGGGGCGACCACCCCGAAGTCCGCTTGACCCTGGAAGAGGCCTCCACCGCGCTGGGCGAGGACATCGGCGCGCTGATCCACGCCGGCCCCAAGGAGCAGCTGGACCTGACCACAAACACCCAGCCGGTCATGCTGACGGCCGGCATCGCCTGCTGGCGCGCCTTCGTCGCCGAGACCGGCGCCGTGCCGGTCGCCGCCGCGGGGCATTCGCTGGGCGAGTACACGGCGCTGGTCGCATCCGGCGCGCTGAGCCTGGCCGACGCGCTGCCCCTCGTGCGCTTTCGCGCGCAGGCGATGCAGGAAGCCGTGCCGGTGGGCGTGGGCGCGATGTACGCCATCCTGGGCCTGGACGGCGACGCCGTGCGCGCCGGTTGCGCGCAGGCCGCCGCCGAGACCGGCGAGGCCATCGAGGCCGTCAACTTCAATGATCCGAAGCAGACCGTCATCGCCGGCAGCAAGGCCGGCGCCGAGAAGGCCGCCGAGATCCTGAAGGCTGCGGGCGCCAAGCGCGCGCTGCCGCTGCCGGTGTCCGCGCCGTTCCACTCCAGCCTGATGAAGCCGGCCGCCGAGCGTCTGAAGGAAAAGCTGGCCTCGGTCCAGTTCCACAAGGCGGCCTTCCCGGTCGTCAACAACATCGACGTGGCCGTCACCGACAGCGACGCCGCACTGCGTGACGCGCTGTACCGCCAGGCCTTCGGCCCGGTGCGCTGGGTCGAGGTCGTGCAGGCCTTGAAGGCCCGTGGCGTCCATCACTTCATCGAGGCCGGCCCGGGCAAGGTGCTGACGGGCATGGTCAAGCGCATCGACGGCGAACTGCAGGCTGTCTGCGTGCTCGATCCCGCCTCACTCACCGAAGCTCGCGCGCTGCTGGGAGGCGGCTGAACCATGACTGAATCCGCAATCAAGGGCGTCGCCCTCGTCACCGGTGCAAGCCGCGGCATCGGCCGCGCGATCGCGCTGGCGCTGGCCGCTGAGGGCTGGCGCGTCGTCGGTACCGCGACGACCGAATCGGGCGCCGCCGGCATCACCGAGGCGCTGGGTCCCCATGGCGGCCGCGGCATCGTGCTGAACGTGACCGACGGCGAGGCCGCGCAAGCCGCGGTGGACGGCATCGTGGCCACCGATGGCGGCCTGCACGTGCTGGTAAACAACGCCGGCATCACGCGCGATGGCCTGTCCATGCGCATGAAGGATGACGACTGGGACGCTGTCATCGACACCAACCTGAAGGCGGTGTTCCGCCTCGCCCGCGCGGCCACCAAGCCGATGATGAGGCAGCGCTCGGGTCGCATCATCAACATCACGTCCGTCGTCGGCGCCTCCGGCAACGCCGGCCAGGCCAACTACGCGGCCGCCAAGGCCGGCGTGGCCGGCCTGACGCGCTCGCTGGCGCGCGAGCTGGGCAGCCGCGGCATCACGGTTAACTGCGTCGCGCCCGGCTTCATCGCCACCGACATGACCGAGGTGCTGCCCGAGGCCCAGAAGGCCGCGCTGCTGGCGCAGATCCCGCTGGGCCGCCTGGGCGCGCCCGAGGAGATCGCCGCCACCGTCGCCTTCCTGGCCTCGCCTGGCGCGGCCTACATCACTGGCAGCGAACTGCACGTCAACGGCGGCATGTTCATGGCCTGATCACCGTGGCCTGCGGACCCTCCCAGGCCACCCGGCGCTGCCAACTTAGGGGCGTCACCCTAGAGCCCGTAGAATGACGGGCTGTTTTCTGCAAACCCCTCCTGGAGGAGTCATGAGCGATATCGAAGCACGAGTCAAGAAGATCATTGCCGAACAACTGGGCGTGGCCGAGGCCGACGTCACCAACGAGAAGGCTTTCGTTGCCGACCTGGGCGCCGACTCGCTGGACACCGTCGAGCTGGTGATGGCCCTCGAAGACGAGTTCGGCATCGAGATCCCCGACGAAGAGGCTGAAAAGATCACCACCGTCCAGCTGGCGATCGATTACGCCGTCAAGCACCAGAAGGCCTGAGCGCCTTCGTTTCCTTGCAACTTTGATCCGTTCTGCATGACCCGTCGCCGTGTCGTCGTCACCGGTCTTGGCCTGATCAGTCCCGTCGGCAACAGTGTTGCCGAAGGGTGGGCCAACATCCTCGCCGGGCGTACCGGCATTGCCAACATCACCCGCTTCGACGCGAGCAACTTCGCGTGCAAGTTCGCGGGTGAGGTCAAGGGCTTCAACATCGGGGATTACGTCCCCGGCAAGGAAGCCCGCCACATGGATACCTTCATCCATTACGGCCTGGCGGCATCCATGCAGGCGGTGCGGGACGCGGGTCTGCCCACGGGCGACCAACTGACCGAAGAGCAGGCCGAGCGCATTGGCGTGCTCGTGGGATCGGGCATCGGCGGCCTGCCGCTGATCGAGGAGACCCACGCCGAACTGACGAATCGCGGCCCCCGCCGCATTTCGCCGTTCTTCATTCCGGCCTCGATCATCAACATGATCTCGGGCCACGTTTCCATCCAGTACGGCTTCCAGGGGCCCAACCTGGCGATCGTGACGGCCTGCACCACGGGCCTGCATGCGATCGGCGAGGCCGGCCGCCTCATCGAGTACGGCGACGCCGACGTGATGATCGCCGGCGGTTCCGAGTCGGCCGTGTCGCCGCTGGGCATCGGTGGCTTCGCGTCCGCCCGTGCGCTGTCGACCCGCAACGACGACCCCGCGACCGCGTCCCGCCCCTGGGACAAGGACCGTGACGGTTTCGTGTTGGGCGAGGGCGCCGGCGTGCTGGTGCTCGAAGAGTACGAACACGCCAAGAAGCGCGGCGCCAAGATCTACTGCGAACTCGCCGGCTTCGGCATGGGCGCTGACGCCTATCACATGACCGCGCCCAACGTCGACGGCCCCAAGCGCTCCATGCGCGCGGCGCTGCGCAACTCGGGCATCAACCCCGACCAGGTTCAGTACATGAACGCCCACGGCACGTCCACGCCGCTGGGTGACGTGAACGAGACCAACGCGGTCAAGCTGGCCTTCGGCGACCACGCCAAGCAGATGGTCGTCAGTTCCACCAAGTCCATGACTGGCCACCTGCTGGGCGGCGCGGGCGGCATCGAGTCCGTCTTCACGGCGCTGGCTTTGCGCGACCAGGTCGCGCCGCCGACGATCAACATCTTCAACCAGGACCCGGAGTGCGACCTGGACTACTGCGCCAACGAGGCGCGGCCGATGAAGATCGAGTACGCCGCCAAGAACAATTTCGGCTTCGGCGGCACCAACGGCACGCTGATCTTCAAGCGCGTCTGACCACCGCCCGGCGATGCGCCGCACGCCGCCGCTTGCTGTCGAACTCCAGCCCCTGCCTGCCGTCCAGGCCACCGTCGCGTTGATCGCGTTGCTGGCCGTGGGCGGCCTGGCTGCATGGGCTTTCAGTCATCAGCCTCTGCTGGGGTTGCTGGGGTTGCTGGGGTTGCTCGGCCTGGCCGTGCCCGCCGTGTCGGCGTGGGCCTGGCGTGAAGCTGCGATGCGGCCGCGCCGGCTGCGTTGGGACGGGCAGGCCTGGTGGCTGGCCGACACTGCCAATGCCGCCGACACCGCCGTCCAGCTCGCCGCGCTGATCGACCTCGACCGCAGGATGTCCCTGGGCGCCACGCTGTTCGCCGCGCCAGGCGGCGCCGTGGCGCGATGACGGCCGACGCGGACGCCGACGCGCTGTTGGTGCGCGAGGCCCAGAAGGGGAGCCGCGCGGCCTTCGACATGCTGGTGATCAAGTACCAGCGCCGCGTCGAACGGCTGCTGTCGCGCAGTGTGCGCTCGCCCGAGGATGTGGCCGACCTGTGCCAGGAGACTTTTCTGGCCGCCTACAAGGCGCTGCCGTCGTTCCGCGGCGACAGCGCGTTCTACACCTGGGTTTACCGGATCGCCATCAATGCGGCCAAGCGTCACCACGGCCGGCAGCGTCCCGTCGAGTCGCTGGACGACGAGGAGGGAACTTTCGGCACGCAGGCGGCTCCAAGCGACGATGCGACCCCCGAGGCCTTGCTCGCCAGCCGCCAGCTGGCACGCAGCCTGGACGAGGCGGTCGACGCCCTGGCCGAAGATCAGCGCCGGGCATTGCTGCTGAGAGAGGTGGATGGCTTGAGTTACGACGAAATTGCCGACCTGATGGAATGCCCGCCCGGCACGGTGCGCTCGCGCATCTTTCGCGCCCGCGAAGCCGTGGCCGCCCGGCTGCGGCCGTTGCTCAACGTGGGAGGCCGGCGATGGTGAGCGCCGAGCAAGCCGCGCTGGAACACGCGCTGTCCGCCGTCATGGACGGCAGCGCCACCCCTCAGCAATGGGCGCAGGTGGAAGAGGCTTGGGGCCGGGAGCCTGCACTGCGTGAGCGCTGGATGCTGTGGCACACCGCGGGTGACGGCCTGCGTTCGGCCGACCTCGCTGCCACGCGCCGCCATCCCGCTGATTTGCTGCATGCGCTGCATGCGGCCATGCCCGCACAGGCACCGTCGTCCGCGTGTCGCAACGAATGGTGGTCGCCGCTCGCCGTGGCGGCCGGTTTCGTGGCGCTGGCGCTGGGTATCACGCAACTGCAGCCCGCGGCGCCGGTGGAGCTTGGCCCTGTCGCCGCTCGCACGGTGCGTGTGCCGGCGCAGGGGCTGGTGGGCATCAGTTTTGCCCAGACGGCGGCGGGCGGCGCGCTGCCCGGCGTCGGCGCTGGTGATGTGGCCTGGCAGCCGTTGCCATCGCTGGACGCGATGGATTCGTCCGTGCCTGAGATGGCAGCCGGCAACCCCACCCGTCACCGTTGAAGCGCTCAGCGCCTACCATCCGTTTTTGTTGTCCTAGCCCTTTCCAACCCGGAAGTCCTTATGCACGCTGAGAACCCTGTCTTCCGCGCCCGTGCGCGCTCCCTGCTGTCGGGTACGGCCCTGGCACTGACCGTTGTGCTGGGGCAGCCCGCCTTCGAAGCGCAGGCGCGCGAGCTCCCGGACTTCAGCGAAGTGGTCGAGCGCGTCGGCCCCGCCGTCGTCAACATCCGCACGTCCGAGAAGGTCCGCGTGCCGGAGGGCCAGGCCGAGGCCAACGAGCAGATGCAGGAACTGCTGCGCCGCTTCGGCCTGCCGGTGCCCAACCAGCGCCGCGGTGCGCCGCGGGGCGGTGCGCCGGGTGACGACGATGACGCGCCCACGCGCCGCGGCGTCGGCTCGGGCTTCATCCTGAGCGCCGATGGCTATGTGCTGACCAATGCGCACGTGGTGCAGGGCGCCGACGAGGTGTTCGTCACGCTGACGGACCGGCGCGAGCTGAAGGCCAAGTTGATCGGCGCCGACCAGCGCTCCGACGTGGCGGTCGTCAAGGTCGAGGCGGCGGGCCTGCCGGTCGTCAAGGTCGGCGACAGCAACAAAGCCAAGGTCGGCGAATGGGTCATGGCCATCGGTTCGCCGTTCGGGCTGGAGAACACCGTCACGGCCGGCATCATCAGCGCCAAGCAGCGCGACACGGGCGACCTGCTGCCGCTGATCCAGACCGACGTGGCCATCAACCCCGGCAACTCGGGCGGCCCTCTGGTCAACATGCGCGGCGAGGTCATCGGCATCAACTCGCAGATCTACAGCCAGAGCGGCGGCTACATGGGCATTTCGTTTGCGATCCCCATCGGCGACGCGATCCGCGTGGCCGACGAACTGCGCGCGGGCGGTCGGGTCGTGCGTGGCTACCTGGGCGTGCTGCCTGACGACATCAGCAAGGAAGTCGCCGAGGCGATCGGCCTGGGCAAGCCGCAGGGCGCCATCATCCGCAACGTCATCGCCGGCAGCCCGGCCGAGAAGGCGGGCGTGGAGGGCGGCGACGTCGTCACGAAGGTCGACGGCAAGACGGTCGACAAGGCTGCCGATCTGCGCCGCCTCATCGCCACGGTGAAGCCCGGCGCCAAGGCCACGCTGACCGTGTTCCGCCGCGGTGCCTACAAGGACCTGGTGGTCACGATGGCCGAGGACGAGCGCAGCCGCCGTGCCGGCAGCGGCGCAACGCCCGACGCAGACTCCGCTGCGGGTGATGCGCCCAGCATGGCGCTGGGCCTGAAGGTGTCCGAGCTGACGGAAGCGCAGCGCAAGGACCTGAAGGTCAAGGGCGGCGTGCGTGTCGACGGTGCTACGGGCGCTGCCGCGCGGTCCGGTCTGCGCGAGGGCGACCTGATCCTGGCCGTCGACAACGTCGACGTCGAGACGGTCAAGGGCTTCCAGGCTCAGATTGCCAAGGCCGCGAAGGCCAAGGTCATCAATCTGCTGGTGCGCCGCGACGACATCGTCAACTTCGTGCTGCTCAAGCCGGGCAAGTAAAGCGGAAGACTCGGCCGGCCAGTCGGGCTTTCCGCGATGCGGCAAGCCCGGCGACCCCTGCCGGGCAGGTTGTCCACCGCAGACGAAAGTTGGCGCCTGCTAACTTTTGGTTGTGAACGTGGATTGTTCGCGCCAGCCGCTAAAATCATGACCAGACGCGCTGCAAAAGACGGTGCCTCGTGCAGGAATCCAGCAGGCTGGATGACGGCAGGGTTTGATCCACAGGTGATCCACAAGAACATGTGAATAACCTGTGGATGAAAATCCTTGTTGGCGGACTGCAACGGCCGGGAAACCAATGCTGGTGCGGTTTCCCGGCCGATGCTTTTGGCTACAATGAAGGCCCAACAAGCAGTTGCCATACCTTTTGTTGGAAGGCGCGTCACCTCTTCGACGTGCCTTTTTTTTATCTTCGGCAAGGCCTTTGCGGGCCTTCGCGTCGCGGCCGCGACGTGAGCCGGGGCTGCAGCGTTTGATGACGCCGCCTCCGCAGTGCCGAACGCAGTTCCGAACATGAACCACATCCGCAACTTCTCCATCATTGCCCACATCGACCACGGCAAGAGCACGCTGGCCGATCGCATCATCCAGCGCTGTGGAGGGCTGAGCGACCGCGAGATGGAAGCGCAGGTGCTGGACTCGATGGACCTGGAGCGCGAGCGCGGCATCACCATCAAGGCACAGACTGCAGCGCTGCAGTACAAGGCCAAGGACGGTCAGGTCTACAACCTGAACCTGATCGACACGCCGGGGCACGTGGACTTCTCGTATGAAGTCAGCCGCTCGCTGTCGGCCTGCGAGGGCGCGCTGCTGGTGGTGGATGCATCGCAAGGCGTGGAAGCGCAGACGGTCGCCAACTGCTACACGGCGCTGGACCTCGGCGTCGAGGTCGTGCCGGTGCTGAACAAGATGGACCTCCCGTCCGCCGACCCGGACAACGCCAAGGCCGAGATCGAGGACGTCATCGGCATCGACGCCGACGACGCGATTCCCTGCTCGGCCAAGACCGGCATGGGCATCGACGAGATCATCGAGGCCGTCATCGCCCGCATGCCACCGCCGCGCGGCAACCCCGACGCGCCGCCGCGCGCGATGATCATCGACGCCTGGTTCGACAACTACGTCGGCGTCGTCATGCTGGTGCGTATGGTGGACGGCGAGCTGCGCAAGGGCGAGCGCATCCGCATGATGAACACCAACACGGTGTACCCGATCGATCACCTGGGCGTGTTCACGCCCAAGAGCGAGAACCGAGAGGCGCTGAAGGCCGGCGAGGTGGGCTTCATCATCTGCGGCATCAAGGAACTCGCCGCGGCCAAGGTCGGCGACACCGTCACGCTGGAAAAGAAGCTGCCGAACAACCACGGTCCGGCGACCGAGGCGCTGCCCGGCTTCAAGGAAATCCAGCCGCAGGTGTTCGCGGGGCTGTACCCGACCGAGGCCAGCGAGTACGACCAGCTGCGCGACGCGCTGGAGAAGCTCAGCCTGAACGACTCGTCGCTGCGCTACGAGCCCGAAGTGAGCCAGGCGCTGGGCTTCGGTTTCCGCTGCGGCTTCCTGGGCCTGCTGCACATGGAGATCGTGCAGGAGCGTCTGGAGCGTGAGTTCGACCAGGATCTCGTCACCACCGCGCCCAGCGTCATCTACGAGGTGGAGCTGAACACCGGCGAGGTCATCCAGGTCGAGAACCCGTCCAAGATGCCCGAGATCGGCGCGATGAAGGAGATCCGCGAGCCGATCGTGACGGTGCACCTGTACATGCCGCAGGACTACGTCGGTGTCGTCATGACGCTGGCCAACCAGAAGCGCGGCGTGCAGCTGAACATGGCCTACCACGGCAAGCAGGTCATGCTGACCTACGAGATCCCGCTGGCCGAGATCGTGCTGGACTTCTTCGACAAGTTGAAGAGCGTCTCGCGCGGCTATGCCTCCATGGACTACGAGTTCAAGGAATACCGTGCCGCTGACGTCGTCAAGGTCGACATCCTGATCAATGGCGACAAGGTCGATCCGCTGTCCATGATCGTGCACCGCAGCCAGAGTCAGTACCGCGGCCGCGGCGTGGCCGCCAAGATGCGTGAGCAGATCCCGCGCCAGATGTATGACGTGGCCATCCAAGCCGCCATCGGCGCCAACATCATCGCCCGCGAGAACATCAAGGCGCTGCGCAAGAACGTGCTGGCAAAATGCTACGGCGGGGACATCACCCGCAAGCGCAAGCTGCTGGAAAAGCAAAAGGCCGGCAAGAAGCGCATGAAGCAGATCGGCTCGGTCGAGGTGCCGCAAGAGGCCTTCCTCGCGATCCTGCAGGTCGACGATTAACCCCATTCCCTGAATCGATGAGCGCACTCACCGGTGTTTTGTATGCGGCCCTGGTGGCCTACCTGGGCGGCTGGTACACCGGCTACTGGTCGGGCAACTTCGCATTGCTGCTGTTCATCCTGACGGCAGTCACGATGCTGTACTGGCTGGCCGAGCGCTTCCATTTCGCGCCGGCGCGGGCCCGCGCGGCGCAGGCGCTGGTCAGCAACGATGCCAAGCGCCGCGAGACCCTGGCGGCGCAGGGCATCAGTCGCGTGGACGGCGACATCGAGCCCGCGCGCCAGCAACTGCTGCAGCAGCCCTGGTGGCTGGACTGGACCGCGGGCTTGTTCCCGGTGATCCTGGTCGTGTTCCTGCTGCGCAGCTTCCTGGCGGAGCCGTTCAAGATCCCGTCGGGTTCCATGGTGCCGACGCTGCTGGTGGGCGACCTCATCCTGGTCAACAAGTTCCACTACGGCATCCGGCTGCCGGTGATCAACAAGAAGATCATTGCCAACAACGATGTGAAGCGCGGCGACGTGATGGTGTTCCGCTACCCCGAGGACCCCAGCACGGACTTCATCAAGCGCGTGGCCGGCATTCCGGGCGACGAGGTGAGCTACGTCAACCAGAAGGTCTACATCAACGGCCAGCTGGCGCCGCTGCAACCGCAGGGCAACTTCTACGACGAGGACGCGCGGGTCTACCGCCAGCGCTTCCTGGAAAAGCTCGGCGACAAGGAGCACCAGATCCTGGTGCAGCCCGACGCCCAGCGCTTCTTCCGCGCCGACCGTGCGGACGGTCCGTTCCCGTTCCAGCAGAACTGCCGCTACACGATCGAAGGGGTGACCTGCAAGGTGCCGGCCGGTCACTACTTCATGCTGGGTGACAACCGCGACAACTCGCGCGACTCGCGCTTCTGGGGGTTCGTGCCCGACGAGAACATCGTCGGCAAGGCCTTCATGGTGTGGATGAATTTCGGTAACCTCAAGCGCGTCTTCACCTTCTTCGACTGAAGCCACCGATGACCCTTCGCCGCCGCAACACGCCTTCCTTCCGTCCGCAGCGTGGCTTCACGCTGATCGGCCTGCTGTTCTGGGGCGCCGTCATTGCCGTCTCGGCCGTGGTGGCGATGAAGGTGTTCCCGACCGTGCTGGAGTACTACACGGTCAAGCGCGTCGTGGACCGCATCGCCGCGGCCAACCCGTCCACCGTGCCGGCCGTGCGCCAGCAGTTCGACACATCCAAGCAGGTCGAATACTCCATCGTCAGCATCTCCGGCAGTGACCTGACCATCAGCAAGGATGGCAACGACCAGGTGGTCATCGAGTTCGGCTGGGACAAGGAGATCGAACTGTTCGGGCCGGTCCATCTGCTGATCAAGTACCGCGGCACGTCGCGTTGACGCTGCTGCCGCGACGATGAACGCTGCGCTCGACAACCTGCAGCGCCGCCTGGGCCATCGCTTCCAGCGACCCGAACTGCTGGCGCGGGCATTGACCCACCGCAGCTACGGCGCCGACCACAACGAGCGCCTTGAATTCCTCGGCGACGCCGTGCTCAGCCTGGCCGTGTCCAGCCTGCTGTACGAGCGCGATGCCGGCTCCGACGAAGGCGACCTCACGCGTGTGCGAGCCCACCTCGTGCGCGAAGACAGCTTGCACAAGCTCGGCCTGGCCTTGGGGCTGCCCGAGGTGCTGAAGATGTCCGACGGCGAGGCCAGGGGCGGTGGCGCGCACCGGCCGTCCATCCTGGCGGACGCTGTCGAGGCCGTGCTGGGCGCGGCCTACATCGACTCGGGCTACGAAGCCGCGCTGGCCATCGTGCGCCGGCTGCTGGGCGAGACGATTGCCATGTCCGCCAGCGCTGGTGACTTCGGCAAGGACGCCAAGACCGCGCTGCAAGAATGGCTGCAGGCCCGCCGCATCGCGGTGCCGAGCTATCGCATCGTGGCCACCCGCGGCCAGGCCCATGCGCAGACCTTCGAGGTCGAATGCGCCGTGCCGGCGCTGGATGTGGCCGAATTGGGCGAGGGGCGCTCGCGCCGCACCGCCGAACAGGAGGCGGCGCGCCGGCTCCTGGACAGACTCACCGCCGAACGAGGCAAATCATGACCACCGACGCAGCTCCTCCCGCCACACCGGTCGCCGAAGGGCCCGCCCAACGCTGCGGTCTCATCGCCATCGTGGGCCGCCCCAACGTCGGCAAATCCACGCTGCTGAACGCGCTGGTGGGCCAGAAGGTCAGCATCACCTCCGACAAGGCGCAGACCACGCGCCACCGCATCACCGGCGTGCGCACGGTCGACGAGGCGCAGTTCGTCTTTGTCGACACACCGGGCTTCCAGACCAAGCACAACGCGGCGCTGAACCGCACGCTCAACCGCACCGTGCACGGCGTGCTTGCCGACGTGGACCTGGTGCTGTTCGTCGTCGAGGCCGGCCGCTTCGGGCTGGACGACGCCAAGGTGCTGGCGCTGCTGCCCGAGGACCGGCCCGTGGTGCTGATCGCCAACAAGCTGGATGCCGTGCACCGCCGCGCGGAGCTGGCGCCCTGGCTCAAGGGCATGCAGGAACGCCGCAACTTCGCCGAGTTCGTGCCACTGTCGGCCAAGAAGGAGGCCGACGTGACGCGCCTCTTCAAGATCCTGAAGCCCTACCTGCCCGAGCAGGGCTGGTTCTACGACGGCGAGGCGCTGACCGACCGCAGCGAGAAGTTCCTGGCCAGCGAGATCATCCGCGAGAAGCTGTTCCGCCTGACCGGCGACGAGCTGCCCTACACGTCCACCGTCATCATCGACAAGTGGGAAGAGGAGGGCGAGCTGCGCCGCATCAGCGCCAGCATCGTCGTGGAGCGCGACGCCCACAAGGGCATGATCATCGGCCAGGGTGGCGAGCGGCTCAAGCGCATCGGCTCCGAGTCCCGCCAGGAGCTCGAGCACCTGATGGACGGCCGCGTGTTCCTGGAGCTGTGGGTCAAGGTGCGCTCGGGCTGGGCGGACACGGAAGAGCATCTGCGCAGCTACGGCTACGAGTGAACGCGTGAGCGCCGCCCGGACGCCGACGGTCCAGCCGGCCTATGTGCTGCACCAGCACGACTGGAGCGAGTCCAGCCTCATCCTCGACCTGTTCACCCGCGAGTCCGGCCGCGTCGCCGTCGCGGCCAAGGGCGCCAAGCGGCCGTACTCGCAGCTGCGCGCCGTGCTGCTGCCGCTGCAGCGCATCAGCGTCTCCTTGAGCAAGCCCGCCAAGACCGAGGGCGGTGAGGTGCAGACGCTGCGCAGCGCCGAGTGGGGCGGCGGCGCGACGCTGCCGGCTGGCGCCGCACTGTTCTCCGGCTACTACCTGAACGAGCTGCTGCTGAAGCTGCTGGCGCGGCACGATCCGCATCCCGCGCTGTTCGACGCCTATGCGGACGCGCTCGCCCATCTGTCCGAGGGTGACGAAGTGCTGCGCGCCTTCGAGCTGAAGCTGCTGACCGAACTGGGCCTGCTGCCCGACCTCAGCGTCGTCACGCCCACGCAGGCGGCTGTCGATCCGGCGCGGCGCTATCAGCTGTCGCCCGAGTCCGGCGTCATCCCGCCCACCAGCGATGCCAGCCTGCCTGGCGCGCTGCTGATTCAGCTGCAGGCCGCGCTGCTGCACGGCAGCCCTGCAGCGCTGCGCCAGGCCTGCGCGGCGGCCCCGCAAGGCCTGAAGACGACGTTGCGGGGGCTGCTCCACTACCATCTTGGCCACCAGACCCTGCGCACGCGAGCCTTGATGGTCGACGTGCAACAACTGCTCGAGCCCTGACCTGATGAACCCCTTCGCCCATGCCGGCGCCCGCTGCGCGCTGTCGGTCAACGTCAACAAGGTCGCGCTGCTGCGCAACACCCGGCATCTGGGAATTCCCAGCGTGCTGCGCGCGGCCGAGCACTGCCTGCTGGCCGGCGCGCAAGGCATCACCGTCCATCCCCGGCCCGATGCGCGCCACATCCGCGCCGAGGACGTCGACGACCTCGCCGCGTTCCTGAAGGACTGGCCGCAGGCCGAGTTCAACATCGAGGGCAACCCGACGCAGAACCTGATGGACTTCGTGCGCAAGCACCGCCCGCACCAGGTCACGTTCGTGCCCGACTCGGAAGACCAGTTCACGTCCGACCATGGCTGGACGTTGCCGCAGGATGGCGCACGCCTGCAGCCGCTGATCCGCGAAGCGCAGGACCTGGGCGTGCGCGTCAGCCTGTTCATGGACCCCAACCCCGCTGCGATGGCTGCGGTGGCCGAGCTGGGCGCGGACCGCATCGAGCTGTACACCGAAACCTTCGCGAGTGCCTTCGGCAGCGCGCGCCAGGAGGCCGTGCTGGCCGGCTTCACCGCCACGGCCGAGGCGGCGCTGAAGGTGGGGCTGGGCATCAACGCCGGCCACGACCTGAACCGCGACAACCTCAGCGTGTTCCTGCGCCACGTGCCGGGTGTGCTGGAAGCCTCCATCGGCCACGCGCTGATTGCCGACGCGCTGGAGCTGGGCTACGCGGAGACGGTGCGGGCCTACCAGCGCGTGATCGCGACGGCCTACACATGACCTTGCGCCGGGCGTGTGCGGACGACGCGCCCCGCCTGGCCGCGCTGGCGCAGTGGGTGTGGCTGGACAGTTATGCCGATGCCGGCGTTGAAGACCGCTTCCTGCCCTATCTGAGCGAGTCGTTCGTGCCGGCCGCGTTTGAGCGTCTGATCGCGGACCCGGCCCGCGTGCTGTGGGTGCTGGAAGAGCGGGGCGCACTGCAAGGTCTGGCGCAGCTCAGGCGCGACGCAGCGGCGCCGGTGCCGGCCGCAGCGTCGGCCGAGCTGGAACGGCTCTACGTGGCGCCGCCGTGCACGAACCGGGGCCTGGGCGCGCAGCTGCTGGCCGCCGCGCGCCAGACCTGGCCTCAGCACTCGCTGTGGCTCAGTGTGTGGGATGGCAACGAAGGCGCGTTGCGCTTCTATGCCCGTGAGGGCGGCCACGTCGTCGGCGAGACCGACTTCCTGCTCGACGGCCAGCCCATTCGCAACCTCGTCATCACACTCTCATGATCTACGGCATCGGTACCGACATCTGCGACATCCGCCGCATCCGCGTCACGCTGGCGCGGCGCGGCGAGCGCTTTGCCGAGAAGGTGCTCGGCCCGCACGAGCTGGCGGTGTTCCGCGAGCGCAGCGCCAAGGTGGCCGCGCGCGGCGAGGCCTACCTGGCGACGCGCTTCGCAGCCAAGGAGGCGTTCTCCAAGGCCATCGGCATGGGGATGCGCATGCCGATGACATGGCGCGCGATGGAGGTCGTCAAGGCGCCCAGCGGCAAGCCCGAGATCGCGTTGCATGGCGAGCTGGCCGCGTGGTTCGAGGCCCGAGGCCTGCGAGCCCATGTGACGGTCAGCGACGAGCAGGACTACGCGGTCGCCTTCGTCGTCGTCGAGCGCGACTGACCCGCCACAGGCGGGTTCAGCGCGGCGGCTGGAACAGCAGCTTCTCGGCCAGCTGGCGGCGCGCCGCCGGCTGACCCGCCAGGCGGTCCAGCAGCGCGGTCACGCCGTCGCAGCCGGAGCCACCGGCGGAGGGCGCGCCCGGGGTGTCCGCCCACAGGCGGGACAGCAGGCCCAGTGCTGCGCGGCCGGCGGTGCGGTCCAGCACCTCGACTTCGATGGCGCTGGGCGGGCGGGGCAGCCAGCGCGGCGGGTCGCCCAGCGTGGCCTCCAGGATCCACTGGGCCTCGCGGGCCTGCAGCTCCAGCGGCAGAGTCGAGCGCACGGCGAGTTGCCCGTCCAGCAGCGCGCGGCAGGTCGGTGCGCGCAGGGCCTTCAGCTGGTCAGACACCAGTTGCACGTAGCGGCGCCGCTGCAGGGGCGCGGTGCCGTTGAGCAGGTCTGGCATCTGCAGGGCCAGCGGCCCAAGCGCGGCGATCTGCACGATCTCGTCGTCGGCCCCGGCCTCGCGGGCCTGCCACATGCGTTGCGCCGACTGCTCGACGGTGCCGCGATATCGGCGCTCCACGGCAGCCCAGACCGGATGCTGACGCAGTGCGTCGTCAAAGTCGGCCTGCGTGGTCTCGGGGCCGGCTGCGGGCAGCGGCACGGCCAGCGTCTGCGGGGACGCAGCGATCAGCCCATAGGCCAGCAGGTCGGCGCGTGGCGCGAACCACATGCTGCGTGACGGGGTGTCCAGCGTCTTGTCGATCAGGCGCTCGGGCAGGCCCAGGCGCCGGTAGCTGCCGGCCAGGTGCTGGTTGGCCAGTTCGTCGAACACCGGGTTGTAGGTGCCGGTGGACGCGCGGTGGAAACCGAGTTGACCCTCGGGCGCCAGCTGGCGCGGCTGGCCGGCCAGGAACACCAGCGTGCAGGCGCTGGCGCAGGTGCCCACGGCCCGGCTGGCCTGGCCACGCTGCTTCAGCGCATCGGCCATGCGCTCGGCCTCGCGCACGCGCCCGCCGGGCGAGCTCAGCTCCACGCGCTTGAGGCCGCGTGCCGCGTCACTGGCCAGCAGCGCGTTCAGGCGCTCGCCGTCACCCATGCCGATGGCGCCCTCCAGCCGCAGGCTGCGGCCGTCGGCGGAGAAAGTGAACTTGGCCTGGCCCAGCGGGTCGATGCCGCGTGCCAGGGTCCAGAACTCGTCCAGGCGCGGCAACAGACCGAAGGCCACAGACACCGCCAGCTGCAGCGCGCCCAGCATCAGCACGAGGCGCGCCAGCCAGCCCCACAGCAGCGAGCCGTGCTCGCGCAGGTAGTGGCTGGCTGCGCGCCAGGCGCCCACCAGGCACCAGACGTTCAGCGCCACCAGCAGCGGCATGCCCAGCAGCACCGTGATGGCGCTGATCTGGAGGGAGTCGCCCTTGACGCTGATCCAGCCCATCAGCGCTGTCAACGCCATCGCCAGCGGTGTGGCCAGCAGCAGGTTGTTGACCCAGAAGCTGCGCGCCAGACTCAGTTCGCCGCGCCAGTGGCGCGTGGCATAGCCGGTGGTGGGCGCAGGCCGGGGCGCCGGGCGCGGACGCGCGGCGGCGCGTGGCCGTGCCGACGCCTGCTGCCATTGGGGCGTGGGCTCGGGCGGCGGTGGTGGTCCCCCGAGGGCGTCGGCCGCTGCCGACGTGGGATCGACGTAGGGTCGCGGCGGGCGGGCGTTGCTCATCATGACCCCCGGGTGGCGTGTGCCGGCTTCAGGACTTCTTCTTGGCAGGCGCCGCGGCGGGCTTGCCCACCGCTTTGCCCAGCGCCTCGCCCTTCGACTGGATCTTCATCTGCATGTCCATGAACACGCGGCTGTTGTTGGGGACCTGCATCTCCATCTTCATGTCCATGTCCAGTTGGGTGCTCAGCGCCAGTCGGTCCGCCAGGCGCAGCGTGCTGCTGCCCTTGCCGGTGCCCGTCAGCTGCATGTTCATCGCTTGGGGCGCCGCGGGCGCGGCGTCGGCCGCAGAGGCTGCAGAAGCGGCCGGGTCAGGCAGCGGCGTGTTCGCATCGATCTGCATGTCCATGGCCAGGTCGAAGTAGGCCACGCCGCGGTCCACACGCTTGAGCGTGTAGCGCACCTTGCTGTCCATCTTGCCGGCGCCGCCGGGGATGGGCATGGGCAGCGCCATGCTCATCGGCACGTCCACGCTCTCGCCCACCTTCAGCGGACGCTGGCTCAGCACCTTGGCCAGCTGCAAGGCCTCGGTGAGCATGCCGGCGCCCTTGGTGCGAAGCATCTCGTCGACGCCGGTCGCGCCCTGCACCTGCGTGATCTCGAACGCGAAGTCCTGCGGGTTGAAGCGGGCGTCGACGCTCAGGTCCATCTTCTTGTCCTGCGGCAACGGCATCTGGTTGCCGCCGACCTCGATCTGGCCGCCCTTGCCGACCACGGCGACCGTCATCGGCAGCCAGCCTTGTTGGTCGGGCTGGCCGACCTTCAGCGTCTGCTCCATGCGGAGGCCCATCTTCATCTGCCCCATCTGGGCCATCTGCTGCTGCGCCTGCGCGATCTTCGCGCGCTGCTCCTCGGTGGCGTCCGGACCGGCCTCCACGCGGGTCTTCATCAGCATCTGCATGTCCATCAACTGGCGTTGATGCTGGCCGGCGCGCGGCGTGATGTCGAAGCTGATGGCGGCGGGCTGGGCGGCGGCGCTGCCCAGGTGCAGGCCGAGGGCGGCGACGGCCAGCGCGATACGGAGCGGAGAAATGGTCAAGGTGCGATCCCGTCAAAAGCAGAGATGCCGCCGGGCTGGCAGCCGGGCGGCATCCTAGGGCGAGAAGGCGGGTTTCAGCGCGTGTACGGCGTGGGGAATTTCACCCGACGGCGTGGATTCAGTCGCGGTAGTTGTTCAGCATCGGGTAGCGCCGTGCCACCAGCGCGAACAGCAGTGCCGCCAACAGGGCGAAGCCGGCGAAGAAGAACATCAGGCAGGCCGTCTCGCTGTAGCCGCTGGACTGGATGGCGGCCAGCGCACCGGGGCTCTTGATGCTGACGTTGGACAGCAGCACCCAAAGATTGCCGACCGTCACCGACAGGCTCCAGAACGCCATGATGGTGCCCTTCATGGACTGCGGCGCCTGGCTGTAGGCAAACTCCAGGCCGGTGGCCGACACCAGCACCTCGCCAAGCGTCAGCAGCGCATAGGGCAGCACCTGCCAGACGATGGTGACCGTGTCGCCCGCATCCAGCCACAGCTGCAGCATCCCCGCCGCAATCCACGCGAAGCCCGCCAGCGCGATGCCCGCGCCCATGCGGCGCAGCGGCGTCACGCGCAGGCCCATGCGCTGCAGCGCCGGGTACAGCACCAGGTTGTTGAAGGGGATGAGGATCATCACCAGCAGCGGGTTCAGCGCCTGCATCATGGACGACTGGAACCAGGCGGGCTTGGCCATCTGGTCGGCCTGCAACACCCAGGTGGACGCCTTCTGGTCGAACAGCGACCAGAACGGCGTGACCAGCGCGAACAGCACGAGCACACGCAGCACCGAGCGCACGCCGTCCACGGCGTCGTCGGGATGGATGCCGCGTGCGCGGTCCAGTTGCAGCGACGCGCCCACGCCGCCGAAGCCCATCACCAGCACCAGCGCCAGGCACACCGACGCGACGAAACCCAGGCTGGCCATCTGGCTCAGCGAGAAGGCCGCCAGCAGCAGGCCAACGGCAGCCACGCCCATGCCCAGCCCGCCGGCCTTCAGCGCCGTCCACACCACCCACAGGAAGCTGTGCGGGTTGGCGCCGCGTGGCGGCTGGTGCACGTACTTCTTGCGGCCGCTCCACAGGATCAGCGTGGCCAGCGCCATCAGGATGCCCGGCAGGCCGAAGGCCACGCTGGCGCCGTAGTGTTTCAGGATCACCGGCATCAGCAGCGACGCAAAGAAGCTGCCGAAGTTGATGATCCAGTAGAAGGCGTCGTACACCTTCTGCGCCAGCGAGCGGTTGCTCTTGTCGAACTGGTCGCCCACGAAGCTGGTGACGAGCGGCTTGATGCCGCCCGAGCCCAGCGAGATCAGGAACAGGCCGAAGTAGAAGCCCTTGATGTTGTTCTCGAACACCGCCAGGCAGGCGTGGCCGGCGCAGTAGACGAGGCTGAGCCAGAAGATGGTGGGGTACTTGCCGAAGAAGCGGTCGGCCAGCCAGCCACCCAGCAGCGGGAAGAAGTACACGCCGATGACGAAGGTGTGGAACACCTCCTTGGCCTCGGCCTTGCGCAAATCCTCGGGAATGGCCAGCAGCAGGCTGGTCATCATGAACACCGTCAGGATGTTGCGCATGCCGTAGAAGCTGAAGCGCTCGCATCCTTCGTTGCCGATGATGTAGGGAATCTGACGCGGCATCTGGGCCGCTGGGCGCGCCGCAGCGGCGGCCGGGTCGGGGAGGGCAGAGGTGGTCATGGGCCTTGGGATGGGGCGCTTGATGTGATGACGCCGCCGGCTTGTGGCCGAGCGGCGTCCGGTCTGGAGGGGGCAGGGGCGAAGCGTATCTCAGCGGCCGCGTCACGGCGCACGGGTGGAGCAGGTGTCGACCGGACCGGGTCGGAGCTGGACAAGCGAGAACTGCTGCGCGAAAAGCCTCTGGACTCGCGTCGGAGCCAGCACGCGGCGGCGCCGCCACATGCGACAGTGGCCGCGCTGCCAGCGCATGCGGGCCGTCTGCGGGCCTCTGGCCCGCGTCCCTGCTGCCGGGCCGTTGCATGGGCGTCCAGTCCGACGCTGCCTGACGGAGACCGACCAATGAACCTGAACAATCTGCGCGTTTCGAGCAAGCTCTGGGGTGCCATCCTGCTGCTGATGACGGCCATGCTGGTGATCTCCGGCTTCACGCTCAAGCGCGCCAGCAGCGTCCATTCCGAGGCGATGGTGGCGGTCAACGCGAGCCATGACCTGATCGAGAAGTCGGCCGTCTGGAAAGGCATGACCGAGGCGACCGTGACCCGCAGCATGGCCTCGGCGGTGAGCAGTGATCCTAGCGTCGCGGAGATGTTCAAGGACAACCTGGCCAACGACACCGCGCGCGTCATCAAGCTGCGCGAGCAGATCACCGAGCTCGCCACGTCCGAGGCTGACCGAGCCCAGATGCAGAAGATCAAGGCCAACGGCGGTGTGCTTTTGGCGGCCAGCAAGAAGGCCCGGGAACTGGGCGCTGCAGGGGACCAAGCGGGTGCCCGGGAGATGGTCCAGAAGGAATACGTGCCCTCAGTGGCGGCCTACCTGGGCGCCATCGACGAGTTCGCCAAGTTGCAGAAGGACAAGAACGAACGTGCCCAGGCCAGCGCCGCTGACGCGCAGAGGGGGCTGCTGCTGTGGAGCTCGATCGGCGCCTTGGTGGTGATCGGCCTGGGCATGTTCGTCGCGGGCGCGCTGGTGCGCGCGATCCGTCAGCCGCTTCAGACAGCGGTCGACTTCGCCAAGGCCATCGCCGACGGCGACCTGACCCGCAGCATGAGTGCCGACCGCAACGACGAATTCGGCGAGTTGCTGAACACGCTGGGCCAGATGAACGCGTCGCTGTCGCGCATGGTCAGCAACGTGCGCAGCGCTACCGACAGCATCGCCACCGCCTCCTCGGAGATCGCGACCGGCAACACCGACCTGTCCAGCCGCACCGAGCAGACGGCCAGCAACCTGCAGCAGACCGCGTCCAGCATGGAGCAGCTGACCGGCACGGTGCGAAACACCGCTGACTCCGCCACCACCGCCAACCAACTGGTCAGCTCCGCCACGGCCGTGGCGCAGCGGGGGGGCGAGGTCGTGTCGCAGGTCGTCTCGACCATGGACGAGATCAACGCCAGCTCCAGAAAGATCAGCGACATCATCGGTGTCATCGATGGCATCGCGTTCCAGACCAACATCCTGGCGCTGAATGCCGCCGTGGAGGCCGCCCGCGCGGGTGAGCAGGGCCGCGGCTTTGCTGTGGTGGCGGGCGAGGTGCGGCTGCTGGCGCAGCGCAGTGCCGAGGCCGCCAAGGAGATCAAGACCCTGATCAGCACCAGCGTCGAGAAGGTCGACTCCGGTTCCCGCCTGGTGGCCACGGCCGGCGAGACCATGGGCGAGATCGTCACCAGCGTGCAGCGCGTCACCGACATCATTGGCGAGATCAGCGTGGCCAGCGGCGAGCAAAGCTCGGGCATCGCCCAGGTCAACGGCGCGATCAGCCAGCTGGACCAGATGACGCAGCAGAACGCCGCGCTGGTCGAGGAGTCCGCGGCTGCCGCGATCAGCCTGCGCGAGCAGGCGAACCGTCTGGCCGAGGTCGTCAGCAGCTTCCGCGTCCCGGGCGCCGGTGCTGCTGCCATCGTCGTGCCTCGCGCACCAAGCCAGGCCCCGGCACCGGCACCACGGCCGATCAGCCGATCTGCCCCGGTCAAGAAACCGGCCGCTCGCCCGGCGGTGGTGGCGCCGGTACCGGCACCTCGCGAAACCCGGCTGCCGCCCACCAAGGCCGCAGCGCCCGCCACCGCGGACTCTGGCGAGTGGGAAACCTTCTGAGCCAGACGGGCTCAGAACGCCCTCAGAACGCCCGCAGCACCCGCCGCCGCGCTAGATCGCCCGCGCTCCCGCGCGTGGTCACCGGGGCGCTCACGGCTCGCGATCTTCGAACGCGGGCTTTGGCGCCTTGATTCAAGCGTACGGCGGCGCCACCCGGACCTGGTACGGGCTCGACGTCCTGGGTCCGCAGCGGTTGCTGGACAGTGACTGGCGGGCGAGCGCGCCGCCATCGTGATGAGTCTTTGCAGGCGGCGCGCATGCATCGGCGGACTCATCAGCCCGAAGGGCAAGCTGACGCTCGTTGCCGCGCTCACCGTGCCGTTCGCGAGCGACTGTTTGGTAGCCATCCGACAAACAAAAAACGCCGCGCGGCGTGTAGCCGGCGGCGTTCGGGGGCGGGTCAGCGCGAGGTGATCAAGCCTCGAAAGGCAGCTTCACCTGACTCAGATCCTTGCGGGTCTCGACCAGCACCAGCGGGCCTTCATCGACCACCACCATCGGGGCCGGCTCGCGGCCCAGCGGCGCGGGGGCCGGCTCGGCAGCGATGGCGGCCTGTGCGGCGGCGATCTTGTCGGCGTCGGAGTTGACCCACGACAGGCCGGCGCCTTCGGCGATGGCTTGCAGTTCACCCATCGGCAGCTTGAAGGCCTCGACAGCCGGCGCGGCTGCCGGTACGGGCGCCGGCGGCGGCGGAGCGATCACGGCGACCGGCGCCGGAGCCGGGGTCGGCACATCGGCGCTGGCCATCGCGCTCTCGATCAGCGAGGCTTGCTGCGGCGCGGCGGCCTCGACAGGCTCTGACGCTTCGGCGCTGACGGACGGATCCTGCCCGTCGACGGCACCTTCCTCGCGGCGGCCACGGCCCCCACGACGGCGGCGGCGCGGCTCGCGGTCATTGCCTTCGGTGGCGTCATCGCCCTCGGGGTTCACGGCAGCCGGTGCGGCTTCGGCGCCGACCGGCACGCCGGCGTCACCCTGCTCGGCCGGCACTTCGGCGCCAGCTTCCGTGCCTTCAGCGCCTTCCGCGCCGGGGGCGCGGTCGTCGCGGTCGCGGCCACCACGGCGGCGGCGGCGGCGGCCCGAACGCTCCTCGCCGGCCGGCGTGTCACCGGCGGCCAGGGGCAGCGCGGCATCGGCCTGGCTGTCGACGAAGGCGGGCGGCGCGTCATGCAGGGCGGCCTGGACTTCCGTCAGCGGTGCGGCCAGGGCCTCGACAGCCTCGGGTGCCTGCTGCGGACGCTCGGCGCGTTCGCCACGCGGGCGACGCTCACCGCGCTCACCACGTTCGCCGCGCTCCGGACGGTCCTGGCGCTCACCGCGCTCACCGCGGTCGGCTCGTTCCGCACGCTCGGGGCGCTGCTGCTGTTCGGGCTTGTCGCCGCCCTCGTTGCGGGACTTGCGGTCGCCGCGCTCGGCGCGTTCACCACGCGCCTCGGCGGGCTTGCCGTCCTTGCCATCACGGCGGCCGTCGCGGCGGCCTTCGCTGCTGCGTTCGCCACGTTCACCGCGCTCGCCACGGCGGCCACCGTCGCGGCGGCCGTCACGGCCACCTTCGCGCTTGGGCTTGTCGGTCGTGGCCGGTGCCGGGGCCACCGGGGCTTCGACTGCCGGCACGGGGGCCGGGGCCGGTGCGCCGGTGAAGAAGCCGATCAGGCGGCTGAAGAAGCCCTGAGGTGCCGGTGCCGGCGTCGGTGCGGGCGGCGGCGGAGCCACCACCGTCACAGGGGCAGGGGCAACGACCGGCGCGGGCGCCGGTGCGGCCACGGGTGCGGGCTGCTCGGGCAGGATGCCCTTGATGACCGGCTCCTGCTTGTTCTTCTTCTCGATGTCGCCGCGGCGCGTGATGCCGACCTCGTCGTCCGGCTCCTGCACCATGGTGTAGCTGGCTTGCAGGTTCTCAAGGCGCGGGTCGTCGTGGCGCAGGCGCTCCAGCTTGTAGTTGGGCGTCTCGAGGTGCTTGTTGGGCACCAGCAGCACGGTCACGCGCTGCTTCAGTTCGATCTTGGTGATCTCGGTGCGCTTCTCGTTCAGCAGGAACGAGGTGACCTCCACCGGCACCTGCACGTGCACGGCGGCGGTGTTGTCCTTCATGGCCTCTTCCTGGACCATGCGCAGGATCTGCAGCGCGCTCGACTCGGTGTCGCGGATGTGGCCGGTGCCGTTGCAGCGCGGGCAGGTGATGTGGTTGCCTTCGCTGAGCGCCGGGCGCAGGCGCTGGCGGCTCATCTCCAGCAGGCCGAACTTGCTGATGGAGGCGAACTGCACGCGGGCGCGGTCACTGCGCAGCGCGTCGCGCAGGCGCTGTTCCACGTCACGGCGGTTCTTGCTCTCCTCCATGTCGATGAAGTCGACGACGATCAGGCCGCCCAGGTCGCGCAGGCGCATCTGGCGGGCGATCTCGTCGGCCGCTTCGAGGTTGGTGCGGGTGGCGGTTTCCTCGATGTCGCCGCCACGGGTGGCGCGCGCCGAGTTGACGTCGACGGAGACCAGCGCTTCGGTGTGGTCGATGACGATGGCGCCGCCCGAGGGCAGGTTCACCGTGCGGCTGTGGGCCGTCTCGATCTGGTGCTCGATCTGGAAGCGGCTGAACAGCGGCGCGTCGTCACGGTAGCGCTTCACGCGATGGCCCTGGTCGGGCATCACGTGGTTCATGAACTGGTGGGCCTGGTCGAACAGGTCGTCCGTGTCGATCAGGATCTCGCCGATGTCGGCGGTGAAGTAGTCGCGGATCGCGCGGATCACCAGGCTGGATTCCTGGTAGATCAGGTAGGCGCCCTTGCCGCCCTTGCTCGCGTCGTCGATGGCCGACCACAGCTTGAGCATGTAGTTCAGGTCCCACTGCAGCTCGGCGGCGGAGCGGCCGATGCCGGCAGTGCGGGCGATCAGGCTCATGCCCTTGGGGTACTCGAGCTGGTCGAGGTTTTCCTTCAGCTCTTCGCGGTCCTCGCCCTCGATGCGGCGCGACACGCCACCGCCGCGCGGGTTGTTGGGCATCAGCACCAGGTAGCGGCCGGCCAGCGACACGAAGGTCGTCAGCGCCGCGCCCTTGTTGCCGCGCTCTTCCTTCTCGACCTGGACCAGCAGTTCCTGGCCTTCCTTGATCGCGTCCTTGATGGTTGCGTTCTTGACGTCGGTGCCTTCGCGGAAGAAGGATCGCGAGATTTCCTTGAACGGCAGGAAGCCGTGGCGGTCCTCGCCGTAGTCAACGAAGCAGGCTTCAAGCGACGGCTCGACGCGCGTCACGACGGCCTTGTAGATGTTGCCCTTGCGCTGTTCGCGGCCTTCGATTTCGGTCTCGAAGTCCAGCAGCTTCTGGCCATCAACGATCGCGAGGCGCCGCTCTTCCGGCTGCGTCGCATTGATCAGCATGCGTTTCATGTCATTACTCCTTCGCGCGTTCCGTGCGGGAACGCGCCACGTCATGCCACCCGCAGGTGGCGTTCAAGACGCACGAGCGACGAGCGTGGAAACCGTGGAAGGAGTGCCCTGGACCGCTCGGGTTTCTGACGTGAGGTCAGACGGCGAGCGGCGTTGGCGCATGCGACCGGCCGACCGCGCGGGAAAGACCTGCCTCCACCTGGCCGCACGCCAAGGCGCCAGGCCGCACGACCGCCACAGCTTCTGGCTGGGGTCGAGCGGCGGGGCGCAGCGGGAAGGGGAGGAAGAGACTCATCCGCGTGGGACTGCTGGACGCTGGCACGAGCCTTTGCAGCTGATCCAGCCGCTTGCTCTCGCACCGTGAAAACCTTGTTCTGGCAACCGGATCTCGTCGGGCCGCGGGGGCTGTCGAAGAGAGGCCGGTGGGTTCCGGGTGTCGTCGCTCTGCCGCACCGTGCTGCCGACCGCGCTTTCACTTGGGGAAACCGCCTGCCTGCCACATGATGCGTTGCATCGCCTGTTGTGGCCCGCAGGACTGGCCCGCGAGCGCCCCGTTGTCGCCGCTAAAATCAGAAAAATCAAACACTTACGGCAGCAACGTGGTGAAAAGGATTATAGGGGCACGCACTGCGGCCCCTGCCACGGGGGCGAGTACCGCGGTGAGTACGGACAAACCCGCAGTGCGGCCGTCGGTTCGCCATGTGGTCGTGGACGACGGATCGGCCGGCCAGCGGCTGGACAACTTCCTGCTGCGCGAGCTCAAGGGCGTGCCCAAGACCCACGTCTACCGCGTCATCCGCGCCGGTGAGGTGCGGGTCAACAAGGGCAGGGCGCAGGCCGACACGCGGCTGGAGATCGGCGACGAGGTGCGCATCCCGCCGGTGCGTGTCCCCGAAAAGGCCGAGGCGCCTGCCGCCCCGGCCCGGGAGTTCCCCATCGTGTTCGAGGACGAGCACCTGCTGGTCATCGACAAGCCGGCCGGCGTGGCGGTGCACGGCGGCTCGGGCGTCAGCTACGGCGTCATCGAGGCGCTGCGCCGGTCTCGGCCGACGGCCAGGTTCCTGGAACTGGTGCACCGGCTGGACAAGGAAACGTCGGGCCTCTTGATGATCGCCAAGAAGCGCAGCGCGCTGGTGGCGCTGCAGGACCAACTGCGCGAGCGCGAGACAGGCAAGACCTACGCCGCCCTGGTCTGGGGCGATTGGCCGGCCAAGCTCAAGGTCATCGACGTGCCGCTCGTCAAGTTCGTCGGCAGCGACGGCGAGCGCTGGGTGCGGCCGGGCAAGGCCGACGAGGCCGAAGCCAAGCGGTCCATCAGCCTCGTCAAGGTCGTTCAGCGCACGGCGCAGTTCAGCCTGCTCGACGTCACCATCAAGACCGGCCGCACACACCAGATCCGCGTGCACCTGCAGCAGGCGGGCCACGCCATCGTGGGCGACCCCAAATACGGCGACTTCGATCGCAACCGCGAGTTGGCCCGCGGCCCCGCGAAGTTCGATCGCATGTTCCTGCACGCGCGTCGGTTGGCTTTCCAGCATCCGGCCACTGGTGAGACAGTGACGTGCGAGGCGCCGCTGCCGGCGCCGTGCCGCGACCTGCTGGCCGACTGACTCAGAACATGCGACCGACGTTCAGCAGCGTCAGCACGCCCAGCACGGCGAAGATGATGGCCGCGATGGCATGGACCAGCGGCATGGACACCTTGGCGGCGATCTTGTCGCCAAGGAACACGGCGGGCGCATTGGCCAGCATCATGCCCACCGTCGTGCCCAGAACGACCTGCACCACCTCGGGGTAGCGCGCAGCCAGCGCGACGGTCGCGATCTGCGTCTTGTCGCCCATCTCGGCCAGGAAGAAGGCCACGACGGTCGTGCCGAAGACGCCGAAGCGCTGGCGCTTCGCGGCGCCCTCGTCGTCGTCCAGCTTGTCCGGGATCAGCATCCAGACTGCCATCGCCAGGAAGGACAGGCCCACCACCCAGCGCAGCACGTCCGGACCCAGCGCCTGGGCCACCCACCCGCCCAGCAGGCCGGCGGCGGCGTGGTTCAGAACGGTGGCGACGAAGATGCCCAGGATGATGGGCACAGGCTTGCGGAAGGTGGCGGCCAGCACGATGGCCAGCAATTGCGTCTTGTCGCCCATTTCACCGAGCGCGACGACGCCGGTGGACACCAGGAAAGCTTCCAAGAGATTCTCCAAAGGGCCGACACCAAACCAAAGACCACGCCGCCACCCGGCCCTTACCGGAGGCGATGTGGTCAAAGGTCTTGCCAGGCTCTGGAGCTGCTGGCGCCATGGTCCATCGGACCAAGTGTGTTGACGCGAGCTCCTGCGTGCGCAGGACGGCTACTCCCCAATGACGAGCCGGTATTGTAGCGATGTGGCCAACGGCGCCGGCCCATGCTTGCCAGCGAGCCCGATGTGCGGTTTTGGGCCTGGGTCAGGTTCTGTACGGCTATAAGCCGTACAATTGCGACAGGAGATCATCACCATGCCTTCCGCCACCACCGCCAGCGCCCGCCTGGAAGCCCGCATCAGCACCGACCTGCACGGTCTGCTCAAGCGTGCGGCCGAGTTGCAAGGCCGCACCATGACCGACTTCGTCGTGGCCGCTGTGCAGGATGCCGCCCAGCGTGCCATCGAGCAGGCGCAGGTGCTGCGCCTGTCCCGCGCCGATCAGGAGTGCTTTGCCCAGGCGCTGCTCGAGCCGCCCGCCGCTGCGCCCGCCTTGAAGCGCGCGCTCGCCCGTCGCCGTACGTTGCTGCGAGACGTGTCCGGTGAGGCGCAATGACGCCTGCGCCCTTCGAAGTCGCCCTGCTGAATGCCTCGCATGGCCGCAGCCGCTTTGATTGCGGTACCCCCGCCCTGAACCGGTACCTGGCCGAGCAGGCCAGCCAAGATATGCGCCGCCGCGTCGCTTCCTGCTTCTTGGCTCACAGCGACGATGGACGCATCGCCGGCTACTACACGTTGGCTGCTGCCAGCGTGCCGCTCGCCGAGCCGCCGGCCGCCGTCACCAAGAAGCTGCCCCGCTACCGCGCCCTGCCGACCGTGCGCATGGGGCGCCTGGCCGTGGATCTGGGCTTCAAGCGCCAAGGCCTGGGTGGGGCGCTGTTGGCGGACGCCTTGACCCGCTGCAAGCGCTCCGAGATCGCTGCCTATGCCTTGCTCGTGGACGCCAAGGACGAGCAGGCCAGCGCCTTCTACCAACACCACGGCTTCATCCTGCTGTCCGACGCCGCCCTGACGCTGTTTCTGCCGCTGGCCAGCGTGCCGGCTCAGACCTGAGCGCGCAGCCGCTCTACATCCCTACAGCCCTGTAGCCAAGGGAAGAAGCCGGACGGCGCCGGCGGGCGCTCCGCTGTTTGCTCGCTAGCTCGCCACGCAGTGATCTACCAGAGCATGACCCCGTTTCCCCCCGGTGACCGGCTGATTTGAAGCCTCCCGGGAGCTGCGCGGCAACGCGGGGCGGTCAGTGCAGCGCCTCTGAGCTGGAGCATGTCTGGCAGGGTCAAGGGTTGGACTGACAATCCGGACATGACCGCCCGCCCCCAACGCTTTGACCTGATTGCCTTCGACTGGGACGGCACCTTGTTCGACTCCACCGCGCTGATCGCCCGCTGCATTCAGCGCGCTGCTGTCGACCTGGGCTTGCCCGAGCCCGAGTTCGAGCGTGCCAAGTACGTCATCGGCCTGGGCCTGCGCGATGCACTGGAGCATGCCGTGCCAGGCCTGGCCGAGGACCGCTACCCGGAGCTGGGCCTGCGTTACCGCCACCACTACCTGGCCTCGGAGCACGAGCTGTCGCTGTTCGAAGGCAGCCTGGCGATGCTCGAAGCACTGAAGGCGCGTCACCACTGGCTGGCCGTGGCCACCGGCAAGAACCGGGTGGGCCTGGACCGGGTGCTCGCGTCCAGCGAACTGGGCCATTTGTTCGACGGCACGCGCACGGCCGACGAGACGCGTTCCAAGCCACATCCGCAGATGCTGCTGGAGCTGATGCGCGAGTTTGGCGTAGAGCCCGAGCGCACGCTGATGATCGGCGACACCACGCATGACCTGCAGCTGGCGGTCAATGCGGGCACGCCGTGCGTGGCCGTCAGCTTCGGCGCGCATGACCACGCGACCTTCGCGGAGTTCAACCCGCTGTTCGTGGCGCACTCGACGCGCGAACTGCACGACTGGTTGATTGCCCATGCTTGATGACGACGCCAGCCCGCCGCAGCGGCTGTGCGCTTCTGCGGAGCTGCAGGAGCGCGGCAAGGCGGTCAGCTTCGACGTCATCCAATGGCGCGAGCCGGTGCGCGCGTTCGCGCTGCGCTTCGACGGCCAGGCTGTGGCCTACCTGAACCGCTGCGCCCACGTGCCGACCGAAATGGACTGGCAGGAGGGCGAGTTCCTCGACGGCGACAGGCGCTACATCATGTGCAGCATCCACGGCGCCGTCTACGAGCCGCTCAGTGGCCTGTGCGTGATGGGCCCCTGCACCCGCGGCCGCCTGACCAAGATTGCCGTGACCGAGCGTGATGGCGAGGTCTACTGGCACCCGACACGAGACACCAAGCCTGCTTTCCAGGACTGATATGAGCACCACCTCCAACGACGATCTGCCACCTCCCATGCAAGAGCCTGTCGGCGTGCCACCCATGGTCTCGTCTCAGGCCGAGCCGGTACTCGCCGCGCTCGCGCGCGACTTCCTGCGCGAGCGCCGGGCCGAGCGACGCTGGCGCCTGGTGTTCCGGCTGTTCTGGCTGCTGCTGGCGGGCTTGCTGGTTTACAACCTGTGGCTGCAGGGACGGCATGTGACGCCGACGGCCACGCCGCACACGGCGCTGGTGGAGGTGCGCGGCGAGATTGCCGTCGACTCCGAGGCCAGCGCCGAGCTGCTGCTGGCTGCGTTGCGGGATGCCTTCAAGGACGAGGCGGCCCAGGCGGTCGTCATGCGCATCAACTCGCCCGGCGGCAGCCCGGTGCAGGCCGGCATCGTCTACGACGAGGTCAGGCGGCTGAAGAAGCTGTACGACAAACCCGTCTACGCCGTCGTCGAGGAGATGTGCGCATCGGGCGCGTACTACATCGCCGCGTCGGCCGACGAGATCTTCGTCGACAAGGCCTCGGTGGTGGGCTCCATCGGGGTGCTGATGGACGGCTTCGGCTTCACCGGCCTGATGGACAAGGTCGGCATCGAGCGCCGCCTGCTGACCGCCGGCGAGAACAAGGGCATGCTGGACCCGTTCAGCCCCCTGCAGCCCAAGCAGCGCGCCTACGCGCAGGCCATGCTGGACCAGATCCACCAGCAGTTCATCGCGGTCGTGCGCGAGGGCCGCGGCAAGCGGTTGAAAGAAACGCCCGAGACCTTCTCGGGTCTGTTCTGGAACGGCGAGCAGGCCGTGCAACAAGGCCTGGCCGACCGCTTCGGCAATCTGGACTACGTGGCCCGTGAGGTCGTCAAGGCCGAAGAGGTTGTCGACTACACGCCCAAGGACAACGTCGCCGAGCGGCTGGCCAAGCGCTTCGGCGCGGCCGTCGGTGCCGGCGCCGTGAAGGCCATGCGCGAGGTGGCGCCCATCCGCTGACGCGCGGATCAGCGCCGGCGGCGCTGCCTTGCGGCGCCCACGGCGAGCAGGCCCAGCCCCACCAGCGCCAGCGAGGCCGGCTCGGGCAGGCGCTGCACGCGTAGCGCCGGCATGGGCGCGTCGTTGACCTGCACGCTGCTGTTCCAGTCCTTCACGACCACCTGGCCGTTGATCTGGCCCCAGCCCTGGCCGACGCTGGCGTTCGTGGCCAGCAGCGACGCGTTGATGCCGCCGTTCAGGATGATGCTGGTCGCGTCGGGCAGGTTGAACAACACCTGGCCCTTGTTGAACCCGGTGTAGCCGTGGTTGCCGAAGTCGACGGTCTTGCCGTGGATGTTGATCAGCACTTGCGCGCCGTCCAACAGGTTGTCGATCTGCAGGTTCTTGCGCGCATCAACGGCAAGGATGTCGAACACGGCCAGCATCTGGCCAGCCGCGTTGAAGTGCAGGGTGCCCCACTGGTCAACGGCGCTGCCCGTGTTGACCATCGCGTCCAGCGAGGACGACAGCGACGTGAGGCGCTGGTTCTCGCTGGCGAAGGCGAAGCCGACGCCCGGCGTGGTGCTGCCGATCACGTTGCCGCTGTTGTTGGGCGTGTAGCTGCCGCCGACGCTGGCGCCACCCCAGACCGTGCCGTTGGTGAAGGCGAGGGCGCCGCCGACCGTCAACCCCGTGCCGTCGTACAGCGCGCTGGAGCCGGTCTTGGTGTTGATGGAGTAGCCGTTGATCGTCGCGTTGCCGCCGACGGCGACGCGGCCTTCCACGTCGCTGCTGGCCACGGTCATGTTGCCGAAGGCGAGCAGGTTGAGGCTGGGGTCCAGGCCCAGGCTGATCGGTGCTGCCTGGACGGCGCTGGCGGCAAGAAGGGCGCTGGCGAGGGAGAGAAGGCGGGGGAAGAACTGCATGCCCGGCAGTCTAGGAAGCCAGCCGCTGTAGCGTCACGCCGTGACGCGGGGGGTGGTGATGCGCTTCGCGAAGCAGTTCACGATTCGTCGGCATGCTGTTGCAGAACGCCGCAGCTGAGACCGATGGCGGGTGCCTGAACAGCGCTCGCAGGCCTTGCCGTGCGCGGGTGGAGTCCGCCTGTCGGGGCCTCGGCAACAAGATCAATGGGGTTGCTTCAGGTCTGCAGCGCGCCGGGGGGCGTACCATCGGCTCGCCACTTGGACCATTCGATGCTCAAGTGGAGGCACTTCAGCCGACACAAGGCGTTCAGCCTTCAACGCTGCGGAAGGACTTTGAAAGGCCCACCGCTTCACCCATGGCTGAACCTAGATTCACAGCACCCAACCCTGACAGCGCCGACCCGACGACCGTACCCGCCGCCAGCTTGCTGGTGTTGGTCGTCGAGCGGGATCCGCACATTCGGGCGCTTGAAGCTCACTTCCTGACGGAAGCCGGTTTCGAGGTCGCATTCGCGACCGATGGTCACGAGGCCCTCAAGCGCGTGCGAGAACGCAGTCCGGACATCGTCATCACCGAGGTGCTGGTGCCAAAGCTCGATGGCCTGTCGCTGTGTCGGCAGCTGAAATCGGATCCGCTCACGAAGCACATCGCCGTGCTGATATTCAGCATCCTCGCGGCGAGCAGTCGGGCGGCCGAAGCTGGCGCGGATGCCTTCCTGATGAAACCCTTGGCCGAACAGCGGTTGCTCAGCACCGTGAACTCGCTCATCGAAAAAAGACGCAAGTCGAAAGGTTAGAGCACCATGGGTCATCTCAACGAGCCCGTCGAGCCGTCGCCCGAGCGGCCGGCATTGCCTCGGCTGACTACCGGCAATTGGGAGCTCGACCTGATCCTGGACGGCGGGTTCCCCGCCAACTCGATCAACATCCTGATGGGCGAGCCAGGCAGTGGCAAGACCATCCTGGCGGAGCGACTGATGTTCGCCAACGCCGAGGACGATGGTCGGCCCATCCTGTTTTTCACGACCCTGTCCGAACCCGCTGACAAGGTGGTGCGCTACCTGCAGCAGTTCAGCTTCTTTGACGAGTCCAAGCTGGGGACCGTCATTCACTACAGCTCCATAGGCCACGAGCTGTCGGAGCAGGGCGTGGGCGTGCTGGTGGCGCTGCTGACTGAAGCGATCACCACCCACCGCCCCAAGATCATCGTCATCGACTCGTTCAAGGCAATCCACGACCTGTCCACGTCGATCCCGGAGATGCGCAAGATGCTCTACGAGGTCGCGGGCCTGCTGACAGCCTACGAAACCACGGCCTTCTTTGTCGGCGAGTACAGCGCCGACCAGGTCTCCACTTATCCCGAGTTCGCCGTTGCCGACAGCATGGTCGAACTGGCTCGCGACAAGTTGGGCACGCGGGATGAGCGGTTTCTGCGCGTGCTCAAGCTGCGCGGCAGTTCCTACCTGGAGGGCCTGCACGCCTTTCGCATCACCGGCGGCGGGCTGGAAGTGTTCCCGCGGCTGGTCAGCCCGACGACCCCGCCCGTCTACGACTTTCTCAGGGAGCGTGTGACCACCGGCGTCAGCGGGCTGGACGACGTTCTGGATGGCGGCCTGTACCGTGGCCGCTCGACGTTCCTGCTCGGGCAGACGGGCGCCGGCAAGACAACGCTGGCGATGCAGTTCGTCATGCAAGGCGTGCGGCTGGGTGAGCCGAGCATGTACGTCTCCTTCGAAGAAAACCCCACGCAGCTCGACGCACAACTGAATTCGCTGGGCCTTGACGCACGGCAGGCGCGCGATGGCGGGCTGCACTTCCTCTACGTTTCGCCGGTGGAACTGCAGATCGACAGCATCGTCTCCTCGATCTATCGCACCGTGAAGGGCAAGGGCATCAAACGCATCGTCGTGGATGCCGTGGGTGATCTGCTGATGAGCACGACCGACACCAAGCGACTGCACAGCTACCTGTACGCGCTCGCACAGCATTTCGCCGTCATGGGTGTTTCCAGCGTCTTCACCTATGAGACCTTCGGCCAGGAGCTCTTTTCCGAAACCCGCACGAGCGCCCTGGCCGACAACATCATCCTTCTGAGCATCACGCTGGAAGGGCGTCGGGCCCATCGCACGCTGCGCGTCATCAAGGCCCGCGGCATTGCGCACGATCTGAACGCGCACGAGCTCAGCATCACGTCCGCCGGCATCGAAGTCGTGTGATGGGATCGGCTCGGTTTCACGTCAACAAGAGGGCGCAGCAGTTGCGCAAGCTCACGGAGATCAGCCGCGCGCTCACCTACGCCGTCTCGTTGGAGGAAGTGCTGGACCTGACGGTCGACCGCGCCGCCGAGTTGCTCGATGCACCTCGGGTGGTGCTCATGCTGACCAACGACGAGGGTCTGCTGGCCGTGCGTGCGTCGTTCGGCCTTGATGTTGATGCGCACAGCGACTTCCAGGAGCCGTTGCAGGACGCCCTGATCACGCGCCTGAAGCTGCTGCTGGGCACCACGGAGCAGGAGCCGTTCCTGGGAGTGCCGCTCGTGGTCGCCGGCGAGGTGACAGGCCTGTTGGCCGTTGCCATGCGGCCGTCCAGTTCGCTGCCGGAGGACGACGAATGGCTGCTCTCGGCACTGGCTGACCAGGCCGCGGTTGCGCTGGAGAAGACTCGTCTGGACCAGACCGCCGAATTTCGCGAGCGCCTGATCGGCATCGTCAGTCACGATCTGCGCAACCCCGTCTCGGTGATCAAGATGACGGCGACGCTGCTCAGACGCTGGGAGCGACTCGACCCGCGGACCGTCGACGATCTGATTGCACGCGTCCACAGGTCTGCGGACCAGGTCACCGCCATGATCCACGAACTGCTTGACTTCACGCAGGCCAGGCTCGGTGGCTCCATCCCGCTGGCCCGAAAGCCCGGCGACCTCCATGCCGTGGTGCGGCAGGTGGTCGAGGAGTTTGGAATAGCGCATCCGGGTCGCACGTTCGAGCTGCAGTACGAAGGCGACGCGCAGGGGTCCTGGGATGCCGGTCGACTGACCCAGGTCGTGGGCAACCTTTTGTCCAACGCCGTCAGCTACAGCCCGGCCGGCTCGGTCGTGAAGGTCAGCTCGCGCGTCGACAGTGGCATGGTGGCGCTCGTGATCCAGAACGACGGGCCGCCCATTCGCCCCGACCTCCTTCCCAACCTGTTCGAACCGATGCAGCGCGCCAGCTCGGAGCTGGACAACGCCAGTCGCAGCGTCGGTCTCGGGCTGTACATCGTCAAGCACGTTGTGCAAGCGCATGGCGGTACCGTCGCCGTGCGGTCGGAACACGGGCTGGGCACCGAGCTGACGGTGACGCTTCCGCTGAAGGCCGACTGAGCAGTTCTCAGGCGCCAACGGCGGGTGACTGATCCCCGCCCCTCCGTTCGCGAAAGCCGGCGAGCAAGAAAAGAAGGCCGCAGCCGGTGAGGGCTGCGGCCTTGCGCGGAGCGCTGTTGCGCTTACTGCGTCTTGGCCTCGGTCTTGACGGCGGCCTTGGCCTCGGCGTGGTTCTTCTTGTGCTTGTGGGCATGCTTGGCGGCGCTGGCGGCTTCAGCCGGTGCGGCGGCAACCGCAGGCGTCGCAACGGGTGCGGGCTTGGCGGCCGGCGCTGCGGCGGTGGCCATGGCGGCTTCGGTGACAGGAGCCGCAGTGGCTGCAGTGGCAGCAGGGGTCTGGGCCATCGCGGCGCCCGAGGCGAGCGTGATGAGGGCGGTGGCGATGGTGGTCTTCAGCGTGTTCATCTTCGGTGCTCCAGGGTGTTTGGGGTTGCTCGGGGCTTCGCGAAAGCTTGTGTCGACAACGCCCTCTTTTCTCGCAGCGTTGACGGGGTTGCAAAGCCTTACACCGCGCAGAATCAACCCTCATGAGCACCTCACACCGCTTCGATTGGACCGCCGGTTACCCGAGCCGGCGCAGCCCGCTGTTCGCGCGCAACATCGTCTCGACCTCGCACCCGCTCGCGGCCCAGGCGGGTCTGCAGATGCTGTGGCAGGGCGGCAATGCAGTGGACGCGGCGATTGCCGCCGCAGCGTGCATGACGCTCGTGGAGCCCTGCAGCAACGGCCTCGGCTCCGACGCCTTCTGCATCCTGTGGGACGGCCGGCAACTGCACGGACTCAATGCCTCGGGGCCGGCGCCGGCAGCATGGACACCGGGCTTCTTCCAGGGTCAGGTCATGCCCAAGCGCGGCTGGGGTTCTGTCACCGTGCCCGGTGCGGTGGGGGCCTGGGCGGCGTTGAGCCAGCGCTTCGGCAAGCTGCCGTTCGCGGACCTGCTGCAGCCCGCCATCGAGATTGCCGAGCGCGGCTACGCCGTGCCGCCCATCGTGCAGGGCAAATGGGCGATGGCCGCAGCCTTGAGTGAGCTCACGTCCCAGCCCGGCTTTGCGCAGGCCTTTCTGCCCAAGGGCCGCGTGCCCGAGGTTGGCGAGCTGTTCCGCTTTGAAGAAGCGGCGCGAAGCCTGAAGCTGATTGCAGCATCGAAGGGCGAGACCTTCTACCGGGGTGAGATCGCGCAGGCGTTGGCGCGCTTCGCTCGTGAGACGGGCGGCGCGTTGACCGAGTCGGACTTGGCTGCGTACCAACCGGAATGGGTCACGCCGCTGGCCAAGGATTTCGCCGGCCACACGCTGCATGAGATCCCGCCCAACGGCCAGGGCATCGCGGCGCAGATGGCACTCGGCTTGCTGGAGCAGTGCGGCGTGACGGCTCATGCGGTCGACAGCCCCGAGGCTCAGCACTTGATGATCGAGGCGATGAAGCTGGCCTTTGCCGATGTCTACCGCTACGTGGCTGAGCCGGGCGCGATGACGGTCAGTGCTGCGCAACTGCTCGCTTCGAGCTACCTCGCCGAGCGCGCCCAGCTGATCGACCCCGCCCGCGCCCAGGTGTTCGGCGCCGGCAATCCCGCCAAGGGCGGCACCATCTACCTGACCGCTGCGGACGAGTCGGGCATGATGGTCAGCTTCATCCAGAGCAACTACATGGGCTTCGGCTCCGGCCTTGTGCTGCCGGGCTATGGCATCAGCCTGCAGAACCGCGGCCACTGCTTCACGCTGGAGCCCGGTCACCCCAACCAGGTCGCGCCGGCCAAGCGCCCCTTCCACACCATCATTCCCGCCTTCCTGACCAAGGACGGCGCGCCAGTCATGAGCTTTGGTGTCATGGGCGGCAACATGCAGCCGCAGGGCCATATGCAGACGCTGGTGCGCATGCTCTGCTACGGCCAGAACCCACAGGCCGCCTGCGACGCGCCGCGCTGGCGCTTCAACGAGGGGCTGTCCATCAACGTCGAGCCGCACATGCCGACTGCCACCATCGAGGCGCTGCGTGCACGCGGCCATGAGATCGGCGACATCCACGACAGCTACCAGGATTTCGGTGCCGGCCAGTTCATCTGGCGGCTGGGCGACCCGGGCGTGGAGGGCTACGTGGCCGCCAGCGATCCGCGCCGCGACGGTGCTGCCGTCGGCAGGTGAGGCCGCGCGGGCGCCGCGCCGCAATACACGTGCGCGGCAGCGACTTGTGCCGGCCGGTTTGCCGGCGCGCGCAGCGGCGCGCACGATGCGGGCATGTGCACTCCCGCTTCCCTTGCCGCGTCCTGCGGCGACATCGCTGCCACGGCTCTGCGGGCCGCGGCGGCGTTCCACGACTTAAGCTGGGCAGCAAATAAGGTTCAAATGGCTAAATTAGCTATAGGTGCCATATTTGCTGACCAGCAAATATTCAAGCCAACAATCATGCCAGCACCGTGGTGGAGGGGCGACCTCTCCCCAGGGGCAGATGCCATGATCGATGACTAGGCGCTCCGTCCTGAGATCGCCAGCTCTCCCACCAACCACGCCTTCGCGATTTGTGATGGCCTTTCTGTTCGCGCTGGGCTGGACTTTTCCAGCCGATTCATCCGAGGGATGGATGTCGTGGCCCAGCTCAACCACCTCGTCGAGCAGGCTGCGTTCCGCTCGGTGCGCGCCGGGGTGGAGGGGGGCCGGTCAAGCCGGTGGCCAAGGAGGCGGGCATGCCCTGACCGGCCTGAACGCGCACAGGCCAGCGACCCTGGCGCGGCTGCGCGCCTAGAATCTGTGCCATGACCAAGCTGCTCGACCTCGACTGACGCCGCCAACGCGTCACAGCCCCGCGGGCGTTGCCCGCACGTCGAATCCTGGCAGTTTCCCTTCGCGTCATGTCCTTCAAGTTCCTCACCCTCGCGCCCGGCGACCTGCTGCGCGACGCTGTCTACCGGCGGCTCTGGACTTCCATCCTCGTGTCCTCGCTGGGCGGACAGATCACGCTGCTGGCGCTGCCGCTGACAGCGGCCGTGCTGCTGAATGCCAGCCCCACGCAGATGGGCATCCTTCAGGCGCTGGAGGTGCTGCCGTTCGCGCTGTTCTCGCTGCCCACGGGCGTGCTGCTGGACCGCGTGCGCAAGTTGCCCGTGTACATCGCCGGCGAGGTCGTGCTGGCGGTGGCCGTCGCCTCGGTGCCGCTGGCGGCGGTGCTGGGTGTCTTGAGCATGGGCTGGCTGTATCTGGTGGGCTTCATCATCGGCGCCGTGCACACAACAGCGGGCAGCGCCGGCCAGATCGTGCTGACGCAGGTCGTACCGCGTGAGCGGCTGGTGGAGGCGCATGCGAAGAACGCGCTAGCGTCGTCGGGCGCCGAGGTGGCCGGGCCGGGCGTCGCGGGCCTGCTGATCAAGCTGGTGGGCGCGCCGCTGGCGCTGGCGGTGGACGCGGTGATGCTGGCGCTGTCAACGCTGATCCTGCGCGGCATCCGCGTGCAGGAGACGCTGCCGCCGCGCCAGGCGCAGGACTTCTGGCGCGAGCTGAAGGCAGGCCTGCGCTTCGTGCGCGAGCGCGAGTTGCTCGTCAGCATGGCCATCGTCGTGGCGGCCTGGAACCTGTTCCACAACGGGGCGCTGGTCGTGCAAATCCTGTTCGCGACCCGCGAGCTGAAGCTGGCGCCGCAGACGGTGGGCTGGTCGTATGCGGCCATCGGCCTGGGCACCGTGCTCGCCAGCGTGTGGGGCCACCGCATCAGCAAGCGGCTGGGCCCCGGGCCCTGCCTGGTGGTGGGCTTTGCAACCTGTGGCCTCGGCTGGCTGCTGCTGGCGCTGGCGCCCTCGGGACCGCTGGGCGTCGTGGGCTTTGGCGCGATGCTGTTCATCTGGGGCGTGGGCGCGGTGTTGATGTTCATCAACTTCCTGTCGCTGCGCCAAGCCGTCACGCCGGCGCCGATGCTGGGCCGCATGACCAGCACCGTGCGCTGGCTGATCTTGCTGCCGGCCGCACCGGGTGCATTGCTGGGCGGCTGGATGGGCGAACACCTGGGCCTGCGCGCCACGCTGGCGTTCTCGGGCATCGGCTGCCTGCTGGTGGCCGTGTGGGCATGGAACCATGCGACGCTGCGCGCCGTGCGCGAACTGCCCAAACCTGTGGAGGTGCTGCCGGCATGAATACGAATACGGATCCCCTGCTGATCGAGGTCCGGGAGCGCCTGGAGGGTGAGCGCACCGTGCTGCAGGCGCCCCGCGCCGGCCTCGGTGCGGAGATGGCCGTGGTCATTGCGCAGTCGCTGTCGCACCTGCGGCCCTGGATGCCGTGGGCGCAGGAGGCGCCGACGGCCGAAAGCTCGGAGCTGGTGGTGCGCCGCATGCACGCCGACTTCATCGCTCGCCGCGACTTGTGCTTTCAGATCTACGCACGCCGCCCGGACGGCAGCGCCGGCCGGCTGCTCGGCGGCACCGGCCTGCACCGCATCGACTGGTCGGTGCGCAAGTTCGAGATCGGCTACTGGATACGCCCCGACGCGGCCGGGCAGGGGCATGTCAGCGAGGCCGTTCGGTTGCTGACGTCACTCGCCTTCGACCGACTGGGCGCCCGCCGCGTGGAGATCCGCTGCGACGCGAAAAATCTCAAGAGCCGCGGCGTGGCAGAGCGCTGTGGATTTGAGCTGGAAGGCGTGCTGCGGCGTGACGCGCTGGGTGTAGACGGCACGCCGCGCGACACGGCCCTGTACGCGCGAATCATGGCCTGAGGCGGCCCACGGGATCGGCGATTGCGCGGCGGATGCTGCAGGCGGTCAGCCGCTGCGCTGCGTCGGACAGCGCTTGATGGTGAGCTTCACGGCGTGGCCAAGTGGATCCCGTGTGCGCGGGCAGCACGCTTGAAGTCTCGAGGGTTATCCACCATCACGCCCGCGATACGTCCGCTGGACTGCAGGCGCAGCAGCCGCCTGAGCAGGTCGGCTGCTTCGTGGTTCTTTCGTTCGGTGAAGACCCAGCACATCAGCCTGGCTTGTGGCAGGTGCTCGCTCACCAGATCGAGCGTGGCTTCGCAGAGCATCTCCTCCGGCACCACGATGATGTCGGGCCCGATGGCCTGCAACTCGGGTGCGCGCAGCGTGGCTGCTGTCAGCGGCGTGTAGCTGCCGGCGCTGCCGGGATGCCAGGGGAACAGACTGGCAGATGGTTGATCCGGTGTCAGAAAGATCGCACCGACGGGCGACTGCGGCAGGCGTTCTCTAACCACCGACAGTGCGGGATGATTGAAGGTGGACAACAGCACCTGGGAAGGCTGCAGCACCTGTGCCTGAAGCGCAGCGTCCACGATCTGCACCACTGCGAGCACCGTCTCGTAGCCCTTGATCTCGATGTCGAGTAGCTTGCCAGGCAGCGAGCCCACCAAGCGAATTGCCTCCTGCAGTGCGGGCAATGCGGACCCATCGCGCAGACGCAGCTGAAGCATTTCGGCCGTGCGCAGTTGGTCAATGCGCCGGTTGCCCAGCAACTGTTGGCTGCTCTGATCGAGATGCTCGGACAGGCAATACACGACGCCCGCTTCGGCGGTGACGTACTTCGCCTCATGAACGAGAAAAACCTCCCCGTCGGCGTCCACGCAGGCATCCGTCTCGAATCCGTCGGCCCCGTCCAAGGCTTCTTGAAAAGCGCCAGCGCTGTTCTCATGGTGCGGGCCACCATGCAGGATGGCGCCGCGGTGGCCCAGCACCTGCAGGCCTGAGTTGTCGATCGAGAGGGTGGAGGGCATGGGGCGCATGTGTGTGAGGACCGGGGTCAGATGCGGAAGCTGGCTCTGAGTCCCTCGTGCAGCGGGGTGAATTGCAGCTCCGGGAAGCTTGCCTGCAGGCGTTGCGAGTCGACGGCGAAGAAGTTCTCGGAGAGTGCGGCATGCTGCCAGTAGTCAAAGGGAGTCCAGCCCAACAGGCGACGCACCCATGACGGGATCTGGATCGAACGTGTGGCGGCAGGGCAGTCGTGCAGCGCGCCGACAGCCTGCACGATGGCTTCCATGCCATGGATGACACCGTCCGATACGCAATAGACCTCAGGCCTCGTGTCGGCCACGCGGTTCGCGAAGACCGTGGCTATCACGCGGGCAGCGTCCGGTGCAAACAACAGGCTCAGCGTGCCCGGGAGATGTATGTGTCGCAGCACACGCCCCCGTGCTGCTCGCTGGCACCAGGCAAGAAAGGACGTCGGCGCGAAACCCGGGCCATACAGGAAAGGCAGCCGCAACACCGTGGCGGACAGACCCGAGCAAAGCACCAGCCGCTCGGCCAGCAGCTTGGAGCGACCGTAGTCCGTGTGGGGAGATGGCTCGCTCAGTTCGTCGGTGGGCACGAAAGGGTCGCTGGCCTGATCCACCGCCGAAACACTGCTCACATAGATGAAATGCCTGATGCAGGAGGCCTGCGACGCCTTGATGGCCGCGGCAACGGCGTCGACGTTGACGGCCATCAGCCGCGACAGCGACTGACGGTGGTCGCGGTCGGCGCCTAGCCAGATCACCAGGTCGTGGCGGCGCAATTCGTCCAGCCAGGTCTGTGGCTGAGCCAAGTCACCGCTGACGTAGCGGACTCCGCTTGGCGCGCCCGGAGGTGGGCGTCGGGTCAGCACGGTCCATTCGGTCGGCCCCTGCAACAGCGCCATCAGCCCGGGTAGGAGGTTGCGGCCAAGGAAGCCGGTTCCCCCCGTGACGAAGATGCGAGTGGGTTGCGGCCAAGACAAGATGCCCTCGCTACTCGTTGGACTTGAAAGGCGTCGCCGCCGTGTTGCGGATGCGAAGAATGATGGTCTTGAGGCGCTGGACGTCCAGCTTGTCCGTGATCAGGTCAACGCCCAGCAACACCTGGTTGGGGCTGAAGTGGAACTCGGCGGCCATGTCGTCGTTGATGACGAAAAAGTCCCGGTGTTCTTCCTCGTTGAGTGCCTGGTTGTCGAGCATGCACGTGTAGACGGAGACGAACTCGGATTGGCTCTTCAGGATGGGCAGCTTTTCGGCGCGGTGACCTTCGTCGCGCAGGACGAAGATGCGTTCAATGCGGGCGCCGCGGGCATGGGCATCACGGTTGAGTTGCATGTATTCCTTGCCGTAGCGCTCCTTCCAGTAGTCGCCTCCGGCGAAATAGCTGGTGGCGATCAGCGTATCGCCCTCGCGCAGCCGCCCGTAGATGGTGGCGGCCACGAGCATGAAGCGATCAGGGGACAGGCGTTGAAGTCCGCGTCCCATTTGGCCCACCTGGTTGGCGAAGTCGCGGACCAGGCAGTCGGCGATGGCAGGATTGAAACGACTCTCGAGTCGAGTGGCGTTGCGGATGTGAGTCGGCACCTCCGCCAGGCCTCGAACGGCGGCGATGTCTCCCAGGGATGCATGGACCGCGTCCACTCGCTGCAGGGCGATGTGGCACAGCAGCACGATTTCAAGCAGAAAGGCGAAGATCAGCGAGAAGGTGGCGTCGGTGATCTTCAGTCCCCAGAGGACAAAGAACAGTCCTGTGCTGACGGTGAACGGAATGAAGCCACGAAGGAACTTGGCAGTCATGCGACGGTCTCGGCAGGGTTGAGGGCTTGGCGCACCAGACGAAGGACGGTGTTCTCGAAATTTGGTGACGCGCGGGTGGACACGGCATGGTCGCCCGGCACCCGATGCAGCGTACCAAGGGCGCGAAGCCGGGTGTGGATCAGAGTGGCGCGCAGGCGCGCCAGCTCGCGGTCCCCGTAGACGAGGTGGACCGCCGCCCGGATCGGCGGCACGAGCGCCATCCGGGCCTCACGGCAGCACATCAGCCTGGCCCACAGACGGGCCTGAACGGTGGCCTCGTTGTCGTAGAGCGCTGTGCGGGTCTTACGCAAGGCGGCGGGATCGTCGCTTTTGAGTTCGGACCAACGGAACGCCCAACGGCCCAACAGGCGTTGCAGCGGCGTGGGCGGCAGGGCGTGCAAGGCCCGAAGTGCAGCACGCTCGAGCCAGCCGATCGGCCACCAGGAGATCAGCAGCAGGCCGACCAGACGTCGCCCCAGTGCCCTCGCAACAGCCAGGGCGACCTGGGCGCCGAACGAGACGCCGACCAACACGATCCTCTGGGCGCCTGCCTGTTCAATGAAAGCGCGCCAGTGGGCCACGTGGGCCTGCAGGTCGCTCCAGGGCGGCGCAAAGAAGTCGCCATGGGGCTGGGTCAATACGGGCGCCGCCTCCTGCAACGCACGAATCAGGTCCGCGTGAAAGGCCGGATGCCCGCCAATGCCCGGAATCACCACGATGGCCGTGCCTGCAGCGACGGGCTCAGGATCGGGCGTGCAGGACATGTTGGCGAGGATAGCCGCGCTTCGTCGCAAGGCAACCCAGTCGCCGGCCTCTGGGAGGGTAGGGGAAAGCGCCCTCGGTTAGCATTCCGCCCCTTGCCGCTGTCGGGTTTTCCGGTGGCGATGCGCCCTGACTCGACTCCCGCTGGTGCAGCCGCGCCGGACGCCATGAACGCTCCGCACCCCTTGATGCTCAACGCCACCGAGCACGAGACCGCAGCCCCCCGGTTGCGTGAAATTCCCTACAACTACACATCGTTCTCCGACAGGGAGATCGTCATCAGGTTGCTGGGCTCCCGTGCCTGGGAGTTGCTGGACAAGCTGCGCGGCGAACGGCGCACGGGCCGGTCCGCACGGATGCTGTACGAGGTGCTGGGCGACATCTGGGTGGTGCAGCGCAACCCTTACCTGCAGGACGACCTGCTGGACAACCCCAAGCGCCGTGTGCTGCTGATCGAGGCATTGCATCACCGGCTGGCGGAGGTCGAGAAGCGGCGTGACGCCGTGGCCGATCCGCAACGCGACGCGTACGTGGGCGAGTTGCTGGTGGCCGCGCGCGAGGCGGTTGCACAGTTCGCGGTGATGTTCGAGCACGTGGCCGACCTGCGCAAACGCGCGGCCAAGCGGCTGGGAAAGGTCACGGCCAAGGACAACATCAAGTTCGACGGCCTGTCGCGCGTGTCCCATGTGACGGACGCAACCGACTGGCGCGTGGAGTACCCCTTCGTCGTTCTGACGCCGGACACCGAGGCCGAGATGGCCAGCCTGGTGGGTGCCTGCTTCGAGCTGGGCCTGACGGTGATTCCCCGCGGCGGTGGCACGGGCTACACGGGCGGCGCGATTCCGCTGGTGTGGAACAGCGCGGTCATCAACACCGAGAAGCTCGAAGCGCTGCGCGGCGTCGAGATGCTGAAGCTGCCCGGCCTGGACCGTGAAGTGCCGACCATCTTCAGCGAGGCCGGTGTCGTCACCCAGCGCGTGGCGGACCTGGCGGAGGCCAACGGCTTCGTGTTCGCGGTCGACCCGACCTCGGCCGAGGCCAGCTGCATCGGTGGCAACGTGGCCATGAACGCCGGCGGCAAGAAGGCCGTGCTGTGGGGCACGGCGCTGGACAACCTCGCCAGCTGGCGCATGGTGACGCCCGAGGCCAAGTGGCTGGAGGTCGTGCGCCTGAACCACAACCTCGGCAAGATCCACGACGTGGAAGTGGCCAGCTTCGAGCTGCGCTACTTCGATGCGGGCGGCCGGGTGCTGGAGCGCACCGAGCGCCTGGACATCCCGGGCCGCGTGTTCCGCAAGGAGGGCCTGGGCAAGGACGTGACGGACAAGTTCCTCGCCGGCCTGCCGGGCATCCAGAAGGAAGGCTGCGACGGACTCATCACCAGCGCGCGCTGGATCGTGCACCGCATGCCCGCGCACGTGCGCACGGTCTGCCTGGAGTTCTTCGGCAACCCGAAGGACTGCGTGCCCAGCATCGTGGACATCAAGGACTACATGTTCTCGATCGCCCACACCGGCGTGCTGCTGGCCGGCCTGGAGCATCTGGACGACCGCTACCTGAAGGCGGTGGGCTACGCGACCAAGAGCAAGCGCGGCGGGCTGCCCAAGATGGTGTTGGTGGGCGACATCGTTGGCGATGATGCCGATGCAGTGGCGCGCGCCACGTCCGAAGTCGTGCGCTTGGCCAATGGCCGCTCGGGCGAGGGCTTCGTGGCCGTCAGCGCCGATGCACGCAAGAAGTTCTGGCTGGACCGCAAGCGCACGGCCGCCATCAGCAAGCACACGAACGCGTTCAAGGTGAACGAGGACGTGGTGATCCCGCTGGACCGCATGGGCGAGTACACGCTGGGCATCGAGCGCATCAACATCGAGCTGTCGCTGCGCAACAAGCTCGAGCTCGTCGACGCGCTGACGGGTTTGTTCACCGCGGGCAAGCTGCCACTGGGCAAGAGCGACGACGCCGGCGAGATTCCCAGCGCCGAGCTGCTGGAAGACCGCGTCCAGCAGGCGATGGCCTTGCTGCGTGATGTGCGCGCGCTGTGGCAGCAGTGGCTGGACGGCATCGACAGCTCAGGCTTCTTCGACGGGCTGCAGACTCACGAGCTGCGCGCGTCGTGGAAGGTGCAGATCCTCAAGCCGCTGCAGGCCATCTTCAGCGGTGCCTCGTTCGAGCCGTTGTTGGCCGAAGTGCGCCGCATCCACAAGGACGTGCTGCGCGGCCGGGTGTGGGTGGCGCTGCACATGCATGCCGGCGACGGCAACGTGCACACCAACATCCCCGTCAACAGCGACAACTATCAGATGCTGCAGACGGCCCACGAGGCCGTGGCTCGCATCATGGTGCTGGCGCGGTCCTTGAACGGTGTGATCTCCGGCGAGCACGGCATCGGCATCACCAAGGTCGAGTTCCTGACGGATGAGGAGCTGGCGCCCTTCACCGAATACAAGCAGCGCATCGACCCGGAAGGCCGCTTCAACAAGGGCAAGTTGCTGAAGAACGCCGATCTGCGCAATGCGTACACGCCGTCGTTCGGGCTGATGGGGCACGAGTCGCTGATCATGCAGCAGAGCGACATCGGCGAGATCGCCAACTCGGTGAAGGACTGCCTGCGCTGCGGCAAGTGCAAGCCGGTGTGTGCCACGCACGTGCCGCGCGCCAACCTGCTCTACTCGCCGCGCAACAAGATCCTGGCGACCTCGCTGCTGGTCGAGGCCTTCCTGTACGAGGAGCAGACGCGTCGCGGTGTGTCCATCAAGCACTGGCAGGAGTTTGAGGACGTGGCCGACCACTGCACGGTCTGCCACAAGTGCCTGACGCCGTGCCCGGTCAAGATCGACTTCGGCGACGTCACGATGAACATGCGCAACCTGTTGCGCAAGATGGGCCAGAAGAGCTTCCGCCCCGGCAACGCCGCGGCGATGTTCATGCTGAACGCGACCAACCCGGAGACCATCAAGCTGGCCCGCACGGCGATGGTGGGCGTGGCGATGAAGGCACAGCGAGTGGCCGTGGACCTGTTCAGGCCCGCGGGTCGCAAGCAGACGAACGCGCCTCGAGCGACCGTCGGCCCCGCGCCGATCAAGGAACAGGTCATCCACTTCATCAACAAGAAGTTGCCTGGCGGCCTGCCCAAGAAGACGGCGCGTGCGTTGCTGGACATCGAGGACAAGGACTACGTGCCCATCATCCGGCCGCCGCAGAGCGCCGCGGAGACGGAGGCCGTGTTCTATTTCCCCGGCTGTGGCTCCGAGCGCCTGTTCAGCCAGGTGGGCCTGGCAACGCAGGCCATGCTGTGGCATGCCGGCGTGCAGACGGTGCTGCCGCCCGGCTACCTGTGCTGCGGCTACCCGCAGCGCGGCTCGGGCCAGTTCGACAAGGCAGAGAAGATGATCACCGACAACCGGGTGCTCTTCCACCGCGTCGCCAACACGCTGAACTACCTGGACATCAAGACCGTGGTGGTGAGCTGCGGCACCTGCTTCGACCAGCTGCAGGGCTACAAGTTCGAAGACATCTTCCCGGGCTGCCGCATCATCGACATCCACGAGTACCTGCTGGAGAAGGGCATCACGCTGGCCTCCAAGCAGAGCTACCTCTACCACGACCCCTGCCACACGCCGATGAAGCAGCAGGAGCCGATGAAGACGGTGAAGGCGCTGGTGGGCGAGAACGTCGTGAAGAGCGAGCGCTGCTGTGGCGAGAGCGGCACGCTGGGCGTCACGCGGCCTGACATTTCGACGCAGGTGCGCTTTCGCAAGGAAGAGGAACTGCTCAAGACCGAAGCGCAGCTGCGCGAGTCCGGCAAGGTCGGCGCCAACGAGAACCTGAAGATCCTGACGTCCTGCCCGAGCTGCCTGCAGGGACTGAGCCGCTACCAGGACGACCTGCAGAACGGCCTGCTCGAAGCCGATTACATCGTCGTCGAGATGGCCCGCCAGATCCTCGGCGAGAACTGGATGCCGGAGTACGTCAAGAAGGCCAACGACGGCGGCATCGAGCGGGTGCTGGTGTGACGCTTGCGGGTTACCTGCGCGCCGCCTTCCGGTGGCAGCGCGGGCGCCAGGGCAGCGGCTACGACAAGATGCTGCTGCTCACTGCGCGTTGGCCCGTGCCGTTTGACAGCTACCTGATCCGCTACCCCGAAGGCAGCGCCATCCCGCCGCACACCGACCCGGTGCAGGCCGGGCGCCACTACCGGCTCAACGTTGTGGTGAAGGCCTCGCCGCGCGGCGGCGAATTCGTCTGCGCGACGCCCATCTGGCAGAGCCGGCGCATCAAGTTCTTTCGCCCCGACGCCTGCGAGCACAGCGTGACGCGCGTCGAAGGCGGCAGCCGCTACGTGCTGTCGCTGGGCTGGGTCCTGAAAGGCTGAACCATGTCCTGTCCGCTTTGCAGCACCGACGGCGGCCTCGTCGTCGCGCGCACGCCCCAGTTCCGTGTCGTGCGCGTGCTCGACGAGCCCGCGCATCCGGCGTTCTACCGGCTGATCTGGAACGACCATGTCGCCGAGTTCAGCGACCTGTCCGTCACCGATAGACACGCGTGCATGGACGCTGTCACCGAGATCGAGCGCGCACTAAGGTCATTGCTGGCGCCCACGAAGGTCAACCTGGCCTCGCTCGGCAATGTGGTGCCGCATCTGCACTGGCATGTCATCGCGCGCTTCGACGGCGATGCGCAGTTCCCCGCGCCCATCTGGGCCGCCGCGCGACGCGAGGCCGTGCCGGTGCTGGCGCGGCCCCTGGAGGCGGTCGACGCGGCGATTGCTCACTCGCTGGCCAGCGCGACGCGCACACGGGACTGAGCACCCGCGATGCGTGTATCGCTGCTGTCGTAGCGGCGCGCCTCGGGGTCGACGAAGTCCACGGCGAAGCGGTAGATCTGCGCGCCGGCGAGCTTCTGCGGGCCGCAGTCCAGATCCTGCACCGCGTTGCGCACCGCGCGTGCGACCGGGAACGACAGGCCACGGGCCTTCACGGCGGTGATCTGGCCTTCTTCCATCAGCAGTTGCACGCGGACGCTGCCGATGGCGCGTTGCCTGGCCCACGTGGTCTGCAGCGCGTCTTCCAGCTGTGCGCCGATGTTGCGGCACTGGGCGGCCACGTCGTAGCGCGCCGGCGCCTCGACGATGCGACCGCTGACTTCCACGCGGTCCAGCGTCGGGCTCTGCGCCAGCGCGGGGCCGGCCGTGAGCGTCAGCGTGATGGCACAGGCCAGCGCGGCGAAGAGGGTGTTCTGCGGGGTGGTGCGTTGCGACAGCGAGTAGCGGGTGGACATGGCGGGACTCCTTGGTTTGCCTGAACGGGGACACGAAACGCGTCGACCTGTCGTCAGGCTAGGCCCACCGTTGCAGGCACCCAAGGCGCACGCGATGAGTTGCCTGCTGGATGCGATGGCATGCGGAAAAGCGGCACCGAATTGCACGAACTGCGACCGGATTGCAGGCACGCCGCACATGTCATTCGTCATGCTGTCTTGCCATCGGGTGTTGCCCCATCGGGTGACTTGCGTCCCCGCCCCCAGTGACAAGGGTCCCTTCGTCAAATCGACACACTGGGTCGCTCCGGAAGGTGCCGGGTTGGCGTGCAAGCGGGATCAGGACCGCCTCGCCAGCCAACCGTGAATCAGGTGGCGCTTCTCGTGGTGATCCCACGGGCCGGGACGGCGCGCCGTCTGCCACGGCGACATTTGCGGAACTACCAACATGAGCTTTGTGAACCAGAAGACCCTGCTTGCACTGGCCTGCGGGCTGCTGGCAGCCGGCGTCACCCACGCCGGCGTGTCCAACACCGACGTTGATCGCGGCATTGCCAGCATCGTCCAGCGCGCGGCCCCGGTGACGGACCGGCTGATCGTCAGCTACCGCGACGCGTCCGAGGCGGACACGGCCGATACCCGCGTGCTGCGCGCCCGCGCCTTGCCGGCCAACGCCATGAGCGCGCGGCTGGCGGGTTTGAACGCGCGCCTGGCGCTGCGCGGTGCCCGTGCAGGCCTGCTGCGCCAGACGGGCACGGGCGCGCATGTGTTCAAGCTGGACCGCAAGCTGTCCAACGCCGACCTGCAGCGCGTCGCTGCCGAACTGCAGGCGGCCGACCCCAACATCGCCTACGCCGAGCCCGACCGCAAGATGTACGCGCTGATGACGCCCAACGACACGAGCTACACCTCGCAGTGGGATCTTTACGAGACGGCGGGCGGCATCCGCGCGCCAGCGGCCTGGGACCTGGCGACCGGCACGGGCGTGGTCGTGGCCGTCATCGACACCGGCATCCGCCCGCACGCCGACCTGTCGGGCCAGACGGTGGCCGGCTACGACATGATCAAGGACACCGCCGTCGCCAATGATGGCAACGCGCGCGACAGCGACCCCAGCGACCCGGGCGACTGGACCGCTGCCAACGAGTGCGCGGCCGGGGACCCGGCCTACGGCTCCAGCTGGCACGGCACGCACGTGGCGGGCACCATCGCGGCACGCACCAACAACGCGTCCGGCATCGCCGGCATTGCGTTCAACGCCAAGATCCAGCCCATCCGCGTGCTCGGAAAGTGCGGCGGCTACACGTCCGACATCGCCGACGGCATGATCTGGGCGTCGGGCGGCACCGTCTCCGGCCTGCCCGCCAATGCCACGCCGTCCAAGGTGCTGAACCTGTCGCTGGGCGGCGGGGGCAGCTGCGACACGACCTCGCAGAACGCCATCAACAGCGCGCGCTCGCGTGGCTCCGTGGTGGTGGTGGCGGCCGGCAACGAGAACCAGAACGCCAGCAACTCCAGTCCGGCCAACTGCTCGGGCGTCATCACCGTGGCGGCGACCGATCGCAACGGCGCCCGCGCCTACTACTCCAACTTCGGCAACGTCGTGACGCTGGCCGCCCCCGGCGGCGACGTGCGCTCGTCCAGCAGCAACGGCATCCTGAGCACGCTCAATGCCGGCACGCAGGCGCCCGGTGCGGACAACTACGCCTGGTACCAGGGCACGTCGATGGCGGCACCTCACGTGGCGGGCGTCGCGGCGCTGATGCTGAGCGCCAAGCCGACGGCCACGCCAGACCAGATCAAGGCGGCGCTGCAGAGCAGTGCGCGCGCCTTCCCGGGCAGCTGCTCCGGCTGCGGCGCGGGCATCCTGAACGCGCAGGCGGCCGTGCAGGCCATCACCGGCGGCACCACGCCGCCGCCGACCGGCGCAGTCAACGAGACCGAGTCGAACAACACGCGGGCCACGGCCAACATGGTGGCATCGCCGGCCACGGTCAACGGCAGCATCGGCTCCAGCAGCGACACCGACTACTTCAAGGTGACGCTGCCGGCCGGCAGGACGCTGGCCTCGACGCTGACGATGGCCAGCGGCAGCGCGGACTTCGACCTCTATATCCGCAACAGCTCGGGCACCATCCTGGCCCGCAGCGAACGCGCGGCCGGCCAGGTCGACAGCACCAGCTACGCCAACGGCGGTAGCGCCGCCATCACGCTGTATGTGCATGTGCAGCGCTACAGCGGCACAGGGGCCTACACGCTGGGTCTGAACTGGTAAGGCGGCACTGCGCCTGAAAGCACGAACGGGGCCTCGGCCCCGTTTTTAACGGCCCGGCGACGGATGTCGCCTGACGGCGTCCTGTGCGGATGACTGTCCATGCCTGCTGGTCGGATCGACGAGCTGCTGCCGAACCGCTGGTCGCAGCAGGGCTGAAATAGAGCTGCCGCCGCGCAAGCCGAATCCCATCACCGGTGTCAGGGGTGGTGAATCTGCATCGGTGCCTGGACTGCAGCCGTCAAGGTGGGTTCGGCGGGGCTACCGTGGGCGCCCTGCGTTGCCGGCGCACCGGCATCATCGCTAGCGAGGCGCAGGTCAGTGATAGTCCGCTTCGTGTTGGTGTCGAACGGCCAGCACAACGACAAGCTCCGGCGAAGCGATTTCGTACTTCAAGACATAGCCCGAAGCGCCAAAAGGCACGACCAGTTCGCGACGAAGTGCTGTGTGCGATCCAGTGGCCCTTCGGAATAGGAACGGTGCCTTGGCCAACGAGGCTATCGCCTCCTCGAGAATCTGCAGCGCACGATCAGCAATGCCCAGGTCCTCAACGTACTCCGCGCGCTCAAGCAGGTACTCGTACAGCCTGAGCAAATCCGCGCTCGCCTCGGGATCGACAATGACCGTGAAGGTCATGCGCCGGTCGGTCGATGTTTGCCTTCCAGTTCACGCCGCCGAGCTTCCAACCGCCCGCGCAACTCCGCAATGACCTCTCCTGCCGGCACGCCAACGCCAGTCTGTTGGAAGCGCGTCCAGGCCGCCTCAGCGCGGGCATCAAACTCGGCTTGCATGCGCCGGTAGTCCACCGCTTGGCGCACTGTCGTTTCTAAGAACTCGGACAGAGTTTCACCGTCGCGCAGTACCGCTTCAAGGTCGGCTCGAAGCTGGGGCTCCACACGCACTTGGGGAAGGATGGCGGTCTTCATGTGGTGAGTGTATTGCATATGTGTTGCATGGGCGCCGGGGTAAACGCGCCGCGATTTCGAGGTCGCACCTGTACCGCAGAGCATGGGCGGACGAACAAGCAACCCTGCCTGCGCTCGCAGAGCGGAACATCGCCCGCTCTGCACACATCACAGGGCTGAACTCAAGCTGCCGCCGGCCGATTGCGATGCCCGGTGTCATAGGCGGGGGCCTACGCCGTTCCTCGGGCCGCAACCGTCAAGATGTGTTTGGCGGACGCCTACTGTGCGCCGGCGTGACGCTGAGCTCCTCGATCCCGCTGGACGCCAAGGACTCGCTGGCTGCGTTCGCCAATGTGCGCGTGCGCAAAATGCCTCACAGGGCACGGGGCCAAAAACATGGACTTGTGAAACGGCCATCCCCAGGCTTCAGGGATGTACGGCAAGGGCGCTTGCAGCTGCTGGTGGACGGACGGCACCGCGCCTTCGCGCCTTCGCTCGTGGGGCGAGAAGCCAGGCCAACGTAGGAGCAGCGAGAACCTACGCGGGGGTGGCGTCAGCGACACGCCGCCGGTGGTTTGCCCAAGCTCTCAACCTGCATGATCATGGGTGACAAGGGGCGGCCAGCGGGCTGCCAAGTTCCTGCAAGCACCGTCTCGCATTTCTAGAGGCAGCTGTCCAGCCATGGGCCGGGCGAGCGTGCAGCAGCACCGCGCGAGACGGACGGGGCTGCTGGCCTGCGACGCAGTCGTCGCCCGGCTCGTGGGGCCTCAGACTGTGCGCACCTCGATGCGTCGACTCGGCCGCGCATCTGGGCGTGACAGCTCGATGCGCAGCACGCCGGCCTCGTAGGTGGCCTTCGCGCGTTCGACGTCAACCGGCACGGGCAGACGGATGTCGCGCCGGAAGGTGCCGTAGGCGCATTGCACCAGCGCATAGACGCTGGACGCATGCTCCTTGTCATGGCGCTTGCGCCCCAAGACGCTCAGCAACTCCGGCGAACTCATCTCGATCTGGAAGTCGTCCTGATCCATTCCCGGGGCCTCGATGCGCACGAGCAGCCTGTCGGTCGAGACGAACACATCTACCGCCATGAACGCCCAGCGCGACGGCGGCAGCCAGCGGTCTTCATGCGCCTGCGCTGCCGGCGTTTCGCCGCTGGCATTCGCCAGCGGTGGGTCATCGCCGCCAGGCCAGAAACGCGTCAGGGCCCCGCTCGCACGGGCGCCCAACTCGCGCCAGCCTTCCGACAGCGATTCCCAGGCTTGGCCGGCTCCATGCTTCAATTGCTCAGCAAGATTGGTCATGGTTTCGGCCCTCCGTTCACGCGGCGTTCACCGTGATGCGCCGTGGCTGGGCATGCACCTGCTTGGGAATGCGCAGCGTCAGCACACCGTCCTTGAGGTTGGCATCGATCCGAGCCGTGTCCAGCTCGCGGCTGAGGGTGAAGCTGCGGCGATAACGCGGCACACGGAGTTCCGCATAGATGGCCTCCAGCCCCGCCGGCGTCGGCGCCTGCACGCACCCCTCGATGTGAAGCGCGTCTCCCTCGACGCGAAGGTCGAGGTTGTCGCGCGACACACCAGGCATGTCCGCCAGCAACGTGATGCCGGTCTCATCTTCCAGCACGTCAACGGCGGGGGACGCGGCGCGTTCGTTGGCCCGGTCGCCTGAGGGCTCAACGGCCGGCTGTTGCTTGTCGGTCTGGGTGATCTCCTTGCTCATGATGTCGACTCCTTTCGCAGCTTTTACTGGATGCTGATGCGCTTGGGTTTCGCTGTCTCACGGCGGGCAATGCTCACCTGCAAGACGCCGTCGCGATAGTTCGCCTTGACGTGCTCTGGATCGATGTCCTCAGGCAGCGAAACGGACCGGTCGAAGCGGCCCGACGCGCGCTCACGGGCATAGACGCGCTGGCGCTCGTTGCCGTCCCCCGGCTGCGAACGCTCCCCGCTCAGGCGCAGCACGCCACGGTCGAGCGTCACCTCGATCTTGCTGGCGTCTAGGCCGGGCGCAAACGCATAAACCTCGATGCTCTGCGGTGTGCGTCCAACATTGATCTGCGGCAACGTCCCAGTGGCAACCGAGCGGATGCTGCTGGGCAACGACGACAGGCCGAAGAGCATGTCGTCGAGCTCACGCTGGAGGCGGTCGAAATGTCCGAACAGGCTGTTCGGATGGTTCAGCAATGAATTGAACATGGCTTGATCTCCGTTCAGAGGTGTTCACCGGCCGGGACATTCCGACCGGTCAGGGGTGAACTAGGAACAGCGAAAGACTTTTCAAGGGGACCTCCCTGGTTCAGCACTTGCATTGCCGCCCTGCCGTGAAGACGCCGCCGCACTGCTCATGCGGCGCAGCGTTTCACGCGCAAGGAGGTAGGCCTCCAGTTGCAGGGGCGTCATCCACGGGCGCGGCTTGCGCACACGCCTCGCGGTGAGTTGACGGGATGCCTTTTGCGTCTGGTCCACGATTCAGTCCTTCCCGAAGCAGCTGGTTGCGATGGAAAGCGACAGCAACCTATGAACGCGCGAGCCCGCCTCAAGACCCTAGACTTAGGGGTGCCTTTATGGACTTCATCAAGACCTCCTTGCCCCCCGGCGCGTCAAGATAGTTGCTGCCTGATTCACGCAGCTTTGCCGATCCGGCTAATGTTCTCGCTGCCGTTCCTGAAGCACGCGTTCAATGAGAGCGATGAGTCGGTGGTCGAGCGCTGGAGCGAAAACGTGGTCTGGGTGCGCCGGCTAAACCGGCAAGGAGTAGGTGGTGCAAGTCCACTGCAATGAAGGAGTAGCGATCCGCATTGGCCCCAAGCCGTGCGGTCACGCCCGCGAGGACTTGGCCGAAGCGTCGGCAGGGGTACGCGTAGGCCAGCCATTGAGCCTCGATATCGTTCTTGTCCCGGGTGCTGACACTCTCCAGACTGTGGAGGGCAATACCGCGCAGCGCGCCATCGCAAGCGCAGCGCGGACGAGGCGGGGTCGTAGAACCTGGCATGCCCGCACGCTCCTTGATCGGGAACCGGGAGATCTCGAGTCTGACCGTCGGTGCCAGTACGGACCGACGGCCCGCATCGGGAAGGCGAGGAGCCGAAGCCGATGATGCACCCACTGGAGAAGTCAGACCCTGTCGTAGTAGCGATGAAGCCTGCGAACAATGCTGACCTGTCGGCGGCGGAGTGGGTGGAGCCAAGGACGGGGACCAAGGGGAACGCGGACTAACCACGCACGCGACGGAGCGTCGGGACCTGCTTGAGCTGCAGGACGACCGGGTGGGCTGCCGCAGCATGCTCATCACGAGCCAGATGCCCAGCAGCGCCTGGCATCAATGGCTGGGTGAGCCCACCATCGCCGACGCCATCATGGACCGGCTGATGCACGGCTCACACACGATTGCGCTCAAGGGCGAGTCGCTGCGCCGGAGAGCATCCCAGGCCTGACCCAGCACGCCGTTCCACGCTGATCGCGGACACCGTTCCAGATTAATGGCGGACAGTTAACCTACCTGTTGGGTCCCATGTGATCATGTTCCCGTTCGCAGCTGGGCCTTGTTCAAAGCCAGGGACGTGCTGCGAGAGTTGATCCGAACCCTCAAGGCCGAGCAGTCGGTCGTCAAAGTCGCATGAGCCAAGTCCACGCCCGAGCCCGCACCACCCCTCTGACCCGCACAGAGATTCGAGAGTCCGAATCTAGCCTGGCAGACCTGGCCGAGCGCTACAACATCAGCCGCCAAACGGCCAGGAAGTGGAGGAACCGGGAGGACGTGCAGGACCGCTCGCACCGCCCGCACAAGCTCAGCACCACGCTGACTGAGGGGC
>NZ_JBIGHY010000068.1:0-255 GCF_043555865.1 Pelomonas dachongensis
GGCGCCCCATCGCCCAGGGCTTGATCTGCCGCTCCAGATGGTTGTTGTCGATCGCCACCGCGCCGTCCTCGAGGTGACGCGTGAGCGCGGCCCAATGCCCCAGTGTGTAGTCGATCGCCTTGGCCGTGGCGCCGCCATCGGGAACAAGGCGCCGCTCCAGGCTGAGCCACTGGTGGAGCTCCTCCCACAGCGGCTTGGCCAGCCGCCGCCGCTGAGCGCTTCGTTCTTCGGAGCTCAGCCCCTTGAGCTCGCCTT
>NZ_JBIGHY010000069.1:0-255 GCF_043555865.1 Pelomonas dachongensis
TGGACCTGGCGAAATTCTTCGACCGGGTGAACCACGACATCCTTGTAGACCGGCTCAGGAAGCGCATCCCGGATACAGCCGTCCTGCGGCTCATCCGTGCGTACCTGAACGCCGGGATCATGGATGGCGGGCTACTGCTTAGCGCGCTACGCCGATGACGCCAATGTCTATGTGGGCAGCACCAAGGCGGGCGAACGGGTTTTGGCGTGGCTCAGGAAGCTATACGGCAAGCTGAAGCGTCAGGTCAATGAAGCC
>NZ_JBIGHY010000070.1:0-254 GCF_043555865.1 Pelomonas dachongensis
CGCCGCCGGCCCGGCGGTCACGATCGCCGAAACGGGCGGTCACGATACCGAAACGACCTCGCCGACGCCCTTCATCGGCGTCGGTCACGATGACCGAAATGACCGGTCACGTTCGCCGAAATACGCATGTTGCGCGAGGTGCAGCGCAAGATGGCGACGCTCGCTCAGGCCGCACAAGACCAGCTCAAGCCCTGGCTGGAGCGTGCCGAGCGCATCCGCAGCCAGCGCCCTCACGACAAGAACAAGCTGTACGC
>NZ_JBIGHY010000071.1:0-253 GCF_043555865.1 Pelomonas dachongensis
CAACAGCGTCATGAACTTCAATCCCGAACGATCGCGTCAGCCGCTGCTCAACCCGACATGACCCGCCGCTGGTCGCCGGGGCCGTGCCCACAGCGAGTTGCCTGGAAATGGATTTTGCAGGTCTGACTACCTGTTCGTGGCCATCGACCGGGCCACGCGCTGGGTGTTCCTGCGCGTGTATGCCGACCAGAGCGAGGCCAGCAGCGTGGACTTCTTGGAGCGGCTTCACGAGGCCGCGCCGATGAAGATCGCC
>NZ_JBIGHY010000072.1:0-253 GCF_043555865.1 Pelomonas dachongensis
CTGGCGCTGGCAGAGCGTTGACGGCGCCATGATGAAGGCGCCACTGGCTCAGGAATCCGCAGGCCCCAACCCGACGGATCGGGAAAAAAAAGGGCAGCAAGAGACACCTGCTGGTGGACGGCCGTGGGTGAGCGTCTGGCCGCGCCATCTTGACTGACGACGGTCAGCCTTGTGCTTCGGTTTCGTCAGTGACCACGGTGTCCGAGTAGTAGCGAGCGACGGCCTTGTCCAGCCGTTTGAGCAACGCCGTCAG
>NZ_JBIGHY010000073.1:0-248 GCF_043555865.1 Pelomonas dachongensis
TCTCGGTATCGGATGGTCTGAAGCGTGCCGCCCGAGTCGAAGACCGCCGAGAGGTCGTCGCGGGTCAGGCTCCACGCGGCCGGGCCTGTCGTGGGCGTTTGCGGCTTGTAGGCGATGACGCCCCCCCCAACTGGAGTCGCTGGCACGGTAGGTGTTGGTCGACACCTTGGAGTACATGTGAATCCCACCATCGGGTGCAGTCAGGACGGCCGACGACGGAATGCAGACGTAATTGGGTTGCCCAGGCG
>NZ_JBIGHY010000074.1:0-247 GCF_043555865.1 Pelomonas dachongensis
CGCCTGGGCAACCCAATTACGTCTGCATTCCGTCGTCGGCCGTCCTGACTGCACCCGATGGTGGGATTCACATGTACTCCAAGGTGTCGACCAACACCTACCGTGCCAGCGACTCCAGTTGGGGGGGCGTCATCGCCTACAAGCCGCAAACGCCCACGACAGGCCCGGCCGCGTGGAGCCTGACCCGCGACGACCTCTCGGCGGTCTTCGACTCGGGCGGCACGCTTCAGACCATCCGATACCGAGA
>NZ_JBIGHY010000075.1:0-246 GCF_043555865.1 Pelomonas dachongensis
GTGGCCGTCGTTTGCCAGAGGCTGGTCGGCTGGTCGGAACGGCTGCTTCCGGGTACCAGGGCAGGTCGAGCCTCCCGGTCAGCTCGCCGATTTAGACGCAGCGCCGCGAATGGCAGCGTTGTGCCCATAGCAGCCGCCCACCGCGCCACATCGACCAACGCTGGATGGCTGGCTGCCAACATCCATTTTTAATGGTTCGATGGCCGCTGCCGCTGGTACCGGCTATTCGACGCTCCGCTGGCTGAG
>NZ_JBIGHY010000076.1:0-236 GCF_043555865.1 Pelomonas dachongensis
TGTCAAGACCCGCCTGTTTGTATACAGCGCGCTTGAACAAATGGGGCTTGGCGACCTGCCAAGCTTGAAGGGCTTGCACGGGTGAGCGGTGGTCGAGCGAGCGTTGCGGGATGTGGTGGTTGTAGGTCTTGCAGTACGCCGTGAGCGTGGCTTCCAACTCGGCGCCCGAATTGAATCGGGTCTGCTGCACGACCTCGCTGATGCGGCCATTGAACCGCTCCACCAGGCCGTTGGTC
>NZ_JBIGHY010000077.1:0-235 GCF_043555865.1 Pelomonas dachongensis
CGCGCAGGAACACCCAGCGCGTGGCCCGGTCGATGGCCACGAACAGGTAGCGCCGGGCCACCTCGTCAGGCATCTGCGGCAGGTACTTGATGTCGATGTGAACGAAGCCCGGCTCGTAGTCCTTGAAAGTCTTGGTGGGCGGCGCCGCCTCGCCAGCGGCCTCACGGGCTGCGGCTTGCAGCTCGCGCAGGCTGCCCACCCCGTGGCGTCGCAGGCACCGATCCAGCCCCGAGCG
>NZ_JBIGHY010000007.1:0-337311 GCF_043555865.1 Pelomonas dachongensis
CGCGTCGCAGTCATCAGCAAAGAGGCGAGATTTTGATCTGCTTTCGCAGCGTCGTCAAGTACTTTTGAAAAATAATTTTTCGAAGCACTCGACAAGCTCTCCAGCTCGCCCGAACCTTTCGGTCCGCCTCGCCAACCACGTCTGCGTCTTTCAACTCAGTGCTGTGATCAGCGAAGCCCACGACTGTAGCACAGCAAATCCGGAGCTTGCAAGAAGTTCGGCGAAAAACTTTCAACCACTGCTCGTCAAAGTCGGCTGCACATCTTGAACGAGGTCGCCGGCTGTCTCCAAAGAGGCCGCCCTCACGGCTGACCCGGTCTGCAGGGCCGGGCAGCCGCGGATCTATACATATAGGAGTCGCGCCCGACAGCCCTTGCCTGGCAGGTCAATGCACCACTGGGCCGCTACGCACCGGCGCCAGCGCCTTTTCCGCTTCTGCTTGCGGATCCTCGCTACCGAGCACGCGCGGCAGTGCAGCGGAGAGCCGCGCGGCGTCTGCGCGCAACACCCGTTGTTTGACGGCGGGTATCTGCGAGGGATGCATAGAGAAGCTGCGCAGCCCCATGGCCAGCAACAGCTCGGTGAAGTCCGGGTCGCCGGCCATTTCGCCGCAGACGCTGACGCCCTTGCCCGCCGAGCGCGCTTGCGCGATGGACTGGCCAATCAGTTGCAGCACGGCCGGGTGCCACGGGTCATACAGATGAGCAACCGCTTCATCGGCCCGGTCGATCGCCAGGGTGTACTGAATCAGGTCGTTGGTACCGATGGAGACGAAATCCACGTGGCGCAACAGCAGCGGCAGCATGACAGCAGCAGCCGGGATCTCGATCATCACGCCCAGTTCAACTCGCGTGTACGCATGCCCCGCATCAGACAGCTGCTGCTGCACCTTCTTGACCGTCTCGATGATCTGCCGCACCTCGGCGAGGTGAGCGACCATTGGAATCAGCAGCTTGACTTTACCGAACGCGCTCGCTCTGTAGATGGCGCGCAGCTGCTGGCGGAACATGCTGGGCTCCGCCAGGCTCCAGCGGATCGCGCGCAGACCCATCGCGGGGTTCAGCACATGCTCGTGGCGCAGTTCGTTCACTGTCAGGCGGTCCAGCGGCTTGTCGGCGCCCACGTCCACGGTGCGGATGGTGACCGGCATGCCCTTCATCGCCTCGACGGCGGCCTTGTAGGCGATGAACTGCTCCTCCTCGCTGGGCAGTTCGCCCTCGCGGTTCATGAATAGAAACTCGCTGCGGAACAGCCCCACGCCGGTCGCACCAGCGACAACGGCAGCTTCCGCGTCGGCCGGCATCTCGATGTTGGCGTGCAGCTCGATGTGCTCGCCGTCCAGCGTGACGGCCGGCGTGTGGCGCAGACGGGCCAGCCGTGCGCGTTCCAGCTCGCTCTGGCGCTGCCGGAAGCGGTACTCCTCCAGCACGATGGGCGAGGGGTTCACGATGACGGTGCCGGCATCGCCGTCGATGATGACCCAGTCGTCCTGCATGATGAGCCGCGAGGCCTCCCGCGTACCGACCACGGCCGGAATGTCCATGCTGCGGGCGACGATGGCGGTGTGCGACGTCTTGCCGCCAATGTCGGTGATGAAGCCGCGGAACACGCTGCGCTTGAACTGGATCATGTCGGCTGGCGCGATGTCGGCGGCCACCAACAGCAGCGGGTCTTCGCCACCGAAGTCGCGCGATGCGACAGCAGGCGCATCGCCCTGCGCCTGCGTCAGGGCGCGCAGCACGCGCTCGACGACCTGCTCCAGGTCGGCCTTGCGCTCGCGCAGGTAGTCGTCCTCCATCTCGTCGAACTGGCGCGCCAGCACTTCCAGCTGCGCGGACAGTGCCCACTCCGCGTTGTAGTGCCGCTCGGTGATCCATTGACTGGCGCTGCCCGTCAGGGCTTCGTCGTGCAGCAGCATCAGGTGCACATCCAGCAACGCGGCCAGTTCGTGCGGCGCGTCGTCGGGTAACTCGTCCTTCAGCGTCTGCAACTCCTGCACAACGGCGTCGCGCGCGCGCAGCAGCCGGGCAATCTCGGGCGCCACCTCATCCGGCCCGACGAAATAGTGCGCCACGTCGACGCGGCTGGACGCCACCAGCACGGCCCGGCCGATAGCCACGCCGCGCGAAACCGCAATGCCGAACACCTGGAAGCTCATCAATGCACCCTGCAGTCGAGCGGCCAATGTAGCTGCTCAGCCGCCCCGCGCCGTCATGGTTTTTTCACGAGCGCTTCACCGCCACGTCAAACCGTTTGCCCAGCATGCGGTCCATGAACACGAGCAACGACCTCCTCCCGCATGCGCTGCAGCATGCCCCGCTGATTGCGCGCGTCACGCCGCCCCTTCTGACGGCTGCGCTCAGCGTGAGCTGGGCCCGGGACGAGACCGAGGTCCGCGAGGCGCAGGCCCTGCGCTACCAGGTCTTCGCCGTTGAGATGGGCGCTCGCCTGTCACCGCCCAAAGGCGCGCCGGCCGGCCTGGACGTCGATCTGTTTGACGCCTACTGCGAACATCTGCTGGTACGTGCCGGGGGCATGGCCGGTGAGCCGGGCCCCGTCGTCGGCACCTACCGCGTGCTGACGCCTGCAGCCGCCAAGCGTGCCGGCGGCCTTTACAGCGACACGGAGTTCGATCTGACCCGCCTGCGCGCGCTGCGGCCCCGGCTGGTGGAGATCGGTCGCTCCTGTGTGCATGCGGACCACCGCAGCGGCGGCGCCATCCTGGCGCTGTGGGGTGCGCTGACGGAGTTCGTCAGCCGCAATGGCATGGATGCCATCATCGGCTGCGCCAGCGTCAGCATGCGTGACGGCGGGCATTTCGCCGCCAGTCTGTGGAAGCAGATCGCGGCGACCCACCTCGCCCCCATCGACTGCCAGGTGCGCCCGCGCCTGCCGTTGCCCGTCGAGCACCTGCGTCAAGACCTGGCCGTCGAACCGCCGGCACTGATCCGCGGCTACCTGCGCTGTGGCGCGAAGCTGATGGGCGAGCCGGCCTGGGACCCGGACTTCAACTCCGCCGACCTGCCGCTGCTGGTGCGCACCGCCGACCTGCCGGCGCGCTTCCGTCGCACAGCGGCCTGACGGCCCATCACTTCACTGGCCTTCGCCGAATTTGTCGTTGACCAGCGCGGTGATCTGGTCCTGTGCCGCCTGTTCGTCGACACCGTCCGTCTCCAGCTCGACGCTGGCACCCAGCCCGGCGGCCAGCATCATGACGCCCATGATGCTTTTGGCGTTCACACGGCGGCCGTTGCGACTCATGTAGATCTCGCACTTGAAGCTGCCGGCCAGCTTGGTCAGCTTGGCGGAGGCGCGGGCATGCAGGCCCAGCTTGTTGCTGATGGTGAGCGTGGACTTGATCATGCGTCCTGAGCGGTGGGAGTGGCAACGATGCCGGAAGCGCCGCCCTGGGCCGCGCGGTCGGCCAGCGCGTCCAGCGGCTGGGCCGAATAACAGAGAGAGCGCCACAGCATGGGCACGCTGACACCGCTGACCACGCGCACCTGGATGCCGGCCAGCCGCTGCGCGGCGTTGCTGGGGGTGGCGCCGAAGACGTCGGTCAGCACCAGCCACTCGGGCTGGCCGCTGCGGACCATCAGGTCGCGCGCGGCAGCCTCGACGGCGTCGGCCCCCATGTCCGGCGGCACGTCCAGCACGGACAGCGTGCGTGCGCAGTCCGGGTAGGTGTGTTCGGCCACCTCCCGCAGCGCAGAGGCCAGCGGGGCGTGGGCGATGATGAGCAGGCCGGGCATGCGCGGATGTTAGCCGGCGGGCCGCAGTGCGGCGCCAACGCGCAGACTGCTCACCCAAGCGTCCCAGGTCGCCGCATCGTCCTGCCGCCCGGCCATCAGCACCTGATAGACGCGCACGCCATGGGCGAACACCGCCACTCTCGTGACCCCCGTACCGCCCTCGATGCCGGCGATGCGGTAGTTGCCCGCATCGGGCAGCGGCGTCATGCCCGCCACCTGCAGTGGCTGCGGGGCAGGCAGCGGCTGGCCGAGCTTGGCGGCCAGCGCCCGCGGCATGGCCTGCAGTGCCGCGGGCGACTTGCCGGGATCGGGCAGGTCCGCCCAGGAGAGCGCGAAGTTCAGGCCACCGGCCTCGCAGCGCGCCAGGCCCATCGCGCCCTGGCCCGGCCGGGCCGGACGCTGCTCGACATCAGGCTTGCAGGGGAACAGCACAGCGACGCCTGCGCCTTCCGGTCGGGCCTCCCGCCAGTTCAGCGTCGGCTGGCAGGCCGACAGGCACACGACCAGCAAGGGGAGCACGAGGACAAATCCGGCGGGAGGACGGGGGCGCATCGGCGAATTATCGGCAGCCGCACGGCCACAATTCCGTGATGCAAGCGTTGCCCCTCCCCCAAGCTCCCCAAGTTCCCCAAACACCCCAGGCGCTGTCTGGCGTGCGCGTGCTGGACCTGTCGCGCGTGCTCGCCGGCCCCTGGTGCACGCAGACGCTGGCCGACCTGGGCGCCGATGTCATCAAGATCGAGCGCCCCGGCAGCGGCGACGACACGCGCGCCTGGGGACCGCCCTATCTGAAGGACGCCGACGGGCAGGACACGTCCGAGGCCGCCTACTTCCTGGGCGCCAACCGCAACAAGCGCTCGCTGGCCGTGGATCTGGCTACGCCAGAGGGCCAGGCCATCGTGCGCCGCTTGGCCGGCCAGGTGGACGTGCTGGTGGAGAACTTCAAGGTCGGCGACCTGGCCCGCTACGGGCTGGACGCGCGAAGCCTGCTGGCTGATCACCCGGGCCTGGTGATCTGTTCCATCACCGGCTTCGGTCAGACCGGCCCCTACGCCGAGCGTGCCGGCTACGACTACGCGGTACAGGGCATGGGCGGACTGATGAGCGTGACCGGCGAGCGCGACGACCTGCCCGGCGGCGGCCCGCAGAAGGTGGGCGTGGCCGTGGCCGACCTGTTCACCGGCATGTATGCCACCGTCGCCATCCTGGCCGCCCTTCGCCACCGCGACGCCACCGGCCAGGGCCAGGTCATCGACATGGCCCTGTTCGACACCCAGCTGGCGATGCTCGCCAACCTGGGCAGCAACTACTTGTGCAGCGGCAAGGCGCCCGGCCGCATGGGCAACGCGCACCAGAACATCGTGCCCTACCAGGTGTTCGAGGCCCGCGACGGCCACCTGATCCTGGCCGTGGGCAACGACCGCCAATTCGCCAAGTTCTGCGACATCGCCGGCCGACCGGACTGGGCGGCCGACCCGCGCTTTGCGACCAACGCCGAGCGCGTGCGCCACCGCGCGGCGCTGGTGCCGCTGCTGGAAGACGCCGTGCGCCAGCGTCCGCGGGCCGACTGGCTGGCCGCGCTGGAGGCGGCCAAGGTGCCGTGCGGCTCCATCAATTCCATTGCGGAGGCGCTGGCCGACCCGCAGGCCGAAGCACGCGGCGCCGTGGTGGGGCTCGACCATCCGCTGACGCCCGACCTGCGGCTGATCGCCAGCCCGATGAAACTGTCCGCCACGCCCGTGCAATACCGCCATGCGCCGCCGCTGCTGGGCCAGCACAGCCGCGAGCTGCTGCGGGAGGCCGGCTGCAGCGACGCCGACATCGATGCGTGGCTGGCCGCAGGCGTCGTCGCTTGAGGGCAAACCCGCCCCTGAACCCAGGGTTTCCCCCCAGGCCAAGGGATGGAGAGCAAGCCCGCAAGCATTGAGGATGACGTTTCACCGTTCGCGGCAATCCCTAATATGAAGTTCCGCTGCCGCAGCTTCGTCTCCGTCGGGCCATGTCCACACCGCCGTCCTCTGCGCCCGCCAGCGCTGCCAACGATGTCACCCCTGAACCCTCACCGGTGCAGTGGGCGGACATCGTCCAGCAATTGGGCGCCGAGATCGCGGGCCCGCTGAGCGCGGCGCTGGAGCAGATCCAGAATCTGGCCACCACGGGCCAGATCGACCGCCGCGGCCTGCGCCTGCTGCGCCGCAGCGTGGATGACGCCCGCACCGCCGGCATGCTGGGCCAGCAACTGGCCCGGCTGGCCTCGGGCCGGCTGCGCCTGAACCGCGAGCGCCAGCACCTGACGCAGATGCTGCGCAGCGTGCTGGCCCAGCGCAGCCGCGAGACGCAGGTGCGCGGCGTGCAGGTACGCCAGGCGTTGAAGCCGGTGGAGATCTGGGCCGATGGCGCCCTGCTGTTCGCGCTGCTGAACGCGCTGATGGACTGGGCGCTGGCCAACACGCACTCGTCGGTGGATCTGCGCCTGGACCTGACACCCTGGCCGGTCAAGGCGCGGCTGAGCTGCCGCTTTGCGCACCGCTCGCTGGACCTGATCAGCGCCCCGCCCAGCGAGGAGCGCCAGACGCCGGGGCTGGATTCGCTGGCCTGGCGCCTGCTAGAACAGACTGCCATCACGCTCGGCGTGCTGCCGCTGCGCGAGCAGGAGGCCGGCATCACGCTGCTGACGCTGGAGTTCAACCAACTGGCGCCCGATGAAGCGCCGCCGCCGGACAGCACGCACGCCCGGCTGGAGGCCGAGGCTGAGCGCATGGGCGGCAATTCGCGGCCGCTGGCGGGTTGCCAGCTGCTGATACTGTCGGCCAACCGCGATCTGCGCACGGAGGCGCAGACGGCCGTACGACAGATGGGCATGCTGGTGGATGTGGTGGGCAGCGTCGCCGAAGCCGAGCAGTTCTGCCGCGAAGGCCTGCCGCATGCGGTGCTGTTCGACGCCGCGCTGACGGACGACGCCCTGCTGCAGCTGATTGCCTCGGTCTCGCGCGAAGCGCCTGACGTGGCTTTCGTCGAGATGTTCGACGCCGAGCACCGCACACAGCTGTCCACCGCCACCCGCGATGGCGTGGCGCGCATCTCGCGCCGCAACCTGGCCGAAGCCCTGCCGTCGCTGCTGATGTTCGAGCTGTCGCGTCGGAATTAGCCTTCTTTCTAGAATGCGGCCATGCTGAATCGCCGCGCCCTTGCCCTGTCCGCCCTGAGCGTCGCCCTGCTGGCGGGCTGCGCCAAGGAGCAGGCGCCCGCCGTGGACTACACGCTGCTGGACGGCAGCAAAGTCACCTCACAGCAATGGGCCGGCAAGGTCATGCTGGTGAACTTCTGGGCCACCAGCTGTGCGACCTGCGTGAAGGAGATGCCGCAGATCGTCGCCACGCACGACAAGTTCAAGTCCCGCGGCTTCGACACGCTGGCCGTGGCCATGAGCTACGACCCCCCGGCCTTCGTCGCCCGCTTCGCCGAGACGCGCAAGCTGCCGTTCGGCGTGGCCATCGACAACACCGGCAGCGTGGCCAACGCCTTCGGCCCGGTGCAGATGACGCCCACGACGCTGCTGATCAACAAGCGCGGCGAGATCGTCAAGCGCTACGTCGGCGAGCCCGACTTCGCAGCGCTGCACGGCCTCATCGAGAAGCTGCTGGCTGAGGCCTGAGCCCTTCAGCCGCCGTTATGGGAGCCGCACAAGCTCTCATGACCGCACGGCGGGCCGCGGGCTGACACTGCGGAGATGACCACCAAGACCCTTGCCGCGCTGGCCGTCACGCTGCTGCTGGCCGCCTGCGCCCATCAACCGCCAACGCCGCCCGCGCCGCCCAAGGTCGAGCCCACCGCCGCCCAGGTGGCGCATGCGCGCCGCACCGGGCTGGACGCGACGCAGATCGCCTACTTGATGAACAAGCCGCTGTACCAGATGCAGCCGGTCGAGGTGGGCCGCTACCTGGCCTGGCAACAGCTGGACCAGCCGGACCTGCGCCAACGCATCGCGGCCATCGCGCGAAAGAACATCGGCCAGCCCTACGAGCTGTTCCTGCTGGGCGAGTTCCCGTACGAGACCTACGACACCCAGCCGCTGTTCAGCCTTGCCAAGAGCGACTGCGTGGTGTTCGTCGAGCACACCTACGCCATGGCGCTGAGTTCGTCGTGGGAGGAGTTCTTCTGGGTGCTGCAGCGCATCCGCTACCGCGACGGCGTCATCGGCACCGCCACGCGCAACCACTACACGGAAGCTGACTGGAACGTCGCCAACAACTGGCTGGTGACCGATGTGACCCGCACGCTGGGCGCGCCGACGCAGCCTTACCACCAGCGCATCGACCGCCAGGCCTTTCTGCTGAAGCAGTTCAAGATCCAGCGCGACGTGCCGGTGCAGCCGTTCGACGACGTCTACATCGCCAAACAGGACGTGGCCGCCATCGAGGCGCAGCTGCAGGACGGTGACTTCGTCAACGTGATCTCGGGCCGCAACGGCAACCACTACGCATCGCACGTCGGTTTGATCGTCACCGGCGCCGATGGCTCGCGCCGGCTGCTGCATTCCGCCGAGCCGCAGGTGCGCGAAGAAACGCTGCAGGGCTTCATCGCCCGCATGGCGCAGCGCGATGCCCGCAACGCCGGTCAGAACAAGGTGACGCTGTCGGGCTTCAAGTTCCTGCGGTTGAACGATGCGCCGCAGGTGCCCCCGATGGCGCCGCAGCCGCGCCCCGGCAAGCCGGTGGTGCTGCCGGGTTGATCAGCCCGATCAGGCGACGGCCACGGGGTTCAGCACGCCGTGGGCCTGCTGGTCCGCGTGGTAGCTGCTACGCACCATCGCGCCCACGGCCGCGTGCGTGAAGCCCAGCTCGTAGGCTTCCTTCTCGAACTGCTTGAACATGTCCGGCGTCACGTAACGACGCACCGGCAGGTGGTGGCCGGACGGCGCCAGGTACTGGCCGATGGTGATCATGTCGATGTCGTGCGCACGCATGTCGCGCATGACCTGGCGGATCTCGTCGTCCGTCTCGCCCAGGCCCACCATGATGCCGCTCTTGGTCGGCACGCCCGGCACGGCGGCCTTGAAGTCCTTCAACAGGTTCAGGCTGAACTGGTAGTCCGAACCCGGGCGCGCTTCCTTGTACAGGCGCGGCGCGGTCTCCAGGTTGTGGTTCATCACGTCGGGCGGCGCGGCCTTCAGGATGTTCAGCGCGCGGTCGGCGCGGCCACGGAAGTCAGGCACCAGCACCTCGATCTGCGTGGACGGCGACAGCTCACGCGTCCTGGTGATGCACTCGGCGAAGTGGGCGGCGCCGCCGTCCTTCAGGTCGTCGCGGTCCACGCTGGTGATGACCACGTACTTCAGCTTCAGCGCCGCGATGGTCTTGGCCAGGTTCAGCGGCTCGTCCACGTCCAGCGGGTCCGGGCGGCCATGGCCCACATCGCAGAACGGGCAGCGGCGGGTGCACTTGTCGCCCATGATCATGAACGTGGCCGTGCCCTTGCCGAAGCACTCGCCGATGTTGGGGCAGGACGCCTCCTCGCAGACCGTGTGCAGCTTGTGCTCGCGCAGGATCTGCTTGATCTCGTAGAAGCGGGTGCTGGGCGAGCCGGCCTTCACGCGGATCCAGTCGGGCTTTTTCAGCACCTCGGCCGGCACGATCTTGATCGGGATGCGCGAGGTCTTCGCCTCTGCCTTCTGCTTGATCGTCGGGTCGTAGGTCGTCGTGTCGGTCATGGTGTCAACTGGGCCGAGAGCCGCTCGGCAAGCCGGGAGGCCGCAGTCGGCCAGTCGGTGGAAACCCCGATTTTATCGAGGGATGTGGTTTCAAGGCCCTGGTAGCCGCAGGGGTTGATGCGCTGAAAGGGTTCCAGGTCCATCGCGACGTTCAGCGCCAGGCCATGGAAGGTGCAGTGGCGGTTGACCTTGATGCCCAGAGCGGCGATCTTGGCCAGGCCCTGGAAGGCGTGGGTCGGATCGGTGGGGCCGGTCAGCGCGGCGTGGCCCCCCGGGTCGGCCGGGCGCACGTAGATGCCCGGTGCGCCGGCGACGCGCAGGCCGGTCACGTCGTAGCCGTCCAGCGTCTGGATCAGCGCCGTCTCCAGCCGGAACACGTACTCCTTCACGTAGATGCCCAGGCGACGCAGGTCCACCAGCGGGTAGGCGGTGACCTGACCCGGGCCGTGGTACGTGACCTGCCCCCCACGCTCGGTCGGCACGACCGGGATGTCGCCCGGCAGCAGCAGGTGCTCGGGCTTGCCCGCGATGCCCTGCGTGAAGGTGGGCGGGTGCTCGCACAGCCACAACTCGTCGGGCGTGTCGGCATTGCGCGTGGCCGTGAAGGCGCGCATGGCCTCCAGCGTGGGCAGGTAATCCACCCGCCCCAGAGTCTTGACGATCATGCAGGCATCATAGGCAGCGCCTGTAAGCCCTCGCTCTGCTGAGCCGACTCGCCGTGATGAAGACCGCACTGACCGCCACCCTGCTGCTGGCCGCAGCGTTGACCCATGCCGCCACGCTGTCCGACGCGCTGACCGCCTACGACGACGGCGACCTGAAGACGGCGGCCCGGGGCTTCACCGAAGCGGCCACCCGGGGCGAGGCGCTGGGCCAGTTCAACCTCGCCATGATGCATCTGCGCCGCGAACTGCCCGGCCCCAGCGATGCCCAGGCATGGCAGCTGCTGCAGCGCGCCGCCGCGCAGCGGTACGCGCTCGCCGAGAACGCGATGGGCGAGATGATCGAGCAGGGGCGTCACGGCAAGCCCGACCCCACGGCCGCGTGCGACTGGTTCGAACGCGCGGCCGAACATGGCAACGGCGACGGGGCGCTGGCGACCGCGACCTGCTTCTACCTCGGCAGAGGCCGCGCGCAGGACATGGTCCAGGCCCATCGCTGGTACCTGGAAGCCGCCAAGGCCGGGGACGTCGGCGCGCAATACCTGGTCGCGTCGATGTTCGAGACCGGGCTGGGTGTGGCGGCGGATGACCGGCTGGCCCGCTACTGGTATGCCGCGGCGGCCAGCAACGGGGATGTGGCCGCACGGGCCAAGGTGAAGGCGATGGACGCGGCCGCCGCCTCGAGCTGAGGGGCGAGGATCAGAGCACGACCTTGACCATGGGGTGCGTGGTCAGCGTGCGGTAGATCTCGTCCAGCTGCTCGCGGCTGGTAGCCGTGATCGTGATCGTCAGGCCCAGGTAGTTGCCGCCCTTGCTGGGGCGCTGCTCGATGGTGGACGCATCGAAGGTCGGGTCGAACTGCCGCGCCACGTGGGCGATGGCCTCGACGAACCCCTCCACCTGCGCGCCCATGACCTTGATGGGGAACTGGGACGGGTACTCGATCAGCGACTGCTCGGGCGGGACCTCGGGCAACTCAGGGGGCAGGTTCATGGCGGCGTCCTCGCTCACTTGATCCACAGGCGGATGGAGTCGAATGCGCGACCGAGGATGCCGGCCTGTGGCACGCCTTCCTGCACGATCAGCGGCACCTCGGCCACCAGCGTGCCGCCCGTGGTCGTCACGCGCAGCGTGCCCACGCGCTGGCCCTTGTTCAGCGGCGCCACCAGCGGGTCGGTGCGCTCGACCTGCGTCTGCAGCTTGGCGGACTCACCACGCGGCACGGCCACGAACACCGCATCGGGCGCGCCCAGCTTGGCTTCCTTGGCGTCGCCCTTCCAGACCGGCACGGTCGCGATGGCCTTACCGGCATCGAAGACCTTGATCGCGTCGAAAGCGGTGTAGCCCCAATTCAGCAGTTTCTGGCTCTCGCTGGCGCGCGCTTCCTTGGAGCTGGTGCCCATGACCACGCTCAGCAGGCGGCGCTTGCCGTTCGGAAAATCGCGGTTGGCGCTGGACACCAGGCAGTAGCCGGCGGCCTCGGTGTAGCCGGTCTTCATGCCGTCCACCGACGGGTCGCGGCGCAGCAGCAGATTGCGGTTGTCCTGGCGGATCTTGTTGAAGGTGTAGTCGCGCTGCGAGTAGTAGCCGTAGTACTCGGGGAAGTCCTTGATGATGTGCGACGCGATGATGGCGATGTCCCGCGCGCTGGCCTTGTGGCCGGGCTCGCTCATGCCCGTCACGTTGCGGAACTCGGTGTTCTTCAGGCCCCAGGCCTGGGCCTGGCGGTTCATCAGTTGCACGAAGCCCTCGACCGTGCCACCCACGCCCTCGGCCAGCGCCACGGCGGCGTCGTTGCCGCTCTGGATGATGAGGCCGCGCAGCAGCTCGTCGACCTTGGGCGTCATCGTCGTGTCGATGAACATCAGCGACGGGTCGCCTTTGCGCTCGTCCCACGCGCGCTTGGACACCGGCAGCGTCTGCTCCAGCGTCAGCTTCTTGTCGCGCAGCGCGCCGAAGACGACATAGGCCGTCATCAGCTTGGTCAGCGAGGCAGGGTCCTGCGGCGTGTCGGCGTCGCGCTCGGTCAGCGTCTTCTGCGCGGTCAGGTCGATCAGCACGTAGTTGCGCGAGGCGATCTCGGGCGGCTGGGGCGCCTGGGCCCGGGCGGTCAGCGTCGAAGTGGCGAGAACCGCAGCGAGGAAGGAGGCAAGCAGTCTTTTCATCGAATCGGTTTCAGGGCGCGAGGGTCAGACCTTGGTGGGGTCGAACGCGCGCACCACAAGAGACTTGAGCAGCGGCAGCTGCCCATGGAAGAAGTGGCCCACGCCGGGGACGACGGTGACGGGCAGACTCTGCGGCCGTGCCCAGTCGAGCACGGCGGAGAGCGGCACCACGTCGTCGACCTCGCCGTGGATGACCACGGTGTCGGCCGGCACGGGAGCGGTATCGAACCGGCTGGTGGCGGGGCCGACCAGCACGAGGCGTTGCGCCGGATCGCTGAGCCGCTGTGCAGCACACGACGCGACATAGCCGCCGAAGGAAAAGCCCGACAGGATCAGCGTCTCGCCGGGCGCGCGCACGGCGTCGAGCACCGCCAGCGCGTCATCCACCTCGCCGCGGCCTTCGTCCCAGCCGCCCTCGGATTGGCCGATGCCGCGGAAGTTGAAGCGCACGGCCCGCCAGCCGAGCTGGATGAAGGCGCGCGCCAGCGTCTGCACGACCTTGTTGTCCATCGTGCCGCCCTGCGTGGGGTTGGGATGGCAGATCAGCGCCGTGCCGATCGGCGTCGTCCCGCCGGCGGGCAGGTCGATGGCGATCTCGATCTGGCCGGCCGGGCCGGACACCAGGCGCTTTTCGGTCTGTGCGTTCATCGGCCGACGTTGTCCGGCAGCACCAGGCGCTCGACGACCTGGCCGTCGCGCAGATGGCTCTCGACGATCTCGTCGATGTCGCCCTGGTCGACCCACGAGTACCAGACGTCCTCGGGATACACCACGGCCACCGGGCCGCCCGCGCAGCGGTCCAGGCAGCCCGCCTTGTTGACGCGCACGCCGCCCTTGCCCGCCAGGCCCAGCTGCTTCACGCGCGACTTGCAGTGGTCGAAGGCTGCCTGCGCGTTGTGGTCGGCGCAGCTGCCCTCCCCATTGGTGCGCTGGTTCAGGCAGAAGAAGACGTGTCGCTCGTAGTAGCTCATGACCATCGATTCTCGCACCGTGCCCCACTCAGCCCGGCCGCTGCACCAGCCGGGCGGTCAGCCAGATCAGCGCCACGAAAGGCCAGGTCCAGGCGGCCCAGCGCGTGAGGCCGTACAGGTTGACGAAACGGCCATGCTCCCAGGCCTGCAGGTTCAGCGCCAGATAGGGGTCGCTGGGTGCCACGCTGATGAGGCCGATCAGCGTGCAGAACACCAACAAGCCTAGCGCCGCGGCCACGCGCGACGGCAGCAGGCAGGCCAGCAGGCACAGCACCATGCCCAGCCCCACGCCGGGACGCGTCGCGTCGCTGAGCCAGGCCCAGGCGTGGTCTGGGCCGAAGGCCATCGCTGTCGCAGTTGCCGTGCCCAGCAGGCCCAGCAGCACCGCGCCGGCGGCCAGCGCCACACGGCGCAGGCCCGGTCGCGCCACCGTGATCATCAGCAGCACGGGCGCCACCAGCCCCAGCGCAATGGCCAGCGATTGCAGCCCCGGTGGCAGTTGGTGCTCGACGACGGCCGCGTCCCCCCAGTCCAGCGCCCACGGCGTGCCGGCCAGCGCGTCCACCAGCGCCTCGCGCAACCAGGGCAGCCACTGTCCGAGGCCGAACGGCAGCGGCGTCGGGTACAGCAGCGCCACTGGCCACAGTGCCAGCAGGGCCAGCGCCGGCGCGCTGCTGGCGCCGAACCAGTGGTCGCGCATGTCCTCCCAGCGCTCCAGCCCGCCCAGCGCATGCAGCAGCAGCCCCAGCATTGCGCCCAGCGTGCTGCCGGCGGAATTCAGCGTCCAGTCCGACAACGACGGCACGCGGCCGGGCACGAAAAACTGCAGCGTCTCCATCGCGAACGACAGCAGCGGCCCCGGCAGCAGTCCCAGCAGCAGCGCGCCTCGCAGACCCCAGCCCGAACGCATCGCCGCGGCAAAGCCCAGCAGGCCCAGAGGGACGTAGCCCAGGAGGTTGGCCTGCAGGTCGTAGACATAAAAACGTGGCGGCCAGGGCAGCCCGAACAGCCAGGGCATGCCCATGCCCGGCGGCCAGCGCCACGGGAAGAACGGGTACAGGCTGGCGTAGACCACCAGCCCGATGTGAGCCAGCATCAGCCATGTGGCGGAGCTTTGGCGGCGGTGGCGCAAGCCAGCGTCTCCGTCAGAACGGCTTGACCGTCACCAGCACGACGATGGCGGCGAAGAGCAGAACTGCCATCTCGTTGTAGACGCGGAACCAGCGGTGGCTGCGGCGGTTCGCCAGTTGCTCGAAGTCGCGCAGCAGGCGGCGGTTGTAGTGGTGATAGCCGACGACCGCGACCACCAGCGCCAGCTTGGCGTGCAGCCAGCCGCTGCCCGCAAAGCGCGTGGCGCCCCAGCCCATCCACACCCACAGGCCCAGCAGCAGTGCCACGCCCATCAGGATGCTGCTGAAGCGATGCAGCTTGTGCGCCATCAGCAGCAGGCGCTCCCGCTCGGCATGGCTGTCGGCCGGCACCGTGGCCAGGTTCACGAAGATGCGAGGCAGGTAGAACAGGCCGGCGAACCAGGCCGCGACGAAGACGATGTGAAAGGCTTTGACCCAGAGCATGGGGTCATTATGAAAGCCGTGCCATCACCGCGTTGTCAGCCGAAGTCGCCTGCGGAGCCCTTGCCATCGGCTAACCATTCCCCTTGCCGGGCTGGTAGAGGACTTTCACCTCCGAGTAGGTGCGCACTGCCGGGCGCACCAATAAAAAAGGCCCCGGTAGAACCGGGGCCCGCAAAGCCTTATCGCTGTCATCACGTCAAGGCTCCTGCTCAGGGAGGAAAAGCAGGGAACGACCACCTTGCGGCTATCATTCGCGAACGATTTTAGCGCGCTTGAGCGGAGGCGTCACGAATAAATGATGCCGCGATGTGTTGTCCATCACGCGCCGGGCCGCAGCCCCCGCAGATCAAGGATTCGCACGTGAGCCGCTCACTTCTGACACCCCCCGCCTACCCTGCCGCGCGCCCACGCCGGCTGCGCCGTGATGCGTTCACGCGCGCCCTGGTGCGCGAGCACGCCGTCACGGCGAACGACCTGATCCTGCCGGTCTTCATCCAAGAGGGCGAGAACCGCGTCGATGCCGTCGCCAGCATGCCCGGCGTGTCGCGCCAGAGCCTGGACCACCTGCTGCGCACTGCCGAACAGTGTGTCGAGCTGGGCGTGCCAGTCATCGCGCTGTTCCCGGTCATCGACGCCGCGCTGAAGACGCCAGACGGCGCCGAGGCGCTGAACCCCGACGGCCTGGTGCCGCGCGCGGTGCGCGCGCTGAAAGCCAAGTTCCCGCAGCTCGGCGTGTTGACCGACGTGGCGCTGGACCCGTTCACCAGCCACGGCCAGGACGGCGTCATCGACGACAGCGGCTACATCATCAACGACGTCACCGTCGGCATCCTGGCCAAGCAGGCGCTGGTGCAGGCCGAAGCCGGCGTGGACATCGTCGCGCCCAGCGACATGATGGATGGGCGCATCGGCGCCATCCGACAGGCGCTGGAAGCCGCCGGCCACATCCACACGCGCATCATGGCGTACAGCGCCAAGTACGCCAGCAGCTTCTACGGCCCCTTCCGCGACGCGGTGGGTTCGGCCGGCAACCTGGGCAAGGCCGACAAGAAGACTTACCAGATGGACCCCGGCAACAGCGACGAGGCGCTGCGCGAGGTGGCGCTGGACCTGGCCGAAGGCGCCGACATGGTGATGGTGAAGCCCGGCATGCCCTACCTGGACATCGTGCGGCGAGTGAAGGACGAGTTCCGCGTGCCGACCTTCGCGTACCAGGTCAGCGGCGAGTACGCGATGGTCAAGGCCGCCGCGGCCAACGGCTGGCTGGACCACGACGCCGTGATGATGGAGTCCCTGCTGGCGTTCAAGCGGGCCGGCGCCGATGGCGTGCTGACTTACTTCGCGCTGGACGCCGCGCGGCTGCTGAAGCAGGGCTGATCCCGTGCGGGTCTTCCACATCGAGGCGGACCGCTTCACCGAGCTGCCGGCGCTGCCCGAGTCGCTGCCGGAGGCCGGCTTCCTGTGGATGGGCTATGGCCGGCGCGAGTTCGAGGTGGGCGAGACCGCCGTGCAGCAGGCGCTGGCACGCTGGGGCTGCGGCAATCTCGTCGACCTGCACGTGGCGGACCTGATCAACAACCAGCTGCCCTCGCACTTCGACTACACGTCCTGGTACGACATGCTGGTGTTTCGCCGCTTGGCCGCAGCACCCGGCAGCCAGGATCTGTTCGTCGACGACGAGCACGGCACGCTGGCCTCGGCGCAGCGCGCGCTGCGCGCCATCGACACCAGCCCCGTAGGCTTCGCGGTGTTTGACCGCGTGCTGGTCACAGTACACCCGACCGACTGTCAGGTGCGCGAGTTCTTCGCCAACAAGCTCGACCGCCTGACCGAAGGCCGCGACAAACGCGACCCACGCGGCGGCGCCCGGCTGCCGGCCAGCCCCGCCGAGCTGATGCTGCGCATGGTCAACCACATGGTGGACAGCTACCTGGAGCTGCGCCGGCTGCTGACCCGCCAGCTTGCCACGCTGCAACGTGTGCTGCTGGACCCGAACAGCGAGTTCAGCGACTGGCCGCTGCTGCTGGAAAGCCGCGACGCGCTGCACCGGCTGGAAGACATCTGCGAAGACCAGCGCAGCGCGGTATCAGAGTGGATAGACGCGCTGGACGAATGGCCGGTGCACAGCGACCCGCAGCTGGCCCGCGAGCGCGAGCTGCTGAGGGTGCGCTCGCGCGACGTGCTGGAGCATGTGGAACGCGTGCTGAGCCATGTGCGGCGGCTGCAGTCGTCGGCCGAATCGGCGGTGCAGATGCACTTCAGCGCGCTCGGCCACCGAACCAACAGCATCATGCGCACGCTGACGGTGCTGACAGCGATCTTCCTGCCGCTGAACCTGATCACCGGCATCTTCGGCATGAACTTCGAGTGGATGCCGCTGATCAAGAACCCCGCCGGCTTCTGGGAAGCTGTCGTACTGATCGGCGTGCTGGCCGTCGGGCTGTGGCTGCTGTTCCGCCGCAAGCGTTACCTCAGCAGCCGCTGAGACGTCGGACGCCGCGGCGTCAGCGCTGGTAGGGGTCGGCGAAGCCCAGGCTGCGCATGATTTCCGTCTCCCGCGCCTCCATGCACTCGGCCTCGTCGTCGACCTCGTGGTCGTAGCCCTGCGCGTGCAGCGTGCCGTGCACCAGCATGTGCGCGTAGTGGTCCAGCAGCGGCACGCCCATCTCGGCCGCTTCCTTCTCGACGACCTCGGCGCAGATCACCAGATCCGCGCCGACGACCGGCTCGTGGCTGTAGTCGAAGGTCAGCACGTTGGTCGCGTAGTCCTTGCCACGGTACTCGCGGTTCAGCGCACGGCCTTCCTCGGCATCGACGATGCGGACAGCGATCTCGCCCGGCAGCTCCAGCGCGGCGCGGATGAAGCGCTGCACCTTGTGCCGCGGCAGCTGAGCACGGTGGCGCGGGTCGGCAAATTGCAGGGACAGGCTCAATTCAGGTTGGCTCATGCTTCGCGTGCCTCGCGTTTGGCGCGCGCCTCGTAGGCCTCCACGATGCGCGCCACCAGCGGGTGGCGCACCACGTCGGCGCTGGTGAAGCGTGTCATCGCGATGCCCTTGACCTTTGCCAGCACATGCTCGGCATCGATGAGGCCGGACTGCGTGCCGCGCGGCAGGTCGATCTGGCTGGTGTCACCGGTGACGACGCAGCGGCTGCCGAAGCCGATGCGGGTCAGGAACATCTTCATCTGCTCGGGCGTGGTGTTCTGCGCCTCGTCCAGGATGACGAACGCGTGGTTCAGCGTGCGGCCACGCATGAAGGCCAGCGGCGCGACCTCCAGCTGGCCCTTCTCGAAGGCCTTGGTGACGCGGTCGAAGCCGAGCAGGTCGTACAGCGCGTCGTACAGCGGGCGCAGGTAAGGGTCGACCTTCTGCGTCAGGTCGCCGGGCAGGAAGCCCAGGCGCTCGCCGGCCTCCACGGCCGGCCGCGTCAGGATGATGCGCTGCACGGTCGAACGCTCCAGCGCGTCCACCGCGCAGGCGACGGCCAGGAAGGTCTTGCCCGTGCCGGCCGGGCCCAGACCAAAGGTGATGTCGTGCGACAGGATCTGCTGCAGGTACTGGTGCTGGCGCGGCGTGCGCGCGGACAGGTCGGCACGGCGGGTGCGCAGCACCAGCGGGTCGTCTGCACCGGGGAGCGGGGGCGCCGCACTGGCGGGCGCCTTGGCCTCGACCAGCGCGAGTTGCAGCGTCTCTGCCGACAGCGGGCGCCGGGCGCGCTCGTACAGGTTCTCCAGGAGGGTCTTGGCGCGCTCGGCCGCCGCCTTGGCGCCATTCAGGCGGAACTCGGCGTCGCGACGCGTGATCTTCACGCCCAGCGCCGCCTCGATGTCACGCAAGTGGGCATCCAGGCTGCCGCAGACGCGGGCCAGGCGGGTGTTGTCGACGGGCTCGAAGGTGAGACGCAGGATCACGGCGGGCGATGAAGGCAAATGGACGGGAATTGTCGCCGCTGGTGCATTCCCCTGCGCGGGCCGGCGCCGCCGTCCCGCACAATCCCGGCCCATGAATTTCGCTATCGCGCCGGGCGCTGCCGTGGCCCGGCGCCTGCCCCTTCTGCTGACGATGACCGCGGGCCTGCTGGCCCCTGCCGTCGCCCATGCCCAGAGCCAGGCGGCGCTGTACTGGGCCGGCACGATGCACGGCTGGGTGGCCGCCATGCTGGCGCTGATGGCGACGGTCGTGGGCCTGCTGTCCGGCCATCACCACCGTGAGCGCCCGGCCAGCTTCCTGGTCGGCATGATGCTGAGCTGGGTCGTGCTGCGCGCGGCCGCCGCGCCCAGTGCCGCCGGCCTGCGCCCGCTGCTGATGACACTGCTGGTGCTGTGCGGCGTGCAGTACCTGCTGCGGCAGATGAACTGGAAGCGCGGCTGGATCGACCACGCGCTGCTGATCCAGTGCTTGGTGGTGCCCGCCAGCCTGATGCTCATTGGCGGGCAGGTCGGCCTGCTGGGCACGCTGTGGCACGCGGTGTTGAGCCTGGAGCTGGTGGTGGCGATGGGCTGGGCGCTGTGGTTGCGCCGCGAGCGCTTGAAGACCGCAGCGGAACCGGCGCTGGTGCAGGACTTCCGCTGGATGGCGGTGCTGCTGGTGCCCACGATGCTGGCCCTGCTGGCCGAGATGCTGCTGGCGGCGCTGAACGAGACGCTGTGGTGGACGGCCTCGCCCTGGCTGGGGCTGATGCTGCCGCTGCTGATGCTGGCGCTGGGCCTGCAGCTGGTCAGCGGCGTGGCGCATGCGCGCGTCGATGCCGAGAAGCGCTCGACGGCCATGGAACAGCGCATGGCCGAGCGCATCGCCGAGGTGGAGCGCAGTCACAGCCAGCTGGCCGAGCAAAAGCTGGAGCAGGTGACGGAGCGCGAGCGCAAGCGCATCGCCGCTGACCTGCACGACGACCTGGGCGCCAAGCTGCTCACCATCGTGCACACCAGCGAGTCCGACCGCATCTCCACGCTGGCGCGCGAGGCGCTGGAGGAGATGCGCCTGTCCGTGCGCGGCCTGACCGGCAAGCCGGTGCATCTGATCGACGCGTTGGGCGATTGGCGCGCGGAGGTCGTGTCGCGGCTGGGCCAGGCCAACATCCTGGCCGAATGGAAGTCGCCCGCCGAGGATGTGGAGCACACGCTGCAGGCGCGCTCCTACGTGCAGACCACGCGCATCCTGCGCGAGTCGGTGTCCAACATCATCAAGCACAGCGGCGCGACGAATGCGACCATCGCCAGCGTCGTGCAGTCCGGTGACTTCATCCTGACCATCCAGGACAACGGCCAGGGCATTCCGACCGAACTCGACGGCAGGCTGGACCGCGGCCACGGCATGGCGAGCATGAAGTCACGCGCCAAGCAAATGCAAGGTCAGTGCCTGGTGGAATCCGGTCCCGGCTGGGGTACCGTCATCCGCCTGACCATTCCGCTCTGAACAGCGCCCCGAATCCGAGGTCCCCATGAATCACATCCTGCTGCTCGAAGACATCCCCGAGATCCGCGCCTGGCTGAAGGCGCTCGTCAAGCAGGTGTTCGCCAACGCCCAGATCACCGAGTGCTCGCGCGTGCAGGACGCCCTGTCGCTCGTCAACGGCCAGCGCTTCACGCTGGCGCTGCTGGACCTCGGTCTGCCCGACGGCTCCGGTGTCGAGGTCATCGCCGCGCTGCGCGAGAAACAGCCCGAAGTGCAATCGGTCATCGTCACCATCCACGACGACGACGAGCACCTGTTCCCGGCGCTGCAGGCCGGCGCCTTCGGCTACCTGCTGAAGGAGCAGTCGCGCGAGCTGCTGGTCGAGCAACTGCAACGCATGAGCCAGGGCGAGCCGCCGCTGTCCCCGTCCATCGCGCGCAAAGTCATCGCCTACTTCGCCGCGCAGGTCAAGAAGCCGGCCGCGCTGTTGCTGCATGAGGTGTCGCTGACCGACCGCGAGACCGAGGTGCTGCTGCGCGTGGCCAAAGGCTACACGCTGCCGGAGATCGGCGTGCAACTGGGCCTGTCGCGCCACACGATTGCCGACTACGTGAAGCAGATCTACCGCAAGCTCAACGTGAGCTCGCGCGCCGAGGCCGCGCTGGAGGCCCAGCGCCTCGGGTTGTTCGGCAGGAACTGATGGCTTGGGGATGGACCTGCGTGCGTAGCGAGCAGCTCCGTCCTCACTGACTGAGAACCGGCCCGGATAATCGGGCCATGATTGGACGACTCAGCGGCGTCATTGCCGAGAAAACGCCACCGCAGGTGGTGATCGACGTGGCCGGTGTCGGCTACGAAGTGGACGTGCCGATGAGCACGTTCTTCAACCTGGGCGCTTTGGGCGATCGCGCCGTGCTGCTGACCCACCTGACCGTGCGCGAGGACGCGCACCAGCTGTTCGGCTTCCTCACCCACGAGGAACGCGGCACGTTCCGCCAGCTCATCAAGATCAGCGGTGTCGGCCCGAAGATGGCGCTGGGCGTGCTGTCCGGCCTCTCGGTCACGGAGCTGGCGCAGGCCGTGTCCCGCCAGGAACTGGGTCGGCTGACCAAGGTGCCCGGCATCGGCAAAAAGACCGCCGAGCGGCTGCTGCTGGAGTTGAAGGGCAAGCTGGGCCCAGATCTCGCCCTGCCAGCCACGGTCACCAATGACAACCAGGCCGACATCCTGCAGGCGCTGGTCGCACTGGGCTACAGCGAGAAGGACGCCGCCGCTGCGCTCAAGGTGCTGCCGCCGGATGTTGGCGTCAGTGACGGCATCAAGCTGGCGCTGAAGAAGCTGTCATGAGCATCCAGACCGACGACTTTGCCCCGGCGCCGCGCATCGTCAGCGCCGCGCCCGAGTCCAGCCGCGAGGAGGCACTGGAGCGCGCGTTGCGCCCCAAGCTGCTGGACGACTACGTCGGCCAAGCCAAGGCCCGAGAACAGCTGGAAATCTTCATCGGCGCGGCCCGCAAGCGTCGCGAGGCGCTGGACCATGTGCTGCTGTTCGGCCCGCCCGGCCTGGGCAAGACGACGCTGTCGCACATCATCGCGGCGGAACTGGGCGTCAACCTGCGCCAGACCTCGGGGCCGGTGCTGGAAAAGCCCAAGGACCTGGCGGCCATCCTGACCAACCTCGAAAAGAACGATGTCCTGTTCATCGACGAGATCCACCGCCTGAGCCCGGTCGTCGAGGAGATCCTCTACCCCGCGCTGGAGGACTACCAGATCGACATCATGATCGGCGAGGGGCCGGCTGCGCGCTCCATCAAGCTAGACCTGCAGCCCTTCACGCTGGTCGGTGCAACGACGCGCGCCGGCATGCTGACCAATCCATTGCGTGATCGTTTCGGCATCGTCGCCCGGTTGGAGTTCTACACCCCGGCCGAGCTGCAGCGCATCGTCACGCGCTCGGCCGGCCTGCTGAACGCGCCCATCGACGCCGACGGCGCGCTGGAGATCGCCCGCCGCTCGCGCGGCACGCCACGTATCGCCAACCGGCTGCTGCGCCGCGTGCGCGACTACGCCGAGGTGAAAAGTGACGGGCGCATCGTGGCCGGCATCGCCGACAAGGCACTGGCCATGCTGGACGTAGACGCGCAGGGTTTCGACCTGATGGACCGCAAGTTCCTCGAAGCGGTCGTGCACCGCTTCGACGGCGGGCCGGTCGGCCTGGAGAACGTGGCCGCCGCCATCGGCGAGGAGGCCGGCACCATCGAGGACGTCATCGAGCCCTTCCTGATCCAGCAGGGCTTCCTGCAACGCACGCCGCGCGGTCGTGTGGCGACGCTGGCCGCCTACCGCCACCTCGGACTGGCGCCCCCCGGCAACAAGGGCTCGCCCGATCTGTTCGGGCCATGAAAAAAGCGCCCCGAGGGGCGCTTTCTTGTTTCTGGTCCCGCAGGATCAGAAGTTGTGGCGGACGCCGACGGCCAGCGAGTTGAAGTCCTTCGACTGCACGTTGGAGCCGTTGTAGTCGGTCTTCGTGTAGAAGCCGTAGACCTTGGTGCGCTTGCTCAGGTTGTAGTTGTAGCCAGCAGTGAACTGCTTGCCGCCACCGAAGCGGAAGTCGCCATTGCCACCGGCCTTGGAGCCGCCGACGTTCAGGTGGAACTCGGACTGGCCGACCGTGTACATGGCAGCCAGACGGCCCACGTTGCGGCTCTTGAAACCGTCAACTTCTTCGCGCTGGTAGTAGCCACCGAACGTTAATGCGCCCAGTTCATACAGGCCGCGGAGGGCGTACTGCTTGTAGATGCCGACCTTCTCGTAGCCGAAACCTGCATGCAGGGGGCCCATGTCGTAGTTGACAGCCAGGTCCCAGGCGCGCGGTGCGGTGCCTTCGCCAGCGGCCACGCCGACTTCGGCGTTGAAGCCAGCGACGGTGGGCGTGAAGTAGGAGACCTTGTTGTTGGTCGTGAAACGGGTGCCGTACAGAGCGTCGGCCGAGGTGCCCGTGTCATGGTTGTGCATGCTCACGTAGTCGGCGGTCGCGAAGTACGAGCCCGGGAACCACTTGCCCAGACGCACGGCGCCGAACGAGCCTTCCAGCTGAACCCACGAAGCGCGGTTCCAGTAGGCGGCAGCACCACCGGACGCGGCGCCGGTGTCGCTATCCAGACCGTGTTCCAGCGAGAACGAAGCCTTCAGGCCGCCGCCCAGGTCTTCCTGACCCTTGAAGCCCAGACGCGAGGAGTTGTTCTGCACGACCACCTTGCGGTCTTGCGAGCCAACCTTCTGGCTTTCGACGGTGGTGTTGATGCGGCCCCACAGGGTGACCGAGCTTTGAGCGAATGCCGGGACAGCCGTGATGGCGGCCAGGGCGGCGACGAGGGCGGTCTTCTTCATCGTGTACCTTTTACAGATAGGTTGCGGCGGTTGACATGCCCGCCATGGGCGACAAGTGGCGGCAGTATAGGAGTCGACACCCGACGGTCCGCCCAAAGCGACGCGTGGATGCAACAGTGGGCCTAGGGGCCTGGAATCAGGCCCCGCTCTCAGGCGGCGATGTCATCGGCGCCGAGACCAGCCAGATGACGGTCGTCGTTCCAGCCGATCAGGCTGAAGCCCTCCGACGTGGCCAGCAGGCGGTTGATGCTCGCGTTGCCCAGCTGCCAGCTGCGCGGCGCCTGCAGCGTCACCCTCGTCGCTGCACGGTAGAGGCAGTCCAGCACCCCGCCGTGCGCCACCACCGCGATGTTTCCGCCCGGATGACTGTCGCAGATCCGCTTGACGGCCGTGTGACAACGGGCGCTGAAGGCCTGGAGACTTTCGCCGCCACCGACCGGGTGGTCGGGGTCGCGCCGGCGCCAGCGCAGCGCCTCGTCCGGATAGCGCTCATTGATCTCATCCCAGCTCAGCCCTTCGAAGCGGCCGAAGGCGCGTTCGCGCAGCGCCGCGTCCGTCACCACCTTCCGTCCATGAGCCTGTGCGACGGCCTCGGCCGTCTGCAGCGCCCGGGTCAGATCGCTGGCATAGACGGCATCCAGCGGTTCGTCGGCCAGCGCCTGCGCCAGACGCCGGGCCTGACTCAGGCCCAGCGGGCTCAGGGGTATGTCGGTGTGCCCTTGGATGCGGGTCGCGCGGTTCCACAGCGTTTCGCCGTGGCGGATGAGCACGACACGGGTGGCAGCCTCTTGCACTACACGCCCCAGACCACGTCGGCACCGTCGCGATGGCTGACAGTCATCAGTTCACGCAGCGGCCAGGCGCGCTGGCGCAGGCCGACGCCTGCGCGCACGGGAGCTGGCTCCCCGGCGGCGGTGGCCTCGGCGACCTGGCGCTGGAACTCCGCCTCGTCGGCGGCGATGCCCGCGTCCAGCGCCTGCAGTAGCGCCGGCAGGTCGCCGCACTGCAGGATGCCGCGCGGCGCAGGCTCGCGGCCCATCAGGCGCAGCACCGCATCGCCGGCTTCGCCGAGCATCAGGACATCCGCCCCGGCCTTGGATTTGAAGGTGTAAAGCATGCGCGCATTGTGCGCGCCAGGCTCAGCCGGCGCTCGCCAGCCCCAGCCAGCCCGACACGGCGGCATCCACCACGTGACGCCGCGGTCGCACCCGCTGCTCGAATTCGTCGGGGCGCAGCGCCGGCGCGTAGAGGTAGCCCTGGAACTCGTGGCAGCCCGCCTGTGCAAGGAAGTCGCGTTGTGCCTCGGTCTCGACGCCTTCGGCGATGACCTGCAGACCCAGCGCCCGGCCCATCTGCACGATGGCGTTGGCGATGCCGCAGTCGCTGGCGTCACCAGGCAGCCCCTTCACAAAACTGCGATCAATCTTGAGGCGCTGGATCGGAAAGCGCTTCAGGTAGGCCAGCGACGAGTAGCCGGTGCCGAAGTCGTCGATGGACAGCGTCACGCCCAGCGCCGCCAGCGCCTGCATGCGCTTGAGGCCCTCGTCGGCGTCGCCGATCAGCACACCTTCGGTCAGCTCCAACTCCAGCATGCTGGCGGGCAAGGCAGCGTCATGCAGCACCGCGGCGACGTTCTCGACGAAATGCGGTTGCTGAAACTGCAGCGCCGACACGTTGACAGCCACCGGCATGCGCAGGCCGCGCCCCAGCCAGTAGGCGGCCTGCTCGACGGCCTCGCGCAGCACCCATTCGCCAATGGGGATGACGAAGCCACTTTCCTCGGCCAAGGGGATGAACTCTGCCGGCGAAATGTCGCCGCGCTGCGGGTCGCGCCAGCGGATCAGGGCCTCGGCGCCGATGACGCGGTCGCTGCCCAGTTCGACCTGCGGCTGGTAGTGCAGCTGGAAATTGCCGTCGGCCAGCGCCCGTCGCATGTCGTGGTCCAGGCGCATGCGCGACAGCAGGTCCACTTCCTTGCGCGGCACGTGAAACCGAAAGCCCGCGCGCCCGCTTTCCTTGACCCAGTGCATGGCGCGCTCGGCACTGGCCATCAGCTCGTCGGGCGAACCGCCATCGCCGGGATACAGCGCGATGCCGCAGCTCGCCGTCACGGTGAAGCTCAGCGTGTCGAAGCTGAACGGCTGCGCCAGCAGCTGCTGGATGCGACGCGCGACGGCCTCGGCCTCGAACATCTGTGCACCATCGACAAGAAGCGCGAATTCGTCGCCGCCGAGCCGCGCCAGCGTGTCGTCGGGCCGGGCCGCGCCGCGCAGGCGCTCGACGATCTCGCGCAGCACGCGGTCGCCATAGCTGTGCCCCAACGTGTCGTTGATTTGCTTGAAGCGGTCCAGGTCGAGGTGGATCAGCGCGAACGAAGGCAGCGGCTCGCCGGTCGCGACAGTCGACATCTGCTGAACGATGCGGTCAGCCAGTGCGCGGCGGTTCGGTGCGCCGGTCAGCGCGTCGGACCGGCCCAGTTCCTCGATGCGCTGATGCGCCGCCAGCTTCTCGCTGAGGTCGCGGAAGGAGAACACGCGACCGATGGGTTCGCCGCGGCTCATCTGCGGCAACGAGACCTGCTCCAGCACGCGGCCATCGGCCAGGCGCAACACGTCGCTGGAGCGCATCAGCGGCGCATCCAGCAAGGCTTCGATGCGCAGGCGGTACTGCTCGCCGTCGCGCATGACGCGCTGCAGGCTCAGCCACAGACCGGCATCGCCCGGCTCGTGCTGCAACCCGCCCGGCAGGCCCCACAGCTTGGCAAAGCGCCGGTTGAAGCTGCGCACACGGCCGCCCAGGTCGACGACCAGGATGCCGTCGGCGGTGGATTCCAGCGTCGCGCGCAGTTCGGCCAGCAGCGTCTCACGCTCCGCCTCGGCGCGGCGACGGCGCGTCTGGTCGTGCAACAGCACCAGCCAGTAGCGGCTGCCTTGCGGAGTGTGGATGGGGCTGATGGAGCGGCTCACCCAGCGTGGCTGACCGTCGCTGTGCGTCAGCACGGTGTCCGAACGGATGCGCGCGAACGGGTCGCGCGCGGCGCCCTGCCAGAAGGCCTCGTCCTCCAGCGAGCCGCACAACGCGCCGGGCGCCTGGCCGAGCGCTCGCTCCGGCTTCAGTCCCAGCAGCCGCAGCGCGGCGCGGTTGACCACGCTGACCGTCAGGCTCTCGCCGTCCACCAGCCAGGCGGGCTCGGGCAACCCTTCGAGCAGCGCGCCGATGACGGACGGCGCCTCGGCGGCGCGAGTCTGGTTGGAGTTCGCCTCGCGGCGGGCGTTCACGCCGTCAGCTCCCCGGGCCCCGTACTGACGGCGTCGAAGAAGTAGGCGATGCGTGCGCGCGGGCTCAGGTAGTCGAGCGCAGCGCGCGGCAGGAATTGCGGCTTCAGGCTGCGACGGATACCCAGGTCCGGCATGTCTTCCAGGTTGAGGATCAACGCCTCCTCCTTGGCCACCTTCAGGTCGTGAACCATCACGCGCGGCTTCAGCGGCCGTGCCGAGTTGACGGAGACGACCAGCGCGTAACGGTCATCGGTCAGCTGGACGGTGGAGCCCGGCGGGTACACGCCCATCATGCGGATGAAAGCGTTCAACATCGTCGCGTCGAAGCGGTTGCGCCCCTGCGCGAACATCAGCGACAGCGCCTCGTGCGGCGTCATGGCCTTGGAGGTGATCAGCGGGTTGCACAGGCCGTCGAAGCGGTTGACCAGCGCGACGATGCGCGCGCCGGTGCTCATGCGGTCCATGTTGATACGCTGCGGAAAGCCGGTGCCGTCCGCATGCTCGTGGTGCTGCGCGACGATGAGCAGGGGGCCTGGCGCGAGGCCCATGGCCTGGCCGATGGCCACGCCCTTGGCGACGTGCTGCTGGTAGGCCTGCGTCTCGGCGGAGGTGAAACTCTCGTCGCGGTGCCGCAGACGCGCGGCAACCTCCAGCTTGCCGACGTCGTGCAGCAGCGCGCCGACGCCCAGGTCCATCATCTCGTCGCGGCCCAGTCCGAACGAGCGGCCCAGCAGCAAGGCGACGATGCACACGTTGAGCGCGTGCGCGGTGCTGCGGTCGCCGGCGGCTTCGTTGAGCAGCCGCATGTTGAGATCACCCTCGACCAACATCTTGTCGAGCAGTGCCGCCGTCAGGCCTTCGGCCTGCTTGCGCGCCTGGTGGGGATCGGAGGCCACCTGGTCCATGACGCCACGGAAGGCATCCGTAGCCTCGCCGTACTGCTGCTCGCACAGGCGCAGGGCTTCGCGCTGTGCTGCCAGCGCGCTGCGATGGGCTTCGCGAGCCAGCTCCTCGGGGGTCGGCACCGTGCCGTCGGCGCGCGGGTCGCCGCCGGCGGTCGAGGCGGGGGCGGCTTCGTCCAGCGGCGCGGGGTTCGGCTGGGTCGCCAGGTCGCTCTTGGCGGGGCTCCAGCGCACCTGGGTCAGGCCAAGGCGACGCAGCGTCAGCAACTGGTCGGTGGAAACGATCTTGAAGCTCGACAACGGAAACGGATGCGACATCCATCCCAGATCGAGATGAATGAACATACCGACCGTCAATTGATTGACGTCGATCAGCGGATCGTTGGCTCTTTCCTGCATTCGCTACACCCGTACTCCGGGCACCCCTCGACATGGTTCCGTCGCGGCACGACTGCCGCAGCGGCCCGGAACCAGCCTCCTGCTATACGTCAAATTATCGGAACGCCCTCACGCGCAGCGGGGGTCATCCCCTTGCTTCTCGCCTGGCGGTGCAGGGGAGAGCTTAGCGCCTGATCGTGACCGAAATTCCGCAGCTTAGTCGGTGCAAACGCGAACGAATGCAGATTCGCGCAGTACTGGAGGCGGCTCAGCCGCGCCCGCGGACCCGTGTCACCGACGCGCGTGATGGCGGCTGACCAGATCGCGGTACCAGTGCGCGCTGTCCTTGGCGACGCGCTGCTGCGTGGCGTAGTCGACGTGGAACAGGCCGAAGCGCTTCAGGTAGCCGGAGTTCCACTCGAAGTTATCCAGCAGGCTCCAATAGAAATAGCCCCGCACGTCGGCCCCGAGGCTGATGGCCGTCGCCAGCGCGCGCAGGTGGGCCGACAGGTACGCGATGCGCTCGACATCCGGCACACGGCCGTCGACGACGCGATCGGCGTTGGCCATGCCGTTCTCGGTGATGTACATCGGCGGCGGGTTGTACTCGCGAGCCAGACGCACCAGGTGCTGTGCGAACACCTCAGGCACGATCTCCCAGCCCATGTCCGTGAAGCCGCGCTGACCCGGGCCGGTGACCGGCTTTCCGTCCGCGGCCAGCAGGCTGCGCGTGTAGAAGTTGATGCCGAGGAAGTCCAGTGGCTGGTGGATGCGCGCCAGGTCGCCCGGCTCAACCTGCGGCGCATCGGCGCCGACGAAGTCGATGGCGTCCTGCGGATAGGCGCCGCGGAAGATGGGGTCCATGTACCAGCGCACGTTCAGGCCGTCGTCGATGCGGGCGGCGCGGCGATCGGCCTCGCTCGGCGTGGCCGGGAACGACGGCGTGTGGTTCAGCACGATGCCCAGCGGCGCCCTCGTCACGGCGCGCATGGCGGCGATGGCATCACCGTGCGACAGCATCAGGTGATGGGCGACTTGCAGGCTCTCGGCGCGGCTGGTGTGGCCCGGTGCAAATTGGGCCGTCTCATAGCCCAGCGTGGCCGTGCACCAGGGTTCGTTGTGGGTCGCGATACTGGCCAGGCGGTCGCCGAAACGGCGCGCGACCTCGGCCGCGTAGTCGGCGAACAGGCCCGCGATGTCGCGCGACAGCCAGCCGCCGATTCCCTCGTCCAACGCCTGCGGCAGGTCCCAGTGGTAGAGCGTGGCGTGCGGCTTGATGCCGGCTTCGAGCAACGCGTCGATGAGGCGGTCGTAGAAGCCGAAGCCGGCTTCGTTCCAGATGCCACGGCCCTGCGGTTGCACCCGTGGCCAGGAAAAGCTAAAGCGATAGCAGTCCAGGCCCAAGCCCTTCATCAGCGCCACGTCTTCACGGAAGCGGTGGTAGTGGTCGCAGGCGACGTCGATGTTGGAGGCGTCCTTGATGCGGCCCGGCTGGCGGCAGAAGGCGTCCCAGATGGAGGCGCCCTTGCCATCCTGGAAGGCGGCACCCTCGATCTGCGCAGCGCTGGTGGCCGAGCCCCACAAGAAGTCGGGCGGAAACGCCTCGGCAAGGCTGGCGGGAGTCAGGCGATCGGGGTCGAAGAGGTTCATGGCGCGGCAGGAAAGGGGGCGCGACGAGCAGGCGTCGGGCACGAAGGGACGAGCGGGGGAGGTGAAAGGAAGAACGGCTGTGGGGTGAAGGCGCCCGGCCGCCAGTCAGCTACGGCGGGGGCGGCGCAGCTGACAGCCTGCGGCATGGCGGCGGGATGCCGGCAGCCGAAGAAAAGCGGAAAGGCATGCAGTCTCCTGATGCTGGTCTGGCGCGCCCGCCGCGGATATCCGCAACCGGTGCGCTGGCGTCGGCCTGCCAGCTAGCAAGCATGTTGCCGAGCACTGACAACGTTGTCAATACGCAATGACAGCGGTATCAGTTGAGGATTTGGCAGCAGTTAACCCGCGGTTTTAGGGAGCGTCAGGTCGGCTGACAGGGGTCGGCGCGGCCGTCGCCTTGCGGAAGGTGGGCGGCGCTCAGCGTGCTCGCGTCGAATCGCGCACGACCAGTTCGTGCGGCAGCACCCGGTGCAGGTCGGTCTCGTCCACCGGCGCGCTAACCGCATTGCGCGGACCGGTCACCAGCATTTCGACGGCCATGCGGGCCATCTCGACCACCGGTTGGCGCACGGTCGTCAACGGCGGCCACACCAGCGCAGCCGTCGGTGAATCGTCGAAGCCGGCCACCGACAGCTCATTGGGCACGTTCAGCCCCAACCGATGCGCGGCGGCGAGCACGCCAAGCGCCATGTCGTCGTTGCTGGCGAACACGGCGGTCGGACGCTGACGGCCGCTGAGCAGCTTGTGGGCTGCGTCACGACCGCTGGCGAAAGTGAAGTTGCCCGGCTGGACCAGTTCGGGATCGGGCTGCAGATCGTGTGCCTGCAGCGCATTGACGAAGCCCTGGTAGCGCGCGGCGCTGGCGGACTGGTCGGGCGGCCCCTTGATGAACGCGATGTGGCGATGCCCCAGGCTCAGCAAGAGGTTGGTGATCTCCTCGGCCGCGTGCACATCGTCCATGCGCACAGACGGCACACTGCGGATGTCGCGCTCCGGGGACATCAGCACGCAGGGCGTGCCGCTGTCTCGCAGCGCTGCCAGCACCTCGGGGTTGTCGCACAGCGGCGGCGTCAGGATCATGCCGTCGGGCCGCAGCGCCATGACCATGCGGTCGATCTGCTGACGCAGGTCGGGTGCGTCGTTGTGCAGCGACTCGACGACCAGGTGATAGCCCAGCTCGCGGCAACGCAGCGTGGCGCCCTGCTGCACGCTGCCGACGAAGTTGGCGCTCGGGTCGTAATAGAGCAGGCCGATCAGGAAGGATCGTCCGCCTGCCAGACTGCGTGCCGACTGCTTGGGCCGGTAGCGCAGCGCCTCCACCACCTTGAGCACCTGATCCCGGGTGGTTTCGTGCACACCGGGTTCATGGTTGAGCACGCGGGACACCGTCTTGATCGACACGCCCGCCTCACGGGCGACGTCGACAATGGTGGGGCTGGTGCCGCGCGGGCTCACGATAGCGAAGGATTACTTCTTCTTGGCCTTGGCGGCCGGCTTCGCTGCAGCCTTGGCTGCCGGCTTGGCAGCTGCCTTCTTGGCGGCGGCCTTCGGGTCCACGGCGGCCTTGAAGCCAGCGCCCGGGGTGAACTTGGGCAGCTTGGCGGCGGCGATCTTGATCTTGGCGCCGGTGCTGGGGTTCACGCCATTGCGGGCGGCACGGGCGTGCTGCTTGAAGGAGCCGAAGCCCGGGATCGACACGGCGCCGCCCTTCTTCACGGTGGTGACGATGGCGTCCAGCAGCGTCTCGAGGACGCGGCCGGCTTCGGCCTTGCTCAGTTCGTGCTTGGCGGCCAGATGTTCGATCAGATCGGTCTTGTTCATGCGGGGGGTCTCGTCCAAAACGCGCCCGAACGGCTCGGGCGGGCGCGATTGTGGCCCATGGCGGCGGGCATACTCCGTCGGCAGAGTCCCGTATCCATCGCAATGTCCTCGCCTGTGCACTTTGCCTCTGTCCTCGACGCCCTGCCCCAGCAGGTCTGGAAGGCCGACGCGCAGGGGCGCCTGTTGTGGATGAACGCACGCCTGGCCGAGGCGCTCAATCGCCCCGACCTGCCCACGCCGCTGGCGCAGTGGCTGCACGAAGACGACCGCGCCGCCTTCGCGCAGCGCTGGGCCGATGCGCAGGCGACGGGGCGCTTCGAGCTGGAGTACCGCGTGGGCGGCCACTGGATGCTGGCGCAGGCGCAGCGTCTGGCGGAGTCAGCGCTGTGGCTGGGTACGCACACCGACATTGCAGAGCGCCGCGCCGCGGAGCATCGCCTGCATGAGGCTGATGCCATCTGGAAGCTGGCGCTGGAGTGCAGCGGCGACGGCGTGTGGGACTGGCATGTACAGGCCGGCATCGAGCACTTCTCCGACCGCTACCTGCGCTTATACGGCTTCGAGCCCGGCGACCTGGACGCCACGCCGGAGGCCTTCGATGCCCGCACGCACCCCGAGGATTTGGCCCGGATGGCGCAGGATCGTGAGGACCATTTCGCCGGCCGTACGCCGGTCTACCGCAATGAGCATCGCGTGCTGTCCAAGGACGGCCAGTGGAGATGGGTCCTCAGCCGCGGCATGGTCATCGCCCGCGATACGACCGGAAAGCCTCTGCGCATGGTCGGCACGCACACCGATATCACCGAGCGCAAGCGCCAGGAGACACTGGTCTGGCAGCAGGCACGCGTCGATGCGCTGACCGGCCTGCCCAACCGACGCGCGCTGCGCGAACGCATCGAGCGGGCTCTCGCGCAGCGCGCCTCGCGCGGCGAGGAACTCGCCGTGCTATTCGTCGACCTGGACCACTTCAAGGAAGTCAACGACTCTCTGGGCCACGACGTGGGCGACGCGCTGCTGGTGCAGGTCGCCGGCCGTCTGCAGGACTGCATGCCTGCGGACGGCGCGAGCAACGGCGCCGTGGCGCGAATGGGCGGCGACGAGTTCACCGTGCTGCTAGCGGCAGCGCAAGTTCAACCGCAAGCCGAGCGCACCGGACATGGCGTGCTGGAGGCATTGTCCGAAGCATTCCAGGTCGCGGGCGAGCGGGTGTATGTGTCGGCCAGTATCGGTGTCAGCCTGGCGCCACGCGACGGGCTGGACATCGAAGCCCTGTTCAAGCACGCCGACCTCGCGCTGTACGAGGCCAAGCGCGCCGGTCGCAACCGCATGGCCATGTTCACGCCGTCACTGCACGACGCGGCTCAGCGCCGCGCCCGGCTGGCCGGCGAGCTTCGCGGGGCGCTGCAGCTGCAGCAGCTCAGCCTGGTCTACCAGCCCATCCTGTCGCTGCGCGACCCGGCCGCACCGCCGCGCAAGGCGGAGGCGCTGCTGCGCTGGCGGCACCCGCAGCTGGGTGACGTCAGCCCCGCGCAGTTCATCCCCATCGCCGAGAGCAGCGGCCTCATCGTGGACATCGGCAACTGGGTGTTCCGCGAGGCGGCGGCCCAGGCGCAAACCTGGCGCGCGGCGGGGCACGAAGGCTTCCAGATCAGCATCAACAAGTCGCCGGTGCAGTTCCTCAGCGAGCGCGGCCACCGCCTGCAGCCCGACTGGATCTCGCACCTGCGCAGCCTGGGCCTGGGCGGCGATGCCCTTGCGGTGGAAATCACAGAAGGTCTGTTGCTGGAGCGCGACGAAGCGGTGGCCGAGCGACTACGCGCGCTGCGCGAGGCGGGGCTGGCCATCGCGCTTGACGACTTCGGCACTGGCTATTCCTCGCTGAGCTACCTCCAGCACCACGACATCGACACGGTGAAGATCGATCGCAGCTTCATCGCCGGATTGGAGAACGGAGGCAAGGCTCTGGCACTGTGCCGCGCCATCGTGACGATGGCGCGCGAACTGGCGCTTGAGGTCGTCGCTGAAGGCGTGGAGACCGAGGCGCAGATGCTGGCGCTGCGCGAGATGGGCTGCAACTGGGGACAGGGATGGTGGTTCGGCAAGGGAGTCCCCTCCGCCGAGTTCGAGGAGCGCTGGTTTCCTGCCGCCACGCGCTGATGCGCCGATGAAGCCCCGAAAAGCAAAAGGCCAGCGCTCGCGTGCTGGCCTTTCTTGTTTGGTGCCCAGGAGAGGACTCGAACCTCCACGGAGTTACCCGCTAGTACCTGAAACTAGTGCGTCTACCAATTCCGCCACCTGGGCTTTCAGGAGCCACAGACTATAGCCCAGTTTTCGGTACTCCCCGGCGAATTCGACTCAGATGTCGAACTTCACGCCCTGGGCTAGCGGCAGTTCGCTGGAGTAATTCACCGTGTTGGTGGTGCGGCGCATGTAGGCCTTCCACGCGTCCGAACCGCTCTCGCGGCCGCCGCCCGTTTCCTTCTCGCCACCGAACGCGCCGCCAATCTCTGCGCCCGAGGTGCCGATGTTGACGTTGGCGATGCCGCAGTCGCTGCCGGCCGCGCTCATGAAGCGCTCGGCCTCGCGGAGGTCGGTCGTGAAGATGGCCGATGACAGGCCTTGCGGCACGCCGTTCTGCAGCGCGATGGCTTCGTCCAGGGTCGCGTACTTCAGCGTGTACAGGATGGGCGCGAAGGTTTCGTGGCAGACCACCTCGGTCTGCGCCGGCATGCGCACCAGCGCCGGCACGGCGTAGTACGCCTCGGGGAAGCGGTCAGCCAGCGCGCGCTCGCCGCCGCTGACCTGCCCGCCCTGCTCTCGCGCCGCCTTCAGCGCGGACTGCATTGCGTCGAACGCCTGCGCGTCGATCAGCGGCCCGATCAGCGTGCCGGGCTCCACCGGCGAGCCGATAGGCAGCTGCGCACGAGCGCGGTCCAGGCGCTCGACGAGGGCATCATGAATGCTCTCGTGCACGATGACGCGGCGCGTCGTCGTGCAGCGCTGGCCGGCCGTGCCGTAGGCGCCGAACAGGATGCCGCGCACGGCCAGGTCCAGGTCGGCGCTGGGCGTCACGATGATGGCGTTGTTGCCGCCCAGCTCCAGCAGGCAGCGGCCGAAGCGCGCGGCGACGCGCGGGCCGACGGCGCGGCCCATCCGGGTCGAGCCGGTCGCCGACACCAGCGCCACGCGGGCGTCGTCCACCATCGCCTCACCCACATCGGCACGGCCGATGATCAGCTCGGACAGGCCGTCAGGCGCCGCGTTGCCGGCGGCGCGGTACGCCTTCACGGCGCGCTCGAATAGCGCCTGCGTGGCCAGCGCGGTCAGCGGCGTCTTTTCAGAAGGTTTCCACACGCAGGCGTCGCCGGCCACGAGGGCCAGCGCGGAATTCCAGGCCCACACGGCTACGGGGAAGTTGAACGCCGAGATGATGCCGACCACCCCCAGCGGCAGCCACTGCTCCATCATGCGGTGGCCGGGGCGCTCGCTGGCGATGGTCAGGCCGTGCAGCTGGCGCGACAGACCGACCGCGAACTCGCAGATGTCAATCATTTCCTGGACTTCGCCCAGACCTTCGCTGGTCACCTTGCCGGCCTCGATGGAGACCAGCGCGGCAAGCTGCGCCTTGTGCGCGCGCAGCTCTTCACCGAACAGGCGGATCAGCTCGCCACGCTTGGGCGCCGGCACGACACGCCAAGCCAGATAGGCCTCATGCGCGCGACCCACGGCGGCCTTCATGTCGGCGGCGCTGGCGGTCGGCAGCTGCGCGATGACGCCGCCATCGATGGGCGAGCGCACGGTCAGGTCGCCGGATGCAGGCAGGTGGACGCCAAGCGCGTCCATCAGGGAGAGGGTTTGTTGCTTCATGCTCGGCATTCTCTTCAGGAGATGGATTCGACCTGGCGCGATTGCTGATACGCCGAGCCGAAGCGGTTGGCCAGGAAGTCCGGCAGCGCCACTTCCTCCTGACGCACAAAGCCCCGCTGCGGCAGCCTGCCTTCGCGGAACAGGTCCACGGCGGCGCAGATGCCGGCGGCCGTCGTGATCTGGATGGCGCTCAGCGGCTGTTTGCCGTCGCGCGTCGCGAAGATCTTGCGCGCGAACACTTCCTGCAGCAGCACGCCGTTCTTCATGCCCGACACGGTGACGAACACCAGCACCACGTCCTGCATCGTCGCAGGCATGCTCTTGCGCATGATGTCCTTCAGGTTACCCTGGTCGCTCTTCAGGCCCAGGTCGCCCAGCAGGAACTGCATCAGGTCGCGGTGGCCGGGGTAGCGCACGGTCTTGTAGTCCAAGTTGCGGACCTTGCCGGCCCAGGTCTCGCACAGCGTGCCCAGGCCGCCGGAGGTGTTGAAGGCCTCGTACTCGGTGCCGTCCAGGCTGAAGTGCTCCAGCCCCTCCAAGGGCAGCGCGGCGATGGTCTCTCCCTCGTGGATGGCCTCGCAGGGGTGGCAGTACTCATTGATGAGCCCGTCGACCGACCAGGTCAGGTTGTACTTCAGCGCATTGGTAGGGAAGGCGGGCAACGCGCCGACGCGCATCTGAACGTCGCGCACACTGTCGAAGCCGCTGGCCAGGTGGTGGGCCACGATGCCGATGAAACCCGGCGCCAGGCCGCACTGCGGCATGAAGGCGGTCTTGGCGCCTTTCGCCATGTCCTTGATGGCCTTGGTGGCGGCCACGTCCTCGGTCAGGTCGAAGTAGTGACAGCCGCACTCCAGCGCCAGCTCGGCGGCGGTGATGGCCAGGTGGTAGGGCAGCGCGTTGACGACGGCGTCCTTGCCGCGCAGTTGGGCGGCCAGAGCCGCACGGTTGTCGCTGTCGACCTCGGCGGTGGCGATGCCCTCGTCGGCCAGCACCTTCAGGTAGCCGGCGTTCTTGTCGAGCACGGTGACCTGGTAGTCGCCGGTGGCGTGCAGCAGGCGGGCGATGGTCTGTCCGATGTGGCCAGCGCCGAGCAGGGCGATCTTCATGAGGGGCTCCAGGCAGGGTTTGCGTTGGGCCGCACTCTAGGCAGGGTTGCCGACGAAAGAAAGCGATGTTCCGACGAAAGCAATTGCTGATTCGTCGAATCGACGAGATGATTCGCCACTATGGATGAATCACGGGTAAATCCCCTCTCCTCGACCGACGACCTCGACCGCCAGCTGATCCTGCTGCTGCAGGCCAACGCACGGGAAAGCACGGCCACGCTGGCGCGCAAGCTGGGCGTGGCGCGCACCACCGTCGTCGCGCGGTTGGCGCGGCTGGAAGCCGGCGGGCGCATCGTCGGCTACACGGCACGACTGGGCGGCGACGAGTCCGGGCGCAGCGTGCAAGCCTTCGTGGGCATCACTGTCAGCCCTAAAGCCGGGCGCGAGGTCGTCAAGCGGCTGTCGGAACTGCCCGAGCTGCGCCAGTTGGCATCCGTCAGCGGCGAGTTCGACTACATGGCGCTGCTGCGCGCCGACACGACGGCAAGGCTCGACGCGCTGCTCGACGAGATCGGAGACATCGACGGCGTGCTGCGCACCAACAGCTCGGTGGTGCTGGCGCTGCGCGTCGACCGGCAGACCTGAATCAGGCGGAGGCCGGCGCTGCGCCGGTCTGCTCCCTAAAAAGACGGCATCATCCGCCCCGCAAAAGGAGTTCCGTCATGACCTGGCTCGCCCTCGGCCTCGCACTTTTTCTCGGCATCCACATGACACGCGCCATCGCGCCGCGCTGGCGCGACGCGCAGATCGCCCGGCTCGGCGACAAGGGATGGAAGGGTCTGTACACGCTGGTGTCCCTGCTAGGCTTCGCGCTGATCCTATGGGGTTACTCGCAGGCCCGGCTGAACCCCGTGGTGCTGTGGGCGCCCATCCGCGGCATGAACCATCTCGCCGCCTTGCTGATGCTGGTAGCGCTGGTGCTGCTGGCCGCGGCCTACGTGCCACGCAACCACTTCAAGGCGCGGCTGCAGCACCCGATGACGTTGTCGGTCAAGGTCTGGGCGCTGGCCCACCTGCTGGCCAACAACACGCTGGCCGACGTGATGCTGTTCGGCAGCTTCCTGGTGTGGTCCATTCTCGTGTTCCGCGCGGCGCGACGGCGGCCGGCCGTGGCACTGGCGACGCCCACACCAGCAGGGACAGCGGCGACCGTCGTGGCCGGTGTGGCGTTGTGGGCGCTGTTCGCGTTCTGGCTGCACGCCGCGTGGCTGGGCATCGCCCCACTGGGCCGCTGAAGCGCCGCTGATCCGGGCCGTTACGGCAGCAGACGCCAGAGCCTTCGGCAACGCCGCCAGTGCCAGCCGTGCGCTGCACGGCGCCTCGGTGCAGCCGCCGCGCGACGCGGACGCGTTCGCCGGCTGTCTGGCCCGATACGACGACCTGGCCAACCACGGCTTCGTTGTCGAGTCCGAGGGGCAACTCGCCAGTGCGAACCTGACGAATGTCGTTCTGGGTGCTTTTCGCAGCGGCCACCTCGGCGACTGCGACTTTTCCGGTCACGAGCGCCGAGGCCTGATGTGACCGCCGGTCTTGACGCTGTCGTACGCCATGCGTTCAGGCCCTCAGCCTGCACCGCATCGAGGCCAACATCCAACCTGCCAACACCGCCTCCATCGCGCCGGTGAAGCGCTGCAACTTCAAGCTTGAAGGCTATTGGCGTGCTACCCGAAGATCGCCGGCCTCTGGCGAGACCATGAGCGATGGGCGCGATTGAAGCGTTAGCACGCCAGGCAGCCGACTAGACTTGCTGCAGATGAATTGCCGCTCCCACTTCTCGAGCCGCTGCTGGATGCGCCTGCTGGCGGCGCTACTCGGGCTGGCGGCCATGGCCGCGACGGCGCAGGCCAAGCAGCCCATGACCGCCTGTGGCGAGCCCGGCCTGGGCCCGCCGTGGCTGTACCGCACGCCGGGCCAGCCGCAACAGCTCAAAGGCTTCCTGGTCGACCTCTGGACGCCGCTGTTTGCGCAGCAGGGCGTGACGCTGAAGCTGATCGGCGACCTGCCCTTCAAGCGATGCCTGCGCGCGGTCGCGCAGGGCGAGATCGACTTTGCGCTCGCGGCCTACCGCGATGAAGAGCGCGCCCGCACGCTGGCGTTTTCCGCGCCGTACAAGACCTTCACTCCACAGGTGTTCTTTCGCACGGCCAAGCCGCTGAAGATCACCAGCCGCGCCGACCTGAAGCGCTGGCGCGGCTGCGGCAAGAACGGCGCGAGCTACGCCCACTATGGGCTGGGGCCCGGCGACCTGGACCAGGGCGCCCGCAACTACCAGCAGCTCATCGAGAAATTGCTGGTCGGGCGCTGCGACTACTTCGTCGAGGAACTCGAGGTCATCGAACAGCTGGAGCTGGGCAAGGTCGACCATCTGGCCACGCCCGGCCTGGCGCACGCGCCGCTGTCGGATGTGCCGGCGCCGGCTTTCCACCTCGTCGCCGCCCGCGACAGCGCGGCTGCCGCCCTGCTGCCTCAATTGAACGCTGCGTTCGCCGACGCTCGGCGCACGGGCGAAGTCGCACGCCACTGGCGGCGCCACGCCGGCAAGCTGCCGTACTGAAAGATCAGCGACGGCAGGCGTCCATCAGCCGCGTCAGCCCCAGCAACGCATCCAGCATCGGCGTCGCCACGCCCAGCTGCTGCGCCAGCTCGCGAGGCGCGGCCAGCAGCGCGTCGGTCTCGATGGCGCGGCCGGCCTCGATGTCCTGCAGCATCGACGTCTTGAACGCGCCCAGCGAGCGCGTGATGACGTGCCGGTCCTGCGGCGACTGCGCGATGGGGCAGCCCACGCGCTCGCCGATGACCGCGGCCTCCCGCATGATGGCCGTGGTGAACTCGCGCACCAGGTCATCGGCCAGGATGCGGTCGGTCGTCGCACGCGTCAGCGCCGAGACCGGGTTGGTGGTCATGTTGCCCCACAGCTTGTAGAACACCTCGCGCTGGATGCTGTCCACGGCCTGCGCGCCGAAGCCGGCCCGCGCCAGCAGCGCGGCCACCTCGTCCACCGACGCGCTGCCGCCACCTTGCGCCTCGCCGACCAGCAGGCCGTTGCCCATCACGTGGCTGATGCAGCCCGGCGCCGTCGTGAAGCAGCTGGCGTGCACCACGCAGCCGATGACGCGCGCGGGCGGTATCAGCGCGGCGATGCAGCCGCCGGGGTCCACGCTGTGCAGCGCAAGACCCGGCACCGGCAGGCCGGCCGTGAACCACCACGGCAGGCCATTCAGCGCTGTCAGCACGCGCGTGTGCGGGCCGCACAGCTGTGCCACCTGCGCCGCCACGCCGGCGAGGGCCGGCCCCTTGACGGCCAGGATGACCAGGTCTTGCGGCCCCAGCTCCGCGGGGTCGGCGCTGACGCGCAGCGACACGTTCACCGCCTCACCGCCGCTGTGCAGGCGCAGCCCCTGCCCGCGCACGGCAGCCAGCGTGTCGCCCCGCGCAAGCGCGCTGACGTTGAGCCCTTCCAGGCGCGCGAGATGCGCCGCCAGCCATCCGCCGATGGCACCCAGACCGACGATGCAGACGTCCTTCATCATGGGGATCAGTCTCGCACGCGCGCTTGTCCGGGCCGGGGGGGCGCAGCCATCATGCGACGCTCACGCAGGAGACGACCATGGCCACCCCGACCGCCGCCAAGACCCGCATCAAGCCCCCCGCCAAAACCGCCAGCAAGGACGCCAGCAAGGCCGCCGCAACGACCATCACGCCGCGGCTGGACGCCCGCCCCGACCGCCTCGACTTGCGCGACCTGGTGTACCGCGCGCCGCTGCGCTCGCTGCCCGCCCGCTGGCCGATGGACGCCGACCTGAAGCTGCTGCTGCCTGCCTACGTGAAGGCCGGCCGCATCCTGAACCAGGGCAACGAAGGCGCGTGCACCGGTTTCGGTCTCGCCTGCGTGACCAACTACCTGTACTGGCTGCGTCATCTCGCGCTGCCGGCGCGCAGCCGCAAGGCGCCCGAGCTCGTCAGCCCGCGCATGTTCTACGAGCTGGCCAAGCTGTACGACGAATGGCCGGGTCAGGACTACGAGGGCTCGTCCTGCCGCGGCGCGCTGAAGGGCTGGCACAAGCACGGCGTGTGCTCCGAGACGCTGTGGCCCTACCCGCTGGACCGTGACGGCAACGGCACGTTCGCGCGCCCGCTGGCCGGCTGGGACGACGACGCCACCGGCCGCGCGCTGGGCGTGTACTACCGCGTCGACAAGAAGAGCGTCGTGGACATGCAGGCCGCCATCTACGAGATCGGCGCCGTCTACGTGTCGGCCGACGTGCACGACGGCTGGGGCCTGGACGCCTCGCCCGCGCCCAGCAGCCACGACAAACTGCCGCGCATCGCGCGCATGACGCAAAAAACCGGCGGCCATGCCTTCGCGCTGGTGGGCTTCAACGAGCACGGCTTCGTTGTGCAGAACAGCTGGGGCACCGGCTGGGGCGCCAGCGGCTTCGCCATCCTGCCGTATGAAGACTGGGTGACCAACGGGACCGACGCGTGGGCCGTCGCGCTGGGTGTGCCGCAGGACCTGTCCGATGTGAGGGCGCGCCAGCCCGGTGCAGCCGGCAGCGGCAAGCCGGCCAAGGGCGCCCGCGCCGCTGCCAGCGGCTTCCGTGTGATGGCCGGCGGCGGCATGTCCAACGTGGCCGGCACGCTTCGGCAGCCCGATAACCCGCGCGACGACCCCTGGCCGTTCAACCACGCGTTCGACCACGAGCCCTACCAACCCCTGCGCACCGACGAGGCCTACACGCACACGCTGGTGTCCGGCAACGACGGTCAGTTGATGGCCACCGACTTCACGCGTGAGCGCACCGACCGCGAGGGGCTGGCGCGAGAACTGGTCGTCGAGCGGCCCGCCGCGTGGTTCAAGGCCGGCAAGGCGAAGGTCGTCAAGCTCGCCCTCTACGCGCACGGCGGGCTGAACTCTGAGGTCGGCTCGGTGCAGCGCATCCGCGTGCTGGCGCCCTACTTCCTGGCCAACGGCATCTACCCGCTGTTCTTCACGTGGAAGACCGGCCCGGGCGAGACGCTGAAGTATCTCCTCGAAGATCTGAAGCACCGCATCCTCGACACCGACGAGCGCAGCGAGGGCTGGCTGGACCGGCTGCGCGACGCCGCCGCCGAGGCCAAGGACCGGGCCATCGAGGCCGTGAGCCGGCAGTTCGCGCGCGGCATCTGGAGCGAGATGCGCGAGAACGCCGCGGGCGGCGCGACGGCCGACCATGTGCTGGACCTGGCCGCCCGCCTGCTGCGCGAGCTGCGCGACACGCTGGCCAAGAACGGCCAGACGCTGGAACTGCACCTCGTGGGCCACTCGGCCGGCTCCATCCTGCTGGGCCACCTGCTGGGGCGCCTGGCGGGCCCCCAGCAGGTGGCCGTGGCGAGCTGCGAGCTGTATGCGCCCGCCTGCTCCATCCGCTTCGCCGTGCAGCACTACGGCGGCGCCCACGACGCCGGCGTGCTGCCGCTGAAACAGCTGCGCCTGCACGTGCTGAGCGACAGCAACGAACGCGCCGACGGCCTGCCCACCGCTTCGCACGACATCTACGGCAAGAGTCTGCTGTACCTCGTGTCGCGCGCGCTGGACGACATCCGCAAGCAGCCGCTGCTGGGCATGGAGCGCGCGCTGGTCAAGCCGCTGCCCGACTGGCCGCTCGACCAGTGGGCCGACGCTGCGGAACCCGACATCGCCGCCTGGCTCCAGCGGTGGCCCGCCGGCGGGCTGCTGAACCTGGTGGACACACCCAAGGTGCGCACCACCCGCACCGGCGACCAGATCCCCGCCAGCCACGGCAGCTTCGACAACAACATCGACGTGCTGACCGGCACGCTGGAGCGCATGCGCGGCGGCGCGCTGGTGGCGCCGATGGAATGGCTGGACTACTGACCCCCGATGCCCGCACACTACCGCCCCATGATGCTCGCTCGACTCGCCACCGCGCTGGCCTTGTGCCTGACCACGCCCCTGACCGCGACCCTGGCCTGCGCCAAGTCGCCCGTCGAGGACGCCGAACTGGTCGCCGTCACGGAGCCGGTGATGGCGTCCGAGCCGGCGCAGCAGCGCATGCGCCAACGCATCAAGGCCTTCGAGGCCGGCAGTCACGCCGGCCAGCCGCAGATGCTCCGCCTGCAGGACGACAGGGGCCAGCCGGTCTACCTGGTGCTGTCGATGTGCTGCGACCAGTTCAACCCGCTGTACGACGCCCAGGGCCGCTACATCTGCGCGCCGTCGGGCGGGTTTGCTGGTGGAGGCGATGGCCGCTGCCCCGCCTGGGCGCGCCGGCTGAAGGCCGGCGTCGTGCTGGCCCAGCAAGAACCCGCCAATCCCGCCTCGGCGCCGGCCCGTTGACCCAGCCCCTGCAGACCGGGCCGGCGACGGGGACAATCGCGGCATGAAATACCTGCACACCATGGTCCGCGTCGAGAACGTCGACGCCTCGATGCGCTTCTACTGCGACGCCCTCGGCCTGCGCGAGGTGCGCCGCCACGAGAGCGAGGCCGGCCGCTTCACGCTGATCTACCTGGCCGCGCCCGGCGACGACGACGCGCAGGTCGAGCTGACCTACAACTGGCCCGACGCCGACGGCAAGGGCGAGGCCTACACCGGCGGCCGCAACTTCGGCCACCTGGCCTATGCGGTGGACGACATCTACGCCGCCTGCCAGAAGCTGGCCGACCACGGCGTGACCATCAACCGCCCTCCGCGCGACGGTCGCATGGCCTTCGTGCGCTCGCCGGACGGCATCTCGGTCGAACTGCTGCAGCACGGCCCCGCGCTGGCGCCGGCCGAGCCGTGGGCCTCCATGCCCAACACCGGCTCCTGGTAAGTCAAAGGGCCAGCGAGTCGGCCCAGATGTTCTCCGCCCAGCCGCGCGCGTAGGCCGCCTCGGCCGCGCTGGCCACGGCCGACACGCCGCCCGCGCCGGGCACCGTCTTCATCGTCCGCTCGGCCACGTTGTAGCGGTGCACCGAGGCCACGTGCATGGCTTCGTCGGGCGTGACGAAGCTGTAGCAGGTGTTCATCACCAGCGGCTCCGGGTCGGGCGCCTCGCCCTTCATCAGCTGCAGCACGGCCGCGGCGGCCAGCTTGGCCTGCTGGTTGGCCAGGTGCCCGGACTTGGGCATGCCCGGTGCCGACAGGATGGCGTCGCCCACCACGTGCACGACGGGCGCGGCCTGGGCCTGCATCGTCAGCCAGTCGACGCCGACCCAGCGCCGGTTCATGTTGGCCAGCGGCAGCGCCAAATCGCCGGCCCGTTGCGGCGGGATCAGGTTCAGCACGTGGGCGCGCACGTCCTCGAACTCGAAGCGCGCGACGCCATCGGCAGTCACCTCCTTCAGCTCCGCATTGGGCCGGTACTCCAGCACGCCGGGATGATGTTGCGCGAACGCACGCTCGAACAGCGCCCGCTTGCTCTGCACCTCGGGGTTGGCGTCCAGCACCAGCAGCTTGGAGCGCGGCTTGTGGCGCCTCAGGTAGCTGGCGATCAGGCAGGCGCGCTCGTACGGCCCCGGCGGGCAGCGGTACGGCGCCTTGGGGATGCTCATCAGCACGACACCGCCGTCGGGCAGGGCCTCCAGCTGGCGGCGCAGCGCCAGCGTCTGCACGCCCGCCTTCCATGCGTGCACGGCCCGGCCGCTGGCCAGCGCGGTGGCGAGGCCGGGCGTGTCGTTCAGCAGGAAATCGATGCCCGGCGCGAGGATGAGGCGGTCCCAGGCCAGCCGGCGGCCGTCACCCAGGCGCACGGTCTTGTCGGCGGGGTCGATGGCCGTCACCTCACCGCGCATCACTTTGACGCCGTGCAGGGACAGCCGGGTGTAGGCGTGGCGGATGTCGGCCATGTCCCGCGTGCCGCCGATGACGAGGTTGGACATCGGGCAGGACGTGAACGCAGCCTCACGCTCCACCAGCGTCACGTCCACCGCCGAGCCTGCCCACAGCTTCAGGTAGCGGGCTGCCGTCGCGCCGCCGAAGCCACCGCCTACGACGACCACGCGACCCAGCGTGCCCGCCACGCGCGGGGACTCGCAGCCTGCCAGCGCCAGGGCGCCGGTTGCGATGATCTGGCGGCGTCCGATCATGGCTTGGGCTGCGCGGCGAAGTAGGCCGCGACGAGGCGCAACTGCTCCTCGGAGTAGCCCTTGACGATCTGCGGCATCACCGTGCCAGGTTGCCGGCCACTGCGGTAGTCGGCCAGCCGCGCCAGCAACGCGTCGGCAGGCATGCCGGCCAGAGGCGGCATCGCGGGGCCGCGCGCCCGGCCTTGCGTGCCGTGGCAGCTGGCACAGGTGGCCGCAAGGTTGCGCCCGGTCAGGTCGACGGGGCGATCCTGCGCCGGAGCCAGCGACGGCACACAAGACAGCAGCAGCAGCGGGAGCCAGGCCTTCATGCGCACCTCCTGTCAGAGCTTGTGCGAACGGTCCCCGCGCCCGAAACCCAGCGCGTCGAACACACCGTTCTGCGGCGCGAAGCCGACCACCTTGAACAGCTCGCCCATCTCGTGCTCGGCCAGCAGGCGGTGCGCCATCGTGCGCTCGCTGAAGGACGCGTCGGCCAGCAGATCGGCGATGCCGCAGTTCAGCAGGAAGTTGGCCTGGCTGGTGTAGCCCAGCACGGTCAGGCCGGCGTCCTGCCCCGCCAGCGCAATGCAGGTGAAGTTGACGTGAGCCGTGATGTCCTTAGCGCCCACCGCCACCAGCGGGTCGGGGTCGGCCAGGTGGCCCTGGTGGCACATCAGCGTGCCGCCGTGGCGCTGCGGGTGGTAGTACTCGGCCTCAGGAAAGCCGTAGTCGATGAAGAACGCCGCGCCGCGCTTCAGCGCGCGCGCCAGCGTCTGCGTGAACGCTTCGGCCTGCGGGTGGATCTCGGTGACGGTGCCGGGCACGAAGCCCGTGTCGACCGGCGGCCGCAGCGGGCTGTCGCGGTCGGCAAACGCGAAGCCGTCAGCGGACGACACGACGCCGCGCTCGCGCCAGACCTGGCCGTCGAATGCGATCAGCTGCACCGGCATCGCATCCAGCACCTCGTTGCCGACGACCACCGCCTCGATGTGTTCTGGCAGCGCGTCCAGCCACTCGACGCGGCCCTGCCACGGCGCGAGGCGCTCCTGCTGGCGCTCGCGCAGCTCGGCCGACAGCTCCACGATGCGGTAGCGCACCAGCCCGGCGTCCAGCATGTCCAGTTCGGCGATCAGATGGGCGGCCAGCGCGCCCGAGCCGGCGCCGAACTCCATCACCTCGCGGCAGCCGCTGGCGGCGAAAGCCTGCGCCACCTGCCGCGCCAGCGCGCGGCCGAACAGCGGCGACATCTCCGGCGCGGTGACGAAGTCGGACCCCTGCGACGGCATCGTGCCGAACTTGCGCCGCCCGCCCGTGTAGTAGCCCAGCCCCGGTTCATACAAGGCCATCGCCATGAAGCGGTCGAACGGCAGCCAGCCGCCGGCTGCCGCGATGACCGCGTGGATCTTGTCGCTCAACGATGTCATCTGGCTTTGACCCACGCCTCGAACTCGGCCACCGGCATGGGCGAGCCGACCAGGTCGCCCTGGAACTGCTGGCAGCCCCAGCCGGCCAGCAGCTGCCACTGCGCCGCGGTGCGCACACCCTCGGCGGTGACGGCCAGCCCCAGGCCCACGGCCATTTGCACGATGGCCCGCGTGATGGCCTGCGCGCCGACGTCGTCGGGCAGGCGCGCGACGAAACTCTGGTCGATCTTCAGCTTGTCCAGCGGCAGCTCGGTCAGGTGCGCCAACGACGTGTAGCCGGTGCCGAAGTCGTCCACCGACACGGTGAGCCCCTGCGCGCGTAGCGCGGCGAGCGTGGTCGGCGCGTGCTCGATGTCCTCAATCAGCATGCGCTCCGTCAGCTCCAGCTCCAGCCACTGCCCCTGCGCGCCGACCTCGTGCAGCACGCGCTTGACGGTGTCGGCGAAGCCGTCAAGATTGAACTGCATGCGCGACAAGTTGACCGCAATGCGCATGGGCCCGTGGCCCTGAATCAGCCCCTCCTCGCGCCAGCGCCGCGCGGTCTGCGCGGCCTCGCGCAGCACCCATTCGCCCAGCGCGAGCATCAGCCGGTGGCGCTCGGCGACGAAGATGAAACGGTCGGGCGACAGCAGGCCGCGCTCAGGGTGGCGCCAGCGCAGCAGCGCCTCGGCGCCCGACAGCTGGCCCGTGTTGGCCTCCACCTGCGGCTGCAGGTACAGCTCGAACTCGTTGCGCGTGAGGCCCTGCGCCAGCTCCGACTCCAGCACCAGGTCGGCATAGGCGGTCTCCGCCAGTGCGGGCTCGAAGAACTGATAGGTCGCCCGTCCGCGCGCCTTGGCGCGGTACATGGCCGTATCGGCATGCTGGATCAGCTCGTGCGCTTGGCGGCCATGCTCGGGGAACACGGCCACGCCGATGGACGGCGTGACGGACAGCGAGCGGCCGTCCGCCTTGACCGGCACCTCGACGACGGACAGCAACGCCTCCAGCACGACCACGATGTCGGCGCGGCTCTCCAGGTCGCTGAGCAGTACGACGAACTCGTCGCCGCCGAAGCGGCCCACCAGGTCACTGCCACGCAGCGCGCCCACCAGGCGCTCAGAAACGGTGGTCAGCACCTGGTCGCCTTCCAGATGACCCAGCGAGTCGTTGACGCGTTTGAAGTTGTCCAGGTCGACGAACAGCAGCGCCAGCATCTCGCCCTTGCGCTCGGCGCGCTTGAGCAGCAGCGCCATGCGTTCCATGAAGGCGGCGCGGTTCAGCAGTCCGGTCAGCGCGTCGTGATGGGCCAGATGCTGGATGCGCGCCTCGCTCTCCAGCCGGTCGCGGATGTCGCGCACGATGGTCATGCGCAGCTTCTCTCCATCGCGCTCCAGCGTGCGCACGATGAACTCGACCGGGATGCGCGTGCCGTCCTTGTGGCTCACCGCCGTTTCATAGCGCAGCTCGCGGCCCAGGCGCATGACCTCCTTGACCTTGGGCAGCTCGTCAGGCGCGATGAACGACAACACATGCCGGCCCACCATTTCCTGCAGCGTGTAGCCGACCAGCTCGCAGCACGGCGGGTTCACATCGGTGGTGATGCCGTCCTTGTGGAAGAGGATGCCCTCGACCGTCGCCTGCATGAACTTGTCCAGCCGCGACTCGGACTCGCGCACGGCGCGCTCGGCCAGCCGGAACTTGGTGATGTCGTTGATGAGCACGCAGCTGGCCACCGGCTCCCCGTTGGCGCCCAGCTGCGGGATCAGATGCACCTCGATCCAGCGCGGCGTGCCGTCCGCCTCGGGCAGTTCGCGCTCGTAGCTGACGGCCCTGCGCTCGGCCAGCACGCGGTCCACCGACGGCTGGATCAGGGCGGCCGCCTCGGCGCCGATGATCTGGGCGAACGTCAGGCCCACGATGCTCTGCTCAGTCAGGCCGAATGCCTCCGCGTAGCCCCGGTTGGCGAACAGGCAGGCCTGCGTCTTGGCTTCATAGAGGGCGATCCAGGCCGGCACGTAGTCGGCCAGCAGCTTGAAGCGCGCGGCCTCGGTGGAACGCTGCGCCAGCTCGTCGGCGGCGCTCAATTGGCAGCGGTCTTGAGGGCCAGACACAGATCGTCCCAGGCGCCGGCCTTGTCAGCCGGTGATCGCAACAGATACGACGGATGGTAGGTGACCACCACCGGCAGACCGCCCCACGAATGCGGGCGTCCGCGCATCCGCCCGAGCGGCTCGGTGCTGCCGGTCAACCGACGCGCCGCGTGCAGTCCCATGGCCAGCACCAGGCGCGGTTGCAGCAGTTGCACCAGCCGCGCCAGGACCGCCTCGCCCGCCATCAGCTCGTGCGGCTGCGGCGGCCGGCCGCGCGGCGCCCGCCCCGGCACGACGGGTGCGACGAAGGCGCTCGCCGCCTCACCGCCCAGCCGCTGGCCCGCGGCCAGCAGCATGCGCTCCAGCAACCGGCCCGCGTCGCCGCTGAGCAGCTCACCGGCGCTCTCGTCGCCCTCTTCCGGCGGGTCGGTGACCACCAGCCAGTGCGCCTGCGGCAGCGCGCCGCGGCCGAACAGGTGGCCGCGGTGCTCACAACTGCCGCCACAAGCCCGGCCGTCCATCACGGCGTCGCGCAGCGCGGCCAAATCCAGGTCCGCCAGGTCCGCCAGGCCCACCAGCCCAGCAGGCGCGGCCGCGGGGAGGCGCGGCCGCGCGGCTGGCGCCGTCGGGGCAGCCAGCGGCGCACGCGGCACGAGGGGCGCTGGCGAGGCTGCAACGACCGGCGCCTCGGCAGCGACTGTCTCTGCCACCTCAAGCACCTCGCGCGCTTCGCTGCGCACCGGCAGCCGGTAGCCCATCTCGGCCAGCATGGCCCGTTGACGCGAATCCCAGCCCATCGTCAGACCGCCGCCACCGACAGGCTCATCAGGATCGCGTCCTCGCGCGGGCCCTCCACCACCGGGTAGTAGGCGCGACGCCGTCCCACCTCGGCAAAGCCGTAGCGCCGGTAGACCTCGCGCGCCCGCTCGTTGCTGACGCGCACCTCCAGCCACAGCTGCGTCAGGCCGCGCTGCCGGCAGGCGCCTACGAGGCGGTCCAGCATGACGACGGCCAAGCCGCGGCCCTGCCAGGCCGGCACGACAGTGATGTTGAGCAGGTGCATTTCGTCCACCCCGGGCATGGCCACCCAGTAGCCCAGCAGCTCCGCGCGCGGGCCCCGCAGCACCTCGGCAGGGTAGCCGGCAGCCAGCGAGTCGACGAAGTTGCCATGTGTCCACGGCACCGGATAGGCCCGGCGCTCCACGGCCAGCACCTCGGTCAGGTCGGGCAGCCGCATGCCGGCGGCCTCGAAGGGCGGCAGCCCGCGATCCAGCACAGCACTCATGCATGCCCCCTTCGGCCTGCGGCCTGCCCCCTCGAGGGGGCGCGAGCTTGCTTGGGACGGTCCGGCGCGGCGCTCATGACTTCGCAAGCTCGCGCTCGGCCGTCGTCAGCGCCACCTTGTCACGCACGTAAACCGGCACGGCCTCGGCCGCATCGCGCGCCTCGCCGCGCTGCCAGGCAGCGCCGGCCAGTCGTGCGAGCGCCGCGGCGCGCGACTGCGTCTGCGGCCAGGCGCTCGGCAGGCTGCCCAGCCCGTCCGCGTACGCGGACAGCGCCGTACCCGCCACCGCGGCAGGCTGGCCCCAGCGGGACAGCAGCGCCGCCGGCGCATACAACGCGGGTGCCGACGCGACCTGCCAGGCGCCGTCGACCCAGCGGTAGTGCGCCGCATAGATCTCGCCGATGCGCGCGTCCATCGCCACCCAGATGTCGTCGCCGGCGCCCTGCGTGCGCGCGTCCTCGGCCACCAGCATCAGGCTGTCGATGGCCAGCACCGGCTTGTCCAGGCCGAATGCCAGCCCCTGGGCCACCGCGCAAGCGGTGCGCAGGCCGGTGAAGGCGCCCGGACCCTGCCCGTACGCGACGGCATCGACATCGGCCAGCTTCAAGCCCGCATCAGCCAGCAAGGCCTTCAACTCGGGCAGCATGCGGGCCGACGCCTGCGCGCCGCCGGCGGCCTCGAACAGCTTCGCTGGCCCCGGGGTCACGACGGCCAGGGCCATCATCTCGGTGGCGCTGTCAAGGGCAAGCAGAACGGGCATCGAGGCAGTTTACCGTCGGGGTCCGACGGCACCGCCCTACAGCAGGCCGGGGTTGCGCTGCCAGACGACCGCGGTCAGCGCCGCGGCAAAGCTCACCCACGCGAAGTAGGGCAGCAGCAACAGCGCGGCGATCCGGCTGATGCGCCAGAAGGCAGGAATCATCACGGCGAGCAGGGCGAGCAGCAGCAAGATGTCTAGGCAGGCGAGCGCCCCCTGCCGCCAACCGAAGAACAGCCACGACCACAGCGCGTTGGGAACCAGCTGGGCGGCGTACAGCCCCAGCGCGGTGCGCTCGCCACGCTGCGGGTCATGTGCGCGCCACACCAGCCAGGCCGACACGCCCATCATCAGGTACAGCACCGTCCACACCGGCCCAAACAGCCAGGCCGGCGGCGCCCAGCCGGGCTTGGAAAGCTGCGCATAGAAGCCGGGCGCATCCGCCGACGCGATGCCCCCCATTGCCGCGGCAACGCCGGTAAGGGCGAGCCAGCCCACCAGAGCCAGGGCCTGTGCGGGCGCGGAGTTTCGGGTCAAGGCGACGTCTGGCATGGGAGTCTCGAGAGTATGGCGGGTCACGGCGACGTTAGCCGTCCTGGCCCCGCACCCCTGCCGGCCGAGACCAACCGCCGCAGTAGGAAGCTGCCTACGGTCGGCAGCGCAGAAGTTCGACCGGCAGGCCGGGGACGCCCGCCTAGAGTACAGCCACGACGACGCGCACCGCATCCCGCGTGCCCGTGTCACCCTTTTGCGGAGGTGCCATGTCTTTCGCCTTGTACATCCTCGGCCTCGCCATCCTGCTGGGTGGCGTTGCCTGGGCCCTGATCACCGCCGGCCTGGCGATGACCTACGTGGCCATCGCCTGCCTCATCGTGGCCGGCATCGGCATCATGATGGCGGTGTCCCGCACGCGGGCCAAGGATCCACCGGCCTGATGACCAGCGTGCTCAGTGGCCGCGACCGAACCGCAGCCACAGCAGCGCGCAGACCAGGGCCGACGTCAACGATGCCGCGCCCGAACTGAACAGCGGGTGGCGTGCCATGGCCCAAGGATCGACCAGCTGCAGGCCGTGCCCCGCCGCGAGACCGACGAAGGCCAGGCCGGTGAGGCCGGCTATCAGGACGATGGCGATCAAGACGTGCTGGGCGTTCATGCGACTCTCCCGGTGGGGCTTTGGTCAAGCGCCACCGTTATAGCGCTGCGCTGTGCACCTGCACCTCCCCTCAATGCCAGTGGAAAGCCCCGCGCTCGGGGGAGTCTGCCCAGGTTTGGGGCTGGGGTGACCAGGCCGGCTCGGGCTCACGCCCCAGCACGGCGCAGACCGCACCGCCCAGGTCCAGCGCCAGATGTTCGCGTGCCGCGGCCGCGCCTGCATCACCCAGCTCGGCCGCGCAGGCGAACGCCGCGAACGGCACCCAGTCGGTGGCGAACTGCTCGACCAGCAAGCGTGCCAGGTCGTACGACAGCTCATTGGCCTCGTCGTTGCGCAGGAAGGATTTTCCGGACCAGAACTGCTGGATCTCCGTCTCGCCCCAGAAAGCCAGGTGGCGTTGGTGCATCAGCCGCGCGTCCTGCACGAGACCGGGCCGCGGGGTCAGGCGCCGTTCGGTGTTGACGGCTAGCCCTTCGTTCAGCCAGGCGGGAATGGGCAGGTGGCCCAGACACGCATGCGTCAGCTCGTGTGCGATGACGGGCTCGACGACGTGCAGGTCGGCACTCACGGTGACGAAGTGACCGCAGCCATGGTTGATGTACATGCCGCTGCTGGCCGCGAACTCGCCGGCCTCGGGGTAGTAGTGCGCCACATAGCGGTAGTAGAGATCCTCGTCGCTGAAAACGATGAGGATGTCGTGCCCCGAGCCGCCGGCCTGCGCGACGCCGTCCAGCGTGCGCAGGATGCGCTGCTGCGTGCGGTTGACGAAAGTCAACGTGGCCTGCGCCACAGGCCGGGACAGCGACGACAGCAGCAGGGCATCGCCCTCGGCTTGCAGCCGGTAGGCCGGGCCCAGCGCTTCGCGCAGATGCGCCAGCCAGGCTCGCTCGCAGTCGATCCATGCTGAGGCCTGGGCGGCTTCGTCGGCAATCGTCTGCACCCAGGCGCCCGCCCGCTGCCAGTCCATGACAGGCAGTCCGTCGGCATCGATCAGTGCGGCCTTCACGTCGAACGGCGGCACACCGGGCGCGGCGATCTCCACCGGCGCGGCCGCTTCGGCCGCGGTGCCTGCAATCTCCAGTGGGCGCTGGAACAGCGTCTTCAGTCGATGGAACATGGCCGCTTTGTACCTCCCACCGTCCGTTCGGCCAGCCGGCCGGTCACGCGGCCCAGACTGCCATTCGCCCGACCGCCGGGCAGCCGCGCGTCCTGTCGCCCCAACATGGCCGCATGAACCCACCGACCTCCCTGCTGCTCACCCTGAAGGCCCACCGCGGCTTCATCGTCTTCCTGCTCGGCTTCGCGCTGTTCCGCACCGCGGTGGCCGATTGGAACCCGATCCCGTCCGCGTCGATGCGGCCCACGCTGCTGGAGGGCGACGTGGTGCTGGTCAACCGGCTGGCCTACGACCTCAAGCTGCCGCTGACCGACGTAGTGCTGCGGCAGCTTGCCGAACCGCGCCGCGGGGATGTGGTCACATTCAGCTCGCCGCTGGATGGCACGCGGCTCATCAAGCGCGTCGTTGGACTGCCCGGCGACCGCGTCGCGCTGCAAGCCGGCGTGCTGGTGCTGAACGGCCAGCCGCTGACACCCGCGCCGCGGCACAGCGCGGGCGAGACGATTGCGCCGGGCTGGGTCGTCGAGGCGATGAGGGGGACCGAGACACTGGACGGCCGGCCGCACGCCGTGCAGGCCTTGCCGGCATTGCAGGCACGGCGCGACGTTGAAGAGATCACAGTGCCGGCGGGCCACTACTTCATGCTGGGCGACAACCGTGACCTCAGCGTGGACTCGCGCTACATCGGCACCGTGCCGCGCGAGAAGCTGATCGGCCGCGCCCACCGCCTGCTGGTGTCGGCCGACTGGCTGGGCGAGGACGGCTGGCGCCTGGCGCCGCGATTCGCGCGCTGGATGTCGCCGCTGCAGTGAGCGGCGCTGGCGCCCCTTCACTCCTCCCAGCGGAAGCGCCACAGGGCGAGCACCATGAACGCCGCCGTGAAGCCCAGCATCACCGCGCTTGGCAGCAGCGCCTCGCTGAAGCCGAGGCCGCGCCAGGTCATTGCGTCCAGTGCGTCCACTGCCCAGCGCGTGGGCACGGCCAGCGACACGGTCTGCAGCCACGCCGGGAAGATGAATGCCGGCACCCAGGCCCCGCCCAGCATCACCATCAGCAAGGTGGCGAGGATTGCCAGGCCGCGCGTGGCCTCCGGCGTGCGGCCCAGCGCGGCCACCAGCAGGCCGAAGCTGGCCGTCAGCAGCGAGAAGCACACCAGCACCAGCACGAAGCCCGGCCAGCTGCCCCGCACGCGCACACCAAACGCGGCGATCGCGACGACGTAGATCAAGGCAAACACGATCAGCGAGATCAGCGCGCTGGCCACCACCCGGCTGCCCAGCAGCTGGGCACGCGACAGCGGCGCGGCGCGCAGCCGCTTCCACAGGCCCAGCCGGCGCATCAGCAGCAGGCCCACGGCCATGTCGATGCTGGCCATCAGGATGAACTGAACGCCCATGCCGGCGAACGAATGGGCATAGCTGTTGTAGGCCGCCGGCGCCGCGTTGGCGGTGGACTGCACGGCCTCGACCTCGCGCGTGGTGTAGGGCATGGACAGGCCCGCGCCACCTCCAGCCCCCGCCGCGGCAGTGATGCTGCCGCGGCTGACCTCCTGCATCAGCGTCTGCGCCAGCAGGCCGCGCACGACGGCCAGCACGCTGGCCTGCGACGGGTCGTAGTGCAGCGTGATCTCGGGCTTGGCCCCGGCGCCGAACAGGGCGGCTGACGCCTGCCGGCCCAGCCCCAGCGGCAGCACGGCCAGCGCGCGCAGCTTGCCGGCGCGCACCTGCGCCAGCAGCTGGGCCTCGTCGCCGAGCGAGGTCTTCAGCCCGGGCTCGGCCTGCAGCGCCGCGACGACGCGCTGCGACAGCGGGCTGCCGTCATGGTCCACCACGCCGATGGCGATACCGGCCGGCTGGGTGGAACCGCCGAACAGGCTGCCGAAGAAGGCAGCGATGAGGATGGGCGCCACGATGCTGAGCAGCAGCGCGCGGCGGTTGGAGAAATGCAGTGTCAGTTCTGCACGGACGAGCGCGATCAAGGCTTGCATGATTTCAGTCCCGCAGCGCGCGGCCTGTCAGTTGCAGGAACACGTCTTCAAGCATGGCGCGCGCCGTGCCCAGGCCGCGCACCTGCACGCCGCGTTCGGTCAGTGCGGCCAGCACGGCACCGGCGTCGCGCCCCAGATCGGCGACGGCCACGTCCAGCCGCTGGCCGGTGCGCGTGACGCCCGGCAGGCCTTGCAGCGCCGCCGTCCAGTCGATGTCGGCCGGCTCGCCGGCGATCTCGACTTGCAGCACCTGCGCCGCCGGCAGCAGCGCGAACAGCTGGGCCTGCGTGCCGCTGGCCACCACGCGGCCGCGGTCGACGATGGTGATGCGGTCGGCCAGGCGCTCGGCCTCTTCCATGTAGTGCGTCGTGTAAATCAGCGCCTTGCCGGCGCGCTTGAGCATCTCCAGGTTGTCGAAGATGGCGTTGCGGCTCTGCGGATCCACGCCGGCGGTCGGCTCGTCCAGCAGCAGGACCTCGGGGTCGTGCACCAGCGCACAGGCGATGTTGAGCCGCCGCTTCATGCCACCAGAGAAGGTCGCCGGCTTGTCGGCGGCGCGGTCGCTCAGGCCCACCATGGCCAGTACCTCGTCGGTGCGGCGTTTCAGCACGTCGGGTGCCAGGCCGTACAGCGCGCCGAACAGCGCCACGTTCATGCGTGCGGGTAGGTCCTCGTACAGCGCGATGTCCTGCGGCACCAGGCCGATGCGGCGCTTGTAGCCCGCCTCGTCGGCCGCCAGGCTCACGCCGCCAGCCAGCGTCACGTGGCCCGCATCGGGCACCGTCAGGCCGCTGATCATGCCCACCGTCGTCGACTTGCCGGCGCCGTTGGGGCCCAGCAGGCCCAGCACCTCGCCCGCGCGCAGCGCGAGGCCGACCTCATGCACCGCCACGCGGTCGCCGTAGGCCTTTCGCAGACCTGTCGCCACCAACACCTCGTCGTTCATGCCGTCCTCTGGAATCTCGATGCCGCGCATGCTGGGCAGGCGCACCGGCAGGACGGATGGACTTGCGACGGATGGGCCGCCACCCGCGACGAATCGACAGCCGGCAGCGCGAATTGCGACGCCCCCCGGCGGCTGCAGGCCCCGACGCAGGGGGCAGGCGATGCAAGACGTGCAGTAATGCCTCGGTGAATTTTCACTATTCCGGAAGAATCACCACTGCCCCGGCCGAAGCCGTCCTCCGCAGCTCCTGCACCGACCTGAGCCCGATCCCATGAAGTTGATACGAATGCTGGCAAGCCGAGTCGGCCTGTCCTATGGCCGGCATCGCCGCCAGCTGAACGCGCTCTACCGCAACCAGGCCATCGTCGAGTTCGATGCCCAGGGCAACGTGCTGTACGGCAACGCGCGCTTTCGACACCTGATGGAGTACCGGCCTGAGGAGATGCGCGGACAGCATCACCGTCTGTTCATCGATCCCACGTCGCAAGATGAGGGCGAGTACCGCGAGTTCTGGGCGCGGCTGCAGCGCGGCGAGGCCTTCATGGGCCGCTGCAAGCGCCGCACGCGCAGCGGCAAGGTCGTCTGGCTGCAGGCCAACTACAGCCCGGTGCTGGACGCGGCGGGTCGCGTCACGCGCGTCGTGAAGTACGCAATGGACATCTCCGCCGAGGTGCTGCGCGACGCCGAGGCCTCCAGCCAGATGGACGCCGTCGGGCGAGCGCAGGCGGTCATCGAGTTCACGCTGGACGGCCACATCCTGCGCTGCAACGACAACTTCCTGGGCGCCCTGGGCTACGGGTCGGAGCGGGAACTGGTCGGGCGCCACCACCGCCTGTTCGTCGCCGCCGAGGAACGCGAGTCGGCCGAGTACGCGGCCTTCTGGCGCCACCTGGCCAGTGGCCACCACCACCGCGGCCAGTTCCGCCGCATCGGCCGCGACGGCAACGAGGTCTGGATCGAGGCCAACTACAGCGCCGTGCTGGACCAGGCCGGCAAGCCCTTCAAGGTCGTCAAGTACGCCACCGACATCACCGCCCGCGTCCAGGCCACGCGGCTGGTGCAGGACGCCTTCGGGCAGCTGAACCAGCTGGTGGCGGCCAGCGCCGCACGCGCCGACGAGGCGCATTCACAGGCCACGCAAGCCGCTGCCGTCGCAGGCTCCGGCGAGGTGGCGGTCAAGGGGGCGGTCGAGGCCATGGTCGACATCCGCGCCAACTCGCAACGCATCGGCGACATGGTGGGCCTCATCGAAGGTCTCGCCTTCCAGACCAACCTGCTGGCGCTGAACGCTGCCGTCGAGGCCGCGCGTGCCGGCGAGCAGGGCCGCGGCTTTGCCGTCGTCGCCAGCGAGGTGCGCCTGCTGGCGCAGCGCAGCGCCGAGGCCGCCAAGGAGATCAAGCAGATCATCGGAGCCTCGTCCGCCAGCGTGGAGCGTGGCTATGCGCGCGTGCAGGATGCCGGCCGCATGCTCCACGACATGTGCGCGTCGGCCGAACGCGCCAGCACCATCATGGACGGCATCACGCAGTCCTCCCGCGCCCAGCAGGCCCGGCTGGGCGCCGTGCATCAGGCCGTCGCCCAGCTGGAAAGCGCCGTCATCAGCGGCTGAGCGCGCGCCCGATCAGGATCTTCTGCACCTCGCTCGTGCCCTCGTAGATCTGGCAGACGCGCACGTCGCGGTAGATGCGCTCGACGGGAAAGTCGCTGAGGTAGCCGTAGCCGCCGTGGATCTGGATCGCGTCTGAGCAGACGCGCTCTGCCATCTCGCTGGCGAACAGCTTGGCCATGGCCGCCTCCTTCAGGCAGGGCCGGCCCGCGTCCTTCAGCGCCGCGGCATGCCAGATCAGCTGGCGCGCGGCCTCGATCTGCGTGGCCATGTCGGCCAGCTTGAACTGCACGGCCTGGTGCTCAAAGATGGGCTGGCCGAAGGTGATGCGCTCCTGGCTGTAGCGCAGCGCCGCCTCGAAGGCCGCGCGCGCCATGCCCACCGATTGCGACGCGATGCCGATACGCCCGCCCTCCAGGCCCGACAGCGCGATCTTCAGCCCCTGGCCTTCGTCGCCCAGCCGGTTGGCGGCTGGCACGCGGCAGTTCTCGAACACGATCTGCGCGGTGTCGCTGCTGTGCTGGCCCAGCTTCTCCTCGACGCGCGCGACCGTGTAGCCAGGCGTGTCGGTCGGCACGACGAAGGCGCTGATGCCCCTCTTGCCGGCGGCCTTGTCGGTCACGGCCATCACGATGGCCACGTCACCCCGCTTGCCACTGGTGATGAACTGCTTGACGCCGTTGAGCACGTAGCCGTCGCCATCACGGGTGGCCGTCGTCTTCAGCCCGCCGGCCTCCGAGCCGACGTGCGGCTCGGTCAGGCAGAACGCGCCGAGCATGTCGCCGCGCGCCAGCGGCTTCAGGAAGCGCTGCTTCTGATCGGCGTTGCCGAACGCCATCAGGATGGCGCAGACCGGGCAGTTGTTGACGCTGACCACCGTGCTGGTGCCGCCGTCGCCGGCCGCGATCTCTTCCAGGATGACGGCCAGCGCCAGGTAGTCCAGCCCCGCGCCGTCCCACTCGGTGGGCACGGCTACGCCGTAGCAGCCCAAAGCGGCCAGGCCCTTCAGCTGTTCGGCGGGGAAGTGATGGTTCTTGTCCCAGGCCGCAGCGTGGGGGGCGATCTCGGCCTGCACATAGACGCGGATGGCATCCTGCACGGCCAGGTGGTCTTCGGTAAGAAGCATGGGTTGGCCCGTTGGTGTGGGGCCGCCATTGTGAGCGGCGCCGGCGGCGGCTGCAGTTCCGGCGGAGGTTCCCACGCGCCGTGTCGCTGGGCATACTGGGCCCGTGGTGAGTTCTCCGCCCGCCCCCACCCGGTCCGACGCGCTGCCGCGCGGTGCGCGCCGCTTAGCCTGGCTGCTGTTGGGCATGGCGGTGCTGCTGGCGGCCCTGGGTCTGTTCACAGTCACGTCGATGTCGGCGGCGAGGGCGTATGTGGCGGGTGAGAGCCAGTGGTCTCGCGCGCAGAAGAGCGCCACGCTGGCACTCGTGCTGTACCTGCAGTCCGGCGATAAAGCGCACTTGCAGACCTTCGAGCGTGAGATCGCCGTGCCGTTGAGCGACGAGCGCGCCCGCGCGGCGATGGACCGGGGCCACGCGCACGACGCCGAAGCGCGCCAGGCCTTCATCGAAGGCCGCAATCACCCCGACGATGTGCCCGGCATGATCCGGCTCTATCACTGCTGCCGCCGCCTGCCCTACCTCGCCGACGCGGTGGCGATCTGGCGCGAGGCCGACGGGTTGACGGCCGAGATGGCCGCACTGGCGCAGCAAGCCCGCTCGCTGTCGCCGCAGGACCGGGCCGCGCTGCAACCCCGCGTGCTCGCACTGGATGCACAGCTGACGCCGATGGCCCAGCGCTTCTCCGCCAGCCTGGTCCGTGCAGCACGCATCGCGGCCGCCACGTTGAACGTCGTGATGATCGCCAGCGCCCTGCTTTTTGGGGCAGCGGCAGCGACGCTGGTGCTGCGCCGCGCCCGCCAGGACCAGGCGGCCGCCCATGCCGTGCAACGCAGCGAGGCGCTGTTCCGGTCGATGTGGGAGACCAGCATCGACGGCGCCGTCATCGTGGATGCAGACAGCCGCATCCACTTCGCCAACCCGGCCCTGCACCTGCTGCTGGGCCACGCGCCGGGCAGCCTGACGGGCGAACCGCTGGCGGTGCTGCAGCCTGAGGCCTTGCGCGCGGGGCATGTCGCCGGCCTGGCGCGTCATCTGGCCACGGGCGAGAAGCGCATGAACTGGCGCGGCGTCGAGACACGGGCCCGCCATGCCGATGGCCACGAACTGCCGGTGGAGATCCGCTTCGCGCGTTTTGAGCTGGACGGCGAGCCGCTGTTCGTCGGCTTCCTGCACGACCTGTCGGCCCGCAGGGCCGCCGAGCGCGTCGCCAACGAACACCGCCGGCTGCAGGAGGTGGACCGCGCCCGCGCCGAGTTCCTGGCCTGCATGAGCCACGAACTGCGCACGCCGCTGAACGCCATCCTCGGCTTCACCGACCTGCTGCACAGCGGCCGCAGCGGCCCGATCACCGCAGAGCAGGCGCGGCAGCTGGGCTTCGTGGCCAGCGCGGGCCGACATCTGCTGAAGCTGATCAATGACCTGCTGGACCTGTCGCGCATCGAGTCCGGCCGGACGGTGCTCAGCATCGAGACGATGGACATCGCCGAGGTCGCCGCTGAGGTTGCCGGCCAGCTGCAGCCGCTGGCCGACGCGGCCGGCCTGACGCTGGCACTGGCCATCCCCGCACCGCTGCCCTGGCGCGGCGACCGGCTCAAGCTGACGCAGGTGCTGCTGAACCTGGTGGGCAACGCCATCAAGTTCAGCGCCAACGGCGACGTGGAGGTCAGCGCCGCGCATGTCGACGCTCGCCTGTGCATCGCCGTGCGCGACCAAGGCCCCGGCGTGCCCCAGGATCAGCGGGCGCGGCTGTTCCAGCCCTTCAGTCAGCTCGACGCCGGCGCCGCGCAGCCCAGCCAGGGCAGTGGCCTGGGTCTGTACCTCACCGCCCAGTTGCTGGGCCTGATGAACGGCACGCTGCGCCACGAGCCCGCCGAGGGCGGTGGCTCACGCTTCGTCGTCGAGCTGGAGGCGCTGGCATGAGCCGCCCCCTGCGCGTGCTGCTGGTGGAGGACAACGAGGTCAACGCCTACCTCGCGCGCTACGTGCTGGAAGCCGACGGCTTCGATGTCGAGTGGGTGGTCAATGGCCAGCTCGCGCTCGAAGCCGCCGCCGCGCGACGCCCCGACATCATCCTGATGGACCTGCGCATGCCGGTGCTGGACGGCTTCGAGGCCACGCGCCGGCTGAAGGCCGACCCGGCGCTGTGCGACGTGCCGGTGCTGGCCGTCAGCGCCCAGGCGCTGCCCGAGGAGCAGGCGCGCGCGCTGGCCGCCGGCTGCGTGGGCCACCTGGGCAAGCCCATCGATGTGCGGCGGCTGGCGGCGCAGGTCAAAGCATGGCTGGCCCCGCGCCCGGAGGCCGCTGGCCCGGGAGACTAGGGCCTGTTAACACGGCGGGAGCGGGCCGCGTTGTGGCGGGCCTTCGCGACCTACTCCTGTCGTGTCAACAGGCCCTTGGCTTTGCGCACCAGCAGCGTGCCGCGGCCGATGACGCAGGGGTGGGCATTGCGCACGGTGGCACGGCCGTCGGCGTGAAACAGCCAGCCGTCCAGCGAGTGGTTCCATTCCACGCTGGCCACGCGCCAGTGAAGCAGCAGCTCCTGCTCGGCGAACACAGGCGCCTTGAAGGCAAAGTTGAAATTCAAGCACAGCAGCTCACGCTCCTGCCCGTCGCCGCTGCGCGAGAAGTGGCTGGCAACAAGGCCGATCATCTGCGCCGTGGTCTGCTGGCCGCTGGCGATGATCTCGCCGTGGCGGGCGCGCTGGGCCGCCTGCACGTCATGGTGCAGCGGGTTGGTGTCACCGGTCAGCTGCGCGAAGGTCGCGATGTCTTCGCGCGAGAAACGCACGCTGCGCTCGCAGGTCTCGCCGACCAGGACCAGGCTGGTGGTGGCGGCGTCGGCAACGGGGGTGTCCATCAAAACTCCTGATGTATCTGTGGGGTGCGGTCGGGCAGGCGGGCCGCCGTTCCTTTCCTGAACAAGCAAGCCCGATGCCGGGGGCGACACCTTAGCAGGGCGACCACCCGATCCGGATGAACGGCGTCACTCGTCACCGCGCTGCGTGCTCAGGGCGACGCCTGTTGATTTTCGGCTTTGGGCGGCTGGGCCAGCACCCACATGAAGTAAAGCGCCTTCGCTGCCTTGGCGCGGCTGACCGTCTGGCGCGGCTCCAGCGCCCGGCCGTTAACCATGCGGCCCCGTGCAATGCCCTGTTCAGAACGGATCAGCCCCAGCTCGTAGGCCTGCTGCACCCGCGCCCGCAGCGCTGGCTCGACGTCTGCCGTGTCGACCAGCCCGGCCCATGGCCGCAGCGGGTAATACATCGCGCCGCGGTCGCCGCCGTCCAGGTTGGGGTCGTAGCCGGGCGCGCCGGGCACCACGGTGGCGCCGTTGTAGTCGGTCATGTAGGCCGGCCGGCTGCTGAAACGGGCCTCGTAGGCCTGCAGCAGCAGCACGGCCATGCGCTCGCGGGTCAGGGGTGCGCTGCCGGCGTCGACCGCGCCGGGCGGCAGGCGCAACAGCCGGGCCAGCGCCGTCGCGAAGCCGGCGGCGCCCATCGGCTGCTCGGAGTGGAAGCGGCGCTCGCCATCCGTGCTCAGCACGCCGAGCTGCAGCAGCTTCTCGATCTGGTTGCGGTAGTAGGCGCCGTCGCCGTCGACGATGTCGCGCGCGATCTCGGGGTAGACGGCCGTCCCGTCGCCTGCTGCCAGCGCCGCCCTGACGTCGGGCCGCAGCCAGCCCACCACGTCCGCCGCCGTGGCGTCGCCGCCCTGCGCCAGCCGCGCCAGCTCGGTGGCCACCAGGCGCGCGTACTGCTTGGACAGCGCCTCCTTGAAATGCGTGCCGTCGATCTTGTCGGCCGGATGGCCGTTGGCGTAGCTGCCGGTGTTGGTCTTGCCGGGGGTCTCGCCGGCCTCGATGGACATCACCATGGCCGTGATGGCGGCCGGCCCGGCCTGGTTGTAGTACGCGACGCTGCGCGCGTTCAGGTCCACCACCGGCACGCCCAGCTCGGCGCCCAGCCGGCGCAGCAGCGCAGGGAAGCGCCGCGTCTGGAACGAGTCCGCATACACCTCGCCGGCTTTGAGCGCGCCGGGCACCCGCGCCATCGGCGTCACCAGCACGGGGCGCAGGCCGCGCGCGCGCAGGGCCGGCAGGTAAACCTCGCGGACCAGCGCCTCCACCATGGCCTCGCTGCCGCCGCGGCCCCAGCGCAGCGTCTCGTCGGCGCTCTCGTCGTTGTGGCCGAACTGGATCAGCACCACATCGCCCACGCGGCCCGCCAGCAGCAGGTCGTTGAGCCGACCTTCGGCATAGGCGCTGCGCCAGGAGCGACCGCCCATCGCGTAGTTCTGCAGCCGCACCTGCTCGGCGTCGAACAACCGGGGCAACACCTGGCCCCAACCGCTCATGGGCGCCTCTTCGAAGGTGTAGCTCTTCATCGTCGAGTCGCCGAGCGTGAAGAGCGTGGGCCGCTCACCGGCCGGTCGCGGCGCGGGCGGCAGCGGCGTCAACCGGACCTCCTCCAGCCCCACGGCCTCGCCGGCGCGGCGCGGCTCCACCTCGATGTCGATGAAGCCGCGGCCGTTGACGTGGCGATAGTGCCAATCGCGGCCCTGCACCGTCATGCGATTGCGATGCGGCAGCAGGCTGGCGGCGTCCCAGAACGCGGTGGACAGCAGGCGGCTGGTCTGCAGGCCGCTGATGGACACGGTTGCCTTGTCGGCGCCCGTCGTGGTGCGCACGTGCACCGCGTAGGCTCCAGGCGGCGCCTGGATGCGGAAGGCAAGGCCGAAGCGGTTGGCATGCTCGCCCTCGGCGTCGACCGCCGTCTCGGTGAGCGTCGCGCCGGCATCGACGCTGCGCAGCGTCGACACGTGCACCACGCGCGGCGGCAGCGCACCGGTGCGCTCGACGAAGCCGTAGCCGGTGGCCGCATCGAAACGCGCCGCGGCGCCGTCGGCCGGCCAGCGCACGCTGACCGCGCCCGGCGCGGGTGCGGCGGCGAAGCTGTAGTGCAGCGGCGCGGCCGAGGCGACCAGGCTCAGCGCCGCTGCGGCGGCGGCCAACAGCCGCAGCAACCCCATCACCATGCCAGCCGCTGGCCGTCGTAGTTGAAGAAGCTGCCCGAATCGGCCGGCTTCACGGCAGCCAGCACCGTGCGCATGCCGGCGATGCTGGTGGCGGCGTCGATGTCGGCGCCCGCGCCGCCCATGTCGGTGCGCACCCAGCCAGGATGAAAGCTGATGACCGTCGCCTGACCCGCCAGCGCCAGCGCCGCGTCCTTCATGACGGAGTTGGCCGCCGCCTTCGACGCGCGATACAGCCAGTGGTCGGCGTTGCCGCGCAGCGCGATCGAGCCCATGCGCGACGACAGGATGGCCACGCGCGCACCAAGTGCCAGCGCCTCGGCGATCTGCGGCAGCAGCCGCATGGGGCCCAGCACGTTGGTGTGCATGACGGCGTCGAAGTCGGCCTCGGTGGGGGCCTGCAGGCCGGAGGTCGCGGGACCGAGCACGCCGGCGTTGATAACCACCACGTCGAAGCGCTCGCCGTCGACGAGCCAAGCCAGGCCGGACACGCTGGCCGCGTCGGCCACGTCCAGCTTCAGAGCGCGGGCACCATGCTCGCGCAGCCGCTCCAGCGCGGCCTCATCGCGTGCCGTGGCAGTGATGCGGGCGCCGGCCGTGCGGTACTGGCGCACGAACTCCAGGCCCAGGCCGCGGGAGGCGCCGATGATGAGGACATTCATGGTTTGGTGAGGGCCAGCTTGGCGGCCAGTGCAGTGAAGAGTCCGGCGCCGCCGAGGTTCAGGCCGCGCGCCACCCAGGGCCGCGGCTGCGCGCGGCGCAGCGGCATGACCAGGGCGATCAGCCCGAACAGGAACACGAAGCCCTGCACGATGAACCAGCCGCCCAGGAACAGGAAGGCCAGCGTCTTGTCCGGCGCATCCGCCGAGATGAACTGCGGCAGCAGCGCCAGGAAGAACAGCGCCACCTTGGGGTTCAGCGCATTGGTCAGGAAGCCCTGGCGCACCGTGCGCCACCAGGCCTCGGGCGCCTGCACCGGCGCCGTCGCCGACACCGGCCGCAAGCCGGCGCGGGCCATGCCCCAGGCCACGTACAGCAGGTAGGCCGCGCCAACCAGCTTGACCACCGTGAACGCCTCGGCCGACGTCGCCAGCAGTGCCGCGAGGCCGAACGCCGCGGCCAGCGTGTGAAGCACGCAGCCGCCCATGATCCCCACCGCCGCCGCCACGCCCTGGCGCCAGCCGCCACGCAGCGTGCTGGCCACCGTGTAGGCCATGTCGACGCCGGGTGTGGCGTTCAGCACGAAGACTGTGGCGGTGAACAGCAGCAGATCGTGGGTGCCGAGCATGTTCAGACCATTTCCAACGCCAGCGCCGTCGCCTCGCCGCCGCCGATGCACAGCGCGGCCAGGCCCTTCTTCAAGCCGCGCTTTTTCAGCGCGCCCAGCAGCGTGACGACGATTCGCGCGCCGCTGGCGCCGATGGGGTGGCCTAACGCGACCGCGCCGCCGTGCACGTTGACGATGTCGTGCGGCAGCTTGAAGTCGGCCATAGCGGCCATGGTCACGGCGGCGAAGGCCTCGTTGACCTCCCACAGGTCCACGTCGCCGGCCTGCCAGCCAGCCTTGGCCAGCACCTTCTGTATGGCGCCGGCGGGCGCGGTGCTGAACCACTCCGGCGCCTGCGCATGCACCGCATGGCCGACGATGCGGGCAATGGGCTGCAGGCCGCGCGCCTGGGCCGTGCTCTCACGCATCAACACCAGCGCGGCGGCGCCGTCGGAGATGCTGGACGAAGTGGCGGCAGTGATGGCGCCGTCCTTCTTGAACGCGGGCTTCAGCGTCGGGATCTTGTCCAGCTTGGCCTTGAAGGGCTGCTCGTCGAACTTGATGACGGTGTCACCCTTGGGGCCGTTGATGGTCACCGGCGCCATCTCCCAGTCGAAGCTGCCGTCCTCGTTGGCGGCCTTGGCGCGCTGCGTGGACGCGATGGCGTATTGGTCCATGGCCTCGCGGCTGAAACCGTACTTGGCCACGCAGCTTTCAGCGAACACGCCCATGGCCTTGCCGCGCTCGTAGGCGTCTTCCAGGCCGTCCAGCGCCATGTGGTCGAACACGGCGGAGGCGCCGAACTTGATGCCCTTGCGCGCGAACATCAGGTGCGGCGCGTTGGTCATGCTCTCCATGCCGCCGGCCACCATGACCTCGGCGGAACCAGCCGCGAGCATGTCGTGCGCGAACATCATCGTGCGCATGCCGGAGCCGCACATCTTGCTCAGGGTGACGGCGCCGGCCGAGTCCGGCAGGCCGGCCTTGCGCAGCGCCTGGCGGGCGGGCGCCTGGCCCTGGCCGGCCATCAGGCAGTTGCCCATCAGCACTTCATTGATGGCATCACCCGGGACGCCTGCGCGCTCGACGGCGGCGCGGATGGCAACCGCCCCCAGCTCCCAGCCGGCCAGGCCAGCGAAATCGCCGAGCAGGCCGCCGATGGGCGTGCGGGCGGCGGACACGATGACAACAGCGTCAGACATGAGGTGTCTCCTGTGATGGTGCAATGCATCATTCTCTGACTTTTGCGCCGCCCCCACCCATGCCCCAGGATCTGCGCGACCTCTCCCGCCAGTTCGCCACGCCCGGCCGGCTGGAAGCCATCTACCTGCGGCCCGGCCGGCGCCTGCCGGTGCTCACCGAGGCGACCGCCATGACGCTGGAAGGCCTTGGCTTGGTGGGTGACCGCAGCAGCACCAGCCGCGGCGGTGGCAAGCGCCAGGTGACGCTGATCCAGGCTGAGCACCTGCCGGTGATTGCCGCCCTCAGCGGCCGGTCGGGCCAGGTGCTGGACGCCGCCCTGCTGCGCCGCAACCTGCTGGTGTCGGGCCTCAACCTGCTGGCGGCGCGGGCGCTGTTCGCTGACAACCCGCTGGTGCTGGCCCTGGGCGACGAGGTGCGGCTGCAGGTGACCGGCCCGGCCGAGCCCTGCTCCCGCATGGAGGAGCTGCTCGGCCCCGGCGGCTACAACGCCATGCGCGGGCACGGCGGCATGACGGCGCGGGTGCTGCGCGGCGGGCGCCTGGCGGTGGGCATGAAGGTGACGGTGCTGCCCGGCTGACAGCGCCAAGCTGGTCTCAGCGCCAGAGCCGGTAGGCCCAGAAGGCTTCTTCGGTCTGGATGCGGCGGCGCAGGTCTTCCGGGCTCAAGCCGGTCAGCCGGCGCGTTTCGCGGCAGAGGTGGCTCTGGTCGGCGTAGTCGTTGTCGGCGGCGATCTCCGCCCAGTTCACGCCGCCGCGGCCTTCCGCGGCAGCCACCGCATAAAAGGCACTCTCCGCCCGGCTGACGGCGCGCAGCTCGCGCAACGGCAGGCCGGCCCAGGCCTTGATGCGGCGCTCCAGCTGGCGCAGGCTGCGGCCTGCCGCGCTGGTGGCCGCACGCACGGTCAACGCCTCGCGCCACGCGGCGTAACGGTGCCCCGGCTGCTGCGTGCCCAGCGCCTGCCAGCGCGGCGCCAGGAAGGCTTCGAGCAGCTGTAGCCGCGCCGCATCGTCCCCGGCGCAAGACATCGCTTCGGCCCACGCGCGCCAGTCCGTCGGCAGCAGTGCCCGCGGGTCGACGATCCGGTTGACATGGGCGTCCAACGCAATACCCGTCAGCGCGGTGAACGCGTCTGGCAGCATCAGCAGCTTGAATGCCGCCATCGCTCCCACGTTGCGCGTGTGCGTGGGCCGCGTGAAGGGGCCGCCGAGCATGAACGGTGCCGGGCGCAGGTCCGGCATCGGCACCGAGAAGCCAGGCGCTGCGAGCCACTCGATACCGCCTTCAGAAAACCAGAACAGCTGCACCAGCGGCGTCGCAGGGAAGTAGTTCTCGCGCTCCGCAACGCTCAGCACACGGCCCCGCGTGTCGCGCAGCATCACGCCGCGCACGCAGCCGGCCAGGGTCAGCGGCGGGAGCCAGAGCCGGGTGCCTGCGTCGTCCATGGCGCGGCAGTGTCGCATTCGTTCAAGACCTCGGGCGCCGGGAAGGCGCAGCATGCAGGCATGACTGCTCTGAGCTGGAACGATCTCCCAAGCCATCACCACCGCTGGTGGGGCCTGCCCGTGCTGATGGCGATGCGGCGCGACTACCTGGCCGTCGTCGCGGCACAGCGCCCGCTCGGCGATCTGGTGACGCAGCGCATCCTCGGCGAGCGCAGCGTGGACGTCTTCGATCCCGAGCTGCTGCGCGCCGTCATGGTGGACAACGCCGACGCGCTGGTTCGCTGGCAACGCGGACCCGAGGTGTTCGCCGAGCTGATGGGCCAGTCGGTGCTCGTTACCGAGGGCGCCACCTGGCAGCGCCAGCGCCGCATGCTGATGCCGGCCTTTTCCCCGAAGCGCGTCGCCGGCTACGCGGCGCTGATGACCGAGGCCGCCGTGCAGGGGCTGGACGCCGTTCGCCCCGGCGAGGTGGCCATGGACGCCCTCTTCAGCCACCTGACGATGGACGTCATCTCGCGCACGCTGTTCAGCACGCCCATCGGCAGCGACACGGCCGCGGCAGCCCACGCCGTGCAGGTGCTCAGCGAGACGGCGTTGGCCGAGATGTTCTGGCCCTTCACTCTGCCCGACTGGCTTCCCCTGCCGGGCAAGGCCGCCAAGCGCCGGGCCGGCAGGTTGCTGCACGGGCTGCTGGGCGGGCACATCGCCGCGCGCCACACGGCGGGCGATGACGGCAAGACCGACCTGCTCGGCATGCTGAAGGCACTGCGCGACGAGACGACCGGCGAGGCGCTGTCGCCGCAGGAGGTGTACGACCAGTGCATGGTCAGCTTCCAGGCCGGCCACGAGACCAGCGCGACGGCGCTGCTGTGGTGGAGCTGGCTGCTGGCCGCCCACCCCGAGGCCCAGGCCCGAGTGCATGCCGAAGTGGACACGGTGCTGGCCGGCCGCGTACCGACGCCCGACGACGCCGCTGCCCTGCCCTATCTGAGCGCCACGCTGAAGGAAGCGATGCGCCTGTACCCGCCGGTGGCGGCCCTGATGACGCGGCGGCTGAAGCGCGACATCAGCGTTGGCGGCGTGCGCCTTCCGGCGCGCACGCTCGTGCGCGTGACTCCCTGGCTGCTGCACCGCGACCCACGCTGGTGGCCGGACGCACCTCTGGGCTTCAAGCCCGAGCGCTTCCTGCCCGGGGCCGCACATGAGATTCCGCGTGGCGCCTACATCCCCTTCGGCATCGGCCCGCGCGTGTGCCTGGGCCAGCACTTCGCGGTGCTGGAGATGACGCTGATTGCGGCGCTGCTGCTACAGCGCTTCGAGCTGGCCCCGGTCGGCACCGAAGCGCCGAAGCCGCGCATGGCGGTCACGCTGCGGCCGGAGAAGGGCCTGAGGTTGACGCTTATCGGTAGAACGCCTCGACGGCGCCCTTGAGCTTGATGCACAGCGGCCGGCCCTTGCGGTCCAGCGTCTTGCCGGCGGGCACCTTCACCCAGCCTTCGCTGATGCAGTACTCCTCGACGTCGTTGCGCTCCTTGCCGTTGAAGCGGATGCCGATGTCGTGCTCGAACACGGCGGCGACGTGGTGGGGGCTGCGCGGGTCCACGCTGAGGTGGTCGGGCAGTTCGGGGCGGACGGCAGCGGTATCGGACATGGCTGTTCGGGTGCGGTGAAGCGGGGCGCGCATTGTCGGGGATGCGCCGCGACGGCCCGGCGACCGCCCGGCAGGCACAAACAATCAGCAGACGGATCGGCGAGGTGATGATTCACCGGGATAACTCGTTAGGCTCCGGCCCACGCCGGCAGTGACAGCCAGCCCACAAGGAGACCGAATGACGAAGATGTTCCTCGCCGGCCTGGCAGCGCTGCTGCTGGCCGGGTACGCACAGGCGCAGCCGACAGAGCCGGTCTGCCAGGTGAATCCACCCAAGGTGCCCTCCGTGGAATGGCGCGGCCAGGCGGCCTACCAGGCCAGGGCCGAGGTCCGCGGGGGTCGAGTCACGAAGTTGGAGATCAGGTCGCTGACCGGCGGCGTGGACCGGCGGTCGCAACGTGCCTTGATCACGGCCATCGAGCACGCTCTACGCGGCGCCCGCTGCCAGCAGGGCGACCATGTGTTCGAGCAACGCTTCGATTTCGATGTGCGCTCGCAGGGCCAGGCCGGGCAGCCACCCACCACGCTCGCTGCCGAAGACGGCAAGCCGCAGGGCCCGGGCGAGCGGCCCATCGTCGCCCGACCGATGCCGGACTGGAAGCCCGTGCTGGTGCCCGACACCTGCGAGGTGCCGACCCCGGCGCTGCCGGCCGCCGCCGCCAGTTCGGCTTGGCGTGGCAAGGCGGCCTATCGCTCACAGGCGGATTTCCGGGACGGGCGCCTGCTGACCGTGCGCACCCGCGCCGTCACGGCGCCGAACGACCCCGCGCTCCACAGCGCGCTGTTTCGCGCCGTGTCCGATGCAATGATGGCTGCGCAATGTCCGGCGGACACGCCGCTGGTGGAGCGGAGTTTCGACTTCGATCTGAGCGGCGACACCGCACGCTGAACACGTGGCGCCCCGCGGCTGCGGTCTAGGGACAAGCCCGGCGTGCCCTTCGGCACGCCGGCGCATCCGGGCGACACTGCGCGCCGTTCCCGCACAGGAGACCCCATGTTGAAGACCACCCGCCGCGCGGTGCTGGGCGCCATCAGCGCCGCCACGCTCGCGCTTGCCCTCAGCCCCGCCGCGGCCGCACCCCAGGCCGACCGCTGGCAGATCCCCGTCCACACCAAGCAACTGGCCAACGGCCTGACGGTCGTCATCTCGCCCGACGCCAGCAGCCCCACAGTGGGTGTCAGCGTCGTCTACAAGGTGGGCATGCGGCTGGAGCCGAAGAACCGCACCGGCTTCGCGCACCTGTTCGAGCACCTGATGTTCCAGGGCACACCCAAGGCGCCCAAGGGCGTGTTCGACCAGGTCATCACGTCCGGGGGCGGCAACAACAACGGCTCGACCCGGCCCGACTTCACCAACTACATCGAGACCGCGCCGTCGTCGGCGCTGGAATCCATGCTGTGGCTGGAAGCCGACCGCATGACGACGCTGGACTTCAACCCCACGACGCTGAAGAACCAGCAGGACGTGGTGAAGGAGGAGATCCGCGTCAACGTGCAGAACCAGCCCTATGGCGGCTTCATGTGGCTGGACATCTCCGCGCTGGCCTTCGACAAGTGGGAAAACGCGCACGATGGCTACGGCAGCTTCGTCGATCTGGAGAACGCCAACCTGGACGACGTGCGCGCCTTCCACCGCGACTTCTACGGCCCTAACAACGCCGTGCTGTCCATCGCCGGCGACGTGACGCCGGCCCAGGGCTTTGCGCTGGCCGAGAAGTACTTCGGCAAGATTGCCGCGCGCCCCACCCCCAAGCCCAGCGACTTCCGCGAGGGCCTGAACACGAAGGAACGCCGCCTGACGCAGCCCGACAAGCTCGCCCAGGTGCCGGCCATCGCCGCCGCGTGGAAGCTGCCCGACCGCGGCAGCAAGGATCAGGCCCCGTTTGCCGTGCTGGGCCAGCTGCTGGCCGGTGGCGACGCGTCGCGCCTGTACCAGGGCCTCGTGAAGGGCCGCGAGCTAGCGCTGAACGTGGACTCGCTGTACGGCCTGACCGGCGTATGGGAGTACGACGGCCCCAGCCTGTTCACCGTGTTCGCGCTGTACAAGCCCAACACCACGGCCGATGCGCTGCTGGCCGGCATGGACGAAGAGATCGCCCGCGTCGTCAAGGACGGCGTGGACGCGGCGACGCTGAAGAACCTGAAGACCGCGCTGCTGGCCGATTGGTACAACGGCGCGGAGATGTTCCTGAACCGCGCCGACCGCCTGGCCAAGCTGCAGGCGCTGTGGGGCGATGCCACGGTCATCAACAAGGTGCCGGGCTGGATCGACGCCGTCACGTCGGCGGACGTGCAGCGCGTGGCCGCCACCTATCTGACCACCGCCAACCGTTCGGTCATCGACCGCAAGCCCGCCGCGATGCTGGCACCGCCGGCCGCCGCCGCGTCCGCCAACCAGCCGGCCCCGTCGGCATCCCAACCCTGACGCCGGAGCCGACGACATGAAGAACATCAACGCTTCCTTCCGCCTCGGTTTCATCGCCGCCGCCGTGCTGCTGGCCGGTGCCGTGCAGGCGGCCACCGCCAAGATGCCCGCCGAGCTGCCGCCCTTCGGCCAGGACAAGCCGCTGGCGGTCCCGAAGATCACCCAGCAGACGCTGCCCAACGGCCTGCAGGTCTGGGTCGTGCCGCGCACCGGCATACCGCGCGTGGACTTCGTGCTGGCCGTGCGCGGTGCCGGCTTCGGTGCCGACGCGGCCGACGCACCCGGCCGTGCCAAGCTGTTGGCCGGCCTGCTGTCCGAAGGCACCACCACCCGCAGTTCCAAACAGATCGCGGAGGCCGCGCAGGCCATGGGTGGCGGCGTCGGCGCGGGTGCCAGCAACGACGGCATCAGCGTCTACGGCAATGCACTGGCCTCGCACGCCGCCGGCATGGCGCAGCTGCTGGCCGACGTGGTCCGCCGCCCGGCCTTCCCGGAGAGCGAGGTGCAACTGGCCAAGACCAACGCCCTGCAAGGCCTGAAGGCCAGCAGCACGCAGCCCGCCTTCCGCGCCGCCAAGGCGCTGGACGGCGCGATCTACGGCACCCATGCCTACGGCCGCACGCAGGAGACCGAGGCCGCCATCCAGGCGGTGACGGCCGAGGGCCTGCGCGCCGAGCATGCCCGGCGCCTGCGCCCCGACCATGCGCTGCTGGTCATCACCGGCCGCATCACGTCCGAGCAGGCGCTGAAGCTGGCGCGCGACGCCTTCGGCGACTGGAAGCCCACGGGAGACGCCGTGCCCGCACTGCCCGCGCCCGCCGCCACTGCGCCGGTGCAACGCCTGCTGCTGGAACGCCCCGGCAGCGTGCAAGCCACGCTGCGCCTGGGCCGCCCCGGCATGGCCGCCAGCGGTGACGAACAGGTCGCGCTGCGCCTGGCCAGCACGGTCATCGGCACGGGCTTTTCCAGCCGGCTGAACCAGAACCTGCGCGAGGAAAAGGGCTACACCTACGGCGCCCGCGCCGGCGGCCAGTCCTGGCGCGTGGGCGGTGCCATCACCGGTGGCGCGGACGTGCGCAACGAAGTGACGGCCGCCGCGATGACCGAGTACGTCAAGGAGTACCGCCGCCTGGGTGCCGAGCCCGTACCCGAGGCCGAGCTGGCGATGAACAAGCGCTACATGGCCGGCAGCTACCTCGTCAGCACGCAGCTGCAGGGCTCGCTGGGCCGCCAGTTGGCCAACAACTGGCTGGTGGGTCTGCCGGCCGAGTTCCTGGGCAACTTCGTACCGGCGCTGCAGAAGGTCACCGCCGCGCAGGTGCAGGCGGTCGGCAAGAAGTACTTCAATCCGGACGAGCAGAGCTGGGTGGTGGTGGGCGACCCGGTCCAGATCGCCGAGCAGCTGAAGGCTTTCGGCGAGTTTGCGACGGTCAAGCCCTGAACGAGCGCGGGTGCGGGCGCCGGTGCGGCTTCAGGCCGCGCTGCGTGCCAGCAGCCGCTGCAGCCAGCTAGTCGGCTGCGGCGGCACCGGGGGCCGCGGGATGCCCAGCGCATGCAGACGGTCCTCGACCGCTGTGAGGCCGGCACGGCGCGCCGCCTGCATCGGTGTGGCGCCGTCGAACTCCGACGGCAGGCTCGCGATGGCGCCGTTTTCCAGCAGGTACAGCGCCACCGCCTCCTGGCCCGCCAGGATGGCGCCCACCAGCGGCGTGGACAGGAACTCCGGGTGGGCGTAGTTGACGTCCACGCCAGCCCTGACGTGGTACTGCACCAGCGGCAGGTCGCCGTCGCAGCCGGCGTTGAACATCTCTTTCCAGTCTCCGCCTGACATGTGGCCGCCTCCGTGGTGGTTGGTGGTGGACGGCGACTCTAGCGTGCGCCGCTCAGCGCGTGCGCCGCGGCTCGCTCTTGCCGCGCAGTTGCGCACCGGCCCTGGCGTTGCCGCGAGTCGACGGCCTGTCGGCCGCCACCTTCGCCGGCTTGACCAGACCGGTCGCGTCGGAAACCGCCACCGTCTGGAATTCGGCGGCGTAGTGCTTGCGCATGCGCACGATCTCGCGCTTGTATTTGCTGCCGAGTTGCTGCTTCTTCGTGTCCGACAGCAGCCGGCCGGCGACGTGGAAGAACTTGGTTTCCTCTTCCTTCAGATGGTGACGCACCTTGAAGCTCAGCTGCTTGGCCGTCGCGATCCAGCCGTCCTGCTGCTTGTTGCGCACGGACAGGTCTTCCAGCAGCTCATCCACCTGGTGGTGCTCGTGCAGCGCATGGCGCGACGAGTCCAGCCCGCCGTCTTCCATCAGCAGCGGCACGTACAGGAAACGCTCCTCGGCCGCCGCGTGCGCCATCAGCTCGACCTTCAACTGCAGGAACAGGAGTTGCCTGGCTGCCATGTCGCCGCGCGAGGCGGTGAGCTTGCGGCACAGGTCGCGTTGCAGGTCGTGGCTTTCGCGGATGGCGTCGAAGATCATCGGGTCGTCCCAGGGCAGCGGTTACTGCCAGCGATTGTGTTGGCCGGTGCGGCGCGCGGCTGTCGGACGAAACCGCTTCGCTCAGCCAGCCGATGAGTAGCGCTGCTTCACGTTGGCCAGCGCGCGCCGGTAGGCGGGCTCCACGTCGTCGGCGCTGCCTGCCGTGAGTGCCAGATCTTCCAGCAGACCGTTGTGCAGGCCGTAGACCCAACCGTGCACCACCACCGCCTGGCCGCGCGACCAGGCATCCTGCACGACGGTGGTGTGGCAGGCGTTGCGGGCCTGCTCCACCACGTTCAGCTCGCACAGCGCGTCCACGCGCTGGAGCTCGGGCACACCGTCCAGCCAGTCCTGGTGCATGCGGCGCACGTCCTGGACATGGCGAATCCAGTTCTCCACCAGACCCACGCGCGAGTCGTACAGCGCCGCGCGCACGCCGCCGCAGTTGCTGTGGCCCACCACGATGATGTGGCGCACCTTCAGGTGGTCGACCGCGAACTGCATGACAGACAGCGCGTTCAGGTCCGAGTGCACGACGACGTTGGCCACGTTGCGGTGCACGAACAGCTCACCCGGCAGCAGGTCGACCAGTTCGTTGGCGGGCACGCGGCTGTCGGCGCAGCCGATCCACAAGTACTGCGGCGTCTGCTGCTTCAGCAGCCGCGAGAAGAAGCCCGGCTCCCTGGCCTCGGTTTCAGCGGCCCAGCGCTTGTTGTTGTCGAGAAGATCGCGGAGGGTGTGATGGGTGGTGGTCATGCCGCCATTTTCTCAGGCCGGAGTTACATCGTCTCTGCAAACAGCTCCCGGCCGATCAGCATGCGGCGGATCTCGCTGGTGCCGGCGCCGATCTCATACAGCTTCGCATCGCGCCACAGCCGGCCCAGCGGATATTCGTTGATGTAGCCGTTGCCGCCGAAGATCTGCACGCCCTCGCCGGCCATCCACGTGGCCTTCTCGGCCGTCCACAGGATGACGCTGGCGCAATCCTTGCGCACCTGGCGCACATGCTCGGCGCCCAGCATGTCGAGGTTCTTGGCCACCGTGTAAGCAAAGCTGCGGGCAGCCTGCAGCACGGTGTACATGTCGGCCACCTTGCCCTGGATGAGCTGGAACTCGCCGATGCTCTGGCCGAACTGCTTGCGGTCGTGGATGTAGGGCACGACGTTGTCCATCACGCTCTGCATGATGCCGAGCGGCCCGCCGGTCAGCACCGCGCGCTCGTAGTCCAGGCCCGACATCAGCACCTTGGCGCCACCGTTCACAGCGCCCAGCACGTTCTCGGCCGGCACCTCGACGTTGTCAAACACCAGCTCGCCGGTGTGCGAGCCGCGCATGCCCAGCTTGTCCAGCTTCTGCGCGATGCTGAAACCCTTCATGCCCTTCTCGATGAGGAAGGCCGTCACGCCGCGCGCGCCCAGCTCGGGGTCGGTCTTCGCATACACCACCAGCGTGTCGGCGTCGGGGCCATTGGTGATCCACATCTTGCTGCCGTTGAGCAGGTAGACGCCGCCCTTGTCTTCGGCCTTGAGCTTCATCGACAGCACGTCCGAACCCGCGCCCGGCTCGCTCATCGCCAGCGCGCCCACATGCTCGCCGCTGATCAGCTTGGGCAGGTACTTGGCACGCTGCGCGTCGTTGCCGTTGCGCTTGATCTGGTTCACGCACAGGTTGCTGTGCGCGCCGTAGCTCAGGCCCACCGACGCGCTCGCGCGGCTGATCTCTTCCATCGCGATCATGTGGGCCAGGTAGCCCATGTCCGCGCCGCCGTACTGCTCGGGCACGGTGATGCCCAGCACGCCTAAAGCGCCCATCTTGCGCCACAGGTCCATCGGGAACTGGTCGCTGCGGTCGATCTCGGCGGCGCGGGGCGCGATCTCCTCGTCCGCGAACGCGCGCACCGCGTCCCGCAGCGCGTCGATGTCTTCGCCGAGTTGGAAGTTCAGGCCGGGCAGATTCATGGTCGTGGTCTCCTGGGGGCCGGGCCTGCACCGCGGGTAGCGGCGCGGCCGGCGCGCTTTGATTGACGTGAACGTCAACTGTAGCAAGCGGTCCGGCAGGCCACCGCTAGACTCGCGGCCCGCCTTCGTCGCTCCATCCGCCTCGTGAGACCCCTGCTTCTGGCGCTGCTGTGCGCGCCGCTCATCGCCCTGGCGCAGTCGGCCGCGCCCACGCTGACGCTGGAGCAGCTGCCGCGCCCGACGATGCCGCCCGGCGAGCGCGGCCCGGTGGTGCCTGCGCAGGTGGAGCGCTGGCGCCAGGAGGCCAAGGCTCTGGAGTACGGTGACGGCCTGCCCCGCAACGAAGTGGCCGCGGCGAAGCTGTATTGCCGCGCGGCCCGCTATGGCGACGCCGAGGCCCAGTACAGCCTGGGCTGGATGCTGACCAATGCGCGTGGCATCCAGCGCAACGACGCGGAGGCCGCGCACATGTTCGCCGCAGCCGCCGAGCAGGGCATGCAGCAGGCGCAGAACATCCTGGACCGCCTGGGCGGCACGCCGCTGGGCGACCCACCGCCCTGCCTGCGCCCGCCCGAGATGGACCCCGAGCCGGTGGCCACACCGTTGCCCGCCCGGGGCGCCCGGCCGCCGTCGCCGGTCTCGCTGTGGGCCACGTTGCCGTTGCCGGCCAACGCGCCGCCGGCGCTCGTCAACTACGTGAAGCTGATGGCGCCCGAGTACCAGCTGTCGCCGGCGCTGGTGCTGGCGCTGATGGCGGCCGAGTCCAACTTCGACCCCGGCGCCGAGTCGCCCAAGAAGGCCATGGGCCTGATGCAGCTGATGCCCGACACGGCCACGCGCTTTCGCGTCACGCGCATCACCGACCCGGCACAGAACATCCGCGGCGGCATGGCCTACCTGCGCTGGCTGCTGGCCTATTTCGAAGGCGACGTGATGCTGGCGCTGGCCGGCTACAACGCCGGCGAAGGCGCCGTGGACCGGTACCTGGGCGTGCCGCCCTATGCCGAGACGCGGCTGTACGTGCGCAAGATCATGGCGGCCGTAGGTGGCCAGCGGATGCACCCTTTCGACGCCAGCGTGACGCCCGCGTCTCCCATGCTGACGCGCGTGAAGGCACGTATGCAGGCCATCCAGGGCGGCCTCGCCAACCCGCAGCGTTGACTTTCGGCACGCGTGCCGGCGCTGCGCAGAATGCCGTCACCATGCGAACACCCCTCACGCTGATCTGTCTGGCCGCCGCGCAGGCCGTGGCTGCCGCGCCGACACCCGAGCGCCACGCCCAGGCGCTGCTCGACGCGATGCGCGACGCCGCGGCCGTGCCCGGCATGTCAGCCGCCATCTGGCAAGGCGGCCGCATGCGTTGGCAGGGCAGCAGCGGCTGGCGCGACGTCGAGCACCAGCTGCCGGTGCAGGCCGGCACGCGCTTTCGCCTGGCCAGTGTGTCCAAGCTGTTTGCCGTGACGATGGCCGCGCAACTGCGCGCCGAAGGCAAGCTGGACGCCGACCAGCCGGTGGGCGCGTTGCTGCCTGGGCTGGACACGGCCATTGCCGCGCTGACCCCGCGCCAGCTGGCTGCACACCTCAGCGGCATGCCGCACTACGAATGGCGCGACGTGACGCGCGGCCACACCCACCACGCCAAGGCGCGCGACGCGCTGGTGCACATGAAGGGCCGTGAACTGGTCGCCACCCCAGGCAGCCGCTACCTGTACTCGTCGTGGGGCTACACGCTGCTGGGCGCCGCCGCCGAGGCCGCGGCCGGCCAGCCCTACCTGGACCGGCTGCACAGCCGCGTCGCGCCGGGGCTGGACATCGGGCCCGACGAGACCGGCACGTCGGCCACGATGTCCGGGGCCTACGAGTACGCCAACGGCGGCGTGCAGCCCGCGCCGGCCCACGACTTCAGCTACAGCTGGGGCGGTGCCGGCCTCGCCGCCAGCGCACCGGCCTTGGCGGAATGGGGCAGCCGCGTGCTGCAGGGCCGCGTGGTGGACGCCGCCACGCGCGACTGGATGTGGCAGCCGACGCTCAACAACGCCGGCCAGCCGGTGACGAGTGGCAACTCCACGCTCGGCTTCGGCTGGCGGCTGGGCGTCGATGCGCAAGGACTGCGCATCGTCCACCACGCCGGCAGCGCGCTGGGCGCACGCAGCGTGCTGCTGCTGTGGCCGCAGGCCGACACCAGCGTCAGCCTGCTGTCGAATGTGATGTGGACCTCGTCCATCGAACGCAGCGCCGAGCTGTTGAGCGCACCGTTCCGCGCACCGCTGCCGGACCTCCCGCCCCGCGCCTGCCCGGTGAAGACTACCGGCTTCGACGCCGAACTGGACGGCGCGCCGCTGCAGGGCCGCGCGCGCTTCCGCGTCGACGAGGACGGGCTGTGCCGCGGCGAGCTGGGTCTGCCGGCCGTTCTGGCCAAGGTCGTCAACCAGGGGCCGCAGCCGCCGGCCGATCAATTGGTCGTCATCGGCCTGCAGGGCGGCCTCGCCCGCGCGGCGCTGGCCTCGCCCATCGGGCTGTCCGACTGGCAGGCGCAGGCCGACGGCAGCTTCCGCGTGGACGGCGTGGCGGGACGCAAACTGGTGGTGCGCCTGACGCCGTAGTCAGGCCAGCCCCACCCAGGCCAGCAGCGTCGCGCCCGCCTGCCAGCCCAGCGCCATCAAGCCGGCCGAGGCCGCCAGCGCGCCGGCGCCCACGCCGAGCGACGCCAGCATCAGCGCCCCGTCGCGCGCAGCCAGCGCCACGCCGGCCAGCATCAGCGCCACCGCCGGCAGCACGTTGCCGAACGGGATGGGCAGAAAGATCAGCACCGCCATCAGCAACGTCATCGGCCCCAGCCACCAGCGGGCATGCGGGCCGGCCAGCGAGGTCATGCGCGGGCGCGTCAGGCGGTAGATGAAGTCGTAGAAGCGCGCCAGCAGCGCCAGGCTGCGTGACGCGCCCTCGCGCGGCAGGCTCAGGCGCCCCAGGCGCGGCGGCATGTCGGCGCAGTGGGCGCCGCACATGAGAATGCCCAGCAGCGCCAGACCCACGCTGAGCACGCTGCCCACCCCCGGGATGGGCAGCAGGCAGGGCGCCGCCAGCAACACCAGCAGGCTGGCCTGCCAGGCGCCGCCATGCGCCTCGGCCAGCGCCGCCAGCGGCACCGGGCCCGGCGGCAGCCGGCCGGCGGTGTCGCGCAGCCGGGAGGCCAGGTCACGCGTGCTCACGCTGTGCCCCTTTGCATCTGCGGGCCGAACGCCGGGCCGCCCCAAGCCGGCCCGTCAGGCGATGTGCTTGCGGCTTGATGCCGCAAGCATCGCCATCCCCTCGGGGGATCGACCAGTCACACCCGTGTCCAGCGCGGCGGGACTGGGCGAGGGGATCACGTTTCACTTCAGTCGTTCGAGCTGCTGTAGCCGAACAGGCTGAGCAGGCTGGTGAACAAGTTGAAGATCGACACGAACAGGCTGACCGTAGCCAGCACGTAGTTGGTCTCACCGCCGTTCACGATTTGCTGCGTCTCGTACATGATCAAGCCAGCCGACAACAGGGCCACCACGGCCGAGACGGTCAGCGCCAGCGCGGGGATCTGAAAGAAAACCGCCGCGAGTCCGGCCAGCACGGCAACGATCATGCCAGCGAACAGGAAGCCGCCCATCCACGACAGGTCGCGCTTGGTCGTCGTCGCGTAGGCGGACAGCGCCAGGAACACGGCACCGGTGGCGCCCAGCGCCAGCATGACGGTCTGGCCACCGGTGGGCAGGCTCAGCGTGCGGGTCAGCAACGGGCCCAGCGTCCAGCCCATGAAGCCGGTCAGCGCGAACACGAGGCCGACGGCCGCGCCGCTGTTCTTCAGCTTGTGGATGCCGAACAGCAGACCGAAATAGACGACCAGCGTCAGGATGAGGCCCGGCGCCGGCAGGCTGAAGGCCACGGCGGCACCCGCGACGGCGGCGCTGAACAACAGCGTCATCGACAGCAGGGCGTAGGTGTTGCGCAGCACGCGATGGGCAGTGCCGCGATCGACCGCGGTGCCATAAGGCATCGGGATGGCGACGGAGCGGGAACGGTCTTGCATGGCAAACCTCCAAGGGAATGAAACGGGTTGCAGACTAGCCAACGACAGTCGCTAAAAAAAGCAGAGAATCGAGAAGGGAAACTTCTTAAAAACATTGGGAACGCGCCGTGAGCATGAGCTTCAGCTACCGTCATCTGTACTACTTCTGGGCCGTGGCCAAGGAGGGCGGGCTGACGCGGGCGGCCGAGCGACTGGGGCTGTCGGTGCAGACGGTGTCCACCCAGGTGCGCGAGCTGGAGCAGTCGCTGGGTGCGGCGCTGCTGAAGCCGGCCGGCCGCGGCCTGACGCTGACGGACGCGGGCCAGGCAGCGCTGGAGGTGGCCGAGCAGATATTCGTGCTGGGCGAGACGCTGGCGGAGCGCGTGCACGAGGCCTCCACCGCGCCGGCGGTGCGGCTGGCCGTCGGCATCTCCGACGGGCTGCCCAAGCTGGTCGTGCAGCGCCTGCTGCAACCCATCATCGATACACCGCACCTGCGCCTGCTGTGCCACGAGGACGAGTTCGACGACCTGCTGGGTGACCTGGCGCTCCACCGACTGGACGTGGTGCTGGCCGACCGGCCCGCACCGCCCAACCCCAACCTGCGCGTCTACAGCCATGCACTGGGCAGCTCGCCGATGGCCTGGTTCGCCGCGCCACGCTGGGCCGAGGCGGCGATGCGCGACTTCCCCGCGTCGCTGGCCGACGTGCCGCTGCTGCTGCCCACCGACCATGCGGCCGTCCGCATGCGGCTGGACCAATGGCTGGAGCGCCACGGCGTGCGCGCCCGCGTGGCGGGCGAGTTCGAGGACAGTGCGCTGCTGGCCGAGTTCGGCGCGGCCGGCATGGGCGTGTTCCCGGCAGCCGCGTTGATGAGCGACAAGCTGGTGCAGCGCGACGGCCTGGTGCGCGTGGGCGACTGCACCGGCGTAGAAGAGGCGTTCTACGCCGTGGGAACCGACAAGAAGATCGTCCACCCGCTGGTCAGCCGGCTGCTGCCGCAGCCCGCCGACGCGTCGGACTGACGGCAGCTACAGCCGCTCGCCCGTCTCCTCGTCGAACACCAGCAGCCCCTCGGCCGGCAGGCCCAAGTCCACCGCATCGCCCGGCTTCAGGTCGGGCCACCCCGCGCAGCGCCAGTGCAGGCGGTGCTCGCCGAGCTGCAGCTGCACCAGGCTGTCCACGCCGGTGGGCTCCACCAGCAGCACCGGCGCGCGCAGGTGCAGGCAGGTGTCGCTGCCCTGTCCCGCGCGCAGCGACTCGGCGCGCCAAGCCAGCAGCAGCGGCCGGCCCAGCAGGCGCGGCCGCGGTGGCAGCAGCGGTAACGGCACGTGCCAGCTCAGCGGCGCGAGGCCGCGCGTCAGCAGCGTGAGCTCGCCCTCGGGCTCCAGCCGTGCCGGCAGCAGGTTCATCGCTGGGCTGGACAGGAACTGCGCGACGAACAGGTTGGCCGGCTGCTGGTAGACCTGCTGCGGCGTGCCCAGCTGCTGCAGCCGGCCGGCCTTCAGCACGGCGATGCGCTGGCCCAGCGTCATCGCCTCGGTCTGGTCGTGCGTCACGTAGACGGCGCTGCGGCCCAGGCGCTGGTGCAGCAGCTTGATCTCGCTGCGCATCTCGGTCCGCAGCTGCGCGTCGAGGTTGGACAGCGGCTCGTCGAACAGGAACAGCCGCGGCTGGCGCGCCAGCGCCCGCCCCATCGCGACGCGCTGCCGCTGGCCGCCGGACAGCTGCGCCGGCTTGCGGCTCAGCAGGCGCTCCAGCTGCAGCATGCGCGCCACCTCCTGCACGCGCTCGTCGCGCTTCGCGCGCGGCCAGCCCTGCATCTCCAGGCCGAAGCCGATGTTCTCGGCCACGCTCATGTGCGGGTACAGCGCGTAGTTCTGGAACACCATCGCGATGTCGCGCTCGCGCGGGCTCAAGTGCTCGATGCGTCGGCCGTCCAGGTGGATCTCGCCGGCGTCCAACGGCTGTAGCCCCGCCACCACGCCCAGCAGCGACGACTTGCCGCAGCCCGACGGGCCCACCAGGATCAGCATCTCGCCGGCATCCAACTCCAGCGTCACGTCGTCCAGGATGGTGTGCGCGCCCACGCGGCGCGTGAGGCCGCGAATCGTCAATCCCGTCGCTTTCTCAACCATCGTCATCCCTTGACTGCGCCCGCCACCAGGCCACGCGTGAAGTGCCGGCCGGCCAGCAGGTAGACCACCAGCGTGGGCGCCGCCGCCAGCAGCGCCGCGGCCATCTCCAGCGGGTAGGCGCGCGCACCGGTCTCAGTCTGCGCGCTCAGCTGCGCCAGCGCTGCCGTGATAGGGCGTGCGCCGTCGGGCCCGAACACCAGGCCGAACAGGTACTCGTTCCAGATCGTTGTGAACTGCAGGATCAGCACGACCACGAAGATGGGCTTGGACAGCGGCAGCACCACGCGCCACAGCAGCCGCCAGAAGCCCGCGCCGTCCAGCCGCGCGGCCTGCAGCAGCTCATCCGGGAAGGCCAGAAAGTGGTTGCGGAAGAACAGCGCCAGCGGCAGGCTGTAGATGACGTGGATGGCGATCAGCAGCGGCAGCGAACGCTCCAGGCCGAGCCGCGCCATCGTGATGGCCAGCGGCAGCAGGTAGACCTTGATCGGCAGGAAGAACGCCAGCACCAGCGCCAGCCCCACCCAGCGCTCGCCGCGGAAGCGGACCTTGCACAGCACGAAGCCGTTCACCGCCGCGAAGCCCGCGGACAGCAGCACGGCCGGTACCGCCAGCATCAGGCTGGCGCCGAAGCTGCCCGACAGCTGCGCCCAGGCCTGGCGCCAGGCTGCGACGCTGGGATCGCGCGGCAGCGCGAGGAAGCCGCCCTGCACTTCGGCGCTGCTCTTCAGGCTGTTCAGCAGCATCAGCAGCAGCGGCAGCGCGATCAGCAGCGCGGCCAGCGCGGCCAGCAGGTAGAGGCCGGCGCGTTTCATGCCGCGGCCTTGCGTGATCGCACGATCAGGTAGGGGAGTGCAATCGACAACAACATCATCACCAGCACCATTGCGCTGGCTGCACCGAGGCCCAGGCGGCTGCGCTCGAAGGCCATCTGGAACATGTAGAACGCCGGCAGCTCGCTGGCCTGGCCGGGGCCGCCCTCGGTCAGCACGACGACCAGGTCAAAGGTCTTGATGGCCGCCGGCAGCAGCACCAGCAACGCGGAGGCAAGGCTGGGCCCCAGCTGCGGCAGGATCACGCGGCGCAGCAGCGTGAAGCCCTGCGCGCCGTCCAGCCTCGCGGCCTGCAGCATGGCGTCGTCAATGCCGCGCAGTCCGGCCAGAAACAGCGCCATGACGAAGCCGGTGATCTGCCACACCGCCGCCACCACCAGCGCGTAGACCGCCATGTCCTCCTGCGCCAGCCAGTCCCAGCGGAAGCTCGTCCAGCCCAAAGCGCGCACGCCTTCGGCAATGCCTTGCTCGGGGTCCATCAGCCAGCGCCACGCGCTGCCGGTGACCACCATGGACAACGCCATCGGGTGCAGCCAGATCCAGCGCAGCAGGCCCTCGCCTCGCAGCTTCTGGTCCAGCAGCAGCGCCAGACCCAAGCCCAGCGCCAGCGGCAGCAGCACGAAGCCGGCACCAAAGCGCAACTGGTTCCACAGCGCGGCCTGCCAGCGCGGGTCCAGCAGCAGGCGCTCGTACTGCTTCAGGCCGACGAACTCGTTGCTGGGCATCAAGCCCGAGCGCGTCAGCGACAGCCAGCCCGTCCACAGCAGGAAGCCGTAGAAGAACACCGCGCCGATCAGCAGCATCGGGATCAGGCAGGCCAGGGCGCTGCGGCGTTCGCTCATCAATCCACCTGCCTCAGCGCCTGCGCAAGACGCGTCTGCGCCTGCTGCACCGTCATGCGCTCGCTGGCCCAGTAGGCGGACAGCACGTCCTTCAAGCCGCCGTGGGCGCTCTCGCCCAGCCTTGCGCTCAGCGCCAGCACCAGTGCGCCCTGCGCCTCGCCGGCGCGGAAGTCTGCCGCCGAACGCTGCGCACAGGCGTTGAAACCGGTCAGGTCGGCATCGCGCCGCACCGGGATGCCGCCCTTGGTGCGCGCCAGCGCCGTGGACACAGCAGGCTGCAGCAGCGCCGCTGCCAGGCGCCGCTGCGCGCCCAGCCGCGCGGCCTGGCCAAAGAACACCAGCCGGTCGAACTCGAAGTAGTGCAGGCCGTGGTTGCCCGGCGCCGTCGTGCAGTCGTAGTCGCGCCCCGGCTGCCAGCCAGCCTTCTGGAACTCGCCGTTGGCCCAGTCGCCAGTGAACTGGAACACCGCACGGCCCTGCAGCAGCAGCGCGGTCGCGCCGGCCCAGTCGCGGCTGACCTGGCCGGCGTCGGTGTAGCTTTTAAGCGACCGGAACTCCTGCAGCAATGCGGCCATGCGCGCGTCCGCCAGCAGTGCCGGGTCGGCCTGCACGAGCGCGCGCTCGAAATAGTCGCGTCCCGCGCGACCCAGCACCACGGCGACGAACAGGCTGAGCTTCTGCCCTGCCGAACTGCCGATGGCCAGCGGCAGCAAGCCTTGGGCGCGCAGCCGCGCGGCCGTGCGATGGAACTCGTCCCAGTCGCGCGGCACGGCCAGACCTTGCGCGCGCAGCAGGCGCAGGTTGCTCCACAGCGTGTTGAGGCGGTGCACGTTCAGCGGCACCGCGGCGGTCGCGCCGCTGGCGTCGCGCAGCTCAGCCGCGATGGCATGCGGCAGCGCGGCGAACTCCGCGTTCACCGCCGCGCCCAGGTCGGCCAGCGGCACGGCCTCGGCCCAGATGCGCAGCGGCTTGTCGGTCTGCGCCAGCGCGGGCGGCTGGCCGCTCAAGAAACGCGCCTTCAGCAACGTGTTGGCGTTGGACGAGCCTGCCACGGCCGTCGCCTTCAGGTCCACGCCGCCGCGCTTCGCTGCCGCGGCCAGTTCGGCCACCATCGCGGCCTCGCTGCCCGAGGTCCAGCCATGCAGCAGCTCCAGGTCGGCGGCGTGGGCGCTGCCGGCCATCAGCAGCGCGGCGATGGCAGCGCGTGTCATGCCAACGCATCCAGCCGGCGCTGCAGCGGCTGCACGAGCGCCGGTAGCATCTCGTCGACCAGTGCGGCAGCCTCGTGCAGGCGCCGCTGCGCAGCAGCACTGGCGCGTGCGGCGTCGGTCCACAGCAACAGCCCCAGCTGGAACAGGCCGGCCAGCACATCCAGCAGCGGCAGCGCCGGTGCCAGGCGCGGCGAGGCAGCCAGCAGCGCCCGCCAGGCCGGCAGCGCTGCGCGGGCCTGCAGCAGCGCCACGCGCCACGCGGCGCCGTCGTCGCCCAGCGCCACCATCAGCGGGCTCTCGGCCGGCAGCGCGTCGGCCAGCCGGTCGAGCGGCTCGCCCTGGTGATAGCGGCCGGCGCGCTTTTTCGCGTGTTGACGGCCGTAGCCCGAGCCGGGCTCCAGCCACAGTGCCAGCGCACGCAGCCTGGCGCGATCGGCAGCGTCGGGGCACAGCGCCGACCACAGGACCGCCGCCGGGTCGGCCTCGATGCGCCCGGTCGCTACCAGCCAGCGCTGTGCGGCAGCCAGTCGAGCGTCGAGGTCCCTCTCGTCGGCTGGGTCGCTCCACAAACGCTCGGCCACGGCGAGTGCGCGCGGCCAGCAGCGCAGCCCCAGCTGCGGCGCCTCCACCAGTTCGGCCCACAGCGCCGCCTCCCCGCCCAGCAGCGGCGCGGGCGAGACGGGCTCGGCGGCCGGCCAGTGCGGCACAGCGCCGTGCAGCGGCCGCCAGTCGCAGCGCTGGCGCAGCGCACCCAACCGCATCCAGCCCGTGTCGCCGTCGGTCGCCCCCCAGAACTCCAGCTCGCCGAGGTCGCTGTCGCAGCGCAATCGCCAGGGTGCCAAGCCATCGGCAACGCAGTGCGGCGCCAGCCATTCGTCCAGCGTGCCGGTGCTGCGCAAATGCAGCCTCGCCTGGCCGCCAGCCAGCCACAGCCGGCCCTGCACGGTCCACGCGCCCACCTGGGCCTGGAGGTCCCAAGCCCGCACGTCGGCAGCGGGTGCATCGGGCCGCGCGGGCACACGCAACGGGCGCCGCCAGTGATAGGCCGCCGGATGGATTTGGTCCAGATAGAAGCCGGCGCTGCGCAGGCGGCCGCCAAGGCCCTGGGGCGCCAGACGCAAGGCTTCGCCGCCGCGCCAGCACTGCAGCAGGCTGCCCGGCGGCAGCGCGCCGGCCTGGCCCATCTCGTCCCATGCCACCAGGCGGCGGCCGTGGCGGCGCAGCAGCGAACCGACCTGCGTCATGTAGCGCGCCTGCAGCGCCGCCACGTCGCAGCCGCGCTGCGCGGCCAGCGCGGCCCAGGCCGCCGGCGCAAGCTCGTCCCCGCCGAGGTGGATGAAGCGGTCCGGGAACACCTCGGCCCATTCCGCCAGCATGCCGTCCAGCCACGCGTACAGCGCCTCGGCATCCGGGTCGACCGCAGCGCCAAACACGCCGAAGCCGCGCTGCGCCTCGCGCGCGGCCGGCGCACAGATGAGGTCGGGCCGCGCCAGGCCCAGCGCCCAGCAGTGGCCGGGCAGATCCAGCTCGGGCACCACGCGGATGCCGCGCACCGCGGCCTCGTGCACGAGTCGCCGTGCCTGGTCCAGCGTGTAGAAGCAGCCGTCGCTGCCGCGCTGATGCAGCCGCGGCTCGAAACGCGACTCCAGACGCCACGCCTGGTCGTCGGTCAGGTGCCAGTGCAGCACGTTCAGCCGCGCGGCGGCCATGCCGTCCAGCAGTTGCAGCAGTGCGTCGAACGGCAGCCCGCGCCGCGCCACGTCCACCAGCAGGCCACGCCAGGGGTGGCGGGGCCCGTCGTCGATCTGCAGCGCCGGCAGCGCGTCCAGCCCCGACTCGCGCGCCGCGTGCCACAGCTGCGACAGCGCGTGCAGGCCGTGGCTGACGCCCGCCGGCGTCGCGGCCTGGATGCGCACGACGTCGACCGTCAGCCGCAGGCGGAAGGACTCGTCGTCGCCCAGCTGCGGCAGGCGCGGCGCCAGGTCGGGCAGCACCAGGCGGGCCGCGCCGCCGCCGTCTGAGGCGGGCAGCAGCGCGCGCAGCGCCGCTGGTACATCGCGCAGGCCGGCCGCGGCCGGGCCGGGGCCGGGCAGCGGGGTCAGGGCTTGCGGCTGGGGCAGCAGCGCCGCGGTGATGGCCGAAACAGAGGGCATGCAGCGATCTTGCGCTGGCTCGGCTACGGGCCACCTCAAGCCCATCTGAAGGTTGTCTCAAGAGGGGCGCGGACACTGCTCCCGCACGCCGGCCGTCGCCCTGCCGACCGGGCCGGGCGCGTCAGGTCAGGTCAGTGGCCGGTACGCCACCACGTCGATCTCGACCTTGGCCGGGATCATCAGCCGCGACTCCACGGTGGAGCGCGCCGGCTTACCGCCGGGGAAGTAGCCCAGGTAGACGCGGTTGAACGCGCCGAAGTCGCGCGCGTCCTCCAGCCACACGTTCACCTTGCACACGTCGGCCAGCGTCGAGCCGGCCAGCGCCAGCGCGGCTTCGAGGTGGGCAAACACCTGGCGCGTCTGCGCTTCGATGCCGCCCTCCACGATGTGGCCTTGCGCATCCACCGGCACCTGGCCGGAGACGTAGACGAAGTCGCCCGCGCGCACGGCGGGGGACAGCGGGCGGGGCTGGCGGTCGCTGGCCGTGGGCTCGGCGCCGAGGAAGACAAGAGCGGAAGTCATGCGCGGCAGTCTGTGGTCACCTTGCGCCGCACGCAAGAGCGCCCTTTGGATGGTCTTCAGACAGCGCCGCCCGACGTGGCGGCTTACTGCGACACGCGCACCACGCGGCCGTTCAGGGGCTGCACGGGCCGGGCATTCGCCGCGTACAGCGCGCGGAAATTGCGGATCGCCGCGGCCGACACCGTGACCGGCTGCTTCAGCACCAGCCAGTGCACGCCTTCCGAGCAGGGCGGCGTGGTCAGCGAGCCTTCGAAATCGTAGTAGCCCCGCCCGGCCGGCAGCAGGGCGGCGACGTCCAGTTGCAGCCCGTCAACGGTCAGCGTCTCGCCGGCATGCGGCGGCAGATGGTCCAGCACCGACTCGAAGCTCGCGTTGGACTTGCCGGGCTGGATGAGCGCAGCCACCACGGCCAGGTGGCCTTCGGCATCGCGGTGCACGAAGTGGGCCACCATGGCCGCCTGCTTGCCCGCCACCCGCTCCTCGCTGGGCGTGTGGAAGTGGAACTGCAGCAGCTCAAAGCGCTGCCCGTCCAGCGTCAGCGTGTTGCCGGGCGGCAGGTTGACCTGCACCGTGTGGCCGTTGTTGACGATGGTCGGTGCCACGCTGCCGTAGCCGAACTGCAGCGCCGGCAGCGCCGCGGGCACGGCGCTGCGGATGTCGATGGGCGACTGCTGCGCACCCCGGGCGCAGGTTTCAAAGCCGGGCTCCAGCGCGCCCCAGTGGGCGGCGCCGTGCAGGCCGCGATAGTCCCAATGCGGGGCGGCGGCCTGTGCGGCATGTGCGGCCGGGGAGCCGAGAAGTGCGAGGAGCACGGAGCAGGCGGCGGCGAGACGAGGCGTCATGGAGCGCGTTCAGGTGGTGAAGAGAACCCCATTGGTGGCAGCCAAGCTGAAGCGAGCCTGAAGGGCCTGCGCCGCGCCGGCCTGTTCACAAGGCAGCAACACAGGCCGCGCCCGCATGCCTTTACAAGCCCTTGAGGCAGCCGCGCGATGATGTCCGGCATGAAGGACACGCATACCTTGGGCCCGTGGTTGAAGGGCTTTCCGCCGCTGCAGGCGCCGCTGCGCCTGGAGGACGTGGCACGGCAAGGCTGGACGCTGCACGGCACGTTGCTGCCGATGCCGCTGGCCGTGATCCGGCAGGCCGCATTGGCGCACAACATCCAGTGGATGCAGGACTTCGCCACGGCGCGCGGCGTGCAGATGGCGCCGCACGGCAAGACGACGATGAGCCCGCAGCTGTTCAAGCGCCAGCTCGATGCCGGCGCCTGGGGGCTGACGTTCGCCAACGTGCACCAGCTGCGCCTGGGCCTGGCCGCCGGCGCGCGGCGCGCGCTGATCGCCAACCAGGTGGTCGCGCACGCCGACCTCGCCCTGCTGCTGGAACTGCGCCGCCGCCATGGCGGCCCGGAGATCGCGTTCTTCGTCGACTCGCAGGCGCAGCTGGACCTGATCGCGTCGCATTGGCAGACGTTGGGCACCGGCGAGGCAAAGCTGGACGTGCTGATCGAACTGGGCACTTCGCGCTGCGGCGTGCGCGACCATGACACGGCGCTGGCGCTGGCACGCGCCTTGACAACGCACCCGGCGCTGCGGCTGCGCGGCGTGGGCTTCTACGAGGGCTTGCAAGTCGTCGGCGAGACCGGGCCCGACGCGGCGCTGATGCAGCAATGGCAGGCGCGTGTCGAAGCGCTGCTGGCCGCCATCGATGCCGAGGGCCTGATCAGCGTGCAGCCGCTGTGGCTCAGCGGCGGCGGCTCGGCGCTTTTCGACCTGGTCGCACCCGTCATCGCCGCGCGGCCAGGCCCGACTCGCCGCATCGGCCTGCTGCGCTCGGGCTGCTATGTCTGCCACGACCATGCGCACTACGGTCGCTACCTGCAGGCGATGGACGCGCGCATGGCCACGCCGCTCGCCGAACCCAGCCTGCAGCCGGCGCTGGAGGTGTGGACGCAGGTGTTGTCGTGCCCCGAGCCGGGCCTGGCGCTGCTGAACGCCGGCCGGCGCGACGTGTCGTTCGACCAGGGCTGGCCGGTGCCTGTGTGGCACGGCCGCGAGGGCCAGCGCGCGAAGGCACCCGCCGGCTGGCAGGTGACCGGGCTGAACGACCAGCACGCCTACTTGCGCTGGGACCCGGCCACGGGCGACGGACCGGCCGTCGGCGAGCGCGTGGCGCTGGGGCCGTCGCACCCCTGCACGACCTTTGACAAGTGGGCGTGGATGGCCGTCGTGGACGAAGACGACCGCGTTGTGGACGCGATCACGACGCAGTTCAGCTGATGCTGCTGCACAGCGCCCTGATCGTCGACGGCAGCGGTGCCGCTGGCTGGCACGGCGACCTGCTGATCGAGGGCGAGCGCATTGCGGCGCTGGGACCGGCGCTGCAGGTCGCGGCCGATGTGCCCAGGCGCGACTGCCGCGGCCTCGTGCTGGCCCCTGGCTTCATCGACGCGCACAGCCACGACGACGCGGCCCTGCTGACCGCGCCGGACATGCGGCCCAAGCTCAGCCAGGGCGTGACGACCGTCGTCACCGGCAACTGCGGCATCTCGCTGGCGCCTCTGGTCACGGCCGACCCGCCGCCGCCGCTGAACTTGCTGGCGCGCGAGCAGTTCCGGCATTCGACGTTCGCCGCCTGGCGCGATGCCGTGGACGCCGCGCGCCCGGCCGTCAACGCGGTGGGCCTGGTGGGTCACACGGCGCTGCGGCTGCGCTGCGTGGCCGACCTCAACCGCCCCGCCACCGCCACCGAGTGCGAGGCCATGGCCGCGCTGCTGGACGAGGCCATGCGCCACGGCGCCGCCGGGCTGTCCTCCGGCACCTTCTATGCGCCGGCCGCTGCCGCGGACGCCGCCGAGCTGCTGGCGCTAGCTCGCGTTGCCGCGCGCCACGGCGGCGTCTACGCGGTACACCTGCGCAACGAGATGGCTGGCGTGCTGGACGCGATCATCGAGGCCGCAGACTGCGCACATGCCGCCGGCCTGCCGCTGGTCATCTCCCACCACAAGTGCGCCGGCCGCGCGCAGTGGGGACACAGCCTGCAGACGCTGGCACTGATCGAACGGCTCAGCGAGCGCCAGGCCCTGGGGCTGGACGTCTACCCCTACCTGGCCGGCTCCACCGTGCTGCGCGAGGACCTGGCCGACGGCCTCACGCCAATACGCCTGACGTGGAGCGAGGCCCACCCCGAGCGCGAGGGTCAGTGGCTGGCCGACATCGCGGCCGAGTGGGCCTGCAACGAACCCGAAGCGGTGGCGCGGCTGCAACCCGGCGGCGCTTGCTATTTCCAGATGCACGCGGACGACGTGGACCGCATCCTGACGCACCCGCTGGCCATGATCGGCTCCGACGGCCTGCCGCACGACCGCTTCCCGCACCCGCGGCTGTGGGGCACCTTCCCGCGCGTGTTGGCTCACTACGGCCGCGAACGCGGGCTGCTGACGCTGGCGCAGGCGGTGCACAAGATGACCGGGCTGACGGCACAACGCTTCGGCCTGAAGGACCGCGGGCTGCTGCGCGCGGGCGCGGCGGCGGATCTGGTGCTGTTTGATGCCGAACAGCTGTCGGACCGCGCCGACTACGGTACACCCGAGCTGCCCGCCGCTGGTCTCACGGCGGTGTGGGTCAACGGCCAGCTCGCCTGGGCCGGCGGTGAGCCCCATGCGCGTGCCGGGCGTGCCCTCTGGCATCGACCGGGGTAGTCCGTCGCTTGGGGTGAGCCTGCAAACCCCAACACGCCATCGGGTGCCCAGCAGCCGCTGCTGCGACAGGCGGCGATGATGCACGCCTGCGAGCGCGGCGCCGCTCCGCCATTCACGCCGCGCGGACTGGCTGCTCCCGGCCGTCTCTCACGCGCCAACTTCCACGCCCCTACCAGGACAACGCCCATGACCTCCACCATGTACACGCAATCGGTTCCCGTCTTCAAGCAAATGCTCAGCGCCATGAAGGCCGTGCTGGCGACGGCTGAAACCCACGCCACCACGCACGCCATCGACCCTGCGGCCTACCTGCAGGCACGGCTCTTCCCCGACATGTTTCCCTTGCTGAAGCAGGTGCAGATCGCAGCGGACTTTGCGCGCGGCGTCAGTGCGCGTCTTGCGGGCGTGGCCGTTCCCGCGAATGACGGACAGGAGCAGACCTTCGCCGACCTGACCGCCCTGCTGGACGACAGCCTGCGCTTCCTGGACAGCCTGCAGCCGGCACAGTTCGACGCCGCCGAAGAGCGCGAGATCGTCTTGCGCCCTGGCACGCCCAAGGAACGGAAGTTCAGCGGCCGCGCCTACCTGGCCCACTACGGATTGCCGCAGTTCTTCTTTCACGCCACCACCGCCTACGCCATCCTGCGCCACAACGGCATCCAGATTGGCAAGAAGGACTACATGGGCGCGTACTGAGCAGGCAACCACGTTCGCCACGACCTAGCGCACGACCTCGCCCCGGCGGGCTCAACGGTGCGGCGCGGACCCCGCCGACTGCGGACGCAATCCGACTGAGCTGGCGCGAGAGCCATCCGGAACTCGCCGGCCGGTGGCTGGCGACATTGCGCTCGACTGGGCGCGCAGCCCGTAGGCTGGGGTGAGCCTTCGGCCCCCAACGCGCAATCCAATGCTCATCGTTGGGTTCAATTCGGCTGCCGCGCTACCAAGTCCTTGTCCAGCAGACAGTCGATAAACGCGCCCAGCAGCGCCGCGCGGTGCTGGCGGTTCGGGTAGTACAGGAACAGCCCCGGGCGTGAGATTGACCAGTCCGAGAGGACCTGGACCAGTTGGCCCTGCGCCAGCAGTTCGGCCACGCCGTCCCGCTCGAAGTGATAGGCGATGCCCAGCCCACTCACCGCAGCGGCGACGCCGATGTCGGCGTGGTTGGTGACGATCGGGCCCTCGACCGCGACCTCAACGCGGCGGCCCCTTTTCTCGAACTCCCAGCGGTAGTGCCGGCCGTCCATCTGCAGTCGCCAGTTGATGCACGCGTGCTGCTGCAGATCAGTGGGCGTCTTGGGCGTGCCACGGCGCGCAAGGTAGTCCGGAGACGCCACGGCCACCATGTCAAGGTCCGGCGTCAGGCGCACGGCGATCATGTCCTTCTCCAGCCGCCCCCCCACACGGATGCCGGCGTCGAACCGGCCTGTGACGATATCGGCCAGCGCATCGTCGACCACCACGTCGAGCACCACGTCTGGATAGGCCTGGTGAAAGCGCGCCAGCCGCGGCCCGATGAGGGTTCTGGCGGCAATGCCGAGCGTGTTGACGCGCAGCGTGCCGGTCACCCGGCCGGTGGCCTCGCTGGCCTCGGCGACGGCGGCATCCATTTCGCGGAACAGCGGCGCAATTCGCTTGTAAAGCCGCTCGCCGCTGGTCGAGGGCGCGACGCTTCGGGTCGTCCGGTTGAGCAGCCGTGCACCGAGCCGGCTCTCGAGCTGCCGGATCGTCTGGCTGAGGGCCGACGGCGACAGGCCCAAGTATTCGGCCGCCCGCGCGAAGCTGGCTCGTTCCACCACCGCAGCGAAAGCCCTCAGCTCCGCATACTCAGACCCGCGCATTATGTAGTTTTTAATGCATAGCTCATCAAGATTCTAGCCTATTCACCAAACACAGGGCGGCGCGCATTCTTTGTTCCGTCTCTCCACTCAACCGACATTCCCATGACCTCCTCCACGCTCCCCGCGCCGGTCGCCGCCTACTTTGCGGCCGAACACAACCCCGAAGCCCTGTCACGTTGCTTCACACCCCACGCCGTCATGAAAGACGACGGCCACCTTCATGAGGGCCGGGAGGCCATCAAGTCCTTCATGGCAGAGGCGTCGGCCAAGTACGGCGCCACCAGCGTGCCAATCACATGCGACCGCGAAGAGGGCGTCGAGGTCGTGCGCGCCAAGGTCAGCGGGAACTTCCCCGGCAGCCCGATAGACCTGTCCTACCGGTTCCGCCTCGAACGCGGTCTGATCGCATCGCTGGAGATCACGGCATGAGCTTCGACCTCCAACTCAAAGGCCAGCGCGCCGTCGTGACCGGTGGCACCAAGGGCCTGGGCGCTGCTCTCGTCACGAGCCTGCATGACGCTGGCGTCGAAGTCATCACGACAGCGCGCTCCGCGCCCGAGCGCCCCGTGGCCGGCGTGACGTACGTGAAGGCCGACCTGACGACCGCAGACGGTGTGACGCAGCTGGCGCAGACGGTCCAGCAGCGCTGGGGCCACGCCGACATCGTGATCCATTCCCTGGGCGGATCGACCGCGCCCCCGGGCGGGTTCGCAGCGCTGGACGACGCGGTGTGGTTCAACGAACTGAACCTGAACCTGATGCCCGCTGTTCGCCTGGACCGGGCGCTGCTGCCGGCCATGCTCGCCAAGGGCGACGGTGTCGTGCTGCACGTGACGTCGATCCAGCGCGCACTGCCGCTGCCGGAGTCAACGACTGCGTACGCGGCGGCGAAGGGCGCCCTGTCCACTTACAGCAAGGCCTTGTCGAGAGAGGTCACGCCCAAGGGGGTTCGCGTGCTGCGCGTCTCGCCCGGCTGGATCGAAACGGAAGCCTCGGTCGCGTTCGCTCAGCGCATGGCGGACCAGGCCGGCACAGACTACGAGGGCGGCAAAAAGATGGTGATGGACTGGCTCGGCGGCATTCCGGTCGGCCGCCCCGCCAAGCCGCAGGAGGTGGCCGACTTCATCACCTTCCTGGTGTCTCCTCGGGCGGCCTCGGTGGCGGGCTCGGAGCACGTCATCGATGGCGGTACGGTGCCCACCGTATAGGCCGCCTCCCTCCCTGCAGCTCGTGGGTCGAATCCAGGCAGGAGCCGCACCCCTCACCCCTGCGCCTGCGGGAACCCCACCCTCGCGGTCAACCCCCGCCCCTCCGCCCCATCCAGCAGCTCAACGCGCGCCCCATGCTGTGCCGCCGCCCGCTCGACGATGGTCAGCCCCAGCCCGCTGCCATGGCCGTGCGCGCCGTTCAGGCGCACGAAGCGCTCGAAGACGCGCTCCCTTAGCTCTGGAGGGATGCCGGGGCCCTGGTCGCTGACGGTCAGCACCACTGCCTCGGCGGCCTCGGCAAGCGTCACGGTCACATGGCCGCCCGGCGGTGAGTACTTGACCGCGTTGTCCACCAGGTTGTCCACCAGGCTGCACAGGGACTCGCGGTTGATCCACAGCGGCAGCTCGTCGGGCGCCACCAACTCCAGTTCGACACCGCGCTGCAGCGCCAGCCCCACGGCCAGCGCGATGCGCTCGCGCACCAGGTCAACCAGGTCGTGGCGCACCTTGCTGAGGTCCAGCGTGTCGGCGCCCGAGCGCGCCAGCGCCAGCAGCTGGTGCACCGTGTGCGTGGCGCGCTGCACGCCCAGGCGCAGGCGCTCCTTGGCTTCGTCGCGGGCGCGTGGGTCGGCCTGGTCCAGCCCTTCCGCGCCCAGCTGGATGACGGCCAGCGGCGTCTTCAGCTCGTGGGCCGCGTCGGCCAGGAACTCGTGCTCGCGGTCCAGCCGCTGCTGCAGCCGCGCCATCAGCGAGTTGACGGCGTTCACCAGCGGAGCCAGCTCCACATAACGCGTGGCGGGCAGCGGCGTCAGGTCTTGCGCGGAGCGGGCCGAGATGGTGGCGCCCATGCGCTTGAGCGGCGCGAACCCGAGCCGAAACAGCAGCCACAGCGGCAGCGCCAGCAGCGGCAACCCGTACAGCAGCGGGCGGGCGTAGTAGCTCAGGCCCGCCAGGCTGAAGTGCCAGTCCCCGGGCCGCTCCTGCCAGCGCCGCACGACGAGTGCGCGCGCGTCATCGCGCACCTCGGCGTACAGCCAGCGCTCGTCTTCACCCGGCGCTGTTTCCTGCGGCAGCACGCGGTCGCGACCGGTCAGGTCGGGCTGCAGGTCGGACAGCACCTCGCCGCGGCGCAGCACCTGCAGCACGCGGAACGGTGTGCGGTGGCCCTTGAGCCGCCACTCGCGCTCGCGCATGCCTTCCAGCGCCTGCAACGCGTCGTGCAGCTGGCGCGCGTCGGCGTGCGTGTCGCGCGCACCCTCCAGCGCCAGCTCGGCCCACAGCAGGTTCTCGGCCTGGCCGTTCCTGACCTGCAGCACGCGGATGTCGATCAGCTCGCGCGCGACGAGGAAGATCCAGCACAGGAACAGCACCGCGAACACGGCACCCAGGCTGCGGCGGAACAGCGAGCGCGGCGCTGGGCTGGCGTCAGCCGTCATGTCGATGACGCTGGTGCATTGGGGGCCGAGCGCCGCGCCGCCCCCAAGCCGGCCCGTCTGGCGATGCGCTTGCGGCTCAATGCCGCAAGCATCGCCGTCCCCTCGGTGGACCGGCCGAGGTACTCCTTGGACGAGGGCCTCATCATCCCCGCTCGACGAGGTAGCCCACGCCGCGCACGGTGCGGATGTAGCCCTCGCCGATCTTGCGGCGCAGATTGGAGATGTGCACGTCCAGGCTGCGCCCGTCCATCTGGCAGGGCGCGCGGTTCTCCAGCTGGCGGCGCGTGACGACGCGGTCGGGCAGCTTGATCAGCGTCAGCAGCAGCGTGAACTCGGTGCGCGACAGCGCCACGCGCTCGGCGCCACGGCGCACTTCCATGCGCGGCTCATCCAGCACGAGGTCGCGCAGTTGCCACTCGGCGGGCTGATCGGCCGCCTCCTCGCCCTGCGAGCGGCGCACGACCGCACGCAGCCGCGCCAGCAGCTCGGGCCCGGCGAAGGGCTTGACGAGGTAGTCGTCGGCGCCGCCGTCCAGGCCGTCCAGCCGGTCCTCGATAGCATCGCGCGCGGTGATGACGATCAGCGGCAGCTTGCGATGGTGACGGCGCAAGCTGCGCAGCAGCTCCATGCCGTCGCCGTCGGGCAGACCCAGGTCCATCACCACCGCGTCGAAACCGCCCTCGGCGATCCACAGCCGCGCGTCGGCGATGCGCCGCAGCCACATCACGTCATGGTCGGCGTTCTGCAGCAGGGCCTGCAGCGAGCGGCCCAGTTCCAGATCGTCTTCGAGCAGACAGATGCGCATGGCGCGGACTTTAGTGACATTCGCGTTAAGGCGGCCTTAACAAGCCGTTGAAGCAGCACATAGGCGGCCGGGCAGACAGTCGCGGCCATGATCCGAGCCCTTGCCTCTCTGGCCCTGCTGCTGGCGCTGACCGCCACCGCGGGTACTCCGTTCCTGCCCAGCCGGGCGCAGTTCGACACGCTGTTCCCGGAGCGCATCGCGTTCTACACCTACGAAGGTTTCGCCGAGGCCGTGCGCCAGACGCCGGGCTTTGCCGATTGGGGCAGCGACACGCAGCGCCGCCAGGAGATGGCGGCCTTCCTGGGCCAGATCGCGCACGAGAGCGATCAGCTGCGCGCGCAGCGCGAATACAAGCGCGAGAACTGGCACAAGTACTGCCGCAACGACGCCCGCCTGGGCTGCGCTGCCGGCCAGCAGTACTACGGACGCGGCCCCATCCAGTTGAGCTGGAACTACCAATACAAGGCCGCGGGCGACTTCCTGGGGCTGGACCTGTGGAGCGACCCCGACCGCGTCGCGCGCGACTCCACGGTGGCCTGGCGCACGGCGCTCTGGTACTGGATGACGCAGCCCGGCGAGTCATCCCAACCCTCGCACGCGGCGATCCGCAGCGGCGCCGGCTTTGGCGCCACCACGCGCGCCATCAACGGCCCGCTGGAATGTGACAAGCCGACCGACCCCGACGCCAAGCGCAAGAACGCGCGCCGCGCCGACTTCTACAAGCACGCCAGCGATTTGTTCGGTGTGCCCCTGCTGCACCCGCTCGGGTGCTGACCCTGCCCCTGCTCGCCCTGTAACCCCGGAGAAAGAGAATCATGAGGAAGCATTCAAGCCCCCGCCCGACGGCCATCGCAGCCGCCGCCATGTTGCTGACCGCGCTGCCCGCGCTGGCGCAGGAGGCCCAGAAGAAGACTGAAACCCTTGATGCCGTCGTCGTCACTGGCATCCGCGCCAGCATGGAGAAGTCCCTGCAGACCAAGCGCAATGCCGACGCCATCGTCGACGTCATCACCGCTGAAGACGTGGGCAAGCTGCCCGCCACCAACGTCGCCGAGGCGCTGACCACCATCCCTGGTGTCACCATCGACAAGGCCTTCGGCCAGGGTGAGAAGGTGTCTATCCTAGGCACCGACCCGGCGCTGAACCGCACGCTGATCAATGGCCAGACGATCGCCTCGGCCGACTGGTTCATCGCCGACCAGCCCGGCCGCACCTTCAACTACTCGCTGCTGGCCCCGCAGCTGATCAATAGGGTCGAGGTCTACAAGTCGCCCGAGGCCTGGATCGACGAAGGCTCCATCGGCGGCACGGTGAACATCTCCACCCGCAAGCCGCTGGACCAGAAGGCCTTCACGCTGGCGGCTTCGGTCGGCTATCTCTACAACGACCGCATCGGCACGGGCAAGCCCACGCTGGCGGGCCTGGTCGGCTGGCGCAACGAGGCCAAGACCTTCGGTCTCATCTTCTCGGCGCAGCGCTCGGAAGAAGGCATCCGCCGCGATGGCATCGAGTCGTACGGCACCGTCAAGGGCAGCGACTACATCAACGGCAGCGGCGGTGGCGGCTCCATCAACAACCTGCCGACCGACTGGTCTGTCGCGCCCAACCCGGACGGCAGCCAGCCGAAGAAGCCGGCCTCCTGCGTCGGCAGCTGCGCCACCACGCTGCTGGCCAACCCGAACGCCGTCGGCCCCAACTCCATCAGCGCGCACTACTTCGAGCAGACGCGCAAGCGCGACACGATGTCGCTGTCGCTGCAGGCCCGCGCCAACGACAAGCTCGACTTCGAGTTCAACGCGCTGAACGTGAAGGCCGGCTACGACAACCGCAGCCACTCGATGTTCGCCTTCCAGGGCAATGCCTACAACGGCCTCATGAAGATGACCGACCTGACCGTGGACGGTGGCGTCATCACCAAGGGCACGTTCAAGAACGCGCTGATGGTTTATGACCTGATCGACCGCAAGGCGACGGTGGACACCCAGTCCTACGACCTCAAGGGCAACTACAAGGACGACCGCTGGTTCGCGGCGTTCCACGTCGGCGCCTCCAAGGCCACCGGCGGCACCAAGCTGCAGGTCTACGGCGAGTTCCTGAACTGGTCCGACTACCGCTACGACATCAGCAGCGGCACGCCCCAGCTGAGCATCACCGGCGTGAACCCGCTGAAGGAGCCGAGCGCCTTCCAGATCGACGGCGGCTGGGGCTCCGACCCCACCAAGCAGGCCACCTGGAATACCGGCTGGGGCGGCAACATCGTCTTCAAGCCGACGGTGGACAAGGAGGAGTTCATGCAGGTGGACGGCGGGCTGAAGTTCGACGGCCCCATCTACCAGGTGCGCTTTGGCATCAAGCACCGCGAGCACAACACCACGCAGACGATGGGCGGCGTCTCGCTGGCCTCGGTGAGTACCTACGGCGACGCCCGGGCCAGCCAGTTCTCGCCCAAGCCGCTGCCGGGCAACTATCTCAGCGGCTTCGGCAACGTCGGCGACCTGAGCAACCGCTACACCATCGACGGTGAAGCGCTGGCCGGCTACATCACCAGCGGCAAATGGCTGGCTCCGTGGCAGACCATGCCACAGCCCGCCACGTTCAACGATCCCTCCTTCGTCGCCAACACCTGGTCGGTCAGGGAAGTCGTCGATGCCGCCTACCTGCAAGCCGACTACGCCATCGACGCGCTGCGCGGCAACTTCGGCGTGCGTGTCGTGGACACCACCTCCAGCAGCGGCGGCTGGGCCTGCACGGTGTCCACGGGCCAGGCCTGCCCGGCCGACAAGTACGTGGCGACGATCGTGCAGAAGAACTACAAGAACATCCTGCCCAACCTGAACATCGCCTACGAATTGAGCGGCAACCTGGTGCTGCGCGCCTCGGCCGCCAAGGTCATGTCGCGGCCGAACTATGGCGACATGTCCAGCTACCTGTGGATCGGCGACCAGACCAAGACAGGCGGCGGTGGCAACCCCGACCTCAAGCCCTACAAGTCCACCAACCTGGACTTCTCGGCCGAGTGGTACTTCGCCAAGAACGCGATCCTGGCCGGCACGATCTTCAACAAGAAGGTCACCGACTACGTGCTCGTCACCACGCAGCCGGAAGTGCACTACAACCAGTTCGAGCGCCAGAACACGACCTACGCCGTCTCGCGCCCGAACAACGCCGGCAGCGCCACCATCAAGGGCGCGAGCCTGGCCTTCCAGGCCAACATCGGCTGGGGCTTCGGCGCGCTGACCACATACACATTCTCGGACGCCACATCAGCCCAAGCCGGCTCGCACCTGCCGTTCAACTCCAAGCACCAATACAGCCTCAGCCCGTTCTACGAAAGCGACCGCTTCAGCGCCCGCGTGACGTACACCTACCGCTCCAAGTACTACACGCAGGCCGACCGCGGCAACTTCCTGGTCACCGACGGCAGCAAGGATCTGGCCGCCAGCGTCAACGTGAAGCTGACCGATCGCCTCAGCCTGGGCCTGGACGCGATGAACCTGCTGGACAGCGAGTACCGCAACTACGCGGACGTGACCGGCGTCGCCAACACCGAGTTGCTGACCCGCGGCATCTATCGCACCGGCAAGCGTTACCAGGCGGTGCTGCGGTACAGCTATTGACCCCCTGTCAGTCTTGGCCCGCAAGACGGGCCGACAACGTTCCTTGTGGTGGCAGTCTGCTGCCTCACTTTCGGGCGGCGCGTCGCGGGCCGCCCATTTTTGCTTTGTAATCGCGGCCCATGACTGACAGCGCCACCGCCCCCCGCGAAACCGCCATCGACCTGCTGCGCGGCCTCACCGTCGCCGTGATGATCCTCGTCAACGAATGGGCCAGCGTGGCGGGGCTGCCAAGCTGGCTGAAGCACGCGCCGGGGGACGCGGACGCGATGACGGGGGTGGACATGGTGTTCCCGGCCTTCCTGTTCATCGTGGGCCTGTCGCTGCCGCTGGCGCTGCAGGCGCGGCTGGAACAGGCCGGCCGCCACGGCGCGCTGCGCACCGCGGCCGAACGCACGGCGGCACTTATCGTGACCGGGCTGTTCATGGTCAACGCTGAGATGGCGCCCGCGGGCTTCAACGCGTCGGGCTGGCTGCTGGCGGCGTTCGGCGGCGTCTTCCTCGTCTGGGGCAGCATCAGCGGCGGACCCGCTCTGCCCTGGCCGATGCGACTGGCCGGCCTGGCGCTGCTGGGTGGGCTGGCCGTGGTCTATCCCGGCGGCATGAGCGTGCACTGGTGGGGCATCCTGGGCCTCATCGGCTGGGCCTACGGGTTGGTGGCCCTGCTGTTCCTGCAGACGCCGCAGAACAGCCGGCTGATCGCGGTGCTGGCCGCGCTGCCGCTGTGCGTGGCCTGGTACGCGCTCGCTGCACCCCATGTCGGCGGCGGGGCGCACGCCACGCATGCGCTGCTGGTGCTGGCCGGCATGGGCACCTCGCGGCTGCTGCACGACCCCCAGCACCGTGTGGCGCCCGACCGCGCCGCGCGTGTCGCGCTGCTGACCGCGTTCATGCTGCTGGCCGTCGGCTTCAGCCTGCGTGCGCACTGGCCGCTGTCCAAGATTCAGGCAACGCCCAGCTGGGGCCTGGTCTGTGCAGGCGCCACGCTGCTGGTCTACCTGTTCGTGCAGCCACTGGCCCGCACGTCGCTGGGTCGCGGGGCACTGCGCCTGCTGGGCGACGCCGCCCGTCACCCCTTGCTGGCCTATCTGCTGCCCTTTGTCATCGGCGCCATGCTCGCTCTGGCGGGCTGGCAATGGCCCGCCGCGCTCGGCGCGGGCTGGCCGGGGCTGCTGCGCGGCGTCCTCATGCTCGCCGTGGTGCTGCTGCTGCTGAAACTGCTGCTGCGCCTGGGCCTTCGCCTCAAGCTGTGATGCAACGCCGCCACCTGCTGCAACTCGCCACCTCCTCCGCGCTGATGCCCTCCGCCATGGCCTCGTCTACCCCCTGCCACCTGCACGTGGGCAGCTATGCGCCGCAAGGCCAGGGCATCTACCGCTTCGCCATCAGCGCCGATGGCGACCTCAAGCCGCTGGGCGTCACCGCCGACGCCGGTAGCCCCAGCTGGCTGGTGGCGCACGCGGGCCGCGTCTATGCCGCCGAGGAAGGCGCCGACCACATCGCCGTCTACACACCCGACAGCGGCGGTGCACTGCGCCTGCTGCACCGCGAGCCCAGTGGAGGCAAGGGCCCGGTGCACCTGTCCGTCGGCGCGGGGCGGGTGTGGGTGGCGCACTACGGTGATTCGCGCTTTGCCGCGCTGCCGGTGCAGGCGGAAGGTGGACTCGGCACCGCGGTCACCTGGCGCAGCTGCGACGCCGATTGCAGCCCCGGCCCGACGAAGCCGTTGAAGGCACCGCCCGGCAGCCAGGCCAGCAGCGGCCATGAGGCGCCGCATGCGCACGCCATCCAACTGAGCCCCGACGGCCGCTGGATCGTCGGCACCGACCTGGGCCGCGACAGGTTGCTGGTGTGGCCATTGACCGATGCGGCACCGAAGACGTTGGTGCACGAGCTGGTGCTGAGCGCCGGCTCGGGTCCGCGCCATTTCGTCTTCCATCCGCAGGACGCGGGTCTCGTCTACGTGCTGCAGGAAGAGTCGTCCACACTGTCCACCGTCGCGCTGACGGCCGGCGGGCCGCAGTTGCTGGACGAGATCAGCGTGCTGCCAGCGGGTTTTGAAGGCACGAGTTACGCGTCCGACCTGCTGGTGGCGCCGGGCGGGCGGCACCTGTATGCGCTGGGGCGGCTGCACGACAGCATCGGCGTTCTGTCGCTGGACAAGCCGCGAGCGCCTCGGCTGCTGGACCATCACTGGGTGCACGGCAATTACCCGCGCAGTGCGTGCATCGCCGGTTCCTGGATGTATGTGTGCAACCAGCGCAGCGATCAGCTCAGCCACTTCGATGTCAGCCGGCCGGAGGCGCCGAGGTTCACGGGCAGGCAGACGGGGGTGCCGAGTCCGGCGGGGGCTTGCTGGCTGTAGCGCCGACAGACAGGTCGGGTTGCGTTTGCAAAGCAGGCGCCTGCCCGCCAAGGCCAACTTCAACCCCGCTGCGAGACCCAGCCGTGGATCAGCCCTGCCTGGAAGAACTGCACCGGCGGCTCGAAGCCACCCGCTGCGATCATTGAAGCGATCTCGGTCGGCGGCAACACGCCGACGTCGTGGGCATAAGCGTGCCGCATGCGCGCCATGGCCTCCGGCGACACGTCGGCCGCCGCCATCATCCGCACCCACGCCGCCATCAGCACGTCGTACGCCGGTGAGCGCACATCCGATGCCAGGTCAGAGCTGGCCAGCAGCCCACCCCGCTTCAACCGATCCGCAATGCCACGGAAGAACGCGACACGCGCCGGTCGGTCCAGGATGAACTGAGATACCAGGAAACACGTCGCCGCGTCATGAGCCGCCCTCCCCGGCAGCGACGCCAGATAGCCCTCGTGAAACTCGCAGCGCGCTGCGAACCCGCCCTCCTCCGCGCGCCGCCGGCACTGGTCCAGCATCGCCGCCGACGGCTCCACGGCCGTGAAGCGCCAACCCGGGTTCTTCAGCGCCAGGTGCGCCAGCTCAGCACCCGTTCCCAGCCCGACACACAACACCCGCGCATCCGCCGGCAACGCCGCGAACTGCGAGTCCAGCAACAGGTGCAGGCAATGTCGGATCGGCGCCGTCCTGGCCCACTGCTTGTCGTAGCTGGTCGCCTGCTGGTCGAACAGGGCCTTGATCTGGTCCTGGTCCACGTCAGCCCCCCACCGCAACTTCATCGCGACGCCAGCGCCTCGGCGTCAGCTTGCGGATCATGTCATCCACCAGCGTGAACAGCACCGGGATCACCAGCAGACTCAGGAAGGTGCTGGTGATCAGCCCGCCGATGACGACGATGGCCATCGGCGCGCGGAACGACGGATCCGTGCCGAAGCCCAGCGCGATGGGCAGCATGCCGGCGCCCATGGCCAGCGTCGTCATGACGATGGGCCGCGCGCGCTTGTGGCAGGCGTCAAGCAGCGCCTCCATGCGCGTCATGCCGTGCTCGCGCTCGGCCATGATGGCGTACTCCACCAGCAGGATGGAGTTCTTCGTCGCGATGCCCATCAGCATGATCATGCCAATCATGGCCGGCATGGACAGGTCGGTACCTGTCACGAACAGCGCCAGGATTGCCCCCGGAATGGACAGCACCAGCGCGCCCAGGATGGTGACCGGCTGCACCCACGCGTGGAACAGCAGCACCAGCACGATGTAGATGCAGGCCACGCCCGTGCCCATCGCCAGCAGGAAGCTGGCGCTCAGCTCGGCGAAGGCCTCGGCGTCGCCGATCTCGGTCTTGATGATGCCGGGCGGCAGGTTGGTGAGCGTGGGCAGCGCGGCCACGCGCTGCTGCACGTCGCCGAGCGCCTGGCCGTTCAGCTCGATCTCGAAGTTGACGTTGCGGGCACGGTTGTAGCGGTCGATCTGCGCCGGGCCAGTGCCCAGCGAGATGTCGGCCACCTGCTCCAGCGGCACGGGGCCGCGCGCGCCCGGCACGCTGAGCTGGCCCAGCAGCGCGGCATCGCTGCGTGCGGCCTCGGGCAGCTTCACGACGATGGGCACCTGGCGCTGGGCGAGATTGAGCTTGGGCAGCAGCTGGTCGTAGTCGCCGGCCGTGGCGATGCGCAGCGTCTCGGCGATGGCCGCGGTGCTGACGCCCAGGTCGGCGGCGCGCGCCGAGTCGGGCTTCACGATCAGCTCGGGCCGCTGCAGCGCCGAGCTGCTGGTGACCTGGCCGATGCCGCTCAAGGCGCGCAACTCGCGCTCCACCTTGGCCGCATGCGCCTGCAGCGCGTCACCGTCTTCGCCGGCCAGCACCAGCACGTACTTCTCGCTGGAGCCGCCGAAAGCCACCGTGAATCGCGCGCCCGGAATGCCTTCCACCGCGGCGCGCAGCTCGCGCTCGATGTCCTGCTTGCTGGTGCCCTTGCGCTCGCCGCGCGGCGTCAGGTTCAGCGTCAGCGTGGCCTTGCGGGCCTCGGCGGCACCGCCCACCGCGAACGGGTCCGAGCCCGCCGCGCCGCCGCCAATGGCCGTGTAGACCATCTTCACGTGCGGGTGCTTGGCCACCGAATCGCGCGCGGCGACAGCCACCTTCAGCGTGTCGGCATAGGTGCTGCCCGGCTCCAGCTGGATGGACACCTGCGTCTGGCTGAGGTCGTCTGGCGGGATGAAGGCACCAGCGATCTTGCCGGCGAACAGCGGCGCGCAGCTGGCCACCGCGAACGCGGCGGTGATGGCCAGCGTCTTGCCGCGGTGCTTCAGGCACCAGCGCGTCAGCTGCAGGTAGCGCGCCATCCAGAACGGCTCGCCGTGGTCCTTGGCCGGCTTCTTCAGGATGTAGGCCGCCATCATGGGCGTGAGCAGCCGCGCGACCACCAGGCTGAAGAACACGGCGATGGCCGCCGTCCAGCCGAACTGCACGAAGAACTTGCCCGGCACGCCGGCCATGAAGGCCGTCGGCAGGAACACCGCGATCAGCGTGAAGGTCGTCGCGATGACGGCCAGGCCGATCTCGTCCGCCGCCTCGCGCGCCGCGTCGATGGGCGACTTGCCCGCCGTCAGGTGGCGCATGATGTTCTCGATCTCGACGATGGCGTCGTCCACCAGGATGCCGATGACCAGCGACAGAGACAGCAGCGTGATGACGTTGAGCGTGAAGCCCATCCAGTGCATGACGGCGAAGGTCGGGATGGCCGACAGCGGCAGCGCGACCGCGCTGACGAAGGTGGCGCGCCAGTCGCGCAAAAAGGCCCACACCACCAACACCGCGAGGAAGGCACCTTCCAGCAGCAACGACATGCTGCCGTCAAAGTTCTCGATGACCGGGTCCACAAAGTTGAATGCCTCTGTGACGGTGATGTCGGTGTGCGCAGCCTTCAACTCCTCGATGGCCGCACGCACGCCCTCAGCCACATCCACCTCGCCAGCACCGCGGGTGCGTGTGATCTCGAAGCCGACGACCGGCTGGCCGTTCAGCAACGCGCCGGAGCGCTGTTCGGCCGTCGTGTCGCTGACCGTGGCGACCTGGTCCAGCCGCACATGGCGGCCGTCGGACAGCAGGATCTCCAGCGCGGCCAGCTCCTGCGCGTTGCCCACCGTGGCGATGGTGCGCACGCTCTGCTCGGCGCCGCCCAGGTTGGCACGACCGCCCGGGGCCTCCTGCTGCGTCTGACGCAGCTGACGCGACACGTCGGCGGCACTGGCGTTCAGCGCCAGCAGCCGCGCCGGGTCCAGCTCCACGCGCACCTCGCGCGACACACCGCCCACACGCGCCACCGAGCCCACGCCACGCACGGCCAGCATGCGCTTGGTGACCTGGTTGTCGATGAACCAAGACAGCGCCTCGTCGTCCATGCCCTGGGACGAGACCGTGTAGGTCAGGATGGGCGCACCGCTGAGATTCATCTTCGTGATGACCGGATCACGCAGGTCGGCGGGCAGGTCGGCCCTCACGCCCTGCACGGCGCTGCGCACATCGTCCAGCGCCTCCTGCGCGGGCTTCTCCAGGCGGAACTCGGCCGTGATGGTGGCCGTGCCGTCCTGCACCTTGGTGTAGAGGTTCTTCAGGCCCTGCACGGTCGCAATGGCGTTCTCGACCTTGCGTGCAACCTCGGTCTCCATCTGCGCCGGCGCGGTTCCGGGCAGGCTGGTGGTGACCATGATGGTGGGCAGCTCGATGTCGGGGAACTGCTGCACCTTCATCGCGCGAAAGCCCAGCAGGCCCGCCGCCGTCAGCATGATGAACAGCAGGATGGCGGGGATGGGCTGGCGTATCGCCCAGGCAGAAAAATTGAACATGCTGTCCTCTTACTTGGCCGCGGTGACTTTGACGGTGTCACCGTCGGCCAGGAAGCCCACACCCTGCTGCACGACGGCCTCACCAGCCTTCAGGCCCGCGCGGATCTCGACGCGGTCGCCCTGGCGGCGGCCGGCCTCCACCTTGAGCTGGCGCACCTTGGTGCCCTCGATGCGGAACACGTAGGCGAAGCCGTCGCGCAGCAGCAGCGCGCCCTGCGGCAGCGTCAGCACCGGCGCCTCTCCCAGCACGAACTCGCCACGCGCGAACATGCCCGCGCGCGCCGCACCTGCGGCCGGCACGTCCACCAGCACGCGGCCCATGCGCGTGGCGGGGTCCACGGTGGGTGCCACCAGGCGCACCTTGCCGTCCACGGCCGCGCCCCCGGCCGGCGTGATGCGCGCCTTCTGGCCCGGCGACAGCGCGGCCAGATCGGCACCCGGCACCTCGGCACGCCACTCCAGGCGGCCGTCTCGGATCAGCGTGAACAGCGTCTGGCCCGGCTGCGGCAACGCGCCTTCGACGGCCTCCTTGGTGGCGATGACGCCATCGGCCGGTGCCACCACGCGCGTGAACGACAGCCGCAGCTCGTCGGCCTTCACACGCGCCTGCGCCGCAGCCACGCGGGCCCGTGCCGTCGCGTCGGCGGCCGTCGCCTGGTCCACCTGCTGCGCGCTGACGGCCTCGGTGCCGGCCAGGCTCCTCAGCCGCGCCGCGTTGGCGGCTGCGTCCTGCGCGGCGGCCTGTGCCTCCAGCAGCGCCGCCTTGCTGGCGGCCAGCTCGGCGCTCAGGCTGCTGGACGCGAGTTGCGCCAGCAACTGCCCTTTCTTGACGCGTTGGCCAATGTCCACGGCCACCGTCTCGATGCGCTGGCCGCTGGCCTCGGTGCCCACCTGCACCTCGCGCCACGCGGCCAGGCTGCCGTTGGCGGACAGTGTGCGGGGCCAGGTCTCGCTGCGCGGCTGCACGGCAGCCACGGTCAGCGCCGGCTTGGGCGCCGTGGCCTTGTCAGCCGCATCGGCAGCGTCGGCGGGTTGCAGCGCCAACAGCAGTGCGGCGGCGAGCATCGCCAGCAGCATGGTGCTGGCGACGATGGGGAGGGACGGCTTCTTGATCTTCATGGGGTCGTCGTTTCTCAAATCTTGTTCGCGGTCCAGCCACCACCCAGGGCGCGGACGAGTTGCAGGTAGGCGGCGGTCTGCTCGCGGGCGCCATCCAGCGCGGCGCTGGCGGCCACCACGGCATTGCGCTCATCCCGGGCCAACGCCTGGCCGCTGATGAGGCCGGCGCGGGCCTGGGCCTGGCTGGCGTCGGCGATGCGCCGCCAGTGGCCGCGCGTGATCTCGGCCTCGCGGCGGCTGGCGGTAGCGGCCTGCCAGCGCAGCAACGCCTGCTCCACCTCGGCCACCGCGCCGCGCCACTGCGCCTCCAGACCCGCACGGGCCTCGTCTTCCTGGGCGCGTGCGCCGGCCGTCGCCGCGGAGCGGCCACCGCCGTCGAACAGCGGCAGCGTCAGCGTAGGCGCCAGGTTCCAGATCGAGCCCGTCAGATTCGCACCGTCCACCTGCCAGCGGCCACGGCCCACCAGCGCCGAGAAGCTCAGCTGCGGCGCGCGCTCGGCGATGGCCTGGCCGTGTGCGTCCAGCGCGGCGGCCTGCCACTGGCGCAACGCGGCGGCCAGGTCGGCGCGGCGCTCCAGCAGTGTGGCGGGCAGCACGTCGACGACCAGCGCCTGCGGCTGCGGCAGCGGCTGGCTGCCCAGCTGCGCCGCGATGGCGGTGGCGTCGTCGGCCACCAGTTGGGCCAGCGTCTGCAGCCAGCTGCCGCGCTGCTCCACCCAGGCCGCCGTGGCGGCTCGGGCATTGGCGGCCAGCGTCTGGCCCAGCGCGGCCTGCGCGGGGCTGAGCGTTCCGGCCTGCGCGGCTTCGCTGTCGGCCCGCGCCAGCCGCCCAGCCAGCGCCTCGTCGGCGCGTGCCAGCGTCAGCTGCGCGTCGGCATGGCGCCACGCGAACAACGCCTGCGCCACCTCCACGGCCAGCGTCTGGCGGGCGTGCGTCAGCGTCAGGCCCGCAGCATCGGCCCGGGCGCCGGCCGCATCGCGCGCGGCACGGGCGCTGCCGAATAGGTCGATCTCCCAGCGCGACTGCACCGTCCAGGTGGCGGCGGTGCTGGGCGTCAGCGGCGGCGCCATCTGGCCGCGGCTGGGCGCCAGCTGCGTCTGCAGGCCTGGGCCCAGCGCGGCCTGGGCCGCCTGGCGCTGCGACTGCGCCTGGGCCAGCCGCGCGCGGGCCTGGGCGAGTGTTGGGCTCTGCAACCAGGCCTTGTCGACCAGGCCGGGCAGCGCGGGGTCGCCCAGGCTCCGCCACCAGGAAGGCGCGAGGGCCGAACCGGCAGGATCGACTTGCGCCGCCAGCCACGCGGCGGGCAGCCGCGCGGGCGGCTCACTGGCCGGCTGCCGCGGGGTGGCGCAGCCAGCCAGCAGCAGCAGCAGCACGGCGGCAATCGGGAGCGGTCTTGAAAGCAAGCGTGTCATCGGGCGGTCTTCTTGGGTGTTTTCTGGGTCGCGCTGCGGCGGCGCTTCTCGTGCTCGATCAGCACCAGGCCCCAGTCGACGAGGCGCTCGCCGACGGCGTCCAGCGCGCCGGGCGTGTCCAGCCAGCCGGGCGTCATCAGGTCCATCAGCGGGCGGCTCAGGCAGTAGTCGTGCGCCATCGCCTGCAGGCCGTACAGCAGCTGGTTCACGCTGGCGTCAGGCGCGTCCAGGCCCATGTGGCGCGCCAGCACCACGGCCATGCGCTCGTGCACCGGCGCGATCAACTCGCGGAAGACCTGCGAGAACACCGGGCTGGGCCGCTGCATCTCGTTGAGGAACAGCTGCATCAACGCGCGCTCGTCCGGGTGGTCGTCATCGGCCATGAACGGCAGCAGCACGCGCTTGAGCATGTCGCGCAGCGGCAGCGCCGGGTCGTCGAAGCCGGCCAGCTCGGCATTCAGCTGTTCGATGGGATCGGTCAGCACGGCGCGGTACAGGCCGTCCTTGTCGCCAAAGTGGTAGTGGATGGCGCCGGGGTTCAGGCCCGCGGCGGCGCAGATCTCGCGGGTGGTCGTCACGGCGATGCCCTGCTCGGCGAACAGGCGCGTGGCTGCGCTGAGCAGGGCGGCGCGCGCGTCAACGGCGTCCCGCTTGGCGCGGCGGCCGGCGCCCGGCCGGGCCGCGGCGGCCGGGCGTTGGGCAGCCGGCCGTTGGGCGGCGAGGCGTTTGGACGTTTTGCGGGAGGTGGGCATGGGCGCGCACTGTAGCCGGCAATCAAGCGCTTGCTTGATTTCATTAGATTTCGTTTTGTATCGCTGGCGGCAGCCGGTGCTGACGGGCTGGCACCCGGCGCCAGTGCGCTGCGCAGGCCCTAGACTGGGCCGATGAAGCACGCCTCTCTCCTCCTGCTGGTGCTGGCCTCGGCGGCCGGCGCCGAACCCATCGGCGCGGTCGACACCGCCTTCAAGCTGATCGGCCCCGACCACAAGATCGTTGTGGATGCCTACGACGACCCGAAGGTCTCGGGTGTTGCCTGCTACGTGTCGCGCGCCAAGACGGGCGGCATCAAGGGCGCCATCGGGCTGGCGGAGGACAAGGCCGAGGCCTCCATCGCGTGCCGCCAGGTGGGCCCGTTGCAGATCAGCCAGCCGCTGCCGGCGCAGGAGGAGGTGTTCAACGAGCGTATCTCGCTGGTGTTTAAGCGGCTGCGCATCGTCCGCATGGTGGACGTGAAGCGCAACACCCTGGTCTACCTGACCTACTCGGACCGCCTCATCGACGGCTCGCCGCAGAACAGCGTGACGGCGGTGCCAGTGGCGCGCGAGATGCCGATCCCCGTCAAAAAATGACTTTCACCGAAGCGCTGTTCGCATTGATGCCGCTGCAGGCCATGGCCGCGGCGCTGGTGCTGGTCGCGTTCATCGGCGGCCGCAGCGCGCACGCGGGCGGGCGCTGGGCTCAGGGCGCGCTGCTGGTGATGGCCGCCGGCCTGGTGCTGCTGGGCCCGATGTTCGGCGGCCGGCTGGACGCGCCGCTGGGCGCGCAGGTGGTCGGGCTGGCCGCGGTCAGCGCGGGGCTGTCGGCACTGTGGTGGGCGCTGGGCCTGTGGTTCGTGCCGCAGCCCGGCCGCCAGGCCATGGGCGCGGCGCCGCTGCTGATCATGGGCCTGCATGCGCTGCTGTGGAACGACCGCGTGCTGGCGCTGGCGCTGGCCGACGCGGTGCTGGCCGCGCAGCTGGGTTGGCTGGGCACGCTGCTGGCACGCCCCGGTCGCAGCCCCGTGCTGCAAGGCCTGAACGCGCGGCGCTGGCGCTGGCTGGGCCTGGCCGCGGTGCTGCCGCTGCTGGCAGCGCTGGCCTGGCGTGCCGTGGTGTTGGGCCGCACCGGTGCCGACACGGCCCTGCCCGACCTGCTGCTGGGCCTGGCCGGCCAGCTGGCGCTGCTGCTGACGCTGCCCATGCTGCTGCTGGCCTGGCGCAGCCAGACCGAGGCTGAGCTGGCGCGGCTGGCGCAGACCGACGGCATCACCGGGCTGATGGACGCCAGCGCCTTTGACAAGCGCTCCGTGGAGCTGCTGTCGATGGCGCGCCGCTACGACGAGCCGCTGGCGCTGGTGGTCATGGAGCTGGACGACTTCGCGACGCTGCGTGTCGAGCACGGCGCCGAATTCGCCGACCGCGCCCTGGTGCTGTTCTCGGCCTGCGTGCAGGCGCAGATGCGGCTGGGCGATCTGGCCGGGCGGCTGGACGGCGCGCAGTTCGGCGTGCTGATGGCACGTTGCCTCCCCGAGGGCCCGCAGGCGCTGGATCGCCGGCTGCGGGTCGCGCTGGCCGAACGCGCGCAGATGGAGCTAGGCCTGCAGCCGTCATTCAGCGCCGGCTGGGCCCGCCTGCGCCCAGGCGACCGCGGCCTGGCCGACCTTCAGCGCCGCGCCGGTGTGGCGCTGCACGAGGCGACGCGCGCCGGCAAGGGCGTTCTGATGGCCGAGCCGGGGGTCTCGCAAGGGTGAGAGCGGCCGCTCAGGCGGCGCAAGTGAAACCAAACTTTGGTGGCGTGTCAGCCAATTCCGACACGCCGACGCGCCGGACACCGATGCGAATCGGGGCAAGGCTCGCCGATGCTGAGCGACAACAAATCCCAGCACCCGGAGCCCCGACATGGCCGACCTCAGCAGCACTTACGAGTCCACGATGCAGCCCGCTGGCGCCGGGCACCCGCTGTTGACGGCGCTGACGCGCTTCTGGCCCGGCGGCCATGCCAAGCCCGTCGTCGATCCCGTGCTCGGCTACGAGTCTGCTCAGCCGTGGGCACTGGTCGACGTGGAAGAGGACGCCTACCGTCCACCCTACTGATACCTCCCGGCTCACGAACAAAAGCCCCCTCGGCGCACGCCGCGGGGGCTTTTGTTCGTGAGGGCCCCGCAGGGCCTGCCGCGATTACTGAATCAGCCCGTTCTTCAGCGCGTAGTAGGTCAGGTCGCTGTTGGTAGCCAGCTTCAGCTTCTCCAGCACGCGGGTTCGGTAGGTGCTGACGGTCTTCACGCTGAGGAAGAGCGCCTCGGCGATGTGGCCCACGGTCTCGCCCTGCGCCAGCCGCAGGAAGACCTGGAACTCGCGCTCCGACAGCGCCTCGTGCAACGGCTTGTCGGTGGCCCCGCCGGCACCGCTGCCGCCGACCACGCTGTCGGCCAGTTGCTCAGCCACCGCCGGGCTGATGTAGCGCCGGCCCCGCGCCACCAGTCGGATCGCGTTGGCGATCTCGTCCGGGTCGCACTCTTTGTTCAGGTAGCCGCTGGCACCCTGGCGCAACAATGTCGTCGCGTAGTGGGCCTCGGGGAAGCCGCTGAGGATCAGAACGGGCAGTTCCGGGAAGCGGGCCTTGATGGCGGCCAGCGCATCCACGCCGCTCTGGTCGGGCATGGAGATGTCCAACAGCAGGACATCCACGTCGCCCTTGCGGGCCATGTCCAGCGCCTCATGGCCGCTGCTGCCTTCGCCGGTCACGCGAAGGTCCACATGGTCGGACAGGAACTGACGCAGGCCGGTACGCACGATGGCGTGGTCGTCAACGATGCCGATGCGGATCATGGTGTCGCTTTGGTAGAGATGATGATTCAGCGTAACAGCCGGGAGCGACGCTCTCCAGCGGCCGATGTCCTACAAACGTGCCAGCGGTGTCTGACAGAGCCCCAAGCCGCGGGACTATTCCGGCGACCCGCCCCGGCTTCGATAGTTCACTCCAGCGGCTGCGAGCCGCCCAACAAGGAGAAACATCATGAAGAAGCCCGTCCTGTCCCTCGCCCTCGCCACCGCCCTGGTCGCCACGCTGGCCACCACCACCGGCTGCGCCGTGTCCAGCAAGCAGCAGACCGTCGGTTCCTACATTGACGACGCCACGCTGACCACTCGCGTCAAGTCCAAGTTCGCCGCCGACCCGGTCGTCAGCGCTATGGCCATCAGCGTTGAGACGCTGAAGGGCACGGTCCAGCTGTCCGGCTTCGCCAAGAGCGGCGAAGAGCGCGCCACGGCGGAAAAGCTGGCCCGCGAAACCTCGGGCGTTGTTGCCGTGCGCAACGACATCCTGGTCCGTCAGCCTCAGTAAAAAGTCGCGCCATAGGACTATTCCTACAACGTGACGCGTTGCTGGCGCAGCCAGCCCGACGCTGAAGCGGTCCATACTCGAACCCATCGCGCCATGCCGCTGAATCGTCGGGCCATGCCAGCACTCAAAGCCTTCATCGTCGAAGACAGCCCGGTCATCTTGGAGAACCTCGTCGCCACCTTGGAAGAGCTGGCGCAGGTCGAGGTGGTGGGCTCCGTACCCGACGAGGCCGGCGCCGTGCGCTGGATGAGTCGGGATCCCGACGCCAACGCGGATCTCTTCATCGTCGACGTGTTTCTGCGCTCTGGCACCGGGCTGGGCGTGCTGCAGGCCGCCCAGCAACTCGGCGTACGTGCACGCCGCGTGGTGCTGACCAACTACGCCACCGAGGAGATGCGCCGCCGCTGCGCCAGCCTCGGCGCCGAACGCGTGTTCGACAAGAGCCGCGAACTGGACGACCTCATCAGCTACTGCGCCGAACTCGCCGAACATGTCCCTCCCCGCCCCCCTGCCGCAGCGAGCTGAGCGCCTGACGGTGCTGCGTCATCTCGATCCCTTGCTGGAGGGCGCCGCACGCAACCGTGGGCTGGCCGTGGGTTTTGCCGCGCTCGCCGCGGCGGCCGTCATGGGCGTGGGCGAGGCCGCCTTTTCCGGCGCCGATCAAGCGCTGAAGCAATCCCAGGTGCGCCACTCGGCGCGCGACGACAGCCTGCGCCTGCGCGAGCTGCTGACCACCGCCGAAACCGGGCAGCGGGGCTTCTTGCTGACCGGTCGGGACGACTACCTGGCCCCCGTGCAGCAGGCGGAGCGCGAGCTGCCGGCCGTGCTGTCCCGGCTGCGCGGCCAGTACGAAAGCTCGGCCTGGGCGGCGCTGGTCAACGACGCCAGCCTGCGGGCGAACGAGAAGTTGTCTGAGCTGCAGTTGGTCGTCAAGCTGTACCGCGACGGCAATGCGCCGGCCTGGCAGGGGCTGGTCGAATCCGACATCGGCCGCGAGAAGATGCAGGCGGTGCGCGACGCGGTGGCGCAACTGGACCGCCACGAGCTGGACCAGATCGCCCGCGAGCGCGAGGCCGTCTTCAAGTCGCTGACCTACGGCCGCCTGGGCGTGCACGGCCTGACGTTGCTGAGCCTGTTCGGGCTGGCCATCTTCCTGCGCCGCAACGAGGCGCTGCACAAGGCGCGGCGCGAGCATGCCACCGAGCTGGCCAGCGAACGCGACCGGCTGGACCGCGAGGTTGCCCGCCGCACCGCCGAACTCAGCGAGCTGGCCCGCCATCTGCAGACCGTGCGTGAAGACGAGCGCGCCCGCCTGGCGCGCGAACTGCACGACGAACTGGGTGCGCTGCTCACCGCTGCCAAGCTGGACGTCGCTCGCATCCGGCGCATGACCAAGACAGCTGCGCCCGAGATCGACGAGCGGCTCAAGCACATGAGCGAGCTGCTCGACCAGGGCATCGCGCTGAAGCGCCGCATCATCGAAGACTTGCGCCCATCGGCGCTGTCCAACCTGGGCCTGATCCCGGCGCTGGAAATCCTGACCAGCGAGTTCTCGCAGCGCTCCGGCCTGCAGCTCCACCTGGATCTGGCCGAAAGCCCCACCGACGATGCCGACCGCCTGGCCCTGTACCGGCTGGTGCAGGAGGCCCTGACCAATGTGCTGCGCCACGCCAAGGCCCAGCAGGTCCGCGTGACGCTGGGCGAGGCCGACGGCTGGCTGCAACTGCAGATCCGCGATGACGGGCAAGGTTTCGATCCCGAGGCCGTGGGCTCGGGGCATCACGGCCTGCTGGGCATGCGCCACCGCATCGAAAGCCTGGGTGGCACGCTGCAACTGCTGTCCGCGCCGGGTCGTGGCACGCTCGTGCTGGCGCGGCTGCCGCGCCGTGCCAGCCTGGATGCGCCGGACAGCCCCGGCCCCGCCACGATTTCCTGAATTCCTACAGGGCGAGCCTGTGGGCGCCGACAGGCTGCACCAGCGTGCGCAGCCACACTGACAGCGCACCGTGACGCACGGTCGCCCTGCCAGGAGTGCACCATGTCCGCTCAAAACCTCAACAACCACACCCTCACCGGGCCGGTCGTGTCGCACGACTTTTCGCCGCCGTCACGCGGCAGTCGCCGCGCGCAGATGCTGGCGCTGCTGGCCATCACCGCAGCGCTGCTGGGCAGTGCCGCATGGCACGCTGACAGCGCCGACATGCTGAGCGACATGAAGCAATGGCGCACACAGATTGCGCGCGGCCTGCAGGTGTCGTTGCGCGCAGTTGCTGATGGTCGCGACCATCCCGCTAGCGCCCCTTCCGCAGCCGCAACGGCCACCGCCGCAGTCGTCGCGCGCGACGTTCGGCCCCGCTAGAACACCGACACCGCTTCCGCCGCCAGCACGGCGGCAACCGGCTCGGGGCGGTGCAGCAGATAGCCCTGCACCTCGCCCACACCCAACCGCACCAGCTCCAGCAGCACGTCGGGCGTTTCCACGCATTCGGCCACGGTCGTCAACCCCAGCGTGCGGGCCACGTCGACGAAGCTGCGCACGGCCACCTGATCCAGCTTGTCCGTCATCAGCGCCCGAACGAACTGGCCGTCGATCTTCAGCACATCCACCGGCAGCGCCTTCAGGTAGCTGTATGACGACGCGCCAGCGCCGAAATCGTCCAGCGCAATGCGCACGCCCAAAGCGCGCATCTGCGTGATGAAGCGGGCCGCGTCGGCCAGCCGCGTGATGACGGCGGTCTCGGTGATCTCCAGGCACAGCGCCGAGGCGCGCTGTGGCCCCAGCTGTTGCAGCAGCGCGCGCGCTTCCTGGTGGAAGGCGGCGTCCTGCAGCGTCAGCGCGGACACGTTGACGGCCAGCGACGCGATCGGCGGGCCGCTCTCGCGCTGCAGCAGCTCCACCGCCTGGCGCAGCACCCAGCGGTCCAAGCGCGGCGCGATGTGAAAGCGCTCCGCCGCCGGCATGAACGCGCCCGGCAGCACGCGGCTGCCATCGCGCTCGCGCAATCGCAGCAGCAGCTCGCCGCGCAGCCGGCCGTCGTCTTCGGTGCCCTGGGCCGGCAACACGCGCTGCAGGTCCAGCTCGAAACGGTCCTCGTCCAGCGCCTGCTGCAGCCGCGTGGCCCAGCGGTGCTCGCTCTGATGGCTGCGCAGCGCGGCGTCGTCCCGCGCCCAGACCTGCACGCGGTTGCGGCCCTGCTCCTTAGCGATCATGCAGCACGCGTCGGCCTCGCGCAGCGCCGCCTCGGCGTCGGCCCAGCGGTCGTCCAGCGGTGCCACGCCGATGCTGACGCCGATGCGGAAACTCTGCTCGCCCTCCACGTGGCGGTACTGGTCCAGCGCATCGCACAGCTTCTGCGCGACGTGCAGCGCCTCTTCCAGCGAGCAGTTTTCAAGAATGGCGGCGAACTCGTCGCCGCCCAGCCGCGCCACGGTGTCGCGCGCACGCACGCCTGCCTCCAGGCGGCGCGCAACCTGCCTGAGCACCTCGTCCCCCGCGGCGTGGCCGCAGTGGTCGTTGACGAGCTTGAAGCGGTCCAGGTCGAAAGCCAGCACGACGTGATGGCTGCCGTCGCGGCACGCGCGCTCGAAGGTGCGTGCCAGGCGCTGGCCGAACTCGCCGCGGTTGACGAGCCCGGTCAGCCCGTCGTGGCTGGCGCGCCAGCGGATCTCGTCGAACTGGCGGCGCTGCTGCGTCACGTCGCGGAACACCAGCACCGCGCCGAGCACCCGGCCCGCCGCATCGCGGATGGGCGCGACGGAGTCGTCCACGGCCAGCATCTGACCATCGCGCCCCAGCAGTGCCGCATCAGTCTGCAGTTGCGTGGGCTCGCCGCTGTCCAGACACTGGCGCACCGGGTCGGGCAGCCGTTCCTGCCCGTCCTCGCGCCACGCCTGGAACACCTCGTCCGACGGCCGACCGTGGGCCTCCTCGACCGTCCACCCGGTGAGCCGGCGCGCCACTGGGTTCATCCAGCTGACGCGGCCCTCGGCGTCGGTGGTCAGCACCGCGTCGGCGATGGAATGCAGAGTGACCTCCAGCAGTTCGCGCTGCTCGCGCAGCTCGCGCTGCAGGCGGCGCTGCTCGCTGACGTCCAGGCACACGCCCGCCAGCCGCAGCGGCCGGCCGCCGGCGTCGCGCAGCACACGGGCGGACGCGCGCAACACATGCTCGCTGCCATCGGGCCACAGCACGCGCCACTCGCCGGCCAGCTGCGAGCCGCCCTGCAACGCCTCGCGCAGCGCGCGCACGGCGGGGCGGCGGTCGTCGGGGTGCAGGCGGCGGCGCCATCCGCGCGGCTCGATGCGATGGCCGTGCGACGCCTCGCCGTGCAGGCGCCACATGATCTCGTCCCAGGCGAGTTCACGGGCACGCAGATCCAGGTCCCATACGCCGATGCCGCCGCCATGCGTGGCCAGGGCCAGCCGGTCCAGCGTGCGCTCCAGCTCGGCGCGCACGGCGGCCGGCTCGGTGACGTCCAGCATGACGACGCCGATGCGTGGTGCGCTGCCGGCGCCATCCGGACCGCCCACCACGCGCAGCACCCGCTGTCCGCGCGGGCCGGCATCGCAAGGCAGCTCGACGTCCCAGCCCTGGCCTTCGACCGCCGCGCGCTGCAGCGCCGCGTCCAGCATGGCGCTGCCATCGGGACCGAAGCGATGCAGCAGATCCGCCAGCGTGGGCACCCGTCCGGCGGCCAGGCCAAGCAGCTCGCAAGCGGAATCCGACATCACCAACGCCTCGGAATCCGGCTCCCACTCCCAGGCGCCCACACCGGCCAGGCGGCTGCAACGCTCCAGGAAGCGCGCGTTCTGCGCCAGCGCTAGCGCCAGAGCGCCAGCCGGTGCGGCGCGCGCTGACTCCTGGACGGGCGGCAGATCGCTCATGAAAGGTTCCGGTACATCAGCCTGTTAGCTTGCCGCCCGGCCGGCTGGGCCGGCGTCGGAAGGTGAGGGACGCATTTGTAGGACGGCGCCGACACTGAACTTTGTTACGACATGGCGGCCAACCGGACGCCGGCTGGCACGTTCAATATCGGCCTGGCGGAATCGCCACCGGAAAGGATTGCCATGACCACCCACAACCCCAACCGCTACCGCTACCGCCTCTCCCGCTGGCTCGCGCCGCTGCTGGTCGGCATGGCCGCACTGGCCGCCACGGCCGCTGCACGCGCAGCCGACGTCGGCGTCTCCATCGGCTTCAGCCAGCCCGGCATCTACGGCCGTGTAGACATCGGCCGCTACCCGCAGCCCGTGCTGATCGCGCCCCAACCGGTGTACGTAGGCCGTCCGGCCTACCGCGATCCGGTCTACCTGTGGGTACCGCCTGCGCACCGCAGCAACTGGCGCCGCTACTGTGGCAGCTACGGCGCCTGCGGCCATCCGGTCTACTTCGTGGAAGACGGCTGGTACCGCAGCCACGTCGTCGCGCATCGCCCGCCGCCGCACTGGCGTGACCGCCATGACCATCATCACGACCATGACCGCGGTCGCGGCCGGGGCCATGACAAGCACGACCGGCATGACAGACATGACCGGCACGGCCACCGCGATTGAGTGAGCGGGCGCGTCACCGCGCCACCCGCAGCAGCTTGCCGCTGTCGGTGAGCAACAACAGCGCGCCGTCAGGCGCCACGTCGACATCGCGGATGCGCTCGTTCTGCGACGCGAATAGCGCCTCCCGCGACGCGACGGTGTCGCCTGCCAGCGTCAGCCGCCACAGCGCCTGCCCCGCCAGCGCGCCGACGAACAGGTTGCCCTGCCACTCAGGGAACATCGCCCCGGCGTAGAAGGCCATGCCGGCCGGCGCTACCGACGTGGGCACCCAGGTCGTCAGCGGCTCTGCGTAGCGGGGCGCGTGCGTACCCCCGCCGATGGCGCATGCGGTGCCGACCGGGTCGCCGTAGTTGCAGCCATAGCTGACCAGCGGCCAGCCGTAGTTGGCACCGGCGCGGGCGATGTTGATCTCGTCGCCGCCCTGCGAGCCGTGCTCGCTGACCCACAGGTCACCACTCGCCGGATGCAGCGCCGCCCCCTGCGGGTTGCGGTGGCCGATGCTCCACAGTCCCGGCCGGGCGCCGGCGCCGAACGACGGATTGTCGGCCGGCAGGCTGCCGTCGCGGTTCACGCGCACCACCTTGCCCAGCGTCTGCGCCACATCCTGCGCAGGGTTGCCCAGCTGGCGCTCGCCCAGCGTGATGAACAGCGTCTTGTCGCGCGCGAACACCAGCCGCGAACCGTAATGCCCGCCGCCACTGACCTTGGGCGCCTGGCGGAAGATGACGGTCACGTCCTGCAGCGCGGTGCCCACCAGCCGCGCCCGCGCGACGGCGGTTCCGGCCTTGCCGGCTTCGGCGCCGCTGCCGGGCTCGGCATAGCTCAGGTAGATGTGGCCGGTCGTTGCGAAGTCCGGGTCCAGCGCCACATCGAGCAGGCCGCCCTGACCGTTGCTGTCCACCACCGGGGCGCCGCTGACCGGCTGGCTGCTGCCAAGGTTTGCCGCCACGCGCACCAGGCTGCCGCGGCGCTGCGTGACCAGCCAGCTGCCGTCCGGCAGCGGCGCCATGCCCCAGGGGCTATCCAGCCGCACGGCCTGCGCAGTGACCGTGGCCGGCCCAGCCGGAGCGGGCGGTGGCGGGGCCTGCACCGGAACCGGCGCGGGGGCGGGTACTGGCGTGTCACCACCCCCGCCGCCACCGCCGCAGGCAGCCATCCCAACCAGCAAGGCCAGGCCCAGACACACGGCATGGGGACGAGGCGGCGGCTTGAGAGGCGGCATTTGCTGAGACCCGAGGAAGATGACGCGGCCAATATCGCGCATTGCCACCCGCGCCAGGTAAGCAAATCTTGCGTCGCGGCGGGCGGACGGTTGTCACGCCAAAGCTCGCTTCAAGCGGACGCTTGTTGCCATCGGTAAGCGCTAGGCGCCAGTCGCAACCTGCCGTTACGTCAACCTGGGGGGCTCCGCCATCATCCGCTTCCGCCACCGCCAGCCCCACCGGACCTCCACGATGCGCCTGCCCGCCCCCCTGCCTTTCCTGCCCAGGCGTGGCCGCGCCATGTGGCCCGGCCTGCTGGCCTTGCCCGCGGCACTGCTGATCGGCTGTGGCGGCGGCGGCGGGGGCGGCAGCAGTGCCAGCCCCGGCAGCACGCCCACGGCGTCGGACCCGCCCGTCGCGCAGCAACCCACTACTCCAGCCACACCCGCCGCGCCGCCGATGACACAGCGCGATGCCGTGCGGCTCGCGTCGCAGGCCAGCTTCGGCGCGACGGAGGGCCTCGTCACGCAGATGCGCACGCAAAGTGCGGCCAGCTGGGTGCAGGCCCAGCTGCAGCTGCCGCAGACCTCGCGCTACAGCGCCGGTGGCAGCAGCGCCATCCACACCAACACCACGGGCACCGGCTACTGCGACCTGGCCGCGAACAAGGGCGACAACTGCTGGCGCGACGCCTTCTCCAGCCAGCCGCTGATGTGGGACTTCTACCGCAACGCCATCAACCAGCCCGACCAGTTGCGCCAGCGCGTGGCCTTCGCGCTGCAGCAGATCCTGGTCGTCAGCAACCTGGAGGTGGAAGGCACCTACGGCCTGCGCCGCTACCAGAACGCGTTGCTGGACAACGCCTTCGGCAACTACCGCGACGTGTTGCGCCAGGTGGCGCTGAGCCCGGTCATGGGCGACTATCTGAACGGCGTCAACAACGACAAGGCCGCACCGAACGAGAACTTCCCGCGCGAGCTGCTGCAGCTGTTCTCCGTGGGCACCTGCCTGCTGGAGGCCGACGGCAGCCTGAAGGGCGGGCGCTGCCAGGCAACGTACGACAACGCCACCGTGCGCGCCTACGCGTACGCGCTGACCGGCTGGACCTACCCCGCAGGCGGCAAATCCAAGTGGACATGCTCGCCCAAGGGCGCGAACTGCCAGTTCTACGACGGCGAGATGGCCCCGCTGGCGAGCGTGCACGACACGGCCGAGCGCGCGCTGCTGTCGGGCGGCAAGAAGCCCGCCAACAGCACGCCGGCGCAGGCATTGGATGCGGTGCTGGACAGCCTGATGGCCCACCCCAACACGGCCCCCTTCATCGGCCGGCAGCTGATCCAGGCGCTGGTGCGGTCCAACCCATCGCCCGCCTACGTGGGCCGCGTCGCCTCGGCCTTCCAGGCCGGTCGGTTCAGCAAGGACGGCCAGAACTTCGGCGCCGGCCGCGCGGGCGACCTGTCGGCCACGGTGGCCGCCGTGCTGCTGGATGCCGATGCACGCGGCGATGCATCGCCCGGATCATCTGGCGGCCGGCTGCGCGAGCCGGTGCTGATGATGACCGCCGTGCTGCGCGCCCTGAACGGCCGCACCGACGGCGACGCCCTGGGCTGGTGGTGGGGCGAGACGCTGCGCCAGCACGTGTTCCGCTCGCCGTCGGTCTTCAACTTCTACCCGCCCGACTACCCGGTGCCCGGCACGCAGCTGACCGGCGGTGCGTTCGGCATCCACAACGCCAACACGTCGCTGCAGCGGCTGAACTACCTGACCTACCTGATCGACTGGGGCGGCTCGCAACCCGTTGCCAGCGTGCCGAGCGCGGTGGGCACGCAGGTCACGCTGGACGCGTTCGATGCCGAGGCGGCCGACGCCGCCAAGCTGGTCGACCGCCTGTCGCTGCTGGCCCACGGCGAGGTGCTGCCCAGCGGCCCTCGCGCCAAGGTGCTGGAGGCTGTGTCCTGGTGGACCGACAAGACCGACAGCAAGAACTGGCAGCGCAACCGCGTGAAGACGGCGGCCTACCTCATCTTCGCCGCACCTCAGTTCCAAATCGTCCGTTGAGGGGTCACTTCATGGCACACCACCATCCTCACCACCCCTCCCGCCGCCGCCTGCTCGCCGGCGCGCTCGGCCTGGGCGCGCTGGGCGCCCTCGCCCCGCTGCGCACCGCACGCGCGGCCGACTTCAAGGCGCTGGTCTGCATCTTCCTGTACGGCGGCAATGACGGCATGAACATGGTCGTGCCCATGGACGCGACGCGCTACGCCGACTACGCCCGCGTGCGTGCCGGCCTGGCACTGCCGCAGGGCAGTCTTGGCCGCCTGGGCACCAGCGACTACGGCCTGCACCCCGCGCTGTCCGCGCTGAACCCGCTGTTCGCCGCCGGCAGGCTGGCGCTGCAGTTCAACGTCGGGCCACTGTACGCACCGCTGACCAAGGCGCAATACCGCGCCGACGCCGGCAAGACCGTGCTGACGCCGCCCAGCCTGTTCTCGCACAGCGACCAGCAGGTGCTGTGGGAGAGTGCCAGCACCGACGCGCAGAGCCGCACCGGCTGGGGCGGGCGCAGTGCGGCGGCACTGAACCTGTCCAGCCCCGTCATCAGCGTGGGCGGCAACGGCCACTTCGGCCTGTCAGAGCTGACCGCGCCGCTGGTGCTGCCGGGGCCGGGCGACAGCTTCGGCGCCGCCGGCCTGTCCAGCAGCGACATCACCTGGCGACCCAACGCGCTGAAGCAGGACGCAATCAAAGCGCTGACGGAGCAGACGTCCGACACCGACCTGGCGAACGCCTTCCAGAAGCAGCAGCGCGATGCCTTCGCGTTGTCCGAGCAGCTGGGGCCGCTGATCAAGCGCAAGCCGGGTGAGGCGGGCAGCAACGCGGCCGTCGACGCCGCGTTCGCGCCGCTGATCGCCAACGGCAACGTGACGACCGGTATCGGCAAGCAGCTCTACCAGGCGGCCAAGCTGATGGACGTGCGCGCCACGGTGGGCGGTAACCGGCAGATCTATTTCGCGCAGCTGGGCGGCTTCGACACGCACGGCGAGCAGATCGCTGGCGACGCGCTGTCGGGCACGCATGCCGCGCTGCTGAAGCAGCTGGGCGATGCGCTGGCCTGCTTTCAGGCCGCGCTGACGGCGCTCGGCCTGGCCGAGTCGGTCACCACCTTCACGCAGAGTGACTTCGGCCGCACCTTCAAGCCCAACAACAGCAATGGCACCGACCACGCCTGGGGCAACCACCACCTCGTGTTGGGCGGCGCGGTGAAGGGCGGCTTCTACGGCAAGTACCCGATGCTGGCGCTGGGCGGGCCGGACGATGTCGGCGTCGACAGCTGGGAGCAACACGGCCGCTGGATCCCGACCACTTCGGTCGACCAGTACGCCGCGACGCTGCTGGGCTGGATGGGCGCCAGCCCCGGCCAGCTGGACAGCGTGCTGCCCAACCTGGCCAACTTCGGCAGCGCGCGGTCGGTGGGATTTCTCTGACCAGCGATTGATCAGCGCTTGGGCAGCGGGTAGCTTGCCAGGCTGGCGTAGCCCTTCTTCGACACGGCCTGCACGCCGAACACGACGTTGTCCTTGCTGACCGGCAGCGTCACGCGCGTGGTCTTACCGACGTCCTTGAACTGCTGCCATGTGGCCGAGTCGGTGTCGCGCCAGACGATGCGGTAGCCGGCCACCTCGGGGTCGTCGCTGGCGGTCCACTCCAGCGTGGAGTCGTTGGTCAGGCCGCTGGCGTCCAGCCGCAGGCCCTTGACCGGCGCCGGCGCCCAGGCCAGCGTGGCCAGGCCCGCCAGGTTGGCGCGGCTGATGTCGGCCACGTAGCCGAAGTCGACGAACTCGGGCAGGTCGCCGTAGACGACGCCGTTCTCGGTCCTGGGGTTCTGGTGCTGGTGCGCGAAGTTCTCGAAGGGCTCGGTGAAGCGCACGGCCGCATAGCCGCGCTCCAGGAAGGGCAAGTGGTCGCCACCACGCAGATAGCGGTCGCGGCGTTGGATCAGCTGCACGGTGAAGCCGGGCATCGCACTTTCCGCCGCCGCCTTCAGGTGGCGGCCCAGCTGGTGCGTGGGCAGATCCTCGTTGGCGCCGGCCTGCAGCAGCGGCAGCAGTTCGGCCTGCATCGCGGCATAGGCCTTCTGGTCGGCCGGCGTGGCGGGGCGGTTGGCCTGGGCCTGCAGCAGCAGCCGCACCAGCGGGTCCAGCCCGTCGGCGAACAGCCGCATGCGCTTGGGGTCGCGCTGCCCGGCGTCGCCGCGCGAGCTGCCGACGATGTCGTTGGTGATCATGGCCTCGACGTTCAGCCCCTCGGCGCGTGCATCGCGCGCCCATTGCGCGGCGCCCAGCAGACCCTGCTCCTCGCCCGGCACGGCCATGAACACCAGCGTCGCGTCGAATTGCCGCGTCGCCATCACGCAGGCCAGCTCCATGACGGCCGCCGTGCCGGAGGCGTCGTCGTTGGCGCCGGGTGCCTCGCCCAGGGAATCCATCACGTCGCTGTTGCGCGAGTCGTAGTGGCCGCTGACGACCAAGTAGCGGCCTTTGCTGGCCCCTCGGCCCGGCAGCGTCGCGATGATGTTGACCAGCTCGGTGGGCTGCGGCACGCGCGCGCCGGCAGGTTCGATGAAGCTCTGCTCTTCGACCTTCAACCGGCTGCCCGGCGCCTTGGCGCAGGCCTGCAGCTCGGCCGTGATCCAGCGCCTGGCCGCACCGATGCCGCGGGTCTCGGACGCGATGTCGGACAGCGTGTGCCGCGTGCCGAACGACACCAGCTTGCGGATGCGCGCCTCGATGCGCGGCGCGCTGACCTCGGCGAGCATGGCCTGGAGGTCGTCGGCCGGTGTCTGGGCCTGGGCCGTGGCGGCAAACAGGGCGAGGGTGAGCGCAGCGAATCGCAGATGCATGCGGAAGATTCTGCCCTTGCTGTGTGGGCTGGGTTCTTCTACGCTGGACGGGCCTGCGATCCCTCTGGGGATCGGATGCCCCACACGAGGAGAGTCCGATGAGCGCCAGCCTGGATTCACGAGTGAGCGCGATCCGCACGGTCGCGCTGGTCGGCCCAGCCGCCGCCGGCAAGACGCTGCTACTGGACGCGCTGCTGGCGCATGCCGGCGCCATCCCGCAGGCCGGCAGCATCGAGCGCGGCAACACGGTGAGCGACCACGACCCGCTGGAGAAGCGGCTGGGGCATTCGCTGCAGTCCAGCCTCGCGCACTTCACGCATGGCGGCATTCGTGTGCACGCCATCGACACGCCGGGCGCGCCGGACTTTGTCGGCCAGGCGCTGCCGGCGCTGGAGGCGGCAGATACCGCCATCGTCGTCGTCAACGCGCAGAACGGCGTCGAGATGATGGCGCAGCGCCTGCTGACGGCGGCCGGCGAGCGGGGGCTGGCGCGGCTCATCGTCGTCAACAAGATCGATGCGCCAGACGTGGACCTGCCGGCGCTGCTCGGTCAGATCCGCGAGGTGTTCGGCAAGGAATGTTTGCCACTGAACCTGCCCGCCGACGGCAGCCAGCGCGTGGCGGACTGCTTCTTCGCGGCCTCGGGAGAGGCCGATTTTTCGTCGGTGGCCGACGCGCATCGCGCGCTGGTGGAACAGGTCGTGGAGGTAGACGCCGCCTTCGTCGACCGCTACCTGACCGAGGGCGACGTGGACCCGAAGGAGCTGCACGCGCCGCTGGAGCAGGCGCTGCGCGAGGGGCACCTGATCCCGGTGTGCTTCTGTTCGGCGAAGACCGGTGCGGGCGTGGCCGAGCTGCTGGTGGCCATCGAGGCGCTGATGCCCAATCCGGCCGAAGGCAACCCGCCACCCTTCCTCGAAGGCAAGGGCACCGAACCCGCGCCCTACCCCGCCACGCCGGACCCGGCGGCCCACGTACTGGCCCATGTGTTCAAGATCGTCGCCGACCCATATCTCGGCAAGATGGGCGTCATGCGCGTGCACCAGGGCCGCGTCGCCAAGGGCGGCCTGCTGTTCGTGGGGCATGCGCGCAAGCCCATCCGCGTGGGCCACCTGTTCATGCTGCAGGGCGCAAAACATGTGGACGTGGACGAGGCGCTACCCGGTGAGCTGTGCGCCATCGCCAAGGTAGATGACATCGCCTTCGACGCGGTGTTGCACGACGCGCTGGCAGACGAGCACATCTTTCTGAAGCCGCTCGACTTCCCGACGCCGGTACACGGCCTGGCCATCAGCCCCGCGCGGCGCGGCGACGAGCAGAAACTGTGGGAGGTGCTGGCCCGGTTGGTGGACGAAGACCCCTGCCTGCGCATCGAGCAGGCAGGCCATGATGGAACTTCCGGGCATCAGACCCTGGTCTACGGCCTGGGCGAGCTGCACCTGCGCCTGCTGCTAGAGCGCGTGCGCGAGCTGTACAAGGGCGAGGTCATCACCGAGCCGCCGCGCATCGGCTACCGCGAGACCATTTCGGTCCCCGCCGAGGGCCACTACCGCCACAAGAAGCAGAGCGGCGGCGCGGGCCAGTTCGGCGAGGTCTACCTGCGCGTGGAGCCGCTGGCGCGCGGCGCGGGCTTCGAGTTCGTCGACGCGGTCAAGGGCGGCGTCATTCCGGCTCCCTTCATGCCGGCCGTCGAGAAGGGCGTGCGCTCTGCGCTGGCCAGCGGCGTCGTGGCCGGATACCCGCTGGTGGACCTGAGCGTGACCGTCTACGACGGCAAGCACCATTCGGTGGACAGCAAGGAGATCGCCTTCATTAGCGCCGGCCGCCGCGCGCTCATCGAAGCCGTGCGCGCCGCCAAACCGCTGGTCCTGGAACCCATCGTGCAGGTCGAGATCACGGCGCCGGATGCCAGCATCGGCGACATCACCGGCGACCTGGCCTCGCGCCGCGGCCAAGTCAACGGCACGCGCGCCGCCTTGCCGGGCAGCCTCATCGTGCAAGGCCTGGCGCCGCTGGCGGAGCTGGCCAGCTACCAGACGCGCTTGAACGCGATGACCGCCGGCCAGGGCCGCTACACGCTGCTGCTGTCGCACTACGAACCCGTGCCGCCCCACACGCAGACCGCGCTGATGGGCGCCTACCAGGCGGGTGACGAAGGCGACTGAGCGCGGGCACGCCCGGGCGGGCGGTGGTCAACGCTCATTTATCATCCTGCCCCATGCCCAGCGCCCCCCGCGATGTCGCGCAGATCCGAATGGACAACGCGATGCGGCTGTTCGAAGAGTTCGTCAGCGCCACCGTCAAACACCCCGATGCCGCCACCCTGCGTGGCCTGGAGCGGCGCTTTGCCGAGCGGTTGCAGATCCAGCCCAGCTACTGGAGCCAGATCAAGGGCCGCTCGCGCCAGATCGGCGAACGGTTGGCCCGCCAGTTCGAGCAGCTGTGCCACAAGCCGCCGGGCTGGATGGACATCGAGCATGGTGCCGTTGCCACCGGCCCGGCACCAATCACCTCGATGGCGGCCGCCCTCGGCCACGTGGCGCCGCCGCCACCGGAGCCCTCGCCCAGCCTGCCGCAGGACGATGACGAGCGCTTCATCGTGGGCCTGGTACTGACCTACTACCGCCGCCACCCGCAGCGCGCCCGCACGCGGCTGCTGGACCTGCTGGGCGAGGTGCTGACGCCCGAACCCGCGCCCGCGCCGACACCGCGTGCCGCGGCCAAGCCCGCGGCCGGTGCGCAGGCCGAGCTTGATGCGTGGCGCAAGCTGCAAGCCGGCATCGCCCCGCTGAAGCCCAGGAAGCGCTGATCGTTCTGCGCATCCGTCATTGGACGACGCACGCCCTCCACGTTAGGGGTGTTGGATAAAAGCTGCTTGCGCAAGAGAAACGTTTGTTTATCATTTGCGCAAGTCGTGATGCTGAAGTCCCCGGGCATCACGGCGAGGTCACACCCTTGAAGTCCTGACCTGCTCGGCCCCGCCTGCCTCGCGCGCAAGCCCCGAGCGCCTCAACCCTTGTCTGCAAAAGCTGACCCATCCCGGGTCAAGCCGCTGCACTGCCCGCCGCCCTCGCGGCACTCAACGGAGCACTCCATGCCCCAGTACACCTCTCCGCGCCCGATGCGCATCAAGCTCGCCAAGCCGCGCAACCCGCTCGTCGCCCCGGCCAACAAACGCCAGGCAGGCCGACACCAGAGCCCCAACGACGCCCACGCGCAGCGCCAGCAGGCCCGCCTTGAACTGCGCAGCCTGCTGCGCGACCGCTACCCGGACGAAAGCCCCTGACACACCGGCACCGCTCGCCCTCTCATCCATCTCATGAGGGCCGGCTTGGTGCCAAGGAGACCCTCATGAGATTGATCGAGTTGCGCGGCCTGAGTGCCGCTGAAGCCGCCGAAACCCACGATGCCTGGGCCCGCCGCTGGGTCCGCATCAAGCGCGCCGCCCGCGCGATCCGGCTGGTGTTCTCGCCCGCCTACCGCCGGCGCCGCCGCGCCCGCAGCCAGCTGGAGTTTTACGCCGAGGCCGGTGCGCCGGAAGGCGCGCTCTACGTCGACGGCCAGTTGGTGGCACAACTGGACGGCATCAGGCGCCTGTGAACTGGCACGCAAATCGGGGTCGCATGGACCGACCATGCGACCCCAACACGGCCTAGCATCGCGCCATGCCCGACCGCCTGCGCCTGACCACGCCGCTGCCCACGCTGCAAGCCTGGGCGGACGCGTTCACGCACGCGGAGATCCCGGTGCTGTCCGAAACAGCCGAGGCACTAGAGCTGATGCGCGCGACCGAGGACGACGTGGACGCGCACGGTCTGGGCGAGCTGATCGCCACCGACCCGCTGATGACGCTGAAGGTGCTGGCCAGCGCCAGCGAACTGAAGCGCGGCCGCAGCAGCGGGCTGCGCGCCGACGCCGAGACGGTGACCGCGGCCATTGTGCTGATGGGCATCACGCCCTTCTTCCGCAACTTCGGCCCGCAGCCCACGCTGGAGGCCGTGCTGGCCGATGACGACGAGGCGCTGCTGGGCCTGTCACGCGTGCTGCAGCGCGCCGAGCGGGCGTCGCGCTACGCGCTGGGTTTCGCTGCCCACCGTGCCGACCCCGATGCCGCCATCATCCACAACGCCGCGCTGCTGCACGACTTCGCCGAGATGCTGCTGTGGGTGCATGCGCCCGCGCTGGCGCTGCAGATCGCGCGGCTGCAGGACGGTGACCGCACGCTGCGCAGCGCCGTGGCGCAGCGCCAGGTGCTGGGCATCGTGCTGGCCGACCTTGAACACGCGCTGATGACGCGCTGGCACCTGCCCGCGCTGCTGACGCACATCACCAGCGAGCAGCACGAGCGCGATCCGCAGGTGCGCTGCGTGCAGCTGGCCGTGCGCGTCGCGCGGCACACCGCACGCGGCTGGGACGACGCCGCCGTGCCGGACGACCTGCACGACATCGCCGCACTGCTGAACCTCAGCGAAGCCCACGCCCTGAAGCTGCTGCGCGAGTTCGACTGACACCCTGCCGGGCTACACCGGCACGGCGGTGGTGTTCTTCAGCCGCTCCAGCACGAAGCTGGTCTTGCAGTCCTGCACGCTGGGGTGCATCAGCAGCGTGTCGCTGATGAAGCGGGCGTAGTGCTGCATGTCCTGCACCAGCACGCGCAGCAGGTAGTCCATCTCGCCGGTCAGCGCGGCGCACTCCACCACCTCGGGCCAGGTTTGCACGGCGGCGCGGAACAGGTCGCGCGGGTTGCGCAGCGGGTTGTCGGTCTGCTTTTCCAGCCGTACGTTCAGGTAGGCCGTCAGGCCCAGGCCGATCTTCTCTGGCGGCACCAGGGCGACGTAGCTTGTGATGACGCCTGCCTCCTCCAGTCGGCGCACGCGGCGCAGCACGGCGGACGCGGACAGCCCGGCCTCGCCGGCCAACGTGTCGTAGGTGATGCGGCCATCCTGCTGCAGCGCGCGCAGGATGCGGCGGTCGATGGCGTCCAGCTCGATAACGGCTTCCATAGGACAGATTTTGCAGCTTTCCTGCGTTTGAAGAGAACTTCACGCCGTAGATTGCATGAAACCTGCGCATCCCGCGCCGCAGAATTTTCGGTTTCGCTGGAGACAAAAATGGCCAAGTTCACTCCATGGGACAACCCCATGGGCACCGACGGTTTCGAGTTCATCGAGTTCGCCGCGCCCGATCCGGCAGCCCTGGGCGAGCTGTTCCGCACCATGGGCTTCACGGCCGTGGCCCGTCACCGCCACAAGAACGTGACGCTGTACCGCCAGGGCGGCGTCAACTTCATCATCAACGCCGAGACGGACTCGTTCGCGCAGCGCTTCGCGCGCCTGCACGGCCCGTCGATCTGCGCCATAGCCTTCCGCGTGGACAACGCCGCCCACGCCTACCAGCGTGCGCTGGAGCTGGGCGCCTGGGGCTTCGACAACAAGGCCGGCCCAATGGAGCTGAACATCCCGGCCATCAAGGGCATCGGCGACTCGCTAATCTATTTCGTTGACCGCTGGCAGGGCAAGCACGGCGCTGCCGCAGGCGCCATCGGCAACATCTCGATCTACGACGTGGACTTTGTGCCGGTGCTGGACGCACTTGGCCAGCCCGTGGACCCGAACCCCGTCGGCCACGGCCTGACCGAGATCGACCATCTGACGCACAACGTCTTCCGCGGCCGCATGAAGGAGTGGTCGGAGTTTTACGAGCGCTTCTTCAACTTCCGCGAGGTGCGCTACTTCGACATCGAGGGCAAGCTGACCGGCCTCAAGTCCAAGGCCATGACCAGCCCCTGCGGCAAGATCCGCATCCCGATCAACGAGAGCAGCGACGACAAAAGCCAGATCGCGGAGTACCTGGACCTGTACCACGGCGAGGGCATCCAGCACGTGGCGCTGGGCACGACCGACATTTACGCGTCGGTCGAGGGCATGAAGGGCACGGGCGTCGCGTTCCAGGACACGATCGACACCTATTTCGACCTCGTCGACAAGCGCCTGCCCGGCCACGGCGAGAACGTCGCCGAACTGCGCCGTCTGCGCATACTCATCGACGGCGCCACGCACCTGGGCGTGGACAACGAGCTGCTGCTGCAGATCTTCACCAAGGAAGTGATCGGTCCGATCTTCTTCGAGCTGATCCAGCGCAAGGGCAACGAGGGCTTCGGCGAGGGCAACTTCAAGGCGCTGTTCGAGAGCATAGAGCTGGATCAGATCCGCCGCGGGGTGCTCAAGGACGAGCCGGCCAACGCGGTCTGAAAGCCCGACGCCCGCAGGGCCTCCTGCAGGCAGTCCCAGGCCTCGTCCGAGTGGACCAGGCCCATGTGGCCCACGCCGTCCACGCGGTGCGCGCGCGAGCAGGCCAAGATGGCCGTCTCGGCCGGGTTGACGACCTGATCGCACGGCGTCCAGAAGCAGTCGACATCAGTCAGCAGCGACAGCTCCATCACCCAGGGGCTGCGCAGCCGCATCTGCCGGGCGTTGATGCCCTGCCCCAGCCGCGCCATGCGCGTGCCGCCATGCGGCGACCCCAGCGTGATAACACGCGGCGGCACCGCATGGCCGGCGCCGAACCTGCGCCACCACGCCCGCAACGCCAAGCCGCCCATGCTGTGGGCGCACAGCACCGGCATGCGACCGGTCGCGGCCTCCAGCCGACGCACGCCGACCTCGATCTCCTCGGCGTAGTCGTCGATGCTGCCGAACACCGGCTCCAGCGACGGCGCGACGAAAGCCACGCCCTGTGCGCGCAGCCGCTTCATCCAGCCGTTCCAGCGCCCGCGGTTGCAGGCGAAGCCGTGCACCAGCAGCACGCCGACCTGCGCCCCGGGCGGCAGGTGATCGGCTTCGGCCCACTCCCGCCACGGCTGTCGCCACGAGAAGGCCAGCTCGCTGGCCACCACCTCGCGCCGCCACGCACGCCAGAGCTGACCCCAGCTTGGCGCCGGCCGGTTGACCCAGCGCAGCTGCACGAAGCCGCCGGCAAGCACGACGGCGTGCAGCGCCAGCGTGGCCACACCCCAGGCCCAGCCGAAGCGCCAGCCGACGAACGCCGCCACGGCCAGCCGCAACAGCATCCAGATCCTCTGCAGCCTCCCATTCATCGGCCCAGTCTAAGCGGGCAGAATGAGCCCGCCCCATGGATGACCTGAGTGCCGAATCCCTACTGAAGGAGCTGCGCGCCGTCGACGCCGAGCGCGCCCGCCGCGCCGCCGATCCCGCACTGGCCGCGCGCGTGCAGGCGCTGAAGGCCTGGCAGCAGCGCCGCTTCGCCCACACCTATGCCGACCTGCTGGCCACGCCGCGCTACGCGGCGGCCACGCGCTTCTTCCTGCATGAGCTGTACGGCCCCGGCGACTACCGCCAGCGCGACGCCCAGTTCGCCCGCGTGGTGCCGACGCTGACGCGCCTGTTCCCCGCCGAGGTCATCGACACCGTTGCCAAGCTCGCGCGGCTGCACGCGCTGTCCGAGCGGCTGGACACGTGCATGGCCGAGCACCTGGCGTCGCCCGAGATCACGGCCAGCGCGTACGCGATCGCGTGGCGCGCCTGCGGCGAGCCTGACGCGCGCGCGAGGCAGGTCGCACTGACGATGGCCGTGGGCGAGTCGCTCGACCGGCTCACGCGCAAACCGCTGCTGCGCCAGTCGCTGAAGCTGATGCGCGGCCCCGCCATGCTGGCCGGCCTGAGCGCGCTGCAGACCTTCCTGGAGACCGGCTTCGACACGTTCCGCGAGATGCGTGGGGCCGGCGAGTTCCTGTCCACTGTGCGACACCGCGAAAGCACATTGGCAGACGATTTGTTTCAGGCAAATCCCTTGGTCCTAGGGCAACTCCCCTAGTCCTGGGGACGCCCCGCCACGACCATCTTCCGCTTCAAGCGAAGAGGCCTGCCCCCCATGACCGCCGTCCTTGCCGAAGTCCCCGAGACGACATCCGCTGTCAAGCCCTGGCTGGCCAGCTATCCGGCCGGCGTGCCGGCGCAGATCGACACCCAGGTCTATCGCTCGCTGGTGGACCTGCTGAACGAGGCCTTTCGCAAGCATGCGCACCGCGACGCCGCCATCTGCATGGGCCAGCGCATGCGCTTCGACGAGATGGACCGGCTCTCGACGCAGCTCGGCGCCTGGCTGCAGGCACAGGGGCTCAAGCAGGGTGACCGCGTCGCCATCATGATGCCCAACGTACTGCAGTACGGCGTGGCCATCGCCGCCATCCTGCGCGCTGGCTTCGTCGTCGTGAACGTGAACCCGCTGTACACGCCGCGCGAGCTGGAGCATCAGCTGAAGGACTCGGGCGCGCGCGCCATCATCGTGCTGGAGAACTTCGCGCACACGCTGTCCGAGGTTATCGCGCAGACCGACGTGAAGCATGTCGTGCTGGCCTCCATGGGCGACCTGCTCAGCTGGTGGAAGGGCCCGCTGATCAACTTCGCCGTGCGTCATCTGAAGAAGATGGTGCCGGAGTTCCGACTCGCGGTCGGCGACGGCCGCACCGTCGTGCGCTTCAACGAGGCGCTGGCCCATGGCGACCGGCTGCACCTGAAGAAGCCGGACCTGGGCCCCGACGACGTCGCCTTCCTGCAGTACACCGGCGGCACGACCGGCGTGTCCAAGGGCGCGACGCTGCTGCACCGGAATATCGTCGCCAACATCCTGCAGGTAGAGGCTTGGTTCCAGCCCATGCTGACCAAGCTGCCGGGGGACAAGCAGCTCACCAACATCTGCGCGCTGCCGCTTTATCACATCTATGCGCTGACCGCCTGCTTCATGCTCGGCACGCGGCTGGGCTACCTGAACATCTTGGTGCCCAACCCGCGCGACATCCCCGGCTTCATCGACACGCTGCGCGGCCACAAGATCCACCTGTTCCCGGCCGTCAATACGCTGTTCAACGCGCTGGCCAACGAGCCCGGCTTCTCGCGGCTGGACTTTTCCGAGCTTGTCATCTCCAACGGCGGCGGCATGGCTGTGCAGCAGGCCACGGCCGAGAAGTGGCTGAAAGTCACCGGCTGCCCGGTCATCGAAGGGTATGGGCTGTCCGAGACCTCGCCGACTGCCACCATCAACCCGCTGGATCAGCGCGGCTTCAACGGCAGCATCGGCCTGCCCATCCCGTCCACCGAGATCGCCATCCGCGACGACGACGGCCGCGATGTCGCCATCGGCGAGCGCGGCGAGATCTGCATCCGCGGCCCGCAGGTCATGGCCGGCTACTGGCGGCGCCCCGACGAGACCGCGCACGTCATGGACGCCGACGGCTTCTTCAAGAGCGGCGACATCGGCATCATGGACGAGCGCGGCTACGTGCGCATCGTCGACCGCAAGAAGGACATGATCCTGGTCAGCGGCTTCAACGTGTACCCGACCGAGATCGAGCAGGTCGTCAACATGCACCCCGGCGTGCTGGAATGCGCCGCCGTGGGCGTGCCGGACGCCAAGTCCGGCGAGGCCGTGAAGCTGTTCGTCGTCAAGAACGACCCGGCCCTGGCCGAGGAAGACTTGGTCAGCTACTGCGCCGGGCAGATGACAGCCTACAAGCGGCCCAAGTTCATCGAATTCCGGGACGAGCTGCCCAAGAGCAACGTCGGCAAGATCCTGCGCCGCGAGCTGCGCACGACGACCGCCTGAGCGGGCTGTCTAGCCGGTTGGGGACAGCGCTGCTGGCTGCGCTCGCCCGGTCTGTCCCGCAAAGCCTTAGAACGGGTTGTTCTTGGCGCGCGACAGCGCCAGCTGGCCGATGCGCTGCTGCGCCGTCGGGCCCAGCAGCGTGTCGCCCGCCCACAGCCATTGCGTGGGGCTGGCATCGGCCTGCAGCGTGCTGGTCGTGCAGTCCTGCGCCGCGACGTCGGTACGGCAGGCCGCCTGCGTCACGTTGGAGTATCCGAAGGCGCCGGGGAAACGCGCGATCTGCTGGATGCTTTCGTCCGTCAGCACGAGGCCGATCAGGCGACCGTCGTTCAGCAGGTTCAGCCGCATCGTGATGTTGAACGCGGTGCTGAGCTCGTCCAGGAAAGCCGCGCGGTCGATGTCGGTCGCCTGCTGGCGCTCGCGCTGGCCGAAGGGCGTCAGGCCCACGTCGAAGATCGTGGAGATCACGACCCGGCCGTTGGCATTGGCAATGCGGTTGGCCTGATCGGCCAGTTGCTTGCCCCGCGCCCTCGCCTCGTTGACCAGCGAGGCCTTGCTGACTGCAGGGAACTGGCGGTACAGCTCCAGGATGTCGTTCACGCCCACCATCATGACCACCAGGTCCTTGGAGCTGAAGCGGTCGTTGGCCAGATGCTGGTCGATGCGGTCGCGCACGTCGGCCACCTTGGCGCCCGCGGCCGCATACATGACGCCCTGCGGCAGCGCGACGAAATCGGAGTTGCACTGCGGAAAGACGAAGCCGAAGCCGCTGGCCACCAGTTGAGTCCAGACCGGGTTGGCGCGGCAATCGACTTGCAGCGTGTCTGAGGCCAGGCCGTTGATCGTGTACTTCTTGCCGCTTTGCAGGATCGTGCCGCTCTCGTCGCCGAAGGCAATGATGCGGGTCGGCGCGAAGGGCTCAATCTGCGCAGTGCCACCGCCACCACAGCCGGCCATCAGCGCCGCTGCCACCAACGCGGCCAGGCCACGCTTCAGATTCTTGGACACAACACGTTGCATGACGATCAACTCAGGGACAGGGGCAAATATCAATCGGTGAAGGCGGCAGCGGCCCGGCTGAGCCGGTCCCGCACACCATCCCAGGCGGCATCGCGCGGTGGCGCTTCGACCCAGATCTCGCGGGCGCCGGCCGCATCCAGTTGGCGCAGCACCGCAAACAGCTCGTGGGCCACCGCCGCCGGGTCGACCGGCTGTGGCTGCCAGCGCCAAGCCGGCAGTTGGGCGCGTGAATATACCGCCAGCCCCTCCAGCGCCCCGCTGGCCGAAGCTGTCGCCAGACGTAAAGCCAGCGCCTCGGCTTCCAGTAACCGCACGCGGGCGCTGGGGGCGTAGTGAGCCGCCAGCGTGCCCGAAGCCTTGGGCGCCTCGACGTCGGGCTCGGCCAGCGACTGGCCCAGCACGGCCTCGATGCGTGTGCGGCTGAGCAGCCCGGGGCGCAGCAGCGCCGGCAGCGCACGGCTGCAGTCCACGATGCTGGACTCGATGCCCACCTCGCAGGCGCCGCCGTCCAGCACCATCAGCCCGGTGCCGAACTCCTCCACCACGTGGCGGGCCAGCGTGGGGCTGACGCGGCCGAAGCGGTTTGCGCTGGGCGCGGCCACACCCTGCACGCCCCGCTCGCGCGCGGCGGCGAGCACCGCGCGGGCGACCGGGTGGGCCGGCGCACGCAACGCCACCGTGGCATGCCCGCCTGCCGCAGCCTCGGCCATACCGGCCGCACGCGGCACGATGACGGTCAGCGGGCCGGGCCAGAAGGCGTCCATCAGCCGGCGCGCGGTGGCGGGCAGGTGGTCGGCGAACGGCTCGGCACCGGCAGCGTCTAGCACGTGCACGATCAGCGGGTGGTCGCTGGGGCGGCCCTTGGCGGCAAAGATTTTCGCGACGGCGTCATCCTGGTCGGCACGCGCGGCCAGGCCGTAGACGGTCTCCGTCGGCAGGCCCAGCAGCTCGCCATCGGCCAGCCGCTGCGCGGCGGACTGGATCGACGCCGGATCGTTGCCAGGAAGCAGCATCAGAAGTCGGTGGGCAGGCCCAGCAGCGCAGCGGCCCGCAGCGCCACCGCGTGCGCGGCCTCGGGCGTCGCGGCGGTGACGTTCAGGTGGCCCATCTTGCGGCCATGGCGCGCTTCCGTCTTGCCGTACAGGTGCAAGTGCGTGCCCGGCAGCCCCAGCACGCGGTCCCAGGCCGGCGGCGTGGGGCCACCCTGCTCGGTGAACCACAGGTCGCCCAGCAGGTTCAGCATGACGGCGGCCGAGTGCTGGCGCGGCTCTGGCAGCGGCAGGCCGGCCAGCGCGCGCACCTGCAGCTCGAACTGCGAATGCTCGCAGCCATCCATCGTCCAGTGCCCGGAGTTGTGCGGGCGCGGAGCCATCTCGTTGACGACCAGCCGGCCGTCGGTCAGCCAGAAGAACTCGACGCACAGCACGCCCACGTAGTCCAGCGCCGCGGCGACCTGGCGGGCGGCGTTCACCGCCAGCTCGTCCACCTCGGCCGGCACGTCCGGCGCCGGCACCTCGGTGACGGCCAGGATGCCGCCGCGGTGCAGGTTCTGCTGCACGGGCCAGTGGACGATCTGGCCATCTGCGCCCCGCGCGACCAGCACGCTCAGCTCGCGTTGCAGCGGCAGCAGCTGCTCCAGCACGCAGGGCACGCGCTTCAGGTCGGCCCAGGCCGCCGCCAGCTCAGCCGGCGTGGAAACGCGCACCTGGCCCTTGCCGTCGTAGCCCATGCGGCTGGTCTTCAGGATGCCGGGCAGCAGCGCCGGATCCACCGCAGCCAGCTCGATGTCGTTGGTGATGACGGCATGCGGCGCGCACGGCACGCCGGCGGCCTCAAAATGCGCCTTCTCGACGGCGCGGTCCTGGCAGACGGCCACGGCGGCGGCGGCAGGCGCCACGACGCGCATGCCCGCCAGCGTCTGCAGCGCCAGCGCCGGCACGTTCTCGAACTCGGTGGTGATGGCGTCGCAGTCGCGGGCCAGCTGGGCCAGACCGAAGGAGTCGAGGTAGTCGGTCTTGATGTGCACCTCGGCCACGGCGCCGGCCGGGCTGATCGCATCCGGGTCCAGCACAATGCAGCGGTAGCCCAGTGCCTGGGCCGCGTGCACGAACATGCGACCCAACTGGCCGCCGCCGAGCACGCCGAGCGTCGCGGCGCCCGGAAGCAAGGCCGCCATCAGCGCAGTTCCTCGGTCATGGCGATGGCCGCCGCCGTCTGCTTCGCACGGAAGGCGTTCAGCTGCGCCAGCAGAGCCGCGTCGGCCGTGGCCAGCATCGCGACCGCGAACAGCGCCGCGTTGCCCGCGCCGGCGGTGCCGATGGCGAACGTCGCGACCGGAATGCCCTTGGGCATCTGCACGATGGAGTGCAGCGAATCGACGCCCTGCAGGTGGCGGCTGGCCACCGGCACGCCCAGCACCGGCACCGTCGTCTTGGCGGCCAGCATGCCCGGCAGGTGCGCCGCGCCACCGGCGCCGGCGATGATGGCCTTCAGGCCACGGCCGGCCGCCGCCTCGGCATAGGCGAACATCTCGTCGGGCATGCGGTGCGCCGACACGACCCGCGCCTCGAAGGCGACACCGAACTCGGTCAGAATCTCGGCCGCCAGCTTCATCGTCTCCCAGTCGCTGCTGGAGCCCATGACGATGCCGATGACGGCATCAGGGTTCTGGGGGGTCGACATGGACAAAGCGCGCTCCAAGGCTCAGAAAAGCCTTGAATTGTAGGTGGCGCCCCTCAATTTCCCCTCCGCCATGATCGACATCACCCTCCAGAACTTCGAAGCCGAGCTCATCGGCGCCTCCCAGAAGCAACCGGTGCTGCTGGACATCTGGGCGCCGTGGTGCGGCCCCTGCCGCACGCTCGGCCCCATCCTGGAGAAGCTGGAGACCGCCTACGCCGGCCGTTTCGCGCTGGCCAAGCTGAACAGCGACGAGGTGCCCGAGATCGCCACGCAGCTGAGCCAGATGTTCGGCGTGCGCTCCATCCCGTTCTGCGTGATGTTCGTGGACGGCCAGCCGGTGGACGGCTTCGTCGGCGCGCTGCCCGAGGCACAGATCCGCGAATTTCTGGACAAGCACGTGCCCGCCGGCGAGGAGCTGGAAGCCGAAGCCGACCTGGCCGAGGCCGAGGACCTGATGGCTGAGGGCGACCTGGAAGCGGCACTGGCCAAGCTGGCGCACGCGGTGCAGACCGACCCGGCCAATGAGGCCGCGCGTTTCGACTACATCAAGGCACTGCTTGAACTGGGCCTGGTGGCCGAGGCCCGCGAGGCGTTCGCGCCGGTGGCTGCCAAGGCCGCCGACACCCTCACGCCGCATGCGCGCTTCGCCGCGCTGGCTGCATGGCTGACCGCGTTCGAGGCGGCGGCCAGCGCAGACCCCGGCGCGCTGCGGGATGCCATCGCCGCCAACAAGCGCGACTTCGATGCCCGCTTTGCGCTGGCACAGCACCACCTCGCGCAGCAACGCTTCACCGAAGCGATGGACGAGCTGCTCGAGATCATCATGCGCGACAAGGCCTGGAACGGCGAAGCCGCGCGCAAGGCCTACGTCGCCATCCTGGAGCTGTTGACCAAGCCCGCGCCCAAGCCCGCCGCCGAAGCCAAGGGCGGTGCGCTGGAGATCGCCGGCAAGGCTGCCGTCGTGCACAGCGACCCGCTGATCGATCAGTACCGCCGCAAGCTGTCGATGGCGCTGTTCTGACGCGCGGGCCGCGGCCTCAGGGCACGCGGTTCTGGTTGCGGATCTCGCGCAGCCTCACGCACTCGGCGTGGTTCTGGAACAGCGGGCGCTCGCACTGGCGGTCAATGCACCAGGCCTTCGCCAGCAGCACCCGCTTGCCGCATGCCTCGGCGGGGCTGGTCGGCTCTGCCGACTCAGCCGATGCGGGCCTGGCGACGGCACTCACCACGGGCTCTGCGGCCGGCTCCGGTGCCGCGAACACTGGGCTGCGCGCCACCGGGCGGACGTCGGCCGCTTTTTCGGTGGTCACGGACCGCGCCGCACCGTCGCGGCGCGCCGGGCGGTTCGCCGCAGCGGGCGCTGATGCCGGCTGCGGCCGCGCCTGGGCCACGAGGGGCGCGGTGATCGGCGCCTGCGGTTCCAGCGCTGACGCTGGCACGGCGGCCGCCGACGCCGCGTCACTCACCGGCACGGCCTCGGGCACCGAAGCCGCGGGGACGGCCGAGGCCGCCGCGATGGCTGCCTCGGGCGGCGGCACCGGCGCTGCCGGTTTGCCCAGGTTCTTCACCTGCATGACGAAGAACCCGAGCAGCAGCACCGCGACAAGCGCTCCGCCAGCGAGGACGGTGCGGCTAGGGCGGGCGGCTTTGGCCTGAGCCGGCGCGGGCGGCTGAGCGGCGGGCGGTGTGGGCTTGGCGACCGGCGCAGGCCGGCCCGCTACCGGGGGTTTGGCCGGCACGACGGTAGCCGCCGGGTCTTCGTCCGGCATGACCTGCACGGTGTCGGCGAACTCCAGGTCCAGAGGCAACCCCATCGCGGGCGGCGGTGCAGGCCGCGGCGGCGCGACTGCGCGGCCCTCCACCACCGCGCGCCACGCCGCGACGCTCTGCGGGCGCTGCTGCGGCGACACGCGCAGCGCCCAGTCCAGCCCGGCCAGGAAACTCGGCGAATAGCCCGGCACCGACAGCGGCATCAGCTCGTCGGCCATCGCCCGCGCGGTGCAGGGCGGCGGCGGGCGGCCGGTCAGCAGGTCGTGCATGGCAGCGGCCAGCGCGTAGAAGTCGGTCCACGGGCCCTGCTTCAGGCCGGCGGCCTCGGCGTACTGCTCGATGGGCGCGTAACTGGGTTTTAGGATGGCTGTGAAGACCTGCGTGCGGTCGCCAATGGCCTGTCGGGCGGCTCCGAAATCCAGCAGGATGGGCGGGCTGCCATCGGCCGGCAGAAAGATGTTGTCCGGCGCGACATCCCGGTGCCATACGTTCTGCGCATGCAGGGTCTCCAGCCCGCCCAGCACGGCGTCGAAGATGCGGCGCAGCCAGTCTTCGGGCGGCGGCGTCGGGCGAGCCTTGCGCGCCTCGCGCAGGCTCTGGCCAACCAAGCGTGGCATGGCCATGTAGGCCGTGCCGTTGGCCTCCCAGAAGCGGTAGACCTTCAGCAGCGACGGGTGGTCGAAGCGGGCCAACAGCTTGGCCTCGTTGACGAAGCTGCGCCTGCCCAGCTCGAAGGTCTCCGCCATCGACACCGAGCGCACCGACACCTGGGACTGCCCGTCGCGCTGCGCGAACTGGCTGGGCATGTACTCCTTGATCGCGATCTCACGCTCCAGCGAGTGGTCACGCGCCAGGTAGACGATGCCGAAACCACCCACGCCCAGCGTGCCCAGGATCTCCAGTTCACCGAAGCGGGTGCCGGCGGGCAAGGCATGGAAGCTGTCGTCGTCGCGGGCATCAGCGGTCATAGGCCGGCGAGGGTAACGCAGCCCCTGCGGGGGCCAAACCTGGCAAGCCCTAGCGGCGGGGCGCTCAGCGTGGCGGAGTGCTCAGTCCTGCAACGCCCAGCCGCTGCGCCCATTCGTGCCGCAGCGCGGCGTCGTGTGCGCGTGCCGCCTGCGCCGCGTCCGCGTGGCGGGACGACAGGCCGTCCTCGCGCAGCCGGGCATAGACCTGCGCCAGCCGCGCGTGCAGCGCGGCGCATTCGTCGGTGTCGCAGCGGCCGGGCTCCTCGGCCTGCACCTCGATGGCAACCTGGTCGGCCAGCGCGCGGGCACGCAAGGCCTCGCCGCTGTTGGCCCAGCACCAGGCCAGGTCGGCCAGCAGGCTGCTGCCGATGCGCGCCAGGCCCGCGGCGGTGGCCTCGGGCAAATGGGCCTCCAGCAGCGCGCCCGCCGCGGCGAAATCGCCTTGCACCGTCAGCAACTGGGCGCGCAGCAGCGGCGTCAGGTCGGCGCGCGCCGATCCGCCCACGGCGTCGTCGTAGCGGTCGATCGACTCGACGCCTAACAGCACGGCCGGCGCCTCGCCGGGTTCGGCGGCCAGCGCCGCATCGCGGATGCGCAGCGCGCGCATCAGCGTCTGGTTGTAGAGCAGCCCGGCCAGGCCGGCGTCGTCGCCCTCGGCGATGGCGGACTGGCGGGCCCAGGCATACCAAGGTGTCGCCGCGGCCTCGCCGGCGGCCAGGCTCCACGCCGAGGCCAGTGCGGTAGCGACGCGGTAAGCGGCGCCATGGTCGGTGGGCTGCAGTGCCGCCAATGCGGCCTGGGCATGTTCGATGAGCCCGCCGATGTCACGCCCGACGAAGTCCATCTGCGCCAGCCACGCATCGGCCAGCGCCTGCAGCGGCGCGAGGCCGCTGGCCGCCGCCATCACGCGGGCGCGGCGCACGCGGTCGCGGCCGTCGCCGCCGAAGGCGCCGAAGTAGGTCCACAGGCCTTCGGCCAGGTGCAGCCAGGCGGCCAGCTCGATGCGCGGATGCGCCAGCGCGCGCTCGTGCAGCCGGTCCAGCTCCTCGCGGGCCTCGGCCTCACGGCCGTGGCGCAGCCACAGGATGGCTCGCTGGACCTGCAGCGTGGCGCTACGCGCCGGCATCGCGGCGACGGCGGCTATCTCCCCGTCCAGTCGTTGGGCCAGCCGGCTGCGCAGCTTGACAGTCACGGGCGCACCCTGCGGCCTGCGGCCGCTCCCGCCACGCGGGAGCGCGCTTGCTCGGGGCGTCCCGGCGCGGCGCTCATGCGGTCAAGCGCTGCAAGGCTTCCTCGTACTTCTGCACCGTGCGCGCGATGACCTCGGCCGGCAGCGCCGGCGCCGGCGCCACCTTGCCCCAAGGCTTGCCGTCGACGGAAGCCTGCTCCAACCAGTCGCGAACGAACTGCTTGTCGTAGCTGGGCGGGTTGCTGCCCGGCGCGTAGCTTTCGACCGGCCAGTAGCGCGAGGAATCGGGCGTCAGCACCTCGTCCATCAGCGTCAGCGTGCCGTCGGCATCCAGGCCGAACTCGAACTTGGTGTCGGCAATGATGATGCCCTTGGTCAGCGCGAAATCGGCGGCGCGCTGGTAAAGCTGGATGGAGATGTCGCGCACACGCGCGGCAAGGTCGGCGCCGATGATGTCGGCGGCGCGCTCAAACGAGATGTTCTCGTCGTGGTCGCCCATCTCGGCCTTGGTGGCCGGCGTGAAGATGGGCTGCGGCAGCTTGTCGGCGTTGCGCAGGCCGGCGGGCAGCGCAACGCCGCAGACGCTCTGGCTCTGCTGGTACTCGGCCCAGCCGCTGCCGGCGAGATACCCGCGCACGACGGCCTCGATGGGCAGCGGCTTCAGGCGTTTGACCAGCATCGCGCGGTCTTTGATCTGCGCACGCTCGGCGTCGGTGGCCACGGCGCCCAGCGGGTCGTCGCCGGTCAGGTGATTGGGGACGATGCCGTCCAGCTTGTCGAACCAGAACAGCGCCATCTTCGTCAGCAGCGCGCCCTTGCCCGGGATGGGCTCGCCCATGATGACGTCGAAGGCCGACAGCCGGTCGCTGGCGATCATCAGGATGCGGTCCTCGCCGACGGCGTAGTTCTCGCGCACCTTGCCGCGGCCGAGCAGGGGCAGGGAGGTCAGGCTGGATTCGTAGAGGGCTTGAGGCATGGGGGCGATTTTAGGTGCCGGCCCCGCCGCCAGGCTTCGTGCTCAGCGCGGCGGCACGGCGGCAAAGCCGATGTAGCGCGCGGTGAAGCGGGCGTGACCTTCGCGGGCAAAGGCAGCCTCGTCCCAGTCGCCGGGCAGCAGGCGGGCGGCAAACTCGGGCCGGAAGCGATAGACCTGCGCCGGCAGCGCGGTGCCATCAGCCAGCATGACGCTGACGGGCACGCGCTCGTACTCCTCGCCCTCGAAGGCGTCCAGCCGCGCCCAGGCAGCGGGGTCCACATCGCGGTAGAGCCGCCCGGCCACCAGGCCGCCGCGTGCGGCCTGCAGCCCGGGGTAGTCCTGCCCGCGCACCGGGTGGCGATGGTGGTCTGCCAGCGAGGCGGGCTCGCTGGCGAACTCACGCCCGCAGACGCGGGCCATGATGTCGGCCCACATCAGCGAGCCGTAGGTGAAGCAGTGGCCTGCCGTCACCGGACGGTTACTGCACCTGCTGGGCCAGCTCACCGCGCGCGTAGGCAGCCGCAGTGTCAACGAGCGTGCGCGGCTTGATCTTGCCAGCCTGGCCTTCGCAACCGAACTGCAGGTACCGCTCCTTGGCGATGACCTTGGCGGCCTCGCGCGCCGGCTTGAGCCATTCGCGGGCGTCGAACTTGTCAGGGTTCTCGGCCATGAACTTGCGCACCGCACCGGTCATCGCCAGGCGGATGTCGGTGTCGATGTTGATCTTGCGCACGCCGTGCTTGATGGCTTCCTGGATCTCCTCGACCGGCACGCCGAAGGTCTCCTTCATTTTGCCGCCGTACTGGTTGATCAGCGCCAGCAAGTCCTGCGGCACGCTGGACGAGCCGTGCATGACGAGGTGGGTGTTGGGGATGCGCGCGTGGATCTCCTTCACGCGGCTGATGGCAAGGATGTCGCCGGTGGGCTTGCGGCTGAACTTGTAGGCGCCGTGGCTGGTGCCGATGGCGATGGCCAGCGCGTCCAACTGCGTGGCCTTCACGAACGTGGCGGCCTCTTCCGGGTCGGTCAGCATCTGGCTGTGGTCCAGCTTGACGTCGGCGCCGATGCCGTCTTCCTCGCCGGCGTCACCGGTCTCGAGATTGCCCAGGCAGCCCAGCTCGCCCTCTACGGTCACGCCGACCTTGTGCGCCATCTCGACGACGGTGCGGGTCACGTCGACGTTGTAGTCGAACGAAGCGGGCGTCTTGCCGTCATCGCGCAGCGAGCCGTCCATCATCACGGAGCCGAAGCCCAGCTCGATGGCGCCGGCGCAGACTTTGGGACTGGTGCCGTGGTCCTGGTGCATGACCAGCGGGATGTGCGGGTACATCTCGGCAGCGGCCTGGATGAGATGCTTGATGAACGGCTCGCCCGCGTACTTGCGGGCACCGGCGGAGGCTTGCAGGATGACCGGTGCGCCGACTTCGTCGGCCGCGGACATGATGGCCTGCACCTGCTCCAGGTTGTTCACGTTGAAGGCTGGAATGCCGTAGCCGCATTCGGCGGCGTGGTCCAGCAACTGACGCATGGAAACGAGAGGCATGGAAATTCCCGGGTGGAGTTGAGAAATCTGGGCCGACTGCGAGTGCCAACGTAGGTGGTAACCGCGCCGTAACTGATAGGGGATTCTATGTAGGCGCGGGCATGCCCCACCCCCTCGTCTGAGAGTAGTCAGCACAATGCGCGCTCATGACAAGACTGGTGTTTGACCACCTGACCACCTGGATCACCGCCGCGGCCAGCGAACACTCGCTGGACCTCGCCGCCCACGTCGAGGAGCGCACCGGCGCCAGCCACCGCGCGGTGCTAGCGGCGCTGAAGCGGCTGGTCGAAGCCGGCTGGCTGACGCGCAGCGGCACCAGCCGCCGGCCGCAGTTCGGGCCTGGCAGCCTGCGCCAGGTGGTGCGCAGCTACACGCTGTACGGCCTGCAGGAAGACCTGCCCTGGCAGCGCGACTTCGCACCGCATTTCGCGCTACCCAGGCATGTCGAACGCATGATCCAGCACGGCTTCACCGAGCTGGTCAACAACGCGGCCGACCATTCGGGCGGCAGCAGCGTCACCGTGTCGCTGCGACAGACACCCACCCATGCGCAGCTGCTGGTCAGCGACGACGGCGTCGGCGTGTTCGACAAGATCTGCACCGCCTTCCAGCTTGAAGACCCCCAGCACGCGATGCTGGAGCTCAGCAAGGGGCGACTGACCAGCGCGCCCGATGCCCACACCGGCCGCGGCCTGTTCTTCAGCAGCCAACTGGCCGACGTGTTCGACATCCACGCCAACAACACCGCCTACCAGCGCCGCGCGTGGGAGAGCGCCGGCTGGAAGAAGGGCCGCGCGCTGCCGCGCGAGGGCAGCTCCATCTACATGGCCATCGCGCTGAACACCACGCGCACGCTGGACGGCATCATGGCCGCCTGGAGCATCGCGGGCGACGGCATCGAATTCGACCAGACCCGCGTGCAGCTGCGGCTGCTGACCACCGATGGCCAGGCGCTGGACTCGCGCGCGGCGGCGCGCCGCGTCGGCTCGCGGCTGACGACCTTCAAGCGCGCGGAGATCGACTTCGACGGCGTGACCGACGTGGGCCATGGCTTTACCGACGAGCTGTTCCGCGTGTTCGCCAAGGCCCACCCACAGATCGAGCTGGTGGCCATCAACACCAGCCCGCGCATTGCGGCGCTGGTGCAGAGCGCCCGCGCCGGCTGATCAGCCCGGCATCTTCAGCGCCGGCACCGGCGGCACCGAGAGGCGCGGACCGACATAGCCCTCGACCACGCCGAAGCGCCCGCCGTCAGCGCTGGCCCAGTCGTCGGCCCACACCTGCATCTCCGCCGGCTCGCGGCCAACGAAGTTCCACCACAGCAGCGGCGGCGTGGCCCAGGGCTCACCGCCCAGCAGCAGCAGACGCGACGCCGCGGCGCAGCGCAGTTCGACGGATTCGCAGCCCGCACCGAGGTAGAGCAGCGTGCCCGGCGCGACGGTCTCGACCGCGTCGTGGCCGGCCACGCTGACCTCAACCTCGCCTTCCAGCAGCATCACGCCGTGCTCGAAGCGGGCGTCGAGCGCGAGCGTCGTGCAGGCGGGGCCGCTCGCGGCGAGATCGACGCCCAGCAGCGGCGTGAAGCTGGGCACCGGCGATGTGCGGCCGGCCAGTTCGCCCACCAGCACCGTAGCGTCCCAGCCCTCGTCCAGCGACACGCGCGGCAGCACCGGGAAATGCTGGAAGCTCGGCGCTCGCTCGCGCTCGGCATCAGGCAGCGCGATCCACAACTGCGCCAGGTGGATGCGGTCGCTGAGCGACTCCTCGCTGTGGCTGATGCCATGGCCGGCGGTCATCAGGTTGACCTGGCCCGGCCGCAGCACCTGCTCGGAGCCGAGGCTGTCGCGGTGCAGGATCTCGCCTTCGATCATCCAGCTGAACGTGGACAGCCCCGTGTGCGGATGCGGCCCCACATTCATGCGCCGCTCGGGCGGCAGCGTGGCCGGGCCGGCGTGGTCGGCAAAACACCAGGCCCCCACGGTGCGCCGCGCCTTGTTGGGCAACGAGCGCTGGATGGGCAGGCCGCCCACGTCGCCGACATGGCTGGTGATGCGCTCGACGAATGGCGCGCTCATGCCCCGGCCCTCTGCTGCACGAAGGCCGCGAAGCCCTTCAGGAAGTTCTGCAACTGCTCGCGCACCTTGTCGTCGACGAGTTCACCGTCGGCATCGAACACCGAGCCGGCCTTGGACACCATCAGCCGCCCGCCCATCCAGAAGTCGCTGCCGAAGGTGCGCAAGACCGACAGCATCGCGTCCTGCGCCTGCACCGTGCCGAAGCCGCCCGGCGTCGCGCCCATCAGCGCGGTGGGCTTGGCCCCGAACAGCTTCGTGCCCTCGCCACTGGGGCGGGACAGCCAGTCCAGCCCGTTCTTCAGCACGCCGGGGATGGCGTTGTTGTACTCGGGCGTCGAGATCAGCAGACCGTCGGCGGCCCGGATGGCTTCGCGCAGCGCGGTGACGGCCTCGGGGATGCCCTGGGCCTCCACGTCGCCGTCATACAGCGGGATGCCGTGCAGCGTGTGCAGCTCCAGCGTGACATCGGCCGGCACCAGGCCGGCAGCGGCCCGCAGCAGCGCGGTGTTGTAGGAAGCGCGCCGCAACGCGCCGCTGAGGGCAATGATCTTGATCGTCATGACGGGATCGGCGGGAACAGGGGTTGGTCATGATGCCAGCCCCTGCACCCCGCCTCCGGCCCGCCGCGATCAGGAGCGCGTGCAGTAGACCGGCGTGCTGGTGGGCACCTGAGGCGTCGTTGCCGAGTGGCCCTCGGTACGGGTCACCGTCACATTGCACTGCGCGTCTACGGTCAGATCGAACAGCGTCCAGTAATCGGTCGATGCCGTCTCACCGCTGGCCGGAGGCGCGAACAGCTCGGTGCGACCGCCCGGCAGGATCAGCTCCACGCGCGCACCGCTGGCCGCGATGGGGCCGTCGCAGTAGCCGCTGTAGTTGCGAACCGCTTACTTGTAAGTGCCCACCATCAGCTTGGTCAACGTGATGACCTCGGGGCCATAGCTGCTGGTGTCGTCGACGTCCAGGTTGGCGAACGGCGCCGCAGCCAGTTGGCCCTTGCTGCTGAAGTAGACATGGCTCCCACTGGGTGTCCGCAGGTGGCTGCCCAGCTCCGACGGTTCGGTGCCCCAGGTCAGCTTGATGGACACGCCGTTGGCGTTGGCAACCAGCACCAGGCATTCACCCAGCGTGATGTCGGCGGCGCCGGTGGTTGCGCGCAGCGTGTTGCTGTCGGCATTCCACACGCTGAAGTGCGTGACCGTGCCCTCGTAGTAGCGGGCCGCGCCCGTACCCTGCAGTGTGGCCGAGCCTTCCTGCTGCCAGCGACCCGCCGCCATGTCGAAGAAGAACAGCGGGATGGTGGGCGGCGCACTGGCGCTGCGCGAGCCCAGCGGAATGCGGATGGTGGCGGTCTGACCGGTACGCAGGTTGACCGGCTGGCCGACGGCGTCCGCGATCTGCACCGAGATCGCGCTGAAACTCTCGATGGGCACTGCATTGCCGCCGCGGATCGTCGTGAAGTCACCGGGCATCAGGGTGGAGTCCAGCGACGGGTCGATGACTGCGATGCTGACCGACGCATTGCCGGTCACCACGCTGCCGTCCGCACGGGCCAGGCCCGCCGCAGGCAGCACGACGCGCGCCGTGCCGGCCGCATTGCCGACGGTGCCGCCGACGCTGGCGTCCAGCCTGCCATTCGCGCTGACCGGCACCAGGCGCGCCGGCACGCCGCTGGCGCCGTTGTCGCCCACCGTGATGATGCGTGCGTTCTCCGAATAGCCGGCGCCATTGAACGTCAGCACGGCACGCGGACTGGCCTGTACAGCGGAGACGCTGAACTGGCCCTGCGCATCGCTGGTGGCGGTGCGCGCGCCCAACGCGACACGCACGCCGGGCAACGGCGCGCCGCTGAGGCCGTCGACCACGCGGCCGCTGACGGCCAGGCGTGCTTCCAGCGTCAAAGCGACGCTGCCATCGGCGCGGTTCGTGGGCGCGCCGGTCTGGCAGATGCGGTAGGCCAGCGTGGCCGTGCCCAGTGCGGCGCCCGCGCCCGCGGTCAGCACGCCATCGGTGCCCAGCGACACGTTGGCCGGTCAGGTGCCGGTGGCCGTCGCGACGACGGTCGTCGGCGTGGCGGCGATGCCGTCAAGCAAGTCGTTGGTCAGCAATGATGCGGTTTCGCCCACACCCAGGGTCGCCGTATCCGCGACCGCGCGGATGACCGGCACCGGCACCGTCAGCGCGACGCTGGCCGTCTGGCAATTGGTGGCCGCGGCAGCCTCGCAAAGCTGGTAGTTCAGCGTGTAGCTGCCGGGCGCCGTGCCCCGGGCCACGGCCACGACACCTTCGGTCGCCGTGACACCTGCAGGCAGCGCGCCAGAAAAAGTGACCGTCGCATTGCCGCCGCTGCCGGCGCGGGCAGCGGCGCCGCCGACCGTGTCTTTGGCCAGCACCGAGGCCGTCTGGCCGGTGCCCAGCGCCAGGGTGTCAGCTGCAGCCCCACCTTCGTGGCCTCGCCATCGCCGCCGCCGAAGGCGCTGAGCAGCGCCAGCGAGGCCATCGCCGCGGCCCAGCTGCCACGTTGCTTGATCGTCATTCCGATACTCCCGTGAGCTCGTGCGCAGGCCCCGGCGGCCCGCGAAATGCCGAGCATCCCAGGGTTGCACCGCAACCGCACCGGCCCAGCTCACCGCCTACGTCCCATGTCACGCGACGCCTCCGCCCCTGCTGACGGGGGGCTGCAAAGCAGCGCCACACCCAGCGAAGGCGCCATCCGCAACAACGTGTTGCTAGGATGGCCGCATGCACTTTTTCTCACTGCCCGACATGAGTTGCGGCCATTGCGTCGCGGCCATCACCCAGGCGCTGATGGCGTCCGACGATCAAGCGCAGATCAGCATCGACCTCGACGCTCGGACCGCCCGGGTCGACAGCGCACTGCCCCGCGAAGTCCTGGCCGCCGCGCTGGAGGAAGCCGGCTATCCGCCCGCCACCCAGGCCTAGCTTCGAGGGGCGCGCTCATCAAAAGCAAGGCGGGCCCCTCGAGCCCGCCTTTTTCATGCCCGTTCCCCAGGCTCAGGCGAACTTGAACGGCAGCTCGCGCTGGCGCTGGCCGGTCAGCCGCGCGACAGCGTTCGCCAGTGCCGGGGCCAGCGGCGGCACGCCCGGCTCGCCCATGCCCTTGGGGGCGTCACTGCTGGGAACGATGCTGACGGTCATCACCTTTGGTGCGTCGGTGATGCGCGGCATCGCCATGTCGTAGAAGTTGTTCTGCTCGACGACGCCGTCCTTCAGCGTGACGCGGTGGGTCGGCATCGTCGTGCCCAACGCCATGATGGCGGCGCCCTGCACCTGCGTTTCGACCGAGCGCGGGTTGATGCAGAGGTTGCAATGCACGCCGGCATGCACTTCCTGCAGCACCGGCTGGCGGTCCTTGCCCTTGCCCTTCAGGCTGGCCACAACCACATAGGCGACGACCGACTCGAAGCTCTCGTGCACCGCCACGCCCCAGGCCTGACCGGCCTTGAGCTTGCGCTGGCCGTAGCCGCTCTTGTCGACGGCCGCCTGCAGCGCCTGGCGGTGGCGTTCGGCCTTGGCATTGCCGGCCATCAGCGCCAGACGGTAGGCGACCGGGTCCTGCTTGGTCGTGAACGCGATCTCGTCGATCAGCGTCTCCATCACGTAGGCCGTGTGCGTGGAGCCGACCGAGCGCCACCACAGCACCGGCACGTTGACGTCAGGGTGGTGCACGCTGAGGTTCATCGGGATGTCGTACGGGTCGCGCATGCCCTCGGTCGTGGTGCCGTCCACGCCCTTCTGGTAGCCGAAGCCTTCCAGCGGCGAGCCTTTCAGGATGCTCTGGCTGACGATGCGGTGCTGCCAGCCGGTGATCTTGCCCTTGGCGTCGAAGCCGATCTCGGCGCGGTGCACGGTCATGGGCCGGTAGTAGCCCGCCTTCACGTCGTCCTCGCGGCTCCAGATCACCTTGACCGGCATGCGCTGGCCGGCCTGCGCCAGCGCCACCGCCACCGCCGCCGCCTCACGCGGCCATTCGCTCGCGGGTGTCGCCCGCCGCCCGAAACCGCCGCCCGCCATCTGCACGTGAACCTGCACCTGCTCCGGCTTCAGGCCCACTGTCCGGGCCAGCGCCATGGCATCCAGGCCCGGCATCTGCGCCGCGTAGTAGACGTCGCAGCGCTCGTCCTTCAGGTCCACCGTGCAGGCCAGCGGCTCCATCTGGGCGTGGTTCAGGTAGGGGAAGACGAAGTCCGCGGTGATCTTCTTCGGCGCCTTGGTCCAGCCACCCACGTCGGTCTGGAACTCGGGCTTGGGCGCCGGCGTGCCGGGCGTCTTGGCCAGCGCGAGGTACTGCTTGGTCAAGGCCGCGGTGTCAGGCTTGGCCAGGCCGCTCAGGTCCCACTCGACCTTGATCGCGTCGCGCCCCTTCTTGGCGGCCCAGTAGCCACTGGCGACGACGGCCACGCCCTGGCCGCCGCGGTCCAGGGTCACCGGCAACACGGCCTTCACGCCCTTGATTTTCAGCGCCTCGGCCGCGTCCAGCTTACCGATCTTGCCGTTGAAGACCGGCGGACGCTGGATGACGGCCACCGCCATGCCCGGCAACTGCACGTCCATGCCGTAGGCCTGGCCCCCGGTGCTCTTGGCCTTGCCGACGACGAGCCCGGTGGGCTGGCCGATCAGCTTGAAAGCCTTGGGGTCCTTCAGCGTGACCGCCTCGGGGACCGGACCTTTCATCGCGGCGTCGAAGAGTTCGCCATAGCCGGCACTCTTGCCGCCGCCCGAGACCACGCCGTTCTCGGCCTTCAGCGACGCCACCGGCACACCCCAGCGCTGCGCCGCGGCGCCCAGCAGCATGGCCTTGCAGCGCGCGCCGAGCTCGCGGTATTGCTGGTAGCTGTTCTTCACCGAGTTGGAGCCGCCGGTCAGGTGCATGCCGAACAGCGGGTCGACGTAGGCGCCCTTCTGGTCGCCGAAGCCGGTGCGCACCTGGCTCCAGTCGGCGTCCAGTTCCTCTGCGCAGATCATGGCCAGGCCGGTCTCGATGCCCTGGCCCATGTCCATGCGGTTGCACAGGATGGTGGTGGTGCCGTCGGCAGCGATGGCGATGAACGCCAGCGGCTGCTCGGTCGGCTTGGCGCCGGGCTTGACGTCGGGCGCCTGCGCGGCGGCCACGCCGGGCAAGCCGCCGAGCAAAGCGAGACCGACAGCGCCGCCGACGGTGGTTGTGACGAAGGTGCGGCGAGACAGGCCGCCGGCAGCCGCGGAGAAGGCCTGATCGATGCGACGTGGATTCAGCATGTCGTCCTCCTCAGGCCAGTTGAGCCGCAGCCGTGTGGATGGCGGCGCGGATGCGGGCGTAGGTGCCGCAGCGGCAGATGTTGCCGGCCATGGCTTCGTCGATCTGCGCGTCGGTGGGCTTCTTGTTGCCCTTCAGCAGCGCAACGGCGGCCATCACCTGGCCGCTCTGACAGTAGCCGCACTGCGCCACGTCCTGGGCCACCCACGCCGCCTGCACCACCTGGCCGACGGGGTCAGTGGCGATGCCCTCGATGGTGGTGACCTGCGCGCCGGCGACCGACGAGATCGGCGTCAGGCAGGCCCGCACGGGCGCCCCGGCCACGTGCATCGTGCAGGCGCCGCACTGGGCCGCACCGCAACCGAACTTGCTGCCGGTCAGTTGCAGCTCCTCGCGCACTGCCCATAGCAGCGGCATGTCGGGGTCGGCGTCCATCGAGACGGCGCGACCGTTCACGGTCAGGTTGATCATGGGGGGCTCCAGGTAAGGAGCGCACTCTAGCCAGAAGCCGCAACCCCGTACATCAGTCAGGTATCCCGCTTGCCCGCCGGCTCTCCCTGGCCCGCATCGACACGCAACGCGTCGGCCAGTGCCTCCAGCGCGACGGGCTTGACCAGATGCATGTCAAAGCCGGCGCGCGCCGAGCGCTGGCGGTCCTCGGGCTGTCCGTAGCCGGTCAGCGCCACCAGCCGCATCGGCGCGGCCGGCGCCGCGGCTCGCAGGCGGCGCGCGACCTCGTAGCCGTCCATGCCGGGCAGCCCGATGTCCAGCAGCACGACGTCGGGCAGCCAGTCCAGCGCCATCTTCAGCGCGGCCTCGGCGCTGAAGCCGGTGCGCACCTCGTGGCCGTCCAGGCTCAGCATCATCGCGAGCGACTCGGCCGCGTCCTCGTTGTCGTCGATCAGCAGCACGCGGCGCGCGGGCAGCGGGGCCGGCACCTCCAGCACGACCGCCGGCATGGCCGCCGAGAGCGGCAGGCGGATCTCGAACGTGGCTCCGTGCCCCGCACCCAGGCTGCTGGCCGCGACGCGGCCGCCGTGCATCTCCACCAGGCGGCGCACGACCGACAGGCCGATGCCCAGCCCGCCCTGCGCGCGGTCCAGCGTGCGGGTGCTCTGCACGAACAGGTCGAACACCACGGGCAACACATCTGCGGGGATGCCGGCACCGCTGTCCTGCACGCACAACACGGCGTCGTCGCCGGCGCGGGTCAGCTCGACGCGGATGTCGCCGCCGGGGTCGGTGTACTTCGCCGCGTTGGACAGCAGGTTGACGACGCACTGCTGCAGCCGCGCCGCATCGCCCAGCACCGTCAGCGGCAGGCCCGACACCACCTGCAGCCGGTGGCCGCGCTCCAACATGGCCGGCCCGCTGGCCTCGACCGCCGCCGCGATGACCGCGCTGAGCGCCACCGGCCGGCACTCCAGCTCGATGCGGCCGTGCGTGATGCGCGACACGTCAAGCAGGTCGTCCACCATGCGCGCCATCTGCTGCACCTGCCGGTGCACGATCTCCACTGCGTGGCGCGCCGGGCCGTCGGCGGGCGTCGTGCGCAGCATCAGCTCGGCCGCATTGCGGATTGGTGCGAGCGGGTTGCGCAGCTCGTGGCCCAGCATCGCCAGGAACTCGTCCTTGCGGCGGTCCGACTCGCGCAGCGCCTGCTCCATGCGCTTGCGCGGCGTGAAGTCGAAGGTCAGACCGCTCAGGCGCACGACCGCGCTGCCAGCCTCGTCGGGATTGGCCCGCACCGGCAGCGCCCGCACCTCCAGCCAGCGCTCCTCGCCGGTGTCCGGGCGCCGGATGCGGATCTCGTCTGTGAAGGCGACGCCATCGCGCAGCGCGACATCGACGTGGTTGCGAAAGCGCTGCACATCGTCGGCGTGCACGAGGTCGAACGACGTCTGCAGGTCGGCCGGCGCCACGCCCATCACGTCCGCCGCGTTGTCCGACAGTGTCAGCCGCGTCGTGAGCGCGTCGACGTCCCAGGTGAACATCTGCGCGCTCGCCAGCGACAGCCGCAGCTGCTGCTCGCCCGCGCGGCGCTGGCGGTCCAGCTCGATCAGCGCCGACACGCGCGCCAGCAGTTCGCGGGCCGAGAACGGCTTGGCGAGGTAGTCGTCGGCACCGGCGGCCAGCCCTTCGATCTGCGCCTCCTCGCCTGCGCGGGCCGACAACAGCACGACCGGCAGCGTGCGCGTCCGGGCATCGGCGCGCAGCGCGGCCAGCAGCCCGAAGCCGTCCAACCTGGGCATCATCACGTCGGTCAGCAGCAGCGCCGGGCGCTCGCGCTGCACAGCTGCCAGCGCCTGCTCGCCATCGGCCACGCCCTCCACGCGGTAGTACGGCGAAAGCAGCCCGCGCAGGTACTGCCGCATGTCGGCGTTGTCGTCGGCCACGACGACGCGCGCCCCCAGCGTGGCGCGGTAGCGCTCGCCCAGCTGCGGCATCGGGCTGCCGGCGCTGGCGCCCGTCACCGCGTCGCCCTCCTGCACCGGCAGCCAGCGCAGCGCCTCTTGCACATAGCCGGCGGCGCGGCTGGTGCCAGGCAGGTGCGCCTGCTCGTGGTGCACCTGCTCGGCCGGCAGGTGCGCGAAGCCGAAGGGCAGCCGCAGCGTGAAACGCGTGCCCTCGCCCAGCCGGCTGTCAACTGCGATGTCGCCATGGTGCAGGCGCATCAGTTCCTGCACCAGCGCCAGGCCGATGCCGCTGCCCTCGTGCGTGCGCGCCTGCACGCTCTCGACACGATGGAAGCGCTCGAACAGCCGCGGCACCTCGCGCTCTGCCACGCCGATGCCGCTGTCCTCGATGCTCACCACGGCCATGCCGTCCTCGGCGCCCACCCGCACCGAGACCCGCCCCTGCAGCGTGTACTTCAGCGCGTTGGATAGCAGGTTCAGCACGATGCGCTCCCAGTGGTCGCGATCCACGTAGACCGGCTGCGACAACTGCGGGCAGCTGACGCTGAAGACCAGTCCGGCCCGCTCCATCGCCGAGCGGAACGTGCTGGCCAGCTCACCGGTCAGCGCGGCCAGGTCGGTGGGCCGAAACGCGGACGTGACGCGGCCCGCCTCGATGCGCGAGAACTCCAGCAGCGCATTCACCAGCTTGTTCAGCCGCAGCGCGTTGCGGGCCACCATGTCCAGCCGCTCGTGCAGCGCGGCGGGCAGCTCGTCGTGCGCCAGCGCGTCCTGCAGCGGCCCCATCATCAGCGTCAGCGGCGTGCGGAACTCGTGGCTGATGTTGGAGAAGAACTGCGTCTTGGCGCGGTCCAACCGCGCCAGCTCCTCGGCCTTGCGCTGCTGCAGCTCGTGCGCCTCGGCGTTGCCCATGGCGCTGGACAGCTGCTGGGCGACCAGGCGCAGGAAGTCTGCGTAGCGCTCGTCCAGCATGCGAAAGGGGTTCAGCCCCACCACCAGCACGCCCTCCTGCCCGGCGTCACTAGCGGGGCGCAGCGGCAGCATCCAGGCGCGCTCCGCGGGCTGCGGCCAGCTGCCACCGGGCCAGGCGACGCCCGCATCTAGCGCCGGCAGTGCGGACACCAGCCGCGGCTGCTGCGACGTGATCACCTCGTCCGCGTGCCAGGGCGCGGCCTGCAGGTCTAGCCCGCGCATCGCGTCGAGCCACGCGCCGTCGCCGCCGGCCGCCGCGGCCAGCGTCAGCGGCGTCTCGCCCTGGGCCCGCAGGCACACCAGCGCGAACGGCATGTCGCGGTCGTTGGTGCCCAACGCACGGGTGCAGCCGCGCACTACCTGGTCCACCGTACGCGCATCCGCCGCGCGCGTCGCCAGCTCGCGTAGCAGCGACAGCTGGCGCTCGCCCATGACGCGTTGGGTCTCGTCGAAGTTGGCACAGATGACACCTGCGGGCACCCCGTCATCACCCGGGATGGGGCTGTACGAGAAGGTGTAGTACGCCTCCTCAGGGTAGCCGTTGCGCTCCATGATGAACAGCTGGCTCTCGACGAAGACGCCGTCGCCGCTCATCGCGGTTTCCAGCAGCGGCTGGACCGCCGAACGGATCTCGCTCCAGATTTGCAACGTCGGTTGCCCCAGCGCCTGCGGATGCCTGCCGCCGATGATGGCTTTGTAGGCGTCGTTGTACATGTAGACCAGCTCCGGGCCCCAGCCGATCCAGATCGGCTGGCGCGACGTCAGCATGATGCGCACGACCGTCTTCAGGCTGCGCGGCCAGCCCGCGGGCAGGCCCAGCGGCGTGGTGGTCCAGTCGAACGCGCGGATGTGCTCGCCCAACTCCCCGCCGCCGGCAAGAAAAGAGGTTTCCAGATCTCGCGTCGCTTCGGCGGGGTCGTGCATGCAGTGGTGGCGTCCTTGTCGGACCGCACGATAACCGCAGCCGCACCCGCCGCAGGCCACGGGTCATTTCACCGGGCGGCTCGCGCTCGGCCCACAGAAGCGTCGTGGCGCCGGAATCAGAGGCGGCTTGCTTCAGTGGCGGCGGCCGCCGCCCCGGGTCACAGCCGCGCGTGACGCGCCAGCGCCTGCAGCAGCTCGGGCAGCCCGATGGGCTTGGTCAGGTGGGCGTCGCAGCCGGCCTGCAGTGACTGTCGCGCATCGTCGTCCGATGCATTCGCCGTCAGCGCGACTATGGGGGTGCGGGACCGTCCCTCGGCCGCCTCGATGGCCCGCCACTGCCGCGTGGCAGACAGGCCGTCCAACTCGGGCATCAGCATGTCCATCAGCACGAGGTCGAAATCCTGCGCGCGCAGCATCGCCAGCGCCTCGGCACCGTCGTGCGCGCGCTCGATGCGGTGTCCCAGCGGCGCCAGCATGCCCTCGATGACGAGCACGTTGACCTCGTTGTCCTCGGCCAGCAGCAGATGCAGCGCACGCGCCGGCGCCACGCGCTCGGGCCGCTGCGGGGCAGCGTCTTCAGCAGGCGGCGGCACGGCGGGCAGCTGCAGGCACAGGTCGAAGCGGCTGCCCTCGCCCGGGCGGCTCTGCACGCTGACATCGCCGCCCATCAGCCGCGCCAGGCTGCGCGTGATGGACAGGCCCAGCCCCGTACCGCCGAACTCGCGCGCGACGCTGGCATCGGCCTGCGCGAACGGCTCGAAGATGCGCTGCAGCACCTCCGGCGCGATGCCGATGCCGGTGTCCTGCACGACGATGTGCACCAAGCCGTCCGGGCCGCGCGACAGCTCCACCGTCACGCCGCCGCTGCGCGTGAACTTGACCGCATTGCCCACCAGGTTGGCCACCATCTGCGCCACGCGCTGCGCGTCGCCGTTCACCCAGCCCGCCGCCTCGGTGCGCGCGAACACCCGCAGCCACAGGCCGCGGCCCTGCGCGCGCTCTCGAAGCAGCTCCAGCTGCATCTCCACCAGGTCCGCCAGGTGGAAGGGGCGTGCCATCAACTCCAGACGCCCGCTCTCGATGCGCGCGTTGTCCAGCAGGTCGTTGATGAGCGCGAAGGCCTGTCGGCCTGCGTGGCCCAGCATCTCGACGTGGTGGGCCTGCTCGGGCCGCAGCGGCGAGCGCGCCAGGATGTCGGAGAAGCCCAGCACCGCATTCATCGGCGTGCGCATCTCGTGGCTGACCTGAGCCAGCAGCTCGGTCTTGGCGCGGCTGCGCGCCTCGGCCAGTTCGCGCTGGCGCAGCAGCTCGTGCTCGCGCTCGCGGGCCTGGCGCTGGTGTGCCGCCGCGGTCAACAGCAAGGCCAGCGCCAGCAGGTAGAGCGCGGGCGCGGGCGTGGCCAGCACGCCGGCCTGCGCGCCGCCCCACGCCAGCAGGCAGATCAGCGCCATCGCGACGCCCGCGGCCCGCCCCTGCGCCCGCAGCAGCAGCGGCAGCCCGCCCAGCGCCAGCACCAGCGCGTTGAGGGCCCACACCGCGGGGCCGCGCTCCTGCATCAGCGGCAGCGGCTGCTGCCCCAGCGCCTCGAAGACAGCCGCATTCAGCGCCACGCCGCTGAGCCGCCCCTGCGGCGTCATGACGTCGTCGGCAAAGAAAGCGCTGCTGCCGACGAACACGCTGCGGCCCTTCAGCAGCTGCGGCAGACCGGCGTCATCGACCTCGCCCAGCGCCGCGCGCATCAACCGCTGCCACGGCAGACTCGGCGGCTCGCCGGCCTCGGGCGGCAGGCGCAGCCGCAAGCGGCCATCATCGTCCAGCGGCCAGCGGCGGGTGCCGGCGACGAGATCGCCGCCCTCCATGCGCCAGCCATCGGCGCCATCGGCACGCAGCCGCGCGGCCAGCGCCAGGCTGGGCAGGCTGAGGCCCTGCACGCGGTGAAGCAGCGGCAGCCGGCGCAGCATGCCGTCATCGTCCAGGCGCACGGAGATCAGGCCCAGGCCCGCCGGCGCGGGCAGTGCGTCCAGCAGCGCGTCGGCCGGCAGCGTCACGCCGCCCCAGGCCATGCCGGGCGCACCCGTCTGGCCCAGCCGCGCCAGAGCTCGCTGCTCACTGGCGCTGGGCGCTGGCAGTTCCACGCCGGCGCGCTGGCCGCGCGTCAGGCCCGCGCCGGCCAGCACCACGGGCGGCGGCCCGCCCAGCGCCGCGGCCAACCGGGCGTCGCCGTCGCGCGCGCCGGCGAACACGACGTCCATCACCACCAGCCGCACGCCGGCCTGGCCCAGGTAGTCCAGCATCAGCGCGTAGACGTCGCGCGAGTACGGCCACTCGCCGAGCGGCTCGCGCAGCGCGCGCAGCGAAGCGTCGTCGATGTCCACGATGACGACACCGGGCTCGGCGCTGGGCGCGGGGGCGGCCGTGCGCAGCAGCGCGTCGCCCAGCACGTCGTCGATGCGGCGCTGCGCGCCCGCCAGGCTCAGCAGCACCCACAGCAGCAGCGCTGCCGGCCAGGCCAGCCAGGGCCAGTGCTTCAAAGGACGGGAATCAGCAGCAGGGGCAGCAGCCACAACCAGCGCGGGTAGGGCACCTCGATCATTTGCGTCTGCCCCCACGGGCCGGGCGCGCCGGCTGCGTTGAAGCCGCGCGCGCGCAAGAAGTGCTTGCCGGCCGACGGCTTGGGCAGCGCGACCTCCGGCTTGTCGGTGCCCAGGCGCTGCACGCCCGGGCCCTCGAACTTGTCGTCCTTGGCCAGCTCCAGCTCGTAGCGCACGACGCCGGGGTCGGCGCGCCAGCGCAGCTTCAGCTGGTCGCCGTTGAGCTCGGGCTCGGCCGGCGGCGGGGCGGGAGGCGGCGGCTGGATCTCGAAGCGCTGTGCGTCGCCGAACGGGCCGGCGCGCCCGCCCCCCTCCACGGCGGCGATGCGCCAGAAGTAGGCGCCGTCGGGCAGCATGGCCCTGAACTCGGCCGCCTCCAGCGGCGGGGGTTGCAGCACCAGCTCCTTGAACGCGGCGTCGCGGGCGATCTGCACCCGTACGCGCGGCGCGGCAGTGTTCTGTGCCCAGGCCAGCTGCATGCCACCGTCGTAGCTGACGGCGCCCTCGGCCGGCCCGCGGATGAACGGCGGCTCGGGGCGCGCCGCCAGGCGGATGTCGGCATCGGCGGCAGCGCCCTCCTGGCCGCGCGCGTCGACGGCGCGCACGCGCAGCGTGTAGTCGCCGTCGGCCAGCTCGCGCGCCTCGGCCCACGCAGCCACGGGCTCGCCGACATGGGCGTCCAGCAGCAGGCGGTCGAAGTCGCCCTTGGGATAGAGCTGCGCGCGCCAGGTGACGGCGCCAGTGGGGCCGCCGGTCCAGGCCAGCCGCAGCGGCAGCCGCTCGGCCACGGGGGCCAGGCCGCCGAGGTCGGGAGGCGGGAGCAGCGGCGCGACAGTGCGCGCCCCGCCCTGCGCCAGCAGCCCTTGACCGGACGGGACGTCGGCCTTCAACCCGTCGGCCGCGACGGCGCCGGACAGCACCTGCATGCGCGTCGCGTCGGTGGCCGTCTGCACGCGGAACTCGGTGCCTCGCACGCCCAGGTTCACGTGCGGCGTGCGGATCTCGTACAGCGGCACGCGCTGCGCGTTGGGCGCGACACGGCTGTCCGCCCCGCCCTGCTGCACGCCCACCCGCACGGCAGGCAGCGCGCCGCGGCCCAGCACCAGCAGCTGCTCCAGCGTGACCTCGCTGTCGGGCGGCACCAGCAGTCGCGAGCCGTCGGCGAAACGCAGCGAAGCGCTGGACTGCGCGCCGGTCTTGATGCGGTCGCCACTGTGCAGCTGCGCGCCCGTGGCCAGCGCCTCGCTGACGCCGCCGCGCAGCCGCGTGACCTGACCGCGCGCGAACAGCGCCTCGGCCACGCTGGCCTCGCGCCGCAGCCAGCCAACCGGCATGCGCAGCGTGCGGCCCGGCATCAGCCGCAGCGGGTCGGGCACGCGGTTGAGCTGCTGCAGGTCGCGCCAGGTCTTGCCAGGCGCGAGCCAGGCGTCGGTCAGCGTGATGAGCGTGTCGCCGGGCTGGATGCGGTAGCGCCAGTCCGCGTCGGCAGACTCGGCCTGCGCACGCGCTCCGCCCATGATGGCCAGCAACAGGCCTGTGGCGAGCCAGGTTCTTGGTGTGTTCATCGCCGCGTCCTCCCTGAAGGAAGCCGAATACTAGCCATCCGGCTGGCAGACGAAAGGGGAATCAGACCTGATCCAGCGCTTCTTGAAGCCGGCCACGCAGCCGGCGCAGCTGTTGCAGCTCGTGTTCGGGCGCCTGCAGCGCGGGCCACAGCAGGGCGACGAGGTCGCGCGCGCTGGCCTCCACGTCGAGCTGCCGGCCGGTGATGACCACCTCCCACAGCATGTGCTCCATGGGCCCGAACACCAGCGAGCGCAGCAGGCGCAGCGGGATGTCGCCGCGCACCTCGCCAGCTTGCTGGCCGCGCGCCAGCAGGTCCATCAGCGGCGCGGTGTAGCGGCGCTGCAGCTCGACGAAGCCCTCGCCGAGGTCCTGACCCTTGGTTCTGCCCTCGGACAGCACCAGCGCGCACAGGCCGGTGCCCTGGATCAGGAACAGCCGCAGGTGCGTCAGCACAACGAACTCCAGCTGTGCGCGTACCGGCTGGTCGCGCGGCAGGCCGGCCTCGATGGCGTCGATGATCTCGTCGTACCAATCCTGGATGACGCGCATGCACAGCTCTCGCTTGCCGCGGAAGTAGGTGAACACCGTGGCTTCCGAGATCCCCAGGCGCTGCGCGATCTCGGTCGTCGTGGCGCGCTCGTAGCCGCGCTCGGCGAACACCTCTCGGCCGATGCGCAGGAGGTCGCGCACGCGTTGCTCTGCCTTGGGGCCGGCAGGGGAGCGGCGTTGTGGCGCGGTTGGGGTCGTCATCGGGGCCGCATTCTGCGCAATTGTTGAGGATCGCTCAAGTCGGATTGCATCCACCTTAGTGCTCGACTATCCTGGCGGCCCTCGCGCGGCTCACAAGGCCGACCACTCATAAGTTGAGCCTCGCTTAAGCGAGGCTCGCCGGGAGACTCCATGCCGGTCCTGACCACCCAGCTCAACCCGCGCTCCGCCGACTACAAGGCCAATGCCGACGCGATGCGCGGCCTACTCAAAGACCTGAACGCCAAGCTCGCGCAGATTGCCCAGGGCGGCGGCGAAGCGGCCCGCGCCAAGCACACCGCCCGCGGCAAACTGCTTCCGCGCGACCGCGTCGAGATGCTGCTGGACCCGGGCACGCCCTTCCTGGAGCTGGCGCCGCTGGCCGGGCTGAACCTGTACGACAACGCGGCGCCGGGCGGCGGCGTGGTGGCCGGCATCGGCCGCGTGTCGGGCGTTGAGTGCGTCATCGTCTGCAACGACGCGACCGTGAAGGGCGGCACCTACTACCCCATCACCGTCAAGAAGCACCTGCGCGCGCAGGAGATCGCCCAGCAGAACCGCCTGCCCTGCATTTACCTGGTGGACAGCGGCGGCGCCAACCTGCCGAATCAGGACGAGGTCTTCCCGGACCGCGACCACTTCGGCCGCATCTTTTTCAACCAGGCCAACCTGAGCGCCGAAGGCATCCCGCAGATCGCTGTCGTGATGGGCTCGTGCACCGCGGGCGGCGCCTACGTGCCGGCGATGAGCGACGAGACCATCATCGTGAAGAACCAGGGAACGATCTTTCTGGGCGGCCCGCCGCTGGTGAAGGCCGCGACCGGCGAGGTCGTCACGGCCGAGGACCTGGGCGGTGGCGACGTGCATACCCGTCTCTCGGGCGTGGCCGACCACCTGGCCAACAACGACACGCATGCGCTGGCCATCGCGCGCCAGTCCGTCGCGCGCCTCAACTGGACCAAGGCGAATCCGCTGGCGATGCAGGAGCCCAGGGCGCCGGCATTCGACCCCGCCGAACTGCACGGCGTGATCCCGACCGACACGCGCAAGCCCTTCGACATTCGCGAGGTCATCGCCCGCATCGTCGACGGCAGCGAGTTCGACGAGTTCAAGGCCCGCTACGGCGCGACGCTGGTCTGCGGCTTCGCCCACATCGAGGGCATGCCGGTGGGCGTCGTCGCCAACAACGGCATCCTGTTCGCCGAGAGCGCCAACAAGGGCGCCCACTTCATCGAGCTGTGCTGCCAGCGCAAGATCCCGCTCGTTTTCCTGCAGAACATCACCGGTTTCATGGTCGGCCGCAAGTACGAGAACGAAGGCATCGCCCGCGCCGGCGCCAAGATGGTGACGGCCGTGGCCTGTGCGCAGGTGCCCAAGTTCACCGTCATCATCGGCGGCAGCTTTGGCGCCGGGAACTACGGCATGTGCGGCCGCGCCTACTCGCCGCGCTTCCTGTGGATGTGGCCCAACGCGCGCATCTCGGTGATGGGTGGCGAGCAGGCAGCCAGCGTGCTGAGCACCCTGCGCCGCGACGCCATCGAGAGCAAGGGCGGTGCGTGGAGCGCCGACGAAGAGGAAGCGTTCAAGGCACCGCTGCGGCAGCAGTACGAGGACCAGGGCCACCCGTACTACGCGTCGGCGCGGCTGTGGGACGACGGCGTCATCGACCCCGCCGACACGCGCCGTGTGCTGGCACTGGGCTTGAGCGCATCGCTGAACGCGCCGATCCCCGAGACGAAGTTCGGCGTGTTCCGGATGTGATGCCCAATGCCGGGGCGCCGAGTAAGATACACACGACGTCGCACATTCCATACACATCATGCGCACCAACATCGACATCGACGACGATTTGATGGCCCGCGCCATGGCGGCCGGCCCGTTCAAGACCAAGAAGGAAGCCGTGGAGGCAGGCCTGGCCCTGCTGGAGCGCCAGGCCGCCTACCGCGAGATCCTGAAGTGGAAGGGCAAGCTGCAGTGGGGCTGGGACGATGGCGAGCCGCGTCTGGACGGTCAGCCCAACATCGTCCAGGCCGCCGAGCCGCCCGCGACGTACCGCGCCAAGGCGGCGACGACACCTGCAGCCAAAGCCGTCAAGCATGGTCGTCGTTGACAGCGGCGTCTGGATCGATCTGTTCGGCGGCCGCGAGAACGGCGCCACGGCGGCACTGGAGCGCCTGCTGTCCGATGGCGAGACCCGGCTGGTAGTGCCGGACCTGGTGCTGCTCGAGGTGCTGCGTGGCTTTCGCGCCGAGAGCGACCTGCGCGTTGCACGGTCGCTGTTCGCCCGTCTGCCCGTCGACAGCACCGGCGGGGCCGACCTGGCCCACAGCGCGGCCGACCAATACCGCCAGCTTCGCCGCCTGGGCCTGACGGTGCGCAACGGCATCGACAGCCTGATCGCCACCTTCTGCATCGAGCGCGGGTTTGCGCTGCTGCACCGTGATCGCGACTACGACGCCTACGTGGACCACCTCGGCCTGCAAGCCTGGCCGCACCTGGACAGCTGATGCCATGAACACCCTGCACATCACCCACGAGGGCCACATCGCCCGCGTCACGCTGAACCGCCCCGAGGTGCGCAATGCGTTCAACGAAACGCTGATCGCCGAGCTGACCGGCACCTTCAACGTCCTGGGCGCGCGCAACGACCTGCGCGCCATCGTGCTGGCGGCTGAAGGCAAGGCCTTCTGCGCCGGTGCGGACCTGAACTGGATGAAGGCCATGGCCGGCTACAGCTGGCAGGAAAACCAGGCCGATGCCAGCAAGCTGGCCGACATGCTGTGGGCGATCTACAACTGCCCGGTGCCGGTCGTCGCTCGCGTGCAGGGCGATGTGTACGCCGGCGGCGTGGGGCTGGTGGCCTGCGCGGACATGGTCGTCGCGGTGGATGCGGCGGGCTTCTGCCTGAGCGAGGCCAAGCTGGGCCTGCTGCCGGCCACCATCGGCCCCTACGTCGTCAAGGCGCTGGGCGAGCAGGCATCCCGGCGCTACTTCGTGACGGCGGAGCGCTTCTCCGCCGATGAGGCTCGGCGCCTGGGCCTCGTGCACGAGGTCGTGGCCGCCGACGCGCTGGATGCCAAGGTGGACGAGCTGGTCACCGCCATTGCGGCAAACGGGCCTGCTGCTGCGCGCGCCTGCAAGCAACTCGTCAAGGACGTGGCCGGCCGCGAGATCACGCCGGAACTGCGCGACGACACAGCTCGCCGCATCGCCGACATCCGCGCCAGTGGCGAAGGGCGCGCGGGCGTGCAAAGCTTCCTCTCCAAGACCCCGCCCCCCTGGACCCAGGCACCCACACGATGAACGAAGCCGCCCTCACCTCACAGGCGCCCGACATCGCCCGGGCCCAGGCCGACATGCGCACCGCCTACTGGCATGCCGCCTTCGGGGTGCTGTCCTCGGCGCTGGTCTGGGCCGTTGCCGCCGGTGTGACGGCTCTCGGCCAACCGCAGCAGGCGGTGTGGACGCTGCTGATCGGCGGCATGTTCATCTTTCCGCTGAGCATGGTGATGGCCAAACTTGCGGGCCGCACCGGCATGCACGAGAAGTCCAATCCGCTCGGCCGGCTGGCGATGCTCAGCACCGTCGGGCTGCTGGTGGGCTGCGCACTGGCGCTGGGCGTGGCGACGCAGAAGCTGGAATGGTTCTTCCCGACCATGCTGCTGGTCATTGGCCTGCGCTACCTCGTGTTCACAAAGGTGTACGGCCTGTGCATCTACTGGTCCTGCGGCCTCGCGCTCGCCACGGCTGGTCTGGTGCTGGGTCTTCTGCTGGCCGCACCGTCGTCCGAGCTGAAGGCCGCAGGCCCGCTGCTGGGCGCCGCCACCGGCGCCGTCATCGAGGCGCTGTTCGGCGCCCTGCTGCTGCGGCAAGGCCGCGCGAGGGCCCGCTGATGACCCTCGACGCCGTCCAGCTCATCGCCCTTGCCGCCGCCCTCGGCTGGGCCAGTGGCCTGCGGCTGTACCTGACGGTGCTGCTGGTCGGCGTGGCCGGGCATCTCGGCTGGATCGCGCTGCCGCCCGGGCTGCAGATCCTGTCGTCACCGCTGGTGATGGGCGCCGCCGGCCTGCTGGCGCTGGTCGAGTTTCTGGCCGACAAGATCCCGCTCATCGACAGCGCCTGGGACGCGCTGCACACGCTGATCCGCATCCCCGCCGGCGCGGCGCTGGTGGCCGGTCTGGTCAGCGGCTGGTCCGGCGACGACGGGCAGGCCTGGGGTATCGTCGCGGCCCTCGTGGGCGGTAGCCTGGCAGCGGCGGCCCACACGGCCAAGGCCAGCACGCGGGCGGCGGCGAACACCTCGCCCGAGCCCTTCTCCAACATCGGCCTGTCGCTGATCGGCGACGTGGCCGTGCCCACCATGCTGTGGCTGGCCTGGGCACATCCGTTCATCTTTTTCCCGTTGCTGGCGCTCGCGCTGCTCGTCACGGCGGCGCTGATTTGGTTCTGCTTCAAATTCCTGCGCGCACTGGTCCGCCGCGTGCGCCGCCCCGCTCCTGCATGACTTCTCTCCAAGACCGCAGCCGCCAGGCCGTCTGGCACCCCTGCACGCAGATGGCCCGGCTGGACGCCGCGCCGCCGCTGCCCATCGCCCGTGGCGAAGGCCCCTGGTTGTTCGACACCGACGGCCGCCGCTACTTCGACGCCAACTCGTCGTGGTGGGTCAACCTGTTCGGCCACAGTGACCAGCCGCTGATTGATGCCATCAAGGCGCAGCTCGACACACTGCCGCATGTGATGCTGGCCGGCTGCACACACGAGCCCGCCGTGCGGCTGGCCGAGCGGCTGTCGGCGCGCACCGGCGGCGCGCTGGGCCATGTGTTCTTCGGCAGCGATGGCGCCAGCGCCGTCGAAATCGCGTTGAAGCAGAGCTTCCATTCCTTCAAGAACCGCGGTCGTCCGGAGAAGCGCGAGTTCGTCTGCCTGAAGAACAGCTATCACGGCGAGACGCTGGGCGCGCTGAGCGTGACCGACGTGCAGGTGTTCCGCGACGCCTACGACCCACTGCTGATGCGCGCGCATATCGTCATGTCGCCCGATGCGCGGCTCGGCAACGAGGCCCAGGCGCTGGCAGCGATGCGCGCGCTGCTGGCCGAGCGTCATGACCACATTGCGGCGGTCATCGTTGAGCCGCTGATCCAGGGCGCGGCCGGCATGGTCATGTACTCGCCGGCCTACCTGAAGCGACTGCGCGAGCTGACGCGCGAGTTCGACGTGCATCTCATCGCCGACGAGATCGCCGTCGGCTGCGGACGCACCGGCACCTTCTTCGCCTGGGAACAAGCGCAAGCCGAGTGGCCCGACTTCATCTTGCTGAGCAAGGGCATCACCGGCGGCACGATGCCGCTGTCGCTGGTACTGACCACCGACGACGTGTTCGCCGCTTTCTGGAGCGAGGACGTCACGCGCGGCTTCCTGCATTCGCACTCGTACACCGGCAACCCGCTGGCCTGTGCGGCGGCCAACGCGGTGCTGGATCGCTTCGACGGCGGACAGCTCGACGACAACCATGCGCAAGCCGACCGCCTGACCCGCGCCTTCGCACCCTTGTCCTCACGCATCACCCACCTGCGTCAGCGAGGCATGATCCTGGCGTTCGATGTGCCCGCAGCGCCCCCGCGCTTCGCTGAAGCTTTCCACCTCGCGGCTCGCGCCCACGAATTGCTGATCCGACCGATCGGCAACACCGTCTACCTGATGCCCCCTTACCTGATCGACGACGCGACCGCGGCCTTCCTGGCCGATGCCGTGACGGCGACGCTGAACGATGTCCTTGCTTGATCACCTGAGCGCCAAGCTCTCGGCAATAGCCGCGCAGAGCCTGACGCGCACTCTGCGCCGCGCCGACGACGGCACCGCGCCCCGCCAGAACATCAACGGCCGGCCGCTGCTGATGTTCTGCTCCAATGACTACCTGGGCCTGGCCGCCGAGCCTGCCATCGCAGAGGCACTGGCGGAAGGCGCCCGCACCTGGGGCGGCGGCTCCGGCGCGTCACCGCTGGTCAGCGGCCACAGCGCCGCGCACGAGGCCGTCACCGACATGCTGGCGCGCTGGTACGCACCGCACATCCCGCAGGCCCGCACCATCGGCTTCTGCACGGGCTACATGGCCAACCTCGCCGTCGTTACGACGCTGGGCGACGAGCACACCGAGATCTTCTCGGAGCAGCTCAACCATGCGTCGCTGATTGACGCGGCGCGGCTGGCGAAAGCCAAGGTCACGCGCTTCCCGCATGCCGACTTGACGGCGCTGCGCGCGGCCCTCACGGCCAGCACGGCCAGGGTCAAGCTCATCGTCACAGACGCCGTGTTCAGCATGGACGGCGACCTCGCGCCGCTGCCCGCGTTGCTTGCCCTGGCCGACGAGTTCGACGCCTGGCTCGTCGTCGACGACGCGCACGGCTTCGGCGTGCTCGGCGAAAGAGGTCGCGGCACGCTGGAGCACTTCGGCCTGCATAGCGAACGGCTGATCCTTGTCGGCACGCTGGGCAAGGCCGCCGGCCTCGCGGGCGCCTTCGTCGCGGCCCACGCCACCATCGTTGAATACCTCCTGCAGTCCGCGCGCAACTTCATCTTCTCGACCGCATCGCCGCCGGCCATCGAGCATGCACTACTGACCAGCTTCGCATTGATAGAAGGCCCACTCGGCACCGCCCGCCGCGCCAACCTCGTCGCGCGACAAACGCAGTTGCGCGACGGGCTGCTGGCACTGATCGACCAGCACCCACGCCTGGGCTGGCAGCTCACCGACTCGTCTACACCCATCCAGCCGCTCATCGTCGGCGGCAACGCCGAAGTCATGGCACTCGCCGCCGCGCTGGAGGCCGCTGGCCTTCGCGTACCCGGCATCCGCCCGCCCACCGTTGCGGCGGGCACCGCGCGACTGCGCATCACGCTGTGCGGCACGCACACGGCAACTGACGTCGATGCGTTGCTGACTGCGCTGGAGCGCGCCGCCGCCACGCAGGAGCAGGCGGCATGAACGGCTTCTTCATCACCGGCACCGACACCGAGATCGGCAAGACCTTCGTCACCGCCGCGTTGACCCGTGCACTGGCCGCGGCGGGCCACCGCGTCGCACCGATCAAGTCGCTGGCCGCCGGGCAGACGTGGCGCAACAGCCGCTGGATCAACGAGGACGTCGCCGAGCTGCTGGAAGCACAAGACTTGGGCCTGAGCGACGCGGACGTCGGTCCTCTGCAGTTCCGCGAGCCCTGCGCACCGCACATCGCTGCCAAGCTCGAAGGCCGAGCTATCGACCGCGATGCGCTGCTCCATGCCATCCGCGCCACGGCGGCCAAGGCCGACATCGCCCTGGTCGAAGGCGTCGGCGGCTTTCGCGTGCCGCTCACCGCCCACTGGGACACCGCCGACCTCGCCCTCGACCTGGGCCTGCCGGTCATACTCGTCGTGGGCCTGCGGCTGGGCTGCATCAACCACGCGCTGCTGACGGCGGAGGCCATCCGCGCGCGTGGCCTGACGCTGGGCGCGTGGGTGGCCAACACCGCCGACCCGCACCAGTCGCACGTCGCCGACAATCTGGCCTCTCTGCAGGCCGGCCTGAAGGCGCCCTGCCTGGGGCACATCCCCCGACTTTCCGATCCGCTGGACGCACCGGCGCATCTCGACATTTCTCCCTTGGTTGCCTTCGCATGAACCAGATCCAGACCCTCACGCCCACCACCGACGCCGACCGCCGCCAAGCCACGCCCTGGACGGTCAAGGATGTCGTGGCGCTGTTCGACCTGCCCTTCAACGACCTGCTGTTCCGCGCCCAGCAGGTGCACCGCGAACACTTCGATGCCAATGCGGTGCAACTGTCCACGCTGCTGTCCATCAAGACCGGCGGCTGCGAGGAGGACTGCGCCTACTGCCCGCAGTCGGCCCACTTCGACACCGGCCTGAAGGCCGAGAAGCTGATCCCGCTGCAGGAAGTGATGGAAGCCGCCCGCGCGGCCAAGGCCAACGGCGCGACGCGCTTCTGCATGGGCGCCGCCTGGCGCTCGCCCAAGCCCCGCCACCTGGAAGCCATCGGCGAGATGATTTCCGAGGTCAAGGCGCTGGGCCTGGAGACCTGCCTGACCGCCGGAATGCTCGAAGACGGCCAGGCCGAGCAGCTCAAGGAGGCGGGGCTGGACTACTACAACCACAACCTCGACACCGCGCCCGAGTTCTACGGCCAGATCATCACGACGCGCACCTACCAGGACCGTCTCGACACGCTGGACCGCGTGCGCCAGCAGGGCCTGAAGGTGTGCAGCGGCGGCATCGTCGGCATGGGTGAGACGCGCCGCCAGCGCGCCGGCCTCATCGTGCAGCTGGCCAACCTCGACCCCTACCCCGAGAGCGTGCCCATCAACAACCTCGTGCAAGTCGAAGGCACGCCGCTGGCCGGCGTCGCGCCGCTGGACCCGCTGGAGTTCATCCGCACGATTGCCGTCGCCCGCATCGCGATGCCGCGCGCCATGGTGCGCCTGTCCGCCGGGCGCGAGGAGATGCCCGAGACCATGCAAGCGCTGTGCTTCCTGGCCGGCGCCAACTCGATGTTCTACGGCGACAAGCTGCTGACGACGAGCAACCCGCAGGCCGAGAAGGACCGGGCGTTGCTGGACCGGCTGGGCATGCGTTGCTCGACCGAAGCCGAGCTGACGCCGTCCGACGCGGCGGCCAAGGTGCAGGTCTGCACGCACTGACATGAAGCAACTCCTGCTCTTGCTCGCCGTCCTCTCGTTGTCCGGCTGCGCCTTCGTCTACGACCAGGTGCAGGCCGTCGCGCAGGGTCAGTGCGCCAACCTGAGCAATGCCCAGGAGCAGCGCGCGTGCGAGCGCCGCAACGCGCCGGACTACGACCAGTACGAGGCGCGCCGCAAACGGCTGCAGGAAGGCAACAAGCCGGGGTGACCGTTCCCGCCTGCCCCTGCCATCAACGCCAGTGATCCTGGCCGCAGCTGAACAACCCGTGTAGAAGGTTCACGAGACCGGAGACAAGAAGAGATGTTCAAGAAGATCCTGATCGCCAACCGCGGCGAGATCGCCTGCCGGGTGGCCGCGACTGCGCGCCGCCTCGGCATCCAGACCGTTGCAGTCTTTTCCGACGCCGACCGAGATGCGCAGCACGTGCAGGCCTGCGACGAAGCCGTCCACATCGGCGGCCCCGCGCCGCGCGACTCCTACCTGCAGTGGGAGCGCATCCTGGCCGCCGCCAAGGCGACCGGCGCACAAGCCGTGCACCCCGGCTACGGTTTCTTGAGCGAGAACGAGGCGTTCGCGCAGGCCTGCGCTGATGCCGGCGTCGCCTTCATCGGTCCGCCGCCGAGCGCCATCCAGGCGATGGGCCTGAAAGCCGAATCGAAGCGGCTGATGGAAGCGGCAAACGTGCCGCTGGTGCCCGGCTACCACGGTGCGGATCAAGATCCGGCGTTACTGAAGCGTGAAGCTGAGCGCATCGGTTACCCCGTGCTCATCAAGGCCAGCGCCGGCGGCGGGGGCAAGGGCATGCGCGCGGTCTACAACGCCGATGAGTTCGACGCCGCACTGGCCTCGTGCAAGCGCGAGGCCAGCAACAGCTTCGGTGACGACGCGGTGCTGATCGAGCGCTATGTGCAGAAGCCCCGCCACATCGAGATCCAGGTGTTCGGCGATTCGCACGGCGACTGCGTCTATTTGTTCGAGCGCGACTGCTCCGTGCAGCGCCGCCACCAGAAGGTGCTGGAGGAAGCACCCGCGCCGGGCATGACCGCCGAACGTCGCGCACAGATGGGCGAGGCCGCCGTGGCCGCGGCGAAGGCCGTGGGCTATGTCGGCGCGGGCACCGTCGAGTTCATCGCCGAGCAGGACGGCCGCTTCTACTTCATGGAGATGAACACCCGGCTGCAGGTGGAACATCCGGTGACGGAGGCGATCACCGGCCAGGATCTGGTGGAGTGGCAACTGCGCGTCGCGTCGGGTGAACCGCTGCCGTTGAAGCAGCACGAACTGCGCATGCGCGGCCACGCCATCGAGGCCCGCATCTGCGCCGAGAACCCGGACGGCGGCTTCCTGCCCGCCACCGGCACGCTGGACGTGGCACGCTGGCCGGCGCATGTCGCGTTCGAGCGCGGCACCACCCGCATTGATGCCGGTGTGCGGGAGGGCGACGCGATCAGCCCGTTCTACGACTCGATGATCGCCAAGCTCATCGTCTGGGGTGAGGATCGGGCGCAGGCGCTGGCCCGGCTGGACGCCGCGCTGCGCGACACGCACATCGTCGGCCTGCACACCAACGTCGCCTTCCTGCGCCGCTGCGCGGCGACCGCGTCGTTCTCGGGCGCCGACCTCGACACCGGCCTCATCGAGCGCGAGAAGGCGGTGCTGTTCGACCAGCCCGGCCTGCCGCTGCGCATCAGCGCGGCCGCCGTCGTCGCCCACGCGCTGGCCGTCGAAGGCGCCACGCAGGGCAGCGACCCGTGGAGCGCCCGCGACGGCTTCCGCCTGTTTGGCGCGGCAACGCGGCGCTTCGACCTGGAAGCCGGCGGCGCGCATCACGAGGTGCAGCTGTCGCGCCATCACCGTGGTGGCATGACGCTGACCGTCGAGGGCGAAGCCATCCCGTTCGCCGTGCAATCGCAGGACGCAGAAGCGCACGAGCTATTTCTGGGCGCCGAGCGCCAGCGCGTGAAGACCTACGCCCAGGGAGAGCGCGTCGCCGTGTTCGCAGCCGATGACTCCGCCGTGCTGACCCAGGTGGACTTGATCGCCCATGCCGGCGACGGCCCGGCCGATGGTGGCCGCCTCACCGCACCCATGCCGGGCAAGCTGATCGCCTTCCTGGCCCAGGCCGGCGACACCGTCACCAAAGGCCAGCCGCTGGCCGTCATGGAGGCCATGAAGATGGAGCACACGATCTCGTCGCCGCGCGACGGCAAGGTCGCCGAGCTGCTGTTCGCCATCGGCGACCAGGTCAGCGACGGCGCGGAACTCCTCAAGCTGCAAGCCTGAACCATGGCCCTGCCCTCGCACGTCAAGATCCTCGACGTCGGCCCGCGCGACGGGCTGCAGAACGAGAAGGAGAACGTCGCCACCGAGCACAAGGCGCAACTGGTGGCGATGCTGCAGGATGCCGGTCTCAAGGAGATCGAGGTCACCAGCTTCGTCAGCCCGAAGTGGGTGCAGCAGATGGGCGACAACACCGCCGTCATGGCGGCCATCGCGCGCAAGCCCGACGTTCGGTACTCGGTACTGGTGCCCAACCTGAAGGGGCTGGAGCCGGCGCTGGCGTCAAAGCCCGACGAGATCCTGGTCTTCACCGCGGCCAGCGAAGCGTTCACTCAGAAGAACATCAACTGCTCGATCGCCGAGAGCCTGGAGCGGTTCGCGCCCGTCATCGAGGGCGCGCATGCGGCCGGCGTGAAGGTGCGCGCGGCGCTGTCGTGCGCGCTGGGCTGCCCCTATGAAGGCGACATCAGCGCAGACCAGGTCGAGGCCGTCGTGCGCCCGCTGCGCGCACTGGGCGTGGACGCCATCGACATCGCCGACACCATCGGCGTGGGCACGCCGCGCAAGGTGCAGGCCGCGATGGAGCGGGCGCTGAAGCACTTCCCGCTGGCGGAGGTGTCGGGCCATTTCCACGACACCTACGGCCAGGCGCTGACCAACATCTACGCCAGCCTGGAGCTGGGCATCCACAGCTTCCACGCCAGCGTGGCCGGCCTGGGCGGCTGCCCCTATGCAAGGGGCGCGACGGGCAATGTGGCGACGGAGGACGCCGTGTTCATGCTGGACGGCCTCGGCATCCAGACCGGCATCGATCTCGACAAGCTGGTGGACGCCGGCGCCTTCATCTCCAACGTGCTGGGCCGCCCGCCGGTGTCGCGCGTGGCGAGGGCCGTGCTGGCCAAGCGCGGCGGCTGACGACGCTCAAGGCGCGGCTGGGCCCGCACGCTAACGGATACCGAGGCGATCCAGTCCCGCTGCACGATGGCGCTGTAGATCTGCACTAGCACGGACGCCGCCGCTGCCGCATTGGCGCGCGTGTCGCTCGCGTCGAGCCGGGCCTGCAAGTCGGCGAGTTGATCGAAAACCAGGCAGACATGCCGCATGACAACCGTGGAGCGCTCTTCCTCGTGAGGACCCATCCTTACCGAAGCGCGCGCAGGCGCGCAGGCGCGCGTCCGCGCCGGGGCGGCGCGTCGCGTCGAAGCGGTCATCGCGCGCAAGGTCGTGGACGCCGATCCCGTCATCGGCAACGACGAGACGTGTCCTACAGCCACCGCCATTTCGGCTCGGCGACGCTGAAGGGGGTCGAACAGGTGGCATCCCCGGCTGATCCAGCCCCAGCGCTGACCGCATAAGCGGCTACGCTTGCGCCCGTTCCAACGAGAGGCTCCTGCAATGATCCTGGGCATCGACCTGGGCACCACGCACAGCGCGGCGGCGGTGTTTCGCGACGGCGAGGCCGTCCTCATCCCCAACGCTCACGGGGATTTCCTGACGCCGTCCGCCGTGGCGCTGGACGAGCAGGGCCACATGCTGGTGGGCCTGGCTGCGCGCGAGCGTGCGGGGCTGCATGCGCAGTCCACGGCGCTGGCGTTCAAGCGCTGGATGGGCAGCGACCGCAAGGTCACGCTGCGCACCGGCTCGCACGTGAAGGAGCTGCGGCCCCAGGAGCTGTCGGCGCTGGTGCTGCAGGCGCTGAAGGCCGACGCCGAGGCCTTCCTCGGTGAGCCGGTCACCGAGGCCGTCATCACCGTGCCGGCGTACTTCAACGAAGCCCAGCGCCGCGCCACGCGCACGGCCGGCGAGATTGCCGGGCTGAAGGTCGAGCGGCTGCTGAACGAGCCCACCGCTGCAGGCCTGGCTTATGGCCTGCAGGAGCGGCCCGAGCACAGCAGCTTCCTGGTGTTCGACCTGGGCGGCGGCACGTTCGACGTGTCGGTGCTGGCGTACTTCGACGGCGTCGTGGAGGTGCGCGCCAGCGCGGGCGACACGCGACTGGGCGGCGAGGACTTCAGCCGCGCCATCGCGCAGCTGTTCGCGAAGCAGGCCGAGGGCCTGACGACGGAGGAGCGCCAAGCCTGGCTGGCCAGCGAAACCTGGTGGCGCCTGGCCGAGCAGGCCAAGCGCGATCTCGGCGAGCGCGACAGCGCCACGATGAGCACCGTCTGGCGCGACCGCACGCTGACCGCCACGATCACGCGCGCCGACTTCGAGGCCGGCGCGCAGGATCTGCTGCAGCGCCTGCGCCGGCCCATCGAGCGGGCGCTGGCCGATGCGCAACTGGATCCGGCGGGCCTGGCTGAAGTCGTGCTGGTGGGCGGCGCCACGCGCATGCCGATGGTGCAGAAGCTCGTCACGCGCCTCTTCCAGCGCCTGCCGTTGCGCAAGCTGGACCCCGACCTCGCCATCGCGATGGGTGCTGCCGTGCAGGCCGGCCTGAAGGCCCGCGACGCGGCGCTGGACGACGTGGTGCTGACCGACGTAATGCCCTACTCGCTGGGCATCGTGGCGGCCTCGCAGATCGCCGGCCGCATGGTCAACGACCGCTTCTCCCCCATCATCGAGCGCAACACGCCGGTGCCGGTGTCGCGCGTGGAGCAGTACCGCACGCTGGGCGACGGGCAAAAGGTCATCCTGGTGGACGTGCGCCAGGGCGAGTCGCCGGTGGGGTCGGAGAACCTGTCGTTGGGCAAGCTGGAGATCCCCATCGCCGCCGCGCCCGCAGGCCAGGCCGGCGTGGACGTGCGCTTCACCTACGACGCCAACGGGCTGCTGGAGGTCGAGGCGCACGACTTCCCCGGCGGCCAGCGGCACGAGCTGATCATTGAAAGCCAGGGCGCACGCCTGAGCGCCGCCGAGCTCGCCGCCACGCGAGAGCGGCTGCAGGCGCTGAAGCGCCACCCGCGCGACGAGCAGGACAACCGCTACCAGATCGAACGCGCCAAGCGTCTGTTCGAGGACCGCCTGGGCAACGACCGCGTGATGCTGCAGGACTGGCTCGGTCAGTTCGAGCTGGCGCTGCAGACGCAGGACCCGCGCACCATCCGAAGCGCACGCCAGCAATTCAAGGAAGCGCTGGACAGCATCGACACCTCGTTCCGCTTCTGACCGCCATGTGGGAACAGGACTGGGCCCTGCTGGGCATTGAACCGACGACGGAACTGGCTGCGATCAAAAAGGCCTATGCGCTGAAGCTGAAGGTCACGCGTCCCGACGACGATGCCGAGGCCTACCAGGCACTGCGCGCGGCCTACGAGCGCGTGCAGCAGTGGGCGAAGTGGCAGTGCGAGAACGCGGCGTCGCCCCAGCCCGGCGATGAACCGGCAGTGCCCGCACCGCCGGCACCGCCCTCGGTCTGTCGCGCGAACGAAACGACACCGGCCGCTGACACGGAGCCCGCCGTTCAACCCCTGGACCTGATCGACGCGCTGGAACTGCGCTGGCGCCGCGACGGCGAGGCTGCGTTGGTGCAGGCGTGGGGCGATGTGCGCCACGTGCTGGACCAGCAGCCGTTGAGCCGGCAGGCCGAGTTTTCGGCGGCTTTCGCGCAGTGGGCGCTGAGCCTGCCCAGCCTGCCGGATGCCTTGCTGAAAGCGCTGGACGCGCACTTCGGCTGGCTGAACGACTTCCGCACCGAACGCCAGTTGGGCGTCGAGCTGGCCCATGCACTGCATGACGCGCTGGACGCACGGCTGCGGCCGGCGGCCATCGACCCGGCCGTGCGCGCGCTGGTGGCGCCGCTGCTGGGTCTCGCCGCGCTGCGCGACGCCGGCGACAACGCGTTCAAGCTGCAGTTGCTGTGGCTGCTGCTGCAGCCCCGGGTTGCGCGGGCGCTGGGGCTGCTGAGCGTGCCGTGGCTGCGCCACTTGGGGCTGGACGCGCAGGCGCCGGCCTGGCTGGCCGCCGGCCAGAAGCGGGGCCTGTGGCTGCGTGCTGGGCTGGGGGCGGCACTGATGCTCGCCGCCAGCGTCGGCGTGTTCGGCGACCCGGCGATCGGCGGCGCGCATGCAGCGGGCTGGCTGGTGGCGACCGGGGCGCTGCTCGTCGCCGGCCTCATGGTGGGCACATTGCTCAACGTGGGTCCGGCGTTGACGACGCCCACCCGACGTCTGGCCTTGCCTCTGGAGCGCTGGCGGCGCAACGAGATGCAGCCGGTGCTGGGCCTGGTGTGGCTGCTGTTCGCCGCGTGGATGGCCTGGCTGGATGCGGGCAGCGCTGCGTCGACGGGCGGGCCGTTGTCGGTGATCCCCGGCTGGCTGTACCTGCCGGCCGCCTGGCTGTTCGGCCTCGCGGGGCTGGTGGCGGCGTGGCCGCTGGTCCCGCTGCACGGCTGCGTGGTGGCCGGCCTGTCGCCGCTGGTGGGTTTCCTGTTCTGGGCAGCACTGGGCCACTGGCTACCACTGCCCAGTTGCCTGCTGGTGGCCGTGGCCTGGATGCTGCTGGCCGCCGCGGTGCAGGAGGAGCGCGTGCGCGCTGAGGGCCTAGCGCAGTGGCCGCTGCGGCCGATGCTGAACACCCTGGCGCTCTCAGACCGCTGGACCTACGGCGTCGCGCTGCTGCCGCTGGTCGTCGGCACGGCCTACATGACGCTGAACGACGGCCCCGTGCGCGCCAGCACGGTGTTCCTGATCTGGGTGATCGGCAACCTCGCCGTGGGCTGGCTGCAGGACAAGGCGGAAGCGTGGGCGCTGAAGCAATTGCCCGCACCCGCCGAGGGTTGAACGACGCTCAGCCCCTGTTCAGCACCTTAGCCACCGGGTTGGGTCGCAGTCGGTACGCGTCCGGCATGCCCGACCCCAGCAGCGGGCGCAGGTACAGGCGGAAGGCATCCGTCACGTCGGTGCCGGCGGCGTTGATGAACACGTCTTCCATGGTGCGAGTCTTGCCGGCCACGGCGGCCAGCGGCAACAGCTTGTAGTCCACCGAGTAGTAGCCCACGCGCTGGATGGCCACGGAGCCGTCGCGGTCGCCGTGGAAGGCGTACTGCACGGCCTTCTCGCCGACCTCGCGCGCCTCGCGCTGATCCACATCGGACACACAGCCCAGGAAGCTGCGCTGCAGGTAGCCGAACGTGTCGCCGCGCACGCGCTTGATGCCCAGCTTGGCTTTGATCTCCTCGCACAGCAGGTCCGCCAGCGCGCCGGTGCCGCTGAGCTGCACATTGCCGTGCGCGTCGCGCTCGAGATCCGAATGCTGGCCGGCCAGCTTTGACAGCATGGGCGCACCGCTCGCGTCGTGGATGCCCTCGCTGACGGCAATGACGCAGCGGCCGAAGCGCTCGTGCGTGGCCTTCACGTCGCGCAGGAACTGGTCGATGTGGAAGTCGCGCTCGGGCACGTAGATCAGGTGCGGGCCGTCGTCGTCAAACTTCTTGCCCAGGGCGGCGGCGGCGGTGAGGAAGCCCGCGTGGCGCCCCATCACGACACCCACGTAGACGCCAGGCAGCGCGGCGTTGTCGAGGTTGGCGCCGGCGAAGGCCTGGGCAACGAAGCGTGCGGCCGACGCGTAGCCGGGCGTGTGGTCGTTGCCAACCAGGTCGTTGTCGATGGTCTTGGGGATGTGGATGCAGCGCAGCGGGTAGTTCGCCGCCTGGGCCTCTTCCGACACGATGCGCACGGTGTCCGAGGAGTCGTTGCCGCCGATGTAGAAGAAGTGCGTGATGCCATGCGCCTGCAGCACCGCGAAGATTTCGTGACAGTAGGCCGCATCGGGCTTGTCGCGCGTCGAGCCCAGCGCGGACGCAGGCGTCATGGCCACCAGCTCCAGGTTGTGGCTGGTCTCCTGAGCCAGGTCGACGAAGTCCTCATTGACGATGCCGCGCACGCCGTGGCGGGCGCCGTAGACCGCCGCCACGCCGGCCTGGCGCCGCGCTTCGAGCACCACGCCCACCAGGCTCTGGTTGATGACGGCGGTGGGGCCGCCACCCTGGGCGACGAGGATCTTCGCAAGACTCATGAGCGCTCCTGGCTGTCTGAGGGTCGGCGGAGTTTAGGGTTCCGCCCCGGCCGCGCCATCAGGGGTTCAGCCGGCCATGAAACTTTCGAGCTGGTCGGCCGGCATGGGCTTGGCGAACAGCCAGCCCTGGCCTTCGTGGCAGCCCAGCCCAACAAGGTACTGGCGCTGCTCCTCGGTCTCGATGCCCTCGGCGATGACGGTCAGCCCCAGGCCGCGGCCAAGGTTGACGACCATCTGCGCGATGGTGGAGCCAGCGGTCGAAGTCTGCGCCTCCTGCACGAAGGCGCGGTCGATCTTGAGGCGGTCCACCTGTAGCTGGCGCAGTTGGCTCAAAGACGAGAAGCCGGTCCCGAAGTCGTCGATGGCCACGCTGAAGCCCAGGTGCTTGATGTCGGCCAGCACGCGGCGCACCAGCTCGGCATCCTCCATCGCCATGGACTCGGTGATCTCCAGCTCGAGGTGGTGCCCGCTGACGCCGCAGTCGCGCAGCGCGCGTTCCAACATGTCGATGAAGCCGGGGTGGCGGAACTGCGCCATGGACACGTTGACGGCCATGCGGAAGTCGCCGTGCCCCAGCGCCTGCATCTTCTTCAGCTGGCCGCACGCGGTGCGCATGACGAACTCCCCGATGGGAATGATGAGCCCGCTCTGCTCGGCCAGCGGAATGAACTGGTCGGGAGGGATGAAGCGGTTGTCGACGGTGCGCCAGCGCAGCAGCGCCTCGGCCCCGATGACGCGGCGCGTGTCCAGGTCCACCTGCGGCTGGTAGACGACGAACAGCTGGCTTTCCTCGAAGCCGGTGCGCAGGCCCTTCAGCAGCTTGAAGCGCTCGCGCGCGTCGCTGCCCATGGCGGCGGAGAAATATTGAGACGAGCCGCGCTGGTGCTGCTTGGCGCGCTTCAGCGCGATCTGGGCGTCCAGCAGCAGCTCGGAGCCGACCGCGGTGGATTCGCCCAGCCGCACGAGGCCGGTGGTGGCTGACAGCTGCAAGCGCTCGCCGGACACGACGAAGGGGTCGGCGAACACGGACTGCACGCTCTCCGGACAGACCTTGACGTGCTCGCCCAGCACGCCGAAGGTGTCCGCGCCGACGCGGGCCATCGCCGTGTTCAGGCCCAGCATCTCGCTCATGCGCTGCACAACGGCCTGCAGCACCTGGTCGCCGAAGTGCTGGCCGAAGGCGTCGTTGATGTCGGAGAAATCGTCGATGTCGATCAGCGCCAGCGTGACGCCTTGCGGGTCCTTCAGGTTCTTGTCCAGCAACTCGACGAAGCGGTTGCGGTTGGGCAGGCGCAGCAGCGGGTCGTTGTAGGCCTGATCCAGCAGCTGGGTGTACAGCAGCACGTTCTCGAAGCCGACGGCGATGTTCGAGCAGAAGGCGCGCAGCAGCTGCTGGTCCAGATCGTCGAGCTCGCGGCCCACGTCCACCAGCGCCGCCATCGCGCGGCCGGGGCCCATGCCGAAGTACAGGCAGGTGCCGTCATCGTAGATGTTGCGGCGCTCGCGCAGGCAGCGCTCCAGGCGCTCGCGCACGGCGACGATCTTGACCTGGGCCAGCGGGCGGTCGATGAGGCCGCTGTACTGGCCGGCCGCAGCGACGATGCGCACCTCGTCACTGGCCTCGCCGTGCACCTGCGCGCAGACCAGGCCCTCGGGCAGGATGCCCAGCAGCGCGCACAGCTGCGTGACGACACCCTCCGCAAAGCGGGAGAGTCCGCGCATGCGAGACAGCGAGGTGCTGCTCTCGACGATCATCTCCAGCCCGAGGCGGTTGGCCTCCAGCGCGCAGATCTGGCGGTAGGAGCGCACCGCCGCCGTCAGCACCGTGTACAGGCGCGTGCGTGTCAGCTCGGACTTGGTCTTGTAGTCGTTGATGTCATAGGCCTGCACCGTCTCGATCTCGGGCGCGTAGCCGGGCTGGCCGGTGCGCAGCACGATGCGCAGCGCATTCAGGCGCAGCTCGTCACGGATGTGGCGCACCAGCTGCAGACCGGCGTCCTCGCTCTCCATGACGACATCCAGCAGCACCACCGCGAGGTCGTCTTCGCTCGCCAGCAGCTGGCGCGCCTGGGCGGCGGAGCTCGCGTGCAGGAAGATCAGCGGCTGGCCCTCGATGGTCAGGCCCTGCATGGCCAGCTCGGTGGCCTTATGGACGTCACCGTCGTCGTCGACGATCAGGATGCGCCAGGGCCGGTCGTAGGGGCGATGCTCCAGCTCGGCATGCTCGGGCTCGTCGAGCAACTCGAGCAGGTCGTCGTCAACGGCAGGCGTTGTGTCTTGCATGAGGGCGAGGGCTTAAGCACGGGCGGCGGCTACAGCCCCGCCGGTCGGGAGCCGCAAGCGTAGTGCATCCACGCAGCCATCGCCACGAAAAGCGCGGGCAAATATCCCGCTACAGCCCTCAACGCTTACCGGGTTTGCCCGGACGCGCGCCGGCCGCCCGGGCGGCGCCGGTCACGCGCGGCGGCAGGCCGGTGTGCTGGGTCAGCACCTGACCCTTGCGCGGCGTGGCCGGCTTCATCGGCGAGGACCCGCCGGGTTGAGGCGCGGGCTTGGCGCCGGTCGAGTTCTTGCGCCGGGCGCTTTCGTAGCTGCCATCGGTCACGGGCTGGTAGCTCGGGATCAGGTGGTGCTTGCCGTTGCCGATCAGGTCGGCGCGGCCCATGGCCTTCAACGCCTCGCGCAGCAGCGGCCAGTTGTTGGCGTCGTGGTAGCGCAGGAAGGCCTTGTGCAGCCGGCGGCGGCGCTCGCCGCGCACGATGTCCACCTTTTCGCCGCGAGTCTCATCACGGCTGATGCCCTTGAGCGGGTTGCGGCCGGAGTGGTACATCGCCGTCGCCGTGGCCATCGGGCTGGGGTAGAAGGTCTGCACCTGGTCGGCGCGGAAGCCGTTCTTCTTCAACCATACGGCGAGGTTCATCATGTCCTCGTCGCTGGTGCCGGGGTGGGCGGCGATGAAGTACGGGATCAGGTACTGCTTCTTGCCGGCCGCGGCGCTCGCCGCCTCAAACATCTGCTTGAAGCGGTCGTATGTGCCGATGCCCGGCTTCATCATCTTGGACAGCGGGCCGTTCTCGGTGTGCTCCGGCGCGATCTTGAGATAACCGCCCACATGATGGGTGACCAGCTCCTTCACGTACTCGGGCGACTGCACGGCCAGGTCATACCGCAGGCCGGAGCCGATCAGGATCTTCTTGACGCCCGGCAGCGCGCGCGCGCGGCGGTACATCTTGATGAGCGGGTCGTGGCTGGTGTTCAGGTTCGGGCAGATGCCCGGGTAGACGCAGCTGGGCTTGCGGCAGGCGGCTTCGATCTCGGGGCTCTTGCAGCCAATGCGGTACATGTTGGCCGTGGGGCCGCCCAGGTCCGACACGATGCCGGTGAAGCCCTTCACCTTGTCGCGCATCTCCTCGATCTCGCGAATGACAGAGTCTTCACTGCGGCTCTGGATGATGCGGCCCTCGTGCTCGGTGATCGAGCAGAAGGTGCAGCCGCCGAAGCAGCCGCGCATGATGTTCACGCTGAAGCGGATCATTTCCCAGGCCGGGATCTTGGTCGCGCCGTCGTGGCTGCCGTTCTCGTCCGCGTAGCTGGGGTGCGGCGCGCGGGCGTAGGGCAGGTCGAAAACGTGATCCATCTCCGGCGTCGAGAGCGGGATGGGCGGCGGGTTGATCCACAGGTCGCGCTCGCCATGGCGCTGCACCAGCGCACGGGCGTTGCCGGGGTTGGTCTCCAGGTGCAGCACGCGGTTGGCGTGGGCATACAGCACCGGGTCGCTCTTCACCACCTCGTACGCCGGCAGACGCACCACGGTGCGCTCACGCGGCGGCATGGCGATGCGGCCGGTCTTGTGAATCTTGATCGGCTTGGGCGCGTCCGGCTCGTCGTTGGACGCGCAGGTGCTCTTCTCGTCAATGATCTGGTATGGGCTGATCAGCTCGTCGACGCGACCGGGGCGGTCCACCTCGGTGGAGTCCAGCTCGAACCAGCCGTCGGCCGACGGGTCGTCGTCGCGACGCATGAAGGCCGTGCCGCGCACGTCGGTCAGGCACTCGATGGGCTCGCGGCGCGCCAGGCGGTGGGCGATCTCGATGATGGCGCGCTCGGCATTGCCGTAGACCAGCAGGTCGGCCTTGCTGTCCACCAGCACGGAGCGGCGCACCTTGTCCTGCCAGTAGTCGTAATGCGCAATGCGGCGCAGCGAGGCCTCGATGCCGCCGATGACGATGGGGACGTCCTTGAACGCCTCCTGGCAGCGCTGCGTGTAAACCAGCGTCGCGCGGTCGGGGCGCTTGCCGCCTTGGCCACCGGGTGTGTAGGCGTCGTCGCTGCGGATTTTGCGATCAGCCGTGTAGCGGTTGATCATTGAATCCATGTTGCCCGCGGCCACACCGAAGAACAGGTTCGGCTTGCCAAGCGCCTTGAAGGCGTCGGCACTGTTCCAGTCGGGCTGCGCAATGATGCCGACGCGAAAGCCCTGGGCCTCCAGCGTGCGGCCGATGACGGCCATGCCGAAGCTGGCGTGGTCGACGTACGCATCGCCCGTGACGATGATGATGTCGCAGGAATCCCAGCCGAGCTGCTCCATCTCCTGCCGGCTCATGGGCAGGAAGGGCGCGGGGCCGAAGCGCTTGGCCCAGAACGGGCGGTAAGCGGTCAGCGCCTTCGGAGGGGCGACGGGCAGTGCAGACATAACCGGTGATTGTCGGGGCGGACCCAGAAAGCACAAAGCCCGCGCTGGGCGCGGGCTTCAGATCAACGGCCTGAGCCGTGATGGATTTACAGCGAGCGGATGTTCGCGGCTTGCAGGCCCTTGGGGCCCTGCTTCACTTCGAACTCGACTTGCGCGCCTTCAGCCAGCGTGCGGAAGCCACCGTTGTTCTTGATTTCGCTGTGATGTGCGAACAGATCCTTGGTGCCATCGGCCGGCGTGATGAAGCCGAAGCCCTTGCCGTCGTCGAACCATTTGACGGTGCCGGTTTGCATGGTGCTCATGGAGTTTCTTTCCTCAAAGATGTCGTGCCGTCCTCGCCTTGAGCGGCTGCGAAACACAACGACTTCGGGGCAGGGAACAACAAAAAAATGGCGCCATTGCCTGGCGCCTGGGCGTGATTCTAGCCGCGCCTTCAGGCCGCGAGCCGCGCGTGGATCGCAATCGTCTTGCCACGCGGGCTGGCTGCGCCACCCGCCACACGGCTTTCCTCGAACACCTCGCAGGCGCAGTCGTGGCAGGCGCCGCATGCGGTGGCCACGCGCAGGTCCTCCTGCAGCGCCTCGAAACTCGGGCAGCCCGCCGAAGCGGCGATGGCGATGTCGCGGTCGGAGACGCGGTGGCAGACACAGACGATCATGGTGAAGCGAAGTCTAATGCGAATCGGTCTCATTTTCAGAAAAACCGGTTTTGCTCTGGGGCTATCGCTGCCGATACTGCACACATTCTTCACGCATACAACAAGGAGGCCTCCATGAAAGGCGACCCGCAAGTCATCGCTCACCTGAACGCGCAGCTCAAGCTCGAACTGACCGCCATCAACCAGTATTTCCTGCATGCCCGCATGCTGAAGAACTGGGGCCTGATGAAGATGGCTAAGCACGAGTACGAGGAATCCATCGAGGAGATGAAGCACGCCGACAAGCTCATCGAGCGCGTGCTGACGCTGGACGGCCTGCCCAACCTGCAGGACCTGGGCAAGCTCTACATCGGCGAGAACGCCGTCGAGACGATGGAGTGCGACTTGAAGATCGAGCGCACCGGCCATGCCCACCTGAAGGAGGCCGTGGCCTACTGCGAAAGCGTGCGCGACTACGTGTCCCGCGAGCTGTTCGTGCAGATCCTGGACGACACGGAGGAGCACATCGACTACCTCGAAACCCAGTTGGACCTGGTCGGCAAGGTGGGCGAGCAGAACTACCTGCAGTCTCAGATGGGCGACGCGAGCTGATCCAGCCCGCTCATCGCAAGGGCCGCCTCAGTGCGGCCTTTTTCGTTTTCAGAGGAAGCGTTCCAGCAGCTTCTTGGAAGCCTTGTCCAGCGCCCAGCGGTCCGGCACGTTCAGCTGCACGCCGTGCGTGGACGTGATCAGCAGCCGGCCTTCTTCGAGCCGGCGGATGTCTTCCTCGCTTTTCAGCACGAAGTCCACCTCGCCGCGGTCGGTCTGGATGCGCCAGGTGCTGGGCGTTCCGAAGGTGTTGACCGCGATCAGCTGCAGCAGCGTCGGGTGGAACTCGCGCGCCGCCAGTTCGGCCTCCAGCAGCTGACGCGGGCCGTCCGGCAGCGTCGACAGCCGCTCCACCCAGGCCAGCTCATGGCCGTGGCTGCCGACCAGGCTGAGGCCCTCGTCGGGCGCGGAGATGGGATGGGCGCGCACGGGCGTCACGCCGGCGTGCACCGTGCCGTTCAGGTCAGTCAGCTGCAGCTTGCCGTGGGCGTCCAACTGCAGGTCGCGAAAGGGTAGATCGCTCATGCGTTCACCGTGTGGGCATTGGGGTTGGGCGCCACGACCAGCAGGCCGCCGTCGTCATCGGCGTCCTCCGAATCGACGCGGCGGGCCTGCGCCTCCCACAGTCGCCAGTAGTGGCCCTGCTGGGCGATCAGCTCGTCGTGCGGGCCCAGCTCGACGATCTCGCCGCGGTCCATCACCACCAGCCTGTCGGCCTTGCGCAGCGTGGACAGCCGGTGGGCGATGGCGATGGTCGTGCGGCCCTTCACGAGGTTGTCCAGCGCGCGCTGGATTTCCTTCTCGGTCTCGGTGTCCACCGCGCTGGTAGCCTCGTCGAGGATCAGGATGGCCGGGTCGATCAGCAGCGCACGCGCGATGGAGATTCGCTGGCGCTCGCCGCCCGACAGGCCCTGGCCGCGCTCGCCGACGAGGCTGTCGTAGCCGTGCGGCAGGCGCAGGATGAACTCGTGCGCATGGGCGGCGCGCGCGGCGGCGACGATCTCGTCGCGCGTTGCATCCGGCTTGCCGTAGGCGATGTTCTCGGCGATGGTGCCGAAGAACAGGAAGGGCTCCTGCAGCACCAGGCCGATGTGGCGGCGGTAGTCGCTCACCTTGATGCGGCGCAGGTCCACGCCGTCGACCTTGATGGCGCCTTCGGTCACGTCGTAGAAGCGGCAGATCAGGTTCACCAGCGTGCTCTTGCCCGAACCGCTGTGGCCCACCAGGCCGACCATCTCGCCTGGGCGGATGTCCAGGTTCAGGCTGCGGATGACCGAGCGCGAGCCATAGCGGAAGTTGACGCCCTGCATGGAGATGGCGCCCGTCACATTCTCGAACGGCTGCGGGTTGACCGGGTCGGGCACGTTGGAGACGTGATCCAGGATGTCGAAGATCCGCTTGGCGCCGGCCGCAGCCTTCTGCGTCACGGAGACGATGCGGCTCATCGAATCCAGCCGCGCGTAGAAGCGCCCGATGTAGGCCAGGAAGGCGGTCAGCACGCCCACCGTGATGCTCTGGTGCGCGATCAGCCAGATGCCGATGCCCCACACCACCAGCAAGCCCATCTCGGTCAGCAGCGCGACGGTGGGCGTGAACAGACTCCAGGTCTTGTTGAGCCGGTCGTTGACGTGCAGGTTGTTGGCGTTGGCCTCCTTAAAGCGCCGCGCCTCACGCGCCTCCTGCGCGAAGGCCTTGACGACGCGGATGCCCGGGATGGTGTCGGCCAGGATGTTGGTGACCTCGCCCCACACGCGGTCGATCTTCTCGAAGCCGGTGCGCAGCCGGTCGCGGACAAGGTGGATCAGCCACGCGATGAAGGGCAGCGGCACCAGCGTGGCCAGCGCCAGGCCGGGATGGATGCTGAACAGAATGATGGACGTCATGCCCAGCATCAGCACGTCGGTGATGAAGTCCAGCGCGTGCAGGCTCAGGAACACGCTGATGCGGTCGGTCTCCGAGCCGATGCGCGCCATCAGGTCGCCGGTGCGCTTGTTGCCGAAGTACTCCAGCGACAGCCCCAGCAGGTGCTCGAAGGTCGCCGTGCGCAAGTCGGCGGCGATACGTTCTGACACCAAGGCCAACAAATACGTCTTGGCCCACCCCAGCACCCACGACACCAACGCCGCGCCGAACAGGCCGCTGAGCAGCAGCATGACCAGCCCGGTGTCGATGGCCTGGCCGTTCTGGAACGGGATCAGCACCCGGTCCATCAGCGGCATGGTCAGGTAGGGCGCCACCAGCGTGGCGCCGGTGGCGCCCAGCATCAGCGCGAAGCCGAGCAGCAGCTGGCCCTGATAGGGCCGGGCGAAGCGCCAAAGCCGCAGCAGCACCCAGGTGCTGGGCGGTGCGCTCGCATCGCCGAAGTCGAAGCCGGAGTCTTCGCCCTCCTCGTCCTCGTCGCGCGCCACCTGGCCGGTAAGGCGCTGCACCTCGCGCTCGAACGCCTCCACGAAGCGCACCGCCGCCGGGTTGCAAGCCAGCGTGAAACGCCAGCGGGCCAGCCGGCGCTGCGCGTCGAACAGCTCCATGAATGCCAGGCCGCCGTGGTCGCTGAGGCGCAGGCTCTGCCCCAGCGCCAGCGGGTACTCCGTCCAGGCGCCGCTGCCCGGATCGAAAGCCAGCAGTCGTGAATTCGTCAACGCGATGAGGCCGCGGGCGAAGCGGCCCTGCCCGTCCAGGTCAACCTCCAGTGGCGCCACGACGTTCTCGCCTGCCTGCAAGCGGCCATGCAAGGTCGCAGTCTGCGGGTGGGACGCGACGTCGGGAGAAGGGTCTTGCATTTTGTTGTTGAGTCGACAGGCTGTCGGTCCATTCTCCGCTATGACTGAGCGCACAATGTCCCGCGCTTCCCCAGCGCCAATCACGCATTCCATGAGCAAGAAGAACGACATCCGCCTGCTGCGCATCAACTACCTGCGCGGGCCCAACATGTGGACCTACCGGCCGGTGCTGGAAGTTTGGCTGGACCTGGGTGAGCTGGAAGATTTCCCCTCCCACCTGCTGCCCGGATTCAATGACCGCCTGACGACCGCGCTGCCCGCGCTGATCGAGCACCACTGCGGCGTCGGCGAGCGCGGCGGCTTCATCGAGCGGCTGCGTGACGGCACCTGGATGGGGCATGTGCTGGAGCACATCGTCATCGAGCTTCTGAACCTGGCCGGCATGCCCACCGGCTTCGGCCAGACCCGCTCCACGTCGCAGCGCGGCGTCTACCGCATGGTGTTCCGGGCGCGTGACGAGCAGGTCGCCCGTGCGGCGCTGGCCGAGGGCCACGCGCTGATCATGGCGACCATCAACGACGAGCCGTTCGACGTGCCCGCCGCCGTCGCCCGGGTGCGCGACAAGCTGGACGACTGCTACCTGGGGCCGTCCACCGCCGCCATCGTGGCCGCCGCTACCGACCGACGCATCCCGCACATCCGCCTGAATGACGGCAACCTGGTGCAGTTGGGCCACGGCCAGCGCCAGCGCCGCATCTGGACGGCCGAGACCGACATGACCAGCGCCATCGCCGAGGGCATCGCTGGCGACAAGGATCTGACAAAGACGCTGTTGAAGGCGGTGGGCGTGCCCGTGCCGGCCGGCGAGGAGGTCAAGAGCGCCGCCGAGGCCTGGCGCGCCGCGCAGGACGTCGGTCTGCCCGTCGTCATCAAGCCCAGCGACGGCAACCACGGCCGCGGCGTCACGCTGGACATCCAGACAGAGGCCGACTGCGAGGCAGCTTATCTGCTGGCCGATGCCGAAGGGTCGTCCGTGCTGGTGGAGAGCTACATCCGCGGCAACGAGCACCGCGTGCTGGTCGTCGGCGGCCAGGTCGTCGCCGCAGCGCGCGGCGAGGCCGCCTGGGTGCATGGCGACGGCAAGCAGACCGTCATCGAGCTGATCGACAGCCAGATCAATACGGACCCGCGCCGCGGCCTGACCGAGGACTTCCCGCTGAACCGCATCACGTTGGGCGAGGACCCGGTCGTGCTGCTGGACCTGCAGCGCCAGGGCTTCGCGCCTGAGAGCGTGCCGCCCGCGGGCAAGAGCGTGCTGATCCAGCGCAACGGCAACGTCGCCATCGACTGCACGGCCGAGGTGCACCCCGAGGTGGCGCATGCCGTGTCACTGGCCGCGCGCACCGTCGGGCTTGACATTGCCGGCGTGGACCTGGTCACCGAGGACATCGGCAAGCCGCTGAGCGAGACCGGCGGCGCCATCGTCGAGGTCAACGCCGGCCCCGGCCTGCTGATGCACCTGAAGCCGGCCGGCGGCGCCCCGCAGCCGGTGGGTCAGGCCATCATCGACCACCTGTTCGCCGAGGACGAGACCGGTCGCATCCCCATCGTCGGCATCGCCGGCTCGCAGGGCGGGCGCCAGATCGCGCGGCTGGTTGCCTGGCTGCTGCACCTGAATGGCCGCCACGTGGGGCTGGCCTGCCGTGACGGCCTGTTCCTGGGCACGCGCCGTGTCGAGCAGCGCGACAGCGCCCGCTGGGACGCCGCGCACCGCCTGCTGATGAACCGCGTCGTCAACGCCGCCGTCATCGAGAACGACCCTGCCTCCATCCTGCGCGACGGCCTGGCCTATGACCGCTGCCAGGTCGGCGTCGTGACCGACCTGGACGGCATCGCCGCGCTGGCCGACTACGACGTGCAGGACACCGACCAGCTCTACAAGGTGCTGCGAACGCAGATCGACGTGGTGCTCCGCGATGGCGCCAGCGTGCTGAACGCGGCCCATGCACGCCTGGTCGACATGGCCGAGCTGAGCGACGGCGAGGTCGTCTTCTACGCCGAGAACGGCAATCTAGACGCCCTGCAGCACCACCGCGACCGCGGCGGCCGCGCCGTGTTCCTGCGCGGCGGCGCCGCCGTGCTGGCGCAAGGCCCCGCCGAGACACCAGGCGCCAACATCGATGCCCTGCTGGGCCGCTTCGGCACCGACAAGACCGACGCCGCCACGCTGCTTGCCGCTGTCGCCACGGCCTGGGCGCTGGGCATCTCGCCTGAGCTGATCGCCGCCGGCCTGGACACCTTCGTCCCCGAACTCCACCTCGCCTAAACCAAGACCAAGAACATGGACGTTTCCCGCACCCGCGCGCTGCGCGGCCCGAACATGTGGAGCCGCCACACGGCCATTGAGGCCGTCGTGCACTGCAGCGACTCAGAGCGCTCGCTGGAGCGCCTGCCCGGCTTCGAGCCGCGCCTGCGCCAGCGCTTCCCCACCATCGGCGCGCTGCGTGCCGATGCGTCGCTGGCCCAGGTGCTGGAGCAGGCCACGCTGGCGCTGCAAGCCCAGGCCGGCTGCCCGGTCACGTTCAGCCAGACGCACGTGACACCCGAGGCAGGCACCTACCAGATCGTCATCGAGTACAGCGAGGAGGACGTCGGTCGCCTCGCCTTCCAGCATGCGGTGCAGCTGATCCAGGCCGCGAAGGACGGCGGCGAGTTCGATGCCGAAGCCGTGCTGGCCCAACTGCGCGAGCTTGACGAGGACATCCGCCTCGGCCCCTCGACCGGCTCCATCGTCAACGCGGCCATGGCGCGCGGCATCCCCTACCGGCGCCTCACGCAGGGCAGCCTGGTGCAGTTCGGCTGGGGCGCCAAGCAGCGCCGCATCTGGGCCGCCGAGGTGGACGCGACCAGCGCCGTCTCCGAATCCATCGCGCAGGACAAGGACCTGTGCAAGCGCCTGCTGCAGTCGGCCGGCGTGCCAGTGCCCATCGGCCGCCCGGTCGAGTCACCGGACGACGGCTGGGCCGTCGCGCTCGAGATCGGCCTGCCGGTCGTCGTGAAGCCGCAGGACGGCAACCAGGGCAAGGGCGTCACGGTCAACGTGGTCACGCGCGAGCATTTCGACATCGCCTACAAGGCCGCCGACGAGATCGGCCAGGTCATGGTGGAGAAGTTCCTGCCGGGCGGCGACTACCGGCTGCTGGTCATCGGCGACAAGCTGATCGCCGCCGCGCGCCGCGATCCGCCGCACGTCATCGGCGACGGCCAGCTGACCGTCAAGCAGTTGGTCGATAAAGTCAATGCCGATCCACGCCGCGGTGACGGCCATGCCACCTCGCTGACCAAGATCCGCTTCGACGACATCGCCGTCGCCCGCCTCACGCAGCAAGGCCTGACGCCGGAGTCCGTGCCCGAGAAGGGCCAGCGCGTTATTCTGCGCAACAACGCCAACCTATCCACCGGCGGCACCGCCACCGATGTGACGGACGACGTCCATCCCGAGGTGGCTGCACGTGCCATCGCCGCGGCGCAGGTCGTGGGCCTGCATGTCTGTGGCGTGGACATCGTGGCGGAGAACGTGCAGCGCCCGCTGGAGGAGATCAACGGCGGCATCGTCGAGGTCAACGCCGCGCCGGGCCTGCGCATGCATCTGTCGCCGAGCTTCGGCAAGGGCCGCAATGTCGGCGAAGGCATCGTCGGCCACCTGTTCGGCAGTGGCAACAAGGCCGAGGACGGCCGCATCCCGGTGGTGGCGGTCACGGGCACCAACGGCAAGACGACCGTCACGCGCCTCATCGCCCACATGTTCGCCAGCTGCGGTCTGAAGGTCGGCATGACGAACACTGACGGCGTTTACGTGGACGGCCGCCAGATCGACAGCGGCGACTGCTCCGGCCCCAAGAGCGCGCGTAACGTGCTGATGCACCCGGACGTGGAAGCCGCCGTGCTGGAAACCGCTCGCGGCGGCATCCTGCGCGAGGGCCTGGGCTTCGACCGCTGCCAGGTGGCCGTGGTCACCAACGTCGGTGAGGGCGACCACCTCGGCATGAACTTCCTGCACACCGCGGAAGACCTGGTGCTGGTCAAGCGCGTCATCGTGCAGAACGTGGCGCCCAACGGCTTCGCGGTGCTGAACGCGGTGGACCCGCTGACGGCCGGCATGTCGGCCATCTGTCCCGGCCAGGTCATCTACTTCGCCGCCGACCGCCACCACCCGGTGATGGCGACGCACCGCGCGCAGGGCAAGCGCTGCGTCTATGTGGACGGCGACCAGCTCGTCGCCGCGCAGGGCGTGTGGCGCGAGAGCATCCCGCTGCGCGACATCCCGCTGACGCGCAACGGCGTCATCGGCTTCCAGGTCGAGAACGCGATGGCCGCCGTAGCCGCTGCCTGGGGCGTGGGGCTGGACTGGGACACCATCCGCCGCGGCGTGGGCAGCTTCGCCAACGACGCCGACAACGCGCCGGGCCGCTTCAACGTGATGGACTACCGCGGCGCGACGGTCATCGCCGACTACGGCCACAACGGCGATGCGATGAAGGCGCTGGTAGGCGCCGTGGCGGCGATGCCGGCCAAGACTCGCAGCGTGGTCATCAGCGGCGCGGGCGACCGGCGCGACGAGGACATCCGCGTGCAGACCGAGATCCTCGGCGCCGCCTTCGACGAGGTCATCCTGTACGAGGACGCCTGCCAGCGCGGCCGCCAGGCCGGCGAGGTCGTGGCCCTCTTGCGCGCGGGCCTGGAAGGCGCCAAGCGCACGACGCACATCGAGGAGATCGTCGGCGAGTTCACGGCCATAGACCGGGCGCTCGCGCGCCTGCAGCCGGGCGACCTGTGCCTGGTGCTGGTGGATCAGGTCGAGGAAGCACTGGCGCATCTGGCCAAGCGGATCGCTGAAGGCTGACGCGGCGCCTTCTCGCCAACCCAGAGCGGCTCCTCTCCCTGTGCTGGAGAGCGAGCCGCTCAACCTTTGAGCGAATGCATGCCGCCTCCGTTGATCGGCCGAACAGGCTCGAAGGAGCGATCTCCAAACCGGTATCGCCAAAGATGAAAGAGTGATCCCTGCGCGTGCGATTGGGGAATAGGCTGCGCGCCGCGCACCCACCTGGCCCCTGCCGGTGGTCAAAGACCCGAGAAGAGACATCGCACGCCATGCAGCCCCTCCTGAAATCCCTCGCGGCCCTGTGCCTGTTGGCGTTCGCCGTCTGCGTTCAGGCGCAAGTCCCGCCGCTCGAAGTCGCCAACCCGGACAAGCTGCTGCGCATCGTCGACAAGCTGCCCGCCCAGCCCGCCACGCGCCCGGCCGATGAGGACCTGACGGCCTATCTGCTCGTCTACTTCAAGGACGAGACGCACGACATCTACTTCGCCACCTCGCCCGACGGCTACACCTTCACCGATGTGAACGGCGGCCAGCCCATCTTCCTGGGCCGCGTGCTGGCCGAGCAGAAGGGCGTACGCGACCCGCACCTGATGCGCGGCCCCGATGGCGCCTTCTACCTGGCGATGACGGACCTTCATATTTTCGCCAAGCCCGCCGGCCTGCGCGAGACCGAATGGGAGCGGCCCGGCGACACCTACGGCTGGGGCAACAACCGCAACCTCATCTTCATGAAGTCCAACGACCTGATCCACTGGACGCACAGCCGCGTGCCGGTGGCGCGGCTGTTCCCGCAGGGCGGTGACCTCGGCGTGGTGTGGGCCCCCGAGACGATCTGGGACGAGCGGGCCCAGCGCCCGATGGTCTATTACACGACCCGCGTGAAGAAGGGTCAGGATCACCTCGTCTACGCCTATGCCGACGCCGACTTCACGACGCTGCTGACGCCGCCCGAGCGCCTGTTTACCTACCCCATCGCGGGCAAGAACGCCATCGACGGCGACATCACGAAGATCGGCGACCGCTTCCACATGTTCTACGTCGCGCACGACCAGCCGGGCCATCTGCGCCAGGCGGTGTCGGACCGCATCAACGGCGGCTACGTCTTCAACCCGCAGAAGATCGACCCCGAGACCGTCGGCACCGAGGCGCCCAACCTGTGGCGCCGCCACGGCACCGACACCTGGGTGCTGATGTACGACGTGTTCAAGGCCAAGCCGCGCAACAACATGGGTTTCTCGGAGACGACGGACTTCGTCAACTTCAAAAACCTCGGCCGTTTCAACGAAGCCGGTTCGCCGATGAAGGCGACCAATTTCGTCGGCGCCAAGCATGGTGCGGTCATCGCCATCTCGCCGGACGAAGCCCAGCGCCTGCGAACCTACTTCGCCCAATGAAGACGCTGTTCATCACGACGCTGGCGCTGGCCGCCACATTCGCCCAGGCCGACACTGGCAAGCTCGACGCGACCACGCCCGGCGCCGTCATCCGCAAAGAGGTCTACGGCCAGTTCGTCGAGCACCTCGGGCGCGGCGTCTACGAAGGCATCTGGGTCGGCGCCGACTCGCCCATTCCTAACACGCGCGGCATCCGCAACGACGTAGTCGCGGCGCTGCGCAAGATCAAGGTGCCGGTCGTGCGCTGGCCCGGTGGCTGCTTCGCCGACGACTACCACTGGCGCCACGGCGTCGGCCCGCAGCGCCAGCCCAGCATCAATTCGAGTTGGAGCAACGCCATCGAGCCCAACACCTTCGGCACGCACGAGTTCATGGACTTCGTCGAGCAGATCGGCGCGGCGCCCTACGTGGGCGTCAACATGGGCTCGGGCAGCGTCGAGGAAGGCCAGGCCTGGATGCAGTACATGACCGCGCCGGCCAACACCGCGCAAGGCGCCGAGCGTGCGCGCAACGGCCGCACCGAGCCGTGGGCGCTGCCCTATGTGGGCGTCGGCAACGAGAGCTGGGGCTGCGGCGGGCATATGTATCCCGAGGAGTACGCCAACCGCTACCGGCAGTTCCAGGGCTATCTGAAGACCTACTCCGGCCCCAAGGCGCTGAAGATCGCGACTGGCCCGGACACCGACGACTACGCGTGGACCGACACGGTGATGAAGTTGGCCACTCGCTTCCGCCCCAACGCCACGTCGCCCATCCTCTACGCGCCGACCAAGCCGCTGATGGACGGCCTGTCGCTGCACTTCTACACGCTGCCCAGCAACCGCTGGGGCGGCGTGCACCCCGCGCGCGGCTTCGGCGAGGCGGCGTGGATCTCGACGATGAAGCGCGCACTGATGATGGACGAACTCGTCACCAAGCACAGCGCCATCATGGACACCTACGACCCGAAGAAAGAGGTCGCGCTCGTCGTCGATGAATGGGGCACCTGGTACGACAAAGAGCCCGACGGCCCCGGCGGCCTGTGGCAGCAGAACACGCTGCGCGACGCGCTCGTGGCGGCGGTGACGCTGAACATCTTCCACGACCACGCCGAGCGCGTGCGCATGGCCAACATCGCGCAGATGGTGAACGTGCTGCAGGCCATGATCCTGACGGACGGCCCGCGCATGCTGGTCACGCCGACCTATCACGTGTTCGACCTCTACCAGGTGCACCAGGGCGCGCGCCGCCTGCCGCTGAAGCTGTACGCCGCGCCCTACCGCTTCGGCGACATAGAAGTGCCGGGCCTCAGCGGCACGGCCAGCGTCGATGCGGCCGGCCGCGTGCATGTGTCGCTCGCCAACGTCGATGCCAACCAGCCGCGCCGGCTCACGCTGGCCGTGCAGGGTGTGAAGCCGGGTGCGGTGCGCGGCCAGGTCATCACGGCCCCGGCGATGGACAGCCACAACAGCTTCGACGCGCCCGCCACGGTAGCGCCGCGTGAGTTCAGCGGAGCGCGCTGGACGGGCTCGACATTGACGGTGGCGCTGCCGGCGAAGTCGGTGGTGACGCTGGAACTTCGCTGAGGCAGGCAGAGTCGGCGCGCTGGAGAGACCGCGCCAGCCGCTCCAGCAGTTGCGTCTGGCGCACGCGCTCGATGGCGTCGGCGGGGTCGCGCAACGCGCGCATGGCCAGCAAGCGCTCCTGAACCACCTCGGCCGCCGCGGTTGCGGCATGCCAGTCGCTGCTCGCGGCGGCCACTTGCGCGCAGGCGATGTGGATGTTGGCCTCCAACTCGGCATCCAGCGGGTTGGGGTCGCTGCGCAGGCGCAGCACGCCCTGCGCCATCCAGCCGCGCAATCGCTGCGTCAGCGCGTCAGCATCGTCCAGCGCGCCGGCGCGCGCCAGGCACAGCGCCTGCAGGCTGTCCATCCAGCCATGCTGCCAGGCCCAGCGGCTCAGCGGGTCGGCGAGCTGCGCGGCCGTCAGCGGCGGCAGCCGGCGCTGGGCGCGCTGGTACAACGCCGCGCCGCCGGCCCAGTCGCCCCGGTGAATGCACAGGTCCAGCAGCGTCTGGATGACGGCGACGAACTGCCGCTGGCGGTGTTCGTCGCCGCCATTGCCGAGCATGTCGCCCTCGGCCTGGGCCAGTGCCGGCTCCAGCGCGGCGTGGGCCTCGTCGTAGCGGCCCGCCGCGCGCAGCGTCATGGCGCTGCGGATGCGGGCCTGGGCGAAGTCGCTGACGCGCAGGCTCTCGCCGCCCGGAAGTGCGATGCCGCACTCCAGCGCGGCCAGCGCCTCGGCGTCGAGTGCTAACGCCTCATCCAGCCGGCCGTGGACGGCCTCGATGCCGGACGCCATGCGCAACGTGAACCCGAGGCTGCGCAGCGCCGCCGGCTCGTTCGGTGCCCAGGCGGCCAGCGCGCGGCCACAGGCCAGCGCCTCTTCAGCCAGCTCGCGCGCCTGCGCCAGCCGGCACAGGCCATGCGTGCGGACGATGGGGTAGGCCTGGTCGGCCAGAAGCGTGCGCAACAGGCACTCGTGGCGGCGCGGCGCCAACGCTTCGGGTTGCAGCCGGGCCGCGCGTGAGGCGTGGCCCACAGCGCGTTGCAGCGCGGCAAAGGCGGCGTCGGCCTGGCGGAGCTGGCGCATCAGCGCGTAGCGGCCTTCCAGCGCGGCCGCCATCGCGGCATGCCAGTCGGCCGACTGCTGCTGGCGCGGCGCAAGTGGCTCCAGCACCTGCAGCGCGCGGTCGTAGTGGGCCAACGCGCCGCGCGGGTTGCCGACGTTGTTGGTGTTCTCATGGCCCTCCAGCCGCGCCAGGCGTGCCAGCGCCCAGCCCAGCGAGATGCGCTCGGCGTCGTCCATTGGGCCGAAGGCGGCCTGCCGCTCCAGCGACAGCTCAGCCGTGTGCACCAGCTGGCGCCGGCCCTCGATGAGGCCGCGTTCCAGCGCATCGTTGACCTCGAACACCATGCTGTGGGCCAGACGGCGCAGTTCAGTGAGATGGCGCGTGGCGGCGTCGCGTGCGCGGGCGACTTCGTCACGCGCGAGCTGCGCGCGGCGCGCCTGCACCAGCGCCAGCAGCAGGCCGGCGGCCATGCCGCCCACGCCGAGCGCCAGTGCGACGCGGCCATTCAGCCATGTGGCAACAAGGCCGGTCACGAGGCCCATGCCGCCGAGCGTCGCGGCTGCCGCCGCCGCGCGGTGGCGCCCCAGCCACTTGGCCGTCACGTAGCCGACACTGGCCGCCCGCGCGCTGACGGGGTGGCCGCTGAGGTGCGCTTGCACGTCGGCGCGCAGCGCATCCACGCTCGCATACCGCAGCGCGGGCTGCTTCTCCAGCGCCTTCAGCAGGATGTTGTCGAGATCGCCTTCCAGGCGCTTGCGGTGGCGCAGCCACTGCGGGTCCACGGCTTCGGAGGGCGACAGGCGGCTGGGCCGCGTGGGCGCGTCCTCCAGCACGCTGCGCGCGGCTTCGGCCACGGTGCTGGCGCGCCGGCCGGTGGGGCGGGTGCCGGTGAGCATCTGGTACAGCAGCACGCCGAGGCTGTAGATGTCGGTCGCGGTGCTGACGGGCTCGCCCCGCACCTGCTCGGGGCTGGCGTGGTGAGGCGTGTAGGGGCGCTGGCCGCCCAGCGTGGTATCGCCCTCCAGGCCCTCCATACCTTCCAGCGGGTCCAGCGCCTTGGCGATGCCGAAATCGAGCAGCTTGACCTGACCGCTGCCGTCCACCAGCACGTTGCCAGGCTTCAGGTCGCGATGCACCAGCAGGTTGCGGTGCGCGTGGGCGACGGCGTCGGCCAGCTGCAGGAACAACTCCAGCCGGGGTTCGAGGGCCAGGTCTTGCGCGGCCTGGTCGATAGGCCGGCCGTCGACATACTCCATGACGAAGTACGGCAGCCCCTCGGCGCTGGCACCGGCATCCAGCAGCCGCGCAATGCCCGGGTGGTTGAGTCGCGCCAGCGCCTGGCGCTCCAGCACGAAGCGTCCCAACACCGCGGTGCTGTCCATGCCGCGCTTGAGCAACTTGACGGCCGCGCGGCCCTGGTACTGGCCGTCTGCACGGCGAGCCTCGAACACCTCGCCCATGCCGCCCGCACCCAGCGGCCGCACGAGCGTCCAGTTACCCAGGCGCTGGCCCACTTGCGCTGCCGGCGCTGCCGGTTCCGGCGGCGCGAGAGACACCGGCCGTGCCAGGAAGCCCTGCTCGCCCGTCGCCTCGTCGTGATGGGCCAGCAGGCTGCGCAGCTCGGCCGCATCGTCGGCGCTCAGGCCGGCGGCGGCCAGCAGCACCTCGCGCTCGCCGGGCGGGGCGTCGAGGGCGGCGTCGAACACGGCCTTCAGGCGCGCCCAGCGGTTCTGCGTGTCGGTCATGGGCGCGGAGTATTGGCCCTCATCGGCCGGCCACCATGCGGGCAATCAGCAGGGCGTTGACCTGGCTGAGGCCGGTGCTCACGCGCTCGCTGTAGCGGGTGGCGTCGGCCACGGCCTCGTACTTGGTCGACGAATGGCTGTTCTTGCTGCCCGAGGCCAGCTGCAGCAGGCCCACAGCCACGGCGCCCGCGATGTCACCGGCGGTGGCGGCCTCCTCGCGCAGTTCGACGAACGCGGCCGGGTCCAGCAGCGCCGGCCCCTGCAGCGTCAGCACCGACACATAGGCGCCCGACTGCACCGTCAGCGCCGCCCTGGGCACCATCGGGTGCAGCTTGGCGCTGACCTTGGCGGTGCTGCCCAGCCGGCCGAAGAAGCCCTTGGCCTCGTTAGTGAGCTGGGCGAAGTGCACGCGCATCGACACCTCCAGCAGCGCGGCGTCGCCCAGCTCCTTGCTCAGCGTCATGTTGTCCATCGCGCCGCCGACCGCGCTGATGCCGGCGCTGAGTCCCGACAGCGCAGCGAACATGCCCTTCTTGCCATCCGCCGCCTGCGCCTGGTTGAGGCCGTAGACGGCCATGCCTGGCGGGCCGACCGTGACGCCGTTGCTGCTGCGCTCCGGCAGCACGGTGCCGCCAGCCTGCAGTTTCCTGTAGGTGGGCGAGCCAGCCAGCTCGGCCGCCGGCACGAGCTCCAGCCCTGCAGCCTGCAGCTGCTGCTGGAAGCCGGCGTAGAGCTGGTCGGCAATCGCCTGAAAGTCGGGTTCGGCCACGCCGACGAGCTTGTAGTAGCCCGTCACGCTAGCGCGGCCGGCCATCGCGAAGCCCGAGGTCTCGCTGCTGACGTTGTCGCTGGTGACGAACTCGACGTTGAACTGCGTGATGGCCGCTCGCTTGAGGCCTTTCAGCGCCTGCGGGTCGCTCGCCTTCACTGCCGTCGCGGCGGCCGCAGCCGGGTCGAACTGGGCGTCGATCTCGATGGGCGCCGGGTCTGCCGCGCGGGCGGTGGGCAGCAGGCTGAGGCCGACGGCGGCGGCGAGCAAGGTGGTGGTGAGCATTCGCATGGCGGGCAATCCTGGTGGCGGCCTGGCGACATGCAGGCCTCTCCCCACTCACGCAGGCCCGCGCGCCAAAAAGGCTCAGGTACAAACCCGCCCATGCTCGAACCTGACCCCGTTCCCGGCACGGCCGACGCCTTGTTCGCCAGCCTTTACGACGAGCTCAAGCGCAACGCCAGCGCGCAGATGCGCAAGGAGCACGCGGGCCACACGCTGAGCGCCACCGCGCTGACGCACGAGGCCTGGCTGCGGCTGTCCGAGCAGACGCGCACCGAGTGGCAGGGCCGCAGCCATTTCCTGGGCGTGGCGGCGCTGATGATGCGGCGCATCCTGGTCAATCACGCGCTGGCCAAGCAGGCCGCCAAGCGCGACGCCTTGCTGGTGCCGCTGACGCTGACCGAGGCGCAGCAGGTGGTGGGCGGGATCGACGCCGACGTGCTGCGCGTGCACGAGGCACTGCTGGCGTTCGAGCAGCATGACGCGCGCGCCGCCAAGGTCGTCGAGCTGAAGTTCTTCGGAGGCCTGGAGCTGGACGAGATTGCCGAGCTGCTGAACTTGAGCCGCACGACGGTCAAGCGCGACTGGGCGCTGGCCCGCGCCTGGCTTCACCGCGAGTTGTCTGGCGACGTCAGCGGTAGCGCGCCAGCAGCCGGTTGAGTTCGCCGTCGGCCACCAGGCCCTGGATGGCGCTGTTCAGCGCGTTGATGCCGATGGCCGCAGTCGGCGACAGCGCGCATTGCGCCAACACCTCCGACACCACCAACGGCGGATGCAGCGCCAGCCGCAGCGCGCCGATACGCTGCTGGTATTCAAGCGCACGGCGGCCGGTCAACGCGTGGCTGATGCGGCCAAGCTGCAGCTTCTGCAGGTTGGTGGTGGCATCGGGCGCATCGTCGCGCCGGAACCCTTCCCGCAGCGCCTCCGACATTTCCGGGTAGACGTAACCGCGCACCGTGCCCACCGGCAGACCGGCCAGCGCGCCGAGCCCGGCGGGGGCCGGCGCCGTGGCGGCACTGACCAGCAGCGCCTGATCCGGGATGAACGGCCGGCTCCACGCAAAACTGCCGGGCACCCAGGCGCTCTGGTAATCGCACAACAGGTCGCCCTCGCCGCGCTGCAACGCCTCGGCCAGCCGCTTGCGCGGCACGGGCCTGGCGATGATCTCGCGGCCCAGCCGGCGCGCCAGCGCGCGGCCCAGGTCCAGGTGCAGGCCTTCGATGACGCGGTCATCCTCGACGCGGGCCTGCGGCATCTGGGCGCTGGTGTCGACGAGCAGCACCAGCGCGGGCGCAGCCGGCGCCGCCATGCAGGCGAGCGGCAGCAGCAGCGCCACCGCGCCGCACCACGGTCCCCACCGGTGCAACAACCACGTTCTCGTCATGAGGCCGGCATCATGCCGCCCGCCGCGACGGCCTGCGCGTGTCGGGTCATCGGCCAAGCGTGACCGGCGCACGAAAATGCGCCGGCATCCCCCGACTGAAGGTGTCCATTGAGCCGACCCAGCCACCACCGCGATGGCGGTTTCCAGAACAGTGCCGGCGAGTTCCGACCCAAGTCGCTGGCCGACGTGCTGCGCTGGCGCTGGAACGCGTCGCGCAGGGGTTTGCCGCCGCGACCCCAAACCCCGATCCCCACACAAGCCGCCGACCTGGCCTTCATCCATGCCAACACGGGCCCGACCCAGCAGCCCGCCGTGACCTGGGTGGGCCACGCCACCGTGGTGGCCCAGTTGGGCGGGCTCAACCTGCTGACCGACCCGATCTTCTCGGAGCGCGCCTCGCCGTTCAGCTTTGTCGGCCCCAGGCGCGAGCAGCCGCCGGGCGTCGCGCTGCACGAACTGCCGCGCATCGACGCGGTGCTGGTATCGCACAACCACTACGACCACCTGGACCTGCCCTCCTGCCGCGCGCTCAGCCGCCAGGCCGGCGGCTCGCCGCTGTTCGTCGTGCCGCTGGGATTGAAGGCCTGGTTCGAGGCGCGCGGCATCGCACGTATCGTGGAGCTGGACTGGTGGCAGGAAATCCGGCTGGCAGACGTGGACATCGCGCTGGTGCCGGCCCGCCACTGGTCGGCGCGCGGGCTGACCGACCGCATGAAGACACTGTGGGGCGGCTTCGCCGTGTTCGCGCCGGACTGCCAGCTGTTCTTTGCCGGCGACACCGCCTACTCGCGCGACTTCGCTGACATCCGCGCCCGCTTCGCCGCACGTCAGACCGACGGCGGCTTCGACCTCGCGCTGATTCCGATCGGCGCCTACGAGCCGCGCTGGTTCATGGCGGATCAACACGTCAACGTCGAGGAGGCGCTGAAGATCCATGCGGACCTGGGCGCCCGGGCCTCGCTGGGCGTGCACTGGGGCACCTTCGCGCTGACGGACGAGGCGCTGGACGAGCCGCCGCGGCAGCTGGTGCGCCAGCGGGCTGCGCTGGGCCTGGCGGTGAATGACTTCTTCACGCTGGCCATCGGAGGTACGCACCAGCTGCCGCGTCGGGGCTGACAGTGACGCCCGCCCAGCGCGTCGTCCTACGCCGCCCGGCTCGCACGGACGCGACCATGCCAGGCATGCTGCTGACCGTATTGGGCCTTGCTGCCACCGCCTACCTCGCGCTGATGCTCGCCCTCTGGTGGGGCCAGGAGCGCCTGCTGTTTGAGCCGGAACCGCTGCCGGCCGATCATGTCTTTCAGTTCGGCCCTGATGTGCAAGACGTGGTCATCGACCGCCCCGACGGCACACGGCTGCATGCGCTGCACCTGCGACTGCCAGCGCCGCGCGGCATCGTCTTCTATCTGCACGGCAATGCCGGCAACCTGCAGTCGTGGTTCAGCCATGCGGACTTCTACCGCCAGGCGGGTTACGACTTATTCATGTTGGACTACCGGGGCTTCGGCAAGAGCGGCGGACGCATCGCCAGCGAGGCGGAGCTGCGCGCCGATGCCCGCGCCGCCTGGCAGCAGATCGAACCGCTGTACGCACCGGGCCAGCTGCGCGTGATCGCCGGCCGTTCACTCGGCAGCGGCCTGGCCGCGGGCCTGGCGGCCGAGCTGCAGCCGGACCTGACCGTGCTGATCTCGCCCTACCGCAGCATGAGGGCGCTGGCCGCCCAGCACTACCCGTGGGTGCCGGCCGCGCTGCTGCGCTACCCGCTGGACACCGAGGCGCTGGCCGCGCGCATCCACGGCCCCAGCCTGCTGCTGCACGGCGACCAGGACACGCTGATCCCGGCTGCCCACAGCGAGGCGCTGAAGGCCCGCCTGCCCCAGGCGCGCTATGTGCGCGTCGAAGGGGCGGGCCACAGCGATGTACAGGAGTTCCCGGCCTACCTGCAGGCCGTGCGCGAGGCGCTCAGCGCGCTCGTGCGCAGGCCGCAGCCTGCCAGGGTCAGCCCACTCGGCACACTTTGAGCATGTTGGTGCCGCCCGGGTAGCCCATCGGCTCACCGCAAGTGATGGCATAGGTGTCGCCAGGGCGCAGCACGCCACGGTCCACCAGGATCTTCTCGGCCGCGGCCAGGGCGGCGTCGCGGTCGTTGAACTCGGGCATCAGCAGCGGCGTGACGTTGCGGTACAGCGCCATGCGGCGCATGCTGACGGGCTGGCTGGTCAGGCCGAAGATGGGCACATTGATGCGGTGGCGGCTCATCCACAGCGCCGTGGAGCCGGACTCGGTCAGCGCCAGGATGGCCTTGCAGCCGAGGTGGTGCGCCGTGAACAGCGCGCCCATGGCGATGGACTGGTCGATGCGGCCGAACTGGCGGCCGGCGAAATCGGTGTCCAACGTGACGAACTCGGCGCGCTCGGCTTCCAACGCGATGGCGGCCATCTGCTCGACGGTCTCGATGGGGAAGCGGCCAGCCGCCGTCTCGGCGGAAAGCATGACGGCGTCGGTACCGTCCAGCACCGCGTTTGCCACGTCGGACACCTCGGCGCGGGTGGGCACCGGGTTGACGATCATGGACTCCATCATCTGCGTGGCCGTGATGGACACCTTGTCCAGCTCGCGGGCCATCTTGATCATCCGCTTCTGCAGCGCCGGCACGGCGGCGTTGCCCACCTCCACGGCCAGGTCACCGCGCGCGACCATGATGCCGTCGGACGCCTTCAGGATGGCTTCCAGGTGCGGGATGGCCTCGTAGCGCTCGATCTTGGCGATCATGGCGGGCTTGTGGCGGTAGGGCTCGCCGGCCACGTTGGCCAGCTGGCGCGCCATTTCCATGTCCGTGGCGTTCTTCGGGAAGCTGACGGCCAGGTATTCGCACTGGAACGACATCGCGGTCTTGATGTCCTCCATGTCCTTGCCGGTCAGCGCCGGGGCGGTCAGGCCGCCGCCCTGCTTGTTGATGCCCTTGTTGTTGGACAGCTCACCGCCCAGCTTGACGATGGTGTGCACCTGCTGGCCACGCACGTGTTCCACGGTCAGCACCAGCAGGCCGTCGTTCAGCAGCAGCGTGTCGCCGGGCTTCACGTCGCGCGGCAGCTCCTTGTAGTCGAGGCTGGCGATGTCCTGGTTGCCGAGCTCGGTGCGATCGGCGTCGAGGATGAACTTAGCGCCAGGCACCAGCTCGATCTTGTTGTTCTCGAACTTGCCGACGCGGATCTTGGGGCCCTGCAGGTCGGCCATGATCGCCACCGACTTGCCCACCTTCTCGGCGGCGGCGCGGACCATGGTGGCGCGGTCGATGTGATCCTGCGCCTTGCCATGCGAGAAGTTCAGGCGCACGACGTCCACGCCGGCGCGGATCATCTTTTCCAGCACCTCCGGCGTGTTGGAGGCGGGGCCGAGGGTGGCGACGATCTTGGTGGCGCGGGTCATGGCTTGTCTCAACTTTCTGGGGGCGCGGAATTATGGTCCGCCAATGGCCGCCGAAGTTTCGCCGCGTTTCGGTGCACCCGGGGCTACAGCGCCTTCTCGAAGAAAACACTCAGCGGGTCGAGCGCGTAGCCGCCGAAAGGGCCGCGCTCGACATAGCCGAGTCGCTTGTAAAGGCCCAGCGCCTCGGGCTGGTGGATGCCCGTCTCCAGCCGTGCCAGACGCACGCCGCGCTGCAGCAGATCGGCTTCCAGCGCCGCCATCAGCCGCTTCGCCGCGCCCTGGCCGCGGGCGATGTCGAGCACGAACAAGCGCTTGATCTCCCCGTACGCCGGCTCGCCCGCGGGCACATGGTGCTTGACGCCACCGCAACCCGCCAGCGTCTCGCCCAGCCACAGCCCCCAGAAGGCGCCGTGCGGTGCGCGCAGGCCGTCGGCCGGTTCGAAGTGATTGCTTTCGCTCGGGTAGAGGCTGCTCATCAGCGCTTCAGACCGGGCCATCAGCGCTTGCGCTGCAGGGTGTCCGGGGTCGAGCGGCGCCAGGCGCGGGGTCAGGTCTGAACTCATCGTGGTTAGATACCGGTTACAGGCTGGGCACGGTCATCGCCAGCAGATAGCGCGCAGCAGCCTTCCCCGGATTGGCGAAGACGCTGGGGCCCACGCAGCGGAAGCTGATCGAGTCGCCCGCTTCCAGCTCGAAGACCTGGCCCTGGAGCGTCAGCCGGAGCAGCCCTTCCAGCAAGCACAGGTGGTGCTCCTGGCGCGCGACGGTGGGCTCGTCGTAGGCCAGTTCGGCGCCAGGCGCAAGGCGCGCCTCGATGACCTCGGTGGCAAAGCCGGCCAGCGGCGGACAGCGCATGAGCCGCTCGAAGCCGCTGTGCTGGTCGTGCCAGCGCGGCTGGTCCGCCGCGCGCAGCAGCCGCACCGGCAGTGCCTCGGCGTCGGCCAGCAGGCGGCTCAGCGGCAGGCCATGCGCGCGCGCCAGGCGGGACAGCAGCGTCGCCGTGGGGCTGGTCTCGGCGCGCTCCAGCCGGGAGAGCGTGGCCCGGCTGACGCCGCTGCGCGTGGCCAGTTCGTCCAGCGACCAGCCCGCCGCCAGGCGCAGCGCGGCCAGGCGCTCGGCCAGCTGGTGCTCGAAATGGCCGTCTTCGCTCAATTCAGAGAAATCATCTCTCATATGAGAATATGCTAGCGCATGGATGACCGCCGCACCACCGCTCCGCTGGCCGCCGCACTGGCCGTTGTGCTGGTATGGGGCCTGAACTTCCCGCTGTCCAAGGCGCTGTTCAACCAGATCGGGCCGGCCGGGTTCCTCGGCGTGCGCTACTTGCTGATGCCCCTATGTGCGGTGGCGCTGCTGTGCTGGCGTTTCGGCCTGCGCTGGCCGCGGCTGGACCGCGCCGAGGTGGGGCCGCTGGTGCGGCTGACGCTGGTGGGCCAGGGCCTGCACCTGCTGGCGTCGACCTACGGCATGCAGGGCTCCACCGCCTTCAGCGCCAGCGTGCTGCTGGCCTGCGGGCCGGTGTTCACGTTGCTGATCTTGCGCTTCAGCGGCGTGGAGCGGCTGTCGCGCGGGCAGATCGCCGGCGTGGCGACGGCCGCCACGGGCGCGCTGCTGTTCACGTCGGACAAGCTGCTGGCCGCCGACTGGCAGGCGGGGCTCGGCGACCTGACGCTGCTGGCTGCGGCGGCGCTGTTCAGCTACTACACGGTGGCGAGCAAGCCGCTGATCCAGCACCACGGCGGGGTGACGGTGCTGGGCTATGGCAGCCTGGTCTGCACGCTACCCATGCTGCTGTGGTGCGCGCCGCAACTCGCCGCGCTGGACTGGGCTGCGCAGCCGGCCTGGGTGTGGACGGGCACGGTCTGGCAGGTCGCCGGCGGCGGCTTCATCGGCTGGCTGGCCTGGGGCTGGGCCAACGAGCGCCGCGGCGTGGCACGCACCGCGCCGCTGATCTACCTGATGCCGCTGGTGGCCGGCCTGGCGGCATGGCTGCTGGGCGGGGAGCAGTTCACGCTCCCGAAGCTGCTGGGCGCCGGCGTCATCCTGGCCGGCGTGGCGTTGGCGCAATTCAGCCCCGCGCGGACTTCGCCTCCAGCACATCCGCCACCGCCAGCGCCGTCATGTTGACGATGCGACGCACCGTCGCCGACGGCGTCAGGATGTGTACCGGCGCGGCGGCGCCCAGCAGGATGGGGCCAATGGTGACGCCCTGGCTGGCGCTGATCTTCAGCACGTTGAACAGGATGTTGGCCGCGTCCAGCGTCGGCAGCACCAGCAGGTTGGCAGCACCCGTGAGCTTGCTGTCTGGCAGGAAGGCCTGGCGCACACTCTCGGACAGCGCCGCGTCGCCGTGCATCTCGCCGTCGCACTCGACGTCCGGATACGCGGTCGAGAACAGCTGGTAGGCGCGGCGCATCTTCACGGCCGACGGGCGCGCGCTGGAGCCGAACATCGAGTGGCTCACAAACGCCAGCTTGGGCGGCAGGCCGAAGCGGCGCAGCTCCTCCGACGCCATCGCGGCGATGTCGGCCAGCTCCTCGGCGGTCGGGTCGTCGTTGACGAAGGTGTCGGCGATGAACAGCGTCATCTTGTCCAGCAGCAGCGCATTCATCGCCGCGAACTGGCGCGCGCCCGGTGCCAGGCCGACGAGGTCGCGCACCTGCTCCAGGTGGCGGTCAAACTTGCCCACCAGGCCGCAGATCATCGCGTCGGCATCGCCCAGCTCGATGGCCAGCGCGCCGATCGCTGTGTTGCTGCGCCGCACGGCGGACTTGGCCATCTCCGGCGTCACGCCATTGCGCTTCATGCGCTGGTGATACGCCTCCCAGTACTGGCGGAAGCGCGGGTCGTCCTCGGGGTCGATGACGGCCACGTCGGTGCCCAGCTTCAGGCGCAGGCCGGCGCGCTGGATGCGGGCTTGCAGCACGGCCGGGCGGCCGATCAGTGTGGGCTTGGCGATGCCTTCGTCCAGCGCCACCTGCACGGCGCGCAGTACGCGCTCGTCCTCGCCCTCGGCGTAGATGACGCGGGCGGGCGCGGCCTTGGCGGCCGAAAACACCGGGCGCATGAACATGCCGGTCTGGTAGACGAAACGCTCCAGCGAATGACGATAGGCACCGAGGTCGGCGATGGGGCGGGTCGCAACGCCGTCGGCCGCTGCAGCCGCGGCCACGGCGGGTGCGATGCGCAGGATGAGCCGCGCGTCGAAGGGCTTGGGGATCAGGTACTCGGGGCCGAAGACCAGCTCCTGGCCCGCATAGGCGGCTGCCACTTCATCGCTGGTCTCGGCCTTGGCCAACGCCGCAATCTCGCGCACGCAGGCCAGCTTCATGCCCTCGGTGATCTTGCTGGCGCCGCAGTCCAGCGCGCCGCGGAAGATGTAGGGGAAGCACAGGACGTTGTTGACCTGGTTGGGGTAGTCCGACCGGCCGGTGGCGATGATGCAGTCCGGCCGCACGGCCTTGGCCAGTTCGGGGCGGATCTCCGGCTCGGGGTTGGCCAGCGCCAGGATGATGGGCTGCGTGCCCATGGTCTTGACCATCTCGGCGGTGAGCACGCCCGCTGCCGAGCAGCCGAGGAACACGTCCGCGCCGCTGACCACATCGGCCAGCGTCCGGCTTGAGGTGACCTGGCAGTAGCGCTGCTTGGATTCGTCCAGCTTGCCGGCCTTGGCATCCTCTCGCTCGCTCTGGATGACGCCGCGCGAATCGCAGACGAACACGTGCTCGCGCTTCACGCCCAGGCCCACCATCACGTCGAGACACGCGATGGCCGCCGCCCCGGCGCCCGACACCGCCACCTTCACCGCGCCGATGTCCTTGCCCACCAGCTCCAGTCCGTTCAGCAGGGCGGCCGAAGAGATGATGGCCGTGCCGTGCTGGTCGTCGTGGAACACCGGGATGTTCATGCGCCTGGACAGCTCGCGCTCGATGTAGAAGCACTCGGGCGCCTTGATGTCTTCGAGGTTGATGCCGCCCAGCGTGGGCTCCATCGCCGCGATGATGTCGATGAGCTTGTCCGGATCGCGCTCGGCCAGTTCGATGTCGAACACGTCGATGCCGGCAAACTTCTTGAACAGGCAGCCCTTGCCTTCCATCACCGGCTTGGCAGCGAGCGGCCCGATGTCGCCCAGGCCCAGCACGGCGGTGCCGTTGGTGATGACGCCGACCAGGTTGCCGCGCGACGTGTACTCGGCCGCCAGGGACGGGTCGCGCTCGATGTCCAGGCAGGGATAGGCCACGCCCGGCGAGTAGGCCAGCGACAGGTCGCGCTGGTTGCTCAGGGCCTTGGTCGGAGTGACCGAGATCTTGCCGCGCGTGGGCGCACGGTGGTAGTCGAGGGCCGCGTCGCGCAGGGCGGCTTCGGCGGGCGCGAGTTTGTCGATGTAGGGAGCGCTGTTCTTTTCCATGGCGGTGGGTCTCGCGGAGGGAATCCGCGAGGTTACGCCGCGTTTCAGCGCCGCCCGATGCAGGTTTCTTGGCGATCCATGCCGAAGCCGGTATCACCCGGCCCAGGTCCGCCTGCGCCTCACAGGATGACGGTCGACGCCCGCTTGCTGAGGATCTCAAACGCCGGCAGCGTCTTGCCTTCCAGCACTTCCAGGAAGGCGCCGCCGCCGGTGGAGATGTAGCCCACGTCCTTCTCGATGCCGTACTTGGCGATGGCCGCCAGCGTGTCGCCACCACCGGCGATGCTGAAGGCCAGGCTCTCGGCGACAGCGCGGGCGATGGTCTCGGTGCCCTGCGCAAACGCCGGGAACTCGAACACGCCCACCGGGCCGTTCCAGACGATGGTGCCGGCGGCCATCAGCTTCTCGGCCAGCTTGGCGGCGGTCTTGGGGCCAATGTCCAGGATCAGGTCGTCGTCGGCCACGTCGGTGGCGGCCTTCACGGACGCGGTCGCGCCGGCAGCGAACGTCTTGGCGGTGACCACGTCCTCGGGGATGGGCACCTCGGCGCCACGCGCCTTCATGGCTTCGATGACGGCCTTGGCCTGGTCGACCAGGTCTGGCTCGGCCAGCGACTTGCCGATGTTCAGGCCCGCGGCGAGCATGAAGGTATTGGCGATGCCGCCGCCGACGATGAGGCCGTCGACCTTGTCCGCCAGGCTCTGCAGGATGGTCAGCTTGGTCGACACCTTGGAGCCGGCCACGATGGCCACCAGCGGGCGGCGGGGATTGGCGAGCGCCTTGGTGATGGCGTCGATCTCGGCCGCCAGCAGCGGGCCGGCGCAGGCGATCTTGGCGTACTTGGCGATCCCATAGGTCGTCGCCTCCGCACGGTGAGCGGTGCCGAAGGCGTCGTTGACGAAGATGTCGCACAGCGCGGCGAGCTTCTTCGACAGCTCCTCGTTGCACTTCTTCTCGCCCTTGTTGACGCGGCAGTTCTCCAGCAGCACCAGTTCACCCGGCGCGACGGAGACGGCGTCCACCCAGTCGGACTTCAGCGGCACCGGGCGCCCCAGCAGCTCGGCCATGCGCTCGGCGACGGGCGCCAGCGAGTCCTCGGGCTTGAACTCGCCCTCGGTCGGACGGCCCAGGTGCGACGTGACCATGACGGCGGCGCCGGCGTCCAGCGCCATCTGGATGGCGGGCAGAGAGGCGCGGATGCGGGTGTCCTCCGTGATCTTGCCGTCGTCGTCCTGCGGCACGTTGAGGTCGGCGCGGATGAAGACGCGTTTGCCGGCCACCTTGCCGGCGGCGATCAGGTCGGAGAAGCGGATGACGTTCATGGTGGGCAGGCAGTTGAAAACCGAAACGGCCCGCATTCTCGCGCCTGGCGCGTTCCGCAGCGGTTACCAGCCGAGACCGAGCTTCAGCGGCAGCATGACCGCCATGCCAACGAGGATGGTGCCGAGCAACTCGCGGCGCCAGAAGTAGTAGGCCGTCGCGGCCAGCGCGGCGGGCCAGCGCGGGTCCTGCCAGGTCGTGATGACCTGGCCCTGCGTCATGAAGATCTCCGGCGCGACGACCGCCACCAGCGCGGCCAGCGGCGCCATCTTCAGCAGCTCGCGCAGCCAGTCCGGCGTCGGCAGCGGCTTGCTGCCGATCATGAAGAAGCCGCGCGTCACCACGGTGATGGCGCCCAGACCCACCAGTGCGATCCAGGTCATCCACTCCGTCACGGGCGGCCCTTTCGCGCATCCAGCCACCAGCCCACCGCACCGGCTGCCACGATGGCGCACAGGATGTTGAGCTTCAGCGGCAGCGAGTAGGTCGCGATGGACACGGCGCCCGCCGTGATCGCCACCCACCACAGCATCTTCTCAACCAGCAGCGAGTACGACAGCCCCAGCAGCGCCATCACGCCGGCAAAGCCGATGCCCCAGTGCGCCGGGATGCGGTCAGCAAGCAGGATGCCGGTGAAGGAGGCGACCTGCCACATCGGCCAGTTCACGGCCACGCCGCCCCAGAAGTAGCGCTGCTGGCCTGGGGCCGGCTGGGCGTCGGGGTAGCGCTTCACGAAGTAGACGAAGTTCAGGTCGGCCGCGAAGTACGTTGTCATCAGCCGGCGCACGCGCGGCAGGTGCCCGAAATAGTGGCGCCACTGCGCGCTGAAGATGACGAAGCGCAGGTTCACGCAGAACGCCGTCGCCAGCAGCACCCACAGCGGCGCGCCGGACGCGATCAGCGGCAGCGCCGTCAGCTGCGCGCTGCCCGCGAACACCAGCAGCGACATGCCCATGGCCAGCGGTAGGCTGAGGCCGCTCTTGACCATCGTGATGCCCGTCACCAGGCCCCAGGCGGCCAGCCCCAGCGAGGGGGAGGCCATGTCACGCACGCCCTGGCGGAAGTCGTCGTCCGCAGTCAGCGCGCGCAGTCGTTCAGGAAACTGCATCCCGCCATTGTCGGCGGGAGCGGCTCACCTCTCGAACCGACGGACTTTGCCGCTGCCGGCGATGGAGGAGCTGATCTCCGGCGCGCCGACGTACTTCACGTCGCCGCTGCCGGCGATGGAGACCTTCAGCGTCTTGGTGGCCTGCACCTGCGCGTCGCCGCTGCCGGCAATGCTGACCTTGACCTCCTCGGCCGCGAAGTCGGCGGCCTTCACATCGCCGCTGCCGGCGATGCTGATCGTCGCCTGCGGCGCCCGGCCGGTCGCCGTGAACCCGCCGCTGCCGCTGACCTTCACGACCAGGCGCTCGGCATCCAGGTTGCCGAAGCGGATGTCGCCCGAACCGGCGATCGCGGCCTCGACGCCCTCGGTCTTCATCGCCTCGACCTTGATGTTGCCCGACCCCGCCACGGACAGCGCGCGCAGCGACGGCATCTCGAGGGTGAGGCTGGGCAGCGTCTTCGTGGACAGATGGAAGCCCTTCCTCGGCTGGATGCGCAGCGTGCGGCCGTCCAGTTCGGCCTCGATGTAGGGCAGCACGTTGCGGTCAGCCTTGACCTCGACCTTGTGGCCCGTGCCCTGGCGGATCAGCACGTTGAAGCCGCCGGCCAGCGACACGCTGTCGAAGCTGCCCGTACTGCGGGCCTCGGTGGCCACGTCGCCATTGCCGACGATGCGCTCGCCCTTGTTGCTCCAGCTCCAGGCCTGGGCCGAACCGCCCAGCACGGCGGCGCTGACGAGACCGAGGGCGAACAGGCGGCGAGTGGTGTGCATGGCGGGCTCCATCGAGATCGAAGTGTTGATGGACGCCATGTTGCCGGCGCGGCCCGGCGCTTGCCGAGGCCGGCGCGACGATGCGCAAGAACGAGGGGCTGAAATGCACCTGGGCGCGCTGCGCCGCAACGCGAGGCCAGGCTCAGCTCGACGCCTTGCGCGCCGGCTTCTCCTCGACCTCTTCGTCGGGTGGCGGCTTCACGGTGCCCGGGCGCGGCACCACCGGCGCGACGCCTTCGAGCTTGTTCTCGCGCATGTACTCGTCCATCTCGCGCCAGCCGGCGTAGACCGCCGCCTTCTGCGCCTTGGGATTGAGCACGTAGCAGTCCTCGATGGCGCGCATCGCGTGCCGACAGGCACTGCCGATGGCACGCGCCTCGGCCTCCTTGGCGGCGGCCACCTTGACCGGGTCGTCGATGCCCAGCTGCTCGCAGGCCGACAAGGCCATCAGCAGGGGCAAGACCAGGGCGGTGGCGGGAAAGCGCTTCATGGCGTCAGGTATCGGCCGCCGGCACGGGAACTTGAATCAACGACGCGCGCCGCCGCCCTGCGCCATCGCCATCAGGCGCGCCACTCGCTCCTCGGTCGCCGGGTGGGTGGAGAACAGCCCGCGCAGCCCGCCGCCGGACAGCGGGTTCATGATCATCATCTGCGCCGTTTCCGGGTGAGCCTCGGCGGTGTTCAGCGGGATGCCCTGCGCATAGCGGTGGATCTTGTCCAGCGCCGAGGCCAGCGCGGCCGGGTCGCCGGAAATCTCGGCGCCACCGCGGTCGGCCTCGAACTCGCGCGAGCGGCTGATGGCCATCTGGATCAGGCTGGCCGCCAGCGGCGCCAGCAGCGCTACCGCGATGCCGGCGATCGGGTTGGTCGGCCGGCCGTTCTCGTCACGCCCGCCAAAGAAGGCCGCGAAGTTGGCCAGCATGGAGATCGCACCCGCCATGGTCGCGCTGATGGTGCTGATCAGGATATCGCGGTGCGCTACGTGGGCCAGCTCGTGCGCCATCACGCCGCGCAGCTCGCGCTCGGACAGCACGCGCAGGATACCGGTGGTGGCCGCGACGGCGGCGTTCTCCGGGTTGCGACCGGTGGCGAACGCGTTGGGCGCCTGCTCGTCGATCAGGTAGACCTTGGGCATGGGCAGGTTGGCACGCTGCGCCAGCTCACGCACCATGCCGTAGAACTGCGGCGCTGAACTCGCGTCGACCTCGCGGGCGTTGTACATCTTCAGCACCAGCTTGTCGGAGAACCAGTAGCTGTAGAAGTTCATGCCGACGGCCACGGCCAGCGCGATCAGCATGCCGGTCTGGCCGCCGATCATGGCGCCGACGGCCATGAACAGCGCCGTGATGGCGGCCATCAGGACGGCGGTCTTCACGAGGTTGAACATTGCTTCGAACTCCGGTGGATGGACAACGACGTGGCAGATGGTGCCATGCCGGCGAGTTTCAAGCGTCGAAACGCTCGCCTGTCGCCACCGGCCGGGCCTGCAGGAATGCTGCCGCCGGCCCGCGCTTGCCGCCGGCGCGCTGCAGCTCCGTCAGCTTCAATGCGCCGTCACCGCACGCAACGACCGGCCCCGGCGCGATGACCTCGCCCGGCGCGCCCTGCCCTGCGGCCAGCTCGACGCGCCAGACCTTGACCACCTCGCCCGCCAGCGTCGCGACGCCGCCCGGGAACGGGTCGAACGCGCGCAGGCGCCGCTCGATCTCGGTGGCGGGCTGGCGCCAGTCGATGGTGCTTTCGGCCTTCTCGATCTTGTGGGCATAGGTGACGCCGTCGACCGGCTGCGGCGTGCGAGTCAGCGAGGCCGCTTGCAGCGCTTCGACGATGAGCCGCCCGCCCATCACGGCGAGGCGGTCGTGCAGCACGGCCGTCGTGTCGTCGGCCCGGATGGGCTCGCGGTCCACCAACAGCATGTCGCCGGTGTCCAGCCCCGCGTCCATCTGCATGATGGTGATGCCGGTCTGGTCGTCACCGGCCTCGATCGCGCGGTGGATGGGCGCCGCGCCGCGCCAGCGCGGCAGCAGCGAGGCATGGATGTTCAGGCAGCCGCGGCGCGGGGTGTCGAGCACCCATTGCGGCAGGATCAGGCCATAGGCGGCGACCACCATCACGTCGGCATCCACGGCCAGCAACGCGTCACGGGCCGCAGCGGCGTCGGCGGCATATTTGCCGTCCAGCTTCAGGCCCTGCGGCTGCGCGACCGTGATGCCCGCGGACACCGCCCGCTGCTTCACGCTGGAGGCCTGCAGCTTCATGCCGCGGCCGGCCGGCCGATCGGGCTGGGTCAGCACCAGCGGCACGCTGAAGCCGGCGGCCAGCAGCGCGTCCAGCGCCACGGCGGCGAACTCCGGCGTGCCGGCGAAAACAACTCTCATGACGCGCCCCGCATCACAGCCGTTGGTTGCGCTTCTTGGCTTCCGCCTCGTCCTCGCGCTGCTTCTTGACCAGCTTGGTCTTGATGCGGTCGCGCTTGAGCGGACTCAGGTACTCGACGAACACCTTGCCCAGCAGATGGTCCAGCTCGTGCTGCACGCACACGGCCAGCAGACCGTCGGCGTCGAACTCGTAGAGCTCACCGTCGCGGTTGGTCGCGCGCACGGTGACTTCGGCATGCCGGACCACCTTGTCGTAGATCGTCGGCACGGACAGGCACCCCTCTTCGCCGTCCACCATGCGCTCGCTGGTCTTGATGATCTCGGGGTTGATCAGCACGCGCGGCGTGTCGCGGTCCTGCGAGGTGTCGATGACGACCACACGCTCGTGCACGTCCACCTGCGTGGCGGCAAGCCCCACGCCGTCGGCGGCGTACATGGTTTCCAGCATGTCGTCGACGAGCTGGCGGATGCGGGCGTCCACCTCGGCCACCGGCTTGGCGACGGTGTGCAGGCGCGGGTCGGGGAAGCGGAGGATGTTGAGCTGGGCCATGACTTGTGGGGCTGCGGCCACGGCGCGCGCTTTGTAAGCACTCGCAAGCGCGGGCCGGCCGGGTTGAATGCGGGCAGAATCGCTCGGATTTTCGCCGATCCGGCAATTCCCTCGGAGACTGCCCTCGATGCCCGCTGCCCGTCCCGCCCAAATCGTTGCGGCCTGCCTGACCCTTGCGCTGACGTCGGCCTGGGCTCAGACCAGTTCGCTGCCTGTCACGGCCGACCAACGGCGCGTGGCCGATCAGGTCGCCGCAGCGGGCGTGCCGTTGAGCGAGCTGTCACCGACCGCCCCCGACCAGCACGTGGTCAAGCCGGGCGACACGCTGTGGGACATCTCGGGTTTGTTCCTGAAGACCCCGTGGCGCTGGCCCGAGCTGTGGGGCATGAACCGCGACCAGATCCGCAACCCGCACCTGATCTACCCAGGCCAGGTGCTGTTTCTGGTGAAGACCGATGGCCGCGCTCGGCTGCAGTTCGGCCAGCGCGTGGGCGGCGGCGCCGGCGACACGGTCAAGCTGAGCCCGCAGATGCGCGTCTCGCCGCTGAGCGGCAACGCGATCCCCCCGATTTCGCTGCAACTGATCCAGCCTTTCCTGACCGAAGCAGTCGTGTTCGACACCGACCAGCTCGCCACCGCGCCGCGCGTCGTCGCAGCGCAGGAGGGTCATGTCATGCTGGGCAAAGGCGAGCTGGCCTACGCGCGCGGCGACTTTGGCGGCGTGACGGACTTCCGCGTGTTCCGCAACGCCCGCCCGCTGCGCGACCCGACCACCAAGGAGATCCTTGGCTACGAGGCGCCTTACGTGGGCACGGCCGACCTGATTCGCCCGGCCGCGGACCGCAAAACGCCCGACGGCAAGACCGAGATCGTGCCCGCGACGCTGATGATCAAGGATGTCAAGCAGGAAGTGGGCATCGGCGACCGCCTGGCGCCCGCACCCCAGCGCAACCTGGAACGCTATGTGCCGCACGCACCCGACCAGGCCATGGCGGGTCAAATCGTGTCGGTCTACGGCGAGGCCGTCAACGCGGGCCAGAACCAGATCGTGGCGCTGAACCGCGGCAAGCGCGACGGCGTGGAGCGCGGCCACGTGTTTGCGCTGTGGCGCGACGGCGACCGCGTCACCGACAAGACCACCGCCCGTCCCGAGGCCATCAAGCTGCCGGACGAGCGCCACGGCGTGCTGTTCGTGTTCGAGGTCTACGAACGCGTGTCCTACGCGCTGATCATTTCGGTGAAGGAACCGGTCAAGCCTGGGGACCGGTTCACGCAACCATGAGCCCCTCGCCTAGCCTCGCATCGCTGAACGCGAGCGAGTCTGGTCGGTCCCCCGAGGGGAAGGCGATGCTTGCGGCGTCGAGCCGCAAGCACATCGCCAGACGGGCCGGCTTGGGGGCGACCCGGCGCCCGGCCCGGCAAACGCAACCGCTGCGCTGATGAACACCGCGCTGACCTCTTCCGAGCTGGCCGCCTGGCTGCGGCTGACGGAGAGCGTCGGCCCCGGTGCGGCCCGGCGGTTGCTGGCCATGGCCGGCAGTGCCGAGGCGGTGTTCGAGCTGCCGGCCGCTGCGCTCGACCAAACGCTGCCGCCCAAGCAGCGGGACGCCTTCAGCCGCCCGCCCGAACACCTGGCCGAGCTGATCGCCAACGCCGGCGCCTGGGTGCAGCAGCCCGGCCACGCGCTGCTGACGCTGGGCGACCCCGACTACCCGCCGCAACTGCTGGCCACCGCCGATCCGCCCCTGCTGCTGTGGCTGCAAGGCCGGCGCGAACTGCTGGCGACGCCGTCGCTGGCCATCGTGGGCAGTCGCGATCCGACCGCCCAGGGCGCCTACAACGCCCGCGCCTTCTCCCGCGCGCTGGCACGCGATGGCTACACCATCGTCTCCGGGCTGGCCCTGGGCGTGGACGCCGCCGCCCATGAAGGCGCGCTGGACGCCGGCGGCGCCACGATCGCCGTTGTCGGCACCGGGCTGGATCAGGTCTACCCGCGCCGCAACGCCGGCCTGGCCGCGCGGCTGCTGGACGGCGGCGGGCTGATGCTCAGCGAGTACGCGCTGGGCATGCCCGTGCTGCAGGCCAACTTTCCAAAGCGCAACCGCATCATTGCCGGGCTCAGCCAGGGCTGCCTGGTGGTCGAGGCGGCGGTGCAGTCAGGCTCGCTGATCACGGCCCGCCTGGCCGCCGAGGCCGGCCGCGAGGTGTTCGCCATCCCCGGTTCCATCCACTCGCCGCAGTCGCGCGGCTGCCATGCGCTGATCCGGCAGGGCGCCAAGCTGGTGGAATCGGCAGAGGATGTGCGGGAGGAGCTGTCGGGCCAGGTGGCTCCGGCCGCCCCCGAGGTCGCCCAGGCACCGCACGAACAGCATGCGCTGCTGGACGCTATGGGCTTCGATCCGGTCAGCCTGGACGCACTGATGGCCCGCTGCGGCTGGCCCGCCCCCGAGCTGAGCGCGGCGCTGCTGGAGCTGGAACTGGAAGGCCACGTTGCCCGTCTGGCGGGTCAGCTGTTCCAGCGCCGCCGACAGGGTTGACGGGTTAACGCCGGATATCCGCGGCGGATCCGAGGGCTTATTCGCGTCCAGGCGCCGCGGGGCCCTGGGCTATCATCCCGCCACGATGTTCGATGTCCTCGTCTACCTCTACGAGACCTACTGGCGGCCGGACGCCTGTCCCGACCATGCGCAGCTGACGCGCAAGCTGACGGCGGTGGGCTTCGAGAATGACGAGATCCAGGAGGCCCTCAGCTGGCTGGACGGCCTGGCCAGCGCAGGCGAGGCGTACCACGGCGAGCAGAGTGCGCATGCGCTGCGCGTCTACTCGCCCGCCGAGGTCGACCACCTGGGCGAGGCGTCCATCGGCTTCGTCAGCTTCCTCGAATCCGCTGGCGTGCTGCCGGGCCCGATGCGCGAGATGGTCATCGACCGCGCGATGGCCATCGGCGGCAACGGCATGGACCTGGAAGACCTGAAGATCATCGTGCTGATGGTGTTCTGGAGCCTGGGCGAGGAGCCCGACGCGCTGATCCTGGACGAGCTGTTCGTCGCACCGGAAGAGCGGCTGATCCACTGAGATTGCCTCCCCGGATAGCAAACGGCGCCTCACGCGCCGTTTTCAATTCCCTGAGCCAATCAGCGTCGGCCCAGACCGACCAATACTTACTTGAGCAGCTGCTCGGGATCGGCGTCCAGCTTGGCCAGCGCCTTGCGAGTGGCCTGCACGGTCAGCGACTCGTCCTGCGCCGGCAGCAGCAGGCCGGCCTGCAGGAACGCGGCCATGCGGTTCAACGAGAACAGCACGCCGCGGCCCTTGGGCGTGACGAAAAGCGCCAGCTGCTTGCGCAGGCCGCGCCAGGCCAACTGCACCTGCTCGTTGCGGCCGCGGTAGTCCAGCATGAACCAGCCGCCCACCTGCAGCTCACGCGCCCAGGCGACCATCGCCGGCGTGGGCGCGGAACCGCCTTCGGCCACCACCTCCATGCCGTCGGATTCGTGGCCGGACAGGTCGCGCACCAGCATCTCGTCGACATGGCTGTCGCCTTCGACGTCTTCGGGCAGCATGGCCTCCAGCGTCTCCAGTTGGTCCATCAGCTCGTCCAGACGCTCGCGCGGGATGGCCGCCGTCTTGGCCGTGAAGGCCGCGGCCAACGCGTTGTTGAGCTGGCGCACATGCTCGTCCTGCTTCTCGATGGCCAGACCGGCGTGGCTCATGCCGTCACGCAGCGTCTTTAACAGCGGCGGCAGCCGGCGGATGACGTCGGCCCGGTCCTCGCGAGATGACTTGGCGCTGGCGCTCCAGATCAGGTCGGCCGCCGCACGCTTCATCGACTTGGTGATGTCGGCCTGCGCGCCCGAGCGCACGGCGGTGACGGCCAGCACGTCAGCCCAGACGTGGAACAGGAAGTCGCGCACGCCGTCCTGCACCGGCACCTCGGACAGCATCTTGCGCAGCTCGATGGTGTACTGGATGGCCAGCGTCTCGCGCTGCTCGACCTGCTGGGCCAGCGACACACCGCGCTTGGACGCCTGGTTCTCGTTCTCGAAGTAGTTGTCGAGGAACTTCTCGAACTCGGTCAGCACAGTCGTGAATACGCGCCGGCCGGTGTCGGGATAGGCCTCGACGACCTGCACCACGCGCTTGATCTCGCGCTCCAGTGCGTCGTTGCTGGCCCGCTCGGCGGCCGGGCCGCTGGCCTGGGCCGCGTTGAAGCCCATCACGCAGGCGCCCATGCGGTCGATGAGGCGGCGTGCGGGGTGGTCGGCGGCGGCGAAGAAGTCAGGCTCGCTGACCGCCACGCGCAGCACTGGCATCTGCAGCCGCGCGAACCAGACCCGAACCGTGGCCGGGATGCGCTCCTCGGTCAGGATGCTCTGGAACATCATCGCCACGATCTCGATGGTGGCACGCTCGGCCGGCGTGTTGGCAGCCTGCTTCAGGACCTGTTTGAAGGCCTGGTTGCGCGCGCCGATCTCCTCCAGCTGGCGCGGTGCGCTTTGCGGCGTGGTGTCCGCATGCGCGGCGCTGCTGTTGCCGGAAGGGCGACGCAGTGACTCCTGCGCGTGCTTGATGGCGCCCGCCAGGCGCGGCGACGCCGGCGATGCCGGCTGGGCGAGCTGCGGCGCCGTGGCCAGCGAAGGGCGCGGTGCGGAAACGGCGCCGGGCTCGGTCTCGGCGGCAGCACTCAATGCGGCCAGGCTGGGCCTGCCGGCGCCAGGGCGCGCGGGCACCTGGCTCTTCGTGACTGGGAAACCGGGCACGTGGCGCGACAGCACCCGCTGCAGCTGGGCCATCACTTCGTCGGCCTGCGCACTGGCGCGGCTGCGCGGCTGCTCGACGCCGCCCGACGATTCGGACAGCGGCGCCAGCCCCGAGCTTGGCGCCGACACCGGCCCGGCGGCGGCAGGCAGGGCCGGCTGTGCAGTGGCAGCCGTGGTCGCCGCGGAAGCGGCCTGCGCCGTGCGGCGGATGAAGGGCCGCAGGTCGACCTCCGGCAGCACCTTCTGGGCGATCAGCCAGCGGTTGGTCTCGTGATAGGCCTCGCTGACCAGTTGCGCGAACTCCTCGTGCAGCTCGTGGTGCAGCAGCTGCCAGACCTGCGCGTCCAGGCCCACGCGGGTCCACGCGTCCAGCGCGATGCGCGCCACCACGTGGGCGCGCAGCAGGTCCAGCGGCTCCAGGTCGTCGTGCGCCTCCAGCGCCTGCATGCGGGTGCGCAGGTCGGTGAACTCCCACGTCGCGCGGTCCATCATGACCAGCGCCAGCCGGGAGCTGGTGATCTCGCGCTCGATGGTACTGTCGTCGACCAGGCTCATCTTGACCGACGGGGCCGAGGACGCGTCGGTTTCGCGGCCGGCTTCGGACACGCCGTGCGTGGCCGCGTGGCGCAGCGCGCCGACGACGGCCATCTGCCAGTTGGGGCCCAGCTTCTGCCAGGCCTGCACCGCATCGCGACGCGCCTGCACGACGGCATGCGAGGCCGCCTGGGACAGCAGGTTGTGGGCGCCCTGGCCGACAGCCGCCAACAGCGGCGTCATGCCCCGCACCAGGGCTTCCAGGTAGACACGCCGTGCCTGGGTGGCCAGGGCCTGGTTGCGAGCGGCGGTCATGGGAACGTCAGATCTGCGCGGCGTGAATGGCGGTTGGCAATCACTCTACACGACGGCCCCGGCATTCGGGTCGTTGGGGTCGTCCCGATTTGTCGCCGAATTCTTGATCAGATCCTCGCGCTTCACGCCCAGCCACATCGCGATGGCAGCGGCCACGAAAACGGACGAGTAGATGCCGAACAGGATGCCGATGGTCAGCGCGACGGCGAAGTAATGCAAGGTCGGGCCGCCGAACAGCAGCATGGACAGCACCACCAGCTGCGTGGAGCCGTGCGTGATGATGGTGCGGCTGATCGTGGACGTGATGGCGTGGTCGATGACCTCGTGCGTGTTCAGCTTGCGGAACTTGCGGAAGGCCTCGCGCACCCGGTCGAAGATGACCACGGACTCGTTCACCGAGTAGCCCAGCACCGCCAGGATGGCCGCCAGCACCGCCAGCGAGAACTCCCACTGGAAGAAGGCGAAGAAGCCCAGGATGATGACCACGTCGTGCAGGTTGGCGATGATGCCGGCGACCGCGAACTTCCATTCGAAGCGGATGGCCAGGTAGATCATGATGCCCACGATGGTCATGCCCAGCGCCTTGGCGGCGTCCAGCGCCAGCTCGGCGCCGACCGCGGGGCCGACGACCTCGGAGCGCGACAGCTTGATCGGCTCGGCACCATCGGCCTTCTTGCAGATCTGCTTGCTGACCTGCTCGCCCTGCGCGGTGATCTCCTGGTGCTCGGTGACAGTGCCGGCTTCGACCCTGCACAGCTCGTTGAACACCTTGCCGACCACCTCGGTCTGCTTCTCGCCGGGGCGCACTGGCAGGCGGATCATCACGTCGCGCGACGAGCCGAAGTTCTGCACCTGCACCTCGCCGTAACCCATCTTCTCGATGGTGAGGCGGGTCTTGTCGATCTCCGCCGCCTGGGGGTAAGCCACCTCGATGACGGTGCCGCCGGTGAACTCGATGGAAAAATGCAGCTGGCGCGTGACCAGGAAGTACACGGCGGCGGCGAAGGTAACGAAGCTGATTACGTTGAGGATCAACGCGTGCTTCATGAACGGGATGTCCCGTTTGATGCGGAAGAGTTCCATCGTGTTGCTTTCTCAGGCCTTGGCGGCAGCGTCTTCGGTCGGGGCCTCGGCGGCCGGGGCGTCGGCCTGCGGCCTCCATACCTGGCCGATGGAGATGCTCTTGAGCTTCTTCTGGCGGCCGTACCAGAGGTTCACGAGGCCGCGGGAGAACACGACGGACGAGAACATGGACGTCAGGATGCCCAGGCAGTGCACGACCGCGAAGCCCTTGATCGGGCCGGAGCCGAAGATCAGCAGCGCGAGGCCGGCGATCAGCGTCGTTACGTTGGAGTCCAGGATGGTGTCCCAAGCGTGCTTGTAGCCCAGGTGGATGGCCTGCTGCGGCGCGGCGCCGTTGCGCAGCTCCTCACGCACGCGCTCGTTGATCAGCACATTGGAGTCGATCGCCATGCCCAGCGCGAGCGCCATGGCCGCAATGCCCGGCAGGCTCAGCGTGGCCTGCATCATGGACAGCACGGCCATCAGCAGCAGCAGGTTGAACCCCAGCGCCAGTGACGAGAACACGCCGAACAGCAGGTAGTAGCAGCACATGAACACGGCCACGGCGACGAAGCCCCAGGTCACGCTGGCAATGCCCTTCTCGATGTTCTCCTTGCCCAGGCTCGGGCCGATGGTGCGCTCCTCGATGATCTCCATCGGCGCGGCCAGCGAGCCGGCGCGCAGGAGCAGCGCGGTGTCGGCGGCTTCCTGCGTGGTCATCGCACCCGAGATCTGGAAACGGCTACCCAGCTCGCTGTTGATGTTCGGGGCCGTGACGACCTCGCCCTTGCCCTTCTCGAAGATCAGGATGGCCATGCGCTTGCCGACGTTCTCGCGCGAGACCTCCTTCATGATGCGGGCGCCCTTCGCGTCCACCGTCAGGTGCACGGCGGGCTGCTGCTTGTCGTCGAAGCCGGACTGCGCATCGGTGAGGTTGTCACCGGTCAGCACGACCTGGCGCTTGACGATGATGGGACCGAAGCCGCGGTCGATGAAGCGCTCGGTGCCGAACGGCACGGGGCCGTTGCCGCTCAGTGCGGCCTGGGCTTCGGCGCTGTCGTCCACCATGCGCAGTTCCAGCGTGGCGGTGCGGCCGATGATGTCCTTGGCGCGGGCGGTGTCCTGCACGCCGGGCAGTTGCACGACGATGCGGTCCAGGCCTGATTGCTGGATCACCGGCTCGGTGGTGCCGAGCTCGTTGACGCGGTTGTGCAGCGTCGTGATGTTCTGCTTCAGCGCGGCTTCCTGCGTGGCCACCTGCGCCTGCTGCGACAGGCTGCCGGCGATGCGCAGATCGCTGCCCTCGCCCTGCGGCGTCCAGGTGACCTCGGGCAGCTGCGTCTTCAGCACAGTCACGGCGGCCTGGCGCTGCTCGGCGTCGCGGAAGGCCACCAGCACGGTGTTGCCGTCGCGCGAGATGCCGGCGTGGCGGATGTTCTTCTCGCGCAGCATGGTGCGCACGTCGCCGATCAGCGCCTCGGACTTCTTGGTCAGCGCCGCCTTCATGTCGACCTGCATCAGGAAGTGCACGCCGCCGCGCAGGTCCAGGCCCAGGTACATCGGGTTGGCGTGCAGCGCGGTCAGCCACTGGGGCGAACGCGACAGCAGGTTCAGCGCGACGATGTAGGCCGGGTCCTTGGGATCCGGATTCAACGCCTTGCTGATCACGTCCTTGGCGGCCAGCTGCGTGTCGGGATCGGCGAACCGCGCCTTGACGGAGCTGCCGTCGAACTGCACGTAATCCGCCTGGACACCGGCTTCCTTCAGTGCGGCCTCGATGCGTGCCTGCAGCGCCGTGTCCACCTTGACGGTGACCTTGGCGCTGGAGACCTGCACCGCCGGCGCCTCGCCGAACAGGTTGGGAAGCGTGTAGAGCGTGCCAATCAGCAGCGCGACAAGCAGGATCGCGTACTTCCAGAGCGGATAGCGGTTCATGAGGAGACTTTCTTGTCAGCGCCGCGGTGGCACCGGAATATGGCGCCCTGTCGGCTTACTTCAAGCTGCCCTTGGGCAACACCTGAGAGATGGCGCTGCGCTGGATCTGCAGCTCCACGCCCGTGGCCACTTCAAGGTGGATGAAGTTGTCGCCCAGCTTGCTGACCTTGCCGACCACGCCGCCGGCGGTGACGACCTCGTCACCCTTGGCAACGGCCTCGATCATCGCCTTGTGCTCCTTCTGGCGCTTCATCTGCGGCCGGATCATGACGAAATAGAGCACGACGAACATCAGCACCAGCGGCAGCATGCCGAGGAGACCGGACTCGGGACTGGCAGCGGCCGGAGCGGCTTGGGCGTAGGCGTTGGAGATGAACACGATGGATTCCTCAGGTGAACAGGCAGGGACGGCCGCGACCGTCCAGAGCAACCGCGAATTCTAGTGCCGCCCCGGCGGGCGCCCCTTGCCCCGGCGCCCTGCTAGCCTGAGCGGCGCCACTCGGGGCCTGCGGTGTCGCGGCGCGCCTCTGGCGCCCCACTTACCCGCGCCAGTACCGCACATGCCCAAGCCGCCCGATCTCGACACCCTGCGCCGCCACGCGGTCGCGCGCAGCCTGTTCGCTCCCACCACGCTGATGGCCGCCGTCGAGCGGCTGGGCGGCTTCGTGCAGGCCGACCCGCTGCGCGCCCCGGCCCGCGCCCAGGATCTGACGCTGCGCCATCGCGTGAAGGGCTACCAGGCCGGCGACCTGGAACGCCGCTACCCGCGGCTGGACCTGCAGGAAGACTTCTTCATCAACTATGGCTTCGTGACGCCCGCGCTGCGCGCGCTGATGCATCCGCGCACGGCACACCGGGTGTGGGACGAGCCGCGCTGGCAGCTCGCCAACGCGGTGCTCGCGGAGGTAGGGCGCCTGGGCGAGGCGCACCCGGCCGCGGTCGATGCGGCACTCGGTCATGGGCCGGTGAAGAACTGGTTCGGCGGCAACAGCCGGCTGTCCACCGAGCTGCTGGACGGCCTGCACTACCGCGGCCGGCTGGACGTGGTGCGGCGCGACAGCGGCACACGCATCTACCGCCTGGCGGCCCCGTCCTTGGGGCAACAGGCCCACCCCGACCCGCAGGCCGCGATGGACGCAATGGCCGATGCGCTGGTGCAGAAGTACGCACCGTTGCCGGCGGGCAGCCTGTCCACGCTGATCAGTATGTTGGCCAGCGGCGCGCGGCAATGGCAAGATCTGCGCCGCACGACCTTCGCGCGCGCCAAGGCCCGGCTGCCCCATGCGCGCGTGGACGGCATGGACTGGTACTGGCCGGCCGGCGAAGACCCAGCGCGCGGCTGGCGCATCCCGGCGCAGGTGCGGCTGCTGGCCCCCTTCGACCCGGTGGTCTGGGACCGGCGCCGCTTCGAGCAGCTGTGGGGCTGGGCCTACCGGTTCGAGGCCTACACGCCGGCGGCCAAACGCGTGCGCGGCCACTATGCGCTGCCGCTGCTGTGGCGCGACCAGGTCATCGGCTGGGCCAATGCCAGCGTGAAAGGCGGCGCGCTGCACGTTGACTGCGGCTATGCCGCGGACCGCGCGCCGCGCGAGGCCGGCTACCAGGCGGCGCTGGAGGACGAGATCCAGCGCCTGGCCGATTTCCTCGGCGCCAGGCGTTGACTGCGGACGGCCCAAGCGGCGCAGGCGCCATGGCGCACCAACCGGCGAAGCGGTATTTGTCATCGAAGCCGCCCCGCCACGGGCGCTCACCACCACGGGCAGGCCGCTAGAATGCGGGCCTTCCGAGGAGCGTTGCAACCTCTACCCTTGAGGCCAGGCTCGGAACCCTCCATTGCAACTGCGCTCACCCGCTGGCCGACCGTGCCTGGGTGAGATCCGATCTCTCCTTGCGTGCGTCCAGCGGCTTCATTTGATTGAAGGAGCCTGCATGACCGCCGCCGTCAAACACATCGTCAAGGACCTGTCGCTGGCCGACTGGGGCCGCAAGGAAATCAAGATCGCCGAGCACGAGATGCCGGCGCTGATGGCCATCCGCAAGGAATACGCCGCGTCGCAGCCGTTGAAGGGCGCGCGCGTGACCGGCTCGCTGCACATGACCATCCAGACCGCCGTGCTGGTCGAGACGCTGCAGGCGCTGGGCGCCGAAGTGCGCTGGGCCTCGTGCAACATCTTCTCGACGCAGGACCACGCCGCCGCCGCGCTGGCCGCGGTGGGCACACCCGTGTTCGCCTACAAGGGCGAGACGCTGGAAGACTACTGGGACTACACGCACCGCATCTTCGAATTCGGGGACAAGGGCGCGGCGGGCGAAGGCCCCAACATGATCCTGGACGACGGCGGCGATGCGACGCTGCTGATGCACCTGGGCCAGAAGGCCGAGAAGGACCTGTCCGTGCTGGCCAACCCGGGCAGTGAGGAAGAGCGCATCCTGTTCGCCGCCATCAAGAAAAAGGTGGCGCAAGACGGCACCTGGTACACCCGCAAGGCCGCCGAGATCATCGGCGTGACCGAGGAAACCACCACCGGCGTGCTGCGCCTGAACGAGATGGCCGCCAAGGGCGCGCTGCAGTTCCGTGCGATCAACGTCAACGACTCGGTCACCAAGAGCAAGTTCGACAACCTCTACGGCTGCCGCGAGAGCCTGGTGGACGCCATCAAGCGCGCCACCGACGTGATGGTGGCCGGCAAGATCGCCGTCGTGGCCGGCTACGGCGACGTGGGCAAGGGCTCGGCGCAGGCGATGCGTGCGCTGTCGGCCCAGGTCTGGGTTACCGAGATCGACCCCATTTGCGCGCTGCAGGCCGCGATGGAAGGCTACCGCGTCGTGACGATGGAATACGCCGCCGACAAGGCCGACATCTTTGTCACCGCCACCGGCAACAAGAACGTCATCCGTCGCGAGCACATGGAGGCGATGAAGAACAACGCCATCGTCTGCAACATCGGCCACTTCGACAACGAGATCGACGTCGCGTCCATCGAGAACTGCGGCTGGGACGAGATCAAGCCGCAGGTCGACCATGTGACCTTCCCCGACGGCAAGAAGATCATCCTGCTGGCCAAGGGCCGCCTGGTGAACCTGGGCTGCGGCACGGGCCACCCGAGCTATGTGATGAGCTCGTCGTTCGCCAACCAGACCATCGCGCAGATCGAGCTGTTCGCCCACAAGGACCGCTACGAAGCCGGCAAGGTCTACGTGCTGCCCAAGCACCTGGACGAGAAGGTCGCGCTGCTGCAGCTGACGACGCTGAACGCGCAGCTGTCCCAACTGACCGAGGAGCAGGCGGCCTACATTGGCGTGAGCCAGCAAGGTCCGTTCAAGGCGGACACCTATCGCTATTGATCCCTCGATGCGCGCTGACCAGCTCCTCGTTGCCCAAGGCCTGGCGCCCACGCGCTCGGTCGCGCAGCGGCTCATCAGCCACGGCGCGGCCGAATGGGCCTCGCCCACCGGCTGGGCTGTGCTGAAGAAAGCCGGCGAGGACCTGCCCGAGACGGCGCAGCTGCGCGTCACCGACGACGCGGAGCTGCGCTACGTGTCGCGCGGCGGGCTCAAGCTGGAAGGCGCGCTGGCACGCACCGGTCTGGACGTGGCCGGCCACACGGTGCTGGATGTGGGCCAGAGCACCGGTGGCTTCACCGACTGCCTGCTGGCGCATGGCGCGAGGCGCGTCGTGGGCGTGGACGTGGGCCACGGCCAGCTGCATGCGCGGCTGCAGGCCGATGCGCGCGTGACGGCGCTGGAAGGCCTGCACGTGCGTGAGCTAGACGGCACGCTGCGGCCGCACACGCCCACCGGTGGCTTCACCGTCATCGTGGGCGACCTGAGTTTCATTTCCATGGTGGGCAGCCTCCCGGAGTTGCTGCCCTGGCTGGAAGTGCACGGCCACCTGCTCGTGCTCATCAAGCCGCAGTTCGAACTGGGGCCACAAGCCCTGGGCAAGGGCGGGCTCGTCAAGGACGAGGCCGACTACCCGCGACTGGAAGCCCGCGTGCGCCTGGCCTGCACGGCCCTCGGCCTCAAGGTGCTGGACTACTTCGACAGCCCCATCACCGGTGGTGATGGCAACCGCGAATTTTTCTTGTGGGCCTCCCGATGAGCACCCCTGTCAGTTTCGAATTTTTCCCCCCCAACACGCCGGTCGGCGTCGAGAAGCTCAAGACCGTCGTGCAGGAACTGGGGGCGCTGAAGCCCCAGTACTTCAGCGTCACCTACGGCGCCGGCGGCTCCACGCGTGACAAGACGCTGTCGGCCGTGATGGACATCGCTGGCGCCGGCTTCGATGCCGCGCCGCATCTCTCCTGCGTGGGTTCCACGCGGGAGAACATTGCCGAGATCCTGGCCACCTACCGCGAGCGCGGCATCCGCCGCGTCGTCGCGCTGCGCGGCGATCTGCCCAGCGGCACCGCCACGGCGGGCGAGTTCCGCTACGCGTCGGAGCTGGTGAGCTTCATCCGGCAATTTGAAAGAGACGGCCAGGGCAAGGCATGGCACATCGAGGTGGCCGCCTATCCCGAGACCCACCCGCAGCAGCGCTACGCGGCACGCGACCTGCAGCACTTCGCCGACAAGATGCGCGCGGGTGCCGACGGCGCGATCACGCAGTTCTTCTTCAACGCCGACGCGTACTTCCACTTCGTTGACGAGGCCCGCAAGCTCGGCGTCACCCAGCCCATCGTGCCGGGCATCATGCCCTTCCACAACTACGGTCGCATCGCGCAGTTCGCGCAGCGCGACGGCATCGAGATCCCGCGCTGGGTGCAGATGAAGATGGAAGGCTTCATGGACGACGCGGCCAGCATCCGCGCGTTCGGGCTGGACGTGGTGACGCGGCTTTGCGAGCGCCTCGTCGCGGGTGGCGCACCGGGCATCCACTTCTACACGCTGAACCAGAGCCCGCTGACGCTGGAGATCTGCAAGCGGCTGGGCCTCGGGGCCAAGGCTTGATCCAGCGCAAGCGGGCGCGCTGAAGCCCTCGGCCGCACGCTGCGGCCTTGTCCTGCCTCAAAGGCCGCCGGCACGCGCCGGCATGCAATGGCGCCATCGGGACCCCGTCCCTCTTTCGGAGCCATTGCATGAAGTTCATCCCCGCCGCCCTTGCCCTCGCCTGCGCCTTCGCGCTGACCCCGGCACTCGCCGATGCGGACGGCCCCTGGCTGGTGCGCGTACGCGCGCTGCACCTCGATTCGGCCAACAAGGACAGCACCGGCCTGGGCCTGGCCATCGACAACAAGACCTTCCCCGAGCTGGACATCAGCTACTTCATCACGCCGCACCTCGCGGCCGAGCTGATCCTGACCTATCCGCAGAAGCAGACGCTGACCGCCGGCGGCGTCGAGATCGGCTCGCTGAAGCACCTGCCGCCCACGCTGACGCTGCAGTACCACTTCAACCCCACCGGCACCGTGCGTCCCTACGTGGGCGGCGGCGTGAACTACACGAACTTCTCGTCGGTGCACTTCGCACCCGCCGTGCAGACCGCCCTGCAGCCAGGCATCAAGCACAGCAGCTGGGGCGGTGCGCTGCAGGCGGGCGTGGACTTCCAGATCGCCAAGGGGCTGTTCCTGAACCTCGACGTCAAGAAGGTGCAGCTGGGCACAACGGTCTATTCCCGCGGCGCCGAGGCTGGCAAGTTCAAGGTCAATCCGACCCTGATCGGCGCCGGCGTCGGCTGGCGGTTCTGATCATGTAAATGCTTGCTTTACATGGGTTTTCGTAACAGGAGTCAGCAGAATGCGCGGCCATGAGCCGCCTCCTCCTTGCGCTGGCCCCGCTGTGCGCCTGGACTCTCAGTGCAGCGCAGACGCCGGCCTCTCCAGCCCCTACAACACCCGCCACGCCGCCGAAGTCTGCGGACGCACCGGCGCCGGCCGCCGCCGCGCCTGCGACCGACAAAACCGGCAACAAGCTGGACCGCGTGGAGGTCAGCAGCGGCCCGACGGCCAACAGCCGGCGGCGCAACAGCACGGCCAGCAAGATCGTCATCGAGCGCGAGGACCTGGAGAAGTACGGCGACGTCGTGCTGGGTGACGTGCTGCGCCGCCTGCCGGGCGTGACGCTCGGCGGCGGCCGCCCGGGCCGTGGCGGCGACATCCGCATGCGCGGCATGGGCGGCGGCGCAACGCAGATCCTCATCGACGAGGAGCGCCCGCCGCCGGGCTTCGCGGTGGAAGACCTGCCGCCCGACCAGATCGAGCGCATCGAGATCTACCGCGCGCCCACCGCCGCCACCGGCACGCGGGCCATTGCCGGCACCATCAACATCGTGCTGCGCGAGCCGCTGCAGAAGTCCAACCACGAGGTGCGCATGGGCGTGGGCTGGGACCGCAACAAGCCCCAGGTGGATGCCAGCTGGACACGCAACCTGAAATGGGGCGGGCCGAATGGTGACGAGTTCGTCGGCGCCATCTCCACCAATGGCGCGGTGCGTCGGTTCTTCAACAACGTCGACTCGGGCAATCGCATCACCGACACAGAGACCGGTGAGGTCACCGAACAGAACACACAGATCGGCACCAGCGAGAACCAGAACACCAGCCTCAACGGCAATGCCCGGCTGCGCTGGAAGTACAGCGACACGCTGAGCTTCAACCTGTCGCCATCGTTCTTCCTGTCGCAGAACGAGGGCAGCAGCCAGTACAACTCCGAAGGCACGCGCTTTCGAGACGTGCACGGCGAGAACGACGCCAAGAACCACAACCTGCGGCTGAACCTGTCGGCCGACTACCGCCCGCAGGTGGGCGAGAGCTTCAGCCTGCGCCTGGGCACCGGCACGTCCAAGAACACCCGCAACAGCGAGCGGCGCGACACGACGACCATCGGCGGCGTCACCACGGAGCGCCTGCAGCAGGACCACAACTCGGTCGAGGAAGACCAAACCAGCCTGAACGGCCGCTGGAGCCTGAAGACGGCGCAGGAGCACCAGTGGGTCACCGGCGCGGAGCTGGAGCGCAGCCAGCGCACGCAGCTGGTGGACACGCTAGTCAACGGCGCCGTGTTGCCGGGCCTGGTGAGATTCGGCAACACGCTGGTCTCGCGCAACGAGCGCTTCGCCGCTTACACGCAGGATGAGTGGAGCCCGAGCAAGCAGTGGTCGCTCTACGCCGGCCTTCGCTACGAGCGCATCGAGACCACCGCCGAAGCCACCGGCAATCTGCCCGAGGCGCGCAACGTCTCCCAAGTCACGTCGCCGTTGCTGCACCTGCTGTGGAAGCCCGAGGCCTTCCCCAAGGACCAGGTGCGCCTGAGCCTCACGCGAAGCTACCGCACCCCCAACCTCCAACAACTGGTCGCCCGGCCGACCATCAACGCCACCTACCCGGACGGCCCCAACTATCAGACTCATGCCGACCGCGCCGGCAATCCCGACCTCAAGCCCGAACTGGCCACGGGCGTGGACTTCAGCGTGGAGCACTGGCTGCCGACCGGCGGCATCATCTCTGGCAGCGCCTTCGTGCGCGACATCAAGGGCACGTTCCGCAACGATGTGATGCTGGAGACCGTGAGCTGGGACACCGTCCAGCGCTGGGTCAGCCGGCCGCGCAACCTGGGCAACGCGCGCCGCATGGGGTTCGAGTTCGAGTTCAAAGCCCGCATGGACGAGCTGTGGGAAGACGCGCCGGCCGAACTTCAGATGATGCTGCTGCGTTTCAACTTCGCCCTGTTCAAGAACAAGGTGGAGGGCATCCCGGGCAACAGCCCGCGCCTGGACCAGCAGCCCCGGGGCACGTTGAACTTTGGCATCGACCACCGCTGGAAGGCCTGGGGTCAGAACTTCGGCAGCGGTTTCAACCTCAACTACGTGCCCGCCGTCCGCGAGCAGGTGACGGAGTACCTGCGCAACGATGAAACCGCGCGCCGCCAGCTCGATGCCTACCTGTCGTGGAGCAGCGGCTCGGTGCGAGACGGCATCAACTGGCGCCTGTCCATGGCCAACCTGACGGCACGCGATGCCGAGTCGCGCTCCGAGGGCATCAGCACCAACAGCGTCACGCAGCGCCAATACCTGACCGAGAGCTGGTCGCGCAACAAGACCTTCCGCGTGATCTCCCTGCGCGCCGACATGCGCTTCTGATGCTGACGAGAATGCGGCAATGACGCGCCGCATCCTCTTCTTCTGCATGGGCAACATCTGCCGCAGCCCCACGGCCGACGGCGTCATGCGTGCCAAGCTGAAGGCAGCCGGCCTGGACATCGAGGTGGACTCGGCCGGCACGCACGGCTATCACGTCGGCGCGCCGCCGGACGAGCGCAGCCAGGAGCACGCGCTCAAGCGAGGCTATGACCTGAGCCCGCTGCGCGCCCGCCGGCTGCTGGCGCGCGACTTCAGCGACTTCGACCTCGTGCTGGCGATGGACGCCGACAACGTCGCGCACGCCCGCGCGCTGTGTCCCCCCGCGCAGCGGCACCGGCTGAAGCTGCTGCTGGACTACGCGCCGCATCTGGGCCGACACCACGTGCCCGACCCCTACTACGGCGGCGCGGCCGGATTCGAAGAGGTGCTGGACCTGGTGGAGGCGGCCTGTGACGGGCTGCTCGCCACCCTGCGCCCCCGCTGAGCGGCGCCGCGCAGGCCCCCGCTGCGGGCCAGCCATTGAAATTGCTCCCAACAACTGAGGAAGCGCAGTTGCGCCGGCCGCAATACAACTGCGCATCTGGGCCATCCGGTGTGGGAGCGATCCATGACCCCGTTGTTCACGCAAGGGCTGCCTGCCTGGCGCTCGCTGGCTGTTCTGCTGGCCGCACTGGCCACGCTGTTACTCGCTGGCTGCAACACGATGCGGGGCACGCCGACCCGCTACCAATCCACCGACGCCATCGTCGCCGCCATCCAACTGACGGCGCAGGACATTGCCGACCTGGCCGTCGAGACCGACCCCGTCACTCGCAACCGGCTGCAAAACAAGGCCGTGGCGGTGATCGACCAGCAGTACTCGGCCTTCGTTCGCTCGCTGGTGGCCGACCGGGCCGACGCCGCCACTGCCGTGGCGGGCACCACGCTCGGCGCCGCGACCGCAGCGGCCTTCGTTGACAGCGTCACCGCCAAGACCAACTACGCGCTGTTCGGCGCCACGCTGATCGGCGCCTTCGGCATCGTCGACAAGCACTACTACTTCGAGAAGACCGCGCCCGCGCTCATCGCCGGCATGGACGCAGCCCGCACGCAGGCCCTGCTGCAGATCAAGCAGAACCAGCAATTCGGTACGGATCGCTATGACGGCGCGGCGGCGGCCCGCGACCTGGAGACCTACTACACCGCCGGCACGCTCGTGGGCGCCATCAAGGACATCACGGCTCGCGCCGAGACGGCGGTGGCGGAGGGGCAGGGCCAGATCCGAACGCTGAAGGTGCTGACGGAGTCCGAGATGGACCGCAACGGCGCCATCGTTGCGGCGATCCACGCCATCCAGACGCCGCAGGCTGTGCAGAAGGGCAACCAGGCGCTGAAGGCACTGGGCCTGAAGGAGCAGCTCGACGCACACAACACGCGGCGCGCACTGCTGCAGGAGCTGCGGGCCAGCGACGGCGGCGCGCGGACGGATGCACTGGAGGCACAGCTCAAGGCCCAAGGCCTCCTCAAGTAGCCGCCCCGCCCACCCTACTGACGGAAGGCCACCCATGGACACCTACTTTCGCGAGCTGCCGGGCAGCATGAGCCTGGCCGACCAGTCCCTGGCCATACGGGGCGAGGAGTCGAAGGCGGCCCGGTTCCTGAACAGCAAGATCTGGGTGAACGCCCAGCATCAGCTCAGCAACCTGGTCGAGTTCGAGGAGATCAACGACGCGCCCGCCACCCCGCTGGGCAAGCCCAAGCTCAGCAAGACCCTGGCGGCGGGCCAGACGCCCCAATGGACGGGGCAGATGATCGTGCAGGGCAAGGCCGAGGAGACGGTCTTCCTGCTGCGCCAGTGAACAGATCAAACCGACAGGAGCGCACCATGCAATTTCCGGGACGGATCATCAAGGCAGGCGAGAAGAGCGCCACCGTCGTCAGGGCGCTGAAGCTCAGGCTCAACGACGCGCTGGGCCTCACCGAGGGGCTGGCGCTGGACGCCGACAACCCGGCCTTCGGGCCGAAGATGACGCAGGCGGTCATGCTGTTCCAGGCCCGCCACGTCGACAGCCAGGGCGCGCCGCTGAAGGTCGACGGCGAAGTGGGCAGCGTCGCGTGGGAGGCGCTCTTCGGCGCCGACAGCGTGCCGGGGGCCGTCGACACGGACGACGCGCTGCTGCGCGACGCGCTGAAGATCGCGCAGGGCGAGGCCGCTGCCGGTGTACGGGAGGTGCGCCCGCCGCTGAACCGCGGGCCCCGCGTCGACGACTACCAGACCCGCACCGGCCTGCGGCTCAAGGCCGGCACCGATGGCTTTGCGTGGTGTGCCTGCTTCCTGTACTACTGCTTCGACGAGGCGGCGAAACAGGCTGGCCGCAGGAACCCGCTGATCAAAACCGCCGGCTGCCAAGACCACTGGAATAAGGCGCGGGCGGCCGGCATCACCGAGATCACCGGTGCGCGTGCGACGCAGAAGCCCGCCCTCGTCAAGCCCGGCATGATCTTCATCATGGCCTTCGGCGGGGGTACCGGTCACACCGGCATCGTCGAATCCGTTCAGGGCGGCTTCATCACGACCATCGAAGGCAACTCGAACAACGAGGGCAGCCGCGACGGCTTTGGCGTCTTCCGGCTCACGCGCAAGATCAACACCATCAACCGCGGCTTCATCGACTACGCGGGCCGCTGAGGGGCGCCACGCAGCGGCCTGGGCGACGCCGGGGGGTGCTTAGGCCCGCGCCGTCACTTCCGTGCCCTGTGGAGCCAGCTTGTTGTTGCCCCAGCACTGCTCGTACTTCCAGCCGGTGAGTTCCTCGGCCACAGCGCGAGCCTCGGCGGGCGCGTCCTCGATGCGACCGCCCGACTTGATGCGGGCGATCTCCTTCAGTAGCACCGCGTGGTTCTTGCGGTCCAGCTTCATCTGGTAGGTGTAGTACACGCCGCCCATCCCCAAGCCGATGACGCCCAGCGTGAAGATGCCGACGATGGCGTTGATGGCGGTGTCGGGCTGCGTGGCCTGGCCGGACAGGAAGCCGAACTGGCCGAGGATCCAGCCCATCGCGAACACGATGGCCGAGCGGGTGATCTTGCCGGCGAAGGTCATCGCGCCGGCATAGATGCCTTCGCGGCGACGGCCGGTCAGCACCTCGTCCACGTCGGCCAGGAAGGTGTAAACCGTCCAGGGGATGTAGTACACGCCGCCGGTGCCCAAGCCGAACACGGCGGTCACGGCGAACAGCGCGATGACGGTCGTCTCCTTGGACCAGCCCAGGTAGAACAGCCCGGCATAGGCCAGCACGCTGCCGCAGACGACCAGCAGCGCCACGCGGTAGGGCCGCGCGAAACCGAACTTGATGCACAAACCGATGAACGCCATCGTCGATATCAACTGCATCACCGAGCTGAAACTGTTCAGATAACCGACCGTGGCCTTGTCTTGACCGATACAGAAGATGATGAAGTAGGTGAATATCGAGGCGAAAAGCCATTCCGCACCGAAACCCCACAGGTACATGCCCAGGTGCTTGCGGAAAATCTTCAGATGGAAGGTGGACATCATGTCCGCCACGAGTTTCCGCAGCGCCTTCCACAGGCCGCCAGCACGTTCCTGCACCACTTCATGCGCCGGCCGCTCCCAGGAGGTGAAGTACAGCGCCGCCATGGCCGCGCACATGATGCAGGCGTAGATGATGCCGGTCAGCAGGAACGGCACCGCCGACTCTTTGCTGTAGATCAGGAAGAGCTGGGCCGGGATGAAGGCCGCCAGGAAGTTGGCCGCCTTGCCGAACATGGCCTTGGACCCCGTCAGCTTGGAGCGCACCGAGAAATCGTCGGTCATCTCCGTGGCCAGGGTTTCATACGGCACCATGATCATCGTGTACACCAGCTCGAACAGGATGTACATACTCAGGTAATACCAGAACCCAAAACCCTCCACCCACATCAGCGGATACAGCAGCACTGCGGGGATACCGAGCAGAATGAAGAACCGCCGGCGCCCGAATTTGCGGCCCAGCCGCGTGTTGTAGAAATTGTCGCTGATATACCCAATGATGGGGTTGCTGAGCGCATCTACGATGTTGGCGATCGCAAAGATCGTGGCAGCCTCGACCACCGTCAGACCGCAAAAGGTCGTGTAAAAGTAGAGCAACCACGCCGATGCAATGGCCAGCGCACCGCTGCCCAGCAGGTTCGCGCTGCCATAGGCCAGCGTGTGCTTCATCGTGATCGGTCTGCTCATGTCTCACTGCCTCTTTTTTTCAAATGGAAGGCCGTTCCATTTTTTGCGGCCGCCCGTTTCGAAGCAAGTATCCCATTTCGGGGCCCTCGTCGACCCTGCCGGGAACCCGGGGTGAGCAGGCCTCGCGACGCCCGACCGGTCAGAACCCGGAACGACCAGTTTCCTCGGGTAAACCGCATTTGTTCGCCAGGCGAACAAATTAGCATGGCGTCATTCGAACAAGACCCTGCTGGAGACATGAACCCCATCAAGCCCCTGCTGGGTGCGCTGCTGGCACTGGCCGGTGCCACCGCCAGCGCACAGCCCCCGGCCCCACCGACCACGCCGTACGACTGGCGCGCCGTCGAGATCGTCGGCGGCGGTTTCGTCGACGGCATCGTGTTCCACCCGACCATGCCGGGGCTGGCCTACGCCCGCACTGACATGGGCGGCGCCTACCGCCGGGACACGGCCACCGGCCGCTGGCTGCCACTGCTGGACGGCCTGTCCCTGGCCGACGTGAACCTGATGGGCGTCGAAAGCGTGGCGGTGGACCCGCACGACGCTGATGCCGTCTACCTGGCCTGCGGCACCTACACCAGTCCCGCCGCGCCCAACGGCGCGCTGCTGCGCTCCAGCGACCGGGGCCGCACGTTCCAGCGCACCGACCTGCCGTTCAAGCTCGGTGCCAACGAAGGCGGGCGCGGCAACGGCGAGCGCCTGATGGTGGACCCCAACGACGGCCGCGTCCTCTACCTGGGCACACGCTACGCCGGCCTGTGGCGCAGCACCGACCGCGCCGCGACCTGGCGGCGCGTGGATGCATTCCCCGACGCCGCGTGGCGCCGCGACGCGAGCGACGGCCCGCCGCCGTCCTGGGGCGGCAGCGACGGCAAGGCCACCATCAACTTCATCGTCTTCGACCCCACGAGCAGCACACGCGGCCAGCCCAGCCGCACGATCTACGCCGGCGTGTCGGTCGTCGGCCGGCCCGGCCTGTGGGTCAGCCGCGATGCCGGCGCCAGCTGGGCGCCCGTGCCCGGCGGCCCCACGCTCCACCGCCCCATGCGCGCCGCGCTGGCCGGCGACGGCCGGCTCTACATTGCCTATGCCATCGAGCCCGGCCCGCACCGCATGAAGGACGGCAGCGTCTGGCGGCTGGACCCGCGCAGCGGCAGCTGGGCCGACATCACGCCCGCCCCTCCCGGCGCCACCGACCCCTTCGGCTACGCCACCGTCGCCGTGGACCCGCGCGACCCGAAGCGTCTGCTGGCGAGTACAGCGGGCCGCGGCAAGGGGGACGAACTGTTCCACAGCGTGGACAGCGGCGCGACCTGGAAACCGCTGTTCACCACTGCCACCTTCGACGCGTCCGCCGCGCCCTACGTGGCCGACACGCACCTGCACTGGCTGTTCGACGTCAAGATCAACCCCGCCAACCCCGACCACGCCATCTTCACCACCGGCTACGGCGGCTGGGAAACGTTCAACCTCACCGCCGCTGACAAGGGCCAACCGACCACCTGGCAGGTCATGAGCCGCGGCATCGAGGAGACCGTCGCGCTGGCACTGCACAGCCCTACGACAGGCGTGCCACTGGTGACGGCCATCGGCGACTACTCCGGCTTCGTGCACACCGACCTCGACAAACCGGCTCCTGGCAACCCCAAGCCGCCCTTCTTCGGCAACACGCATGACGTGACTGGCGCGGAAGCAGCGCCCGAAGTCGTCGTGCGTATCGGCCACGCGCGCGACGGCGGCAAGAACCTGGGTTATTCACTGGACGGCGGCGCCACGTGGCGCGAACCCCGCGCCGTCCCGGCGGGCAAGCCGGTCGGCGACGGCTTCATCGCGGTTTCGGCCGACGGCAAGGCCTGGGTGTGGACGCCCAAAGGCCAGGTGCCGCACGTCAGCCACGACCGCGGCGACAGCTGGACGCCCGTCAAAGGCCTGCCCGCGGGCACCCGCGTGGTGGCCGACCGCGCGAACCCGCGGCGCTTCCATGCGATGGCCCTGTTCGAAGACCAGCTGTTCGGCAGCAACGATGCCGGGCTCAGCTTCAGCGCCCGCCCGCTGGCGCTGCCGGACGGCCCCGTCATGCGGCCCGCCTCGGGCGTGCACAACCACAGCAACCGCGGCGACGACCGCGGCGGCCAGGACCGCCTCTACGCCACGCCCGGCCGCGAAGGCGACCTGTGGCTGGCCGCCTTCCACGGCCTGTACCGCGGCGGCGACGGCCAGGCGATGAAGCGGCTGCCGGCCGTGTCGCAGATCCACGCGTTCGGCTTCGGCCGCGCCGCGCCGGGGTCGTCAGTGCCGTCGCTGTACCTCGTCGGCACGGTGGCGGGCCAGTACGGCATCTTCCGCTCCACCGACGGCGGCAACGGCTGGCAGCGCATCAACGACGACGCGCACCAGTGGGGCCTGATCTTGCAGATCAGCGGTGATCCCAAGGTGTTTGGCCGCGTGTACGTGGGCACCCATGGGCGGGGTGTGGTCTACGGCGACCCTCGGCCCCAGTCAACGGCCGACATCGCCGACCGGCCAGGACGGCCTTGATCGAGGGATCGCTTATGCGTGCAACTCGGTGGTCCATGGAGAGACCGGCAACAGCCTGTCGCTTCGTCCATGGCGGCGGGCGGCTTGCGACCGTTGAAAACTTCCGTCGCTGCCCGAACGCGGGCACTCAACGTCAAAGTTCAGGGCGCAACGCCGTATGGCGCAGCGCCCGTCCACCGCAAGTCAGGCCACGCCAGAATCTTGCCTGACGCGGCCTGAACTGAGCTCACTGCTCATAGCACTTGCCAGAAGGGTCAGCTTCGATCTGGATGAGATCGCCGCCACCGCCGCCCCAGACGTTGCCACCCGTGAAAATGAGGCAACCTTCGCCCTTGTACAGAACCTGCATGCGGCGCGCGTCGTTTCCGAAGTAGAAGGGGATCCACCGCTTGCCAGACTCATAGCTGTGCGATCGGTCTGGAGCGCGCCCAAAGACAGTTTGTACGTCGTCTGTGCTCATACCGATCTTGAGCTTTGAGAACCGTGATTCACGGGTGATGACACCCTTGACTTCCCCCGTGTACTTCCCGTCGATGGACTTGACCAGGCGCGGCGCGGCGCTCGATGAAACAACCGACTCGGCGGTCGGGCTGGGAGCCACTGGCGGTTGACTCGGCGAAGAGGCACACGCTGCGAGAAGGGCGGAGGTGCCAATGATGGCTACAGACTGGAGGAATTTCATGGGCTGGACGAAGTGGACGCCGGGGCGTGGTTGAGAACTGGGTGAGCAAAGCTCAGGTTGGTTTGCGCGGCCTAACTTTGGACATAACCGGCTCCGAAGCGTAGCGGAGGGCGCCAAGAAGCGCAGCTTTCCCGAGGCCGGCTGATGTAATGGTTAGCCACTATTCACAGCCGGGGTAGACGCGCCATGGGCGCGATGACCGAGGGTGTCTCCTCAAACTGCCTGCTCACGCCACCGCCAGCTATCGCCCGCGCGGGCCATGGCATCAGCCAGCAATGCCCGCGAACGCGTCCCGCGTCAGGTTCTCGGGCGCCTCGCCCGCGGCGCGGCAGGCCACGTCGTCTTCGATGCGGATGCCGCCGTAGCGCGACAGACGCTCGACCGCGTCCCAGTTCACATTCGCAGCCTGCTGTGATGCGCGCAGCTGGCGCAGCAGCGTCGGAATGAAGTACAGCCCCGGCTCGATGGTGACCACCATGCCGGCCTGCAGCGGGCGGGTCAGGCGCAGGTAGCGGTGGCCCTCGGGCTTGTCGGCCGTGCCGCCGGTCTCGGCCGCCATGAAGCCGCCCACGTCGTGCACCTGCAGGCCCAGCAGGTGGCCGATGCCGTGCGGGAAGAACGGTTTGGTAACGCCCTCGGCCACCATCGCTTCGTCGCTCATCTTGACGAGGCCGGCCTCGCGCAGCACGCGGGCGATGCGGCGATGCGTGCTGAGGTGGATGTCGCGGTAGTCCACGCCCTCGCGCACCTCGTCCACCAGCGCGAGCTGCTCCACCTCCATCGCCGCCACCAGCGCGGCGAACTCGTCGTGCCCGGGCGTCACCCAGGTGCGCGTGATGTCACTGGCGTAGCCGTTGACCTGCGCACCGGCGTCGATCAGGAAGCTGCGCGACTCGGCCGGCGGGCTCTCGGCCTGGTACTGGTAGTGCAGCACGGCCGCGTGCTCGTTCAGCCCCACGATGTTGCCGTACGGCAAGTCGCGGTCGGTGTGGCCGGTGGCCAGCAGGTAGGCGCGGTGGATGGCGGCCTCGCTGTCGCCGCGAAGGAAGGCCGCGCGCGCCGCATGATGGCCCGGCACGGCGCGGCTCTGGGCGGCGCGCATCTGCGCCAGCTCGTAGGGCGTCTTCACGCCGCGCGCCCAGTGCAGCAGGTTCAGCAGCGCCTCGGGATTGTTCGGCGCGATGCCAGGCAGCGCCGCATCGGGCTCGGCCACGATGGCGGTGCGCGGCGTGGCGCAGTCGGCCAGCGCCTGCGCCGCCTCGCCGGGCTCGCGGATGACCACCAGTTCCACCGCGTCCACCCATTCCCCGCTTGGCGCTTCGGGCGGCACATGCCAGTAGTCATCGGGCTGGTAGTAGACGACGCGCGGCTTGCGGCCCGGCCGCACCGCCAGCCACGAGTGCGGATGGCTGGTGAGCGGCAGCCAGTGCTTGAAGTGCGGGTTCGGCTGGAACAGGTAGGGCCGGTCGTCCAGGAAGGCGTACTTCTCGATGCCGGCGGCAATCAGCAGCGTGTCGAAGCCGCAGCGAGCCAAGGCCCTTTCGGCCTGTTGCTGCAGCGTGGCGAGGTGGTCGAGGTAGAGGCTCATACCGTGCTCCTCACTTGCGCACGTAGGTCAGCTTCTTGGTGCCGCCGTCGCAGCTGCCGATGACCTGCGCATCTCCCACCTTGTCGTTCTCGACCGCGGCAATCTCGTAGCCCTTCACGCCCTTCTCGTCCAGCTTCGCGGCGATCTCGGCCTTCAGTTCTTCGCAGGGCTTGGGCGCGGCCTGCACGGCCTGGGTCAGCAGCACGGCAGTGGCTGCGATCAGCAGCAGGGTGGGCTTGGTGGACATGGTGGTTTTGCTTGTGGCAGGGAGGTGGCGCCATTGTCCGGCAGCCGGCGTCGCTGCCGCCGCCACCGCCGCCGGTTCATCGCGACGTGCTCAGCCGCGAGCCGCCGCCGCGCACTCGGCGCGCAGCCACGCCGCGAAGGCGCGCATCGCTGCCGTGGGTTCGCGCGACAGCAACTGCGTGAGCCAGTAGCTGCCGGCATCCAGCGTCTGCGCGAACGGCTGCACCAGCCGGCCGGCGCGCAGCTCGCGCGCGAACATGCACGGCGGCGCGAGCGCCACGCCCTCGCCGCGCAGCGCCGCTTGCACCATCAGCGCCGAGGCGTCGAACACCGGCCCGCGCGCCGCCACGCGCGGCGCACCGGCCGCCGCCAGCCAGGCCGGCCAGTCGCCCTGGCGATAGGAGCGCAGCAGCGGCACGCGGGCCAGGTCTTCGGGCTGCTGCAGCTGCGCGGCCAGTGCCGGATCGCACAACGGGGCCAGCGGCGCGGCCAGCAGCGGCTCGGCCTCGACGCTGCGCCAGGCGCCGTCGCCAAAGCGGATGGCCAGGTCCAGCCCCTCGGCGGCCAGGTCGACCTTGTTGTTGTGCGTCTGCACGCGCAACTCGATGCGCGGATGCCCGGCGCGGAAGTCAGCCAGACGTTCCAGCAAAAAGCCCAGCGCGAACGTCCCGACGACACCCACGGTCAACACCTCGGCCGGCCCGCCCTCGCGCAACGCCGCCAGCGCCGCGCCCATGCGCTCGAAGGCCTGCGCCACGACGGGTGCCAGCGCTTCGCCCTCGTCGGTCAGCAGCAGACCGCGTGCATGGCGGCGGAACAGCACCCGGCCCAGCTGCGCCTCCAGCGCCTTGACCTGGTGGCTGACGGCCGCCTGCGTCACGCACAGCTCGTCGGCCGCGCGGCTCAGGTTCAGGTGGCGGGCTGCCGCCTCGAAGGCGCGCAGCCCGTTCAACGACACCCCATTCAGCGACAAGCTGATCCCCTTGAAAACTAAGAGCTGACCTCAGAAACCATCGATTGTGCCCAGCAGCCGTCTCTCCAGAGAATGCACCGCACCTGTTACCCACCCCGAGAAGAACTATGAGCCTCATCACCCGCCGCCAGGCGCTCGCCAGTACCACCGCTGCGGTGTTGCTGCCCGCCTTCACTGCTCCGGCCCGCGCCGAGGCCGACCATCCCGAGCTGCTGGCGCTGGAGCGCCGGGCTGGCGGCCGGCTCGGCGTGGCGGTGTTGGACACCGCCAGCGGCGCAAAGACCGGCCTGCGCCGCGATGAGCGCTTCGGCATGTGCTCCACCTTCAAGCTGCCGCTGGCCGGGCTGGTGCTGAAGGCCGCCGACGAGGGCCGACTGGCGCTGGACCAGTGGGTGGCCTACGGCGAGCAGGACATGGTTTCGCACGCGCCGGTCACGTCGCAGCACCTGAAGGCCGGTGGCATGACGGTGGGCGCGCTCGCCGAGGCCACGCAGGTCACCAGCGACAACCCGGCCGCCAATCTGCTGATCACGCTGCTGGGCGGCCCCGCGGCCATCACCGCGTCGCTGCGCGCGCTGGGCGACGCCCACACGCGGCTGGACCGCATGGAGCCCGAGATGAACCGGGTGTCGGGCGACGAAGTTCGCGACACCACCACGCCCGCCGCGATGGCACGCACGACGGCGCGCATGCTGCGCTCCGACTGGCTGTCGCCCGCGTCGCGCGAGCGGCTGGCTGGCTGGATGGTGGCCACGCAGACCGGCCGCAAGCGGCTGCGCGCGGGCCTGCCCGCCGCCTGGCGCGCCGGCGACAAGACCGGCACGGCCATGCACTCGAGCATGGCCGACAAGCTCAACGACGTGGCCATCGCCTGGCCCGATGCGCGGCAGGCCGTCGTCATCGCCGCCTACTACGACGCGCCGGGCCGGACCGGCCGCATGCGCGACGAGGACCAGGCCGTGCTGGCCGAGGTGGGCCGTATCGCCGCGGCCTGGTGGCAGGCGCTGCCGCGCCGCTGACGACGCTCAGCCCTCGCGGTCCCAGACGACGCCTTCTTCCGTCAGCATCGCGTCCAGCGGCACGTCCAGCGGGCTGGGCTTCAACAGCGGCAGAAAGCCATGCGCGTAGCCGATGCCCACGGCAGCCGGCCGCGGCTGCATCTCGGCCAGCGTCTTGTCCATGAAGCCGCCGCCGTAACCTAGCCGCAGGCCGCACGGACCGAAGCCCAGGCAGGGCACCAGCATCAGGTGCGGCTGGAAGGCCTCGGTGCCCTTGGGCTTGGGGATGTGGAAGGCGTCCTCCTCCATCGGGCAGCCGGGATACCAGACATGAAAGCGCAGCGTGCCGTGCTCCTTGTCCACCACCGGCAGGCCGATGCGGCGCTCGGGGTGGTTCTCGCCCCAGCGGTACAGCGTGGGCAGCGGGTCGAACTCGCCCTTGATGGGCCAGTAGGCGCCGATGGTCTTCTCCTGCCGGCGCAGGAGCCAGACGGCCAGCACCTCCTGCAGTTCCGCCGCCAAGTCCAGCCGGTTGGGCAGGGCCAGGCGTTGTTCGATCAGCTTGTGCCGAAGGGCAGCGCGGTCGTTCGCATCCATGGCCGTAGAGCTTACAGTGGCCGGCATGGATGCCCTCACCGACCTGTGCGTGGAGTTGCTGTCGCCGCTGGGGCCCGTGCGCACGCGGGCCATGTTCGGCGGCCGGGGCTTCTACGTGGACGGGCTGTTCATGGCTCTGATCGCGAACGGCGAGTTCTTCCTGAAAACCGACGACACGACGCGCGAGCGCTTCATCGCCGCCGGCTGCCGGCCGTTCAGCTTCGACACCAAGGACGGCGATCGCATCGTCATGAGCTACTTCAGCGCGCCGGAAGAAGCGCTGGAATCGCCGCCCTTGATGCTGCCGTGGGCGCGGCTCGCGTTCGAGGCCGCGCTGCGGGCGGCGAACGCCAAGGTGAAGAAAAAGCCTTCAGCCGCGGCCGTCGCGAAGCGGGCGGCCCAATCAGCGCCGGACAAATCCGCCGCCAAGCAGCCGGCGGCCCAGAAGAAAGCCGCCCGGACCCGCCGCCCCTGACGCCGGCGGCACCAGCAGCTCGAAGTCGGCCGCGGGCCAGCCCTCCAGCACCGCCGTGCGGCCGGCTGGCAGCGCGATGGCCTGGCCGGCCTCCAGCCAGTGGTCCTGGGCCGGCTCGTCGGTGGTGCCGGACAGCGTCAGCCACACCCGGCCGCAGGCCACCGCGAGCCGGCGTGCCTCGGCGCCAGCGGCCAGCGTCAGCGCCCGGCCGCCGCCTAGATGCCATGTGGATTGCGCATCGCTCATGATGTCTGCTCCTGGATTGATGTCAGCAATTTTGCTGAGGCAGCCCAGGTCGGTCCAATGATGCATGAGCGCGCATTGATACCATTTGCGCATGAATCAGCCCATCCGCCAACGCCCGCTTTCGGTCGGCCCGCTGCGCGCCTTCGAGGCCGTCGCGCGGCTGCTGTCCTTTCGCGGCGCAGCCGAGGAACTGAGCCTCACGCAGTCCGCCGTCAGCCGCCAGATCCAGTCGCTGGAAGAGGAGATCGGCTGCACGCTGTTCCTGCGCGGCACGCGCAAGGTGGAGCTGTCCGGCGACGGTGCGCAGCTGCTGCCCACCGCCATCGCGGTGCTGTCCCGGCTGGACCTGACGGTGCGCCAGATCCGCCGCTCGCGGGGCCGCAGCGTCGTCAACGTGACGACCTTCGCGTCTTTCGCGTCGCTGTGGCTGATCCCGCGGCTGTGCGAGTTCCAGCAGAATTTCCCGGAAATCGACATCCGCGTATCGGCACTGGACCGCCTGGCCGACCTTGACGACGGCGAGCACGACCTGGCCCTGCGCTACACCTCGGGCCACGACCTGGGCGCACCGGGCGAACTGATGTTCGAGGAGACCGTGTCGCCCGTGCTCAGCCCCTGGTACGCCGAAAGCACGCGCAACGGCCGCCTGCCCGTGCTGCGCCAGCCAGCCGACCTGGCCGCCCACGCGCTGACCGAGGAGGACGATCCGCGCCCCAGCGCCACCTACCTGAGCTGGCGGCGCTGGCTGACCGCCCAGGGCCAGGCCGAGCTGGAGCCGCTGCGCTGGATGTACTTCAACTTCACCTACCAGCAGATCCAGGCCGCGCTGGCCGGCCAGGGCGTGGCGCTGGCGCGGCTGCCACTGGTGCACGAGCAGCTGCAGCGTGGCGAGCTGATTGAGCCGTTCGGCCGCGCCGCGCGGCTGGGCAGCCCGTTCAGCTACTGGCTCATCACCGGCCCCAACGCGGCCCGCCGGCCCGAGGTGCAGCAGTTTGCCGACTGGGTGCGCGAGCAGGCGGCGCTCACGCGCAGCGCCCTGGCCGGCGTGTGAGCGGGGTCAGTGCGCAGGCACGGCGCTTGCGGGCGGCGCGTCGTTGACGACGCTGGCCAGCGCCTGCGCCAGCGCGTGCTGCGAGCGCACGACGTGCGTGACGCCCGCCTCGGCCAGCCACACGGCCTCTTCTTCCGTGTAGGCCAGCACGGCACAGCGCAGGCCGGGGTTGAGCTGGCGCGCCAGGTCCAGCAGCACCGGCACCCCGCGCACGTCGGCCAGTGCGACGACCAGCCAGGCGGCCTGCGCGATGTGCGCCTGCACCAGCGTCATCGCCTCGGACGCATCACCCAGCACGGCGGCCTGTCCTGAAGCGCGCAGCCGCTCGACGACGTCGCGGTCGCGGTCGACGACGACGACCGGCCTGCCACCCAGTTGCTGCAGCAGCGACTGGCCCACGCGGCCGTGCCCCACCAGCACGATCTGTCCGGCCAGCGACGTGTGCGGCGTGTCGGCCGGCAGCTCGGCCAGCGGGTCGTCGCGCGCCTCCAGCTTGCGCGCCCAGGCCGAGCGCGCCAGCACGAACCGCCGCAGCGGCTCCACGCCCGAGAACAGCAGCGGGTTCAGCGCGATGGACACGATGGCGCCAGCCACGACGAGGCTGTTGGCCTGCGCTGGCACCAAGCCCAGGCTCAGTCCGAGGCCCATCAGGATGAAGCTGAACTCGCCGATCTGCGCCAGGCTCACCGCCACCGTCAGCGCGGTGGACAGCGGGTACTTCAGCAGCAGCACCAACGCGCCGGCCGCCAGCGTCTTGCCCACCAGGATGACGGCCACCGTAGCCAGCACTGCGCCCGGCTGCTCGACGAGGATGAGCGGGTCGAACAGCATGCCCACCGCCACGAAGAACAGCACCGCGAACGCATCGCGCAGCGGCAGGCTCTCGTGCGCCGCGCGCTCGCTGAAGGCTGACTCGCGCAGCACCAGCCCGGCGAAGAACGCGCCCAGCGCCACGCTGACGCCGAACAGCGCCGCCGCACCCACGGCCAGGCCGATGGCCGCAGCGATGGTGGCCAGCGTGAACAGCTCGCGCGAGCCGGTGCGGTTGACCTGCCACAGCATCCACGGCAACAGGCGCCGCCCTGCGATCAGCATGACGGCGACGAACGCGGCCACTGCCAGCAACGTCGTCACGATGGTGATGGCCAGGTCGCTGCCGCTGGTAAGTGCGTCGCCCTGGCCGCCCAGCACCGGCATCAGCACCAGCGCCAGGACCATCGCCAGGTCCTCGACCACCAGCCAGCCCACCGCAATGCGGCCGTTGCCGGTGTGCAGCAGCTCGCGCGCCTCCAGCGCGCGCAGCAGCACCACCGTGCTGGCCACCGACAGCGCGAGGCCGAACACCACCGAAGCCGCCAGCGTCCAGCCCCACCACCCGTGCGCCAGCGCCGCGCCCATGGCCGTCGCCGCGGCCATCTGCACGATCGCGCCGGGCAGCGCGATGCCCTTCACCGACATCAGGTCGCCGACCGAGAAATGCAGACCCACGCCGAACATCAGCAGCATGACGCCCACTTCCGACAGCTGCTGCGCCAGATGCAGGTCCCCGACGAAGCCCGGCGTGTGCGGCCCGATCAGCACGCCGGCAAGCAGGTAGCCCACCAGCGCCGGCAACCGCGCCCATTGCGCCACCAGGCCCAGCACCAGCGCCAGGCCGAAGGCCGCGGCCAGCGTCGAGATCAGGGTCATGCCGTCGTGCATCGTGCGGGGGTCCTTTCAGCTTTTCATTGAGGTGTTGTGTTTCGGGCCGGACGCCGGGCCGCTCCCAAGCCGGCCCGTCTGGCGATGTGCGAGCGGCTCAATGCCGCGAGCATCGCCGTCCGCGCGAGGGACCGGCCAAGGTAGTCTCTTGGACGAAGGGCTTCATGGCATTTCAGTCAGGAGCGATCAGTTCGCGTTCGGTCAGGATCAATGTCAACGCGCGGTCGTGCGCCTCGACGGCAAAGTGGGTTTCGGCCGCCGAACCCGCCAGGCCCACGGTCGTCACGCCCGGGTGCTCGGCCAGCCAGCGGTCGAAGAAGCCCCCACCATACCCAAGCCGAAAGCCCTCGCGTGTGTAACCAACGCAGGGCACCAGCACCACGTCCGGCACGACGACGCCGCCGCTGGCGGTGGCGATGCCGAACTCGTCGCGCGCGGTGGGCTCGGCGCCGTCCCAGCGGCGATAGACCATGCCGACAGGGTCGCGCTGCGCGAACGGCAGCGCGCGCGGGAACGGCAGCACGCCGGGATCGAACTCGCCGGCCAACGGCCAATACACGCCCAGCAGCTCGGGCTCCAGCCGCTCCAGCAGCGCCGACAACGCGGCGCGCAGCGCATGCTCGGCCGCCTGGAAGGCCGGCGTCGCGGCAAATTCGCGGCGTGCGGCCAGCAGCTGGCGGCGCAGTTCGGAGCGGTCGGCGGGAGGGGCGGCGGTCATGGGCACGGTCGTCGTCAAGGGCGATTGCATTGGAACTCATGATGTATGCCGCCTCGGGGTAAATTGCCCGCGTTGGCAGTTGCGACGGGCATGGGTGAAATGAGTCGGCAGTTCGTGAATCGGTGGGGGCGCCAGGCGCTGGGTCTTTGGATGGCGGCGGTGCTGGCCGTGCCGGCAGCCTCCGCGCAGGCCGACCTCGCCCAGCAGGCCCGCGAGGCGTGGGTCAAACGCGACCGCGCACGCCTGGCGACGCTGGTGGAAGCCGCGCTGACGCAGCAACACCCGCTGGCCGGCTGGGTCGAGTACTTCGACCTGAACGCCCGCCTGCGCACCGTGCAGCAGGCTGAGATGGACGCGTTCTACGCGCGCTACCCGGCCAGCTATGTCGAGGACCGGCTGCGCAACGACTGGCTGCTGGAGCTGGGCCGGCGCCGCGACTGGACCGGCTTCAAGCGCGACCACGCGAGCTACCAGATGCGCGATGACCGCGAGGTCCATTGCTACACGCTGCTTGCCGAGCACGCCGGCGGTGGCAAGGTGTCGGCAGACGCCGCACGCGCCGCCTGGTTCGCACAGAAGGACGCCGACGAAGGCTGCCGCGCGCTGGCCGCGGCGATGGTGGACGCCGGCATCTTCAAGCACGACACGGTGTGGGACCGCGCCCGCCAGACCTTGGAGCAGAGCCGACCGGTGGCGGCACGCCAGGCCGTCGCGCTGCTTGACAGCAAGCCGCTGAGCCAGAAGCTGGCGGAACTGCAGGACAACGCCGGCCGCTACCTGACCCGCAAAGCCCGCCCCACCCCGCGCGCGGAGGCCGAGCTGACCACGCTGGCGCTGGCGCGCGTGGCCGCCAGCAATGCCGATCAGGCCGGCGACCTGCTGCGCGACAAATGGGGCAAGCTGCCAAAGGACCTGCAGGCGTGGCTGTGGGTGCAGATCGGCCGCCAGTCCGCGCTGCGGCTACAGGACGATGCGCTGGCCGCGTTCGACCGCGCGCAGCGGACCGCGCCCGACCTGGACTGGAGCGACGACATGCTCGCCTGGCGGGCGCGCGCCGCGCTGCGCGCCAAGCAGTGGCCCGTCGCGCTGCAGGCCATCGGGCAGATGAGCGCGGCCGAGCAGCGCGATCCCGCCTGGCAGTACTGGAAGGCCCGGGCCACCCGCATGCAGGGCGACAACACCGCGGCCCGCTCGCAGCTGACCGCGCTGGCCACCGCCCCGCAGGGCGGCGCGCTGAACTTCTTCGGCCGGCTGGCCATCGAGGAACTGGGCCTGCCCACCACGCTGCCGCCTCCACCCACGCCGCTGACGGCTGAGGAGCGCCGCGCCGCGCGCAGCCACCCGGGCCTGACACGCGCGCTGCAGCTCATGGCGCTGGGCCTGCGCAGCGAGGGCGTGCGCGAGTGGAACTTCTCGCTGCGCGGCATGAGCGACCGCCAGCTGCTGGCCGCCGCGCAGGAGGCCTGCGACCGCGAGATCTGGGACCGCTGCATCAACACCAGCGAACGCACCAAGGCGGAGGTCGACATCGCCCAGCGCTTCCCGACGCCGCACCGCGAGGAATTGCTGCGCGAGTCCCGCGCCAGCAGCATCGACCCGGCCTACGTCTTCGGCCTGATCCGCCAGGAGTCGCGCTTCGTCATGGACGCACGCTCGCACGTGGGTGCGTCCGGGCTGATGCAGGTCATGCCGGCCACGGCGAAATGGACGGCGAAGAAGATCGGCGTGCCTTACAGCACCGACCGGCACAACGACCGCGACTTCAACCTGCGCATCGGCACCAGCTATCTGAAACTGGTGCTGGACCGCTTCGACGGCGCGCAGGCACTGGCCGCGGCGGCCTACAACGCCGGCCCCGGCCGCCCCGCGCGCTGGCGCGACGGCCCGGTGCTGGACGCGGCCATCTGGGCCGAGAACATCCCGTTCAACGAGACCCGCGACTACGTGCGCAAGGTGCTGCTGGGCGGCACGTTGTACGCGCAGGTGCTGGGGCTGCCCGGCACATCGCTGCGCGCCCGACTGGGCACCACCGTGGGCCCGGCCAGCGCGCGTGGCGACGACGCCGTCGACGTGCCACCCGCCGCGGCCGGCGATGCGGCGCGCTGACCGCCAACCCCGGTATCTGCAAGGACTTGCCATGCCTTTTTCCGTGCTCATCCTCGGTGGCAGCGGCTTCGTGGGCCGCGCGCTGTGCGAGCAGCTGACGCGCCGCCTCGGCGCCGGTGTGCGCATCACGGTGCCCACGCGCCGCCTGCCGCATGCGCAGGCCGTGCAGAGCCTGCCCGGCGTGACCGTGCTGCAGGCCGACGTCTTCCGCGACCTGCCGGCCCTGGTGCCGGGCCATGATGCCGTCGTCAACCTCATCGCCATCCTGCAGGGCAGCGCGGCGGCCTTCGAGCACGCGCATGTGGAGCTGCCGCGGCGCCTCGTGGCTGCGCTCACCGGCCACGGCGCGAGCCGCGTGGTGCACGTCAGCGCGCTGGGCGTGGCCGAACACGCCCCGTCGCGCTACCTGCGCAGCAAGGCGGCTGGCGAGGCGGCGCTGCAGGTCGGCGCGCAGACCGCCGGGCTGGAGTTGAGCGTGCTGCGCCCCTCGCTGGTGTTCGGCCGTGAGGACAGCAGCGTCAACCTGTTCGCGCGGCTGCAGCGTCTGGCGCCGGTGCTACCGCTGGGCGGCGCCGACGCGCGCCTGCAGCCGGTGTGGGTGCAAGACCTGGCCCGCGCGCTGGTGGAAGTGCTGCTGCGCCCCGACAGCATCGGCCGCACCTACGAGATCGCCGGGCCGCGCGAGCTGACGCTGGCGCAGCTGGTGCGGCTGGCCGGCCGCAGCGCCGGCCACGAGCGGTCCGTGCTGCCGCTGCCCGGGCCGCTGGCCACGCTGCAGGCTTTGGTCATGGAGTGCCTGCCCGGCGAGCCGCTGCTGTCGCGCGACAACCTGGCCTCGCTGAGCGTGCCCAATGTGCCGTCGGGCGCGCTGCCAGGCCTGGCGGACCTGGACATCCAGCCCGCGGCACTGGAGGCGGTATTGCCCGGCTACCTGGCGCCCGGCGCCGGCATCGCGCGGCTGGATGCCTGGCGTGCGAGGCATTGATCCGATGCGCAATGCTCATCCCGCGCAACCTGCCACGCCGCTAGGCTTGCGGCCATGAAGCTCTACATCGGCAACAAGAACTACTCCTCCTGGTCCATGCGCAGCGGCGTGCTGCTGGCGGCCTTCGACATCCCGTTCGAGGAGGTCAAGCTGCGCTTCGACTTCAGCCCCGGTTCGGAGTGGCACCGCGTCATCCCCGGCATCAGCCCGACGAAACGCGTGCCCGCGCTGGTGGAGGACGACGGCTTCACGGTCTGGGACACGCTGGCCATCGCCGAGTACGTGGCCGACCGCCATCCCGAGCACGCCGTCTGGCCGCGTGATGCCCGGGCCCGCGCCCGCGCCCGCAGCCTGTGCGCCGAGATGCACGCCGGCTTCACGCGGCTGCGCACGGTCTGCCCGATGAACATCGAGGCCTTCTTCCCCGACATCGGCGCCCGGCTGTGGGCCGAGGACGAGGCCCTGCGCGCCGACGTGGCGCGTCTGGACGCCGCCTGGAGCGACGCGCTGGCGGCCAGCGGCGGCGTGTTCCTGTTCGGGTCGTTCGGCGCGGTGGACGCCTTCTTCGCGCCGGTGGCGGTTCGGCTGAGCCGTTTCGGCCTGCCGCTGTCCGACCGTGCCGCGGCCTACCGCGACGCGCTGCTGGCCCACCCGGCAGTGGAGGACTGGATCGCGGAGTCGCTGCGCGAGCAGCACTTCGTGCCTGAGGACGAGCCCTACCGGACATCAAGGACATGACGCCCCCACGCTCCACTTCGCTCGCTGCCCCTCGAGGGGTTGCCCAGTGCCTTCGGGCGGCGGGGCGGCCCTGAGATGCTTGAACTTCGCCCCTGCTGCGAGCACTGCGCGATCGCGCTGCCGCCCGAGTCGCCGGATGCCCGCATCTGCAGCTTCGAATGCACGTTCTGTGCGGACTGCGCCGACGGGGTGCTGCACAACGTCTGCCCCAACTGCGCCGGCGGCTTCACGCCGCGGCCCATCCGGCCGGCGCGCAACTGGAAGGGCGACAACTACCTGGGCGACTACCCCGCCAAGACAACGCCCAAGCACCGCCCGGCGGACCTGGAGGCGCATGCGCTGCTGGTGGAGTCGCTGAAGGGGCTGCCGCCCGAGCGGCGCTGATCGGCACCGGGCGGTCGGGACTGTCCCTGATGACGGGGGCAGCCCGCGCCGGCTGGCGCTCTAGCATGGCGCCATCGCACCGCCACGGAGTCCCGCATGCCCAAGCTCGAGACGCTGAAGTTCGAGATCCTCGTCGAGGCCGCGGTCGAACGGGTCCACGCGACCATGATCGACGACGCCGGCTACCGAGACTGGACCTCGGCGTTCGCGGAGGGCTCGTACTACCAGGGCTCCTGGAACGAAGGCGAGATCATCCGCTTCCTCGCTCCATCCGGCGACGGCATGATGGCGGAGATTGCCGAGCACCGCCCCGGCGCCTTCATCTCCATCCGCCACCTGGGCATGATCGAGCAAGGCATGGTGGACACCACCAGCGAAGCCGTGAAGGCCTGGGCGCCCTGCTACGAGAACTACCGCTTCGAGGCTGTGCCGCAGGGCACGCGGCTGGAGGTGGAGTTGCAGATGCCGTCGGACTTTGCCGACCACATGCGCGAAACCTGGCCGCGTGCATTGCTGCGCCTGAAGGTCTTGTGCGAGGGCGGCACACCGCGCTGACCACCCCGCCGGCCGCGCCGATACTGGCGCCATGGCAGCCCACTTCAAGACCTACCTCGTCGGCGGCGCCGTGCGCGACCGACTGCTGGGCCTGCCGGTGCAGGACCGCGACTGGGTCGTCGTCGGCGCGTCGCCGCAGGCGCTGATCGCCGCCGGCTACCAGGCCGTCGGCAAGGACTTTCCGGTTTTCCTGCACCCGCACACGCACGAGGAAGTGGCACTCGCACGCACCGAGCGCAAGACGGCCGCCGGCTACCACGGCTTCGCCTTCCACGCGGCGCCCGACGTCACGCTGGAGCAAGACCTGGCGCGGCGCGATCTCACCATAAACGCGATGGCCGAGGACGACACCGGCCAGGTCGTCGACCCCTACGGCGGCCAGCGCGACATCGCAGACCGCGTGCTGCGCCACGTATCGCCCGCCTTTGCCGAAGACCCGGTGCGCATCCTGCGGCTGGCCCGCTTCGCGGCGCGCTTTGCCGACTTCACGGTGGCGCCCGAGACCGTCGCGCTGATGCGTGACATGGTGGCCGCCGGCGAGGTGGACGCGCTGGTGGCCGAGCGCGTGTGGCAGGAGCTGTCGCGAGGGCTGATGGAAGCGAAGCCCTCGCGCATGTTCGAGGTGCTGCGCGAGGCCGGCGCATTGCAGAAGCTGCTGCCCGAGGTGGAAGCGCTGTTCGGCGTGCCGCAGCCCGAGGCGCATCACCCCGAGATCGACACCGGCATCCACCTGTTGATGGTGCTGGACCAGTGCGCACGCCTGGACGCACCGTTGACCGTGCGCTACGCCTGCCTGTGCCACGACCTCGGCAAGGGCACCACGCGCAAGGAAGAGCTGCCGCGCCACATCGCGCACGAGGTGCGCAGCGAAAAGCTGGCCCGCCAGGTCAGCGCGCGCTGGAGGGTGCCCAACGACTGCCGCGAGCTGGCCGAGCTGGTCGCGCGCGAGCACACGCATGTGCACCAAAGCGGCGGCTTCGGCGCCGAGGCGCGGCTGCGCCTGCTGGAGCGCTGCGATGCCTGGCGGCGGCCGCAGCGCTTCGCCGAGCTGCTGTGGGCCTGCGAGTGCGATGCCCGTGGCCGGCTGGGGCTGGAGGGCCGCGACTACCCGCAGCGCCAGCAGCTGCTGGACGACCTGGCCGCCACGCAGCAGGTGGACCTGGCCGCCGTCAGCGCCGCCGCCCTGGCGCGCGGCGCGCAGGGCCCGGACATTGGCCGCGCCGTGCAGCGCGCGCGGCTGCAGGCACTGCAAGCGGGCTGACAAGCACCGGCGCGGCGCATCCGCGCACCATCTTGCAGCTCGGCATCGCCCTAACGCCTCGTCGATACGGCTGGCATGCACCATGCAGTGGCATTGCAGCGGCCCGCCTCCGGGCCGATGGAGGTGGACATGAAGATCGGGCAACGGCTGATGCTGGCCTTCGGCTTGGTGCTGACCCTGTTGCTGGCGACCACGCTGGTGGCGTTGTTGAACCTGCGCGGCATCGGCGCGCTGAACCGCGAACTTGCGCAGAACACCTGGGTGAAAGCGGACGCCATCGCGACCATCGACACCACCACGCGCGCCAACGCGCGGCGCAATCTGGAGCTGGTGCTGGTGACCGACGCCACCGCGCTGGACCCGCTGTTCGCGGCCATCGCCACCAACAAGAAGACCATCGACGACGCATTCGCGGTGCTGGACGAGCGCATGGACGGCGCGGAGCGCGCCACGCTGACGACGCTGGCCGAGTTGCGCGGGCGGTACGTGAAGTCCTTCCAGGGCGTGGGCGCCCAGGTGCGCGCCGGCGAGCGCGACAAGGCGCGCGAGGTGCTGCTGGCCGAGACGCTGCCGCTGCTGGACGCGCTGCAGCAGCATATCCAGACGATCTCGAACGAGCAGAAGGCGGCCGTGCTGGCCGGGGCACAGGCCGGCGAGGCGCGCATCCGCTCGGCCACGCTGTGGCTGGCGGTGCTTGGCGCGGCGGCGCTGGCGGCAGGTGCGCTGTGCGCGTGGCGGGTGTCGCGCTCCATCACCGCGCCGCTGGCGGACGCGGTGCAGCTGGCCCGGGCCGTGGCCGACGGCGACCTCACCACGCGCATCGCGGCGACCCGCACCGACGAGACAGGCCAGCTGCTGGCTGCGCTGGCGACGATGAACGACAACCTCTCCACCCTCGTGGGCGGCGTGCGCGACAGCACGGAGAGCCTGGTCGTCTCGGCCAACGAGATTGCCAGCGGCAACCTGGACCTGTCCTCGCGCACGGAACAGCAGGCCGCGTCGCTGCAGCAGACGGCGGCCTCCATGGAGGAGCTGACCGGCACCGCACGCCAGAACGCCGACAACGCCAGCCAGTCCACCGCGCTGGCGGCCAGCACGCGCGACGTCGCCGAGCGCGGCGGCCAGCTGGCCGGCCAGATGGTGCAGACGATGGGCGAGATCCGCGCATCGGCCGACCGCATCGTGGACATCATCGGCCTCATCGACGGCATTGCGTTCCAGACCAACATCCTGGCGCTGAACGCGGCCGTCGAGGCGGCGCGGGCCGGCGAACAGGGCAAGGGATTCGCCGTCGTCGCCGCCGAGGTGCGCTCGCTGGCGCAGCGCTCGGCCGGCGCGGCCCGGGAGATCAAGACGCTGATCCACACAGCCGTCGAGAAGGTCGGCAGCGGCAGCCAGCTGGCCGCCGACACCGGCGCCACGATGCAGCAGATCGTCGACGGCGTGCGCCGCGTGTCGGCGCTGCTGGGCGAGATCAGCCACGCCAGCCAGGAGCAGACCACCGGCATCGAGCAGGTCAACCAGGCCGTCGCGCAGATGGACCAGGTCACGCAGCAGAACGCCGCGCTGGTCGAGGAAGCCGCCGCCGCGGCCGAGTCGATGAAGCACCAGACCCAGCGGCTGCAGCAAGCCATGGGCCGGTTCCACCTGGCGGACAGGCGCTGATCAGGATTTGCGCCGCTTCGCCTACGCGAGGAAGCACAAATCGCTACAGTCTGCGCCTTCGCCGGCGGACAGCTGGCAGCAAGCTTGGAAAGCCTGAGGCTGGCATGAGGGTGACGGGAACTGGACGGGCGGCAGCAACGGTGCTGGCGCTGGCGACTTGGGGGTTGGCCGGATGCGGCCAGGGCAGCAGCCCGCAGTCAGCCGCCGCACCGCCGCCACCCGAGGTGGGCGTGGTCACCGTGACGCCCGGCCGCGCCGACCTGTCGGCCGACCTGCCCGGCCGGCTGGAAGCCTTCCGCGTGGCGCAGGTGCGCGCCCGCGCGGCCGGCATCTTGAACAGGCGCCTGTTCACCGAGGGCTCGGACGTGAAGGCCGGCCAGCCGCTGTTCGAGATCGACGCCGCGCCTTACCGCGCGGCGTTGGCCTCCGCCCAGGCCCAGCTGGCCCGTGCCGAGGCCAACCTGCTGCAGGCACAGGCGCTGGCGGATCGCTACGCGCCGCTGGCCAGGAGCCAGGCCGTCAGCCAGCAAGAGGCGCTGAACGCGCAGGCGGCAGCCAAGCAGGCCGCAGCCGACGTGGCCTCCGGCAAGGCCGCCGTGCAGACGGCGCAGATCAACCTGGGCTACGCCACCGTCACGTCGCCGATTGCGGGCCGCATCGGCCGCGCGCTGGTCACCGAGGGCGCGCTGGTGGGCCAGGGCGAGGCCACGCCGCTGGCCGTGGTGCAGCAGGTCGACAGGCTGTACGTGAACTTCACGCAGTCAGCCGCCGAGGTCATGCGGCTGCGCCAGGCGCTGGTCGAGGGCCGGCTGCAGCGCTCCGGCAACGGCGAGTCCGCCAGGGTGCAGGTGCTGATGGAGGACGGCAGCGTCTACCCGCAAGCCGGCCGGCTGCTGTTCTCGGACCTCAGCGTGGATGCCAACACCGGCCAGATCACGCTGCGCGCGGAGCTGCCCAACCCGCAGGGGCTGCTGCTGCCGGGCCTGTACGTGCGCGTGCGACTGGCGCAGGCCGAGGTGGCCGGCGCGGTGTGGCTGCCGCAGCAGGCGGTGGCGCGCGGCGCGACGGGCGACACGGTGCTGGTCATCGCCGACGACGGAAGCATCAGCGCGCGCCCGGTCAAGCTGGGCCCGGCCCAGGGCGGCAAGGCGCTCGTGCTGGACGGCCTGAAGGCCGGCGAGAAGGTCATCGTCGACGGCCTGCAGAAGGCCAAGGCCGGCGGCAAGGGCCGCCCGGTGCCGTGGTCACCGGCGGGTGCGGCTTCCACGCCGGTGCCGGCTTCGGCCTCGGCCGCGTCGAAGTGAGGCGCTGACGCATGGCGCAGTTCTTCATCAACCGGCCCATCTTCGCGTGGGTCATCGCCCTGTTCATCCTGGTGCTGGGCGCCACGGCGGTCACGCAGCTGCCGATCTCGCAGTACCCGCCCGTGGCGCCGCCGGCCATCTCGCTGTCGGTCGTCTACCCCGGCGCGTCGGCGCAGACGCTGGAGGACAGCGTCATCAGCCTCATCGAGCGCGAGATGAACGGCTCGCCGGGCTTGATCTACATGGAGGCGTCCAGCCAGTCGGACGGCACCGGCTCCATCACGCTGAGCTTCGAGCCCGGCACCAACCCGGACCTGGCGCAGGTGGACGTCCAGAACCGCCTGGCCCGCGCCACGCCGCGGCTGCCGGCTGCCGTCATCCAGCAGGGCGTGCGGGTCGACAAGGCCAACCCCAACTTCCTGCTGTTCATCATCCTGTCCAGCAAGAACCCGGCGTTCGATCCCATCGCGCTGGGTGACTACGGTGCGCGCACCGTGCTGCCCGAGATCCAGCGCGTGCCCGGCGTGGGCCAGGCGCTGCTGTTTGGCACCGAGCGCGCGATGCGCATCTGGCTGGACCCCGCCAAGCTGGTCGGCTACCGGCTGGCGCCGGCCGACGTGAACGCGGCCATCCAGGCCCAGAACGCGCAGGTCAGCTCCGGCTCCATCGGCGACCTGCCCAACGTGCCGGGCCAGCCCGTCGCCGCCACGGTGGTGGTGCGCGGGCAGCTCAGCAGCGTTGAGCAGTTCGGCAACATCGTGCTGCGGGCCAACCCCGACGGCTCCACCGTGCGGTTGAAGGACGTGGCCCGCGTCGAGCTGGGCGCCGACAGCTACACCGGCCGCTCCACGCGGCTGAACGGCCGCCCCTCGGTGGGCGTGGGCGTGCAGCTGGCGCCCACGGCCAACGCGCTGCAGACTGCCAAGCTCATCAAGCAGCGGCTGAAAGAACTGCAGCCCTACTTCCCGCAGGGTGTGCAGGCCGACATCCCGTTCGACAGCTCGGTGTTCATCGACATCTCCATCTCGCAGGTCGTCGAGACGCTGATCGAGGCCGTAGTGCTGGTGTTTCTGGTGATGTTCCTGTTCCTGCAGAACATCCGGTACACCATCATCCCGACGCTGGTGGTGCCCATCGCGCTGCTGGGCAGCTTCGCCACGCTGCTGGCCCTGGGTTTCTCCATCAACGTGCTAACGATGTTCGGCATGGTGCTGGTGATCGGCATCGTGGTGGATGACGCCATCGTGGTGGTCGAGAACGTCGAGCGCATCATGAGCGAGGAGGGGCTGTCGCCACTCAAAGCCACGCGCAAGGCGATGAGCCAGATTTCCGGCGCCATCGTCGGCGTGACCGTCGTGCTGCTGTCGGTGTTCGCGCCGCTGGCGTTCTTCTCGGGCTCCATCGGCAACATCTACCGCCAGTTCGCGGCGGTGATGGTCAGCTCCATCGCGTTCTCGGCCTTCCTCGCGCTGTCGCTGACGCCGGCGCTGTGCGCCACGCTGCTGAAGCCGGTTCAGGCAGGCCACCACCACGAGAAGCGCGGCTTCTTCGGCTGGTTCAACCGCGCCTTCTCGCGCACCGCCAAGGGCTACGAGGGCTGGGTCGCCAGGCTCGTCCATCGCGGCGGGCGCATGTTCTTCGTCTACGCGGCCGTCATCGCGGTCGCGGCGCTGATGTTCCAGAAGCTGCCGACCTCGTTCGTGCCCAACGAGGACCAGGGCAACATCCTCGTCAACGTGCAGTTGCCGCCAGGCGCCACGCAGGCGCGCACGCTGGAGGTGGTCAAGCAGGTCGAGGACTACATGCTCGCGCAGCCCGAGGTGGAAAGCATGGTTGGCGTGGTCGGCTTCAGCTTCGCGGGCTCCGGGCAGAACGCCGGCCTGGCCTTCGTGACGCTGAAGCCATGGGACGAGCGCCACGGCGCCGAGCACTCGGCGCAAGGTCTGGTGACGCGTTCGTTCGCGGCGCTGAGCAAGGTGCGCGACGCCGTCATCTTCCCGACCAGCCCGCCGCCCATCCGCGACCTGGGCCGCGCCAACGGCTTCGCGTTCCGGCTGCAGGACCGCTCAGGCCACACGCGCGCCGAACTGCTGGCCGCGCGCAGCCAGCTGCTGGCCGCCGCCGCCAAGAACCCGCTGCTGGCGGCCGTGCGCCCTGACGGCCTCGAAGACGCCGCCCAGCTTGAGCTGAGCATCGACCGCGAACGCGCGCAGGCGCTGGGCATCAACGTCAGTGCCGTCAACGCGGTGCTGGGCACGTCGCTTGGCTCCAGCTACGTGAACGACTTCCCCAACGCCGGCCGCATGCAGCGCGTCATCGTGCAGGCCGACGCCCGGGCCCGCATGCAGCCCGAGGACCTGCTGCGCCTGAACGTGCTGAACAGCGCGGGGCAGCCGGTGCCGCTGGCGTCGTTCGCCAGCAGCCGGTGGATCACCGGCCCGCTGCAGACCGTGCGCTACAACGGGTACCCGACACTGCGCATTGCGGGCGAACCGGCCAAGGGCGTGTCTACCGGCACGGCCATGGCCGAGATGGAGAAGCTGGCCGCGCAGCTGCCCGACGGCTTCGGCTACGAGTGGACCGGCCAGTCGCGCGAGGAAAAGCTGTCTGGCTCCACTGCGGCGATCCTGTTCGGCTTCTCGCTGCTGGCCGTGTTCCTGTGTCTGGCCGCGCTGTACGAGAGCTGGAGCATCCCAGTCTCGGTGCTGCTGGTGGTGCCGCTGGGCATCCTGGGCGTGGTGCTTGGCGCCACCTTCCGCGGCCTGGAGAACGACGTCTACTTCAAGGTCGGCATGATCACCATCATCGGCCTGTCGGCCAAGAACGCGGTGCTCATCATCGAGTTCGCGAAAGACTTGCAGGCCCACGGCAAGAGTGTGTTCGAGGCCGTCATCGAGGCGGCGCACCTGCGCTTTCGGCCCATCGTCATGACGTCGCTGGCCTTCATCCTCGGCGTGCTGCCGCTGGTGCTGGCCAGCGGCGCCGGCTCGGCCAGCCAGCGCGCCATCGGCACCGGCGTGATGGGCGGCATGATCACCGCGACGGCCTTCGCCGTGTTCTTCGTGCCGGTGTTCTTCGTCGTCGTGCGGCGGTTCATGCCGGGCAGCGAACGCCAGCGCCGCCGCGACGCCCACGAGACCGAGGAAGAGAACGGAGGCCAGGCATGAAGCACGGCCTGACCCTCGTCGCCACGGCCGCACTGCTGGCCGCCTGCGCCGGCCCCGAGCCGAAGCAGCCCAGCGCCGCCGAAGCCGCGCAGGCCGCGCTGCCGGCCACCGGGTTCCCGAGCACCGGCGAAACGGCCAGTGCAGGCGCCACGCCGGCCGACGCCCTGCCCTGGGCTCAGGCCTTCAGGGGCGAGCGGCTGCAGCAGCTGATCCCGCTGGCGCTGGCCAACAACCGCGACTTGCGCGTGGCGGCCGCCAGCATCGAGAGCGCCCGCGCTGTGGCTGCCGCGCGCGACGCCGACCTGTGGCCCACCGTCAATGCCGGCCTCAGCGGCTCGCGCACGCCCAACGCCAGCGGCGGCATCACGAGCAACTACCAGGCCGGCATGCAGGTCAGCGCCTACGAGCTGGACCTGTTCGGCCGCCTGCGCGGCATCAGCGCCGCAGCCCAGGCCCAGCTGCTGGCCGCCGAGGCCAACCAGCAGGCCGTGCGCATCGCGCTGGTCGCCGCCGTCGCCACCACCGAGATCGCGCTCCAGGCCGACGAGGCGCTGCTGAAGATCACGCGCGACACGTTGGCCAGCCGCGAGCAGTCGCTGGACCTGGTCCGCCAGCGCTTCGAAGGCGGCATCACCAGCGAGATCGACCTGCGCACGGCCGAGTCGGCGCTGCAGGCGGCACGCGTGGCCTACGCCCAGACCCGCCGCCAGCGCGCGCTGGACCAGAACGCGCTGGTGCTGCTGCTGGGTGCCGCGCTGCCGGCCGACCTGCCCGCGCCCACCGGGCAACTGGCCGACTTCGAGCCCCTGGCCGAACTGCCCGCCGGCGTGCCCAGCGAGGTGCTGACGCGCCGGCCCGACATCCGCCAGGCCGAACAGCAGCTCGCCGCCGCCGACGCCAACATCGGCGCTGCGCGTGCGGCTTTCTTCCCGCGCATCACGCTGACCGGCAGCTTCGGCACGACCAGCAGCCAGCTCGACAACCTGTTCAGGAACTCGGCCTGGAGCTTCGCGCCGTCGCTGCTCCAGCCGCTGTTCGACGCCGGCCGCAACCGCGCCAACCTGGCCGCCGCGCGCGCGCAGCGCGACGCCGCGACGGCGCAGTACGAGAAGGCCGTGCAGAGCGCGTTCCGCGACGTGGCCGACGCGCTGGCCGGCCGCGCGACGCTGGCCGAGCAGCGCGCTGCCCAGGCCGCGCAGGTGGACGCCGAGGCCCGCCGCCTGGCGCTGGCCGACGAGCGCTACCGCGCCGGCATCGCCAGCTCGCTGGAGGTGCTGGACGCGCAGCGCTCTCTGTTCGCCGCCCAGCAGGCGTTGGTGCAGGTGCAGAGCGTGCGCGCGCAGAATCTGGTGGCCGTCTACCGTGTGCTGGGCGGAGGAGGCTGATCCATGCGCCGTTTCGTGTTCGCCGTTGCCCTATCGCTGCTGCTGCCTGCAGCCCACGCGCAGGAGACGCTGCGCGAGCGGCTGAAGCAGCGCCTGGAACAGCGTCGCGCGGACGACCAGGGCATTCTGCAGACGCTGCAGGTGCAGGGCCGCCAGGTGCTGGTCCACCTGCCACGCGGCTTTGACGCAACCCAGCCCGCGCCGCTGGTGCTGGCTTTCCACGGCGGCGGCGGTCATGCCGAGCACATGGCAGAGAACTACGGCCTCACGCAGAAGGCCGACGCGGCCGGCTTCGTGGTCGCCTTCCCCAATGGCTACAGCAAGTTCCCCGGCGGCAAGCTCGCCACCTGGAACGCCGGCGGCTGCTGCGGCGACGCTCGCGACCGCGGCAGCGACGACGTCAGCTTCGCGCGCGCGGTCGTGGCGGCAATCCAGGCCCGCTACCGGACCGACCCGGCCCGGGTGTTCGCCACGGGCATGTCCAACGGCGGCATGCTGGTGCACCGCCTGGCCTGCGAGGCGGCCGACGTGTTCCGCGCCGTCGCCGCCGTGGCGGGCACCGATGCGACCGCCAACTGCACGCCGTCGCGGCCCATTGCCGTGCTGCACATTCACGCCCGGGACGACACCCACGTGCTGTTCAACGGCGGCGCCGGGCCCGAGGCCTTCCGCGACACGAGCAAGGTCATGGACTTCGTGTCCGTGCCCGAGACCATCGCCCGGTGGGTCAAGCGCGACCGCTGTACCGCGCCACCGCAGCGCGCGCTCGACAAGCCGGGCGCCTGGTGCGAGACCTACAGCGGCTGCGCCGCCGGCGCGCAGGTGCAGCTGTGCGTGACGGAGACCGGCGGACACTCCTGGCCCGGCTCTGGCGCCCAGCGCCGTGGCAAGGCGCCAGCCTCGACGGCACTGGACGCCAATGACGAGATCTGGCGCTTCTTCCAGACCGCATCGCAGCAGTGATGAAATTGTTTTACTAAACAAATTCAAACCACTAAACTTCGTGGAATCGATTCCACTTCCAGCGAACGATCCATGCGCCTGCTGACCGCCTCCCTGCTGCTGACCATCACCTTTGCCGCCCATGCCGGCCCACCCGCCATCTACGACGAAGGCGCCGACGCCAAGGCCGCCATCACTGCCTCGCTGGCGGACGCCGAGCAGGCGAAGCTGCCGGTGCTGGTGGTGTTCGGCGCCAACTGGTGCGGCGACTGTCGCATGCTGGACGCGACCTTCAAGAACGGCCCGAGCGCGCCGCTGATCGCGAATCGCTTCAAGGTCGTCAAGGTGGACGTGGGCCGCTTCGACCGCAACGTGGACATCGCCGAGCGCTACCAGATACCGCTGAAGAAGGGCATCCCGGCCGTGGCCGTGCTGTCGCCGCAGGGCAAGCTGCTGTACGCCACCGCGGGCGGCGAACTGGCCAACGCCCGCAAGATGGGCGACCAGGGCGTGCTGGACTTCTTCACGCAGATCACGGCTGCCGCCAAGTGAGCGACGCCTCCGTCAAAGGCGCAGCCCACGCGCTGCGCGCGCAGTTCTTCGTCATGGGCGTGCTGTTCGCCACCTGGGGCGTGCACGTGCCCACCGTCAAGTCGCACTACAGCCTGGGCGAGCAGGGTGTCGCGCTGGCGATGTTGATCAGCGGCGCCGGTGCGCTCACCGCGCTGGCGCATGCCGGTCGCATCGTGGGCAGCCACGGCCCGCGCGTCATCGCGGCGGTTATGGGCACGGCCAGCTGCGCCGCCATCGCCGCGCTGATTGCGACGCCCTACTACGCCGCGCTGGCCGTCGCCATGCTGGTGTTCGGCGCCTGCGGCAGCCTGTTCGACGTGTCGTTGAGCAGCGAGGCCAGCGAGATCGAGCGCATCACCGGCAAGCCGCTGATGAGCGGCTTCCACGGCATGTTCAGCCTCGGCGGCATGGCCGGCGCGGGCCTGGGCAGCGTGGCGCCTGCGCTGGGCCTGACGGCGCAGGGCCACCTGCTGGTGGCCACCGGTGCCGGCGCCGCGGCAGCGCTGCTGGCCTCGCGCTTCATGCTGCCGGTGCCCGACAAGGGGGCGGCGGCCGAGCACCACCCGCTGAGCCTGCCGCGCGGCCCGCTGCTGCTGCTGGGCGTGCTGGCCGCGATGGGGCTGATTGCCGAGGGCGCCATCTACGACTGGAGCGTGCTGTTCATGAAGCAGGACCGTGGCAGCGAGCCCAGCATTGCGGCGCTCGCGTATGCCAGCTTCAGCGGCGCGATGGCGGCCGGCCGCTTCGGCGGCGACTGGGTGCGCGCCCGCATGGCGCCGCGCCGGCTGCTGCGCGCCAGCGGCGTGCTGGCGGCCGGCGGCATGCTGCTGGTGCTGGCGGTGGACTCGCCGTGGGTGTCGCTGGCCGGCTATGCGCTGGTGGGCCTGGGCCTGTCCAACGTCGTGCCGGTGCTGTTCAGCGCCGCGTCGCAGCTGCCCGACGTGGCGCCAGCGCACGGCATCGCCGCGGTGGCCGGCGTGGGCTACGCCGGCATGATGGCCGGCCCTCCACTGATCGGCCTCATCGCCGAACACTCGTCGCTGACGGTGGGGCTGCTGGTGGTGGTCGTCTTCGCGGTGTTCATGGCCGCGTCGGCGAAGCGGGCGTTGGGCGGGGCGTGAGTGCCGCTCAGCCGGCACGACCGTCATCGGGTGGCGGCGGCTCGCAGTCCCGGGTCAGCAGCTGCAGCACCAGCTCAGCCTGGCTGGCATCCGTCCAGGCCTTGCTCTGCAGCAGCGTCGCCAGCACCTCGGTGCCGGGCTGCCGGTCGGCCAGCAGCACGACGTTGAAGGTCCGGTCCGCCTTGTCGAAGACGACTTCCACCTCCATCTCGCGCGCCAGCTGCACCGCGGTGCGCGTGGTGCCGGCCCCCTTGCGCCGGAAGTCCACGCGAAGTTCGCAGGCCGCCGTCATCGCGTAGCGCCAGCGGCGCTCGGGGTGGGCCTTTTTCGCCAGGCGGTTCAGCGTCGCCAGCCGCTGCTCGCGGCTCATGTCGAAAGGGCTGGTGCGCGGCATGTCCTCGGTGGGGTAGCCGTCCGAACAGGCGGCCAGCGCCGCCACCAGCGCGACGCCCCACCACGCACGGCAGCGTGCGTCAGCGCGGCGCATCGACCACCTCCGCCGACTGCAGCCGTGTGGCCCGCACCTTGGCGATGGTCTTGCCGTCGGTGGCGGCGACCTCCAGCCGCCAGGCCTCCCACGTCACCGCGTCGGCCACCTGCGGCATGCGCCCGGTCAGCAGCATCAGCATGCCGCTCAGCGTGTGATACCGGCCGCGCTCTTCCTCGGGCACGGCGTCCAGCTCCAGCCGGTCCTTCAGCTCCGGCACGGCGATGTGGCCGTCCAGCAGCCAGCCGCCTCCCTCCAGCGGGACCGCCCAGGCGGCAGCTGGGTCGCGCGGCTGGAACTCGCCAGTGATGGCTTCCACGAGGTCGTGCAGCGTCACCAGCCCCTGCACCTCGCCGTACTCGTCGATGACGAAGGCCATATGCATGTCCGACGAGCGGAAGTTGTCGAGCAGCTCCATCCCGGTCAGCGTCTCGGGCACGTACAGCGCCGGGCGCAGGTGCTCGTCCAGCCGCGGCTGGCCGCGCTTGAGCATCTGCGCCAGCAGTTGCCGCGCGCTGACAACGCCCACGATGTCGTGCAATCCGCCGCGCACGACCGGGAAGCTGGCGTGCTCCGATACGGCGATGCGCGCCAGGCTCTCCTCCACTGGCAGGTTCAGGTCCAGACAGACGACCGCGCCGCGCGGCACCATCAGCGAGCCGATCTGGCGGTCGTCCAGCCGGAACACGTTGCGCACCATCGTGTGCTCGTGCGACTCGATGACGCCCGCGCTCGTGCCCTCGGCCAGCACCGCGTGGATCTCCTCCTCGGTGACGTTGAAGCTGTTGTTCTCCTTCGCGCCGAGCAGGCGCAGCAACGCCTTGGTGGAGCCGGACAGCAGCCGCACGAACGGCTGGGTCGCTACCGCCAGCGCCGCGATGGGCCGCGCCACGAAGCGCGCCACGGCCTCCGGGTTGGACTGCCCCAGCCGCTTGGGCACCAACTCGCCCAGCACGATGGAGAAGTAGGTGATCAACACGACCACCAGGCCGGTGGCCAAGCCCGACGCGTACGCAGCCGGCACGCCCGCAGAGATCAACCAGACGGCCAAGGGGCCGGCCAGCGCGGCCTCGCCGACGATGCCGTTGAGCACGCCAATCGAGGTGATGCCGATCTGTATGGTGGACAGGAAGCGCGTCGGGTCCTCGCCGAGCTTGACCGCCGCGGCGGCGGCGCTGTCGCCCTCGTCGACCATGCGCTGCAGGCGCGCGCGCCGCGCCGTGACGAGGCCGATCTCGGACATGGCGAAGAGTCCGTTCAACAGGATGAGTGCAAGAAGTAAAGCGATTTCCATGGGAGTGCAGGCACGCCGGGGGCGCACCGCAATGAAGGCAGGGCCGGGGAACGGCCGGGAAGATGGGGAAGGTCAGCCGCCGTCCCGCCTCACGGGCGGACGGCGGCGCGCACGGGGCGCTCAGCGCCGCAAGACGCGCGGCGGCCGCAGCAGCTGGCGCGGCACCGCATCGGGCACCCGGGGCTGCTCGATGGGCAAGTCCCACAGGCGCGCGCGCTGCACGGTAACCTCGACCGCATAGGCAATGCAGTGATCGCAGGCATCGTCGGTCGTGTCGCTCAGCTCGGACAGCAACGACTTGCCGTCGTCCTGGGCACTGCCGGCGGTGAATGCCGGCGCATGCGCCGGAGGCTCGTCCACCAAATACGGCTCCACATGCACCGCCGCGAAGCCGTAGGCGGGCAGCAGCAGAGCCAGTATGAAAAGACGCATCCAGCGGGTCACGATGGGTCGCATTGTAGGAAGCGGCGGCGGCGTGGCGCCGCGCGCGACTGCGCCTCAGCTCACCGCTTCGCCTTCGGCAACTGCGGCGCGCTCGTCCCGGGCACACAGCCATGCAGCCAGCACTTCGGGCACGTCGCTGTCGAAACTCATCAGCAGGTCTGATGCCTGGCTCGCCGCAGCGGCGCTTAGCGCCGTGGCCACGGCGGCCTTCTGCGCACCGGTCGCCGGCTGGCCGAGTTTGGCCTCCAGCCGCGTGACAGTCTCGGCTCGCAGGCGGTCCGATGCCAGCACATGCCAGGCGTAGTCGACTTCGTAGCGCTCCACCGCGTCCCTCAGGCTCTCGCCGTCCAGCCGCGACTCCTGCGCGAAGCCATTTATCGGGCGGGTGCAGAGCGCCGTGGCGACGAGGGCCAGCAGTTGGTTATGCAAGACGGTGCTTTCTGCGGTCACGGGCGGATCCTTACAACGCAATCAACCCACGGACAATGGCGCTGTCGCAAGTCCATGGGCGGACCTACGGCCACAGAAAGCAAAAAGCCCCTGATTCGGTTGGGAATCAGGGGCCTGCGATCTTGGTGGCCTGGGGCGGAATCGAACCACCGACACGCGGATTTTCAATCCGCTGCTCTACCAACTGAGCTACCAGGCCTTGGTTTGCTCTCCGAACAGCGCTTGACCGTTCAGCGAAGTCCGCGACTATAGCACGACCTGTGGCGCTGCCAACCCGGCCGCGGCTCAGCCGCCGCCGCCACGCTTATTGCGGCTGAGGTCCACACCCAGCTGCTTGAGCTTGCGGTACAGATGCGTGCGCTCCAGGCCGGTCTTCTCGGCCACACGGGTCATGGATCCGTTTTCCTTGGCGAGATGGAACTCGAAGTAGCTCTTCTCGAACGCGTCCCGCGCCTCGCGCAGCGGGCGGTCCAGTTCGAAGCTCTGCTCCGACGCCAGGCCGTTGCTGCCGGCGCCCGCCAGGTGGCTGGACAGTCCCGCGGTATGGCTGGCCATGCTCGGCAAGCCCGTCAGGCCCGGGTCGGGGCGGCTGTAGATGGGCAGGCCGGGCGCGACCGGCGCGGGGCGCGGCGGCGCGGTCTTGACCAGGGCCTGCTCGACGGCGCGAAGCAGCTTCTGCAGCGTGATGGGCTTTTCGAGGAAGGCCGTGGCGCCGAACTTGGTGGCCTCCACGGCGGTGTCGATGGTGCCGTGGCCGCTCATCATGATGACGGGCATGGTCAGCAGGCCAGCGCCGCCCCACTCCTTCAGCAGCGTGACGCCATCGACGTCTGGCATCCAGATGTCGAGCAGCACGAGATCGGGGCGCATGCGCTCGCGCGCCGCCCGCGCCTGCGAGGCGTTCTCGGCAAGCTCGATGGTGTGCCCCTCGTCGCTGAGGATTTCTGACAACAGGGCGCGGATGCCCAGTTCGTCGTCGACAACAAGAATGGTGGCCATGAATCCTTAGGTCTTGGCGCCTGACGCACCGGGCTCGGTGGCAGGGGCCAGATTGGAAAATGATAGCGAAACTTGAGCACCGACCACGGCGCCATCGCTGCGCTCGTCGGCGGGAGAACCCGTAGCCGTGGTGACATGCAGGTTGCGCAGGCTGATGCGCGCCCCGTGTTCATCGGCAATTTTCTTCACGACGGCCAGTCCCAGGCCGGTGCCCTTGCTCTTGGTCGTCACATAGGGCTCGAAGGCGCGCTTGAGCACCTTGTCGGCAAAACCGGGGCCGTTGTCCAGCAGCACCAGGCGCACGGAACGCGGCGCGCCGGTGTCGGTCAGCGACAGCCGCGAGCGCACGCAGACGCGCCCGTCGGCGCGGTCCTGCACCGCATCCAGCGCGTTCTGCACGAGGTTGTGGATGACCTGGCGCAGCTGGCTGGCGTCGCCCTTGATGTGCGGCAACCCCGGCGCGAGTTCGGCGACCAGGCGGCCCGCCTCCTGCGCCTCAGCGTACAGGCTCAGCACCTCGTGGATCAGTTCGTTGAGGTCCAGGGCCGTGAGCTGCGCGGACGGCAGGCGGGCGTAGTCGCGGAACTCGTTGACGAGCTGCTTCATTGCCTGCACCTGGTTGACGATGGTCGCCACCGAGCGCACGAGCATGGCCTGGTCGGCGCCTTCGAGCTTGGCTTCGAGTTTGTGCTGCAGGCGCTCGGCGGACAGCTGGATGGGCGTCAGCGGGTTCTTGATCTCGTGGGCCAGGCGGCGCGCGACCTCGCTCCACGCGGCCGAGCGCTGCGAGGAGACGACCTCAGAGATGTCGTCGAACACGATCAGTCGCGCGCCGTGCGGCAGCGGCGCGCCGCGCACCAGCAGCGTCAGCAGGTCCTGCTTGGGGTCGAGCTGCAGCTCGAAGGAGTCCTGCCACAGCTCGCGGTCCATGTCGCGCTCGGTGGGGTCGGGCGCCACGTGCTGCTCGAAGCGCTGGTCCAGCGAGGCGGCGAAGACGGCAAGACCCGGAACGTCGGCCAGCGGCCGGCCGACGTAGGCGGACAGCGGCAGCCGCAGGATGCGGGTGGCGCCGGGGTTCACGGTCTCCAGCGCGCCGGCGGCGTCGATCACCAGGACGCCGGCGGTCAGGTTGTCGAGGATGGTCTGCAGGTGGGTGCGGGCGGCGTCGAGTTCGACCACCGTGCGCGACACCTGGGCGCGCGCATCGGCGAGCTGGCCGGTCATGTCGGCGAACGAGCGCGTCAGGCCGCCGAGTTCGTCGCGCGTGGCCAGCACCGGCCGCACGGACAGGTCACCCTGCGCCACCTGGCGCACGCCGTCGGCTAGCAGAAGCAGCGGCCGTGCGAGCTGGTTGCCCAGCGTGACGGCCAGCAGCAGCGCCGCGAACACGGCGAGGATGAGCACCAGCGTCAGCGTGCCCAGGTACATGCGGCGCAGGCCCACGCGCTCCAGAGAGCGCTGCTGGTACTCGCTGTTGGCCGTCTGCACGGCCAGTGCGTTGGCCAGCATGGAGGCCGGCACGCGCTGGATGACCATCAGGTAGCGCTCGCCCAGCCCCAGGCGCAGCTCGGTGTTGGGCAGCAGCGCCAGCGCACGGATGCGGGCACCGTTTTGCAGCGCAGCGGCTTCGTCCTCCAGTCCTTCGAGCTGGCTGACCGGCCCGCCGCCGCGCGCCTTGCTGAGCATGGCCTCGGCGGGCCGGTCGGGCGCCAGCTGGCTGGTGTCGCCCCCGCTCTCCAGCAGGATCTGGCCGCGCCCGCCGACCAGCGCGACGGTGCGCGCGCCCAGCTTGTCGCGCACGCGCTCCAGCGCGATCAGCCGCGGCGTGGTGCTAGCGTCAACGAACTGGTCGGCGGCGTCGCGGGTCTTGTTGCCGAGGTCGGCCACCATCGCGTCCAGCGTGCCGCGCCCCAGGTTCAGGCCGGCCTCCAGCGCGCTCGCCAGCCGCACGTCGAACCAGCTCTCGATGCTGCGGTTCACGAACTGGTACGACACGGCGTAGATCATCAGCCCTGGCACCACGCCCACCAGCGCGAAGATGCCGGCCAGCTTCAGCAGCAGCCGGCTGCCGAAGCGCCCGCGGCGCACCCGCACGACCAAGCGCACGGCGGCCGTCAGGATGACGAGCGCCAGCACCGCGGCGACGGCGACGTTGACCCAGTACAGCCAGTGGTAGTGGCGCTCGAAGATGCCTCGCTCGCTGGTGGTGCCGATGGTCAGCACGAAGGCCAGGACGCCTGCCACGCCGACCAGCGTCACCAGCGTGATGAACCAGCCCCAGCGCGTGACGCGGGTCAATTCGGCCGCTCCGGCTCGATCCCTGCGGGCCGAGCGCCGGGCCGCTCCCAAGCCGGCCCGTCATGGCGATGTGCTTGCGGCTCGATACCACAAGCATCGCCGTCCTCTAGGGGGACCGGCCAAGGTACTCCTTGGACGAGAGGCATCACTTCAGCGTGAAGTCGGGCGCCAGGCTGCGCTTTTGCTCGACACTCAGCGCAAATCCCGACTGCAGGCCGATCTGCATCGGGCGCGGCAGCTGGCTGACGTCCAGCCGGTAGCTGAATTCAAGGTAGTAGCTGCCGCTGTCCTCGATGTCCTTGGCGTCGGCGATGTGCCAGCCGCTGATGCCGCGCAGCGCGTTCAACGCCTCGTCCAGCGTGGCGAAGCTCTGGTGCAGGCCGCCGGTGGACACGCGGTACTGTCGGGTCAGGGACTGCCAGGCTAGGCGCCAGCTGCGCTCGACGCGGCCGGCGCGGGCGTCGCGCCAGTACCAGCGGCTGCGCGCCACGGCGGCCTCGGCGACGAAATACAGCGGCACGCCCTTGTGCAGCGCGTCCTCGGCGGAGCGGCTCAGCTCGAAACGGGCCGTGAAGCCCAGCTCCAGCCCGTCTTCGACCTTCTGCGTGGACAGGTGCGCCAGCTCCACGCCCTGGGCCCGCGCCCCGCCCGATAACAGGGCAAGCAGCACGGCAAAGACAGCGGCAATGGCGATGCGGGCGAACAAATCAGGGCTTGGTCAGCAAGGCGTAGAAAAAGCCGTCCAGGGACGGCTGGGGTTGAGGGGCATTGTCGGCCAGGGGCAGCAGGTGGCCGGTGAACCCGGTCACGTCGTGGGCCTTCGCCTCGGGATGGCGTTGCAAAAATGCGTCGAGCTGGTCCTGGCCCTCGGCGCGGAACACCGAACAGGTGGCATAGACCAACCGGCCGCCCGGTGCCAGCAGCGGCCACAGCGCGTCCAGCAGCTCAGCCTGGATGCGCGCCAGCGCCGTGATGTCCTCCGGCCGGCGCAGCCAGCGCACGTCCGGGTGGCGGCGCACGATGCCCGAGGCGCTGCAGGGCGCGTCGAGCAGGATGGCGTCGAACGGCTGGCCGTCCCACCATCCGTCGGGCGCAAGGGCAGTCCTGCGAGCGTCGGCGGCCTTCAGCGTTGCCTTCTGTTGCAAACGGTTCAGGTTGTTCTGCACGCGGGTCAGGCGCTGGGCGTCGGCGTCCAGCGCGGTCAGTAGCAGATCGGGCCGCAGCTCCAGCAGGTGGGCCGTCTTTCCGCCAGGCGCGGCGCAGGCGTCCAGCACGCGGGCGCCGGGCCTGAGGGGCTGATCAGGGCCCGCACCGATGACCAGCGGCGCGGCGAGCTGCGCCGCGGCATCCTGCACCGAGACCAGGCCCTCTGCAAACCCCGGCAGCGCCGACACGGGCGCCGGCTTGTCCAGCACCAGGGCCTGCGGCGTCGATGCGCCCAGCATGCGCGCGCCGATGCCCAGCGCCGCCAGGCGTTCGGCGTACTCCGCAGTGGTGGCGCGCTGGGCATGAACGCGCAGTGTCATCGGCGGCGGGCGGTTGTTGGCGGCGAGGATGGCCTGCCACTGCGTGGGCCAGTCCTGCTTCAACCGCTCCACCCACCAGGCCGGGTGATTGAACGCGCCCAGCGGGTTGCGCCCGGCCGCGGCGACCAGCGCGTCGCGCTCGCGCAGGAAGCGGCGCAGCACGGCATTGATGAAGGCTGCGCTGGCGGGTGCGCGGACTTTGGCGGCATGCACGGCCTGGTCGACCAGCGTGTGGTCGGCGTACATGGGCGAAGCACCGGGCTCGGGTTCGGGCCACAGCAGCGCCAGCGCGACCAGCAGCAGCGAGTCCACGCGCGGCGGTGGCGCCTTGGGCGCCAGTTGCTGGCGCGCCGCCTCGGCACCGCCCAGGCGGCGTAGCGCGGTGAAGGCCAGCGCCTGCGTGCCGGGACGCAGGTCGGCCGGGACGCGGGCCAGCAGGTCGGTCAGGGACCGGCCCTCGCGCACGCCCTGCACGGCGTCGGCGGCCTGGGAGAGCAGCCGGTGCAGCGGGGCCGACGGATGGCCGGACTGGGGGCTTTGAGACATGCCGCCAGTGTAGAAGTGGCCTTTGCCCGCAGAATCCGCGACCATGAAAGCCCCCGCACCCGACGCCCCGGTTTCCGAACGCATCCGCTACCGCCTCGTGTCGGCCGGCTGCCGACACCACGCCAACGACAACATCGCCGAGCACATCCTGCCCGGCGAGCTCGACGATTTGCAAGCGGAGGTGCAGGCTCGCATGCAAGAGGTGCTGAAGAGCCTGGTCATCGACACCGACAGCGACCACAACACGCAGGACACCGCCAAGCGCGTCGCCAAGATGTTCGTGCGCGAGGTGTTCGCCGGTCGCTACGCCAAGCCGCCCGCGGTGACCGAGTTCCCCAACGTCACACGGCTCAACGAACTGATGATCGTGGGGCCCATCACCGTGCGCAGCGCCTGCTCGCACCACCTGTGCCCCATCATGGGCAAGGTGTGGATCGGCCTGCTGCCCAACGAGCACTCCAACCTGATCGGCCTGTCCAAATACGCGCGGCTGTGCGACTGGATCATGAGCCGCCCGCAGATCCAGGAGGAGGCTGTCACCATGCTGGCCAACGAGCTGCAAGAGCGCGTGCAGCCCGACGGCTTGGCTCTGGTCATGGAGGCCGACCACTTCTGCATGCACTGGCGCGGCGTGAAGGACACCGAGTCCAAGATGACCAACAGCGTCATGCGCGGCGCGTTCCTGAAGGACGCCAACCTGCGCCGCGAGTTTCTTTCCCTCATCTCCAAAGGCTGAACATGCTGGTTCGACTGATGTACGCCAGCCGCGCCACCGCGGCGCCCACCGACGGCGACCTCGCCGCCATCCTCAAGGCCTCGCGTGAGCACAACCCCGCCGAGGGCATCACCGGGCTACTGTGCTTCACGGACGGCGTGTTCGTGCAGGTGCTAGAGGGTGGGCGTGATGCGGTCAACGCGCGCTACAAGCGCATCGTGGAGGACCCGCGCCACCGCGACGTCATCCTGCTGGGCTACGAAGAGATCGCCGAGCGCGGCTTCGCCGGCTGGACCATGGGCCAGGTCAACCTGCACCGCCTGAACCCGGCACTTCTGCTGAAGTACTCCGAGACCGGGAGGCTGGACCCCTATGCGATGAGCGGGGCCGCGATGGCGGCGCTGTTCAAGGAGATGTGCGCGTCGGGGGCAATCGCCGTCAGCTGACGGTAGCGCGAGGCAGCCATGCCGCCGCCCAGTCGCGACGGCGGCGGCGCTAGGTTCACCGCTTCATGCCTAACCAGATGACCGTCTCCGTGGAGTCGGCCACGACCGGCTCCAGCAGCCGGACCCACAGGCCACCGGTCACCTGAGCCGCCAGCTCGTCGTGATGCCGCTGCTCGTCGGCCACGATGGCCGCTATGGCCCGGACCGCCGCTGGATCGGAGGCCTCGAGCTGAGCGATCTGCACCTTCAAATGGCGCAGCACCACCCGCTCGACCGCCACCGTCGTGGCCGCGATGGCGGCGCGACCCAGCAGGCCCGTCACCAGCCCCAGCACCCATCCGCCCAGCGCGCACAGCGCATAGCTGCGACAAGGCGGCCGGCCGCGTCGCTGCAGCTCTGCCCAGAAGATGGCGCGGTGCCGTTCCTCGTGCGACCGGAACTCGTTCAACTCCCCCACCATGCCTGGCGCCGTCAGCCGGGCCACTGCGGCCTGCGCCAGATAGATGTGGACCGCGCCGTTCTCGCCCGCGTGGTTGACTTTGAGGATGCGGGCTCCCAGGTCGGTGTCGCCCAGGTCGGTGGCCGGCGCGCTCATCCCCGGGTCACAGCGAGCGAGCCTCGCCGAACCCGTACAAATTGGCCAGCACCCGCGTCGGGAACTGGTGCAGCGCCTCGTTGTACTGCGCCACGGCCTGGTTGAAGACCTGGCGGGAGAAGGCGCGCTGACGCTCGATGAGCTTCAGCTCGCTGACCAGCGCGTCGATCTCGGTCTCGCTGCGCAGTTCCGGCTGGTGGTCCAGCAGCGAGGACAGCCGGGTCAGCGCCGCCGCGTGCAGCGCGCTGGCCACGGCCAGGCTGCCGATGGGGTCGGGCGACCAGGGCTTGCCGCGTGCAGCCTGTGCGGCGTTCTGCGACTCCGTCTGCGCGTTGGCCAGCGCATCGAACGTGGCCTGCTCGCTGGACAGGCGCGGCGCCACGGCCGCCAGCAGCCGGTCGCAGACGTCGCTGCGGTCGCGCAGGTGGGCATCCAGCTGCACGAAGGCGTCGCCGATGGCATTGCGCAGCGACATCAGCCGGTTGTAGGCGCCCACGCCCCAGAAGAACAGCAGCGCCGCCGCAGCGACGCTGACCCATTGCCACATCGTCATGCGGCTTCTCGATACGCCGCAAACCCCTTCGCTCGAAGCGCGCAGGCGGGGCAGTGGCCGCAGCCATAGCCCCAGTCGTGCCGCTGGCCGCGCTCGCCGAGGTAGCAGGTGTGGGTGTGCTCCACCACCAGGTCCACCAACGCCGTGCCACCCAGCTGCTCGGTGAGGCGCCAGGTGGCCGCCTTGTCGATGAACATCAGCGGCGTGTCCAGCGTCATAGGCGTGTCCAGGCCCAGGCTCAAGGCGACCTGCATCGCCTTCATCGTGTTGTCGCGGCAGTCCGGGTAGCCGGAGAAGTCGGTCTCGCACATGCCGCCCACCAGCACGCTGGCGCCGCGCCGGTAGGCCAGCGTGGCTGCAAAGGTCAGGAACAGCAGGTTGCGGCCCGGCACGAAGGTGTTCGGCAGCCCGTTGGCCTGCAACTCAATGGCGCGTTCGCTGGTCAGCGCCGTGTCGCTGATCTGGCCCAGCAGGCGCAGGTCCAGCAGGTGGTCGGCGCCCAGCTTCGCGGCCCAGTCGATGTTCAGCCTGGCGATCTCGTCGCGCACGGTGCCCCGGCAGTCCAGCTCGATGCGGTGGCGCTGGCCGTAGTCGAAGCCCAGGGTCTCGACCTCGGCGTAGCGGTCCAGCGCCCAGGCCAGGCAGGTAGTGGAATCCTGGCCGCCTGAGAACAGGACCAGGGCTTTGCGGGAGTCGGCGGCGGCGTTCACGGCCGGCAGTTTAGGGGTGACGCCCGCCGCAGCCTTGCACGCCCGGCGGGTGCTAGCCTGCCGCCCTGTTCACACAGACAGGAGGCAGCGATGACACGAATCTCCCCGACCGGCTTGACGGTCCTCGGCCTGTTGGGCCTGTTGGGCCCGTTGGCCGCGACCACCGCCCAGGCGCAGACCCCGTCGCGCATCGACGACGTGCTGGTCTACCCCGGCGGCGCGCAGGTCACGCGGCTGGCCACGGTGGCGGCGGGCGCGCGCGAGCTGGTGCTGCACTGCCTGAGCGCCCGCTTCGACCCCGACTCGTTGCAGGTCAGCGCGCCGGCCGGCGTCAACCTCGGCCCGGTGCAGCTGGAGACGCTGCCGCGCGAGCGCGCACCCGACTGCGGCAAGAGCCCGCTGGACGACGACATCCGCAAGCTGGAGGCGCGCCGCGACGCCGTCGCCGCCGAGCTCGGCGCGCTCGACACCGGCCTGGGCTACCTGAAGGCGCTGGGCTCCGGCGAGGCACGCGCCACGCCGGCCGCCGGTATCGCCGCGACGGCGGACAGCATCCGCAAGACCGCGCAGGACACGCTGGCCCGCCAGGCCCAGCTGCGCCGCCAGCAGGAAGAGATGGACAAGCAGTTGGCGCCGCTGCAGGGCGAACGCGAGCGCGTGCTGAACGCCAACCCGCAATGGCGCAGCCTGCGCCTGCGCCTGTCCACCGCGCGCGAGGCCGAACTGAAGCTGAGCTACCGCATCGCGCAGGCCGGCTGGGCGCCCAGTTACCGCGCGCTGCTGGACACCGCCAGCGGCGCGCTGGCCCTGGAGCGGCTGGCCCAGGTGTCGCAGCAGAGCGGCGAGGACTGGAAGGACGTGAAGCTGCGCCTGTCCACCGCGCAGGCCACGCCGCGCGTGGGTGTGGGCCTGCCGCGGCCGTGGACGCTGGACCTCTTCAAGCCGCAGCCCCAGCTGGAGATGCGCGCGATGGCATCACCGCCGCCGGCGCCGGCGCCCGCGGTCATGGCTCCAGCGCTGGAAAGAGTCGCGGTGGCGGGGTCGCGCCCGGCCGAGCAGGAACGCTTCGACCTGACCGTGTTCCAGGGCAGCCACGCCACCGAGTTCGTGCTGCCGCTGCGAGTCACCGTCGACAGCGGCACGCAGCGCGCCACCCTCACGCTGGGCAGCGAGACGCTGCAGTCCAAAGTCATCGCCCGCGTGCAGCCGCAGACCGAGGCGACGGCCTACCTGGTCGCCGATCTGGCACGGCCTGCCGGCAGCTGGCCGCGCGGCACGGTGCAGTTGCTGCGCGATGGCACGCTGGTGGGTAGCAGCACGCTGAACGTCGCCACCAGCGAGGATCGCCTGGAACTGCCCTTCGGCCGCGACGACGGCGTGAGAGTGCAGGTGGAACCCGAGCAGAAGAACGCTGGCAACACTGGCTTCATCGGCACTCGTGCCGAGCAGCGCTACACGCGGGCCTGGGTCGTGGAGAACCGGCATGCCGCGCCCGTCACGCTGCAGGTCGTCGAGGCCGCGCCGGTGGCGCAGCACGAGGACATCAAGGTGCAGGCCCAGTTCAGCCCAGCACCCACCACCCAAAACTGGCGCAAGCAACCGGGGCTGGTGCTGTGGGAGCAGCTGCTGGCCGCAGGACAAAGCCAGCGGTTCACGGCGGAGTACCTGGTCAGTGCGCCGAAGGAGGCCAACGTCAGCGGTCTGCGCTAACCGGCTGTTGGCTGTTCCCTTCCCTCCTTTGGAGGGGCCGAGAGGCGACGGAGCAGGGGCGACTTCCCGGCTAGGCACTCACGCGAAAGCCGACAGCCACGACGGCGCCCCACGGACAGGACGTCGTTGGGGTTCAGTAGCGTTCAGTTGGGAACGCAGGCGCTTTGAGCCTGGCCTTCTGCTCCACGCGTTCGATTGCGCTGCGCTCCAGGCGATCCCAGCGCTGCGGTCAATCCGACTTGTCCGCGTCAACCTTTGCAGGCTTTGGCAGCTGCGGCTTGTCACCGTCGAGCGCCCAGGCCGCAGGGGCAGCCAAAATCAGAGACAACAGCAGGCTGCGCGAGACACTCAGCGGAAAGGCATTCATGGCGAACTCCTGACTGACGGCGTTCCAGGCGCCATTGTGCGTAGGCAGGCGCCGAGCCTCAGCCCCTCACCTCACCCTGCCCCAACACCACCCACTTCATCGACGTCAGCCCTTCCAGCCCCACTGGCCCGCGGGCGTGGAACTTGTCGGTGGAGATGCCGATCTCGGCGCCCAGGCCGTATTCGAACCCGTCGGCAAAGCGCGTGCTGGCGTTGACCATCACACTGGCCGAATCCACCTCCCGCAGGAAGCGCATCGCGTTGGGGTGATTCGTCGTCAGGATCGCATCCGTGTGATGTGACCCGTAGCGGTTGATGTGGGCGATGGCCTCGTCCAGCGAGTCCACGACCTTGATGCTGATGATGGGCGCTAGATACTCGGTGGACCAGTCGTCCTCGGTCGCCGGCACGGCGCCGGGCACCAGCGCCAGCGTGCGCAGGCAGCCGCGCATCTCGACGCCCTTGGCCTGGAACACGGCCGCGATGCGAGGCAGGAAGGCCGCGGCCTGCGCCGCATGCACCAGCAGCGATTCGGTTGCGTTGCAGGGGCTGTACTTCTGCGTCTTGGCGTTGTCGACGACGTTGACGGCGAGGTCGAGGTCCACCGCCTCGTCCACGTAGGTGTGGCAGTTGCCGTCCAGGTGCTTGATGACCGGCACCTTGGCCTCGGCACTGATGCGCTCGATCAGCCCCTTGCCGCCGCGCGGGATGATGACGTCCACCCACTGCGGCTGGCTGATGAGCAGGCCGACAGCGGCGCGGTCCGTCGTGTTGACGAGCTGCACGGCGGCGCGCGGCAGGCCGGCTTCTTCCAGCGACGCGGCCACCAGCTCGGCCAACGCGAGGTTGGAATGGATGGCCTCGGAGCCGCCGCGCAGGATGCAGGCGTTGCCGCTCTTGATGGCCAGCGACGCGGCCTCGATGGTCACGTTAGGGCGGCTCTCGTAGATCATGCCGAACACGCCCAGCGGCACGCGCATGTGGCCCACGCTGATCCCGGTGGGGCGGCGCTTCACGCCGGTGATCTCGCCGATGGGGTCCGGCATCGCGGCGATCTGCTCGCAGCCTTCGGCCACGGTGGCCAGTGTCTTGGCGTCGAGCTTCAGGCGGTCGCGCAGCGGGCCACTCAGCTCGCTGGAGCCGGCCAGGTCGCGCGCATTGGCTTCGGCCAGCGATGGGCCGGCTTCGCGCAGGCGGCGGGCCAGCGCCAGCAAGGCGGTGTTCTTGGCGGCCGTGGGGGCGGCGGCCATCTGCGTGGCGGCGGCGCGGGCGGCGCGGCCGAGGTCGTCCATGTAGGCGGGCAGGCTCATGGCAGCCATTGTCCCAAAGGGCGTGCCGTCGACACTGCGCGAGCGGGCAAGGCCCGCTTGTGCCGCCGAGAGTCAGCCGCCGAACATCATGCGGCGTGCCAGGGCGGTCTTCAGTGGCCCGGCCCGCTCCAGCCCGGCCAGCGCCAGGCCGCGCAGTGCGGGCAGGCCCGGCAGCCGCCACGCAAAGCTGCGGGCCAGGAAGTCCGTCGCGGCGATCATGGGCCAGCGGTCGGGCGCGCGCTGCCAGTCCACACGGGCCAATGTGGCGTCCAGGTCCGTGCCGGTTTCGGCCATGTCGCGCAGCGCGTCGACCAGCGCCTGCGCGTCGCGCAAACCCAGGTTCAGGCCTTGTCCAGCCACCGGGTGCAGCGTTTGCGCCGCGTTGCCAATGCGCAGCGTGCGGCCCTGCAACAGCCGCGTCTCGGCGTTCAGGCCCAGCGGGAAGCACTTCAGCGGCGAGATGCCCGTGAGCCACCCAGCGGCGGCGGGCAGTTGCTGCTGGATGACGACCAGACGTTGCGCGTCGGTCAGCGCGGCGATGTCATCCTCGACCTGCGGCAGGCACCAGACCAGCGCGGCGCGATGGCCTTGCGCATCGTCCGGCAGTGGCAGCAGCGCCAGCGGGCCGTTGCGCGTGAAGCGCTCGAACGCCTGGCCCTGCAAGCCCGGGTTGGCCAGGCGCACGCTGCCGACCCAGGCGTTTTGCTTGTAGTTGCTGCTGATGCGTTTGCGATCTTGCTCGGCGAACACACCGCCCTCGGCCACCACGGCCAGGTCGAAGCTCTCCACCAGCGGGCCTTCGCCGCTGTCCAGATCGACGCCGTCGGCACGCGAGCGGATCGCATGCACCGCCGTGCCGAAGCGCGTGAACAGCTGCTGCGGCCTTTGCGCGGCGACGTCCAGCCAGCGTTGTTGCAGCGGCGCCACCAGCGCGCCGTAGGGCAGCACCGCGCCCAGCTGCGGCAGGCCTTGGTCGGCCGCGCGTATCCACACCTCGCCGGCCACGGGTGCGGGCGGCGCCTGGCTGACGTGCACGGCCTGGATGGCCTGAGCCGACTCGGGCTGCCAAGCCCGCAGCCGCTGCAGCAGCCGCACGCTGCCCAGGTTCAGCGCGAGTGTGCGCGCGTCGGCGCCGATGTTGCGGTCCAGCGGGCGGGTGTCGAAGAGATGGATCTCGGTGGAGGCGGCCAGCCGCTCGGCGGCCAGCAGGGCGAGCGCGAGGCCGGCGGGGCCAGCGCCGATGACGGCGAGTTTCAGCATGCGCCGCATTCTCCCCGGGACTCGCGGGGCCGCGGGCCAGCGCATAAGCTGCGCGCCTTGCGCTGGACCACCCCTTCAACCGCCACAGGACATCACATGCAATACCGTCGCCTCGGCCGTGCCGGCCTCCAGGTCTCCGAACTCTCGCTGGGCTCGTGGGTCACGTACCACAACCAGGTCGACACGAAAGCCGCCACCGAGATGCTGGCCGCGGCCTTCGACGCCGGCATCAACTTCTTCGACAACGCCGAGGTCTATGCGCAGGGCGCGAGCGAAGTCGTCATGGGCCAGGCCTTCAAGGCGCTGGGCTGGAACCGGCTGGACTACATCGTCTCCAGCAAGTTCTTCTGGGGCCTGGCGCGGGACGGCGTGACGACGACCAACCGCAAGGACACGCTGAACCGCAAGTACCTGATGCAGGCCGTGGACGGCTCGCTGAAGCGGCTGCAGCTGGAGCACATCGACCTGATCTACTGCCACCGCCCCGACCCGCACACGCCCATCGAGGAGACGGTCTGGGCGATGAGCGACATCATCCGCCAGGGCAAGGCGCTGTACTGGGGCACCAGCGAGTGGAGCGCCGCCGACATCCGCGCGGCCTGGGACATCGCCGAGCGGCACCACCTGCACAAGCCGGTCGTCGAGCAGCCACAGTACCACCTGTTCCACCGCCGCAAGGTCGAGCAGGAGTTCGCGCGACTGTACGACGACATCGGCCTGGGCCTGACCACGTGGAGCCCGCTGGCCTCGGGCCTGCTGACCGGCAAGTACCGCAGCGGCATTCCCGCCGGCAGCCGCGGCGCGCTGGACAACATGGCGTGGATGCGCGAGCAGCTGCAGGACCAGGCGAAGAACGACGCCGTCGGCCGGCTGGGTGACATCGCCGCCGAGCTGGGGTGCAACACGGCGCAACTGGCCATCGCGTGGGTCAACCGTAACCCGCGCGTGTCCACCGTCATCCTGGGCGCCAGCCGCATCGAGCAGCTGCGCGACAACCTGGGCGCGCTGGCCGTGGTTCCGAAGTTGACGGCCGACGTCGTCGAACGCATCGACGCGATCACGAAGCCGCTGGCCCAGTGACGATTCACGTCCACTGAGGGCAAGACCCGGCCAGCCGGGTCGGTTTCCTGGCCGAGAATGCCCGGATGACAGGCGCGCGGGGCATGAGACGCTGGTTGGGGCACGGGTGGATCACCCTGGCGGTTGCCATGGGACTGGCGACTGTGGCGCACGCCGTGGTGCCGCGCTTCGAGACCATCGGCGACCCCGGCGGCGTGCGCGACAACGTCGTGTCGGCGCTGGGGCTGGACGCCCGCGGCCTGCTATGGGCCGGCTCGCCCGAGGGCCTGCTGCGCTACGACGGCTACACCTTCCGCCGCCACGCGCTGATGTCGCCCGACGGCCAGCTGCTGCCGGAGCAGTTCGTGCGCTCCATGCTGCCCGACCCGCGCGGCTGGATCTGGGTGGCAGCCGGCAACAGCGGCCTGGTGCGGCTGGACCTCAACACCGGCCGCTGGGACCGGTGGGCCCGCGACGGCAACTCGGCCGACGACACCGCGCCCGCCGCCAACACGGTGCGCACCTTCGCGCTGGAGAAGGACGGCACGCTGTGGCTGGGCGGCAGCGGCGGCCTGGACCGCTTCGACGCGCAGCGGCAGCGCTTCACCCACCACCGCGGCAAGGAAGACGGCCTTCCCGACCCGCGCGTGCAGACGCTGCTGGTCGACCGCGAGGGCACGCTATGGATCGGCACCTGGAAGGGCCTGGCGCGCAAGACGGCCGACGGCCCGATCGAGACGCTGGACGTGGGCCTGTCCGACCAGCTGATCACGCTGATCAGCGAGACGCTGGACGGCCGCATCATCGTCGGCACGGCTCAGGGCCAGCTGCGCGCGCTGTCGGCCGCCGGCCAGCCGCTGGCATTCAGCAACGGCGCCGAACCGGGCGCCGCCACGGGCGTGTCGCCGGTCATGGCGATGACGCAGCCGGACGCCGACGAGCTGTGGTTCGGCGACGCCTCTGGGCTGACGCGGCGTCGCGCCAGCGATGGTCAGCTCATCGAGCGCATGCCGGCGTCCGGCAACGCACCGCGCAGTGACCTGCGCGCGCTGATGCGCGACCCGTCCGGCACCGTGTGGGCCGGCAGCTACGGCGGCGGGCTGATGCGCCACGTGCCGTCGCTGCCCGGGCTGAGCATGGTGCGCGAGACGCTGCGCGGCACGCCCGGAGGGCTGGACGTGCGCAGCATCCTGCAGCTGGACAACGGCGAGGTCTGGCTGGGCACGCTGTCAGGTGGCATCGAGCGCCGAGACCGCCAGCTGCAACCCGTGGCGGCCATCGCGCCGGGCACCGCGGGCCTGCCGGCGGGCCGCGTCAACGCGCTGGGCCAGACCAGGGACGGCGCCGTCTGGGTGGCCGTCGACACGCAGTTGCTGCGCTTCGACAGGCAGGGCCGCTGGCAGGAAACGCTGCGCAGCGGCAACGCGGTGCCGCGGCGTCTGCATGCCGGCGCCGACGGCTCGCTGTGGATCGCCACGCTGGACGGCCTGATGCGCTGGACGCCCACACGGCCGCAGATGCGCGCCATCCCGACCGCAGGGCTGGTGGGCGGCACGGGCGAGGTCAACGCCTTTGCCACGCTGCCCGACGGCAGCTTGTGGGCCGGCGGCGCGGCGGGGCTGTTCCGCGTCGCCCAGCCGGGCGACGAAGAGCCCATCGCCGAGTGGGTCGAACCCAAGGGCCTGACGGGCCAGACGGTGCTGGGCATGGCCGTCGCGCCGGACGGCAAGCTGTGGGTAGACACCGGCAACGGTCTGCACCGGCTGGTCGAGAGCGACGGCAAGCGCGCCCGCTTCGAGACCGTGCCGGCCGCCGAGCTGGGCGGGGCGTTCGGCGCCAACCTGGTGTTCGACGCGCAGGGTCGCGTCTGGTCGCAGCGCAATATGTACGACCCCAAGACCGGCGAGCGCCGCGAGCTGGGGCCGGCCGATGGCGCGGACCTGGGCACCGGCTGGTTCCGCGCCTATGCGCAGCTGGACGACGGGCGCATGCTCTTCGGTGGCGCGCGCGGCCTGCTGGTCATCGACCCGCAGCGCTTCACGCCCTGGAACTACAAGCCGCCGCTGGTGGCGTCGGAGCTGCGCGTGGAGGGCGTGGAGCGCCCCGTGCCGCTGGATGGCCAGCCGCTGGTGCTGGCCGCGGGCGAGCGCGCCTTCAGCCTGGCCTTCGCGTCACTTGACTACAGCCAGCCCGCGCGAAACCGCTACCGCTATCGGCTACAGGGGCTGGACCACGGCTGGGTGGACATCGGCGCCCTGAGCCGGTCGGCGACCTACACCAACCTCGCACCCGGCAAGTACGTGCTGCACCTGCAGGGCAGCAACCGCGACGGCGCCTGGGGCACGGACGAGCTGCAGATCCCCGTCGAGGTGCGTGCCGCCTGGTGGCAGACGCGCTGGGCCATGGCGCTGGCCGTCATCGCCGCCGCCAGCCTGATGGCCGGCATCGTTGGCATGCGCACGCGGCTGCTGCTGCGCCACCGCCGCGTGCTGGAGGATCGGGTGCGCGAGCGCACCGAGGCGCTGGAGGCCGCCAAGGCTGCGCTGACGGCCAAGTCCGCCGAGCTGGAGGAAGCCAGCCTGACCGACCCGCTGACCGGGCTGCGCAACCGCCGCTTCCTGGACCGCCAGATGCCGGCGGACGCGGCGCTGACGCTGCGCCACTACGAGCCCATCAGCAATGCCCCGGTTGAAGGCGAGAGCGAGCAGGACCTGCTGTTCTTCCTGATCGACATCGACCACTTCAAGCGCATCAACGACGCGCACGGCCACATGGCCGGCGACGCGGTGCTGGAGCAGATGCGCGGCCGGCTTGAGCAGGTGTTCCGCGCCACCGACTACCTGGTGCGCTGGGGCGGCGAGGAGTTCCTCATCGTCGCCCGCGGCACACCACGCTCGCGTGCCGCCGAGCTGGCCGAGCGCGCCCGCGGCGCGGTGTCCGGCGAGCCCTTCACGCTGGACAACGGCCTGAAGCTGGCGCAGACCTGCTCGGTGGGCTTCTCGGCCTTCCCGCTGTGCCCGACGTTACCGCGCGCGCTGGACTGGCGCTCCGCCATCGACCTGGCCGACGCCGCGCTGTACGAGGCCAAGGACGCCGGCCGCAACGCCTGGGTGGGTCTGGTCAGCGCGCACGCGTCCAGCGACGAGGAACTGCAGCGCGACGTGCGCCGGCCGCTGGAGGCCTGGGCAGCGCGCGGGCGGCTGCGGCTGGTGCAATCCGGCGGCTGATGCCGTCCTGGCCGGCGCGGCGCGTGCGACGGCCGCGTGGCGTCAGGCGCGCGAACCGGAGATGGCTGGCGCCCAGCCGAACGGCTCTGGCAGCGCGGCCAGGATGCGCTGGCGCAGCGGCGCATAGCCCGCGTCCACCGACTGGCCAGGCCGCGGCGCGAGCGGGTCCTGGTGGCTGCCGAAGGCGTCGTCCAGGTCGGCCCAGTCTTCAGGGGTGAACAGCGCGGCGGCGCGCGGCAGGATCTCGGTCTCCTCGCGCTTCATGTGGCGCAGGTAGCGCGCCGCGTAGACGCGCAGTTGTTGCTCGAACTTGTCGCGCCGGGCGTCGCCCATCTGCTCCCAGGCCAGCAGGCTGTGCTGCAGCTCGCGGATGGCGCGCTCGCCCTGCGCATGGTCTGCCTCCAGTTCGTCCAGCGTCATGCGCAGCTCCGGCGCCAACGCCCGCAGCCGCGGGAACAGCAGCTCGCTTTCCTTCTGGTGGTGCAAGCGCTCCGGGAACTCGTCGACATAGAACAGCATGGCGCGCAACGCGCCGAAGTCCGGTGCCGCGCCGGCCTCGCGCTGGGCGGCCAGCAGCAGGGGCAGCGTGCGCAGCATGGCGGCCAGCGCGTCGTGCTCGGCGCGGATCACGCGTACCGCCAGGGGCATGGGAGACAGCGACATGCCGCGAGCGTCGCGCGGCGGCGACGCGCCTGTCTTGCGCTGGATCAAGCCGACGAGAACCACCCCCGTAAAATCCCGCGCTTTGCTCCACCAGCCCAGGAAAGCTCCGGCCATGACCGCAACGACCGCCTCCCCCACCCTCATGGCCCACGCGATCCGCGCGCTGGCGATGGACGCCGTGCAGGCTGCCAACTCCGGCCACCCGGGCGCGCCCATGGGCATGGCCGACATCGGCGTGGCGCTGTGGGCGCGTCACCTGAAGCACAACCCGGCCAACCCGCACTGGGCCGACCGCGACCGCTTCGTGCTGTCCAACGGCCACGGCTCGATGCTGATCTACGCGCTGCTGCACCTGACGGGCTATGACCTGCCCATCGAGGAGCTGAAGGCCTTCCGCCAGATGCACAGCAAGACGCCCGGCCACCCTGAGGTGGGCATCACCGCCGGCATCGAGACGACCACCGGCCCGCTGGGCCAGGGCGTGACCAACGCGGTCGGCCTGGCGCTGGCCGAGAAGCTGCTGGCGCGAGACTTCAACCGCGACGGCCACCAGATCGTCAACCACAACACCTACGTGTTCCTGGGCGATGGCTGCCTGATGGAAGGTATCTCGCACGAGGCCGCCGCGCTGGCCGCCGCCTGGAAGCTGAACAAGCTGATCGCCATCTACGACGACAACGGCATCTCCATCGACGGCCAGGTCGGCCCCTGGTTCGGCGACGACACCGCCAAGCGCTTCGAGGCCTATGGCTGGAACGTCGTCGGCCCGGTGGACGGCCATGACGTGGACGCCGTGGACAAGGCCATCGCCAAGGCGAAGAAGAGCGACGACAAGCCGACGCTGATCATCGCCAAGACAGCCATCGGCAAGGGCTCGCCCAACCGCGCCAACACCAGCAAGGCGCACGGCGAGCCGCTGGGCGCCGAGGAAATCAAGCTGACCCGCGAGGCCATCGGCTGGACGCACGAGCCCTTCGTCGTGCCGCCCGAGATCTACACCGCCTGGGACGCCCGGTCCGCCGGCGACCGCGCGGAGAGCGAGTGGGACGTGCGCTTCGATGCCTATGCCGATGCCCACCCCGAGCTGGCCGCCGAGTTCCAGCGCCGCATGGCCGGCGTCCTGCCCGCCGACTTCGCGCAGATTGCCGTGGACGCCGTCGTCAAGGCCCATGCCGAGGCGCAGACCGTCGCCAGCCGCAAGGCCAGCCAGCTGGCGCTGGAAGCCTTCACGTTGAAGCTGCCTGAGATGCTGGGCGGCAGCGCCGACCTGACCGGCTCCAACCTGACCAACACCAGCAGCACGCCCAACCTGCGCTTCGAGAAGGACGGCACGCCCAACAACGGCCGCCACATCAACTACGGCGTGCGCGAGTTCGGCATGGCTGCGGTCATGAACGGCATCGCGCTGCACGGCGGCTTCATCCCGTATGGCGGCACGTTCCTGACCTTCAGCGACTACAGCCGCAACGCCATCCGCATGGCTGCGTTGATGAAGACGCGCGTCATCCACGTGATGACGCACGACTCCATCGGCCTTGGCGAAGACGGCCCGACACACCAGTCCATCGAGCATGTCGCGTCACTGCGCCTGATCCCCGGCCTGGACGTCTGGCGCCCGGCCGACACGACCGAGACGGTCGTCGCCTGGACCATGGCCCTGGGCAACGCCCAGCGCCCCAGCCTGCTGGCGCTGAGCCGCCAGAACCTGGCCTACTCGCCCAAGACCAATGTGGACGAGATCGCCAAGGGCGCCTATGTGCTGGCCGAACCGGCCAAGGGCAAGGCGCAGGCCGTCATCATCGCCACCGGCTCCGAGGTGCAACTGGCCATGGCCGCGAAGGCGCTGCTGGCCGAGCAGGGCGTGAAGGTGCGCGTGGTCTCGATGCCCAGCACCAGCGTGTTCGACCGCCAGGACAAGGACTACAAGAAGACCGTGCTGCCCAAGGGCCTGCCGCGGGTGGCGGTCGAGATGGGCGTCAGCGACTTCTGGTGGAAGTACGGCGTGGATGCCGTCGTCGGCATCGACACCTTCGGCGAATCGGCGCCGGCCGGCGTGCTGTTCAAGCACTTCGGCTTCACGCCCGAAAACGTGGCCGCGACCGTCAAGGCCGTGTTGAAGAAGAAGTAAGTCGCCGCGGCAGCAGTCTGCGCTACAACTGCGCCCTGTCACCACGAACAGAGAGTTCGACTTGCGCAGACTGCTGACCACCGCGTTGCTGGGGCTGTGCGCCATCGGCGCGCATGCCCAGACCGCCATCGACGACCGCAGCGGCGAGACCGCGCTGGCCTGCCTGCAGCGGCCGGCCGCTCCCAAGTATCCGGACAAAGAGCTGGAGCGCCGCACCAGCGGCTTCTACCGCGTGCTGCTGACCTTCACGCAAGCGCAGCGCGCCCCTGAGGTCAAGGTCCTGTTCGCCGCGGGGTCGGAGGACCTGCAGTTCACCGCCGAGCACTACGTGAAGCAGTTCCGCCTGCCCTGCCTGAAGGCTGACAGCGTCGTCACGCTGGTGCAGGAGGTGCGCTTCACCGCGGTGGCGGACGCCGATGCCGAAGTGCCGCAGCCGCTGAACCTGCCGCGCACGGCCAACCAGCGCCTGGGCGAATGCATGCGCACGCCGGCGGACGGGCCGCGGCTCAGCGAGGCGACGCAGCTGCAGACCTTCCAGCGCGAGCTGAAGAATGGCAATCTCGTCGTTGAGCTCGACTTCACCGCGCCCGACCAGCCGCCGCAGACCAAGGTTCTCTACAACTCGCTGAACCCGCGCCACCGCAACGATGTGCTGGATCACGTTGCGCAGTACCGCCTGCCCTGCCTGACCCCGGGTGAGCGTTTTGGCGTGCAGCAGACTTTCCACGTCGGCTTCGGCGGCAACCGCAGCTTCGCGTTCAAGGACGTGGGCCTCGTCAAGTTCCTGAGCATGGTCAAGAACGTCGACGCACGCCCCGTCAACTTCGAGCTGGACACCATGGGCTGCCCGTTCCGCGTGCGCTACGCGCTGGGCCGCCCGGCAGTGCCCAACCGCGTCACCGAGTCCGGCGCCCGCAACCCGAACCGCCGCGCCTTCATCGCCTGGCTGGAAGAGCTGGAGCTGGCGGTGACACCTGAGCAGTTCGAGAACCTGCTGGGCGCCGAGATGCTTATCGACGTGCCGTGCGGCACGATCAAGCTGGGTTGAAGGTCTTCGCCATGGACACCCACGGCAAGGTAGCCGTTGCCCCGAATGGCGTGGACGGGAAGCAGGCACCCGTGCTCTGGGCCTGCGTGGTCTTGCTCATCGCAGCCTTCGGGTTTTGCGGCGCGCAGGCGTGGCGCGAAGTCCCGTCGACGTGGGCGGAACTCCACAGCTACGACGTCGTACCGACGACAGCCTTTGAGCGGATCGAAGAAGCCGACCTGGTGTTCGGACTGACGCGGTTGACGCGCAGCGAGGCCTTGTTTCTCGACAAGAACGAGCCGCTGCCGGCGGCACTGCGTCCGCTGCTGCGTGACCGGGAATTGCCCATCCACGCTGATCTCAAGTTGGGCTTTGAACGCATCCTGGCACTGAACAAGAACAGTGCCCGATGGACGGTGAGCGTGTTCGACGAACAAGTGGTTCGCATCGCATCGCCCGAGCGCGAGCTGCTGAGCTACCGGGAATTCCAGGACGCCCATGGCAACAAGCGCGTGCGATTGACGGCCATCGCCAGTGTCTGCGCGCTGTTGGCTGCCCTGTTGGCCGCCGGTTTATCCCGCCGGCTTCGACGCCGTGTGAAATCGTCCTGAAACCACCCTTCCTGGGGAATGGCCGAGAATCGGCGACCCCGCGCGACCCTCTTTCCTTTTCTCTGGAGACTTTTCCATGACCATCAAGATCGGCATCAACGGCTTCGGCCGCATCGGACGCATGGTGTTCCGTGCCGCAGTTGCGAACTTCAAGGACATCGAGGTCGTCGCGATCAACGACCTGCTGGAGCCCGACTACCTCGCCTACATGCTGAAGTACGACAGCGTGCATGGCAAGTTCGAGGGTGAAGTCTCCGTGGACGGCAACACGCTGGTGGTCAACGGCAAGAAGATTCGCCTGACCGCCATCAAGGACCCGACCGAGCTGAAGTGGGCCGAGGCCGGCGCCGACATCGTCATCGAAGCCACCGGCATCTTCCTGGACGCCGCCGGAGGCGAGAAGCACCTGGCCGCGGGCGCCAAGAAGGTCATCTTCTCGGCCCCCTCCAAGGACGAGACGCCGATGTTCGTGTTCGGCGTGAACCACACCAAGTACGCCGGCGAGAAGATCATCTCCAACGCCTCGTGCACGACGAACTGCCTGGCCCCGCTGGCCAAGGTGCTGAACGACAAGTGGGGCATCAAGCGCGGCCTGATGACCACCGTGCACGCCGCCACCGCCACGCAAAAGACCGTGGACGGCCCGAGCAACAAGGACTGGCGCGGCGGCCGCGGCATCCTGGAGAACATCATTCCCAGCAGCACCGGCGCCGCCAAGGCCGTCGGCAAGGTCATCCCCGAGCTGAACAAGAAGCTGACCGGCATGGCCTTCCGCGTGCCGACCAGCGACGTGTCGGTCGTCGACCTGACCGTCGAGCTGAACAGCGAAGCCAGCTACGCCGAGATCTGCGCGGAGTTCAAGGCCCAGAGCCAGGGCGCGCTGAAGGGCGTGCTGGGCTACACCGACGAGAAGGTTGTCGCGACCGACTTCCGCGGTGACGCTCGCACCTCCATCTTCGACGCCGAAGCCGGCCTCGCACTGGACAGCACGTTCGTCAAGCTGGTGTCCTGGTACGACAACGAGTGGGGCTACTCGAACAAGGTGCTCGAGATGGTGCGCGTGGTGGCCGCTTGATGGCCGCCTGATCTCGAGCAGCGGACAAGCACAAGGGGCGCAGATTGCGCCCCTTTTTCATGGCGGGTTCAGTACCAGTACGCCGGGTACGGCAGGCGGCACGCGCGGTGGTAGGCCACCGCCACCAGCACCAGCACGACCGCCCCCGCCAGCGTCGGGAAGAACAGGAAGCCCCATTTCGGCGCCACCAGGAACACGATGATCGGATTGGACCCGGCCGGCGGGTGCATGGTGTGCGTCAGCATCATCAGTGCCGTCGACGCCGCCGCCGCGCTGGCCAGCGACCACCAGGACGGCCCCAGCAGCGCGAGCGCTGCCAGGCCCACGGCCGTGCAGATGAAATGACCGCCGATGACGCTGCGCGGCTGCGCGAAGTGGATCTCCGGGAACGTGAACACCATCACCGCCGTCGACCCGAACGAGCCCAGCGCCAGCAGCACGCCCAGGTTGAAGGAGCTGAAGGCCAGCACGCCGATGACGACGAACACGCCCGCGCAGGCCAACGCCGCGCGTCAACGTGTAGCCGGGCGCCCGCGTGGGCACCATCGCGACAGGCGCGGGTTCGGACGGGCGCACCGAGACGCCGGGAGCAAGCTCGCTCATGGAAGTCCTTGTCAGGTGCAGGATCCTTAGCAAGGATCAAGCCGACCCGCGTACGCAAAGGCGGGGCCGCCCGCCGGCCACGGTCGCATCGCGCCGCCGACACCTGGCGACGCCAGCGCCGAGACCCGCATCTGGACGTCAGGCCGTGCCGCCAGCGCTACCCGGGACAGCGCCCAATTCACCGGACTCGCGGGCCTTCTTGCCATAGACCCATTCGAAAACGGGGCTGGCCATCATGGTCGTGACCACGGCCATCAGCACCAGCATCGAGAAAAGGGCCGGGCCGATGATGCCCTTCTGCAGGCCGATGTTGATGATGATCAGCTCCATCAAGCCGCGCGAATTCATCAGCGCACCGATGCCCAGCGCCGTGCGGTTGTCCTCGCCCGCCAGGCGGGCCGCCAGGTAGCAGGCGCCGAACTTGGCCAGCACCGAGGCGACCAGCACGCCCAGCGCGATCAGCAGCAGTTGGACCGAATTGATCATGTCAAACCGCGTGTTCAGGCCCGAGTACGTGAAGAACATCGGCAGTAGCAGCAGCACGGTGATGGGCTCGACCTTCTTCTTCAGCTCGGCGGCGAACAGGCCGCGCGGCATGACGGCGCCGAGAATGAAGCCGCCGAAGATGGCGTGGATGCCGACGGCGTCCATGACGAAGGCCGACGTGCAGAACGCGATCAGCGTGATGCCCAGCACCGTGTTGCTCATGTGGCCTTCGCGCTCGACCCGGCGGCCCAGCGGCGCCAGAAGCCTGCGGCCGAACAGCAGCACGACGGTGGCCCAGATGAGACCGCCGCCGATGGCCAATACGGCCACGCCAGCGCCCGCGCCAAAGGCGGCCAGCACCAGCGCCAGTACGCACCAAGACACCGCGTCGTCGAAGGCGCCGGCCGTCAGCGACAGCGTGCCCAGCGAGGTGTGGGACAGGCCGCGCTCGTTGATGATGCGCGCCAGCATCGGGAAGGCCGTCAGCGCGATGCAGGCGCCCATGAACAGCGTCGCGTTGGCCGGCGAGATGCCTTCGGCGAACAGACCCGGCACCGTCAGCAGCATGGGCGTGATCAGGAAGGCGATGAAGAACGGCGCCGCAATGCCCGAGATAGACACGCCGATGGCGCTCTTGGCCTTGGTCGCGAAGTGGTCCAGCCGCAGCGTCGTGCCGACGAGGAACATGTACAGGCCCACGCCCAGCTGGGCGCCGCAGTAAAGGACGTTCTTCATCTCCTTGGGGAAGATGGCCGCCTGCACCTCGGGCGCCAGCATGCCGAACAGCGACGGGCCCAGCACCACGCCGGCAATCATTTCGCCTACCACCTGGGGTTGCGCCAGGAACTTGGAGCCCAGCCAGCCCACCACGCGGCAAGCCAGGATGATGATCCCGAGCTGCAGGAAGAAGTGCACGCTGAAGTCGGTGGGCGAGTAGGTCGCCGCCACGGCCGGGGCCGGGCCGCCGTGTTTGGCGAAGATGTCGGCCAACATGGCCGGCAGGTCGAAGTGTTCCATTGCGTTCCTCAAGTACCGGGCGTTGCGGCAGGCCGCCGGGGCGGCCGTATACAACGTTGTCTCCTGACCGCGCTGAAAGCGCCGTCAATCTGGCGCCGCACTGTGCCCGCTGGCGCTGCGCAGTCCATCGGGATTGGCACTTTTGAACCTACGTACCTACATACGCCCGGCGGCTGGGCAGGCACGTAGGTACCATCCGTGCTCATGAGACTGTTGACCAGCCGCGAGTTCAACCGGGACGTCAGCGTGGCCAAGCGCGCCGCGCTGGTGGAGCCGGTGCTGATCACCGACCGCGGCCAGCCCACGCACGTGTTGCTCAGCATCGGCGACTACCGGCGCCTCACGGGCGAGGGCGAAAGCATCCTGGAGTTACTGGCCATGCCCGAGGCGGTCGTTATCGACGCAGCGGATGCGGTTGCCGACGGCGCCTGGGACCACCGCGAGAGCATCGACTGATGTTCCTGCTCGACACCGGCATCGTGCTGGAACTGCGCAAGGCCAAGGCCGCCGGTTCGGACGCGGGCCTCGCCGCGTGGGCCGCCGCGCTGCCGCGGCAGCAGCTGTTCCTGTCGGCGCTGAACCTGCTGGAGCTGGAAAACGCCGCCGCCCGCTTGGCCCGCAAGGACCGCGCCGCCGGCCTGGTGGTGCGCGACTGGATCGACAACCGCGTGATGCCGGCCTTCGAGGGCCGCGTGCTGCCGGTGGATGCCGCCGTGGTGCGCCGCCGTGCCCAGCTGCCTTACGCCAACACGCGCGACGGCCTGCTGGCCGCCACCGCGCTGGAACACGGCCTGACCTTCGTGACGCACCGCGTGTCGGCCTTCCGCGCCGGCCGCGTCAAGCTGCTTAACCCGTCCGGCTACATTGCCCAGCCCAGCGACGAGGACGAAGACTGGGCCCACGGCGCGCAATCCGGCCAGCAGTGGCTCAAGAATTTGTACGTCAGAGCATGAACAAGCGACGCATCCTCATCGTCGGCGGCGGCACCGCCGGCTGGCTGACGGCAGCCTACCTGGCCAAGGCGCTGCGCTTGGCCGAGCGACCGCACCTGGAAATCACCGTGCTGGAGTCGCCGGACATCGGCACCGTCGGCGTCGGCGAAGGCACCTTCCCCACCATCCGCAACACGCTGCAGTTCCTGGGCATCGACGAGGCGCGATTCATCCGCGCGACCTCGGCCACGCTGAAGCAGGGCATCCGCTTCGTCGACTGGGCGCGCACGCCCGCAGGCGGCCGGCACGAGCAGTTCTTCCACCCGTTCGAGGCACCCTTCTACGCCGAGGACGTCAACCTCGTGCCCTACTGGCTGCTGCAGGACGAGGCCACCCGGCCGCCGTTCGCGCAGGCCATGACGCTGCAGCAGCGCGTCGCCGACGCCCAGCGCGCGCCCAAACGCGTGGGCGAGGCGGCCTACGCGGCGCCGCTGAACTACGCCTACCACTTCGACGCCATCAAGCTCGCCGGCCTGCTGGCCGACCGCGCGCGTGAGCTGGGCGTGCGGCATGTCGAAGGCACGGTGAGCGACGTGGCGCTGGATGCGCGCGGCGCCATTGCCCACCTGCGCACGGCGCAGGGCAAGTTCGAGGGCGACCTCTACATCGACTGCTCGGGCTTCCGCGCCGAACTGATCGGCCAGGCGCTGGGCAGCCCGTTCAAGTCCTGCCGCCACCAGCTTTTCGCCGACCGGGCGCTGGCGTGCAAGCTCCCGTTTGATGCTGCCGACACGCCGATGGAGAGCTGCACCATCGCCACCGCGCACGAGGCCGGCTGGCTGTGGGAGATCGGCCTGAACGGCGCGCGCGGCATCGGCTGCGTCTACAGCAGCAGCCACATCAGCGACGAGCGCGCGGCCGAGATCCTGCGCGGCTACTGCCTCCATACCCAGCCCAGCGCCCCCGAGGATGTGGCACTGCGCAGCATTCCGTTCGCACCCGGCTACCGCGAGCAGCAGTGGGTGAAGAACTGCGTCGCCGTGGGCCTGTCCGCCGGCTTCCTGGAGCCGCTGGAGTCCACCGGCCTCGTGCTCATCGAGGCGGCAGTCGGCATGATTGCCGAGATGCTGCCGCACAGCGGCGCCATGGAGGCGCCGGCGCGGCGCTTCAACGAGCTGATGACGGCGCGCTTCGAGAACATCATCAACTTCCTGAAGCTGCACTACTGCCTGAGCCAGCGTGACGAGCCCTTCTGGCGCGACAACGCCAACCCGGCCACCATCCCCGAGCCGCTGGCTGACCTGCTGGAGCAATGGCGGCTGCGCCCGCCCGGGCGCTTCGACTTCGTGCTGGACACGGAAACGTTTGCCTTCTTCAACTACCAGTACATCCTGTACGGCATGGGCTTTCGCACCGACCTCGGCGCCGGCCGCGCCGACTTCACGCAGGGCGCTGCCGCCGAAAAGCTGTTCGCCAAGATCCAGCGGTTTGCGGACCGGGCGTTGGTGGACTTGCCGAGCCACCGGGCACTGATCGAGAAGATCAACGCGATGAAGTAAGGCCGCCTCCCGGCTCTGTCCACACACGCTGATCAGGATGCCCAGACATGGGGCAACCACAGCTGATCCGATCAGTAGGACCTGCCGCCCGGAACTGGCACGGCCCTATCGCCCACTGCCGATCGCCGAACGGAAGCCCGCCACGCGCATCAGGATTCCGGATCAAACATGATCTCGCGGACCTCCTGCGCACAGCGACAGCCAGTCGCAATCTTCGCGGCCCACATGAGCGCCTCCTGTCGAGACGGCACCTCGATCACCGAGAACCCGCCAACGACCGCCTTGGTCTCAGGAAATGGGCCAGGTGTCGCGATGCCATCCGTCCCGACAATGGTGGCCTGCTGCCGGAGCAACCCGCCTCCAAAAATCCACACGCCGGCCGCCTTGGCCTCACGAACCACTGCATGCGAGGCTTCGCCAACGGCGGGCCAATCCTCATCGGGGATGTGGTCCATCGAGCCGCTGTCGAACGAGATCAAGAATCTGGGCACGGTCACTCCTTTGAATTGCTGGCGTGCAGCCAGCGTAGGTCGGTCTCATGCCAACGACGCACAGGCGCATCTGGGCAAGACCGGGGTAAACCCGTGCGATGCAACCACAGTGCGGCCGAATCTGACAGCCGAGTTTGTTGGGTCCATCCACGCGCGCAACCGCCGCAATGCGCGCCCAGCACCAACAGCAGCACCTGCGGAAAATCTTCGGCTGGTGTCTGTCTAAATCCGCGTCCGTCACTCGTCGCATGACGTGTGCAAGGAGGCGATCCATGTTGCTCAAGGACAATTTGGCCATCGTGTACGGTGGCAGTGGCGCGGTAGGTGGCGCGGTGGCTAGGGCCTATGCGCGGGAAGGGGCGCACGTCTTTCTCGCCGCGCGCCACCGGGCCCCGCTTGAACGGGTTGCCGCAGAGATTGCGGCGGCCGGGGGCCAGGCCGAGGTGGCCCTCGTCGATGCAACGAACCCTGTGGCGATCCAGGCCCATCTCGATGCCGTGGTGGCAGCCGCAGGGCCGGTGCGGCTGATGTTCAACGGGGTGTCGTGGGCGGACACGCAGGGCTCGTTCATGGCAGACATGGGCTTTGATGCGATGTTCGAGCCGGTCAGGCTGTCGATGCTCAGTTGGTTCCACACCGGCACGCTCATGGCACGCCACATGGGCCAGCATGGCGGCGGCGCCATCGTCGGCATCACGGCGAACGTGGCGCGCTGGCCGTCACCGTCGACCGGCGGCTTCGGCATCGCATGCGCGGCGGTGGAGCACTTCCTGCGCCAGCTGGGCATGGAGCACGGCCCCGCGGGCGTGCGGGTGTGCTGGGTGCGCTCGCCGGGGTCGCCCGACGCGCCGGGCGTGCGCGAGGTCTGGCAGGCGCAGGCCGAGGAACGCGGCATCAGCTTCGAGGACCTGCACCGGGACTACGCCAAGACGACGCCGCTGCGCCGCATCGCCGGGCTGACGCAGGTGGCCGATGCCGCCGTGCTGCTGTCCAGCGACCTGGCTTCGGCCATGACCGCGACCGTCGCCAACGCCACTGGCGGCGGCCAGATCGACTGAATCCATCGAGGAGAACCCACCATGCTGACCCTGCCCCAGATCATCGATCGCCCCGCCCAGGCCTATGCCTTCATGCGCTTCACGGTGCGCATGGACGAGATGCTCAAGCCGGCCGACGAGGGCTTTCCGATCGTCTTCAAGACCCTTGCCGAGCAAGGCATCCAGCCGGTCGGCGCGGCCTTCTACAACTACCGCCGCATCAACATGGCCGAGACGCTGGATGTAGAGGCCGGCATCGCGGTCGAGCGGGCTGGCACGGCGACGGACCAGGTAGCGTTCGCGACGCTGCCGGCGGGCCGGTTCGTCACGCTGCGCTGGCACGGTCACCCCGACAAGCTCGAAGCGGTGACTGCCATGCTGATCGGCTGGGTGCGGCTGACCGAGCGGAAGTTCGACGTCGACGAGCGCGCGGATGGCGACCATTTCGCCTGCAGGCTGGAGATCTACGAGACCGATCCCGCCGAGCAGCCCGACATGGAACAGTGGGTGACCGAGCTGGCATTCAAGCTCAAGGACTGAACTGCTTCTCCACAAACCGCCACACCAGCCGCGATGCGTCCGGCCCCCCGGCATCGCTGAAGCGCTGGCGGGCCGCGCCGCCGCTCCAGGCGTGGCCCAGGCCGTCGACCTGCACCAGCGTGGCCACCAGCCGCCGCGTGCGCTTGAACTGCGTGACGCGCACCGGGTAGCGCCGCCCGCGCTGGGACTCGCGCGTATCACCCGCCACAGCGCCCGCCGCTTGCGCCCACAGCTGCACGGCGGCGTCCGCATTGCGCGCCGAGACAACGCCGTCCGCATCGCCGTGGATGACCAGCAGCGGCGGCCAGTTGGTCGCGTGGGTGACGTCCACCGGCACGTGCCGGCCGCGCATCGCGCCGACGGCCGACGCGGCCGAATGCGCCGCGCCCGGCGGCACGCCCGAGTGCATCACCACGGCCTTGAAGCGGCTGGGATGCCGCGTGGCCAGCAGCGCCGCCATGCTGGCCCCAGCGGACAGGCCGGCCACGGCGGTGCGCGCCAGGTCCGCCGCGTACAACATGCCGACCTGGTCCATCGCACGCAGGATCCAGTCGGCCTCGTCCGTGGCCACGCTGGAGCGGGTCTCGAACCAGTTCCAGCAGCCCTGCGTGTTGGCCAGCCGCGGCTGCTCGGGGTAGAGCACCAGGAAGCGTTCACGCGCGGCCAGCTGGTTCATGCGCGTGCTGGCGGCAAAGCCCTTGGGGTCTTGATGGCAGCCGTGCAGCATCACCAGCAGCGGCAGCTTCTCGCCAAAGCGCACGCCCGCGGGCCTGAACAGCCAATAGCGCCGTGGCCCGCGCGCCGACAGCACGCTGCCCATCAGCCAGTTGCCATCGCCCGGCGGCGCCTCGCGGCGCTCGCGCAGCGGGCGCGCGGCCTGCTGCCACAGCCGCGCCTGGCGGCCCAGCAACGTGGCCCAGGACGGCGACCGCTTCATGCGCTCAGGCCTGCGCCAGCGTCTCAGGCGCCGGATGCTCGCGCAGGCAGGCGTTCAACTGGTCGATCTGCAGCACCCAGTCGCCGTCGTCGGCATGCCATTCTTCGCGCAGGAAGGCGCGCTGGCTGTCGTTCCAGAACGGCGCCTCCGACAGGTTCAGCGTCTGCGGCAGGGGCCGGTGCTGGCGGATGAAGGCGCGGATCTCGGCCGCGTCGTCGGGCAAGCCCAGCTGCGCGAACAGCGAAGACAGGTCGTGGTGCGTGGTGGTGTCCATGAGACGGTCCCTCGAAGTGATGCGTGTCGCCACTGTGGGGGCGGGGCGGCGCGGCGCGTGTCAGCCGATGCCTCATCTGGCCGGCCGGCGTGGGCGCGTTGTCAGCGCAGCGCCGTCGCCTGCACGAGTTGGAAGCGCGCCTGCGCCTCGTCCAGGTCCCAGCGTTCCACCGTCGCCGCAGGCACGCCGCGGATGACGTTGACCGAGTTGCTGATGCCGCCGCGCAGCCGGCTACTGACCGCGGTGCCGGCCTGCACGGCCCAGACCTCGCGCGGCAGCTCGGGCCAGCGCTCGCGCAGCGGCAGCACATACGGCAGGTGGATGTGCCCGCCCACCACCGCATCCACGCCGGCCGCGGCCCAGCGCTTCAGCGCGTGATGCCGCCCGCGCAGCAGGTTGGCGACGTCCTCGTGCGTGACGGCGGCCACCGGCTGGTGCACCGCCACCAGCTTCAGCTGCGCGGGCCGCGCGCGCGCCAGCCGTTCGGCCACGCGCGCCACCTGGGCGCGCGACACCTCGCCGTTGGAGTGGCGCCAGCGCCGCGTCGTGTTCAGCGTGATGACCAGCAGGTCGTCGCGCTCGAACTCACCCTCCAGCGCCGCGCCGAACACACGCTCGAAACCGCTGTAAGGGTGCAGCAGCCGCGTGGCCAGGTCGAACAGCGGGATGTCGTGGTTGCCCGGAACGATGAGCCGCGCGGGCACGGCCAGCGTGTCGAAGAAAGCGCGCGCGCGTTCGAACTCACGGCGGCGCGCGCGCTGCGTGATGTCGCCGGTGACCAGCAGCAGGTCGGGGCTCAACTCGGCGCACAGCTGCTGCAGCGCCGCCATCGCGACGGGCCGCTCGGTGCCGAAATGCGTGTCCGAGACCTGCAGCAGCACCGTCACGCCTGCACCTCGCGCCGCTCCGGCGCCATGCCCGCCGGGCGGATCAGCAGCAGCGGCTCAGGCGCCACCTCGAAGCGCAGCGGCAGCGCCATCTTCAGCACCTCGCCATCGGCGGCCACCTTGATGCGCGACGCGCCGAAGCGCCGCGCCTTCACCGTCAGCGTCTGAAACCCGAAGCTCTGCACCTCGTCGGCGTCGCCCATGCGCCCGAAGATGCCGCGCGCCAGCAGGGCCAGCAGCGCCCACCGGCCGACCGGCTTCAGCGTCACGCCGGCCAGGCAGCCGGCGTCGATGGCCTGTGCCTCGGGCAGCCCCACCTGCTCCATCTGCAGCGCGTTGTTGCCGACGAACAGCGTGGGCGTGCGCGCCTGCCAGGTCTTGCCTTGCAGCTCCACGTCCAGCTGCAGGCTGCGGTGGCCGCGCAGCAGCGTGCGCATGCCGGCCAGCAGCGCGATGAAGCGGCTGCGGCCGAACTGGCGCTTCCAGCCCTCGCGCTCCTCCAGAAGCCGGGCGTACAGACCCAGGCTTGCGTTGACGAGGAAAACCCGCCCGTTGACGAGGCCCACCTGCACCGGCATGGCCTGCTCGCGCAGCAGCACCTGCAGCGCGGCGTCCAGCTCGGCCGGGATGCCATGCGTGCGGGAGAAGTAGTTGAAGGTGCCGCGCGGCAGCACGCCGAAACGGCAGCCGCTGCCCAGCACGGCCTGGGCGACGCAGTTGATCGTGCCGTCGCCGCCGGCTGCCACGACGATGCCGCCCACCGCCTGCGCGCGCCGCACGGCTTCGCGGGCGACGTCCGGCAGCTGGCCGGACTGCGTTACCGGCATCAGCTCGCAGCGCCGGCCGGCCGCCGTGCAGGCCGCCTCCACGGCGGGCCCCAGCGCATCGCGGTCGCCGCGGCCCGAGGCGCGGTTGAACACGACGAAGAACGGGGCAGAGGCGGCGGTGGGTGACGTCATGGCATACGAGCCTCGCAGCAATTCATGGGCGCGTGTGTCGGACAGCTCCCAGAATCGCTGGCATGAAAGCCGCCATCATCCCCTGCCTGGTCGCCGCCGCGGTGCTGGCCGGCTGCGCCCACCGCGCCGCGTTGGCGCCCGAGCCGCTCGCGCAGGCCGACGCCGCCGTCGAACGCGCCATCACCACCCGCCAGATCCCTGGTGCCGCGGTGTGGATCGAGCGCCTGGGCCACGGTTCCCACCACCGCGCCTACGGCCAGCGCGCGCTGGACCCGGCGCCCGAGCCGCTGGACGAGGCCACCGTGTTCGACGCCGCGTCGCTGACCAAGGCGGTCGTCACCGCCACGCTGGTGCAACTGCTGCGCGAGCGCGGCCAGCTCGACATCGAGGCGCCGCTGCAGCGCTACCTGCCCGACTGCGGCGGCGCCGACAAGGCCGCCATCACGCTGCGCCAGCTCCTGACGCACAGCTCCGGCCTGCCCGCCAGCCTGCCGGGCAACGGCGCCGGCGACTGGGCCGGCCCGGCGGACGCCCAGCGCATCGCTTGCGGCCTGCCGGTGACCGCGCCACCGGGCACGTTGTTCCGCTACTCGGACGTCAATTTCATCCTGCTTGGCCGCATCGTCGAGCAGGTCAGCGGCCAGCCGCTGGGCCGCCTGGCCGACACCGCGCTGTTCCAGCCGCTGGGCATGACGAGCAGCGGCTACCTGCCGCTGCGGCGCCTGGCCGCCGCGCGCATCGCACCCACCGAGCGGCTCAAGAACGGCACGCTGCTGCGAGGCGAGGTGCACGACCCCACCGCCCGCAAGATGGGCGGCGTGGCCGGCCACGCGGGCCTGTTCACGACAACGGCGGATCTGGCCCGCTTCGCACGCATGCTGCTGTCAGGCGGCGTGGCCGAGGATGGCCGGCGCCTGCTGTCCACCGACAGCGTCACGCTGCTGACCACGCCGCAGTCGCCGCCCGCGCTGGCCGAGCAGCGCGGTCTGGGCTGGGACATCGCCACGCCCTACGCCGTGCGCCCGCGCGGCAGCGTGTACCCGGCCGGCAGCTTCGGCCACACCGGCTTCACCGGCTGCGCGTTCTGGCTGGACCCGGAAAGCCGCAGCTTCTACGTGCTGCTGTCCAACCGCGTGCATCCGGCGCTGGGCACCAACGTGCTGCCGCTGTACAGCGAGCTGGGCACGGCGGCGGCGCAGGCGGCCGGCGTTCAGGCCTCGAAGCGGTAGCCCACGCCGTAGATCGCGCGGATCCGGTCCGCGCCGGCGCCGGCCTGCTCCAGCTTGCGGCGCAGGTTCTTCACGTGGCTGTCCACCGCACGCTCGGTGACGGCGCGGCCATCGTCGTGCAGCAGCTCCAGCAGCTGCGCGCGTGCATAGACGCGGCCCGGCTGCGCGGCCAGCGCGCGCAGCAGCCGGAACTCGATGGGCGTCAGGTCCAGCGCCTGGCCCTGCCAGCTGGCGCGCCAACCGTTCTCGTCGACCTGCAGCGGCCCGCCAGCGTCGGGCGGCGGCGACGTGGCAGCAGCGCGGCTGCGGCGCAGCACCGCCTTGACACGGGCCATCACCTCGCGCGGGCTGAAGGGGTTCTTGGCGATGTAGTCGTCAGCGCCCAGCTCCAGCCCCAGCAGCCGGTCGGCCTCGTCGGCGCGCGCGGTCAGCATGACGATGGGCACGCTGCTGCGCGCGCGGATCTCGCGGCACAGGCTCAGCCCGTCCAGCCCCGGCAGCATCAAGTCCAGCAGGATGAGCTCGTGCTGGCGCGCGGTCCAGGCCGCCAGCACGTCGCGGCCGTCGGCCACGCACTCGGGCTCGTGGCCGGCCGCACGCAGGTAGTCGGCCAGCAGCGCCGACAGCTTGGGCTCGTCCTCCACCACCAGGATGCGCGCCGGGCCGGTGTCGAGCGCGAGAGACGGAACCACTTCAGCCATGGCTTGGCAGCTCCACGCGCAGCCACAGGCCGCCCAGCGGTGACGGCCGCGCCTCGATGCGGCCTTCGTGCGCCTCGACGATGCGCTGGCAGATCGACAGCCCCAGGCCCGCGCCACCGCCGCGCCGGCTGCGCGATGCATCGGCGCGGAAGAAGCGCTCGAAAAGTCGTGGCAACTGTTCGGCGAGCACGCCCGGCGCAGTGTCCTGCACGTCGATGACCGCATGCGCGCCCTCGCGCCGCGCGCTGATGCGCAGCGCGCCGCCGGCATCGGTGTAGCGGCAGCTGTTCTCCAATAGGTTGTTGAACAGCTGCCGCAGCCGGCGCTCGTCGCCGAAGGCTGGCAGCGGCTGGTCGGGCAGCTCCAGCTGCAGGCGCAGGCCGCTGCCACTGAGGCGCTCGCCGAACGCGCCGGCGGCGCCGTCGATGACCGCACGCAGATCCAGGTCAGCCTTGCGGTAGGACAGCGCGCCCACGTCGGCCAGCGACAGCTCGTACAGGTCGTCTACCAGCTTGTGCAGCGTCGCCACCTCCCCCTGCAGCGAGCGCAGTGCCTGCGCGTCCAGGCTGCGCACGCCGTCCTCCAGCGCTTCCAGCTCGCCGTGCAGCACGCCCAGCGGCGTGCGCAGCTCATGCGACACGTCGGCCATGAACTCGCGCCGCATGGCCTCGTTGCGCTGCAGCGTCAGCGCCAGGTGGTTGAAGTCGGCGCTGAGCTGCGCGATCTCGTCGTTGCTGGCGATGACAGGCACGCGCGTGCCGTAGTCGCCCGCGGCCAGGCGGTGGCTGGCATCGGCCACGCGGCGCACCGGCCGCAGCAGCCGGCGCGACGCCCAGAACGCCACGCCGGCGGCCAGCAGCACCGCGGCGACGCCCACCGCCCAGGCCGAGCGCACCTGCGCGTCGGCAAATCGCTTCTCAGCGCCGGAGCTGACCGACTCGAACGGCGTCAGCACCACCCAGCCCACCGTCACACCGTCAACGAGGATGGGGCGCTCGATGGCCTGCGGCGACGGTTGCGTGAAGCCGGCGATGCGCTGGCGGTCGGCATCCAGCAGCGTGAAACGACGCGTGGCGCCGGTCAGATCGGCCGGGCTGGTCTTGACGGCCGGCGCCTGCGCCTCGGGCACGCGCGGGCGCAGCAGCCGGCCCCACAGTTCGGGCTGCTCACGCAGGAAGTCCCAGCTGCCGCCGTTCTCGCGGTAGCCGGCGGTGACGCTGGCCTGCGCCAGTTCCAGCCGATTGACGGCCTGCTCGTTCAGGTAGCCGAGGAAGTCGCGGTTCAGGTTGATGTGCGTGAACACGCCCATGGCCAGCGCCACGGCCATGGCCGTGCTGAACACGGCGGCGAACAGGCGGGCGGTCAGGCTGAGCTTCATCATCAGGGGCGCATGGTGAGGGCCGCGGTGCGCGCGGGGCAAGGATTCCCGGCTGGCGCGCCCCGCCTTCAATCTCTCTCCACATTCTGCAGGCACCATGCCGCGCCATGGCCATGAACCTCTTCCCGCGTCACGCCCTTCCCGCCGTCGGCATCGTCAGCGCCCTGCTGCTGCTGAGCGCCTGCCAGAACAAGAAACCCGAGCCGCCCAAGGCCGGCGCCCCCGAGGTCGGCGTCGTCAGCGTCAGCACGCAGGACGCGCCGCTGGAGCTGGACCTGCCGGGCCGGCTGTCGGCCAGCCAGGTCGCCGAGATTCGCCCGCAGGTGGGTGGCATCGTCGTCAAGCGGCTTTTCACGGAAGGCTCGCAGGTCAAGGCCGGCCAGCCGCTGTACCAGCTGGACGCGGCCAGCTTCGAGGCCGAACGCGCCCGCACCGCCGCGGCGCTGCAGAAGGCCGAGGCGTCCCTCGCCGTGGCGCGCAGCAAGGCCGCGCGTGACGCCGAGCTGCTGAAGGCCGACGCCATCAGCCGCCAGGCCGCCGACGACAGCGCCGGCCTGCTGAAGCAGGGCGAGGCCGACGTGGCCGTGGCGCGCGCCGCGCTGGACGCTGCCCGCGTGCAGCTGGAGCGGGCGCGCATCACGTCGCCCATCAGCGGGCGCGTGGAGATCTCCACCGTCACGGTCGGCGCGCTGGTGACGGCCAACCAGACCCAGGCGCTGACCACCGTGCAGCAGCTGGACCCGATGCAGGTCGACATCGTGCAGAGCAGCGCCGAGATGCTGACGCTGCGCCGCCAGCTTGACGGCAGCACCGGCAGCCGGCAGCTGCAGCTGATGCTGGAAGACGGCACGCCGCATCCGCAGCCCGCCACGCTGCAGGTCAGCGGCGTCACCGTGGACCGCGGCACCGGCGCCGTGACGCTGCGTGCGACGGTGCCCAACCCCAAGGGCACGCTGCTGCCTGGCATGGTGGTGCGCGCGCGCCTGCTGGCCGGCGTGGACACGGCCGCCCTGCTCGTGCCGCAGCAAGGCGTCAGCCGCTCGGCCACGGGCGACGCGACGGCGCTGGTCGTCGGCGAGGGCAACAAGGTCGAGCGCCGCCGACTCGTGCTGGAGCGCGCGGTCGGCAACAAGTGGCTGGTGACCAGCGGCCTGAAAGTGGGCGACAAGCTCATCGTCGAAGGCCTGCAGCGCGCCCGGCCCGGCGTGGTGGTGACGCCGGTCGCCGCCGGCTCGGCCAGCGGCAAGAAGGGTGGCGCACCCTCATCGGCCGCATCCTCGGCCGCTTCCGCCGCCAGCAAGGGCGCCTGACCCATGGCGTCCTTCTTTATCGACCGGCCCATCTTCGCGTGGGTCATCGCCATCGTCATCATGCTGGCCGGCGGCGGCGCCATCCACCAGCTGGCGCTGGAGCGCTACCCCGACATCGCGCCCACGCGCGTGTCCATCAACACCACCTACCCCGGTGCGTCGGCCAAGGCCATCGAGGACTCGGTGACGCAGATCGTCGAGCAGAGCCTGAAGGGCATCGACGGCCTGCTGTCCATCGAGTCCAGCAGCAGCGCCGCCGGCAACGCCAGCACCACGCTGACCTTCATCGCCGGCACCAACCCCGACACCGCCCAGGTGCAGGTGCAGAACAAGGTGCAGTCCATCATCAGCCGGCTGCCGCAGGCGGTGCAGGCCCAGGGCGTGCGAGTCACCAAGTCGGGCACCGATTTCCTGATGGTGATGATGCTGACCAGCGACGACCCGGCCGTCACGTCGGGCGACCTGGGCGACTACCTGAACAGCACGCTGGTGGACATCATCAGCCGCGTCGAGGGCGTGGGCGACGTCAACGTGTTCGGCTCTGGCTATGCGATGCGCATCTGGCTGGATCCGCTGAAGCTGCAACGCTATGCGCTGGTGCCCGGCGACATCCGCACCGCGCTGCAGCAGCAGAACACCGAGGTCTCCGCGGGCCAGATCGGCGCCCAGCCGGTGCCCGAGGGCCAGCGCCTGACGGCCATCATCACCGCGCGCTCCAAGCTCACCACGGCCGAGGAGTTCAAGAACGTCGTGCTGCGCGTGCAGGCCGATGGCTCCGCGCTGCGGCTGGGCGACGTGGCACGCGTCGAGCTGGGCCGCGACAGCTACACCACCAATGTGCGCTCCAGCGCGCGCACCGCCGCCGGCGTGGCCATCTTCCCGGCCAGCGGCGCCAATGCGCTGGCCACGGGCGACGCCGTGAAGGCCAAGATCAAGGAGCTGGAGCCGTTCTTCCCGCCCGGCTACAAGGCCACCGTCACCTTCGACACGACGCCCTTCATCAGCGTGTCCATCAAGGGCGTGGTGCAGACGCTCATCGAGGCCATCGTGCTGGTGGTGGCCATCATGTACCTGTTCATGCAAAACCTGCGCGCGACGCTGATCCCCGCGATCGCCGTGCCGGTCGTGCTGCTGGGCACGTTCGGCGTGCTGGCGGTGGCAGGCTTCTCGATCAACTCGCTGACGATGTTCGGCCTGGTGCTGGCCATCGGCCTGCTGGTGGACGACGCCATCGTGGTCGTCGAGAACGTCGAGCGGCTGATGCGCGAGGAGGGCCTGTCGCCCAAGGAGGCCACGCGCAAGAGCATGCAGGAGATCACCGGCGCGCTGGTCGGCATCGCCGTCGTGCTGTCGGCCGTGTTCATCCCGATGGCCTTCTTCGGCGGCTCCACCGGCATCATCTACCGGCAGTTCTCGATCACCGTGGTCAGCGCGATGGTGCTGTCGGTGCTGGTGGCGATGACGCTGTCGCCTGCCCTCTGTGCCACGGTCCTGAAACCCGTGCACCAGGGCGAGCATGCGGCCCACGGCGGGCCGTTCGGCAAGCAGCTGGACTGGTTCTTCGGCGGCTTCAACCGCCGCTTCGATGCCTTCACCGAGCGCTATGTGCGCGGCGTGGGCTGGATGAGCCGGCGCGGTGTGCGCAGCTTTGCGGTCTATGTCGCGGTGATTGCCGCCATGGGCTGGATGTACAAGAGCCTGCCGACCTCCTTCCTGCCCGACGAAGACCAGGGCGGCCTGCAGCTCCAGGTGCGCATGGCGCCCGGCGCCACGGCCGAGCGGCTGGAGGTGGTGATGCAGCAGCTGGAGGCCTACCTGGCCGAGCAGAAGGAAGTGCAGTTCTACAACGTGGTGCGCGGCGCCGGTGGCGACCAGGGCTCCGGCCAGGGCTTCATCCGGCTGCAGGACTGGAGCGAGCGCAAGGCCCCCGAGCAGGCAGCCGGTGCGCTGGCCGAACGCTTCACGCGTGAACTGGGCAAACGCGTGCGTGACGCCAACGTCTTCATCGTGCAGCCGCCCACCGTACGCGGCCTGGGCGGCAGCGCGGGCATCCAGCTGTTCCTGCAAGACCTGGGCGGCCTCGGCCAGGACAAGCTGGTGGAGGCCCGCGAGCAGCTCATCGAGCTGGCCAACAAGCGCCCTGAACTCAGCCGCACCCGCACCAACAGCCTGACTGAGACGCCGCAGCTGCAGATCAGCATCGACGACCACAAGGCCGGCGTGTTGGGTGTGCAACCCAGCGTCATCAACGACACCATGTCCATCGCGCTGGGCGGTGCCTACGTCAACGACTTCATCGACCGGGGCCGCGTCAAGCGCGTGCTGGTGCAGGGCGAAGGTGCGTACCGCGCCGCGCCCGACAGCATCAACCACTGGTACGTGCGCAACACCGCCGGGCAGATGGTGTCGTTCGCCGCGTTCGCGTCCAGCAGCTGGATCAACGGCCCGCGCCAGCTGGTGCGCTACAACGGCAGCTCGGCCTACGAGATCCAGGCCGATGTGCCGCCGGGCATCAGCTCGGGTGCGGCCATGAAGGTGATGGAGGAAGTGCTGGCCGAGATGCCTCCGGGCATCGGCTACGAGTGGTCGGGCCGCAGCTACCAGGAGCGCCTGTCTGGCGACCAGGCCCCGCTGCTGTACGCCGTGTCGGTGCTGTTCATCTTCCTGTGCCTGGCCGCGCTGTACGAGAGCTGGTCAGTGCCGTTCAGCGTGATGCTGGTGGTGCCGCTGGGCATCCTGGGCGCGCTGGCCGCCAGCCACCTGGGCGGGCAGAACAACGACGTGTTCTTCCAGGTCGGCCTGCTGACCACGGTGGGCCTGTCGGCCAAGAACGCCATCCTGATCGTCGAGTTCGCACAGAGCCTCATGGGCCGCGGCATGGCGCTGATGGACGCCGTGCTGCTGGCCAGCCGGCAGCGGCTGCGCCCCATCCTGATGACCTCGCTGGCGTTCATGATGGGCGTGCTGCCGCTGGCCTATTCCAGCGGCGCCGGCTCGGGGTCGCAGAAGGCCATCGGCTTCGGTGTGCTGGGCGGCATGGCCAGTGCCACGGCGCTGGGCATCTTCTTTGTGCCGCTGTTCTACCTGTGGGTGCGGCAGCGGTTCACGCGGGCCAAGCCTGCAGCCGCCGCCAGCGAGGTGAAGGCATGAAAGCGCACCACCTGACGCTCATCGCCGCTGCGGCGCTGCTGGCCGGCTGCGGCAGCCTGGTGCCGGCTACGGACAAGATCGCGCCGCCGCTGCGCGAGGATTTCCGCCCGACAGCCACGACGACCGCCGCGCCCGCGAACGTCGCCCACGAGTGGGATGGCTTCTTCGCCGACGCGCGGCTGCGCCAGGTCGTCGGCATCGCGCTGGCGCAGAACCGCACGCTGCGCGCCAGCGCCGCCGCCGTGGAGCGGGTGCGCGCGCAGTACCGCATCACCGAGGCCGACCGCATCCCCGACCTGAACGCCGGCATGTCCGCCACCCGCCAGCAGGTGGCCGGCGGCGCCCGCTCCACGAGCTACGCCGTCAACCTGGGCCTGGCGAGCTACGAGATCGACCTGTTCAACCGCTTGGGGAGCCTGGAGGGCGCGGCATTGGCGCGCTACCTGGCGCAGCAGGAAACCCAGCGCAGCGCCCAGCTGAGCCTGGTGGCCGAGGTCAGCAGCGCCTGGCTGACGCTGGCCGCCGAGCAGCAACGCCTGACCCTCGCGCAGCAACTGCGAGACAGCCAGCAGCGCACGCTGAACCTCACCGAGCAGCGCTACCAGCTGGGCGCCGCCTCCGGCCTGGAGCGCGCCCGCGCCAGCACCGCCTTCGAGGCGGCCCGTGGCGAAGCGACACGCGCGCAGAGTGCCGTCACGCAGGCCCGTCTGGCGCTGGAACTGCTGGCCGGCCAGCCGCTGCCCGACACGCTGCTGCCGCTGTCGCAGGATCTGCAAGCTGTCACCGCGCTGCCCGCCATTCCGGCGGGCCTGCCGGCCGATGTGCTGCTGCAACGCCCCGACCTGCGCGCCGCCGAGCAGCAGCTGCAGGCCGCAGCCTTCGACGTGGGCGCCGCCCGCGCCGCGCGCTTCCCGCGCCTGACGTTGACGGCCAGCGCCGGCACGCGCAGCCCGGAGTTGGACGGCCTGTTCAAGAGCGGCACCGGCTTCTGGAGCGTGCTGCCGCAGCTGGACCTGCCGCTGTTCGACGGCGGCGCGCGCGCGGCGCAGGTCGAGGTCAGCCAGGCCAGCCGCCGCCAGGCGCTGGCCACGTACGAAGGCGCATTGCAGGCGGCCTTCCGAGAGGCCGCCGACGCGCTGGCCGTGCGCGACGGCCTGGCCGAACGGCTGGACGCGCAGCAGGCCCAGGTCGCCGCCGCCGCACGGGCGCTGCAGATCGCCGAGGACAGCTACCGGCTGGGCAGCAGCAGCCAGCTGGAGCTGCTGGACGCCCAGCGCCAGCTGGCGAGCGCGCAGCAGGCGCTGGTGACGCTGCGCCAGACCGAGCAGGCCAACCGCGTGACGCTGCTGCGCGCGCTGGGTGGCCGCTGGACACCCGCCGGGGCTGAACCGGCAGGCACACCAATTGCCGCTTCGCAACGTTAAAGGAGTAACGACTATGCGAAAGAACGTCCCAGCCTTCGGCCTCGCCGTCCTGCTCTGCTGGTGCACCGCCGCCACAGCCGAGCCGGCCAGCGGCTACACCGGCCCCAGCGCCGCACCCAGAGCGGCGTCTGCTCCCGGCAGCTACACGGGCCCCAGCAGCGTGCCGGTGCTGACGGTGAAACAGCTGCTTGACACCGGCAAGGACGAGCAGCGCGCCCGCCTGCAGGGCCGCATCGTGTCCCACGACGGCGGCGACCGCTACACCTTCGAGGACGCCACCGGCCGCATCACCGTGGAAATCGACACCGAGGACTTCCCGCCCGGCCAGGCCATCAGCGCGCAGCAGCGCGTGGAGCTGTCCGGCGAGTTCGACAAGGGCTTGCGCAAGTCGGAGTTCGAGGTCGACCGCATCACGCTTTTGCGCTGAAGGAGATCGCCATGAAATGCCCCGTCTGCCCCGATTCGACGCTGCTGATGTCCGACCGCCAGGGCGTCGAGATCGACTACTGCCCCAGCTGCCGCGGCGTCTGGCTCGACCGCGGCGAACTGGACAAGCTCGTCCAGCTCGCCGGCAACAACGGTGTTCCCGCCACAGCGGCGCCGACTGCATCGTCGCTGCCGCAGCACCCCGCGCCCGGTGGCTACAGGCGCGACTTCGAAGACTCCGACTACGGCAAGCGCCACGGCGGCCAGTACCGCAAGAAGTCCTGGCTGAGCGACTTCTTCGATTGAGGCGCGGTCAGTCCCGATCAGCGCGCGTCGACAGCGCCACGATGGCGATGCCCGCTGCCACGATGAACACGTCCTCAATCAGCCCGCTGCGGGTCTGGCCGATGCGGGACATGGCCCGCTTGCGGGCGGCCAGCGTCGCGTAGGCCAGCGGAACGGCAGTGCCGACCGCCACCGCGGCGCCGGCGCGCTCGTGGCCTTTGGGCGCCAGCGCCGCACCGGCAATGCCGGCACTCATGACGCGCGCCAGCAGCCCCAGGAAGACCGTGCGGTCGGGCGCCGTCTTCATCTTGTCGCCGGCCAGTTCACCCGCGCCCATCGCCAGCGCGCCGAACTTGAACAGCGGGCGGTCCAGCAGCACGAGCTGCCCCGGCGTGCGCCGGCCGATGAGGCGGGCCGCCGCGAGCGTGGCCATGGGCGTCATGGAGCGCGCACTGGCGACGGCGCCGATCAGCATCGAGGAAAGCAGGCTGCGGATGTTCATGGATCGCCCTTCAGGTTTCAACGGGTGGAAGTTCAGCGGTTCGTCTTCGGCTTCGCGGGCAGCGACGCGGCCGACCCGCGCTCGCAAGCGGCCTTCTCCTGCGCGGTGCCGGCGGCCAAGCAGCGCGCAGCATCGTCATTGACGCCGCCCGGGATGCTGCCGGCCGGGGCCGATGCCGACGTGGCGGGTGTGACATTTCTGGAGCGCAGGGGCAGTGAAATCTGCGGGATCACGCGCTCCTCGGGCCGTTGCACGCCGGGTTCCTTCGCGTTCTCTGCCGCACGGATGGCGGGGTTGCGCGTCGGCACCTGCCGCGAGGCCGCCGTGTCAGGCACCGGCGCCGACGCAGGCAGCGGCATGGGCTTGGCAGGCTGGGCCACGGCGGTGCTGGCGAGGGCCGCCGCGAGGAGGCCGCCGGTGATGGCGTCGACAACGAGTCTCATGGGGCACCGCACGCATCAGTTGCTGGGCTTCCAGTCTGCAGCGCGGCACTGGTCCGGGCTGTAGGAGGCCGGCTCGCGCTTCGATGGCGCGGCCTCCGATCCGGGCCGTCAGCGCCCGGCCGGCAGCCAGTGCAGCGCACCCTCGCCCAGCACGGCGACGCGCGCCCCGAGCCGGGCAAGTTCACCGCGGCGCAGCGTTAGCGCACCGGTCAGCCCGCCGAAGGCCGGCAGCACCAGCGCGTGCGGCGCATGCACGAAACAAGGCCGCCGCAACCGGTCGCCGGCACGGCTCCTCAGCCCGATGGCGGGATGCCAGTGCCCCGCCAGCGCAAAACCCGGCGTGCCGGGCGGCGGCGGTTCGTGCGCGGCCGTCAACGGCCCCAACCCGAGCGCACCATCGACCACCTGCAGCGGCAGCCCGGGCGGGTGGATGCGCCGGTCGTGGTTGCCCAGCACCAGCAGCGTCGGCACGCGGTCGGCGAACGCGGCCACCGCGTCCAGCAGCGGCAGTGTCAGGCCTTGCGGGCCATGCCAGAAGTCGCCCAGCACCACGAGCCGCGCCGCGTCGTGAGCCTGCACCAGCGCGCCCAGCCGCGCCAGCGTGCGCGCGCTGCTGCCGGCCGGCACCGCCTGACCCTGCGCTCGAAACGCCGCGCCCTTGCCCAGGTGCAGGTCGGCCGCGAAGAGCAGGCGCTGCGCCGGCCACCAGACGGCCCCCTCGGGCAGCAGCCACAGCGTCTCGCCGGCCGCCTCGATGGACAGGCTCATCGGCGCCTCCGCCGTGTGCGCGGCCGGGTGGCATCGTCCGGCTGGCCGAAGGCGATGCGCGCGTCCACGTCAGGCACCGCCCCGCCACCGGCCGCTGCCTCCACCTCAGCCAGCATGCGTGTGAGCCGCTGCGCCAGCGACTCGGTCGACGTGCGCTCGCGCAGCCGCTCCACCATCAATGGAAAGGCCAGTGGCGTCGGCCGTGCCGGCCGCTGAAGGTTCAAGGTCTGCGCCGCCATGCGGTCCAGCGTGCGGCCCAGCGCTGCCACGTCCAGCTCGGCAGACAACAGCTCTGCCTCGGCCTGGCGCAGCAGCCGGTTGTCCGGGTCGTGCTGGCGGAACACGTCGAAGTACAGCGACGCCGACGCCTGCAGTTGCCGCTGGCTGCGCGCCTCACCGGGGTGGCTCTGGAAGATCAGCCCGGCGATGCGCGCGATCTGCCGGAAGCGCCGCCGCGCCAGCTCGCTGGCGTTCAGGCTGGCCAGCACGTCGTCGCGCAGCGTCGCGACGTCCACCGGCGCCAGCAAAGTGGGCAGCCGGGCGGCCCAGTCGACCTCGGTCGCGCTCAGCAGCTCCAGCCCGTACTCGTTCATCGCCATCGTGAACGTGGCCGGCGTGTCTCGGCCGGCGCGCCACGACAGCAGCGACGCCAGGCCCAGGTGCACGACGCGGCCGGCGAAGGGGTAAAGGAACAGGTGGTGGCCGTCGGCCGACGTCATCACCTCGGCCAGCAGCTGCTGCGACCCCGGCAGCGCCGACCACTGCGCCTGCAGCTTCAGCAGCGGCGCGACGAAGCGCATCTCGCGGTCCGCGTAGCGGCCTTGCGTGGCCTGGTCAAAACGCTGCAGCATCGCGTCGGCCAGGGTGTCGGAGATCGGGAATTGGCCGCCGTCCCAGCGCGGCAGCAACGCCTTGTCCGGCTTGGCCACGCGCACATAAGCCGTCAGGCCTTCCACGCGCACCAGCTCCAGCGCGCGGCCACCGAGCAGGAACACGTCGCCCGTGCGCAGCCGCGCGATGAAGCCCTCCTCCACCGTCGCGATGCGACCGCCGGTCAGGAACTGCACGCTCATCACGGCGTCAGACACGATGGTGCCAATGTTGCTGCGGTGGCGCCTGGCGAGGCGCGGGTCGGGCACGCGCCAGACGCCCTCGTCGTCGGGCACGACACGCTGGAAGTCAGGGTAGCTGCGCAGGCTCTCGCCGCCGTGTCGCACGAAGGCGAGTGCCCAGGCCCAGGCCTCGTCGCTCAGCCCCCGATAGCTGGGCGCGCTGCGCACTTCCGGCAGCAGGTCGTCGGGGCGGAAGCCACCCCCGAGGGCGACCGTGACGAGGTGCTGCACGAGCACGTCCAGCGGCGCGGCGGGCGGGCGGCGCGGCTCGATGTGGCCGGCCTGCACCGCCGCGCGCAACGCTGACGCCTCGATGATCTCCAGGCTGTGCGTGGGCACCAGCGTCACGCGCGAGCGCCGGCCCGGCGCGTGCCCGCTGCGGCCGGCGCGCTGCAGCAGCCGCGCGACACCCTTGGCCGAGCCGATCTGCAGCACCTGCTCCACGGGCAGGAAGTCCACGCCCAGGTCCAGGCTGGCGGTGCAGACGACGCACTTGAGCTGACCGGCCTTCATCGCCGCCTCGACCCAGCGGCGTGCCTCGGCGTCCACCGAGCCGTGGTGCAGCGCGATCAACCCGGCCCAGTCCGGCCGCGCGTCCAGCAGCGCCTGGAACCAGCGCTCGCACTGCGACCGCGTGTTGGTGAACACGAGCGTGCTGGCTGCGGCGTCGATGTGCCCGACGACGGCGGGCAGCATCGTCAGCCCCATATGCCCCCCCCAGGCGAAGCGCTCGATGCGCGCGGGCAGCAGCGTGTCGATGGTGATCTTCTTGTCCCGCGCACCGCGCACGACGATGGCGCCGGGCGCGAGCGTGTCGGCCGCTTCTTCCAGGTTGGCGAGTGTGGCCGACAAGCCCCAGGTCATCAACGCCGGGCTCCAGCGCCGCAGCCGCGCCAGCGCCAGCTGCAGCTGCACGCCGCGCTTGCTGCCCAGCAGCTCGTGCCATTCGTCGACGACGACGAGACGCACGCGCTTCAGCACGTCGGGCGCATCGGCGCGCGACAGCATCAGGCTCAGTGACTCGGGGGTCGTGACCAGCGCGGTGGGCCAGCGCCGTTGCTGCGATGCGCGTTCGCCGCTGGTGGTGTCGCCGGTGCGGGCGGCCAGCGTCCAGCTGGGGGCGAGTGTGGCGGCGGCGTCCTGCAGCGCCAACAGCGTGTCGTGGCTCAGCGCCCGCATCGGGGTCACCCAGATGACCGTCAGCGGCGCCTCGGTCTTGGCCAGCGACTGCAGTGCGCCGAGCCAGACGGCGAGCGTCTTGCCCGAGCCGGTCGTGGCGTGCAACAGGCCGGAGTGGCCTTGCTTCATTGCCTTCCAGACGGTCTTCTGAAAGGGGAAGGCTATCCAGCCCTTGGCTTGGAGCCATTCAGTTGTTGGGTTAGCCATTCGCTGCGGTGGCTTGAACAGCCATGCCCAAGCCGTGAGTCACGCCCGGCGGCGCCCGCCGGGGCGGACTCCCGGCAATGCACCGATCACGCGCACTACTCACCCAAGCAACCCGGCTCACACCACCTCCATCAGCGCCCGCAGCGAATCCAGCGTATCCGCCTGCCACAACGGCTTGTCCTCCCGGATCCGCAGCATCCGCGGAAACCGAACCGCGATGCCGCTCTTGTGCCGCGTGCTCGCCTGGATGCCCTCAAAGCCCAGCTCGAACACCATGGACGGCCGCACGCGGCGCACCGGGCCGAACTTCTCCACCGTGGTCTTGCGGATCACCCTGTCCACGCCCTGGATCTCCTGGTCCGTGAGGCCCGAGTACGCCTTGGCGAAAGGCACCAGCATCAACTCGCCGCCCGTCGAATCCAGCGCCGCCTCGGCTTCTGCCGCATCACGCGGCGCGCGGTTCCACACGGCGAAGCTGTAGTCGGTGTAGAGGTTGGCGCGGCGGCCGTGGCCGGCCTGCGCGTAGATGAGCACGGCGTCCACGCTCAGCGGCGCGACCTTCCATTTCCACCACGCGCCAACCGTGCGGCCGATGCCGTAGGCCGAGCTGCGGTGCTTCAGCATCAGGCCCTCGACGCGGCGCTCGCGCGACTGCTCGCGGGCCGCGGTGAGGCCGTCCCAGTCGTCGGCCGCCACCAGCGGCGAGGTCGCGATGCCGAGCTGCTCCAGCCTGGCACGCCGCGCATGCATCGGCTCCTGCCGACGGTCGATGCCGTCGCTCTCCAGCAGGTCGTAGGCCAGCAGCCGCACGGGCGCCTCGGCCAGGATGGCCTTGGACAGCTTGGTGCGGCCGATGCGCTTTTGCAGCAGCGCGAACGGCGCCGGCTCGGCGTCGCCGTGGCGCCAGGCCAGCAGTTCGCCGTCGACGACGGTGCCGTCCGGCCAGGTGCTCGCTTCCAGCACGGCCTCCGGGAAGCGCTCGGTGATCAACTCCTCGCCACGCGACCAGATCCACACCTGGCCGTCGCGCTTGACCACCTGCGCGCGGATGCCGTCGTACTTCCACTCCGCCAGCCACTCACCACGCGCCCCCAGCGACGCCGGCTCGGTCTGCAGCGCATGCGCCAGGAAGAACGGATAGGGCTGGCCGCCGCGCGCGCCGCTCGTGTCCTCGGCCAGCAGAGCCTGGAAGCGCTCGGTCGTCGGCGGGGTGTCGATGGCGGTGTAGCCCATCATGCGCTGCGCCACGCCGGCCACATCGGCACCCGACCATTCGGCCAGCGCGCGCTGCACCAGCAGCTTGCTGACGCCGACGCGAAAGCCACCGCCCACGAGCTTGACGAACATGAAACGCTCGTCGGCCGATAGGCCTTGCCAGGCCGCCAGCACGCCCTCGCGGCGACCCGCCGCGTCCAGCGTGCGAAGCGGCAGGATGCGGCCCTCCATCCACTCGCTCAGCGGCTCGTCCAGGCGGTCCACCGGGTCGGGCAGCACGTAGGCGATGGCTTCGGCCAGGTCGCCGGTGGCGGCGTAGCCGGCCTCGAACAGCCACTCGGGCAGCGCCGCCGCCTCGCAGGCCAGCGCGCGCAACTCCTTCGTCGGCACCGCCCGCCGCGGCGTCCCGCCCGCCAGCAGGTAGACGGCCCAGGCGGCGTCGCGGGCGGGGGCGTCCGCGAGATAGCGCTTCAGCGCCGCCACCTTGGCGAGCGTCGACGTGCTGGCATCCAGCGCCAGGTAGAGCGCAACGAAACGCTTCACGCCGCCGCCTCCACGCCAAGCGTCTCGTCGCCGTACTCGGTCGCGAACGCTTCGGCCTGCAGACCGGACTCGATGAGATGGCGCACCAGCGCGCCCTCGTCGCCATGCGTGACGATGACGCGCTGCGCTCCGGTGGCGCCGATGGCCCGCAGCAGGCCGGGCCAGTCCGCGTGGTCGCTGAATACGAAGCCGCGGTCCACGCCGCGGCGCCGGCGCGCGCCGCGCAGCCGCATCCAGCCGCTGGCGAAGGCGTCGCTGTGCGGGCCCAGCGCCTTGGCCCAGCGGCTGCCCTGCACGGCCGGCGGCGCGATGACCAGGGCGCCGCGCAGCGACTTGAAGTTCGTTTCCGGCGTGACGGTCTCGACCGCCGGCAGCGCGACGCCAGCCTGGCGGTAGGCCGCGTTGAGCCGCGCGACCGCGCCGTGCACCAGCACCGGCCCGGGCGCATCAGCCGTGGCCAGGCCGGCGACCAGCCGCTGCGCCTTGCCCAGGCTGTAGCCCATCAACAGCGCGTGCCTGCCCTGAGCGGCGCAGTCGGCCCACCACGCGCGCATCTCGGCGATCACCTCCGTCTGCGGCGCCCAGCGGTAGATGGGCAGGCCGAAGGTGCTCTCGGTGACGAACACATCGCAGCGCACCGGCTCGAACGGCGCGCAGGTGGTATTGCAGTCGCCCGCACCGCTGACGAAGTAGTCGCCCGCCACCACCCACACCTCGCCTCGGTGCTCGATGCGCACCTGCGCCGAACCGAGCACATGGCCAGCCGGATGCAGGCTGAGCGTCACGTCGCCGATGCGCCGCAGCTCGCCGTAGGCCAGGCCGTCGAGCGGGGCGTCGTCGCCCAGCCGCGCGCGCATCAGGCCCAGCGCGTCGCGCTGCGCCAGGTAGGCGGCATGCCCCGGCCGGCAGTGATCCGCATGCGCGTGCGTGATGACAGCGCGTTCCACGGGCAGCCAAGGATCGATGTAGAAACCACCGGGATCGCAGTAGAGACCCTGCGGGCGGCGTGTGACCAGGTCGGGCATGGCGCCAGTGTGCCCAAGCGAAACGCCGGCGGATGGCAGCAGGTGCCGCGTCAGCGTCGCGGCCGACGCGAGCGGGCGGTCATGGCCTACAGCGTCAACCGCGCCGCCGGCCGGCGTTCACTCGTCCACGATGACCTGGAAGCCACAGAAGATCATGCGCTGCCCGTCGAACGGCATGCCTTGGTGTTCCATCGCCTTGTTCATACCTTCGTCGCGCACCTGCTTGGAGGGCCAGACGCACCACGAGAACACCACCGTCTCGCCGGGCTGGCGCTGCACCGTCAGCGGAAACGACGTGAGCTTGCCTTCGGGACGTCGTCGCCCCAGCATTCCAGGACCTTCAGCGCGCCGTGCTGCTTGAACGGCGCTGCCATCTCCAGCGCCAGCTTCAGGTACACATCCCGCTTCTCGTTCGGAACCGGGACCAGCTAGCCGTCGACGTAGTTCATGGCATCTCCTTCAGTGAGCACGGCAACACCGCCGCTATCCACGCGACGAGGGGCGCTGGGCGCTTTCGACAGATTTAACGGGGCGGGTGTTTGTCGGTTCGCGTTCAACCCAGAACTGAAAACCAGCCCTGATCAACGACTTGGCTCCGGACGGGTCAGCAGACTTTGAACCCGTGTCTCACTCAAGTTTGAACTATCGGCTTTTTGTTTCGCTCAACTTTGAACTTTCGGCCGCGGCAACGCGGCCACCCGAGCACACGGCGCTTGCCGATGCGGGAGCCGCATCGACGCGCCGACCGTTGACGTAGACCACGCCATCCCGCGCCTCGATGAGCATGTCGCCCCACTCGCTACTCCACACGTAGCGCAGCACGCCTTCAGTCGCGAGGTCCAGGTCAGCCTGCGGCGAGGGATCTTGCCGAAGCAGGATCTGAGGCAACAACGGCGCGTTCATGGTGAAGTCTCGGACGGGCATTGGAGGATGTGCCGCGAACCGGGGGGATCTTGTGTCGATGGGTCAGTGACGTTTTCGGCGTGTCGGCAGAGCCAGGAGAAATAGGAGACCTTGCCCAGGGGTCTGCTGTAGCGCTGCCTCCTGAACGTCAGGCGCACGCGCCCCACCCGCTCGGCGTCGATCTCGACGCTCATTTCGTCGTCCAGCGCACAGGCGGGGTCTGGCAGGGATTTGCTGGCCTGTGCGATGTACTGGCCAGGCACCCGGGCCAGTACGCCGCTGTCAGCAGGCGCGTGTCGTGGCGACGAGCTGCGATCTAAAGCATCGGTCATGCCGCTATCGTGTCTCACCGCAGGCTCACCAGATGAGCCTGCTCCGCGCTCGCCGACTCTCGCGTGGTGCGATGGCGTCCGCAGCCGCGCCACGCCGCACCCAAAGGCCAACACGCGTTCGGCAAGAGACTCGTGCCGCTTGCCTCAGGCTCTACGGTCGTCAGACTCGACCTCAAAACGCACTTCGTGCGCCTCACAGGGGAGTGGGACCTCCCACCGGTGCAACATGCGTTCAAGATCCTTCTGCTTGAGAGTGGTGTCGCGACGCGCGTTGCGTCTGAACAGTGTGTCGGCTGGCACCTCGAGATAGACCAGCCGGACGCTGGCGTCGTAGGCGTAAAGCAGGTCCAACGTCTTGTTGCGCATCTGCTCGCTCAGGTGCGTCGCGTTCCACACGAAGGGCTCCCGTCGGCGCAGTAACGCTTTCGCCTTGTCGACCGCGCGATGAGCCGCCAAGCCATCGTTCTCGCCGTGCTTCAGGCCGAGTTCCGCCTTCGCGTCGTCGAATGACACGATCTCGATGCCTCGAGCATGGCGTGCTACCCAGCTGTCCTTGCCCGAGGCCGGCAACCCGCAGAGCACCGTGACGTGCGATCCCTGTACCTGGAACAGCGGCGTGTCCAAATGCACAGCCGAGCCACGCGCATACATCAGCCGCGTGTGCGCAGAGGCCGCCGGCCGGGGAGTGCCCCAGCAGCCATCCTCACGTGCAAGCTGCTCAAACAACGCAATGTCCTCCAGCCGTGCCTGTTGATCGGCGCAGATGCGACCCCGCATGTCGGCACGAGCCACGCAGATCAGATCGGGCAGATCCAGGCTCCACGACAGCCGCCGCGCAATGAACTCCGGCGATTCGCCGCGCCGCGAATCGAAGGCAAAGAACGGAACCTGATGCACGGCGATGATCCGGCATACAGCCTCGCGCAGCTCGAACGGCACGCCCGCACGCCATAGCAACGAGCGCACATCGACCGCCCCGCGGCGCGAGTGGCCGGGCTGGCCAATGTCTCCGGTCACCGGATCGACGATCGTCGTTTCTGGCTTGCACAGGTCGTGCAGCAGCGCGGCGAGGAACAGCGTCTCGCGCCGCGTACCGCTGGCCGCTCGGAAGTGGTTGCACTCCAGCAGCGCGTCCAGCACCATGCGAGTGTGGACGCCGACATTGCCCTCCGCGTGATAGCGCGGACTTTGCGGCGTGGTCTCGAGCGCACGCAGGCGTGGGAAGACCTCGCAGCAGACTTCCCAGTCGTAGCCGGCGCCGGCCTCAATTGGGCACAGCGCGCGGATCGTTTCGTAGTCCATGTTCTTCTCCTTCTCGGATCGATCAGTCGCCTGCTACCGGCTCATCCCAGCTGGCAATGGCCACCGGCGCGTAGAGGTCGGCTTCAGGCGCAAGCCCATTGGGGATCACGGGTCGCGTGCTGTGATGCGAGCCTGAATCAAGGATGGTCTGGACGAAGTCCGGGCGCACCCACTTGTAGCGACCCAGCACCTGGCGCTCGTCTTCGACCTTGATGTACAGACCCTCGGACAGGTCCGACTTGTCGGTCTGATGCCAGGCTAGCGACAGATCCAGGGCCTGGCGGCGTACGCTGTGCTCGAAGGCGTCGCGCCAATGCGAGCTCTTCGCAAGCGACGGTCGCACCAGCGCACGCAGTGACTTGACATCGCGCGGCATCGCGCCGGCCTGCAGCACGGGGACACTGACGATGGGCGAGCCCGCAAGCATCTCGTGCCGCCGCGGCGTGCTGAGGAAAACTTGCTCGACCCGGTCGTAGATGTCGAACTCGCAGAACCAATGCGGCAAGCGGTCATAGCTGACCGAATGCTTGGCGTACAGCCATTCGCCGTACATCACGTAGCGGTCTTCGAGCAGCGCGAGCAGCCGCGATTCGTGCGAGCAAGCCCAGAGTTTGAACGGCCCGAACTGCCGCTCACGGCCGCCACCGACGAGGTAGTGGCCACGGGACTGCAACAGCATCTCGCCACCGGTGGTGAACGAGATGCCGACGTTGGCGCCGTCGAGCTTCTCTTCGACAACGGCATGACAGCCTTCCAGGGTCGCGAGGCGGACGTGCTCGTGACCTTCGTCGCCAGGTTGCAGGCGCGAGCCTTCGATGTGCGGAGTCCTGGGGTACTTCAGGATCTCCAGGGATTGGATTTGAGAGTCGACGGATGGCGTCGACCCGATGTGCGCAGACATGGTCGTATCCTGGTTCGATGGAACGAACCGACGACTAGCGTGCGCGTTGCTTGGCGGGCTAGGCGTCCGCCGCCGGCATGGCGTGGGCGGGCGGGACGCGGAGAACGGCTGCAGCGGCCGAGCTCATGGCGAGCATGAGACGGATGGCGGTCGACGGCTTAAATGGCGGCGATGCAGCAGGACACGATTAGCTCCGTAAGGCTGGAGGTGCATGAAGGACGCGCAGTCTATGTACGACACCCCGGCGAAGCAAGTCGGAGCGTCTCGCCGTGACAACGCGGCTGACCACCCGTGTCGGCGATGACCGGATGAGGCTGGCTGCGGCCGGTCAGTCGAGTGGCTGCAAAGTGCCCAAAGCGGTAGGTCAAGATCGACAACGCAAAACTGGACCGCCGCGATCTCTGCCGCTGGCCGCACGAGGACGTACTCGCGCTTCCTTGCATCAAGCAGTCGCTGGGCCTGGCGGCAAGCTTTGCACTGACCGGGGACTGAGCGAAGTTCTGCAACTGCAGGAAATCGCGGGCCTGCCGCTTCCATGACCGCACCTCGACTGCTCGGGCTCACGGTGCCGCCGAGTAAGTGGGTTCACGGCTGCGCCAGGAACCTAAGCTTCGATTCGCCGTGCTCGCGGACCAAGGTCATCCTTAGGCGGCGCCAAAGGAGCCGGCATCGCCCGTCACACGATCCGCGACCACGCCAAGCGCCTCGCGGCACAGGCGGATCCCCCGCAGGATTCAACAGAGGCGAGGTCACGGAGTCAAAGCACCTTCCTAGGTAGATGCAGCAGGTGGCACCGCAGCGTAGGCAACGTGGCGGCCGGGTGGGAAAGCTCTTCAAAATGGAGCCGCCGATTGGCGAGCCGATGGGCTCTCAGGGTGAACGTTCTGGGCAAGCGAGATCAGTTCCATCTTCGGTGAGAAGAGTTCCACCTTGAGTGAGAACCGACTGTCGGTTTGCGTTCAACCCAAAACTGAAAACCGGCTCTGATCAACAACTTGGCTCTGGGCGGGTCAGCCGGCTTTGAACCCGTGTCTCACTCAAGTCTGAACTATCGGTTTTTTGTTTCATTCAACTTTGAACTTTCGGCACCGGCAACGCGGCCACCAGAGGACACGGCGCTGGCCGACGCGGGAGCCACATCGACACGCCGGCCGACGCGAGCCAGGGGCCGATGGTGTCGGCGTACGCAATACCGCGCTCGTTCAGCGCCAGCAGCCTCCCGTCGTCATCCGCCAGCTCGAGGGCCGCCAGCTCCCGCAGTTGCGGCAGATCGTCGAGGGCTGCGCTGCCGAACCGGCGTGCATAGGCTTCGTGAGACAGGCCCGGCTCGGTGAGCAGCGACTGGATGAAGAAGCGGCGCCGCTGCTCCTCGCCGTCCAACTCGAAGCCATGAGTCGCGTGGGCGAATTGCGCGTCGTCCTGTGCGATGAAGTCCTCGACGAGGTCGCGCGTCGCTGCGCGGGCTACGGCATAGCCGGTGGACCAGTGCAGCGTCCGGGTATAGGTGCCCGCAAGCACGGACTGAGCCATTCCTACGCTGGCGTACGGCAATCTGAGCCTGAACTCTCCTCAGTTTTTGGGATGCAAACGTCGATTTCGGTCTCCAGAATCGCCGCTCTTTGAACTGGACGCACGCATGCAACTGCTCGGAATTGAAATGAACCGTCGCTTGCGCGCGACGAGCGTCGGGAGCGTCGTTGCCGCCCTTTGCTCTGGATGCACGACTTTGGAGGTGAGTCGACTAGAAACCACCAGCATGGCCGAAGAGCGAGAAGGCATCGCCTACTACCTTCCCCTCAAGCAGTTGGTAATCGACGCAAGCTTCGAAATAACACAGTGCCGCGACGGTGGTAGTGCGCCGGGGCTGCTATACGCCGTGAGCGCAAAGGTTTCTGAGAAACAAGTGCCCGACCTGTCGCAGCGCTACATCGTTTCGTACAAGTCTCTCTCGGCGCTCACCAAGACGACAGATCTCACCATTTCCACTTCGGAGGAAGGTCTGCTGGTCTCAGTCAATGCCAGTGCGGCAGATCAGACGGGCCCAATCCTCTCGAGCCTGGCAAGCACCGCGTTCTCCGTCGCCAGGGGATTGGCGTTGGGCCAGCTACCGTCGATGGATGCAGCTTCCGGCAACACCCCGCCGAATCACTGTAATGAATTCCAACCGCGCATTGCCGCAGTGGAGAAAGCGCGAGCTGCGTTGAAAAGTGCCGTGGTCAAGGATGAGGAGCGGCAGGTCGCGGCTGGTGCCCGCACCAAGGCGGCGGCCGCGTTAAAAGTGGCCGAAAGCAAGCTGAAGGAAGCCGAGGAGGCCAAGGAGCCTATCGCCATTGCAGATGCCCGCGTCGAGGTTCGCAAGACGCGTGCGGCCTTCGAGGTGTCACAGCAGACCCTGGCGGGCCTTGGCCCGCTTGAAACGGGCACCAAGACAAACGAGCTTGCCGAAGCCAGGCAGGCGTTGTCCGTGACACGAACGCTTCTGTGGACTCCCGATCCGACGGAATTCGAAGCGGAGAAGCCCGCGCCCTTGCGAATTTCTCCTTCAGCGCAGGCGCTTCAAGCCCTGGGCTTCTCCCAAGAGGCGGCTAAGTTCGCCAAAGACGCCATGCATTCCGAAGTTGCACTGACGCCCCCACTGGGAGTGCTCGGGAAGGACAACGGCCGTGACCCGCTAAAGAAGGGGGGCATCGTGTATCGACAACCGGCGCACGTACTCCTGCGTGTATGTCCCTCCGCGTGCGAAGAACTGCAGAACGGCGCTGTCCTTGAAGAAAATCTAGCCTACGTTGGCGTCCACGCGCTGCCTCAGCTTGGCGCGAGAGCCAGCTTGCCGCTTTCCAACTGGGTTTTCGAGGACAACTCGCTCAATGTCAGCTTCGGCGAGTCAGGCCAGCCCAAGGTAGTCTCATTCAAGAGCAAGTCGTCGGCCGAGCGCGCAGCATCGTCTGCCAAGGAGATCGGCGATGGCTATCTCGCATTCGTCAAGGGCCGCGAGACAGACCGGCTTGACTTCTTGAAGGGCCGCCGCACGGACGAGGAGGCCCAGCTGTCCCTCGAGAGTAAGCGTCGCGACTCGCAGCTGGACGTGCTTTCGGATCGCCTAGACACTCTGAAGAAGCTTGAGGCGCAAGAAGCGCAGCGCTCAGGTGTCGCCACGCGCAACCAGCTTACCGAAGATGCGCTTGAGGCGCGCAAGCGTCAGCTGCTGCTGCTCGTGCAGATCAAGGAGCAGGAGAACAAGCTCAAGGCGCTGAACACGACACCGGAGTAGGCGCCGTGGAGCAGTGCACTGGAATGGCTGGTATCGATGGCGGAGGCGTTCAACGCGTTACCAACCCTGCAACGAATGAAACCCGTATCGGGAGTGCTGCTGCTTCGAGGACCGATGCCGGGCGGCGTGGTTCATGTCCGGGTTTGCCTTCGCGATGCTCCGATGGCGGATGGACCGTCCGAGGAAGTGGCGGTGCAAGAGTTTTGTCTGCAAGGTCCTATTCCGCGACACATCCCGTTTTTGCTCAGGCCCGACGCCAGTCCTGCGCCGCGCAGCCGTTGGTTGTTCGATGCCACCGTCAGCAGCCGCCCGGGTGGGCAACTGTCCAAGGGCGACTTTGTGCTCACCCGTGCCATCGAATTCCGGCCGGAGATGGTGTCCGGCATCAACCTTCCCCTTGACCTCATCCTCTGAACGGAGTCCTCTCATGAGTGAAGCAGATGGATTGCACAGCACGGACTACCGACTCGGCTTCCACAAGCCTATCGGAAGCGCATGGCAGCCGGTCATCTACAGCGCCGTAAACATCAATGGCACGCGCTACGCCGTACTTGAAGGTTGCATCCTGATCGGCACTGTCGAGGAGCAGGACAAGCTCGTCGATCGGATCCGTCAGCAATCGAACTCAGAGGTATTTACAGACCCAGACTTCGTCATGCAGGGCGGTGCCATCAAAGGAGGCAGCTACCGCTGGCCGAATGGTCGCGTGCCCTATGTGATCTCTGGATCGCTGCTCAATAAGCAGCGCATCGAGGATGCGATCAGCCATTGGAATGGCCTGGCAACAAAGATTCGTCTGGTTGCGCGTACCAACGAAAAGGACTGGGTTGAGTTCGTTCCAGGGCCCGGGTGTGCGTCCTATGTCGGTCGAAGAGGCGGTCGTCAAGAGATCGTCATCGGCGATGCGTGCAGCGCCGGGAACGTCATGCATGAGATAGGGCACTGCGTGGGGTTCTATCACGAGCAAAGCCGCAGCGATCGCGATCAGCACGTACAGATCGAGTGGGCAAACGTCAACCCGACGATGCGGCACAACTTCAACCAGGAAAATAGCGTGAACCTGGGTGCATACGACTTTGGCTCGATCATGCACTACCCAGCGACCGCATTCTCGGTCAATGGTCAGCCGACCATCGTGCCGCGTCAACCGTTGCCACCGGGAATCAACATGGGGCAGCGGAACGGTCTCAGCTCAGGGGACGTCGCCGCAGTTCAGCAACTCTATCCCTAGCCGGCGCAATGGCACTCCTCGTCGATAACCGTGCGGCTCCTGGTGGCGTTGCAACTCCGGGCGTGCATGCCTTGGTTGTCGGCGTGAGTGACTACGCGCACCTGCCCAGACACGACGACCCACCGGATCCCGCGACCTGGAATCTCTGCTCGATTGGGGCTACGTCACTCAGTGCGGCACGAATCGCAACTTGGCTATCGGGCACGGCACTCGTCCATCAGCTGAAGACGCTACGTGTGCTGCTGTCGCCGACGGACGTTGAAACGGCAGGAGTTCCAGCGTGGGCAGCCGGTGCCGGCGTGCCGACACGAGCAAACTTGGCACGGGCGTTGTGGGACTGGCATCAGGACTGCCAAGACGACCCGCAGAGCGTGGCGCTCTTCTACTACGCGGGGCATGGCTTCAGTCGTGGTCGCGGCGACGTCAACCTGCTGCTCTCTTGCTCGGATCTGTTCGCGCCTGGCGGCCCGAGGCTGTCCAACACCATTGCAGCTTCAAACGTCTTCTTTGGCATGGCGCCTCAGACGGCGGGGGACCGAATCGCGCGTCAGCAGTTCTTCTTCTTCGACTGCTGTCGCAGCTATCCGGAAGAGATGAAGGCATTCGATGACCGGACCGTGGCTCCTGCACTCGATGTCCTTTTGACGGAGGGAGTTCCGGACAACCGCAGCTACGGTCGTTGGTTTGCTGCGCCGGACAATCAGGCCGCCTACGCGTCCATTGGCCAAGGTACGCGTTTCGAAAAGGCGGTGTCGGACGCCTTCTTGCGTGCAGGCCGCAAGAAGTTGGTCACCGGTTGGCAGCTCGATGCGGAGTCCATTACCGCGAGACTAAATGCCCGCTATGCGACTCTTCCTGGGCAGATGATGGTTCCCGACGCTTCATCTCCAGGACCTGTCCTGCGTCGCATGCCTGCCGCGCCCGATGTCGACTTGGAAGTCATTCTGGATCCAACGGCATCGGCCGCAGGACGAGAAGTGGGGTTTCAACACGCCGCTATGGGCTTCGTGCCAGGCACTCTAGCGGCGCCAGGGCGACACACCATCATGTTGCGGCCGGGTGAATATGACGTCAAGGTTCGAGGGCCAGGCATGCAGTGGACGGCAGTATTGGAAGGGCAGATCGTGCTTCCGGATGTTGAGAATCCATGGATCCTGAGGGGGTGGCCATGAGCGACGTGCTTGTCCGCGTCTGGCCACCAGTTCATGGTGGCCCCAAGGCCATCAAAGTCAGGGTTCACACCAGCGATTTCGCAGTCGTTGGCGAAGGGCCTGCGGGATGGCCCATGCAGGTCCCTCAGGGCGAGGGGTATGTCGCGAGTGCCATTGATGGCAGTGGGCGTGCCATCGGTCAGCCGATCCGTTTCGACGTTGGGGCGCTCGACAGCGAACTTGACCTCAAGCTTCAACCGAACGAGCCATCGATCAAGGGGCGGAACCTGCTGCAGGAGGCTGCTTTGCCGGTGGTTGTCGCGGGGGGTCAGTCTCGCTTGGCCCAGTTCGACGCCCCATCGGCGGTTGCTCCCGCCTTCCACTATGTGCGCATCCTGAGGCGGCGTGCGCGACCAAAAGAGGTCGTTGATAGTGAAGATTTTCGAGAGATGTTTGCTATAGAGCGTCTGGCGTCGAATCTTCCCCCATTCCTTCCTTCCCCAGAATCCATCAGCGCATTCGGCATCCTGTTTGCGGGGCCGAAGTGGAGCAGCCGGCTCGCTCTTGTGCCGGCTGACTATTTCAATGGGCGCTTTGAGATGCCGAACATCCATTGGTCAGAGACGCATACGACGGGCGTCTATCTGCCGTACTTCGAGTTTACTGATCCTGACCTCAACCTTCTTGTCGGCAGCCTACGGCCTGATCAACGGGTGCCTACTTCAGCGACCTCGGCGCTGTCTTCCACAAGCAGTGCACTTATGCCGCAGCAGGTCGGTCTAGGTCGCGTGATCGCCGCGCTCAGCGCGCTGGACGATCCGAAGCGCTGGGAAGAACTGGACTGTGAGACAAACGTTTGGGCGGATAGTCTCAGGTGGATTCCTGATGCCCAGGTCGTGCGAGCTGAATTGCTGGCCCGTCTCGGCCGTCATTCAAGCGCGCGAGCGGTACTTCGCAAGATTGCCTTCAGGACATTGCCCTGGACACGCGCGGCTCTCGCGCTGTTGGCTTCAAGGCTTTCCTTCTACGACAGAAAGGAAGCTGATTCGCTCACGTGGCGCTATCGCAAGATCTGGTATCAGAACCTTCTGGGTCAGTCGCATCCATCGTGCGGATTCTGTGTGTTCCAGCTTGGAAACCGTCATGACTGACGAAATTGCAGCCTTGATCCCGTTGTTCCTCATTGCAGGGGTCATGCTCATTTCGGGAGCGCTTGGAGGACTTGCCAACTATTTCACCGCCGATACGGACACAGAAAAGCCGCTCAACGCATGGCAGCATGTCTTCGTCGGAATTGTTGCGGCTTTCATCGTTCCGCTGCTGTTGAACCTCGCATCGGGCGACCTGATCGACAAAATCCGCGGCGCTGCAGCGGGATCGAAACCAGACTATTCCAAGCTGTTTGTTCTAGCTGGCTTCTGCCTTGTGGCCGCCGCCTCATCCCGAGCCTTCATTCGCAGTGTCTCCCAACGTGTTCTTGACAGTGCGCGCGAAGCTGCCCGCGAGGCGCAACAAGCCAGGGAAGATGCATTTGCGGCTCGTGCGGCTGTAGAGCCATTGATTGAGGCACCCGAAGCGATTGGAGGCGGGGGGCAGCGCGGAATGATGGGGGATGCAGATCAAGAGCTGTCGTTGGACCAGCAGAAGGTCATGGAGGCCATGATTCAGTCTCGCTTCACGGTTCGCTCCATATCCGGCATTACGTCCGAAACTGGACTACCCATTGATGCAGCCCTTGCCGCGGTGGATGGCCTTTGTGTTGCGGGTCGGTTGCGCAAATGGCCTGGGCTGGGTGTTTCGCTGAACGGTGGCTACTTGACTAGACGCTAGCGTGACGTGCGGGTGGGCTCACACGCAAGCTGACCGCTCGGTGAAGAACGAGACGACCATCCAGACTAGTCCACTGAGTCATTGAAATTGGCTGTGTATGCTCCACAATGGAGAGCATGCACAGAATGACATTGACGGCCGACGAACGCGGCGAGCTGGAAGGGGTGATCCGCAAGCGCAGCGGGAGCGCGGCGCTCGCGCGTCGTGCGCGCTGTGTCCTGCTGTGGGCCGACGGTGAGCGCAGGGTGGACATCCGCGCCAAACTGGCGTGCAACGATGCCTTTGTCACGCGCTGGACCAAGGCGTTCGAGTTTCAAGGCCTGGCCGGACTGGTGTCGCTGCACCCGGGCCGGGCGCCGGTGCAGCCGGTGGCCAAGTTGGAAGCCCGAGTGCTCAACAAGACGCTCAAGCACAAGCCCAAGGACGGCTCGACGCACTGGAGCAGCCGCAAGCTCGCGGCTGAACTCGGCGACGTTTCGTTCTCCGCCGTGCAGCGCATCTGGCGCAAGCACGGTCTGCAGCCGCACCGGCTGGAGCGCCATCTCATCTCTAACGACCCTGACTTCGAGGCCAAGGCTGCTGACGTGATCGGCCTGTACCTGAATCCGCCTGCGCACGCCGCCGTGTTCTGCGTGGACGAGAAGACAGCCATCCAGGCACTCGATCGCAAGGACCGCATGCTGCCGCTGTCGCCTGGCCGCGCCGAGAGCCACGGGTTCGAGTACAAGCGCAACGGCACGCTCAGCCTGTTTGCGGCGTTGAACACAGCCACCGGCGAAGTGCTGGGCATGACCGCCCCACGCCATACGAGCGAGCAGTTCGTCGGCTTCCTGGGGGATGTCGTCGACAGCCAGCCACTGGGCCGGGAAATTCACGTCATCTGCGACAACGTCAGCAGCCACAAGACCGGCCTTGTCGACGCGTTTCTGGCCACGCACACAAACGTGCAGATCCACTACACGCCCACCTACTCGTCATGGCTCAACCAGGTCGAGAACTGGTTTTCGCGCATTCAGCGCGACGTGATCAGCCGCGGCGTTTTCACCTCGGTCAAGGACCTGGACAAGAAGCTCATGCGCTACATCCGCCAGCACAACAAGGACCCCAAACCGCTGAAGTGGAAGTACGACAACCCCAAGCGCCGACACCACCAATTCTTCTGATTCAGTGGACTAGCAGCGCTAAACCGTATACGCCATTCATGTCGGAACAACGTAAGCGATGGGATGGACGCGCCCGCCGAACTCTCCCACGGCGTAAGGGCGCGGCAAACACACCTTGACGGTTGCCGCCTAGGGCTACGCTGATTAAGGTCCGTCTTCCGGGTTGATCTGGTGGCAAGGCAGGCGCCGCGTCGGGATGATGCTCGCATGAAGCAAGCAACCCTCGCAGCAGCAGCCGATCAGGGCGCGGAGTTCGAGCGATTTCGCAGGCCGACCCGGCGCGACGTGTTCCTGCAGACGATGGACACCATCGTGCCGTGGGGGGAGCTGTGCGAAGTCATCGAGCCACACTACCCGAAGGCCGGCAAGGGGCGACCGCCTATCGGGCTGGAGCGCATGCTGCGCATGTACTTCGTGCAGCACTGGTTCAACCTGGCCGATGAGGCGTGCGAGGAAGCGCTGTTGGACAGCACGGCGCTGCGCCGCTTTGTGGGCATCGATCTGGGCCGCGAGCGTGTTCCCGACGGCACAACCTTGCTGAAGTTCCGCCGCCTGCTCGAAGACGACAAGCACAAGCTGGGCGCGGCCCTGTTCGCCAAGGTCGGTGAAGTGCTGCAGGGCAAGGGCATGAAGATCGGCACTGGCACCATCGTGGATGCCACCATCATCTCGGCGCCGAGCTCCACCAAGAACGACAAGGGCGAGCGCGATCCCGAGATGCACCAGGCCAAGAAGGGTCAGCAGTACTTCTTCGGGATGAAGCTGCACATCGGCGTGGACAGCGAGACGGGCCTTGCGCACAGCGCTGTGGTGACCGCAGCCAACGTTCACGACAAGCACCCGCTGCCCGAACTGCTGCACGGCCAGGAGCTGGAAGTCTTTGGCGACAGTGCCTACGCCTCGCAGCAGGCGTTGATTGCAGCCAAGGCACCGAAGGCCAAGGACCGAACGAACCAGAGGGTCAGGGGCACAGGGCACTTCGCCGACTTGGAGCGCATCGTCAACCGCATCAAGTCCAAAACGCGATCGCGGGTGGAGCACGTGTTTGCAGTCGTGAAGCGCCAGTTCGGCTTCGCGAAGGTTCGCTACAAAGGGTTGGCCAAGAATGCCACGCGAGCCTTTGTAGCGCTGGGCTTGGCCAATATCTACTTGGCGCGCAAGCGCCTGGTGGCATAAGTGCGTCAGCAGTGGGCGCACGGCGCGCCTGCTGCCTCAAAAGGGCCGAAAAAATCGGCATGTGCGGGCCAAAACGACGTCAGTTCGAGCACGTCAGCCGTCGGCATGACGGAGCGTCGAAATCGCCGGCTTATTCAGCGTAGCCCTAGAGAGCGATGGAGCTGCCCAGCCCCTGACACCGGGGATGGGAATCGGCGTCCAGCGGCGAAGAGACTCAGCTCGGGGACCTACGGTGGGGCAACAGCTCGTCGATGCGGCTGGCCGGGTGAGTTGGCAGGCGATCCAGCACGTCCTTGCAGTAGGCGCGGGTCGTCGCTTGTGAGCCGCTCGGCCTGGCGCTCGATGCGGAACAGGGTTTGGTAGAGGCGCAGTGCTTGCTCGCCGACCTGGCTGCCATGTTTGGCCCAGAGCTCGTGGAACTTCCTGCGGCTGTGGGCCATGCATTGCGCTGAGGTCACGCCCTTTTCGACGCAGCACGAGTAGCCACTGAAGCCGTCGGGGACAAGCGTGCCTTGCCAGGCGTTGGGCGTGTCCAGGCGCAGGAAGTCTCGGAGGTTCTCGCCACTGCGGGTCTCGCTGAACTCGAACACCACCGCCTTGACCGGGTTGGTGCTCGGCGTGCCGTACGACCAGATATAGGACTTGTGGGTCTTGCCATCTCGTTGTCCGGCGGGCTTGAGCATCGCCACCGGCGTCTCGTCGGCGTGCAGCACCATGTGACGCCGGAGTTCGTCGGCCAGGGCCTGCACCAGCGGCTGCAGCTGCGCGCCGCAGGCGCGCACCCACTCCGCCAGCGTCGAGCGGGCGATCACGTGGCCGGCCCGCGCGAACACTGCCTCCTGCCGGTACAGGGGCAAGTGATCCATGAACTTGGCCACCAGCACGTGGGCCAGCAGGCCGGTCGTCGGGATGCCCTTGTCGATCACGTGTGCGGGCACCGGCGCCTGCACGATGCGCTCGCAGCACTTGCAGACCCACTTGCCGCGCACATGGCGCTCGACCGTGAACACGCCGGGCTGGTAGTCCAGCTTCTCGGACACGTCTTCGCCGATGCGCTGCATGGCCTGGCCGCAATTCGGTGTCGCGCAGCTCGTGTCCGTCGGCTCGTGCGGCACGTCGCGACGCGGCAGGTGGGCGGGGAGCTGGGCGCGCTTGGGTTGCTGCTTCTCGTCCTCGTCCTTCTTGTCGCTCTTCTTGCGATGCCGCTGCAGCTCGCCGTCGAGCTCATGGATGTCGGTGCCCAGCGTCTCATCCAGCAGGCTTCGCTATTCGGGTGAGAGGGTGCTGGCGAAGCGCTCACTGGTGGCGGCGAACTTCATCCGCTTCAGAATCGCCATCTCGTGCGTGAGCTTGTCGATGAGCGCCTGCTTGAAGGCGAGCTCGGTGTCACGCTGCTGGACCTGGGCGAGCAGCGACTGCACGGCCTGCCGCGTCTGCGGGTCCAAGGCGTCCAGTTGCTGCGCACTGATCATGGACGGCCATCGTGCCGCACCAGGGCCACCAGCGCATCGGCATATCCGGCAATTGCCCGCGCTCGGGCAGCGAGCTTCAGATCGTGCGGATGATGCCAGCCACCGTCAGCGAGATCGCGATGTATGCGGGCGACGCTGGCGTCAGGTGGCCGCAGGCGGCCATCGGCTACCACGTGGCCTACGAGGGCCACTAATACTCGGTGCCGCACCTGCACGTGGGCGCCGCCGTGGAGCTGCGCATCACCGCCGGCACGTTGGAAGTGCTGCTGCGGCGCCAGCGCATCGCGGCACACGCCCTCAGCCACCTCGTGGGTGGCTTCACCACGATGGCCGAGCACATGCCGGCGTCGCACCGCGCGCACCGGCAATGGACCCCGGCCAAGCTCATCGGCTGGGGCGAGCGCATCGGTGCCGCCACCGCTGGCGTCGTGCGCTGGCAGATGGAGCACCGCACCCACCCCGAGCAGGGCTACCGCGCTTGCCTGGGCCTGATGCGCTTGGCGCGCGAGTACGGCGACGAGCGGCTGGAGGCCGTGCAGTCCATCCGTGCGCCGCACTACCGCAGCGTCAAGTCGATCCTGGCCAGTGGCCTGAACCGACAGGGCAGCAGCTTGCTGGGCGGCGACACGGCATCCATGCCCGCCCACGACAACGTGCGCGGGCCCAGCTACTACCGACACCACTGAGGCGCTGCCGCAAGGCAAGCCCCTTGGCCTAGCCATCAAAAATTACGAACAAACAATGCTTCAACAACACACCTTGGACCAACTACGCGGCCTGCGCCTGGACGGCATGATTGCCGCGCTCAACGACACTGCGCTGCAGGCCAGCGCCGAAGCGCTGCCCTTCGAACAACGGCTGGCGCTGCTGGTACAGCGCAAGCTGGACTGGCGCGACGGCAAGCGCGTGGCGCGGCTGCTCAAGGCAGCCAAGTTCAAGGTCAGCGGCGCGTGCGTCGAGGACATGACTGGCGATCTGGCCGCGGCCTGGACCGCCACCTGGTCACGTCGCTGGCCGAGGGCGACTGGATCCGGCAAGGCCGCAACGTGCTGATCACGGGCGCCACCGGTTGCGGCAAGACTTGGCTCGGTTGCGCGCTGGCCCAGCAGGCCGCTCGCCAGGGCTTCACTGTGCTCTACACCCGCTCGACCCGGCTGCTGCTAGAGCTGCAGGTGGCGCACGGAGACGGCAGCTTCGGCCGTCGCCTGGCGCAGCTGGCGCGACTGGATTTGCTTGTCCTGGACGATCTGGCGATTGCTCCCATCACCGCGCAGGAACGCCAGGATCTGCTGGAGCTGCTGGACGACCGGGTGGGCAGCCGCAGCACGCTCATCACTAGCCAGATGCCCAGCAGCGCCTGGGCCTGGCATCAATGGCTGGGTGAGCCCACCATCGCCGACGCCATCATGGACCGGCTGATGCTCGCCTCGCACAGCATTGCGCTCAAGGGCGAGTCTCTGCGCCGGGCTCATCCCGGGCCTGACCCATGGGCCAGTTCCACGCTGATCGCGGACACCGTTCCAAACTGATGGCGGACAGTTGACCTACCATGCGGGCCGTCACTCAGGCACTCCACTCAGGGTGTCCGCGATCGCCCGGAACACTGTCCGCGATCAGCCTGGAATGGGTGTCCGCGATCAGTGGAATACGCACTTGTGCGTGGAGCTCAACGTCTACCGCGTGGCCCCGACCATCGCAGCGCTCAAGACGATCTACGACAGCGAACACATCCTGCGGCGGCACCGCGAGGTCGCACGGACCATCGCAGGCTTTGAGTCGTTTGACGACGCCACCGCTGCCGAATCGAGAAAGACCCTTGCGCTTCGCGCTGTCGACGCCTCGTCGGTCGATGAGCTTTACACCCTGGCTGAGCAATGGCTCTACGACCGCCAGCGAGTCATTCCAGGTGAACGCGATGAAGTCGAAAGTCGAAGCTGGCTTCAGTTCCTTGTGGCGCTAAAGAGCGAAGAGCGGCGCGACCATGCCGAGCTTGAACTCCGAGCGCAGCATCCCGTTGAAGCCGTAGAACACTTCGAGCAACAGGGGGCGACGGCCCAGTCCGTCTTCGTCACCGGGCCATTCTCTGCGCCTGCGGACGCGCCGTGGAGAACCGCACCCATGGAATTGCCGTCCAGGGGCCGCGATTGAGGGTCACTCTTTATTTGAGGCCACCATCCCAAGATTCTCGGTGAATATCCACCACCCTCCGTTAAACATTACGCATCAAATGAACGGACTGCAGATGGTATCAAAATATTGCCGACATCAATTTTTCCGCAGTGAGTGGTCAGATTTTCCTTCATTAAACTACGTCAGTTAGGGTTAATATGATTCTGCGTGACACAGGGGTTTGTCTGCTGCTTTTTATTGCCGGGATTTTCATGCCGACAACGGCATTTTGCGGATATTTGGTGGACCACTCATCCGGCTTTCCAAACGTCAGTTACTATTATGTCAACGGCGAAGTGGATTCCGCCTATGCAGAATGCGAAAGATTCAGGGCTGCGCACGAGCACCCTTTGGCCCCGCCTCAGTCGGAATGTAAAAACTTTCCGACCGGTGCTAATGCCACAGGATTTGCAACGCGCACATTTTGTACAACTGTAAAATTCCTGTGGGGGCAGTGGCAATGTGACCCAACAGTTGGGATAAAACATGCGGTATTTGTCGCCAACCTTTGTGCGACAGGTAGCGGCTACAGTCAAGTCGCAAATGGCTGTGTGCCAATTGTGTTGGACTGGAAGGATAGCCCGCAACACTGCCCCAAGATAGGGCAACCCATTTCCCCGCTGCAAGGTTCAAAGTATCTAAGTCAGGATCTTGGAATTTCCATTGACAATCTTGCGCTGCGCATTATTTACAACACCAGGTCGTTGCAAGCCATCACACCCTCCAACCCTTCCGAGCCTTCTGCCAATTTCAAGAATAGTATTAAAAGGGATTCAGTTCTGGGGGCGGGCTGGGGAATCAATAGTCATGCAACGATTCAATGGTCCACCCAGTCGGCGGCCATTGATAGTGGCGATGGTTACTTGCAGTTTTTTTCCGTGACATCTAGTGGTTTGAAACCATCTTTGAAAACGGACCCCACAAGTCCATGTGGGCAGTACTGCAATGAGTATATTCATCGTCCAACTGAAGGCGCATACGAGGCGTATAACGTGAGCTTAGGCGAAGAACGCTACGCAATTAGGGCGAAGGTATTTTCTAATGGACGTTCGCTAAATTATTTTTACAGTACTTCGTCAACACCTTCCAGTGTCGCTCCAGGTCCGAATCTGCTCTTAAGGGTGGTAGATACATTTGGAAGGACCATCTCATTTACGTACCAGAAGATTGGCGCCGATATAAGATTGGCGAGTATTATGGGGCCAGATGGTGGGAAAGTGTTGCTGGGCTATGACTCAACAGCTCAATTGATTTCTATAACTAGGCCAGACATGAGCGTTCGCTCATTTCTTTATGAGCAAGAAGCGTTGCCTGGTTTTTTAACTGGTGTCGTGGATGAAAATGGGGGGCGATATGCTTCTTATTCTTATGATGAGTCGACTGGGAATGCAATCTCCACAATGCTTGGGGATGGGAAGTCGAGGTTCTCTGTCGGATATCAGTCCGGTCCCAAGTGGGAGTCGTCTGATGTTTATGATCCTGCGGCATCGGTAATTCGCCGCACTATCGCGCTGAAGCCGCCGGAAGGTGTTTTGGTAACTTACCCATCAGGTCGCGTTGAGACTCCGATCAGTGCCACTGCAGATGGTGTGCTGAAATTAGGACTTCAAACTCAGGCGCCCGGCGCTGGTTGCGCTGCGAGTTCTGCTGAAAGCGGGTACGACGCTAACGGATTTCTAAGCTGGACTGAGAGTTTAAGGAAATACAGAACTTGTTTCTCTTATGACTCCGCATCAAAGCTTGAAAACATTAGAGTCGAAGGCCTGCCTAGTAATACCGATTGTTCGGGTGTACTTGCTCCAAACTCCCCTTTACCTGCTGGTGCTCGAAAGATTACTACGGAGCGAGATTCGCGTTCTGGGTTGGCGACGAGAATTTTCGAACCCAAGAAAGTTACCACTCTCGTGTATAACTCGAAGAGGGATCCACTGGGTACCCCGTACTCATATTGGTGCGCACCAACTAACGCCACCCAGCCAAACCACGACGGCATTGGGGTGCTATGCATAAAGAGAGAGCAGGTAACTCTTGATGTGGATGGACGGGCTGGGCCAGCGGCATTGCTAGACGGCGCTGCTTTGATGAGAGTTAACAATTGGACGTACAACGAGTACGGGCAGGTGCTTTCGCATAGTGACGCCCTAAACAATGCAACCACCTATACATACCATCCGAGCAATACGGAGAATTTTGCGCGGGGCGATTTGGCTACGGTAAAAAACGCACTGAATCAGGTAACCAGCTTCACCAAGTACAGCCAATCGGGTCAATGGCTAGAGATGATCGACGCCAACGGCATCACAACCACCCGCACCTTCGACTTGCGCCAGCGCTTGAGGACCACCACAACAGCGGGCCTCACCACCCAGTACGACTACTGGCCCACCGGGTTGCTCAAGACGGTCACGCTGCCAGATGCCAGCGCGGTGAACTACGGCTACGACGACGCCCACCGCCTCACCTCAGTCACCGACAACCGCGGCAACAAGATCACCTACACGCTGGACAACAGCGGCAACCGCATCGGCGAGGCCATCACCGACCCCTCGGGTCGCTTGGCCAAGACGCTCACGCGCGTCCCCGACGCGCTCAACCGCATTCAACAAGTCACCGGCAGGGAGTAACGCATGCGTCATGTCATATGGGGGCGCCGCAGTACGGGCTCGATCGCCCAGGCCGGCCTCACCGCAGTCATGCTTGTGGGCTTGGCAGCGCGCGCGCAGACCCTGCCAGCGCCACCGGTTTCTCCGGTACCGGTGGTCAACTTCGAGTACGACGCGGAGGGCAACCCCACCAAGACCATCGTTGCGCCGTCAACGCGGGCACTGACCAATCGCCATACCTACGACTCCCTGGCTCGGCGCAACACCACCACGGACGCCAAGTCCGGCATCGTTAGCTTCGGCTACGACCTTCGTGACGAGCCCACCTGGGTGAAGGATCCGCGCCAGCTCACGACCAGCTACAACCTCGATGGCTTCGGCAACCCATGGAAGCTGACCAGCCCCGACACCGGCATTGCCAACAGCACTTACGACGCCGTCGGCAACCTCAAGACGCGAACCGACTCTCGTGGCGTGCTGGCAACCCACTGGTACGACGCGCTCAACCGCATCAAACAGGTCACTTACAGCCGCTCGGGCTCAAGCAACCGCGATGTGAAGTGGACCTACGATCAGACCGGCACCAGCTTCGGAGCTGGAGTCGGTCGGCTCACGACGGCGGCCACGCCCGACGCCACTACAACGATCCGCTATGACGCGCTGGGTCGCGTGACAGCCACGGTCCAAAGCGTTGGCAGCGTTGGCATGTCGCGCAGCGTGACTTACGACTATGACCCCGCAGGAAACGTCACTGCAATCACCTATCCCTCTGGTCGTGTAATCAACTTCGGACGGGTGAACGGCCAGGTGCGGTCGATCTACAAGACGCCGCCAGTCACGCCATTCATCGACCAGATCCTAATGAATGCCGCCGGTCAGCCAGAGAGCTGGGTATGGAACTTCCCCGGCTCACCGCCGCGAGCTCATGCTCGCGTCTACGACACCAATGGGCGGCTGGTTCGGCACTCGCTGGGTCAACTGGTGCGCGACATCACCTACGACGACGCGGACCGTATCAGTCGATACACCCACTACAACGCTGCGACGGCGCAGCCAGCACCGAGTTACGACCAATCGTTCGGCTACGACGAGCTCAACCGATTGACCACTGTCACCGGCTCTACCAACTGGAGCTACGCCTATGACGCCAACGGCAACCGCACCGCGTCGACTGCCGGTGCGACTGCCCGTGGCTTGACCGTTTCGTCGAGCAGCAACCGGCTGGATGCGCTCACCAATCCGGCGCGCAGCATGGTCTACAACGCCGACGGCACCACGCTCAGCGACATCCAGTCGGGATCCTCGGCCAACTACACGGCAAGCTACAGCCTCGAAGGCCGACTCGCAGCCATGGCACAGGGCAGTACTGCCGGCGTGGAGTTCGGATACGACGCCATGGGTCGGCGGGTTTGGCGCAGCCAATGGACTGGCAGCCCCACCAATCTACGCACCGTGACGATCTATGCGTACGATTTGGACAACCATCTGATCGGCGAATACAAACCAGATGGCACGCCGATCAATGAGTACATCTGGCTTGGCGACATTCCAGTGGTCATGATCAACCTCAGTGGTGCCGAGTTCGCTGCCTATGGCATTCACACAGACCATCTAAACACCCCGCGGATGCTGCTCGAACCTGGCGGCGCTCTGCGCTGGCGATGGCTCGGTGAGCCATTTGGTGCCAGTCCGGCGGAAGAGCAGCCGACTGCTGGTCGGCCCGCTCTGAAGTTCAACTTGCGCTTCCCGGGCCAGCAGTACGAGGCGTTCGGGGGGAGGCACTACAACCACTTCCGCGACTACGACCCGACGACGGGGCGATATGTCCAAAGTGACCCGATCGGTCTTGAAGGCGGGATCAATACGTACGCATACTCATATTCAAACCCGATTAGCTACGCCGATCCGAGCGGACTGCAAGTTCCAATGTTTCCGCCAGTTCCGATTACAGCGCCGACTCTCATTCCTGGCGCAAAGGCAGCTGGAGGCGCCGGAAATGCAAATAGCGGATCCAATGCTGACGGCGGACTTGGCGGTAGCGAGGACAGAAGTCGCGGAAACGCTTGCACCCTCTATCACATAGTGGATTGTCAAGGCGAAACAATTTACGTTGGCATTACTCAACAAGATCCGAGAGCTCGGGAAGGTCAACACAGTAGCCGCATCGATGGAAAAATGAGAATCTATGAATGCGTTAATTGCAAGTTGACCTTCACACCGATCAAGCGCTACGAGAGCCGTTCATCATGTGAAAATGCTGAAACTCAACAGATTCAAGCTCTAAGGCCTTTTGCAAATGATCGAAAAAATCCGGACGGAGCGTTGGTAAGATACGAGAAGTATCGGGAATGGTTTGCTCAAAAGTGCACCCCGTGTCAGTGAGTGGAATGCAACATGAAAAACCTCAGCGCAGGCGTTGACTTTTGGAGTCTTATTGAGAAGGCGCGAATTACAGAAGACAAAGCAAGAATCGAATCGCCAAATATCGATTTGCTAAACATAGCTTTTAGCAAGCTTCCGGCGCAAGCTCGAAATGACGCGACTTGTATATTTAGGCTTCTGTTGCGGGATGCGGATCGCCAAGCCCTTTGGCAATTGTGTTCGCTAATGATCGGTCAGCCGTGCGGGGATGATTCGTTTGAGTACTTTAGGCGTTGGCTAGTTTTGCAGGGCGAATACATATATAAGCGAATTGTTTCGGAGCCGGATATCATGGCAGAGCTCTTGCGACTTGAAGGCAATAACAGTTTTGAACCTTTCGTTGAATCCGCCGGCTCAATTGATGAGGCCAATTTTCACAATGATAAAATAACCGCCGATATTCATTCCCAATGGTCCTGGACTGCTTCGTCAGCAAAAAGCATTCAACAGGCGCTACCAAACACATGGAAGTTACTAGGTGCCCGGTTTGTGTGGGACCAATTGAGCCTATCGGAAGAAGCCGTAGTGTTTGAATGCGAGGCGCAGGGGCTTGGAACTATTCGGGTGGGGGATCGGCTGCTTCACACGGCCGGTCTTGGTGCCGGTATTGTTAGGAAGATAATTCTTCCGGACGCTGCAATTGCAGAAATTGATTTTGAATCAGAAACAAAGAGCATGGTTATTTCTTCGGCATTCTTTAACCGCCGATAATTTGCGCTAGGCCGAGTCCGCCTTAAATACGGTGAGTTGAGGATCTTGCAGCAGCTCAACCGCGAAATCACATCCGGTCCGACCTCTAGTAGTGTTGATTTCCTCCGAAACCTGACCCACCTCTCACACTGATTTCCGTTCAAACCTGACCCACGTATGAACCCTAGCTGTCAAGACCCGCCTGTTTGTATACAGCGCGCTTGAACAAATGGGGCTTGGCGACCTGCCAAGCTTGAAGGGCTTGCACGGGTGAGCGGTGGTCGAGCGAGCGTTGCGGGATGTGGTGGTTGTAGGT
>NZ_JBIGHY010000078.1:0-232 GCF_043555865.1 Pelomonas dachongensis
TCAGCGCCCAGCTCGAGCAGACGAGCACCTTGATGCAGGATCTCGGCGTCAAGCCCAAGGTAGCCGTCGTCGACCTGGGCTACCGCGGTGTCGATGCCGACATCACCCCGGTGGAGCTCATCCACCGAGGCAAGTACAAGTCCTTGAATGCGCAGCAAAGGCGCTGGCTCAAGCGCCGCCAGGCGATCGAGCCGACCATCGGCCACACCAAGCACGACCACCGGATGGACAA
>NZ_JBIGHY010000079.1:0-231 GCF_043555865.1 Pelomonas dachongensis
CGCCCGAGGTCGAATGCATCTCCAAGGGGAAGGCCCGCAAGCCCTACGAGTTCGGCGTGAAGGTCAGCCTGGCGGTGGCGCACAAGAGCGGGCTGATCGTGGGCGCCCGCAGCTTCCCCGGCAACCCGTTCGATGGCCACACACTCAGCGCCCAGCTCGAGCAGACGAGCACCTTGATGCAGGATCTCGGCGTCAAGCCCAAGGTAGCCGTCGTCGACCTGGGCTACCGCG
>NZ_JBIGHY010000080.1:0-225 GCF_043555865.1 Pelomonas dachongensis
CAGCGGCGGGTCATGTCTGGTGAAGCACCGGCTGACGCGATAGTTCGGGATTGAAGTTCATGGCGCTGTTGAATCCCGCCATAGCCGCTGCCAGCAAGGCCGTCCATACGGCGGTCAAGGCCAAGTAAACGTGCTTTAGGCCGCCGGCCTGCAGCTGGCGCCGCAGCGCCCGCAGCAGCCAGCGGATGTTGAAGCCGGCTGCGCACAGCACCGCGTGCAGAGCGT
>NZ_JBIGHY010000081.1:0-213 GCF_043555865.1 Pelomonas dachongensis
CGCACAAGCTCAGCACCACGCTGACTGAGGGGCAAGAAGCCATCGTGGCCGAGGTGCGCCGCCTGACGCTGATTCCGCTGGACGACCTCTTGGTGGTAGTGCGTGAGTTCATCAACCCGGCCGTCTCGCGCTCGGGGCTGGATCGGTGCCTGCGACGCCACGGGGTGGGCAGCCAGCGCGAGCTGCAAGCCGCAGCCCGTGAGGCCGCTGGCG
>NZ_JBIGHY010000082.1:0-205 GCF_043555865.1 Pelomonas dachongensis
GCCGGCCTGCAGCTGGCGCCGCAGCGCCCGCAGCAGCCAGCGGATGTTGAAGCCGGCTGCGCACAGCACCGCGTGCAGAGCGTCGCCCTCGCTGCCCTTGAGCCAGCACTTGTCCATCCGGTGGTCGTGCTTGGTGTGGCCGATGGTCGGCTCGATCGCCTGGCGGCGCTTGAGCCAGCGCCTTTGCTGCGCATTCAAGGACTTG
>NZ_JBIGHY010000083.1:0-204 GCF_043555865.1 Pelomonas dachongensis
TTCAAGGACTACGAGCCGGGCTTCGTTCACATCGACATCAAGTACCTGCCGCAGATGCCTGACGAGGTGGCCCGGCGCTACCTGTTCGTGGCCATCGACCGGGCCACGCGCTGGGTGTTCCTGCGCGTGTATGCCGACCAGAGCGAGGCCAGCAGCGTGGACTTCTTGGAGCGGCTTCACGAGGCCGCGCCGATGAAGATCGCC
>NZ_JBIGHY010000008.1:0-238363 GCF_043555865.1 Pelomonas dachongensis
GCCGAAATGGGCGGTCACGATGCCGAAACGGTCGGTCACGATGAGCCGAAATGGGGTGTCGGTCACGATGACCGAAATCACCGGTCACGATGCCGAAATCGGCGGTCACGTTGGGCCGAAATACGCATCATGGCGCTCACCCCCGCAACGCCCGACGCCCCGCTCGTCGTTCGAGTTGAAAGTGCCGGCAACTTCTCAGCAGAGGTTCAGCGTTTGGCAGCGTACTTGTGGCCATCCCACCCGCAGGCCGTGACGGGGTACTGTCTCCGCCACCAATGGAGTGCCGATGCAAAGCGAAACGGCGATGTGAGCTCAGTCAGCCGAGGCCTGGGCCATCTGTCTGGAATGACGCAGAGGCGCTATGGCACCGCAGCACAGGACAGCAAAGCACACAGACTGAAGCCACTGCGTATCGAAGCAGATAGGCCGGTCAAGGGCACGGCGCCTGAAGTGACGCCTACCGATCCCGACGAACCGAAGTCCGCCAGCTGATCCGACAAGGCCAATTGGGGTAAACATCGAGTTATTGGGGCAATGAAGATCAAACATACCCCAATTTGCAGTAGTATTACCCCATTCTTCCTCGTCCGGATGCTGCCGCATGCAATCACTCTCGCAAGACTACCTCGCCAAGCTGCGCTTCGACGCGCAGCAGCTGGCGACGTTGCGCGCCCTGGGTGAGTACAGGGGCAAGCAGCAGCTCTTCGTGGCGCAATCGCCGGAGGTCTTGAGCGACCTGCGGCAGGTGGCAGTGGTCGAGTCCACCGAGTCGTCGAACCGCCTGGAAGGCGTGGTCGTCGCCGCGCACCGGCTGAAGTCCCTGGTGCTCAAGAATGCCACGCCGCAAAGCCGTTCCGAGCAAGAGGTGGCAGGCTACCGCGATGCCCTCGGTCTGATCCATGAGAGCGGTGAGCAGATGCCGTTTTCCGAAGGCACGGTCCTGCAGCTGCACGGCATGCTGTACCGCTACATGCCCCAACCAGGCGGGCACTGGAAGGCCACCAACAACGACATCGTCGAGCGCCACCCCGATGGCAGCTCACGCATCCGCTTTCGTCCGGTTGCCGCGCACCTCACACCCATCGCGATGGCGGACCTGATCGCGCGCTACCGCTTGGCCTTGGATCAGCACTTGGCAGACCCCCTGGTGCTGGTGCCGCTGGCCATCCTCGACTTCCTGTGCATCCACCCGTTCCCGGATGGCAACGGCCGCATGGCACGTCTGCTCACCCTGCAGCTGCTCTATCACTTCGACTATGCGGTGGGCCGCTTCATCAGCTTGGAGCGCATCTTCGAAGAGTCGAAGGAGAGCTACTACGAAACGCTGGAAGCCAGCTCCCAAGGCTGGCACGAAGCTGCACACAACATCGCCCCATGGCTCGATTACTTCTGGGGTGCCCTCCTGCGCGCCTACAAGGAATTTGAAGAGCGCGTCGGCACCATCGAGCGCGGCCGGGGCGCCAAGGGCGGCCGAGTTCGCTCTGAAATTCTCAAACGCCAACTGCCCTTCTCGATCTCGGAGATCGAGGAAGCCTGCCCCGGCATTAGCCGCGACATGGTCCGCGTTGTTTTGCGGGCCATGAAAGCCGAAGGGCTGATCACCCCAACGGGTAAAGGCCGTGCGGCCAAGTGGGAACAGATACCGCAAGCCATCGGGCAAGCTCCCCATGCCCAGGCAAATTCATCAGGGAAAAAACCGTGAACCCCATCGAACAACAATTCTTCAACGACCTCCGGCGGCCGTCAGGCAGTTGTCGCGTGAGGGTGTTAAATCAAGCGGCTTTCCTGTAGGCGTCGGCCTCCGTGACGTTCGGTTTTTCGGGATTCAGATGAACCTGGTCGACGTAGCTCCAGTCACGCGTCTGCTTTGACCAGCGGTGCGGGTTGGCCCGTCGAGCGTTTCCGTAGACGGCGGCGCGGTTGGCGAGCAGGGCCACGTCTTGCCCCGCATGACGTTGACTGGGCGTCACGAAGCCGATGGCGCTGTGGCGGTGCTCTTCGTTGTACCAACGCGCCAGCTCGATAGCCCAGCGGCGCGCTTGCAGCAGGTTCTCGAACGGTTTGACGGGCAGGTCCGGACGGTATTTCAGGGTGCGGAACAGGGCCTCGGAGTAAGGGGTGTCGTTGGACACGCTGGGGCGGCTTCGGCTGGGTGCCACGCCCAGTCTCTGCATGGTCGCCAGCATCGTTTCGCCCTTCATCGGAGAGCCGTTGTCCGAATGCACGACGAGCTGACCCGCAGCGATGCCCTGTCTGGCGCAGATGTCCTGCAGCAGCCCCGCGGCCAGCTCCGCACTCTCGCAGTCGAACACCTGCCAGCCCACGATCTTGCGGCTGAAGAGGTCGACGAACAGGTACAGGTAGAAGTGCACGCCGCGCACGTACGTTGGCAGATAGGTGATGTCCCAGCAAAAGATTTGATCGGGCCGGGTCGCCGTCAACGCGCGCGGTTTGGTGCGCTTTTGCGGCACGCGCTCCAGGCGGCGATGACGCATCTGCCCGGCCCGATGCAGCAACCGATACAGCGTCGATTCGCTACCCACGTAGCGCCCCTGATCGGCCAGGCGAGGCACGATCTGACTCGGCGGGAGGTTCTTGAACTCCTCGCCGTTGAGTACCGCCATGGCGGTCTCGCACTCGGCTTTGCTGAGCTTGTTGGTCGGCTCCCAGGGCTCCTGCAGGCCAGCCACACGCCGATCTCCGCTGCACTGGTCAGGGTGACGCCAGCGCTGCACGGTCCGCGCCGACAGGCCAATCTGCGCGCACGCCATCTCCAGCCTCGCACCGGCGTCGCAGGCTTCTTGAATCAACCTCAGCAATGCCTGGCGCTGTTGGGTACAGGTCATCAGTCCTCGTCCCCCAACAGCGCCTGGAATTTTTTTTGAAGCACCAGCAGCGCTGCCGCTTCGGCCAGCGCGCGCTCCTTTCGGCGCAGCTCTCGCTGCAGCACTTCATGCCTGCCTTGCAGCGCTTTGAGCTCCGCCTTGGCCTCGCGCCTTTCTTGCGCAGTCTCCGGGGCCGCACTGCCAACCCCGATGGCCACCCCAAACTGCTCCACTCGTGGCCACCCAAACTGCTCCAGGCAGGACCAGGGACTTATGTGGGGTCTGACGTGACGGCCAGGCGGGCCGAGGCCTCCTTGAGCCGGTAGCTCTTCCCCTCGAACTCGAGCATGGCGCAGCGATGCATGAGGCGGTCCAGGATGGTCGTGGCCGTGGTGGCGTCGCCGAGGTAGCGGCCCCAGTCCTGCACGATCCGGTTGGACGTGATGACGATGGAGCGGCGCAGCTTGTAGCGCTGGTGCACCAGCGCTTGCAGCAGCTCGGCGGCGTGCTCGCCGATCTTGCGGGCCAGGAACAGGTCGTCCAGCAGCAGCAGGTCTGCGGCGACCCAGCCCCTGGGAGATGTAGTTGTCGATGGTCCTCGTCGTGCCCTGCAAAAGCTTCGCGGCGTCGGCCTTCAATACCGGTACAAAGGGTGCGCAGTGGGGTGGTGGGAGTGGGATGGGAATCGTCATCGGATGTGGCCTAGGGTGATGACAACGAGTAGCGCGGAATGTTTGTCGCCTGCTGAGTTGGAACCCTACTTTGCATGGGTGAGGCGATTAGCGACCTTAATCAACTCAAAATCTAAGTCGAATACAGAGAAAACGCACCTTGAGTCGATTACACTTTCAAATCGACTCAAAATCCAAGTCGAAAATATCGTTAATCGACTCATCTATCGCCATGGCAACGGAAGCGACCTACATCTGGCAGCAGCCATCCTGGCCAGATTTGCACTACGACCCAGTTCGCGTCGGCGTAGCGCTGGCCACCGCCAGACGGGCGCAGGGCGTGGTCGAGGGGAAGCTGACCGCGCTGGGATTTGAGCAGCGCCTCGAACTGGCGGCCGAAGCTTGGAGCCAGGAAGCCGTGGCCACGGCTGCCATCGAGGGCGAGTGGTTGGACCTCGCTGCCGTACGCAGTTCCGTAGCGCGGCGCCTGGGCGTGGGGAAGCAAGATGGCCCCAACGCCCCTCGGAACGTCGAGGGCCTGCTGGACATCATGAACGACGCGGTGACTCGGTGTGCAGATGCAGTCACGGACGAGCGCCTGCATGCCTGGCAGGCGGCACTCTTTCCGACCGGCTATTCCGGGATGACCAAAATTCGCGTCGGCGGCTACCGCGAGCATGCGCAACCCATGCAAATCGTCAGCGGAAGGGTCGGCCGCGAGCGCGTGCACTACGAGGCACCACCTTCTGAGAAGGTGCCGCAGGAAATGAGCCAACTTCTGCAGTGGTTCAACGCAAGCACCGAGCCGGACACCCTGGTTCGTACAGCACTGACCCACTTGTGGTTCGAGACCATCCATCCATTCGAAGACGGCAACGGCCGCGTCGGACGGGTTTGGGTGGACTTGGTGTTGGCCAGGGACAGCGGCGAGGCCAGCCGGCTGATTCGCACGTCGCAGCGCCTACTGGAGCGCCGAAACGAGTACTACGAGCAGCTTGAGCGCGCCCAGCACGGCGGGCTCGATGTGACCGACTGGGTGTTGTGGTTCGTGCATCAGGTCCAGGTGTCATGCGAGGAGTCCTCTAGGACCGTCGACGACACGTTGGCCAAAGCGAGGTTCTGGATGGACCACAGCGACAAAGCCCTGAGCGAGCGTCAACGCAAGGTCGTGAACTTGCTGCTCGACGCTGGCCCCAACGGCTTCGAAGGTGGCATGAGCACCAAGAAGTACGAGAGCATCGCAGGCACGTCCCGCGCCACGGCGTCGCGAGAACTCATCGAGTTGGAAGGCCTCAAATTGCTTGCCCGGACAGGCGCTGGGCGCTCGACACGGTACTACGTGAACCTGCTCGGTTGGGGCCCTGACGAGGCGGTCTAGACTCGCCTGCGAAGCAGTATCAAACCGGTTGGCGGAACTTCAGCAAGGTTGTGCCGTCGGGAACACGCTCGCGGCTGCGATCTGCTCACGTTCTGAGAAGTCGAGGTATCGCCCTGTCGGGGCCGGCGCGGATGGTGCGAGGTTTGATGGCGGCATACCCCCGCATTGTCTAAACCAGCGGTTGCCCACAGCTGGGGAGACGCCTGCAGTCGCAGCTGCGTCCTCGCTGGACTGCCCCCGCGCGATCGCCATCCAGAACGGCCATCGCTCGGCGCGATGCAACACCGGGTGGCCTGCCTGGCGACCGCAACTTCGCGCGTAGCGATCGGCCCGAGTTCAAGTTCTTCGTTTTCATCAACACCTCCAATCAGGACGTGTTGCGACGACTGGTTGAATTCAAGTCGGGAATTTCGTGCTCAGCTGAGCGACTACGGCATGCGTTCGTCGATGAGTCGCAAGGGCGATTGTTGGGACAACGCGCCGACCGAGAGCCTGTGGGGCCGGCTGAAGGTGGGCAGGCTTCATGGGAGAAAATTCGCCACACGCCGACAAGCGATGGACGAGGTCATAGCCTGGCTGACGTTCTATAACCACCGCCGACTCCACTCGTCGCTGGGCTATGTCAGCCCGATGCAGTTCGAGAAAAGCTGGCACGCGGCACAGCTCAATATCGCCGCGTAACAAGGTTGCTAAGAACTACGGGCAACAGGGGCAAGGTCACAGGCATGTCGCGACCACCAGCCGCAACGCCCATCATCGGCGCCGCCCCGCAACTATCCATCGCTGCGTCATACCTCGTGCGAGGTTGTACCGGGCGCAGTTGTGCTGCTCCAACTGGTCAAGCTCGGTATTTGCGATGAGGCGCAGCGCCGCGCTGTCAGCGGCATCGACTTGCACATCGGCGAATGCGGCGTCCAGCGTTCGGCCATGAAAGACCACGAACTGCATCAGCTCGTTCAGGGCCTGCCGGTACTTGGTCCGAATCGGGTCGGGCACTGACAGAGACGCGCGCAGCACGCTGTACTTCTGAATCGAGCGGCGGTAAATGAACTCGAACAGGTCCACCGCCGCAGCCACGCTGCGCTGCTCGTAGACACCGAGCATGGCGGTCGCGTAGTCCGAACGCTCCACGTCCAGAAATGACAGTGGTGCGCAGTTGTAGAGCATGAGCGGCATGTTGGCGCTCAGACGACTCGTGCGCTTGTTGCCGTCCGTAAAGGGCTGCAGGTAGGCCAGATTGACCCACAGGAAGAAGGCGGCCTCAACGGGATTGCGGATGTTCCGCACCTTGTCGACGATGGCGTTCAGCGTCTCCTCAAGGAGCGAGGGAATGCTGCTGGGGGTGTAGACCGAGCCGTCGATATTCACCACGCGCCGGCGGATGCTGCCGATGTCGCGTGAGTCACGCAGAAGGTCCCGCATCAGGTTGGCCTGCAGGTCGACGATGACAGGCACGGTGATGCCCTCCGTCGGTACCGCATCGACCATGAACTCGATGGCGCTCTTGTGATTGAGCAGCATCAGCGTGTCCTCATCGAGTGGGCCGCCTCGTTGGCCGAGCTCGAAAAGTTCCTTGGTGTCCAGCAAGCTCTTGTTGTTGCCTTCGAGGCGCGACGACGACCAGGACAGGTCGATGAGCAACTGCTCGAGCACTTCGCGCGCGTAAGTTCCTGCGGGCTGCTGGTCCTGGCTGCGGCCGGCGTTGTAGAGGTCACTGGCCAGTTGAGGCGGCAGCAGGCTGGACTGGTTCGGGATGTAGTTGCTCACGAACCCGCTGTCGTAGCCCACAGCGGTGCGGGTGCCCAAGGGTTCGCGCAGCGCCTCGACCAGGGGCTTTGCAGCGGCCGACCACTGAAGGCCCCCAGACCCGGCCGGCACCTGGGCGCCAGCGGGCAAAGCGCGCAGTGTTGCCTGGGCCGCTGCCGTGGCCAGGTAGCGGGTCGAGCGGCCGTTCCCGCGCTTCTCCAGAAAGCCAGCGGCAAGAAGGTCCCGCAAGTCCCGGTTGATGGTGGGCCGTGAGACTTGAAGAGCGTGCTCCAGCGCGCTTGGCGCAACCGGCTCCCCAGCTGCCAGGACTCGGCGCAGCAGCGCTTCATGGCGGGACGACAGCGAGGGAGTTGTCATGGGGCAGCGAATCTCGTCAATCTCATCAAGCTTGTCACTTGAGGAGATTTCGGGCTCAATCTCGTCAAATGACAAGAATAGGCCGTAATCCTATCTCGATGCCCACCAGATTGATAGGATTACTGACAAGATTAAGCCCGGCATAACAAGAAGTCTCTTGGAGCGGTGGTTCAGCCACTCGGCGCACGCGGAGGCCTGGACCCGAGTCACGGCCCTCAGCCCCCCACGGCAGAACAGTTGTCGTGTCTCCAGACCCAGCGGGTGAGGCGCTGCACGCCTGGTGCCGTGAGAAGGTCTTGTTCGAGCACCAGTTGACGGCCTGGCGCGAGGCGTTTGTTGGCAGTGCGGCCCCGGAGACTGCGCAAGAAAGGCGCGAGACCAAGGCGGAGCTCAAAGCGCTACAAGGCAGGCATGGCCGCTTGATTTAACACCCTCACGCGACAACTGCCTTGACGGCCGCCGTCACCGCGCGCTCACGCACCTCGCGCGAGAACTTGTTCGACTTGCTCATGGCTCAATCCTCTCAGAGTGTTGAGCCTCCTCAAACCCGGGGCGGTTCACCTCGTGGTTCCCCCCTCTGTCGAGGGGCGGAAGTTACGTCCTGTTTTCGTCAATGCTGAGGCGCCTGACCGACCGTGTTCAGTGGGTCAATTCGCCTCGGGGGAGTGGAGAAGTTTGAGTGGCCATAAGTGGGGCACTTTGGGTGGCCACCGGGGTCGCTCAGCGGGCGCCACCAAACTTCGAACAATGGCCAGACCCGGCAGCCACTCCCTCCCTAAGCGACCTGCAGGGCTGCAAGCCCGATCTTTGCGACCTGGGCATCTTGAGCCGCAAGCACGCCGCTGACGCCCACACCGCCCAGGCAGTGTTCGCCTACCAGCACCGGCACTCCTCCTTCAAGGAGCCCATCAATACTCGGCGCGGAGAGAAACGCAGGGCGCCCCTGGTTGATCATTTCCTCGACACCTTTGGTCTCACGCTTCAGAAGCGTTGCCGTGCGGGCTTTTGCCTGGGCGATTTCCGTCGATGCGATGTTGGCGCCAGGCAGACGCACGAATGCGAGCAGATGCCCACCTTCGTCGCAAACAGCCAGGGACACTTTCCATCCATTCCGAACCGCCTCGGCTTCTGCAGCGTTCAGGATGAGGATGGCATCGTCTTTGGTCAGGGCGGGCTTGGAGATCATGTTCAGCAGATCAGGTGATTGTGAAGGTGTTGCGCCAGGAAGCCAGCAACGCAGCATCCGGGCGGCGGTCAAAAGCTCAAGGGACGTCTCGCATCCAGCTCGTGCGCTCCGCAAACTCGGCCTGCATCTGCGCCTTGGCGCGCAGGATGGCCTTGTCGCCCTGTCGATGGTCGAACCAGTGATTGCGAGACGGGTCCGGTTGCTGGAACTGCCCACCCCACCCGGGCTGGCCCGGGCGTTCGGCGTCGTTGACGCCGCGTAACGCGCCAACCAGATGCAGGAACGACGGTGAATCGCCCTCTTGCTGACCCGTCGCGGCAGGGTCCCAGCCGCTGGCGGGATAGGCGGCGGCCATCGGGCCGTGGCCACGTCGGACATGACGGTCAAGCCAATCGAGGTCGGTCAGCCGCGGGTCCGGGCCAGATTGAGAGAACATGGCCATGTAGTGGCGCTCGCTGAGAATGATGAACAGGGAGGGAAACTCGGCGAGCAGCCAGTCGGTCGTGCCATCCTGGCGAGCAACGAGATACAGCCTCAACTTGGCGACGAAGCGAGCCAGCGCATCCGCGCTGCGTGTCTGACGCACCCTCCACAGCGCCTGCGCGATCTCGCGTGAGCCACCCCAGCCCAGAACCCACACCGGCCTCGGGTCCGGGCGGTCGACGATGCGAATCAATGCGTCCGACGCCTCCGTGTCGAGTTCGGGGCCGAGCAGTTGTTCCAGCGGCCGCGCCGGTGTGCCGAACTTGGGGGTGCCCCAGGCGCCGTCCAGCCCCTGCCAGGTACGCAGCTTCAAAGTAGCGGCTGCCGGATACCGGGGATCGTGCTGGGCCAGGGCGGGCTGCACCTGGGCGTAGCGATCCAGCAGCTCAAGCAGCGGCCGCTTTCGCGCCACGTTGGCCAGCGTGGCAGCGGAGGCCACCAGGCCTTCGATGTCGAGTTCGTTGCCATACAGCAGCAGCCTCACCATCGACTGGATGTCATCGGGATCGCTGCAGCGCTCGCGCGGGCTGGCGGGGCCACAGGCCTTGACCGGGATGACGTCCAGCGGCGGGAAGTCTGTCATGACGACCACGCGCGGCGCCGTTGGCACGGGCGGCGGTGCTGCGTGCGCCGGCGCGCTGGGCTGCAACATCAGAGCCAGCCAAGCGACTGCGCCAGCTGCCACGAACGCTCCAAAGGACCTCGGCTGGAGGTTCAGCATGGCCGCCCCGCCAGCGCATCGTCCAGCACTTCCACCCAATGCCGCACCGGCGTGCGCGTGCCGGCCTGCAGATGCTGGATGCAGCCGACGTTGGCCGACACGATCTGGCTGGCCTGCAGCGGCGCCAGCGCGGCCAGCTTGCGGTCGCGCAGCTGTTTGGACAGCTCGGGCTGCAGCACCGAATAGGTCCCGGCCGAGCCGCAGCACAAGTGGCTGTCGGTCGGTGCGCACTCGATCTTGAAGCCCAGTTCGCGCAACCCCGCCTCCACGCCACCCTTGAGCTTCTGGCCGTGTTGCAAGGTACACGGCGGGTGGTAGGCCAACGCGGCGGGCGTGGCCTTGAGTCGCGTCTTCAACGCTGGCAGCAGGTCGGGCAGCAGTTCGCTCAAATCCCGGGTCGCCTCGCTGATGACGCGGGCCTTGTCGGCATAGGCGGGATCATGCGCCAGCGCGTGACCGTAGTCCTTCACCGTCGCGCCGCAGCCCGAGGCATTCATGACGATGGCCTCCACCCGCTCGCCCGGCCCGGCGACCAGCGGCCACCAGGCGTCGATGTTGCGGCGCATGTCGTCCAGGGCGCCGTCGTGGTCGCCCAGGTGTTCGTGGATGGCGCCGCAGCAACCCGCGCCATCGGCGACGACGCTCTGGATACCGGCGGCATCCAGCACGCGGGCGGTGGCGCTGTTGATGTTGGGGGCCATGGCCGGCTGCACGCAGCCCAGCAGCAGCAGCACCTTGCGATTGAGCTGGCGTGTGGGCCAGTCGTGCGCGGTGGGTGACGCCTTGGCTGGCACCTTGTCCTTGAGCGCAGCCGGCACCAGCGGACGCAGCGCCTGGCCAAGCGTCATCGCGGGCTTGAACAGCGGCGACGTGAGGCCCGCCTTCAACAGCCAGCGCACAACCCTTTCGGCTCCGGGGCGCTCGACCTTGGCATCCACCACGCGGCGGCCGATATCCACCAGGCGCCCGTACTCGACGCCCGACGGGCAGGTCGTCTCGCAGTTGCGGCAGGTGAGGCAACGGTCGAGGTGCTGCTGCGTCTCGCGCGTGGGCGCGTCTCCTTCGAGCACCTGCTTGATGAGGTAGATGCGGCCGCGCGGGCCGTCGAGCTCGTCGCCGAGCAGTTGGTAGGTCGGGCAGGTGGCGGTGCAGAAGCCGCAGTGCACACAGCGGCGCAGGATGGCCTCGGCCTCGCTGCCATCGCGGGTGCCGGCGTATTCGGGGGCGAGGGTGGTCTGCATCAGAGGTCGGGGTAGAGGCGTCCGGGGTTGAAGACGCCGTGCGGATCGAAACTGGTCTTGAGGCGGCGGTGGATGGCAGCGAGCGGTGCCGGCAGGGGCGTGAACGCATCGGTCGACTTGTCCAGCGCCCGATACAGCGTCGCGTGGCCGCCGACGCCAGTCGCGGCATCGCGAATGGCGGCGGGCTCCATGGGCGTCACCACCCAGCGCTGGGCGCCGCCCCATTCGATGAGTTGTTCGCCGCTCAGACTGAGTTCGGGCGCAGTGCTGGGCAGCGACAGCCGCCACAACCTCGCACCGCCGGTCACGGCGCGCTCGGCGCCGACAAAGAACTCGTCGGCCTGGTTGCGCAGCCTCGTCCAGAAGCGCTCAGCGTGGTCCGCCGGCATGGCGTCACCGCCGAGCCTCGTGCGGGCCGACTGGACAGCCGCTTCAGCACCCGCCAGGCATAGGAACAGCTCGCCGTCACACCAGGCGCTGGCCTCGATCGGCAGGGGCTGGGCGCCCCAGGTGTTCAGGACCTGGAGCGCATCCGCTTGTGTCAGATCGAAGCGCAGCGTGGCCGTGGCGGCGGGCAGCGGCAGCACCTTCAGGGTGACTTCGGTGATCAGCCCCAGCTGCCCGAGCGAGCCAGCCAGCACGCGGCTGACGTCGAAGCCGGCCACGTTCTTCATCACCGTGCCGCCGAAACTCAGCAGTTCGCCCGCGCCGTTGATGACAACCGCACCGAGAACGTGATCGCGCACCGAGCCCAGCGCCGCTCGGCTGGGGCCGGACAGGCCCGCTGCCACCATGCCGCCCACGGTGCCACGGCCATCGAAGCGCGGTGGCTCGAAGGCAAAGCGCTGGCGCTGCTCGGCGAGCAATTCCTCGACGTCGGCAATGGGTGTGCCGGCCAACACGCTCACGAAGAGCTCGCTGGGCTCGTAGGCCGTCACGCCATTCAGGGCCAGCGTGGACAGCGGCTCTCCCTGCAGCGCACCTCCGTAGAAGTCCTTGCTGCCGTGGCCGGTGATGCGAAGCGGCGTACGCGCATCGCGCAGCTGCTGTTGAAGGTCGGCGAGATTCAAAACCGCTCCAGCTCCGGAAAGGCCAGCAGCCCGCGCTTCACATGCATGCGGCCGTACTCTGCGCAGCGGTGCAGCGTGGGAATCTGCTTGCCCGGGTTGAGCATCCCGGCAGGGTCGAACGCGGCCTTGAGCTTGAGCATCTGTTCGCGCTCCTCGGCGCTGAACTGCACGCACATGGAGTTGAGCTTCTCGACGCCCACGCCGTGCTCACCGGTCACGGTGCCGCCCAGCGCCACGCTGCGCTCCAGGATCTCGGCGCCAAACAGCTCGCAGCGGTGCAGCTGGTCGGGGTCGTTGGCATCGAAAAGGATCAGTGGATGCAGGTTGCCGTCACCGGCATGGAAGACGTTGGCGCAGCGCAGGCCATATTTCTTCTCCATCTGCTGGATGTCCAGCAGGATGGTGGCCAGGTGCTTGCGCGGGATCGTGGAATCCATGCACATGTAGTCCGGGCTCATCCGCCCGGTTGCCGGAAAGGCGTTCTTGCGGCCACTCCAAAAGCGCAGGCGCTGGGCCTCGTCGGCGCTGACCTGCACGGCCGTCGCGCCGCTGCCCAGCAGCACCGCTTCCATGCGCTGTATCTCCTCGGCCACCTCTTCGGGCGTGCCGTCGCTCTCGCACAGCAAGATGGCTTCGGCATTCAGGTCGTAGCCGGCATGCACGAAGTCCTCGACGGCCGCCGTCATCGGCTTGTCCATCATCTCCAGGCCAGCCGGAATGATGCCGGCCGCGATGATGGCCGCCACCGCGTCGCCCGCCTTGCGCACGTCGTCGAAGCTGGCCATCACGCAGCGCGCGAGCTGGGGTTTGGGGACAAGCTTGACGGTGACTTCCGTGATCACCGCCAACATGCCCTCGCTGCCGACGACCAGCGCCAGCAGGTCCAGCCCAGGCGCATCCAGCGCCTCGCTACCGAACTCGACAGGCTCGCCCTGCGCCGTGAATCCGCGCACGCGCAGCACGTTGTGCAGTGTCAGGCCGTACTTCAGGCAGTGCACGCCGCCACTGTTCTCGGCGATGTTGCCGCCGATGGTGCAGGCGATCTGGCTGCTGGGGTCGGGGGCGTAGTACAGCCCGTGCGGCGCCGCGGCCTCGCTGATGGCGAGGTTGCGCACGCCGCATTGCACGCGGGCGGTACGGGCGAACGGGTCGATGGCGATGATCCGGTTGAACTTGGCGAGCGCCAGCGTCACACCGGCCTCGTGCGGCATCGCACCGCCGCTCAGCCCCGTGCCGGCGCCGCGCGCGACAACCGGCACGCCGAGTGCGTGGCAGGCCTTGAGCACGCCGCCCACCTGGGCCTCGGTCTCCGGCAGCGCCACGGCCAGCGGGCGCTGGCGGTAGGCGGTGAGGCCATCGCATTCATAGGGCGTGGTCTGCTCGGCGCGGTGCAGCAGCGCGTGGGCCGGCAGCAGGCGCTGCAGGGCCGCGATGACGGCGGCTCGCGGGACGGCGGGGTCTGGCGCGTTCAAGATATGGGCTCGCTCGGTTCGGTCAACGGCAAGGCCGCCTCAGCCGACGTTGGGCGCGGCGGCTGGTACGGCTCTGCAGGGTCAGGGGCGAATGTTCAGGATCACGCGGCGGTAGCGCGTCAGCGCCGGGCTGCCCTTGTCGGTGACCTGCACGATGACATGCGCAGTCGCCGGCGCATCCACCTTGGGGACATAGAAGCGCGCCCACGCGATGTTCTCGGTGCCCAGCACCAGCGGCACCTTCAGCGTGCCGGCTTCGGGGTAGGTGAACCACAGAAAGCTGAGGTTGTCGCCATCGGGGTCGGTGCTGGGGCTGGCATCGAGCTGAAGCCATTCGCCGCTGCGCACCGACAACTCGGCCGCATGCGCGAGCTTGACCACGGGCGCATGGTTGGCTTGGGAGGGCTCCTGGGTCGTCCAGAGCATGCGCGCCGCAAAGTCGTTCTGCACCGCCTCGCGCCAGCGCCAGACGGTGACGCTGTTGCCGCTGAACTCGCGCTCGGCAGGCTTCACCGAACGGCCGTAGGGTGCGGGCACGTAGGGCTTGAAGCGGTCGACCGCATTCGTCCATATCGGCCGTGTCTCCTGCTCAATCGGCACGCCACCGTTGAAGCCGGTGGGATCGGTGTTCTCGCGCCGCGGTGTGTAGCGCTCGTAGCGGCCGCCCCAGCCGCCCCAGTCGGGGCGCTCGGGCACGTTCAGGCCGTTGGGGATCAGGCCCAGGAAGGACGGTGTATCGCCCTCCATGCCGTACGCGACGTCGGGATAGGCGGCCCCAAGCGGGCCGTGACCCTGCTGGATGTGGCGGGCGATCCAGGCGTTGCTCACCGGGCTGTTGTCGATGCCGTCCACGACCTGGTTCATGCCGCCCCAGGTGGCATTGCCGTAGCCGCCGGGGCTGACGATGTAGAACAGGCCCGGGAACTCGCGGCGCAGCCAGGCACCGGCGTCGTCCTGGTCGGAGATGGTGTAGACGCGCAGCCGGCTGACTGCCCGCTCGACCGCCTGCGGCGTGCGTGTCTGGCGCAGCGTGAAAAGAGCCTGCGCCAGCGTGTTGGCGCCACCCCAGACGCTGACCCACATCGGGCGCGGATCATCGCGCTCCAGCTCGCGCAGAAGCACCGCCGCGCCGGCCGAGTCGCGCCCGGCGCCCGTGGCGCCGATGCCGTAGCCGGGCTGACCGTCGGCCACCCGAGCCAGCAGTTGCGCCGCGTCGGGGTAGCCCGCATCGTGCCGGCGCAACCGCGGCAGCACCTGGTCGTAGCGAGCGATCACGCGGCGGATGGACTCGGCATGTGTGCCCTGCTTCATGTGCACCGACGTCGTTGCCACTAGGCCGCGCAGGTCCAGATCGTTCGCGTACAGCAACAGGCGCACCAGCGACTGCGTGTCGTCGGGCTCGTTCTCGATGTCGGTGAGCACGAAGACGCGCGGCCGCTCGGGCTGGGGCACGGACGCCACCGACACAGCCGGCGTGGCGGCCAAGGCGCAGCCGGCGATCAGGCAGGCGGCGACCAGCGCCGCAAGGCGTGGCTGCCGCCTCATGGCTTGCTCCGGGCCGACCACGTGCGGTACTCGTCCAGCGCCCGCTGGCTGCCGGTGTTGAACCAGCTGTAGCCGTTGCGGCGCTCGACCGAGATCTCGCTCACGTCGTCATGGATGCTGAGGTCGCGATCACCAAAGATGGGCAGGCCCGTGCTCAGGCTGTAGTAACGCGCCCACAGCGGCGGCGCGCCGGGCTTGTCGACCAGCGCACTGCCTTCCGCGCTGCGCTGCCAGGCCTTGTCGCGCAGAGCCGAGGCCTTGAACCACGCAGCGCCGGCTTCGATGGCGGCCACGACCTGCGGCGACGGCGACTCGATGGACATCAGGTAGACCAGCATCCCCGCGCTCTCGGCGCTGGCCAGCGAGGCCGGCTCGTAGTTGCGCGCCCCCACGGGTGCCAGCGTCAGCGGGTCATGCTGCTGGCCCCAGACGGTGGGGCGCCCTTCCACGCGCACCTGCGTGGCCAGGATGCACTCGATGGCACGGGCCTCGGCCTGGCGGGCGCGCTCGCGCAGCGCGGGGGGCACGAAGGCGTAGTCGCCCTGCCCCCGCGCCACGTCGGCCAGAAGCCGGGTGATGCTGCCGATGGCGTCGTCGTTGTAGGTGATGGCGTCGTGGTAGCCGCCCATCAGCGGGTACACCTGCGGCCAGCCGCCGGTCGGGAACTGGGCGTTGAACACGTAGTCCAGGCCGCGCAGGAAGCTCTTGCGGTAGGCATCGCCCTCGGCCCCCGGGGCCTGCGCGGCAACGCGGGCAAGAAAGGCCATCTCGGTGGTGGTGGCGTCGTTGTCGAAGGTGCCCACCCAACCCCAGTTGCTGTCGCCCGGCGTGGGCGTGCGGCCCAGCAGATAGAACTGGCCGGGCCGGCGCAGCCCAGCGTCGCGCGGCGAGCTCTTGCTCCAGCCGCCAGCCGGGGTCTGGAAACTGACGATCACGTCCGCCACATGGCGCGCCTCGGCGGAGGCGTACCAGGCGGGGTCACGGCTCAGCGGCATCGTCTTCGCAGGCGCGCTGTATGCCGTGGGCACAGGCGCCGGCCCGTTCGGCTTCTCGGCAAAGAACGTGGCCTTGTCCGTCGCCATCAGTGCCTTCGACCTGGCCAGATACGCCAGCCACTCGGGCTGACCGGCCACTCGGGACTCGGTCAGCGCGGTGGCCGGCACCGTGCGGCCAACGACGGCGGCTTGGGCGGAATGGGCCAGCAAGAGCGCTGACAGCATGAGGGCGGAGATACGCATCGCAATGCAGCGGGGCTGTTCACTAATGGTCTAATGTCTTGGCATACTTATCATACCAACGACAAAAGCGCTTTCGCGCATTCCGAGACAAGGTGAAACCATGATGCAGATACGTTTGACGGCCTGGCTATGGATGGCCTGCCTACTGAGTGGCCTGCTGGCGCCGGCCGGGGCAACGACCCAGCCCGCACAGCCGCCCAGCCCCCCGGCGGTCGTTGAACAGTGGGGGCTGTTCGAGATCAGCCTGCCCGGGCCGGCCGACGGCAACCCGTTCACCGAGGTGCAGCTGTCAGGCCGCTTCACGAACGGAACGCAGACCGTCGACGTGGACGGCTTCTACGACGGCGAGGGCGTCTACAAGCTGCGCTTCATGCCGCCGCGCCAGGGGCGCTGGACCTGGGTGACGCACAGCAACCGCTGGCCGCTGACCAACAAGCAGGGCGAGTTCACGGCCTCGCCGCCCAAGGCCGGCAACCATGGCCCCGTGGGCGTGCGCTTCCAGCATCACTTCGGCTACGCCGACGGCACGCCGTACAAGTCCATCGGCACCACCATGTACAGCTGGGCACACCGCGGCGAGGCGCTGGAGACGCAGACGCTGAAGGCGCTGGCCGCGTCGCCCTTCAACAAGGTGCGCATGCTGGTGTTCCCGCAGACGGCCGGTGTCGACAAGCACCCGCCCACGCTGTGGCCCTTCGCAGGGACGCCGCCGAAGAACTGGGACTACACCCGCTTCAACCCCGCCTTCTTCCGCCATCTGGAGCAGCGCGTGGGCCAGCTGCGCGACCTCGGCATCGAGGCCGACCTGATCCTGCACCACCCCTACGACGACAAGCGCGAGTGGGGCCTCGACAACATGCCCCGCGAGGTGGATGACCGCTACGCGCGCTACCTGGTCGCGCGGCTCGCGGCCTACCGCAATGTGTGGTGGTCGCTGGCCAACGAGTTCGACTTCATCCGCACCAAGACCGATGCGGACTGGCAGCACCTGGGCCGGTTGATTCAGCAGATCGACCCCTACGGCCACCTGCGCTCCATCCACAACGGCAAGCGCATGTACAACCAGGCCGAGGACTGGATCACCCACGTCAGCATGCAGCACGGCATGGCCGCCGCCGAGGCCAACCGCGCCGTGCTGTTCCGCGAGGCCTGGCGCAAACCGGTCGTGTTCGACGAACTGAAGTACGAGGGCCGTCACGACCGCCGCTGGGCCCAGCTGACGGGCCGGCAGATGGTGCATGCCTTCTGGTCGGTCACCATCGCGGGCAGCTACGGCGGCCACAGCGAGTTCATTCCCGATCCGCTGGACGGCACGATCTGGCTGGCGCAGGGCAAGCAGTTGCGCGGGGAGAGCCCGCCACGGCTGGCCTTCCTGAAGACCATCCTCGACGCCGCGCCGCTGGAGGGCATCGACCCCATCGACGCCTTCGAGGACCTCTTCATCGCCGGCCAGCCCGGGCGCCACTACCTCGTCTACTTCGGTGACCGGGCGCCGACCGAATGGTTGCCCAAGCTCTACCTCACTGGCCTGCGCGACGGCCAGCGTTTCAAGGCCGAGATCATCGACACCTGGGCGATGACCATCACGCCGGTCAAGGCATCGCTGCAGTTCAAGCCGCAGGGCCGCTACAACTTCGTCGCAGCCCAGCCCATCAAGCTGCCAGGCCAACCTGGCATCGCCCTGCGCCTGACCGCGCTGGACACCCCCGCCGGCGCCGCCGCGCGCCCTGCCCTGGACGACTGAACACCATGCAAAAACTCACCCCTCTCGCCGCCGCCCTGCTGCTTGCTGCCTGTGCGACGCCCGTGCCGCCGACAGCGGCTACGCTGCCCGCCTTCCCCGGCGCCGAGGGCGAGGGCGCCATCTCGCAGGGCGGCCGCGGTGGCCGCGCCATCTACGTGACGACGCTGGCCGACAGCGGCCCCGGCTCGCTGCGCGCGGCCATCGAGGTCACCGGCCCGCGCACCGTCGTGTTCGCCGTGTCCGGCACCATCGCCTTGAAGACCCCGCTGCGCGTCACGCAAGGCCGCCTCACCATCGCTGGCCAGACCGCCCCGGGCGATGGCATCACGCTGCGCGACCAGGCGCTGGCCATTGAAGCCGACGATGTCGTCGTGCGCTTCATCCGCTCTCGCCTTGGCGATGAAAGCATTGCCGACGACGACGCGATCAGCGTGGGCTCGGGCCAGCGAATCATCCTGGACCACGTCTCCGCCAGCTGGTCCAGCGACGAGTCGCTGTCGGTGTCGGTCTCTCGTGAAGACCTGGGCCGCCCGGCCTATCAGCACGTCACCGTGCAGTGGAGCCTCATCGGCGAGTCGCTGAACTGCACCCAGGCCAAGAAAGGTTCCTGCCACGGCTTCGGCAGCCTGCTGCGCGGCGCGCACGGCACGCGGCTGTCCATGCACCACAACCTGTGGGCCCATCACCTGGACCGCATGCCCCGCCCGGGCAGCTACCTGCCACCAGACAAGGACAAGCTGGGCGCCTTCTACGACTTCCGTGCCAACGTCTTCTACAACTGGGGCAGGGAGCGCGCCGGCTACAACATGGACCGCGCCGGCGAGCGCACCAGCTACAACTTCGTCGGCAACGTCTACCTGCGCGGCCCCAGCTCCAAGGGTGGCTTCGCCTTCGAGGAGAGCAACGCTGCCACGCGCGCGTATTTCGCCGGCAACAGCATGGACGGTGTGGTGCCCGCCAACCCGTTGAGCCTGGTGCGCGCCGACCGGCAGCACCTGCCGGCGGGCCTGCCCGACGGCTACCAGTTGTCAGCCGCGCTGCCCTTCGCCCCGGTCACGACCGACGCGCCCGACAAGACCCTGGAGCGCGTGCTGGCCGGTGTCGGCGCATCGCTGGCGCGCGACGCAGTGGACCAGCGCATCGTCAACGACGTGCGCCAGCGCAGCGGCAAGCTCATCAACAGCCAGAGCGAGGTGGGTGGATGGCCGGTGTTGCAGTCCAAGCCAGCGCCGCTGGACAGTGACGGCGACGGCATGCCCGACGCCTGGGAAGCGGCGCACAGCCTGAATCCGCGCGACGCCAGCGACGCCAACGCCATCGACCCCGCCAGCGGCTACACGCAGCTGGAGCGCTATCTCAACGGTCTCGTCGCCCACCTCATGCGCTGAGCTGCGCGACCGCGGAGACGACCAGCGCTCACGCCCCTGGCTGCAGCAGGCCAGCGACCACCATTGACCTTCCTCCTGCCACCACAATCCCATGCGCCGTCGACTCCTCCTCGCCGCCCTGCCCGCCCTCACCTGCCAGACCACCCGCGCACAAGCCCCGGCAGCCGTGGAAGACGCGCCCCGGCAGGCCATGGGCCCCGTGGCCACGATGCACCCGGCCCTGCACCTGGTGGGTGACTCGACGATGGCCGACAAGCCGCTGGACCCACCCCAGCCCGAGCGCGGCTGGGGCCAGCTGCTGCGCGAGCGGTTGAAGGAACCGCAGCGCCTGGTCAACCACGCCGTCAACGGCCGCAGCGGCAAGAGCTTTCGCGCCGAGGGCCGCTGGGCCCACCTGCTCGCGCAGTTGCAGCCGGGCGACCACGTGCTGATCCAGTTCGGCCACAACGACCAGAAGCGCGAGGACGCCAAACGCTTCGCAGACGCCGACACCACCTACAAGGACCAGCTGCGCCAGTTCGTCACCGAGGCCCGCGCCCGCGGCGCCAGCGCGCTGCTGGCCACGTCCATCGTGCGACGCAAGTTCGACGAGCAGGGCAGGCTAACGCAGACGCTGGGCGGCTATCCCGACGCCACCCGCGACGTGGCGCGCGAGCTCCAGGTGCCGCTGCTGGACCTCAACCATGCCACCCAGGGCTGGGTGCAGGGCCTCGGCCCCGAGCCGTCCAAGCCGATGTTCATGTGGGTGGAGCCCGGCACCTGGCCGACCGTGCCGGCAGGGCGCCGCGACGACACCCATCTCAGCGAAGCCGGCGCCCGCGCCGTGGCCGGCCTGGCCGCCGACCAGCTGAAGGCCATGCGCCACCCGCTCGCTGACTGGCTGCAATAAGGCGCCAGGCCACGCTGGCCAGTTGCTTGGGTCAATGACCTGCGGCGTGGCTGGCCTTGTCGCTGGGCATGCGCTCGAACAACCCGTCAGCGCCCAGCGCAGCGTTCACTTGGCAGCACGTCCGAGGCACTTGCTGCGTCAGCGGGCGCCCGCGCCTGCGCGCACCCGGGCCTCCAGGCCGGCGGTCGGCTCCGCCACGTAGCGGTAGGGCGGCACGAAGGCCCGACCGACGCTGTAGAAGCCGGCCTTGCCCGTCACACTCTCATGCTCCTTGACGTCGATGGGGCCGACCACGCAGGCCGGCAGGCAGACATCCTCCACGGACTCCAGGATGCTGTTCTGGTTGCCTCGGGCGTAGTTGAAGACCGTGGCGTTCTCGGCGCCCAGGAACTCGGAGGACCACCACCAGGAGGGGCCCTTGAAGTTGCGGTAGACGTTGCGCTCCGACCGCACGTTGGCGTCGAAGCCGGCGCGAACGGCGTAATACGAACGCGACAAGTCGTCCGTGCCAGCGTCGGCGAAGTTGTTGAAGCTGTGGACCTGCCCGAAGCGCACGCGCGGCATGCGCTCGTTGACCAACTCGGCGAAGAAGTTGTGATGCAGCGTCACCTTGAGACGCCCAACGCTCTCGGTGGCGGTATCACGGGCGCCGATGTTGACGCCGGCATGTTCGTGTCCGAACAAGGTGTGGCGGAAGACGTTCCACGAAATCGTGACCCAGTTCGACGTCCCGGACACGACCACGAGGTCAGGGTTGCCGTCGACAAAGGTGTTGTGATCCAGCCAAACGTTCTCAACGTCGTGCAGGACTGTGTTGGGGCTGTTCCTGGCGTGAACCCCCACAAAGGTCAGGTTCTGGATGATCACGTTGCGCGAGCCCTTGAGCCGCAGTGCGCCGCCGTCGCTGGCGATCTCGGCGCCTGGCAAGCCGACGATGGTCTTGTTGGAGCCGACGCTCAGCGTGCCCTTCAGCCGCCCCGCCACATGGATCACCTGCGGCTGCGTGTCGCCGGCAAGCCGTTGCAATTCCTCCAGGGTCGACACGACGACAGGGGCCAGCTTGCCACCGCCGGTGACACCCGAGCCCTGCGTCACCCAACCGACGGGCGCGGCTTTCAGCCGCGACTCATCCACCGGCGCCTTGGCGGCCATGCCCGGTGCCGCCTTGCCGCAGTTGCCGGGCGACGGGTTCGCGCCGGTCACCGTCATCGAATCGATGTTCGGCAGACCCGTGTCGGAGGTCGCACGCAGCACCAGCGAGTTCTGTCCCGGTGCCAGGTCGACGACGAAGCTGGCCGTCTCCCATTGCGTCCAGGCGCCCGTGGGCAGCAGGGGCACCTTGCGTTTGGGGTCGGCCGCGCCATTGACCAGCAACTCGCCAGACCGTGGCGTTGTGCCGCCGTTGGAGAACCGGATGGCCACCGTGTATTGCCCGCCTGCAGGCGATGCAACGCTCCAGGTCACGCGGGCCGACAGATTGTTGGGCGGGTTGATGTAGCCTGGCCCTGTGTGGCTGTTGTTGCGCTTCTCGAAGAGCACGGGGTTGCAAAGGCCCGGCTGCAGCTCTTCGAACGTGATGCCGGTGGCAGCGGCTGAGACCCCTGGGGCTTGCGGCTGCCGAGAAGCATCATTGCTGGCGCATGCCGAAACGAGCACGGCCGCGAAGAGAGTCCAGGCCATCCTGGAGGGTACGAAGAACATGGTGGCTCCCTGACTGAGCGTCAAGAATCGCGCGCTCAAGAACGGCTAGGCTGAAGTAGGCCGGGCATACAAACCACGCAACCGGCATGAATGCCGTGCCAGCGCCGTGTCTCCACGCAACCGGCACGGTTTACTCTCGCTGCGTCAGAACTGGTACTCGGCGCTCGCGCGGTAGGAGCGTCCCAACACGTCGGCGATCTGGGTCTGGTAGCCCTGGTAGCGCGAGTTGTTGGTCAGCGGCGGGTTCTCTGCGAACAGGTTGTTGATGCCAGCCGTCAGCCTCAAGCCCTTGAAGCCGTTGTAGCCCACCGTCAGGTTGAAGCTTTCGTAGGGGCGGACATCGCGCGCGCCCTCCGAGCCTGCCGCGTTTACACGCGCGGGCTCGTTGCGGTCGCGCAGCTTGCTCTGGTAGCGCTGGGCCAGGGTCCAGTTCCAGTGGCCACCGCGCCACGAAAGGCTGGCCGTGTGCTTCCAGCGGTGCATCGTGGCGCGGTTGCCGGTCAGGCCGTCTTGCGTGCTGACGCCCAGCGGCTCGGAGGTGGCCAAGGCGCTGACCCACTCGGACGTTCCAACCACCCGGGTGGCGATGTCGTTGGTGTAGGACACATCCAGGCTCGGCGTGAAAGTGCCGATATCGGCCGTCTTGATGCGGAGCTTCAAGCTGAAGTCTGTGCCCGACGCCCTCATGTCGCCCGCATTCGCCTTGCTGTTCAGAACGCGCTCGATAGAACCGTCAGCACGGCGGATGAACTGCGCGGCGTACTTGTCGTAGTTGGCGAGCAGTTGCTCGATGGCCACGGTGCCAAGCACGTCGCGGACCATGGTGGACCAGTAGTCAACAGTGATGGTCACGTCGGGACTGGGCTGCAAGCCAAAGCCCACCGTCCAGGCCTTTGACTTCTCGGGCTTGAGTGTGGTGCCTGCAGATTTCGACTTGACGATCTGGGTCACTTCGAAGTCACACACCTGGGCCGTGGTCAGCCCAGGGTTGTTCGACGTGTTGGTGAGACTGTTGCAGTACAGCGGGTCATCGATGGAGGAGTTGCGAAACTCCTCAGCGTTGCCGAAAACTTCGGGCAACGAGGGCACGCGGAAGCCGGTGTTGGCGGAGGCCCGCAACATCCATGTGCGGTCGGGCTGGTATCGCACGCCGATTTTCGGGTTCACGCCCTTGATGGTCTGGTGCGAGTACTTGTAGCTGTCGGCGCGCACGGCGGCATTCAGCGTCAGGCTCTTGAGAACCGGCGCATCGACCTCCGCGAACACCGAGTTGACCTTGCGCACTGCGCGCCCGTTCATCGTGGAATCGGGCTGGTTGGAGTTCGGGATGGCCTCGCTGTAGGTAAACGGCACCTTGCCCAGGTAGGCGGATGTCGTGTTAGCCGCCTGGATGGCACCCGGCACAACGACCACATCGTTGGTGGCATAGCCCCAGGCTTGCCACACGTTGCGGCGCAGCTCTGCACCCAGGCCCAGCCTCAGCGGGCCGCCGCGCAGGTCCATCAGTTCACGCGTCAGCGTGAGGTCGACGCTGCTGTTGGTCGTCTGAGCCTTGCGGCGGGTGTCCAGCTCGATCAGGTTGTCGCGCAGGTACTTCATGCCGGCTTCGTTCTGGATGCCGAACGGATTGAGCGTGCCGTTGTCCAGGCCGGTCTGCAGGGCCTGCGTGCGGTAGACCTTGTCGCGCATCGTGTTTCGCTGCGCACGGCCCCAGTTGAGACCCGCGCGGTAGTCGAAACCCAGGAACGCACCTTCCGACGCCAGCACCACGCGTTCGTTGATGTGCTCGTCACGCAACTGGGGCAGTCCGGCATCCAGCGGCGCCCAGCGCAGGTACAACCGGGCTGGCGAACTCGCCAGGTTGGCATCGGCGACAACGACAGTGCCCGCAGCGTTGCGCACCACGGGCACGCCGCCGGAACCGCCGGGATACCAAGGACTGCTCTTGGGCAGAGACAGGTAGTAGTTTGCGTTGGTGGTGCCGACGGGGCTGTTGTAGGCCAGGATGTCGTTTGCCGAGTGAAGCACCTCCAGGCTGACCTGATGGTCGCCGGGCAGGTTCAACGTGCCTTTGCCATACCAATTCATCAACTCCGTGCCATTGCCGTAGGTGCTCAGGTCGAGGTTGCGCTGGTTCAGCGAACAGGTCAGGGCCGTGGCCGAGCTGCGCACGCTCAGCGGCGGCGTGCAGCCGGTGGTGGCGTAGGGGTTGTAGACCGTGCCATTGGGCACGCCGTTGCTGCCCAGGGTGGTCAGGAAGTTTGCTGGCGAGCTGGTGCTGGCGGTCAGGTCCGTGGAGCCAGCCAAACCCATCGCAATCAGGTCGGGGCTCAGATTGGTGTTGGGCAGGCCGTTGGCATCAAGACCCGCCAGCTCCGGGCGATCGCGGCGGAACAGCACCTCACGCTTGCTGTACTCGAAGCCACCGTAGATGTTCCAGCCCTGACTGCCGAGATCGCCCACACCAGCAAGCACGGCATAACCCAGAGTGTCGCCACCGCCGCGACGCTGAGGCTGCATCATGTCCGCCTTGACCTTGACGCCCTTGAAGGACTGGAAGGTGTAGTAGTTCTGCACGCCGCCAATGGCATCCGAGCCGTAGATCGAGGAAGCGCCATCGCGCAGGGTCTCAACCCGAGACATCGCAATCTTGGGCACGGTATTGGCGCTGACGTACTGATCCGTCAGCGGCTCGTTGGCAAAGCGCCGGCCGTTCATCAGCGTCAGCGAACGGGCCTGGCCCAGGCCACGCAGGTTGATCAACGTGCCGACCGTGCCCGAGTAGAAGCCGATGGTGGACGACTCGGGCAGCTCCAGCAGGAAGTCCTTGAGCTCCACATGACCGCGGGCGGAGATTTCCTCAGCGCGGATGGTGCTGACGGGCAGTGCGGTCTGGTCGGACAGGCGCTTGAAGATGGAGCCGGTGATCTCCACGCGCTCGATGGTCTGTGTCGGCGCCGGCGCAGGCGCCGCCGTCTGCGCCTGGGCCTGCGCGACCAGGCCGAGCAGACAGACGGCGCTCGCCACTGTCGACAGCGCAAAGGGTTGCGCGCCCCGGCGCACTTGAAATTGGGTCATGGTTGTCTCCGTCATTGTGGGTACTCAGGTCTTCACATGGGCTAACCTGGTGTCATCATCCACCCATGTCGTCATACCATGCACCTGGGACGAACCCGAGCGTGGGTGTCCGCACCCTACGCCGCTAGAGCAACCGCGAGACATGCCTGGCCTGCGGCGCCTCGGCCGCGACCTGGCCGACGGCCCTGCCCCCCTTAAGGACGCACCTCATCGTCACCACCTGCGGCAGCCCGACGGCCCGCCCTTGCTGCGGCTGGGCGACACCGCCGGTGACCGGGTCCAGTACTTCAAGCGCGAGGAGGTCGATACATCATGCTGTGGGTGGCGGCGAAGGCGCACGGGGCCAGCGCCTGCGACGCAGCATCGGCGCCGGCGCATAGCCGAGACGAGCGGAGCCGCGCCGCGCCACATGGATGCGTGCCGGCGCCCTCTTTCCACGGCGCCGGCCCGGGTCGCACCGCTGACCTCAGAACTGGTACTCGGCGCTCATTCGGTAGGCGCGGCCCAGCACATCGGCGATCTGGGTCTGGTAGCCCTGGTAGCGCGAGTTGTTGGTTAGCGGCGGGTTCTCGGCAAACAGGTTGTTGATGCCAGCCGTCAGACGTAGACCCTTGAAGCCGTTGTAGCCCACCGTCAGGTTGAAGCTTTCATAGGGGCGGACGTCGCGCGCGCCCTCCGAGCCTGCCGCGTTCACACGGGCGGGCTCGTTGCGGTCGCGCAGTTTGCTCTGGTAGCGCTGGGCCAGCGTCCAGCTCCACTTACCGCCGCGCCAGCTCAGGCTGGCCGTGTGCTTCCAGCGGTGCATCGTGGCGCGGTTGCCGGTCAGGCCGTCCTGCGTCGTGATGCCCAGCGGCTCGGAGGTGGCCAGCGCGCTGATCCATTCCGTGCTGCCCACCAGCCGCGTCGCGATGTCGTTGGTGTAGGACACGTCCAGGCTCGGTGTCCAGGTGCCAACGTCGGCCGTCTTCAGGCGCAGCTTGAAGCTGAAGTCGGCGCCGGAGGCGCGCATGTCGCCCGCATTGGCCTTGGTGTTCTGCACGCGCTCGATGGTGCCGTCGGCACGCCGGATGAACTGCGCCTCATAGAAGCCGTAGTTGGCCACCAGCGTATCCAGATTGACGGTGCCGAGCATGTTGCGGACCGTGGTGGACCAGTAGTCCAGCGTGATCGCTACGTCAGGGCTGGGCTGCAGACCGAAGCCCACCGTCCAGGCCCGCGACTTCTCGGGCTTGAGCTTGGTGCCGTTGGACCGTGTGGAAGTCACCTCGAAGATGTCGACATCGCAGACCTGCGAGGTGGTCAACGACGGGTTCTTGGACGTGTTGGTCAGGCTGTCGCAGTACAGCGGATCGTCGATGCGGCCGGAGCGGATGCCATCGGCATTGCCGAACAGCTCTGGCAGCGACGGCACGCGGAAGCCCGTGTTCGCCGAGGCCCGCAGCATGATGTTCGCCGTCGGTTGATAGCGCACGCCGATCTTGGGGTTCACGCCGTTGATGGTCTGGTGCGAATACTTGTAGCTGTCTGCACGCACGGCGGCACTCAGCGTCACGCTCCTCAGCACGGGCGCTTCGACTTCGGTAAAGATGGAATGCACCTTGCGCGTGGCCTGCCCATTCATCGTGCTGTCGGGCTGGTTGGAGTTCGGGATGGCCTCGGCGTAGGTGGTGGGCACCTTGCCCAGGTAGGCCGCCGTCGTGTTGGCCGCCTGGATGGCGCCGGGCACGACCGTCATGTCGTTGGTGGCAAAGCCCCAGGCCTGCCACTGGTTGCGCCGAAGTTCCAACCCGAGGCCGAACGTCAGCGGGCCGCCGCGCAGGTCCATCAGCTCGCGCGTGAGCGTGAGGTCGACGCTGGTGTTGGTCGTCTGCGCCTTGCGGCGGATGTCCTTGTCGATCTGGTTGTCCTGCAGGTACTTCATGCCGGCGGCGTCCTGCAGCCCGAACGGGTTCAGCGTGCCGTCATCCAGGCCGCTTTGCAGAGCGGCCGTGCGGTAGACGTTGTCGCGCATCGTGTTGCGCGTTGCACGGCCCCAGTTCAGGCCGGCGCGGTAGTCGAAGCCCAGGAACGTGCCTTCCGATGCCAGCACGACGCGGTCGTTGACATGCTCCTCGCGGATCTCGGGCAGCCCGGCATCCAGCGGCGCCCAGCGGAGGTACAGCCGTGCCGGCGACGACGCCAGCGAAGCATTGGCGACAACCACGTTGCCACTGGCATTGCGGGTGATGGGCACGCCCCCGGTGCCGCCGGGGTACCACTTGCTGGTCTTGGGCAGGGACAGGTAGTAGTTCTGGTTCGTGATGCCCACCACGTTGCTGTACTGGAAGATGTGGTTCATCGAGTGGTTGACCTCCAGGCTGAGCTGATGGTCGCCCGGCAGGGCCAGCGTGCCCTTGCCGTACCAGTTGGACAGGTCGGTGCCGTTGCCGTACGTGCTGAGGTTGAGGCTGCGTACGTTCAGCGAGCAGGTCGTCGCGGTGGCGGAGCTGCGAACAGAGATGGGTGAATTGCAGCCCGTTGTCGCATAAGGGTTGTAGACCGTGCCGTTCGGGATGCCGTTGGCCGCCAGCGACACCAGGAAGTTGGCGGGCGTGCTGGTGCTGGAGTTCAGGTCCGTCGAGCCGGCCAGTCCCATCGCGATCAGATCGGGGCTCAGGTTGGTGTTGGGCAGGCCGTTGGCATCCAGGCCCGACAGCTCGGGCCGGTCGCGACGGAACAGCACGTTGCGCTTGCTGTACTCGAAACCGCCGTAGACGTTCCAGCGCTGGCTGGCCAGATCGCCAATGCCGGCCAGCACCGCATAGCCCTGGGTGTCGCCGCCGCCCTTGCGCTGCGGCTCCATCATGTCTGCCTTGAGCTTGACGCCCGTGAAGGTCTTGAAGGTGTAGTAGTTCTGCACGCCGCCGATGGCATCGGATCCGTAGATGGACGAGGCGCCGTCACGTAGCGTCTCCACGCGGCTCATCGCGATCTTGGGCACCGTGTTGGCGCTGACGTACTGGTCGGTCAGCGGCTCGTTGGCGAAGCGCCGGCCGTTCATCAGCGTCAGCGAGCGGGCCTGGCCCAGGCCGCGCAGGTTGATCAGCGTGCCCACCGTGCCCGAGTAGAAGCCGATGGTGGACGACTCGGGCAGCTCCAGCAGGAAGTCCTTGAGCTCCACATGCCCGCGGGCGGAGATTTCCTCAGCGCGGATGGTGCTGACGGGCAGCGCGGTCTGGTCGGACAGGCGCTTGAAGATGGAGCCGGTGATCTCCACGCGCTCGATGGTCTGTGTCGGCGCCGGCGCAGGGGTCTGCGCCTGGGTCTGCGCGACCAGGCCGAGCAGACAGACGGCGCTGGCCACTGTCGACAGCGCAAAGGGTCGCGCGCCCCGGCGCACTTGGAATTGGGTCATGGTTGTCTCCGTCATTGTGGGTATTCAGGTCTTCACATGGGTTAACCTGGTGTCATCATCCATCCATCTCGTCATACCATTCACCTGGGGCGAACCCGAGCGTGGGCGTCCCCACCACACATTCCTGGAGCAACCGCAAGACATGACTGCCCCTTTCCTGCGTGCGCTGGCCCGCGCCGCCTCGCCTGTGATCTGCCTGCTCGCCCTCGCTGCGGCCGCTCCGCTCGCCTGCGCTGCCGGCGATGCCTCGCCCGTCGCCCCCCTACAGGTGGCCCCCAACCGCCACCACCTGCAGCAGCCCGACGGCACGCCCTTCCTGTGGCTGGGCGACACCGCCTGGGGCATGGTCCAGTACCTGAAGCGCGAGGAGGTCGATGCCTACCTGGACCAGCGCAAGCAACTCGGCTTCACCGTCATCCAGACCGTGGCGCACTGGTATCCGCACGGTGGCGGCCTCAAGAGCGGCCCGGCCAACCTGCCCAATGCCTATGGCTTCCGGCCTTTCGCCGGCTCGGACGACGCGCCCGACACGGCACGCCCGCTGGTCGTGCCCGGCGGCACCCCCGACGCGCCCAACGACTACTGGGACCACGCCGACTACATCGTGCGCGCCGTGCGCCAGCGCGGCATGGTGCTGGGCCTGCTGCCGGTCTGGGCACGGGCCTACCTGGCGGCCTCGTCCGAAGGCTCGCGCCGGCTGTACGACGCGACGACGGCTGCCAGCTTCGGCGCCTTCCTGGGCCAGCGCTACCGCGAGCAGCCGCACATCGTCTGGATTCTCGGCGGCGACACCCGCCCGTTCAGCCAGGGCTACGACAAGAACCAGCGCCCGTCGCGCTTCGACGCCCGCCCGCTGGTGCGCGCCATGGCCGAGGGCATCGGCCGGGGCGTCACCGGCCGGCCGCTGGCCTGGAACCGGCCCGACCCGGCCTGGGACCGGCTGCTGATGACCTACCACCCCGACGGCGACGCGCCCTACAGTTCCTCGGTCTCGCTGCATGACGACGCCTGGCTGGACGCCAACGGCGTGGAAGTCTGGCGCCAGCTGGAGCAGGTGCATGCGGCCATGCTGGCCGACTACCAGCGGGACACCCCGGCCAAGCCCAGCCTGTTCCTGGAGGGCTCCTACGAGTACGGCTCCTACCGCCACGAATGCGGCTGGGTCACGCCGGTGATGGTGCGCCGCCAGCTGTATCACAGCTTCTTCGGCGGCGGTGCCGGCCACACCTACGGCGCCGGCCCGGTCTGGGCCATGCGCGGCCAGGGCGGCGACTACAACTGCGGCTACACCTGGCAGCAGGCGCTGCACTTCCCCGGCGCGGCGCAGGCCTCGGGCGTGGCCAAGGGCATCTTGCAGGCTCACGCCTGGTGGCGCTGGGTGCCGCACGGCGCCTTGATCGACGGCGTCGGCGAGGGCGAGAGCCTGAAGACCGCCGTGCTCGACGACACGGGCGCCCGGGCGCTGGTGTACTTCTCCAACCGCTCGGCCACTCTGGTGCGCAACGTGCTGAGCGGAGCTGCCGCCGCCACCTGGGTGGACCCGCGGGATGGCCGCGAAGTGAAGGCGGCGCCGTTCGCCAAGGACGAGACCCGTGCCCAACTCCCGCCGGCCGGCTGGGAAGATGCGCTGCTCGTGCTGCAGCGCCAGCCCTGAACTGTGAGAGCCCGCACCGTGAAAGCCTTCTGCCTGCGCCTGCTGCTGCTGCTGTCCGTGACGTTCGCTGCGTCCGCGCAGACGCCCCCCGCCGCGCCGCTGCCCCGTGTCATCGTCTCCACCGACATCGGCGGCACCGACTTCGACGACTTCCAGTCCCTCGTGCACCTGCTGCTGTACGCCGACCGGATCACCCTCGAAGGCCTGGTCGCCTCGCCGTGGGGTCCTGCGCGCGACCGCCGCCGCTACCTGCTGGAGCTCATCGACGTCTATGCCCGCGACTACCCGGCGCTGCGTGCGGTGTCGGCCCGCTACCCCACGCCCGACGCGCTGCGCGCCATCGCCAAGCAGGGCGCCAGCGACCCGGCCGACCTGCGCGGCTGGGGCGAGCCCACCGAGGGCTCGCGCTGGATCATCGAGCGCGCACACGCCAACGACCCGCGCCCGCTGTGGCTGCTAGTCTGGGGCGGCATCGACGACCTCGCCCAGGCGCTGCATGACGACCCGACCATCAAGCGCAAGTTGCGCGTGCACTGGATAGGCGGGCCGAACAAGAAGTGGTCCACCACCGCCTACGACTACATCGCCCGCGAGCACCCTGACCTCTGGATCATCGAGAGCAACTCCACCTACCGGGGTTGGTTCGTCGGCGGCAACCAGTCGGGTGACCTCGGCAACGCGGCCTTCGTGAGCCGCCAGGTGAGGGGCCACGGCGCCTTGGGCGATTACTTCGCCAGCATCGACCCGCTCGTGAAGATGGGCGACTCGCCGTCGCTGACCTATGTGCTCAGCACCACACGCGACGACCCCACCGCCGAAGGCTGGGGCGGCCGCTACGTGCGCGCCTGGACGCGGCCGCGCGCCCGCTTCGAGCAGCCGCCGAAGGCGACGGACGTGGTCGAGGCCTTCGCCATCGTCGAGCTGGTCTACCGCCCAGCCGGGGCCGCACCCTCGCCTGCACAGGCGGCATTGGTGGTCGACGGCCAGGAGTTCCCTGGTTTCGCCCAGCCCGACGGCAGCTGGCGCTTCCTGTTCTCGCCCAAGGAAGCCAAGACCTGGGCCTATCGCATCAGCAGCAACCACCCCGGCCTGGACGGCCAATCCGGCGGCTTCACCTCCCGCATGCCGGCGCCCGCGCTGGCACGCCAGCCCGACCCGCGCTGGCCGAACTGGTGGACCGACGACCCCGACCCGCGCGTCAGCGAAGGCCCCCACCAGGGAGCCCGCACGCTGAGCCGCTGGCGCGCCGATTTCCTCGGCGACTTTGCCAAGCGACTGCGCACCCTCACGCCCACCGCCACCCAACCCTGAGCACGATCATGTTCCGACGCGCATTCACCCCCCTGATGCTGGCCCTGGGCCTTGCCCTGGCCGCGCCCGCCATTGCCGCCAAGCCCCGCGTGCTGGTGCTGACTGACATCGAGAACGAGCCCGACGACGCCATGTCCATGGTGCGGCTGCTCACCTACGCCAACCAGTTCGACCTCGAAGGCCTGGTGGCCACCACCTCCACCCACCAGAAAAGCCGCGTTGCGCCGCAGCGCATCCGCCAGATCGTCAGCGCCTACGCCAAGGTGCGCGACAACCTGGAGAAGCACGAACGCGGCTTCCCCGCCGGTGAACAGCTGCTGGGCATGGTCACCGAAGGCCTGCCGGTCTACGGCATGCAGGGCGTGGGAGAAGGCAAGGACTCGCCCGGCTCCGAGGCGCTGATCCGCGCCGTCGACCGCGCCGACCCACGCCCGCTGTGGGTGCCTGTCTGGGGCGGCCCCAACGTGCTGGCCCAGGCCCTGTGGAAGGTGCGCGCCACGCGCAGCCCCGAGGCGCTGGCCGCATTCGTCGCCAAGCTGCGCGTCTACGCCATCTCCGACCAGGACGACAGCGGACCGTGGCTGCGGCAGAACTTCCCCGGCCTGTTCTACATCGTCAGCCCGGGCTACGCGCCCGGCGGCGCCTACCACCACGCCACCTGGAGCGGCATCAGCGGCGACAACTTCCACGGCCGCTTTGCCGGTGCCGATTTCTCGGTCGTCACCAACGAATGGCTGGAGCGCAACATCCACCGCAAGGGCCCGCTGGGCGCCGAGTACCCGCGTTGGGAGTTCCTGATGGAGGGCGACACGCCGTCCTTCATGAACCTCATCGACAACGGCCTGGCCACCCCCGAGCGCCCCGATTGGGGCGGCTGGGGCGGTCGATATGAGCTCTACACGCCGCGCCTGCAGCGCTGGCATTTCCAGGCCGAAACCCGGCCCATCTGGAGCGACGCGCAGGACGAGGTGCTGGGCACCGACGGCCGCTGGCACACCACCAACCACGCCACCATCTGGCGCTGGCGCCAGGCCTTCCAGAACGACTTCGCAGCCCGCATGGACTGGACGATCAAGCCCTACGCCGAGGCCAACCACCCGCCGGTGGCCAAGCTCGGCCACGCGGCCACGCTGGAGGCCAAGCCCGGCCAGCTCGTCGAGCTCAGCGCTGCCGGCAGCAGCGACCCCGACGGCGACGCGCTGTCCTACGAATGGTTCTGTTATGCCGAGGCCGGCACGCTGGCGCTGTCAAGCGCCCGCTCGGGCCAGCCGCTGGAGATCAAGGGCTTCGACCAGGCCAAGGCCTCGTTCAAGGTGCCCACCACCCGCGTCATGCCGCCCGGCACCGGCACGCTGCACATCATCCTGGCCGTGACCGACCACGGCACGCCGCGCCTGACCCGATACCAGCGCGTCATCGTCAACGTCACGCGCTGACGAGTCGTCATTTTCAAGAGCGCCCTGAAGCGAAACCTGCCGCACGGTCGATAGGCCTGCGCCTATTGGCCGGGCATCCACGCCTTGGCATGGGGCTGCGGAGCCCTGCCCGATTGAACGCACGCGGGCGAAACCCGCCTGGAGCCACAACTTGACCTCAGAGCAAACGTCATCCGGGGAGCCCGGCCCGGCGCCGGCCACCGTCACGCCCCAGCAATGGCGCTGGACCGCGCTTGCAGGCATGGCCTCCTACCTGGACGCCGGCGCCATCGTGGCGCTGGGCGCGGGCTTTGCGCTGTTCCAGCAGGCCTTCGGCCTGACCGACGGCCACATAGGCGCGCTCGCGGCGATCGGGCCGAATGCCATCGGCTGTGCCATCGGCGCCTTCCTGGGCGGCCGGCTGGGCGACCTGGTCGGCCGCAAGCGCATCTACCAGTACGACCTGCTCGTCTATGCCGCCGGCATCCTGTGCATCGCCTGCGCGGTGAACAAAGAGATGCTCTTCATCGGCACCGTGGTGGTGGGCCTGGCGGTGGGCGCTGACGTGCCGACCTCGCTCGCGCTGGTGGGCGAGTTCGCGCCGGCCAAGGCGCGCGGCCGGCTGCTCGGGCTCACGCAGGTGGCCTGGTCGCTCGGGCCGGCCATCGTGCTGTGGCTGGCGTTGATGCTGGCGCCACTGGGCCTGCTGGGCATCCGCATCGTCTTCCTGCACCTGTTCGTTGTGGCCCTGGTTACCTGGGCGATGCGGCGCGGGCTAGCGGAGTCGGCGCGCTGGAAGGAAGCTGCATCGTCGGCGCGGCAGGGCGTGTCGCGCCTGTTCCGCGGCCCGCCGCTGAAGGCGCTGCTGTGGACCGGCACCATCTACCTGTTCTGGAATCTCGCTGCAGGCACTGCGGGCGCCTTCAACTCCTACCTGATCATCAAGCACAACGCCGACGACCAGGCGTTGGCCGTGGGCCTGCCGAGCGCAGCGTTCATCACGGCCATGCTGGTGGCCATCACGGTGTTCATGCCCTTCTCGGACCGCAGCCACAAGACCCGCAAGCTGCTGTGGGCCGCGGGCGCGGTGCTGCAGATCCTGGCCTACGGGCTGCTGATGGTGCTGCCCTTCAGCGTGCCAGTGATCGTGGCCAACATCGTGCTGTTCGCGGCCGGCGGCGCGCTGGCGGGCGAAGCTTTCTACAAGGTGTTCAGCCAGGAGCTGTTCCCGACGATGCTGCGCGCCACCGCACAGGGCATCACCTTCGGCGTGGCACGGCTGGCAGTGGGCCTGTGGAGCTTCTTCGTGCCGCTGCTGGCTCAGCAGGGCATCGCGGTGCTGGCGGCGCTGCTGACGCTGTTTCTCGTCATCAGTGGCGGCATCGGCTACTTCTTCATGCCCGACACCTCGGGCAAGACGCTGGAGCAGATCCAGAACGAGCGGGCGGACACATGAGCCAGGCCGTGAACATCCAGCAACTGCGCTGCGAATACCTGGTCGAGCCCCTGGGCATCGACGAACCCCACCCGCGCCTGAGTTGGCTGATGCTGGCCGAGCGGCGCGGCGCGCGCCAGCAGGCCTGGCGCGTGCTCGTGGCCAGCAGCGCCTCCCGCCTGCACGCCGGCGAGGGCGACCTCTGGGACAGCGGTCGCATCGAAGGCGCTGCCAGCACGCACATCGCTTATGCCGGCCTGCCACTCACGTCGCGCCAGGCCTGCCATTGGCAGGTGCAGGTCTGGGACGAGCTGGGCGTCGAGACGCGCTCGGCGCCGTCGTTCTGGAGCATGGGCCTGCTCGCCGCCTCAGACTGGCAGGCCCGCTGGCTGGCCGCGCCGGTGAAGGTGCTGCGGCGCGACCCTGACGCGGCCACGCCCACGCTGAAACGGCCGGGCACGCCGACGCGCCTGCGGCGCGAGTTCGAGCTACCTGGCGCCATCAGGCGGGCGACGCTGCATGCGAGTGCACGCGGCGTCTTCGAGCTGCGCGCCAACGGCCGGCGCATCGGCCAGGACATGCTCGCGCCCGAGTGGACCGACTACGACAAGCGCATCCACTACCGCAGCTACGACGTGACGGCGCTGCTGGCGCCCGGCCGCAATGCCCTGGCCGCCACGCTGGGTGACGGATGGTGGAGCGGCTTCGTGGGCTGGCAGAAGACGCGAGCCCGCTACGGCAGCCACCAGAACAGCCTGCTGGTGCAGCTGGAAGTGGAGCTGGAGAACGGCCAGCGCTTCACGCTGGTGAGCGACGGTGCCTGGACCGTCAACACCGGCCCCATCCTCAGCTCCGACTTCATGATGGGCGAGGTCTACGACGCCCGCCGCGAGCAGCCGGGCTGGGACCGCCCCGGGTTCGACGACCAAGGCGCCCTGCCCTGGCTGCCCGCGCTGGAGGTGGTGCCTCCGCCCGTGCCGCTGGTGGCGCAACGGTCCGAGCCGGTACGCATCACCGAGCACATCGCGCCGGTGTCCCTGCATGAGGCCGCGCCGGGCGTGCATGTCTTCGACCTCGGCCAGAACATCGCCGGCTGGGTGCGGCTGCGCGTGCGTGCCGCCGCCGGCACCCGCGTGACGCTGCGCTTCGGCGAGCGGCTCAACCCCGACGGCACGCTCTACACCGCCAACCTGCGCCGCGCGAAGGCCACCGATGTCTACATCTGCAAGGGCGGAGGCGAGGACGAGGTCTACGAGCCGCACTTCACCTTCCACGGCTTCCAGTTCGTGGAGCTGAGCGGCCTGCCGCAGGCGCCCACGCTGGCCACCGTGACCGGCTGCGTGCTGCGCTCGGCCACTCCCGAGGCCGGCCACTTCGAGTGCTCGCACCCCGGGGTGAACCGGCTCTGGCTCAACGGCCTGTGGTCGCAGAAGGACAACTTCCTGTCCGTGCCCACGGACTGCCCGCAGCGCGACGAGCGCCTGGGCTGGTTGGGCGATGCGCAGGTCTTCCTGCGCACCGCCACCTACAACATGGACGTGGCCGCCTTCTTCAGCAAGTGGATGGTGGACATCGAGGACGCGCAGACGCCCGAAGGCGTCTTCCCGGACACCGCGCCACGGCTGCGCGAGGGCAAGAACTTCACCGGCCTGGGCAACCTCGGCGGCGCGGCCGGCTGGGCCGATGGCGGCGTCAGCATCCCGCACACGATCTGGCAGGTCTACGGCGACCGGCGCATCCTGGAGCGGCACTACCCCGCCATGGTGAAGTGGGTGGACTGGATCGCCAGCCACAACCCGGGCGGCCTGCGCGCCAAGCTGCTGTCCAACAACTACGGCGACTGGCTGTGCATCCCGGCGGACACCTCCTTCGGCACCCAGTCGCCGATGAAGACGCTGCTGGCCACCGCCTACTGGGCCGACGACTGCGCCAAGCTCGCCGAGATCGCCCGCGAACTGGGCCATGACGACGACGCGCGCCGCTTCAACGCCATGTTCGAGCGGGTGCGCGCCGCCTTCCAGAAAACCTGGCTGACACCCGACGGCCGCATCACCACCGAAACCCAGACCGGCTATCTGCTGGCCCTGGCCTTCGACCTGCTGCCCGAGCCGCTGCGCGAAGCCGCCACAGCGCATCTCGTGGCCAACATCGAGGCACTGGGCGGCCACCTCAGCACGGGATTCATCGGCATCCGCCACCTGAACCCGCAGCTCACGCTGGCCGGCCGCAACGACGTGGCCTACCGGCTGCTGCTGCGCGACGACTACCCCTCCTGGCTCTACCCCGTGCGCCACGGCGCCACGACGATCTGGGAGCGCTGGAACGGCTGGACCGAAGAAGACGGCTTCTTCAACCCACACATGAACTCCTTCAACCACTACTCGCTGGGCTCGGTGGGGGAATGGCTGTTCCGGCATGTGGCGGGCATCGAGCTGGACCCCGAGCACCCGGGCTTCCAGCAGTTCGTGCTGCGCCCCTTCGTCGGCGAGGGGCTGGACTTCGCCCGCGCCAGCTACCGCACGATGCACGGCCTCATCCACAGCGAATGGCGGCTGGACAGCGACCGGCTGAGCTGGCAGGTGAGCATCCCGGCCAACACCCGCGCCAAGGTCTTCGTGCCCTGCAGCTCCGCAGCCGACGTGACGGAGGGCGGCACGCCGGTGCGGCAGGCCGAGGGCCTGCGCGTGCTGGGCGAGGCCCCCGGGCGGCTGGTCTGCGAGGCGCTGTCCGGCAGCTACTCGTTCAGCGCGCGCTTCCACCTGGCATCACCCGAGGAGCCACAGTCATGAAACACAAACCGCTGGCCTTGTCCCTGCTGGCCGCTGCTCTCGGCAGTTGCTGCATCACGGCCGCCGCCGCACCAGCGCCGCCCGACAGGCCGCGCGTCATCGTCACCACCGACGGCGAGGTGGACGATGAATGCTCGCTGGTGCGCTTCCTGATGTATGCCAACGAGTGGGATGTGGAGGGCATCGTCACGACCAGCTCGCAGTACCACTGGCAGGGCCACAAGTGGGCGGGCGACGACTGGGCACAGCCCATCCTCAAGGCCTACGCCCAGGTCCAGCCCAACCTGCTCAAGCACGACCCGCGCTATCCCAGCGCCGAGTACCTGCAGGCGCGCACCGTGCTCGGCAACGTCAAGGCCGAAGGCGAGATGGCCGAGCGCACGCCCGGCTCTGAGCTCATCGCCCGGGTGCTGCTGGACGACAGCGACCCGCGCCCGGTCTGGGTGCAGGCCTGGGGCGGCACCAACACGCTGGCCCGCGCACTCAAGACCATCGAGGAGGAACACCCCGAGAAGATGGCCGCGGTAGCGGCCAGGCTGCGCCTCTTCCTGATCTGGGAACAGGACGACACCTACCAGCGCTACATCCGCCCGCGCTGGGGCCACTACCAGATCCCCACAATCATCTCGGACCAATTCTGGGCGCTGGCCTACGAGTGGAAGCGCATCCAGCCCGCCGAAAACCTGCCCTACCTGAAGGCCGACTGGATGAAGACCCACATCCTGAACGGCCACGGCCCGCTGGCCGCGCTCTACAAGGCCCATGTGCCCGGCAGCTACGGCCTGCTGGGCGACACCGACTTCGAGCCCGGCGAGTTCCGCTCCGAGGGCGATTCGCCCGCCTTCCTGCACCTCATCGACACCGGCCTGCGCAACCTGGAGTCCCCCGACTGGGGCGGCTGGGGCGGCCGCTATGTGCGGGTGCGCGACAACACCTGGCTGGACCCGGTGCCCGTGGCGGGCTACGTCTACCCCGAAGGTCGCTGGTACACGGGCAATGCCTGGGGCCGCAGCAGCCTGCGCAAGGGCTCCGCCACCACCGAAGCCCAGCGCAGCGCCTACTTCAAACCTATATGGCGCTGGACGCAGGCCCTGCAGAACGACTTCGCCGCGCGCGCCGACTGGAATGTGCTGCCCTACGCGCAGGCCAACCATCCGCCGCAGGTGCGGGTGGCCCAGGCCGACATCCGCGCCCGCCCCGGCCAGACCGTGCGCCTGAGCACGCAGGGCTCGACGGACCCGGACGGCCACCGCCTGCAGACGCTGTGGTGGCATGACGACGATGCCGGCAGCTACCGCGGCCCGGTGCGCATCGCCAACGCCGGCCGAGAGCGCGCATCGTTCACCGTGCCCAAGGACGCGCCTCAGGGCAGCAGCATCCACGTGGTGGCCGAGGTCACCGACGACGGCACGCCCAGGCTGACCCGCTACCGGCGCGTGGTCATCCGGGTCGAGTAGTCAGAGCGAGTTGATGTAGACCTCGAGGTTGTCGTAACGCGCATCGAGGTCGCGCCCGTTCGAGCGCACCGTGCCGGGTCTCAGGCCGCGAGCGCGCTCCCAGGCATCGGGAATGCCGTTGCGGTCTTCATCGACCGGTGCACTCGCCGTGGGGTAGCGGGCAAAGCCACCGTCTGGCCAGTCGGCCGGCGTGCCCGGGATGAAGCCGGCGCCTTCGGCAACCGTGCCCGCAACGTAGCGGGTGACGCTGTCGCGCACCGGCTTGCTCGCGCCGCCTTCGCTCAGCACAAGGCGATAGGCATCGGCTGCGGCATGCGTCGTGACCGGCGGGACGTCATGGGGCTGGCTCACGACGGTCTGCGCCGGCGCATCGAACAGCCCGGCAAAGCCCTCGGGCAGCGCGTTGCCCGCTCCATACCATTGGCCGAAGGGCGTCGAGAACTGCCGGTCGCCGAAGGCGTACAAGTCCTTGCGCTTGGTGTCGGGCCCGCGCTTGAGCGTGTTGCCCACGTAGTTCAAGCGCAGGTTGTCGTTGGGCGAGCCGTAGCCGGCCGCGCCGAAGTTGTAGATGACGTTGTTGCGGAAATCGTAGGTCAGCATGTCGACCCTCGGATTGCGCGTGCGCATGTGGGCGAACAGGTTGTGATGCAGTGAGACGAATCCCCAGCCCACGCCCACGGCAGCCATGGAGTGGTCGCCCTTCTCGTGCGTCGAGGCCTTGGGGCCGCCGTAGATATAGGACCACTGCAGCGTGGCCGCCTCGCGGCGCTCCACGCCGTAGGTGTTGAACACCTGGTCGTTGGCGTAGGCAATGTCGCAGTGGTCGACGATGACGTTCATGCCACTGATGTCCAGCCCGTGGGTCTGCTCGCCCAGCGTGCGCTGCAGGTTGCCCGGTCCCTTGATCTCGCCCACGCGGATGCGCAGGTGGCGCACGATGACGTCGTGGGTCTCGACCATCAAGCCGAAGTTCCTGATCTGCACGCCCTCGCCCGGCGCGGTCTGCCCGGCGATGGTGAGGTAGGGGTTGCGGACCACCAGCTCGTCCTTCAGCTCGACGGTGCCCGACACGGCGAACACAATGGTGCGCGGGCCCGCCGCCTCGACGGCCTCGCGCAGGCTGCCCGTGATCACCGGCTCGGGCGGCAGGGCTTCAAACGGCGGCAGCAGGGGCTTGCCGACACCAGGCTCCGGCCGGCCCAGCGCATCGACGAAAGGCACCCAGTTGCCCTCGCCCAGCGTCAGTGCGTGAGCGCTGGCCTGGCCGTACGTGCCCGCAGGCCGCCCGAGGCGCCCCTTGGGCAGGTAGTCCGCCAGCGTGGTCACGATGAAGACTCTGCCGCCTCGCCCACCCTGGGCATAACGCCCCGCCCCCTCGGCGCCGGGGAAGGCCAGCGTCTGCGTGCCGGCGAACCGGGCCACCGGCGCCTGGGGCGTGAGGCTGATCTCGACGTAGGGCGTGCCGTTGGTCGAGCCGCTCAGGTCAGTCACGGTCATGCGCACATCGTTGGGTAGCCGGTAGCAGGCCACCAATGCCGACGCACAGGGTTCGCGCTGCGCGCCGAAGGGCGCCAGCGACTCGGCCGCACCCTCCAGCTGCGCCCGCAGGCGGGTCACGGCATCGGCCGCCAGCACCGGGAACTGCGACACCAGCTGCCGCCCCTCCGCGCGCGCCTCGACGCGGCCGTGCTGCAGCGCGAACACCAACGGCCGGCCGACATGCAGCCGCACCAGTGGCCGCTCGCGGTCGAAGCTGTAGAACTCGGTCTCGTAGGCCTGAAGGCCGAACAAGGGCTCACCCGGCCAGCCGGGGCCGCGCCGGTCCCCGAGCAGCAGTGGGAGCTCGGGGCTGCCCTGGGTGAGCTGAGGCTTGCGCGCCGCGATGGCGCCGGCCAGCGCCTGCGGCGACTGCTCCCACGGGCGCTCGGCCATCAACAGCTTGGCCAGCAGCGGGAACTCGCGCAGCAGGGTCTTCGCCTGAGCTGAGTCCGGCGGCAGCGGTAGAGGCTCAAGCGCATTTGCGGGAGTGGCCAGGGCCAGCAGCAGGGCCGCCAGCCCACAGGCCATGCGGCGCCACGCGGCCACGACGGCGTTCACGATGCAGCCGCGCCGTCCCGCACGCGGCCGAAGAAGGACGCCTCGCCCATCTGCCCGCCCTTGAGAACGATCTCCAGCCCGTCCCGGCGCGGGTTGCGAGACCAGGCCCGGCACAGCGGCGCGCCGGGGCTCATGGCTGCGGTCACGGTCAGCGCGTCGATGCCCAGCGCGCTGGTCACCTCGCCGGAGCTGTCGCCACCGGCCACGACGACGCGCTGCAGGTCCACGCGGTCGAGCAGCCGGCGCATGACCTCGGCCAGCGTGCTGCCCACCATGCGTGCGGCGGCGTCGCGCGTCAGCCCGGCTTCGTCGGCAAGCGCGTCGAAGCCCAGCACGTCGCGGTCGTCTGGGCCTTCGGCGCTGAAGACCAGCGCGCTGCGGCCCTCGGCGAGTGCCGCGCCGGCCAGCGACACCACGCGCTCGATCTCGCCCTCGCGCGACGCCTTGCCCAGCGCCGGGGCCAGCGCCAGCCGCACGGTCTCGAAGCCATGCTGGCGCGCCCACTGGACCTGTGCCGCCGTGACCGGCGAACAGCTGCCGCTGACCGCCGCGATCCGGTCCACCGGCGGCGCCACGGGCAGCGACGGCTGCGCCGGCAGCAGGCCAGCCGCGCGCCAGGCCGTCGTCAATGCGTAAGGCAGGCCGGATGACGAGGCGCTGAAAAGCCCCGCGCCACGCCCCTGCCAGACCAGCCGGCCCGCTTCGAGCAGCGTCTCTTCGTCCATCACGTCGATCAGCACGACGGGCGGGTCGTCCCGCTCCATCTGCTGCCGCAATGTGTTGGCCTCACCTTGGCGCAGCTGCACCAGGTCGATGAGTTCGATGTCCCGCTCCGTCTGCTGCGCGAGGTGGCGGCGCAGGTCGGCTTCGGCCATGGGCGTGACCGGGTGGCGCGACATCGTGGGGTGGCGGTCCAGCCGGTAGCCCACGCCGTTGACGGCGGCGAAGAGGTTGCCGAAGGCCTGGTAGCGCTTGAGCCGCGGCGCGCCGACGATGGTGGGCGACCAGTTACCCGGCATCTGGCGCACGCCGATGTCGATGGCCCGGCCGATGGAGCCGATGCGGGGCGACGAGTCGAAGGTGGAGCAGACCTTGTAGTGCAGGATGGGCGCGCCCAGTGCCGCCAGTGCGCTGAAGGCCTTCGGCAGCACCTCGTCCATCCACGCCGGGCTGCGGCCGCGTGACGAGCCCGCCAGCCCCACGCATCGCACGCCGGGGAAGCGCGCCAGCGCCTCGGGCGTGGGCAGGTCCAGGAACAGCACAGTGGGCACGCCAGCGGCCGTCATCGCCTCCATGGCGTCGGTGGAGCCGGTGAAGTCGTCGCCGTAGTAGCTGAGCAGCAGGCCCTCCGGCCAGTCCATGGCTGCCACACTCATCGCCAGAACGCCAATGCGGCGGTCAATGCGGGCACGCGACGGGCGTGCTCCGCCAGCGGCACGCCGCTCATTGCAGCCTCCCATGAAGCGCGCAGCGCTTCCACGCCCGCCGACACGCCCTGCGGATGGCCGAAGATGCCGCCGCCCGCCGTGTGGATGAGGTCGGTGCAGCCCAGCGCCGCATAGGTGTCGTGCGCCTGCAGCCCGGTCTGACCGGAGCTGAACACCGGCATCGCGGGCATGGCCGCCGCGTCCGTGGCCGGCGCCAGCACGGCGCGCGCGGCGGCGATGACGCTGTCGTCCGGCTCGCTGAACTTGTTGCGCAGACCGTTGACGTGCAGGTGGTCGGCCCCGGCCAGGCGCCAGAGTTTTTGCCAGGGGCCGTAATCCCAGCCGATGGCCGGGCTGCGGTTGAGATAGCCCCAGCCGGCACGGTGGGCGTGAATGGGCAGCTGCGCATGGCGGCGCAGCTCGTGTAGGCCCACCAGGCCCACCGAGTTCAGGCACACCATCACGCAGGTGCCGCCCTGCGCCAACACCAGGTCGTGGCGGCGGCGCATCTTGTCGAGGTCGCCAGTCAGGTTGAAGGCCACCATGGCCTTCTTGCCGGTGCGGTCGGCGGCTTCGTTGACGACGCGCATCACAGCGCGCACGCGGTCTTCGAAGGGGCAGTGCGGGCCATCGGCCTGCAGCTCGTCGTCCTTGATGAAGTCGATGCCGCCGTCCACCAGCTCGCGCACCTGCTGGGCTGTCTCGTCGGCCGACAGGCCCACGCTGGGCTTGATGATGGTGCCGATCAGCGGGCCGCGATTCACGCCGGCCAGCCGCCGGGTGCCCGCGATGCCGAAGGCCGGGCCGGGGTAGGCGGCCGCGAACGAGGCAGGCAGCTGCAGGTCGGTCAGCCGCAGGCCGGTGACGGCGCGCAGCTCGAACAGGTTGCCCGCCACCGTCGCCATCAGCGTGGGCAGGCAGGCCCCCAGGTTCTCGATGGGCCAGGACAGTTCCAGCCTGCAGCGCGTGTAGCGCGGGCTGCGCTTGGGCGTGGGCAGGCTGGGCAAGGACGAGGTGTCCAGCACCTCCAGCCGCTCCACCCGCGCGCCCGAGCGCGCCTTCAGCTCGGGCGTCTCGTTAGGCAGCGCCACGAAGGTGCCGCTGGACTGCTCGCCGGCAATGACCTCCGCCGCGCGGGCGGGGTCGTCACCGGTCTCCAGCCAGTAGCTGGCATGAATGCGTTCGCTCAAGGTGCGCTCCTCGGCCGGGGATCAGGTGATTCGGTGGATGCTCTCCGCGATCTCGTCGCGGTCGAACACCTTGAGCCAGTCATCGCGCATCAGCCTCGGCTTGCCGAAGGTGATGGCCTTGTTGCAGGCGTCGGAGAAGGCGCCGGGGATCTCGTTGAAGATGACCGCGCCCAGGATGTTCATGTGGCCCAGCAGGAAGTCCCGCGCGCAGGGCTGCGGCACGCCTCGGCGCACCACTTCGTCCATGGCCTCGCGCATGACGGCCAGCAGCGTGGCGCAGACGGTCTCGGACAGGCCTGGCTCCAGCAGCGCCATCTGCTCGACGGTCAGGCGGTAGGAGTCCTTGATGGGCGCGTAGATCGCCTTGGCCACCGCCTCGCCCAGGTCCCAGGCCGACTCCGGCCCCTGCATCAGCGCGCTGGTGATGGACTGCTTGGCGGCGACGCCGCCGAAGTAGTCCTTGCGCGCTGCAGCGTCGGTCTCGTCGTTGTAGATGGTGGGGTGGCAGGGGTGGGCCACGAAGTAGGTCAGATCCTTGCGGTCCGGCAGGTGGCCAGCGAAGGGGGCTGCGGCGTCCAGCAGCATGACCATGGTGCCGGCCGGCAGTTTGGGCGAGATCTGGTGCGCCACCTTGCCGATGACGGTGTCAGGGATCGCCAGGATCACGACATCGGCGCCGTCCAGCGCGGCGTCGGTGTCCACGCAGTCCAGGCCCAGTTCGTCCTTCAGACGCTTGCGGCCGACCTCGCTGGGTTCGACGTGGCGGACTCGGAAACTGGAATTGAGGAGGTTCTTGGACAGGCGCACGCCCATCTTGCCGCCTGCTCCGAACAGGGCGATGGTTTGATTCATGACTGAGGCTCCGTTGGCATCTGCAGGGAAGAGAGAGTCGAGCGCGGGCGGCATCGCGTCTTCAGCAATGCCACCCGCCCCACACGTCAACTTAAACGACATGTAGACATACTCATCATACCAGTTGATATCATCATGTCCAGAAAATGATGGGGACGGTGGCCGCGCAGCCTTGACTGCGCCTGAAGCGCTCGCCAATGGGAGCGTGGTATCGTCATATGACCACATTGCCATCCTGAAGATGGCAGGCGGAGCCCCACCATGAGCGAGACGATTCAGCGCAGAAAAATCTATCAAGAGGTCCTCGACCGGCTGATGGACCGCATCCGGTCAGGCGCCATCCCAGCCGGCGCCCAGTTGCCCTCGGAGCGGGAGCTGATGGATGAATACGGCGTCGGCCGCCCTGCGGTGCGTGAAGCCTTGCAGGCGCTGGAACGCTCGGGGATCGTCGAGATCATTCATGGCGAGCGAGCGCGTGTGGTCGTACCAACGGCCGAGCGCCTCGTGTCGCAGTTGGCTGGCGGCGCGATGCACTTGCTACGCAGCCAGCCCGGCAGCCTGGAGCACATGAAGGAAGCCCGCGTATTCCTGGAGTGCGGCACCGCCCGCATGGCAGCTGAACGCGCGACCGAGGAACAGATCGCCCGCTTGCGCCTGGCCATCGCGCAACAGCGCGCGGCGATGTCGAACTTCGAGCTGTTCGTCGAGCGCGACATGGCCTTCCACCGCGAGATCGCCGGCATCAGCGGCAACCCCATCTTTCCGTCCATCGCCGAGGCCCTGTTCCGGTGGGCAGGCGAGTATTACCAGACGCTGGTGCGAGCGCCTGGCGCCGAAGAGCTGACGCTCAGCGAGCATGAGCGCATCGTCGACGCCATTGCGGCGCACGATCCGCAGGCGGCGTCCGACGCGATGGAAGCGCATCTGACGCGCGCCAACACGCTCTACCAGCGGCTCATCCGACCGGCCTGATCGACGGCTGGCGCCCGGCGCCAGGGAAAACCAGAGCCTGCGACTCGCCCAACATGTCATACCATCACACCAACACAACATATGTGTTGGTAGAGGCGACAGCCCGGCCAACCATGCAGCCACGAGCGCGGTCCAGCCAATGGTTGAGACGCACCAAAATCACTCAGCGAACTGAGGAGACATAGCCCATGACATCCAAGCAAAAGCTCAAGACGCTGGCGGTGGCGCTGTTCGCCGGTCTTGCGACGCAGATGGCCGCCGCCAAGGACTTGATCGCCATCATCGTGCCGTCGCCGGACAACCCCTTCTTCAAGGCCGAGGCCGTGGCCGCCCAGGCGCGCGCCAAGGCGCTGGGTTACGACACGCTGGTGCTCGTCCACAACGACGACGCCAACAAGCAAAACGAGCTTTTCGACGCCGCCATCGCCCGCAAGGCCCGCGCCATCATCCTGGACAACGCCGGCAGCGAGGCCTCCGTGGCCGCCGTCGCCAAGGCGAAGAAGGCCGGCATCCCGTCCTTCTTGATCGACCGCGAAATCAACACCACCGGCGTGGCCGTGACGCAGATCGTCAGCAACAACTACCAGGGCGCGCAACTGGGCGCCGAGGAGTTCGTGCGGCTGATGGGCGAAAAGGGCAACTACGTCGAGCTGCTGGGCCGCGAGGCCGACATCAATGCCGGCGTGCGCAGCAAGGGCTACCAGGACGTGATCGGCAAGTACCCCGGCATGAAGCTCGTGGCCCGCCAGTCCGCCAACTGGAGCCAGCCCGAGGCCTTCAAGAAGATGGAAACCATCCTGCAGGCCAACCCCGACATCAAGGGCGTGATCGCCGGCAACGACACCATGGCGATGGGCGCCTGGGCTGCACTGCAGGCCGCCAAGCGCACGGACGTCATCGTCGTCGGCTTCGATGGCAGCAACGATGTGCGCGACTCCATTCTCAAAGGTGGCATCAAAGCCACGGTGTTGCAGCCGGCCTACCGCCAGGCCGAACTGGCCGTGGAGCAGGCCGACAAATACCTGAAAACCGGCAGCACCGGTTTGCCGGAGAAACAGCTGATGGACTGCGTGCTCATCACCGCCAGGAACGCCGCCCGCCTCGACGGCTTCAACTTGAAGAAGAAGTAGGCCACGCCTACGACCTCTGGGGCTTCCCGCCCTCGCTCGCTCCTCAGCTCACCGCACCCGATCATGCCGTCCCTGCTGTACCCGCCACGCCTCGCGGCGCTGGCATGCCTGCTCGCGCTCGCCCTCGGCCTCTCGGCCTGCCGCATCGAGAAGCGCACCGTGGCCGCATCGGCCGACCAGGCCGACAAATTCGTCAACCAGGCGTTCGACCCCAAGGCCCAGGTCGCCGACATCTGGGAGGCCAAGGTGTTGCCCGCGCTGCAGGCCAAGGCGGTGGACTTCCCCGCGCTGCGCCAGGCGATGGTCGCCGACGTCGACCAGGCCGGTGAAAAGATGGGCCAGCGCCAGCCGGCCGAAGGTGCGCCATGGAACTTCGTCGCCCGCGTCAAGGGTCGGGTGGTGACGGTGAACACCGACGTCAGCGCCGGCACCGTCGGTGTGGACGTTGACGGCGACGGCCAGGCCGACGCGCTCGTCCAGATCGGCCCCGTCGTGCGCGGCACCTCGCTGCGCGACAGCCTGCCCTTCATCTCGTTCACCGACTACGCCAACCAGGTCGAGTTCGCCCAGCTGGCCAATGCGTTCAACGACCAGGCCTACGCGCTCGTCATGAAGCCCCTGCCACGGCAGGAGCTCCAGGGGCGTTCGGTCGAGCTGCTGGGCGTCTTCACCGACGACGACAACGCCGACCTGCCCACGCTGACACCCGTGCAGCTCACGCTGGGGGCCAAGTGATGGCGGGCGACCACGCCGTGGTGCTGCGCATGGTGGGCGTCAGCAAGGCCTACCTCGGCACGCAGGCACTCAAGGGTGTCGACTTCGAGCTCAAGGCCGGTGCGGTCAACGTGCTCGTCGGCGAGAACGGCGCGGGCAAGTCGACCATGATGAAGATCATTGCCGGCGTGGAGCAGCCCACCGGCGGCCAGCTGCTGCTGGACGGCCGGCCAGTGAGCCTGCGCAGCTGCGAGGAGGCGCGCCGCCACGGCATCGGCATCGTCTTCCAGGAGCTCAACCTCTTCCCCAACCTGTCCATCGCCGAGAACCTGTTCATCGGCCGCGAGCTGGTGAAGGCACGCCACGCCATCGACATGCCGGCCCAGCGCGAGCGCGCCCGCGCGCTGCTGCGCGACCTGGCGCACGAGCTGGACCCCGACACCCTCGTTGGCGACCTGCGTGTGGGCCAGCAGCAGATCGTCGAGATCGCCAAGGCGCTGTCCCAGGACGCCCGCATCCTCATCCTGGACGAGCCCACCTCGGCGCTGAGCCAGCCCGAGGTCGAGGTGCTGTTCCGCGTTATCGCCGACCTCAAGGCGCGCGGCGTGGCCATCGTCTACATCTCGCACCGGCTGGAAGAGCTGGTGCGCATCGGCGACTACATCACCGTGCTGCGCGACGGCCGCATCACCGGCTCGGCCCGCATGGCCGAGGTCGACGTGCCCTGGATCGTGCGCCAGATGGTGGGCGCCAGCACGCGCGACTTCGCCCGCACCGACGACCACCAGTTCGGCGACGTGGTGCTGCAGGTCGAGAACGTGCGGCTGCCGCGCCGCAACCTGCCCGGCTGGCTGGTGGACGGCGTCTCGCTGCAGCTGCGCGCCGGCGAGATCGTCGGCATCTACGGCCTGATGGGCGCCGGCCGCACCGAACTGTTCGAGTGCATCTTCGGCTGCCACCCAGGCCGCGCCAGCGGCAGCGTGCAATTGCAAGGCCAGCAGCTGATGGGCCGCGACATCCAGGCCTGCATCCGCGCAGGTCTCGCCCTGATCCCCGAGGACCGCAAGGCCGACGGCCTGGTGCACACCCAGTCCATCGCCGAGAACATGACGCTGTCCAGCCTCTGGCGGCTGGCGCGACGCGGCTGGCTGGGGCCTGCCGCCGAGCGCCGCGCCGTGGCGCAGCAGGTGCGGGAGTTGCACATCAAGGCACCGCGCCCGGAGCTGCCCATCGGCTCTCTGTCAGGCGGCAACCAGCAAAAGGTGCTCATCGGCCGCGCGCTGATGACGAACCCGAAGGTGCTGCTGATGGACGAGCCCAGCCGCGGCATCGACATCGGCGCCAAGGCCGAGGTCTTCAAGGCCATGCGCGACATGGCCAAGGCCGGCATGGCCATCCTCTTCGTCACGTCCGACCTGGAGGAAGTGATGGCCCTGTCCGACCGCATCCTCGTCATGTGCAACGGCCGCGTCAGCGCCGAGTTCGCCGAGGGCCAGGCCACGCAGGCCGCCCTGGTGGCCGCCTCTGCACCCGGCCAGCCGCTCGCCGCCTGAGCCCCCATCCCCTTGCAGTCCTGAACATCATGTCCGCCACCGCCGCCATCACCCCCGCCGCCCCCGCACGCAAGAGCGACCAGGCGCTCTTCCTGCTGTTCAAGCTGCGCACATTCATCGCGCTGTTCGCGGTGGTGGGCTTCTTCTCGGCAGCCGCCCCCAACTTCCTGTCGGCCGACAACGCGCTGATCATGGCCAAGCATGTGGCGCTGAACGCCTTCCTGGCCATCGGCATGACCTACGTCATCGTCAGCGGCGGCATCGACCTGTCGGTGGGCTCCACGGTGGGCCTAGCCGGCATGGTTGCGGGCTTCCTCATCCTCAATGGCCTGCCGGTCGGCGACTACGTCATCTGGTTCAACATCTTCGAGATCATCGGCATCGCGCTGCTGCTGGGCGTGGCCATCGGCGGTGCGAATGGCTTGCTCATCACGCGGCTCAACGTGGCCCCCTTCATCGCGACGCTGGGCATGCTCTACGTCGCACGCGGCGCCGCGCTGCTGATCTCCGACGGCGCCACCTTCGCCAACCTCGGCGGCAAGGATGCCGCCAGCAGCACCGGCTTCCCGCTGCTGGGCACGCTCAGCCCGCTGGGCATTCCGCTGGTGTTGTGGCTGCTGGTCGTCATCGGCTTGGCCGCCACCTACCTGGGCTTGCGCACGCCCATCGGCCGACACATCTACGCGGTGGGCGGCAACGAGCGCGCGGCGCAGCTGTCAGGCGTGCAGGTACGGCGCGTGAAGATGGTGGTCTACATGATCTCCGGCGGCCTGGCGGCGCTGGTGGGCCTCATCATCGCGTCGCAGCTGGAGGCGGCCCACCCGCTGACCGGCGAGACCTTCGAGCTCAACGCCATCGCCGCAGCCGTGCTGGGCGGCACCTCCATGTCGGGCGGACGGGGCCGCATCGGCGGCACCATCGTCGGCGCCTTCGTCATCGGCATCCTGTCCGACGGCCTGGTCATGATGGGCGTCAGCTCGTTCTGGCAAACCGTCATCAAGGGCGTGGTCATCATCGCGGCGGTCGTGGTCGACCAGGCCCAGCAGCGCATGCAGCAACGCCTGGCCCTGCAACAAAGCGCCGCCACCGCATGAGCCGTCGCAACGTGCGCTGGCCGCGATTCAGCGGCAGGCACGCATCAAGAAAGAACACCGGAGCCCACCACATGAAACGAGGCGCCTTGATCGGCTGCGGCTTCTTTTCGTACAACCACCTGCATGCCTGGCAGCAGCTGGAAGGCGTCGAGATCGTCGCGCTGTGCGACCGCGACACGGCCCGCCTGGCCCAGGCGGCGCAGGACTTCGGCATCGCCCGGACCTACACCGACGCTGGCGAACTCTTCGCCCGGGAGCAGCTGGATTTTGTCGACATCGCCACGACCGTCCACACCCACCGCGCGCTGGTCGAGCTGGCCGCAGCGGCGCGCGTGCCCTGCATCTGCCAGAAACCCTTCGCGCCGACGTTGGATGACGCCCTGGCCATGGTGGCCGCCTGCGCCGCGGCCAGCGTGCCGCTGATGGTGCACGAGAACTTCCGCTGGCAGACGCCCGTGCAGGCCGCGCGCCGCGTGCTCGACTCGGGCGCCATCGGCACGCCGTTCTGGGGCCGCTTCAGCTTCCGCTCGGCCTTCGATGTCTACCGCACCCAGCCCTACCTGGCCCAGGGCCAGCGATTCATCATCGAAGACCTGGGCATCCATGTGCTGGACATCGCCCGCTTCCTGCTTGGCGACGTGACGACGCTCAACGCGACGACCCAGCGAGTCAACCCGCGCATCGCCGGCGAAGACGTCGCGACCATGCTGATGCGCCACGCCAGCGGCGCCACCAGCGTCGTGGACTGCAGCTACGCCTCGCCGCGCGCCGAGGAACTCTTCCCGCAGACCCTGCTGGAGATCGACGGCAGCGACGGATCGCTGCGCGTCGACGCCGGATACCGGCTGCACGTCTACAGCCGCTCGGGCGTCCAATCCACCCAGAACTGCGAGCCGCCACTGCATGCCTGGGCGCAGCGTCCCTGGTTCAACATCCAGGACAGCGTGCTCAACATCCAGGCGCACTGGCTGGACTGTCTCGCCACCGGCTGCGAGCCGCAGACCTCTGGGCGAGATAACCTTCGGACGCTGGCACTTGTCGAGGCGGCCTACCGCTCCGCGGGCAGCGGTCAGCAGGCCGTGTCGCTCTCTTGCGATGAAGGACGCTGACCGCCTCACCCTGTTCGGCACCCTGGAGCCGACGCCGCCGGTCCAGTTGCTGCAGGCCGGCCGCTTGAGCTGCGAGCTGGTCGATGGACAGGTACGGAACGTGCGCTGGGACGATGTGGAGGTCGTGCGTGGCATTTCCTATTTGCTGCGTGACCAGGACTGGGGCACGGTGGCCGCGGTCGTGGAAGCGCTGCACGTCGAGCAGCAAGCCCACTCTTTCAGCGCACGCTGCATGCTGCGCATGACGACGCCGCAGGGCGAGTTGCGAGCCGCTGCATGTCTGTCGGCGCATGAGACGGGCTCTCTCCGCTTCGAGGTTTCCGCCACGCCAGATGCCGACCTTGCCACCAACCGCTGCGGCTTCGTGGTGCTCCATCCTGCTGACGCGGCGGGTCGACGCCTGCGCGTCGGGCACTGCGACGGGACAGTGTCGGACACCCAATTCCCACGCGACATCAGTCCGTCGCAACCCGTGTTCGCCATCCGCAGGCTTGCCTATGCGCCACGAGATGGCATCGAAGTTGAGTTGCTTCTGCAGGCCGAACTGCCCCACGACCCTCTGGGCAAGTTCGAGATGGAGGACCAGCGCAACTGGAGCGACGCTTCATTCAAGACCTACGTCGCTTCCCTGCGCGATCCCTGGCCCTATAGGCTTCCCGCCGGCCAGGCCCTGACACAACGAATTGAGCTCGTCGTGAGCGGCAACCAAAGGCCGGCCTCGACGCCGCGAGACACACCGGGCATCGTCATCGGCCCGGCCTCGCACTGCCGCATGCCGGCGTTGGGTATCGGCGTGCCGCCTGGCTTGGCGCGTGCCCAGCCTGAAGAGGTCGCCGCACTGCGGGGGCTCGGCGCCAGCTGGTGGATCGCGGAGGCTGACCTCCGCGAAGACGCCCTCACCGCCGATCTGCAGGCGTTGGCCATACATCGCAGCGGCCTGGACGTGCGCGTCCAGCTCGACCTGATCGCTGATGACGCAGAGCGCCCCGAGGCAGCCGCAGCACACGCCGCGCGCCTCTGCGAGGCCGCTGGTCTGCGGGCCGATGCAGTGCGCCTGCTGCCAGCGGCATACCTCAAGAGCTTCCAGCCCGAAGGCCCCTGGCCATCTCTCCCGCCGCTGGAGGCCTACGCCGCTGCTGCTCGTCACGCTTTCCCCGGGGCACAGATTGGCGGCGGCATGTACACCAGCTTCACGGAGCTAAACCGCCGACGCCCAAGCGACACCGAACTCGATTTCATCGGCCACCTGACGTGCCCGACCGTTCACGGGGCGGACGACCATTCCGTGATGCAGACCCACGAATGCCTGCCGCACATCGTGCGGAGCGTGCGCAACCTGTGGCCCACGCTGCCCTACCGCCTGGGCCCGAGCAGCATCGCGCCCAGGCGCAACCCGTATGGCCAGAACACAGCACTCAATGCGGCAGGCCGCCGACTCCCCCTCGCAAGCGCGGACCCCCGGCACGGCGCCTCCTTTGGCGCCGCCTGGACCGTGGGCTACGCGGCGTCGGTGGCACCGCTGGGTCTCGAGGTTCTGGCGCTGCTTGACAGCCACGGCCCACATGGGCCGAAGCCTCACCTGCCGTGCGGCCTGCCTGCCGGCTCATTGACTCAAGCATGGGTCGTGCTCCAGTACCTGGCCTCGGCCGTGGGGGCACGCTATCTGCCTTTGCTCAACCTCCCCGACAGCGTCGTCGGCATGGCGTGGACGCACGACGACGTCATCGCTCAAGGGGTCATTGCCAACTTGGGCCACCGTCCTGTTTCGCTCCGCTGGAAACAGCGTCCCCTCACTCTGCCCGATGTGACAACCACGGTCGAAGTGCTGGGCGCCTATCAGACCTGCGGGTTTACCTTCGATGTGAACCCATCTCCCGCCACTGGCTAGTTGGCAGATCGCCGCGTGTAGTGAGGGGGGGTCGACCTCCGCGATGCGCCGGCAGCCTGCTGCCGGCCCTGGGCGCACATTGACGCCGTGCATCACCTGAGCAGCTACAGGTCGTGCTTGTCGCCGGTTCCCGCACCGCTGTAGCACCACCATCCCAGTTACCTCCGGTTGTGCTGCCAGTTCAGTTGCGCAGCAGGCTCACCAGGGCGCGGCGTTGCCGCGCATTCCCTTCCAGATCGGGCGCTCAGAGAGCTGCAGACGCAGGAGGCGTGGGAAGAACCGCAGCCCGCGCTCAAAAGGCGCACATCCCGGTTCTTCCACACACCGAAGCAGCACCGCGCCACCGAGCTAGCCCCCCAAGAAAGTCCCATTGAACGGGCATGGAATCAGCATTGAACCCCGGCGGCAGACCGTCCAGCCCGCTCGATGTGAACTGAAGAATCTGGCATCAAACAAGCACCGAATCCTCTAGCCACCAAGCAAGAACCAGGGTCGAACGCGCGACTTCTACAAAATTGCCGCCTGGCTGAACGACAGCGGGCCGCACGGCCAGAGGTTGCTCGAGAAGTTTCGGATCGAGCGCAAGCCAGAGGACAAGCCCCTACCCCAACTCAAGCACACCATGCGCGAGTCCATCACGGAGCTTGAGTGAATTCATAAGCGGCTCAATGCCATCACGGCGCAAGACATCAACGGCTACTGCTGTCAGTCGCTGCAGCAAGACATCGAAGCAGATTCCCTCGTATCCGGCGGAATACCGCCCAACTTCCCGATTTACGGTGAAATATCGCAGAATCAGATATTTGCAATTTATCTCCAATAGAGATCTTTGCAATATATCTGACATTGAGATATTGTCAAAATATCCGAATACCAGATACGCCCATGACCGCCGCCCAACAGCCTCTGATGACAGCCCTGCAGCTAGGCAGGCTGCTGAACTCGGCACGCAAAGCCAAAGGACTCTCGCAGAACGACCTAGCCGCCAAGGTCGGCGTAGGCCAAAGCCGCGTCTCTCACCTTGAGCAACATGCTGAGGAAATGAGCGTGGCTCAGTTGATGGCGTGGTGCGCTGCGCTTGGCCTCGAAGTCAGCATTGGTCACCGAGGCGCCCCAGCGGCCTCCAGCTCGACTTCGGTGTGGTGATGGGTCGCAAGTCACATCGCCGAGCTCTCTCCATTTGGACGAACGGTGTCCGGGTCGGCACCTGGGCCATGCCCGCACGGGGCGAGATGGAACTGCAGTACGACGCAGCCTGGATGAGCTCGCAAGTAGGCCGACCTCTGTCCTTGTCGCTGCCTTTCCAGTTCGGCAACCTGTCCCACAAAGGTGCCGCGGTTCACAACTTCTTCGACAACCTGTTGCCGGACAGCGATGCCATCCGCAAGCGCATTGCGACCCGCTTCAAAACGGGCTCCATCGAAGCCTTCGACCTGCTTGAGGCCATTGGTAGAGACTGCGTCGGTGCCGTGCAGCTTCTTGCGGAAGATGGAACGCCGGAGGGCTACGACCAGGTAGAGGGCACACCGCTGTCCGACGAGGAGGTCGAGCGGCATCTGCTTAACACCGTGAGCGACGAGAAGTTCAACGCGGGTCACAACGCTGAAGACGACTTCAGGATTTCGCTTGCAGGCGCGCAAGAGAAAGATGCGTTCCTGCGTTGGAAGGGCCAGTGGCTGCGCCCGCACGGCGCCACGCCAACGACGCACATCTTCAAGCTCCCCCTCGGCTTTGTCGGAGGACGCCAGGCCGACTTCAGAACCTCGGTCGATAACGAGTGGCTGTGCCTGCGCATCCTGCGGGCCTACGGCCTCGACACCGCTGAGGCCAGCATCGGGACGTTCGGCAAGCAACGTGTGCTGGTGGTCGAGCGCTTCGACCGCCGCGAGCATCCCGATGGCGGCTGGCTGTTGCGTCTGCCACAGGAAGACTTTTGCCAAGCCCTCGGCGTCTCCCCGCTCATCAAGTACGAGAACCAGGGTGGTCCCGGCCTGGTCCAATTGTTCGACATCCTGCGGCAGTCGGTCCGTCCGGAAGACCAGGCCACCCTGCTGACCTCGCAAATCCTCTTCTGGCTGCTGCGCGCGCCGGACGGCCATGCAAAGAACTTCAGCATCCAGTTGCTGCCGGGCGGACGTTTTCAACTGACCAAGTTCTACGACGTGATGTCGGCCTACCCGGTCCTCGGCGAAGGCCCCAACCGCTGGTCCGCGTACGAGTTGAAGTTGGCGATGGCCTTGCATGACAAGAGCAAGCACTACAGCGTGAGGAGCATCCAGCGCAGGCACTTCAACAGCACCGCACGCAAGGTCGGCTATGGGGACAGTGCGGAGCCCCTCATCCAACACATCCTGGAACGCACGCCCGCCGTCATCGCCGAAGTGCGCAACGCGCTCCCCGAAGGCTTCAACCAACCCGTCGCGGACGCCATCCTCGACGGGCTGAAAGCAGCCGCACAACGACTGGCAGAAATGCCTGCGAACTGAGGTTCACATCCGACGCGCCTGCCCTCAAAACTAGCTGCCGAATCGCCCCAGAAGAAGGGGGCTCGACCCGCCTCAAAAGCTCACTTTTCAGGGTCCTCCGTGCGGCAAATTTGCGGCAATGCGGCAATCTCGCGGCAGCAGAAAACCTCAGGACACCGCACGAAGCCATTGGAAGCCTGTGCTAAGCTGTTGATTCATATGGAGGCGGGCAGGTCCGCCCAAGCTCCTGGAAGCCCTGAGGTGCCATTCGGGGACGTAGAGGCGGGAGGTTCAAATCCTCTCACCCCGACCAGGAATTTCCCTTGCACCAGGGATGCAAAGAAGCCGCGAACTCCGCGGCTTCTTTGCATTTGGCGTCAGATTCGCCTGGAAACGCCGCCACGGTCACCCGGGCTCTTCCTCGGTCACGGCTCGCGTGTCGCTGGCACAATCAGTCGACCTCACTCCTGCCGTCGCCGACGTCACCATTCGTGGAAACCACGCTCGCCGAGCCGCCGCAATCCGCCCTATCCGGGGTCGCACGCATGCTGGTGCATGCCGGGAAGCTTCAGGCCAAAGCCGCCGAAGACCTCGTCAAGCTGGCGCGCGAGAAGAAGATCAGTTTCGTCAACGCGTTGATCGCGAGCGGACAGGTGACGCCGTCGGATCTGGCGCACACGTTGTCGAGCGCCCTGGCGCTGCCGCTGCTGGACCTGTCCGCCATGGACCCCCAGCGCATGCCGCAGAACGTCATCGATGCCAAGCTGTCTCAGCAATACCAAGTGGTGGCGCTGTCGAGGCGTGGCAGCCGTCTGTTCGTGGGCGGCGCCGATCCCACCGATCTTGAGGTCATCGAGCGGATCAAGTTCGCGACCCAGTTGCAGCCCGAGTGGGTCATCGTCGAACACGACAAGCTCGCCAAGATTCTGTCCAGCACCGGTGCAACGGCCACCGAGACGCTGGAGAGCATCGCTGGCGGCGACTTCGATTTCGACATTGCCGAAGAGGACGCCAGCCCTCAGCAGGAAGCGGCCGAACTGGCCGATGTCGAGGATGCGCCGGTGGTGCGCTTCCTGCAGAAGATGCTCGTCGACGCCATCAACCTGCGCGCCTCCGACCTGCACTTCGAGCCGTACGAGTTCCACTATCGCGTTCGCTTCCGCGTCGACGGCGAGTTGCGCGAGATCACACAGCCGCCCATTGCGATCAAGGACAAGCTGTCGTCCCGCATCAAGGTGATTTCACGCCTGGACATCGCCGAGAAGCGCGTGCCCCAGGACGGGCGCATGAAGCTGAAGTTCGGCAGCAAGTCCATCGACTTCCGCGTCAGCACGCTGCCCACGCTGTTCGGCGAGAAGATCGTCATCCGTATCCTGGATTCTTCGTCGGCCAAGCTGGGCATCGAGGCCCTGGGCTACGAGAAGATTGAGAAGGACCGCCTGCTGGCGGCCATCTACCGGCCCTATGGCATGGTGCTGGTCACAGGCCCGACCGGCTCGGGCAAGACGGTGTCGCTGTACACCTGCCTGAACATCCTGAACCAGCCGGGCGTCAACATCTCGACCGTCGAAGACCCAGCCGAAATCAACCTGCCCGGCATCAACCAGGTCAACGTCAACGACAAGGCCGGCTTGAACTTCTCGGCGGCACTGAAGTCGTTCCTGCGCCAGGATCCCGACATCATCATGGTGGGCGAAATCCGCGACCTGGAAACGGCCGACATCGCGATCAAGGCAGCGCAGACGGGTCACATGGTGATGTCGACGCTGCACACCAACGACGCCCCCAAGACGCTGACCCGCCTGTTGAACATGGGCGTGGCGCCGTTCAACATCGCGTCCAGCGTGCTGTTGATCACGGCCCAGCGGCTGGTGCGCCGCCTGTGCGAGAACTGCAAGGCGCCGGCCGAATATCCTCGAGACGCCTTGTTGAAGGCGGGCTTTCGCGAGGATGAGTTCGATGGCAGTTGGAAACCTTACCGCGCCGTTGGTTGCAGCAATTGCACAAATGGTTACCGAGGCCGGGTCGGCCTTTACCAAGTGATGCCCATTACCGAGGCCATCCAGCGCATCATCCTGGCTGAGGGAACGGCGATGGATATCGCCGTGCAAGCCGGGAAGGAAGGCGTCCGTGATCTGCGCCAGTCAGGGCTGGTGAAGGTGCGCGTCGGCGTGACCACGCTGGAAGAAGTCCTGTCGGCCACCAACGAATAATCAGTCGCGAGGAGAGCGCATGGCCACAGCCACCGCTGCAGCAAAAGGCGTCAAGGACTTTGTCTTCGAGTGGGAGGGCAAGGACCGCAACGGCAAGATCGTCAAGGGCGAACTGCGTGCGGGGGGTGAGGCCATGGTCAGCGCGACGCTGCGCCGCCAGGGCATTCTCGTCAACAAGGTCAAGAAGCGTCGCGCCAGCGGCGGCTCGGCGATCAAGCAAAAAGACATCGCCATCTTCACGCGCCAGCTCGCCACCATGATGCGCGCCGGCGTGCCGCTGCTGCAGTCCTTCGACATCGTGGCCCGTGGCGCGACCAATCCGCGCCTGACACGGCTGCTGAATGACATCCGCCAGGACGTGGAGACCGGCACGAGCCTGTCTTCCGCGTTTCGCAAGCATCCGATCTACTTCGATGCGCTGTACTGCAACCTCGTCGAGGCCGGCGAGGCAGGCGGCATTCTGGAGGCGCTGCTGGATCGGCTGGCGATCTATCAGGAGAAGACGGTCGCGCTGAAGAACAAGATCAAGTCGGCCCTGACCTACCCCATCGCGGTCATGGTGGTCGCCTTCATCGTCGTCGCGGTCATCATGATCTTCGTCGTGCCGTCATTCAAAGACGTGTTTCAGTCTTTCGGCGCCGACCTGCCCGCCCCGACGCTGATGGTCATCGCGATGTCGGAGTTCTTTGTCGCCTGGTGGTGGGCGATCGCCATTGTTGTGGGCGGCGGCGGCTACTTCTTCATCCAGAGCTGGAAGCGCTCGGTGGCCATGCAAAAGCGCATGGACCGCCTGCTGCTGAAGATCCCCGTCTTCGGCGACCTGCTGTACAAGTCAGCCGTGGCCCGCTGGACACGCACGCTGTCGACGATGTTCGCCGCCGGCGTGCCGCTGGTGGAAGCGCTCGACTCGGTCGGCGGCGCCTCGGGCAACGCCGTGTTCCAGGAGGCCACCGAACAGATCCAGCGCGATGTGTCGACGGGCTCGGCGCTGACCACCTCCATGCAGACCACCGGCATCTTCCCCACCATGGTGCTGCAGATGGCCTCCATCGGCGAAGAGTCAGGCTCGCTGGACCACATGCTGGCCAAGGCTGCCGAGTTCTACGAGGACGAGGTGGACGAAGCGGTCAAGGGCCTGTCGGCGCTGATGGAGCCGTTCATCATCGTCTTCCTGGGCGGCCTCATCGGTGGCATCGTGGTTGCGATGTACATGCCCATCTTCAAGCTCGGTCAGGTGGTGTGACCGACTCGGCGCCGGCGGCCTCAGGCTGGGGCGCCGCCGTCTGAAAAGCAGGTAGATTCCTGCCCGCCCCGACCTCCACTGCCGCCGCCCATGCCCCTTGCCTCCATCGACTGGTCCCTCTGGCTCTCCCCCTGGGTGCTGGGCGTGCTGGGCTTGTGTATCGGCAGCTTCCTGAACGTCGTCATCCACCGGCTGCCGCAGATGCTGGAGCGGCAGTGGCTGCACGAGTCTGCCGCCCAGCTGATCGACGCATCCACGATGTCCCGCGTGGCGGGATGGCCGCTGGCGCAGACCGAGAAGCTGGCCAAGGACGTGGATGCCTACGGCACGCGCATCGAGGAATTGCCGCCGCTGGGCATCGCCACGCCGCGCTCGCGCTGCCCGCACTGCGGCCACCAGTTGCGCTGGCACGAGAACCTGCCCCTGCTCGGCTGGCTGCGGTTGGGCGGCAAGTGCGCCGCCTGCAAGGCGCCGATCTCCAAGCGCTACCCGCTCGTCGAACTGGTCACTGGCCTGGCGTTCGCCGCGTTGTCCTGGCGTTTCGGCGCGCAGCCGACGACGTTGCTGTGGTGCGGATTCGTCGCCGCCCTCATCGCGCTGGCAATGATCGACTGGGACACCACGCTGCTGCCCGACGTCATCAACCAGCCGCTGCTGTGGGCCGGGCTCATCGCAGCCACCATGGGCTGGACCCTTGCGCTTGACCAGGCCGTCATCGGCGCCGTCGCGGGCTACCTGTCGCTGTGGTCCATCGCCTGGGTCTACGAGCGACTGCGCGGCCAGATCGGCATGGCGCCGGGCGACTTCAAGTTGCTCGCCGCCTTGGGCGCCTGGCTGGGCTGGCCCATGCTGCTGCCCGTCATTCTGGGAGCGTCCGCCGTCGGCGCGGTCGTGGGCGTGCTGATGAAGCTGTCGTCCAGCCTGCGCGAGGGGCGCTACGTGCCTTTCGGCCCCTTCCTGGCCGGCGGCGGCCTGGTCGTGCTGTTCGCCGGCCAGCAGACGGTACTGGGCTGGCTCGGCTGGGCTTGACCCCATGAGGGTGGGCCTGACGGGCGGGATCGGCAGCGGCAAGAGCACCGTCGCCGCATTTCTGCGCGAGGCGGGCGCCACCATCGTCGACACAGACGCCATTTCGCGTGGCCTCACCGTGGCGGGCGGCGCGGCCATGCCCGCCATCGCGCAGCACTTCGGTGCCGACTACGTCGCCGCAGACGGTGCACTCGACCGCGACCGCATGCGTGCGCTGGCCTTCTCCGACGCCGATGCGAAACGGCGCCTGGAAGCCATCCTGCATCCACTGATCAACGCCGAGGCGCTGGCACAGGCGGACGCTGCCACGACGGCACTGGTGGTGTTTGACGTGCCGCTGTTGGTGGAGTCGGGACGCTGGCGCGCACGAGTCGCCCGCGTGCTTGTGGTGGACTGCTCGGCCGAAACACAGATCGCCCGCGTGCTGCGCCGCCCCGGCTGGACCCGCGAGCGCGTGGACGGCGCGCTCGCCGCGCAGACCACGCGCGCGGCACGACGCGCGGCAGCGGATGCCGTCATCGTCAACGACGAGCTGCCGCTCGCGGCGCTGCAGCGCGAGGTGCAACGCCTGGCCGCACGCTGGGGGTGTGGAACAATGGTCGCGCCCTGACTGCAGTCCACCCCGAGGCCCCCTTGGTCCTGTACGAGTACCCGTTCAACGAGAGCATCCGCACGATGCTTCGCCTCGAACACCTGTTTGATCGCCTCGGTGCATTGGTCGCGCGCGAGACCGCGCTGGACCACCACTTCGCGCTGGTCACGCTGTTCGAGATTCTGGACGTCGCGTCGCGCGCCGATTTGAAGAGCGACCTGCTGAAAGAGCTGGAGAAGCACAAGGCGCAATTCAATGGCTACCGCGGCAGCGCGGGCATCGACGAAGCGCGGCTGGACGAGGTCATCGCGCGCATCGATGGCGCCTTTCAGCGGCTCAACGCGATGTCCGGCAAGACCGGGGCCGCGCTGACAGCCAACGACTGGCTGATGAGCATCCGCAGCCGCATCAGCATCCCGGGCGGCACCTGCGAGTTCGACCTGCCAGCCTACTACCACTGGCAGCAGCTGTTGCCAGTGCGCCGTCGCAAGGACATCATGCAGTGGGCGCAGTCGCTGATGCCGCTGGCCGAGGCCCTGCAGGTGCTGCTGGGCTTGCTGCGCGACACGGGCAGCCCGCACAAGGTCGCCGCCACCGCCGGGCAGTTTCAGCAAAGTCTGCCGTCAGGCCGGGCCTACCAGCTGCTGCGCATGAGGCTCGATCCCAGCCTGGGCCTGATCCCCGAGATCACCGGCCACCGCCTGATGGTGTCCATCCGCTTGATGCGTCAGGACGACGAAGGGCGCCTCAAGCTGGCGGCCGAGGACACCGCCTTCGAACTGACCTTGTGCACATGAGCGACGGCAAGCAACGCATCGTGCGCTGCCCGCAGTGCGGTGGCGACAGCATCTTCGCGCCCAGCAACAAGTGGCGCCCGTTCTGCAGCGAACGCTGCCGGCAGATCGACCTGGGCGCATGGGCCAGCGAGTCGTTCCGCGTGCCGGCCACGCCGCCGCAGGACCCCGACGAGATGCTGCCGGGCGACGAACCGCTCAAGCACTGAGCAGCCGTCGCGACACCAGCTCGCGCCGCGCGCTGGCGGCGTCGGTGAACAGGAAGGCCCGCCAGTCGCGCGACAGCGCGGCCTCGACGTTGACGGGGTGGTCGTCCAGGAACAGCAGCTCCTGCGGTCTGGCCTCGAAGCGGCGCTCGGCCATGGCAAAAATCTCCGCCCCAGGCTTGCTCTGCTTCACCCGCCCCGAGAACAGGCCCGACTCGAACCACTCGTCCAGCGGGTAGGTCTCGCTCAGGTGATCCGCGTACGGCTCGGGCATGTTGGACAGGAAGTGCAGCGTGTGCCCTGCCGCGCGCAGATCGCGGATCAGCACGACCGTGCCAGGGATGGGCATCAGCTCGTCCGGCACGGCGCGCACGACGGCCTCGACCTCACCCCGCGACCAGCCGGTGCGCGCCGAAATGCGCCGCACCACCTCGTCGGCCCCGATCAGGCCCTGATCGAACAGCCCCCAGTCGCCGCCGTACTGCTGGAAGAACTGCGCTGCGGCCTGCGCGCCCTGCTCCAGCGTCTCGATGCGCTGCGGCAGCACACGCGCCAGAAAACTGGCGGGATGCCAGCGGAACACGACGCCGCCGAAGTCGAAGACGATCTTCATGCGGCGCTCAGGCGGACGTCAGGCGCTGCAGCAGGCCAGCGGTCGAGCCGTCGAGGCCCGCCGTGTCGCCCGTCTCCAGGCGCGGCAGCAACTGGTTGCACAAGGCCTTGCCGAGTTCGACGCCCCATTGGTCGAAGCTGTTGATGCCCCAAAGCGCGCCGGTCACGAAGACGCGGTGCTCGTAAAGCGCGATCAGCGCGCCCAGCGAGCGCGGCGTCAGCGCGTCCAACACCAGCGTCGTGCTCGGACGGTTACCGGGAAAACTGCGGTGGCGCGACAAAACATCGCGGTCCAGCGTGGCGGACGCCGTGGGCGCCTTCTCCGTCAGCGCCTCGGCGGCCGTCTTGCCCTGCATCAGCGCCTGGCTCTGCGCCAGGCAATTGGCCAGCAACTTGCGGTGCTGGTCGGCGAGCTTCTCGGCCAGTTCACCGCTGGCGCCATGGTTCGGGCGCTTCACCGCGATGAACTCGACGGGGATGACATCCGTGCCCTGATGAAGCATCTGGAAATAGGCATGCTGGCCGTTCGTGCCGGCCTCGCCCCAGACCACGGGCGAGGTGCCGATGGCCAGCGCATTGCCGTCCAGGTCCACGCCCTTGCCGTTGCTCTCCATCTCCAGCTGTTGCAGATAGGCCGGCAGGCGGCGCAGGCCCTGGTGGTAGGGCGCGACGCTGCGGCTCGTGAAGCCGTGGAAATTGCGGTACCAGATGTCGATGAGGCCCAGCAGCACCGGCAGGTTCTTGTCCAGCGGCGTGGACGCGAAGTGCTCGTCCATCGCGTGCGCGCCGGCCAGCAGGTCGCGGAAGTTGTCGGCACCGACGGCGATGGCGATGGGCAGACCGATGACGGACCACAGCGAGTAGCGGCCACCCACCCAGTCCCAGAAGCCGAAGGCGGTGTCGATACCGAAGGCCGCCGCAGCAGCAGTGTTGCTGCTCGTGGCGACAAAATGGCGTGCCACGTCGGTGCCGCCGGCGGCGTGGAACCAGGCCTTCGCGGCCTGCGCATTGGCCAGCGTCTCCTGCGTCGTGAAGGTCTTGGACGCGATGACGAACAGCGTGTGCTGCGCGTTCAAGCCTGCCAGCACGGGCGCCAGGTCATGCCCGTCGACGTTGGACACGAAATGCAGCTTCAGGTCGCGCCGCGTGAAAGCCTGCAGCGCCTGCACGACCATGGCCGGGCCGAGATCGCTACCGCCGATGCCGATGTGGACGACGTCGGTGATCTCGCCCCGCTCGCCGCGCCGCACGCTCTCGGCAAACGCCAGCATCGCATCCAGCGACGCCTGCACCTCGGCGTTGAACGGCGCATCGCTGCCCGCGGGCGCGCGCAGCGCCGTGTGCAGCACCGCGCGGCCCTCCGTGTGGTTGACCGGGTCGCCGCGAAGCAGCGCGTCGCGGCGCGCCTCCAGGCCACAGGCAGCGGCCAGCTTCAGCAACAGCGCCAGCGTGGGGGCATCGATGCGGTTCTTCGAAAGGTCGGCAAAGACCTCGGGCGCTGCAAACGACAGCGCATCGAAGCGGCCCGCGTCGGCCGTGAAGGCGTCGCGGATGTCGAAGCCGCGACCACTCGCGGCGTAGTGAGCTTGCAGTTCAGCCCAGACGGGAGAGAGGTCGCAGCGTGCCGTCATGGTCAGGCGGCCTGGATGAGCTTGTCCAGCTTGCCGGCGTCAATGGCGAACAGGCGGATGCCCTCGGCCAGCTTCTCGGTGGCCATCGCGTCCTCGTTCAGCGCGAAGCGGAACGCGGCTTCGTCCAGATGCACGGCTGGCAGGTCGGAGCCCTTGGCGGGGTCCAGCGCGCGCTCCAGCTTGGCGTCGGTGCCCTGCAGCTGCGCGAGCAGGTCGGGGCTGATGGTCAGCAGGTCGCAGCCGGCCAGCGCCTGGATCTGGCCGATGTTACGGAAGCTCGCGCCCATCACCTCGGTCTTGATGCCGTGCTGCTTGAAGTAGGCGTAGATCTGCGACACGGACTTGACGCCCGGGTCGTTGACGCCGGCCATCGCGGCCTCGTCCCAGGCCGGGCCCGCGGCCTTCTTGTACCAGTCGTAGATCCGGCCGACGAACGGCGAGATCAGCTGCACCTGGGCCTCGCCGCAGGCCACAGCCTGCGCGAAAGCGAACAGCAGCGTCAGGTTGCAGCGGATGCCTTCGCGCTCCAGTTCCGCGGCGGCCTGGATGCCCTCCCAGGTCGACGCCAGTTTGATCAGCACGCGCTCCCGCGGGATGCCCGCCGCTTCGTACAGGCCGATGATGCGGCGCGCACGGAACAGGCTGGCCGCCTTGTCGAACGACAGGCGCGCATCGACCTCCGTGGACACGCGGCCCGGCACCACCTTCAGGATTTCCAGACCGAAGCGCACGAGCACATGGTCGACGATCTCGTCCAGCGGCTTGCCGCGATGGGCACTGACGGTCTCGTTCAGCAGCGGCGCGTAGTCCGGTGACTGCACGGCCTTCAGGATCAGCGAAGGATTGGTCGTCGCGTCGCGCGGCGCGAACTGCGCGAGCTGCAGGAAATTGCCGGTGTCGGCCACGACGGTGGTGAAGGCCTTGAGCTGGTCGAGCTGGTTCATCGTCTACCTCTTGCGGATCGCGGATTGACCCCGCGAAGAAACTGCTGCATAGTATTTCACGAAACTTAGTTACACAACGGTTAGCGCCCCTGCGAGGCGTCGACCTGGAGACGCTTCCGATGTCCTTTGATCTCGTGTTCTTTGGCGGTACCGGCGACCTGACGTGGCGCAAGCTGATGCCCGCACTGTTTCAGGCCTTCCGGCACGGCAAGTTGCCCGAAGGCGGCCGCATTCTCGCGGTCGCACGTGACGAACAGACTGACGAGCGTTACCGCGAGTGGCTGAAGGAGCGCTTTCGCGAGGTGGACGGCGCCAAGCGCCCCAATGACGAGGAGTTCGAGCGCTTTGCCGCCCTCATCCACTACCTGCGCATGGACCTGTCCAAGCCGGACAGCTATCAGACGCTGAAGGACTGGCTGGACGCGCGCAACGCCGACACCGTGGTGCTGTACCTGGCCACCAGCCCGCACCTGTTCACCGGCATCTGCCAGCAGCTGGGTGCCGTGGGCCTGAATCACGACAAGGTGCGCGTGGTGCTGGAGAAGCCGCTGGGCCACGACCTCGCCAGCGCGCAGGAGATCAACCGCGCGGTCCGCGCGGTGTTCAAGGAAAGCCAGGCGTTCCGCATCGACCACTACCTGGGCAAGCCGTCCGTGCAGAACCTGATGGCGCTGCGCTTCGGCAACGCGCTGTTCGAGCCGCTGTGGCGCCGCGAAAGCATCGCCAACATCCAGATCACGCTGGCCGAGCGCCTGGGCGTGGGCACCCGTGGCGCCTTTTACGACGGCACCGGTGCGCTGCGCGACATGATCCAGAACCATGCGCTGCAGTTGCTGACGATGATCGCCATGGAGCCGCCTTCAGCCAACGACGCCGACGCGATCCGCGACGAGAAGCTCAAGGTGCTGCGCTCGCTGAAGCCCTTCACACCAGAAACGGTGGGGCGCGACGTGGTGCGCGGCCAGTACCGCGCCGGCAACGTCGAGGGTGCGTCCGTGCCGGGCTACCTGGACGAGGTGAAGGTCCCGCCGGACAGCCACTGCGAGACGTTCGTCGCGCTGCGCACCGAGGTCAACAACTGGCGCTGGGCCGGCGTGCCCTTCTACTTGCGCACCGGCAAGCGGCTGGCGGAGCGCGATGCGCAGATCGTCATCAACTTCCGCCCCGTGCCGCACAAGATCTTCCCGGGCGGTGGCCAGGCCAACCGCCTGGTCATCAAGCTGCAGCCGGAGGACGGCCTGGAGCTCCAGCTGCTGGCCCAGAAAGGCACCGGCCAGGGCGAGCAGCTGACGCCGGTGTCGCTGGACCTGGACTTCGACAAGGCCTTTGCGACACAGCGCGTGGGCGCCTACGAACGCCTGCTGCTGGACGCCATCGCCGGGCGCCTGAACCTGTTCGTGCGCAGCGACGAGCAGGAGCAGGCGTGGCGCTGGGTCGAGCCGATCCTGAACGGCTGGGCCGCCGACCCAAGCGGTCCGCGTCCCTATTCCGCCGGCTCCTGGGGCCCGGCAGCCGCCAGCGCGCTGGTCGCACGTGACGGTTTCAGCTGGGCTGAAGAGCAATGAAGGCCGCAGCGCTGGGCCGCCCCGAGCAAAGCCGCACCCTCTCGGAGGGTCGCGAAACGAACCCGTTGAGCGGGGAGCAGGCATGAGCATCCTCGAACGCGTGAAGGCGGCGCTGCCCGCGCTGCCCCCCGCTGAGCAGCGCGTTGCCAAGCTGCTGCTGCAGGACGCGCGCAGCTTCGCCAGCCTGCCCGTCAGCGAACTGGCCGACCGCTCGCACGTCAGCAAGCCGACCGTCGTGCGCTTCTGCCGCAGCGTGGGCTACGACGGCCTGGCCGACTTCAAGCTGAAGCTGGCCGGCAGCGTCAACGAGGGCGTGCCCTTCGTGCACCGCGCGGTGGACGAGGACGACAAGCCGCAGGACGTCATCGTCAAGGTGGTCGACAACGCCGTCGCGGCACTGCTGCACTACCGCAACGACGCGGCCGGCCACGCGTTCGAGCGCGCCATCGACGCGCTGTCCGACTCGGCGCGCCACAACAAGCGCATCGAGTTCTACGGTGTCGGCAACTCCGGCATCGTCGCGCAGGACGCGCAGCACAAGTTCTTCAGGCTGGGCGTGAACACGGTCGCCACCAGCGACGGCCACGTGCAGCTGATGAGCGCCACCATGCTGCAGCCGGGCGACTGCGCGGTCATCATCAGCAACTCGGGCCGCAGCCGCGACCTGCTGGACGCCGCCGAGATCGCACGCAAGAAGGGCGCGACCATCATCATCATCACCGCCAGCGCATCGCCGCTGGCACAGATGGCGCTGGGCCCCAGCCAGATCCTGCTGGCGGTGGACCATCCCGAGGACTTCGACCGCTACAGCCCGATGGTGTCGCGCTTGCTGCACCTGATCGCGGTGGACATCCTGACCACCGGCGTGGCGCTGAAGCTGGGTCCGCACCTGCGGCCCGCGCTGCAGGAGATCAAGAAGAACCTGCGCGCGAAGCGCTACGCAGGCTGATGTTCAGGCCGCCGCCGGCGGCCACAGCAGCTCGGCCACGCCATAGACACGCGCCAGCTCACGCAGCTTCTGCGGCGCATCGTCGAGCTTGAGCGAAACACCCTGCTCGGTGCACTGGCGCGCCGCCGACAGCAGCAGGCTCAGCGCCGACGAATCGAAGTCTGTCAGCTCGCGCGCCGACAGCCTCACCTCGCGACCCGCGGCCGCCAGCACCTGGGCGGACTCCGCGCGCAGCGCAGGCGACATCGACACCCACGCCGCGCGTGCGCCATCCGTGCGCAAGCGCGCCGGCAGCTTCAGGCCGCTCAAGATCAGCTCTTGGCCGGCGCGCCGGCCTTGGCGTTCTTGTCGGCCAGGCTCTTGATCAGGCCATCGATGCCGTTGGCGCCGATTTCCTGGGCGAAGCTGTTGCGGTACTGGTCCGCGAGCCAGATGCCCAGCACGTTCACGTCGTAGATCTTCCAAACCGCGCCCGACTTCTCCAGACGGTAGTCCAACTGGATCGCGTCGCCCTTGCCGCGGATCTCGGTGCGCACGACGACGTCCGTGTCGGTGGGCTGAGCGCGCAGCGGCTTCAGGCCGATGGTCTGGTCCTTGACCTGCGTCAGCGCGCCGGCATAGGTGCGCACCAGCAACGTCTTGAACTCGGCTTGCAGGCGGGTCTGCTGCTCCGGCGTGGCCTGGCGCCAGAAGCGGCCCACGGCCGACGCCGTCATGCGTTGGAAGTTGATGTGCGGCATCACCTTGGCATCCACCAGGGCAATGATCTTGTTGATGTTGCCGGCCTGGATGTCCTTGTCGGCCTTGACGGCCTCCAGCGTCTCGATGGACAGCTGACGGATCAGTTGATCCGGGGCGCTGGCATCGGCCGCATGGGTCGCATGCACGAAGCCAAGGCCAAGGGTGGCCACGGCCAGCAGCCGGCGCAGGGATTTCAGCAAAGTCATGGTGTCGCTTTCTCTGAACGGGGACAGTCACTCAACGCGCCAGCCCCCGGTTGGGTTCACCGCGAGGCCGCAGAAGCGGGCTCGGCGGGCTTTTTTACGCTGGCCGCAGGGGCAGAAGCCGCAGGGGCAGAAGCCGCATCGGCTGGTGCCGATGCGCCCGCTGCTGGCGCCGACGCACCGTCGGACGGCGCTGAGGCGCCGTTGCCAGGCACCAGCACCTCGACCTCGTCATCGTCGTCAAAGCTGCCGCGACGCTGCAGGTAGGCGTCGCGATAGAAGGTGTACTTGTCGAGCGCGATGCCCTCCAGCATTTCTTCGGCGCGCAGGAAGCTGGCGCGCTGATTGATCACATTCAGCACTGAGATGCCGACCCGCCGCTCGCCGTTCTCGAACAACTGGGCGGGCGAGGCCTGCCAGTCCACCGGCAGCGCCAGTGAGTCGCGCACGGATGATGGGCCGAACACCGGCCAGACGATGTAAGCACCGGTTCCCATGCCCCAGTGGCCCAGCGTCTTGCCGAAGTCCTGACTGTTCTTCTCCAGGCCGGCCTCGGTCGCGATGTCCAGCACGCCAGCGAGGCCCAGGGTCGAGTTGACGGCGAAACGCATGCCCTGCTCGACCCCGGGCTTGAAACGGCCCTGCAGCATCAGGTTCACGGCCGACCACGCATCCCCGATGTTGCCGAAGAAGTTGTCGATGCCCGTGCGTACAGGCGAAGGCACCAGTTCCGAGTACGCCGTCGCCACGGGCTTTAGCACATGCCGGTCCAGCTTGTCGTTGAAAGCGAAGACCTTGCGGTTCCAGTTCTCCCACGGATCCATGCGCTGGCCCTTGGAACCCATCACCTTGTCGACCGCGCGTTCAACCCGGTTACCCACACCCTTGACGGTCTGGCAGCCGGCCAGCCCGATGATGAGGGCCATCAGCGCCCACGTGCGAACCCAGCGACCGGCGATCACGGCTTGCCCCCGGCGGCCGGCGCGGCGCTGCCCATGTCCGACGCCTTGCTGTTGATGAACTGGCCGATCAGGTTCTCCAGCACGACGGCGCTCTGCGTCTGGCGAATGATGTCGCCGCCGGCCAGGTTCTTCTCGTCGGCACCCGGCTCCAAACCGATGTACTGCTCGCCGAGCAGGCCTGAGGTCAGGATCTTGGCAGAGCTGTCCTTGGGGAACAGCGTGTTCTGCTGCAGCTTGATGACAACCTTGGCCTGGAAGGTCTTGTCGTCGAAGGTGATCGACTCCACGCGCCCCACGACGACGCCGGCACTCTTGACCGCCGCATTGGGCTTCAGGCCGCCGATGTTGTCGAACCGTGCCGACACCTGGTACGTGTCGGCAAAGCTGAGGCTGAGCAGATTCCCCGCCTTCAACGCGAGGAACAGCAACGCCGCGCCGCCCAGCAGCACGAACAGGCCGACCCACGCGTCATGTCGAGAGGATTGCATAGCTGGTCCCTGACTCCAATCAAATCGAAAACATCATCGCGGTCAGCATGAAGTCCAGGCCGAGCACGGCCAGAGACGACAACACCACGGTGCGGGTGGTGGCGGCCGAAACTCCCTCGGGCGTCGGCTTGCAGGCATAGCCTTGCAGCAGCGCGATGAAGGTCACCGTCACACCAAAAACAAAGCTTTTCACGACGCCGTTGCCGACATCCGCAAAGACGTCGACGCCGCCCTGCATCTGCGACCAGAAAGCACCGGGATCGATACCGATCAACGGCACCGCCACCAGCCAGCCGCCGATGATGCCCACGGCTGAGAAAACCGCCGCCAGCAAGGGCATCGCGATCACGCCCCCCCAGAAGCGCGGGGCCAGCACACGCTGCACCGGATCCACCGCCATCATCTCCATCGCCGTCAGCTGCTCACCGGCCTTCATGAGGCCGATCTCGGCCGTCAGCGACGTGCCGGCGCGTCCCGCGAAGAGCAGTGCCGTGACGACCGGCCCCAGCTCGCGCACCAGGCTCAGCGCCACCAGCAGCCCCACCGCCTCGGCGGAGCCGTAGCGCTGCAGCGTGTAATAGCCCTGCAAGGCCAGCACGAATCCGACGAACAGGCCCGACACGCCGATGATGGACAACGACTTGTTGCCCAGGTGGAAGACCTGCTCGCGCACCAGGACGAAACGCGCCAGCGCCCGCGGCGAACGCGCCAGCAGGCTGAAGAACAGGCGCGCCGACGCGCCGACGTCGGTCAGCGTGTGTCGCACGCCCGCGCCGATGCGGGCAGCCAACGCCATCATGCCGACACCCCGAAATCCTCTGCCACCGGCTTGGCCGGCTGATGAAAGCGCACCGGCCCGTCGGCCTCGGCGCCGACGAATTGACGCACCAGCGGGTCGTCGCTGTGACGGAGTTCGTCCGGCGTCCCCTGGGCCACGATGCGCCCATTGGCCACCATGGCCACATGGTCGGCGATGCTGAAGGTTTCCGTCAGGTCGTGCGACACGATGACGCTGGTCAACCCCAGCGCATCGTTCAGGTCGCGGATCAGCCGCGCCGCCACACCGAGCGAGATGGGGTCCAGGCCCGCAAACGGCTCGTCGTACAGCACCAGATCGGGGTCCAGCGCGATGGCGCGCGCGAGCGCCACACGACGTGCCATGCCACCGGAGATCTCGCTGGGCATCAGGTCGCGGGCACCGCGCAATCCCACCGCGTTGAGTTTCATCAGCACCAGGTCGCGAACCATGGTTTCCGGCAGGTCCGTGTGCTCACGCAGCGGGAAGGCCACGTTCTCGAACACGGACAGGTCCGTGAACAGCGCGCCGAACTGGAACAGCATGCCCATGCGCCGGCGCACGGCGTAAAGGCCCTTCAGGTCCAGCGGCGCCAGATCCTGGCCATCGAACAGCACCTGCCCGGAGATTGGGCGCAGTTGCCGGCCCAGCAACCGCAGCACCGTGGTCTTGCCGCCACCCGACGTGCCGATCAGCGCCAGCACCTTGCCGCGTTCGAGCCTCAGGTTGACGCCATCAAGGATCACGCGATCGCCGTAGCCGCAGCTGACGTTGCGCAGTTCGATCAGAGGTGTTTGGGTCAACGGAGTCACGCGGTCGCGCCAGACGGAGCGGGGCCAAAAGTCCGCATGATAGGGGAAACACCGAGCCGCCTACTCAAGCGGTGTTCAATGTCCGGACATCCGGGTTTCGTGATCGAAACTGACCTCCACGCGAGTCCAGCACTTGACCGGCTTGCCGTTCAATTGACCCGGCGTGAAGCCGACCGCCATGAACGCGTCTCGCGCCGCCTCAAACAACGGGTCGGGCAAGCGGGCGTCGCCGTCGAGCTCGACGCGCTCCACGGTCCCCTCCTCATCAAGGTAGAGCTTCAGGACCGCCGTGTAGGAAGCCTTCAGGTGCCAGTTCTGAGGCCAGAGGAGTGGCACGGCACCCCGCGGCACAGGCGCTGTGCTGAGCAGTCCACGAGGCACGTAGACCGACGCCGCCACGGGTGCGGTGACCCAGGAGTCCAGGGCAAGCGGCTCACTTGAAGCGCGCGAGGGCGCAGACGCGGCTTCTGAGGGGGAAGTTGGTCGGGCCTCGGCAATGACGCCCTCCAAAGCACTGCTCGGTTCAGGGAGGTCCAATTGGCGCACCACCACCGGCTGTGGGGCCTGGATGTGTGGCGCCTGCAACCGTTCGCGCTGCCAAGAGAGAACCGTATCCGACCAGATGCCTATCAACCCAACGTGGGCCATCAACACACCTGCCAGGCATGCTGCAAGCATGCCGCGCCGTAGGGCGCGGCGTCTGGCCGGGTTCAATTCATCAGTTCGCGCCAAGAGGTGCGTCGCAAAGTGGTCGCCGGAAGGTTGGTGAGGTCAGCACCAGGCAGAGGTGTCGTTCCGCCCTTGTCGTCTTCCGCCAGCGTCACCATTTTTTGATCTGACGTTATGAGCGTCGTCAAACCCACCGTCAAATCCGGAAGAGAGTAGGTGAGCAGCGGCTTACCCGAGCCGACATCCAGATAGTAGATCCAGGAGGTACCACCCGGCGAGCAGACGGTGGGAGATGGCACGTTGCCCGCAACGATCAGTTGATTGAGTTGCTGGTCAAAGTCCACATTGACCCGCTCCCCGCTGGTCAGATTCAAATCTACGTACCAGCCTTTCTTCGCGGCCCAGTCAACGGTTGCTCCGTTAACAAGCCCGTTGCGCGTGCTGTTGATGGTCTGCTTGACCATACCGACATTGCTGCGCAGCGCGCCCAGGCCACTGACTGCGAGCTCATCCTTGAACGTGTAGATGGACTGCAGCGACGTGTCCCCGATGTCGCTCGTGCCGAGGTAACGCCCCGTGGCGACGGACACCACCGCGTACTTGTAGTTGCCGTCCAGGATCTCCGTCATCACTGGGCGGGTCGTGATGGGCTGGCTGGCACCAGCGGTCTGCGCTACCAGAGTCGCCTCCCTGCCACTCGGTGCATAGTTGTCGTCAAAGTCAAAACGCCACACGTTGCCCAGCATGTCCCCACCATAAACGCGGGCGGCGACACCCAGCTTGTCGTCATCGATCCACGCATTGATCTTGCCCAGGTTGCTAGGCGTGCTTGTATTGCCGACATTGGTCGTGCCGACTTTGGTCGCGATGGTGCTTATGGACGCACCCGTCAACGCGTCAACCACATACAAATAGCCGCCACCATCACCGGGGCTGACGTTGTTGTAGCCGGACGTGAACATCACGACCCACTTGCCACTCTTATTCTTGGTGATGATCGGGTTGCCGTAGCTGTAGCCCAGATTGGTTTCGGTGAACTCCCACAACAGCGCCGGACTCTCGGGATTGGTGATGTCGAGCGCGTAATAGCCCCGCCCGCCCTTGCCCAGGCCGCCAACAAGGATGGTGCGCCATTTGCTGCCGTCATAAATATCAGACACCACCGGCGCGCCGTCGACGAAGAAGCGGTGCTTGGCTTCGTAGTTGGTATCGGCCAGCAAATACAGGTTGGACATAACCATGGAGGGCACATACGCCCACAACTCCGTGCCGCCAGTCGTATCCGCGACGTCGTCACTGACCTTGATCGCGTGAAGCATGCCGTCGTTGGCGCCGACGTAGAGGACGCCGAATGTCTTCGCGCGCGTCTGGGCCACGTAGTCACTGTAGCCATCGCCCGAGTAGCTGAGCGGCGCCTTCTTCACGTACACCGGCGCACCATTGACGATGTCTCCCAGGGGGCTGGCGCGGGTGCGGAACACCTTGTCCGCATCGGCCGCTGCGGACTGCTCCAACGCCGCGCTGCCGCGAAGGAAGGACACGAGATTGTCAGCTGTCGCCTTCGGCTTGGCGTCCGTAGACAGCGACGTGCACTGCGACAGCTTCTCCGCGCCGGATGTGCAGAGCCCGTCAAACATCGCCAGCTTGCCTGCTGCGCTGAGGTTGTCCTTGTTGAACTCAGCGAGAGTGCCACTCTTGTTGAACAGGATCTTGCGTGTCCCCTGGTTCTTGATGCGCTCTGCAGCGGACCAGATCGGCTTTGTGGTGAGCGCCGTTCCCTTCGCTGTGTCGATCTTGAAGGCATTGATCGTGCCATCCCAGGTCTTGGTGGTGTACAGCGGGATGAACAGCCAGTCATCGCCACTGGAGGGCATCAGGGAACTGGTGGCGGCGGCAGCTGAACTGCCCGTAGACGCATCGATCCTGTTCAGCGCATCCACCAGGCTGGTCGCCATGTCGGCCGCATTGTTAGCACTGTAGTACGTGCCTCGGCCGTTGACTGCAGCGTGCCAGAGATCGTCAATGCGCTCCGCGCCGGTGTTGCTGATCGGATCAGGCCAGACCTTGGTGCCCTGCTTGATCTCCCAGAAATCGCCGCTGCGCTGCGTTTCGTAATCCTTGTCGTAGGTCAGCGTGCCGCTCAGACCCAGCCCCAGCGTGAACGTCGTCATGTGCTGTGCAGAGTTGGTGTCCTTGGTGTCGGTGGGCACCTTGTTCTCGCATACGTCCTGGTTGGCCACCGAACCGGTGCAATTGCCCCTGGTCGACGTGCGGAGGTCGGTGACGTAGTAGTACTGCGCCACGTCGGCGAGCGTACCGCCGACGCCCGTGCCGTAAATGGCATCGCGCATGGGCAGCGCCACACCGCTGCCGGTATCCATGTTGCCGATCTCCGTCGTGCCATTGATCTCGTACGGCTTGGCGTCCGCCTGATTCCAGTAACCGTCGGTCGACAGGATGGTGTAGTTGCGTTGGCAGGCGTACTGCATTGGGTCGGACTGACCAGTCAGCTGCTTGGCGTAGTAGCGGCCCGCGCGTGCCAGCGCCGGTCGCAGAGGCGTGTTGCCGCCACCGGATGTCGTGTACAGGCGCGTGAAGAAGTCCGCCTTCTGCGTTCCAGAGTCGTAGTCCCGAATGTTCAGGAAACCTGAGCTGTCGGCACCGCCGTTTGCATGCTGACTGATCTTGGAGAAACCGACCCGGAATCGCGACGCATCAATCTTTGCAAAAGCGCGCCCCGCGCCCGCACGCATCGCCAGCATGCGGGTGCGGTAAAAAGCGAACCAGTTGGCGTAGTTCTGCTTCTGCGCCTCCGACGCATTGGAAGCGCGCACGACATTGAAGTCGGTAGAGGCGCACGAGGTGCTGGAGGCGCCCGTCTTGCGAGTCGCCCACAGGAAGGGACCTATCCTGCCCTCAGTCTTCGTCGTCGTCGTCGTGGTCTGGAGGGCGCAGCTGTTGTTCGTCCCGGTTCCACACCTCATGCCGGGCGCATTGACCCGGATCACCTCAACGACAGTGGTCGTCGTTGAATCGCTGGGGGCGTCGTAGGTGGACGTGCTTGTGGTCTCAGGCGGATAGCAGCTCGCGTCGTTGCGTCGGCCGCAGACCTTCGTCGTCGTGTTCGAACTGCTACTGATCGTCGCCCCCGTGACCTCAGGCGTCTCCGGGTTGTTGTTCCTCAGATCGACGGCATCGGCGATGACTTGCTTGTAGCCGTCATTCCATGCAGCCGAGAACGTGGCCGGATTCATCGGCGTGCCGTCTGCTTTGAGCGGAGGGGCATACGTCCGATTCGGATCAAAGAAGATCAGGTTGCGATCCACCGATCCGAAGCAGACGTTGTCGGTCGGCGCGTTGTCCGGAAGATAGTTGTAGCTCATCGAACCGGAGTCATCCAGCACGAACATCAGGTTGCTACGCACTAACGTGCCGTTGGCCATACTGCTAAGTGGACGGTCGATGAGGTCGGCCGTGCCGGCGCAAGCTTGCCCAGCGATCAGCAGAGCACCGATTTGGAGAATCGTCCTCAACAACCTTGGAAGAAAAGAGGTGGTCTTCATCTTGCTTTCCTGCTGCCTCAGCGTTGAATGATGGTTTCCGTGAACGACACCGTGCCGCGAGCGCTGGTCGAGCGAACAACGATGCGGTAGTACTGCGCGTTGGTGACCACGATCTCCACCTTGCGTTTGTTGTAGTCGGTCGACCCCTTGTTACCGCCGCCAGTCAACGCCGAGCCAATGGGCGTTGCGCAGTCAATCGCTGAGGGCGCGCCTTCTGTGGCACAAAGACGCGTGATCAGGTAGCGCGCAGTGTTGGCGCCGCCGTTGAGACTGATTTGGCTGGACGGGGCCACGCAGGTCCCAAAGGATGTCGAGGCATAGAGCGCGCAATTGCCGCTGCCCGTCCAGTCAACCACCGCTCGCGTGGTCAGACTCGACCCCTGCCCCGTGACATCCAACGCATCACGGCTGGCGGCGTAATAGCCTGCAGCCGGCTGATCCGAATTCAAGGTGGTCGCGGAGGCCGTATTGAGATAGGCGATCGCCTGCTCGGCGGCTTGGCTGGCCGCAGACGTGGCATCCTGCTTGAAACCGAGGTTGCCGATCACCAGTGAACTGGTGTCGACCGAACGAATCAGGGCAACGGCGGCCAGCGAAATTGCCACCAATGCCAGCAGCGCAAAAAGCAACGAGAGACCACGCTGAGCCTTACGCTCAGCGTAGCGCTCGCGCCCAATCAATAGTTTCCTACGCGTAATCATTTCAACCTCCCCAGATCACGTTGCGCAAGGGGATCGTGACCTCCGAGACCGCATAGCGGTAGTGCTTCCAGTCGGGCACGGAGTCGATCTTCAACGTGAGGCAGTTGCTCGTGCCGCAGGCCGTTGCGCCAGCAACCGTGGTGGAGGTGCCAACGTCCCACACAGGCGAGGCCAGCGTCACCTCTTCCTTCTGGAAGGCGCTGCTGCGCGCCACCAGAGCGATGCGCACGGAGCGAACCTGCTGCCAGCCTGCGTTCGTCGTGGGCGTGACCCGGTCGTAGCTGTCCACCACGTCATCGCCGTTCGTGTCCTTGCCGTATAGCGCGCGCAGATTCACGATCTGAGGAAAGATGTCCTGAGACTGCAGGGCGCCAGATGCAGGGTTCAACGTCTGCTGCTGCAGGTTGTACGCGGCAGACACGGAGAACGTGCGGCGGACCACTTGCCCCGCATTGACCAGCAAGGACCCTGCTAAGTAGCCCGCTGCGGGAGCCACGTTGGCGCCAGAGTTCCAAGCGGAGGGGCCATGGACCAGCTGATTGGTGTTGGCAAGCTGGGTCACCATGTAGGCGCCGCACCAATTCGTCGCCGAATGGGAGCCCGGGACCGCGATGACCATGTCGCCCACCGAAATGCCGACCGCCGATCGCACCGTGAACCGGTCCGCCGTAGTCGGGTGGTCCACGCTCACCACGGCCGGAACCGAGTAGGGACGACTCGAATACATGACGGTGACACTGTCTGACGCGTCATTGGCACCTGCCATGATCACCACCGGGACCAGAGGCCAGCTGAACGCGCCGGCAGTTGTGTGGTTTGCATTCACGGTGCATCCCAGCACGGACAGTTCATTGATCAGGCCATAGCCCGCCATCTGAACCTCACGCTGCAGCGTGTACATCGCCAACGATCCATTCACCTGTGCATCCGCCCCTCCGGTGGTGGCGCGCTTGTAGCCTTCAGCGAAAGACATGACCTGGGCGACAACCAGCACCACCACGATGCCCAGCACCATGCCCACCATCAACTCGATCAACGTGACGCCGCGAGCGCAGGCGGCGCCCTTGGAGCGCGAGAGCCGGGAAATGTTCAACATTGCCATCGCCACAGCACTCCGTCAGTTGATGGACACAGCGGTGGAGAACCGATTCGTCGATTCACCGGGCTGCGTCCAGCGAATCTGAATGGTGACCACGCCAGCCGGAGTGACGGTGACCGTCGAGGCGCCATTGGGCAGGCGCGCGGCCACCCGTGCCTGCCAGTCAGTGCAGGCCGTGCGGCAGGACGCGGTGGCGTACTGCGACAAGTTGGCCCGGTCGTTCCACATGACGCCAATCAATTGCTGAGAAAGGAATGCAGCCTCGGCGCGAAACGTCGCGGACGTCTGCGCGCGTGTCATCGACCCTTGCAAGCCGACCACACCCAAAATACCCAGCGAGCAGATCAGCAGTGCAACGAGCGCTTCGAGCATCGCAAAGCCGGTACTGCGGCTGCGGCGTCCAGCACGTACGGCGGGATGCAGTTTCATGAATGAGTCTCCATCTTTGCCATCACTCAGCAGCCACGCGGGTCGCCGCTTGAGGTGACCTTCGGATCGCACATGCGAACCGTACCGCCGGTGCCCACGACGATGCGAAGTGGGCGGGAATCATCATCGGAAGTGCTGCTGACTACCGAGATGGTGGCGATGTCACCTGCATTCGCCGCGCGCCCAAAACCGTTGAAGACGACATCTGGCGCCTCTTCGTTCGCCGCGCTTAGTGCTTTGACTGTCACGCGAGCGCCACCGCTTCCGGCTGCTTGCTTGTCAAGGATCCGGGGCGCCGTGGAGTCACTCACCTCGACATCGCACTTATCGCTCGGATCGTCCAGGCTCACAACCCAGGACGCGCCCCCGCCCGAAGTTTGGCAACTGCCGTCCATCACGGCGGGATCCGTCAGCGAAACCAGCGAGAAGCGTACGTTCTCATTGCGTCGCATGGCCTCAGACCGCGCGCGCTGCAGGCCGTTGACCATGCCGGTGGCGACGTTACGGATCTGCGTATTGCGAATCCAGGTGCTGACATTGGGCGCCACTGCCATCAGCATGATGGCCAGCAACGCCAGCACGACCATCACCTCGACCAGGGAAACGCCCCGCGACCGCGCGCGCATCATGATGCCCTCAGCTGCACGATGTGCTCTTGACCAGCCAGCAGTTCTTGCCCGTGACGGCCGCGCCCTTGAAGGTCGTCGTCGTCTGCAAGTTGCTGTGGTTGATGGTGTAGACGTGACCAACGGACGACGTGCCCGTCTTGCCAGTCGCCGTGACCGTATAGCCTTGGCCAGCGGCCGAAAGTCCGCAGGAGTAGGTGAAGTTCTTGGCGCCCGTCGGCGCAAATCCATTCCAGCTCGGTGCCGCATTCCCGTCCGCGCAGGCATCCGTCCCGTAGCGCCGGTTGTCCTGATAGAACTGCTCCAGCTTGACCCGATAGTCCGCGAGTTGCGAGAAGGCCTCGGTCAAGGACCCGCGACGCACGTAATCGGTGTACGCCGGCATGGCCACGGCAGCCAAGATACTGATGATCCCGACGACGATCATCAGCTCGATCAGCGTGAAGCCGCGTTGCGAAACGGAGCGCGCGAGTCTGGGCATGAGCGAGTCCTGGAAGAGCGGTGGAGGAGCAAAATCGCGTCACCAATGAAGCCGTTGGCGCGCTGTTGGCAGCAATTCTCTGCAATGTCGGCGTGCAACGGCGTGCAAACTGCCCATCTCGGCATGCCTTTTAGACGGACGCGAACGCCACCGCGACGAACGGCATACAAAGGTAAGCAATTGCTTACCGGCGACGATGATCCGGACCTCCGACCCCAACAAGATTGGGATAGGGGTCAGCCATTGTGGCTAAGCCCCTCCCACACCACCCGGCGTGCGGGTCCGCACCGGGCGGTTCGAGAAGTTGAGGTCAGGAGAATCGCGGGACTCCCAGCCGGTCGAAGTAGTTGACGGTCAAGATGCCGTTCAGCGCCATGCGGCTGTTACGCCACCACCGTCGGGCATTGGAGGCGATCCGTCCTGCAACCGCCTCGCTGGCACCCAGACGCCGGAGTGCGCGGTACATCGTCGTCCCGCGCCTCCACTGCTTGAGCTGCAACGCTCGCTGCATGAACCACTGCCTGCGTCGCGCTGCGTCCCGGGCGGAAGCCATAGCTCCCATCCGAGAACGTCGGCTCGAACAGCGGTTGCATCACCTGGTGCAGCGCTTGCTGAATCAGCCTGTCCACCACGGTGGGCACGCCAAGCGTCCTGACCCCGCCCTGCGGCTTGGGTATGTCCACTCGGCGCACCGCGCGTGGCAGGTACGTACCTGCCAGCAGCACCACCTTCACACTTTCCCAATGGCTTTGCAGCCAGTCCTTGAGGTCTTCGCAACGCATCCCGTCGATGCCGGGCGCCCCGCGATTTCTCATGACTTGGCTGTACGCCTTTTGCATGTTGCTGCGTTCGACCACCAGCTCCATGAGCCGGTGGTCCTCCGATTTCGTTCGCCCGCTCGTCGCTGTGCCAGTCTCCGCACCGTCGCGCGCACTCCCCAGATTCCGTCCGGATGCTTCGTGCTCGGCCCACTCTTTGGGACATCCCAGAGCAGCTTCTGCGTCATCGATAGGCCTCAAGATCAATCGTCCTACTCTCGGTCTTACTCGTTCAGCCCTTCGGTCCGTACCGGCACCTACTATGGCGTCTGCTGACTTCTGAGCGCGCCTCCCGTCGCCTCTCGACGCCGGTAGCCCTTTCGGGCACGCGCTCAGATCTCCCCGGGTATTGCGCACCCACCTTCACGCTTATGCCTGTCGGATTTACGACGCACCGTTCCGTGCAAGTACCGGGCTTTGGTGAATTGGGACACCTCACCCCGGCGCGCCGCCTCGTATCCGCTTCCTGTTCGTCAGGCCAGCGCTTTGCCATCCGGCTTCCTTCAGACCCGCAGTCGCCCGCGGAGCCCTTGCCATTGGCTAACCATTCCCCTTGCCGGGCTGGTAGAGGACTTTCACCTCCAAGTAGGTGCGCCCTGCCGGGCGCACCCAATAAAAAAGCGACCCTCAGGTCGCTCTTTGTGAACGGCAGACCGCCTTTCTTCAGCGCGGCAGCGTCGTCGCACCCATCAGGTACTCGTCCACCGCGCGCGCGGCCTGGCGGCCTTCGCGGATGGCCCACACCACCAGGCTCTGGCCGCGGCGCATGTCGCCGGCAGCGAAGACCTTGTCGACGTTGGTCTTGTAGGCGTTGCCGCCTTCCGTGCTGGCCTTGCCGTTGCCGCGCTGATCCTTCTCGACGCCGAAGGCGTCCAGGATGGTCGCGACCGGCGACACGAAACCCATGGCCAGGAAGGCCAGGTCGGCCTTCAGGATCTGCTCGCTGCCTTCGACTTCGGTCATCTTGCCGCCCTGCCATTGCAGGCGCACGGTCTTGACGCCGGTCAGCTTGCCCTTCTCGCCGATGAATTCCTTGGTGGCGATGGCGAACTCGCGCTCGCAGCCCTCTTCGTGGCTGGACGAGGTGCGCAGCTTGATCGGCCAGTAGGGCCAGGTCAGCGGGCGGTCTTCGACCTCGGGCGGCTGGGGCATCAGCTCGAACTGCACGACGCTCTTGGCGCCATGGCGGTTGCTGGTGCCGACGCAGTCGGAACCGGTGTCGCCACCGCCGATGACGATGACGTGCTTGCCGTCGGCGCGGATCTGGTTCTTCAGCTTGTCGCCGGCGTTGACCTTGTTCTGCTGCGGCAGGAACTCCATCGCAAAGTGCACGCCGGCCAGGTCGCGGCCCGGCACGGGCAGGTCGCGCGACTGCTCGGCGCCACCGGTCAGGATGACCGCATCGAACTGCGCCTTCAGCGCTTCGGCCGAGATGGTGTCCTTGGCCCAGTTGGTGACCTTGGAACCTTCCGGCAGCGCGCTCACCATGACACCGGTGCGGAATTCGACGCCCTCGGCCTTCATTTGCTCGACACGACGGTCGATGTGGGACTTCTCCATCTTGAAGTCCGGGATGCCGTAGCGCAGCAGGCCGCCGACGCGATCGTTCTTCTCGAACACGGTGACGCTGTGGCCCACGCGGGCAAGTTGCTGGGCTGCGGCCAGGCCGGCGGGGCCGCCACCGACGATGGCGATCTTCTTGCCTGTCTTGACCTTGGGCGGCTGCGGCTGCACCCAGCCTTCGGCCCAGGCACGGTCGATGATGGCGTGCTCGATGGACTTGATGCCCACCGCGTCGTCATTGACGTTCAGCGTGCAGGCCGCCTCGCAGGGAGCGGGGCAGATGCGACCGGTGAACTCGGGGAAGTTGTTCGTGCTGTGCAGCACCCGGATGGCGTTGTGCCAGTCTTCCGGCCGGCCCTTGTAGACCAGGTCGTTGAAATCCGGGATGACGTTGTTGACCGGGCAGCCACTGTTGCAAAACGGTGTGCCGCAGTCCATGCAGCGAGCGCCCTGCTGCTTCGCCTGATCGGCGTTCAGCGCGATGACGAATTCCTTGTAGTTCTTGACGCGGGTGGGCACGGGCTCATAGCCCTCCTCCAGGCGCTCGTACTCCATGAAGCCGGTGACTTTTCCCATGGCTTGACTCCTTAGACCTTGGCAGCTGCAGGCGCCTTGGCCTGAGCGATGGTGGTGGCGGCTTCCTTGGCGGCGTTCAGCTCACCCAGGGCGCGGCGGTATTCGTTCGGGAACACCTTGATGAACTTGGTGCGCGCCTCGGCCCAGTGGTCGAGGATGTCGCGCGCACGCTGGCTGCCGGTCCAGCGGTGGTGGTCTTCCAGCAGCTTGCGCAGGATGGCTTCGTCGGTCTGCGCCTCGCGGTCCACGCCGTCGACACCCTTGACGCGGTGCCAGATGGCCTTGTCCACGCCCGCTTCCTGCTCCTGCGCGGTCTGCAGCTTTTCGAGCGTGACCATGCTGGTGTTGCAGCGCTTGGCGAAGTGGCCATCCTCGTCATAGACGTAGGCGATGCCGCCGCTCATGCCGGCGGCGAAGTTGCGGCCGGTCTTGCCGAGCACAGCAACAGTGCCACCGGTCATGTACTCGCAGCCATGGTCGCCCGTGCCCTCGACGACGGCCGTGGCGCCCGACAGGCGCACCGCGAAGCGTTCGCCGGCCACGCCGCGGAAGAAGGCCTCACCGCGGGTCGCGCCGATGAGCGCCGTGTTGCCCACGATGATGTTCTTCGTCGCGTCGCCACGGAACTCGATGCTCGGGCGAACGACGACGCGGCCGCCGGACAGTCCCTTGCCGGTGTAGTCGTTGGCGTCACCGATCAGGTAGAAGCTGATGCCCTGCGCCAGAAAGGCGCCAAAGCTCTGGCCGCCCGTGCCTTCCATCTGTATGAAGATGGTGTGGTCCGGCAGACCCTCGGGCTTGCGGCGGATCAGCTCGCCGGACAGGCGTGCACCCACCGAGCGGCGCACGTTCGTCACTTCCTGCATGAACTGCACCTTCTCGCCCTTCTCGAAGGCGGGCAGGCACTTCTCGATGAGCTTCACGTCGAGCGCGCGGTCCAGGCCGTGGTCCTGCACATCGTTGTGAATGCGGGCCACGTCGGCCGGCACATTCGGGCGGTGGAAGATGCGACCGAACTCCAGGCCCCTGGCCTTCCAGTGCGCGATGGCCTTGCGCGTGTCCAGGAAGTCGGAGCGCCCGATCAGTTCGTCGAACTTGCGCACGCCGAGCTGGGCCATGATCTGGCGCGCCTCTTCTGCGACGAAGAAGAAGTAGTTGACGACGTGCTCGGGGCGGCCGGTGAACTTCTTGCGCAGCACCGGGTCCTGCGTGGCCACGCCCACCGGGCAGGTGTTCAGGTGGCACTTGCGCATCATGATGCAGCCCTCGGCCACCAGCGGTGCGGTGGCGAAGCCGAACTCGTCCGCGCCCAGCAGCGCGCCGATGACGACGTCGCGGCCGGTCTTCATCTGGCCGTCGGCCTGCACGCGCACGCGGCCGCGCAGGCGGTTGACGACGAGCGTCTGCTGCGTCTCGGCCAGGCCCAGCTCCCACGGCGTGCCGCAGTGCTTGATGGACGACCAGGGCGAAGCGCCCGTGCCGCCATCATGGCCGGCGATGACGATGTGGTCGGCCTTGCACTTGGCCACGCCGGTGGCAATGGTGCCCACGCCCACTTCAGACACCAGCTTGACCGACACGTCCGCCTTGGGGTTGACGTTCTTCAGGTCGTGGATGAGCTGCGCCAGGTCTTCAATGGAGTAGATGTCGTGGTGCGGCGGCGGGCTGATGAGGCCCACGCCGGGCACCGAGTGGCGCAGCATGCCGATGTATTCGGACACCTTGCCGCCCGGCAGCTGGCCGCCTTCGCCGGGCTTGGCGCCCTGGGCCATCTTGATCTGGATCTGGTCGGCGCTGACGAGGTACTCCGTCGTCACACCGAAGCGGCCCGACGCGACCTGCTTGATCTTGGAGCGCAGGCTGTCGCCCTCTTTCAGCTCGTAGTCGGCCTCCATGATCTTGTGGCCCAGCACGTCGCCGACCTTGCTGCCGCCGACGATCTTGATGCCCTTGAGCTCGTTGCGGTAGCGGGCCGGGTCTTCGCCGCCCTCGCCTGTGTTGCTCTTGCCGCCGATGCGGTTCATCGCGACGGCCAGCGTGGCGTGGGCTTCGGTGGAGATGGAGCCCAGCGACATCGCGCCGGTCGCGAAGCGCTTGACGATGTCGGCGGCTGACTCAACCTCTTCCAGCGGCACGGCCTTGGCCGGATCGAACTTGAACTCGAACAGACCGCGCAGCGTCATGTGGCGCTTGCTCTGGTCGTTGATGATCTGGGCGAATTCCTTGTACGTCTCGAACTTGCCGCTGCGCGAGCTGTGCTGCAGCTTGGCGATGGCGTCGGGCGTCCACATGTGGTCTTCACCACGGGTACGCCAGGCGTATTCACCGCCTGCGTCCAGCATGGTCTCCAGCAGCGGGTCGTCGCCAAAGGCGCCTTCGTGCATGCGGATCGCCTCTTCAGCGACTTCAAAGACACCGATGCCGCCGACCTGCGTGGCCGTGCCGCGGAAGTACTTCTCGACGAAGTCCGTCTTCAGGCCGATGGCCTCGAAGATCTGCGCGCCGCAGTAGGACATGTAGGTCGAGATGCCCATCTTGGACATGATCTTTGACAGACCCTTGCCCACCGCCTTGATGTAGTTATAGCGGGCTTGCTCGGCGGTCAGCTTGGCCGGCAGTTCGTCCTTCATGGCCTCCAGCGTTTCGAGCGCCAGATAGGGGTGGACGGCTTCGGCGCCGTAGCCGGCGAGCACGGCGAAGTGGTGCACCTCGCGGGCCGTGCCGGTCTCGACGACCAGGCCGGCCGTCGTGCGCAGCCCCTCGCGCACCAGGTGGTGGTGCACGGCAGACAGGGCCAGCAGCGCGGGGATGGCGACGCGGTCGGCGCTGACGTGGCGGTCCGTGATGATGAGGATGTTGTGGCCGGTCTTGATCGCGTCCACCGCGGAGGCGCACAGCGAAGCCAGCTGGGCCTCGACGCCCTCACGGCCCCACTCGCGCGGGTAGGTGATGTCCAGCTCGCTCGATTTGAACTTGCCGTTGGTGGGCGCCTCGATGCCGCGCAGGCGGGCCATGTCGTCGAAGTCCAGCACGGGCTGGCTGACTTCCAGACGCATCGGCGGGTTGACCGCGTTGATGTCCAGCAGGTTGGGCTTGGGGCCGATGAAGCTGTTCAGCGACATCACGATGCTCTCGCGGATCGGGTCGATCGGCGGGTTCGTGACCTGCGCGAACAGCTGCTTGAAGTAGCTGTACAGCGGCTTGTTCTTGTTGGACAGCACCGCCAGCGGCGAGTCGTTGCCCATCGAGCCGATGCCCTCTTCGCCGTTGGCGGCCATCGGGGCCAGCAGGAACTTGATGTCTTCCTGCGTGGTGCCGAAGGCCTGCTGGCGCTCCAGCAGCGGCGTCGCGAAGCCGGGGCGTGCCGTCTCGGGGACGGCGATGTCGTCCAGCTTGACGCGGACGTTCTCGATCCACTGGCGGTAGGGGCGCGCATTGGCGAACTGGTTCTTCAGTTCCTCGTCATCGATGATGCGGCCCTGCTCCAGGTCGATGAGGAACATCTTGCCGGGCTGCAGGCGCCACTTCTTGACGATCTTGCTTTCCGGGATCGGCAGCACGCCGGACTCGGAAGCCATGACGACGAGGTCGTCGTCGGTGATGCAGTAGCGGGCCGGGCGCAGGCCGTTGCGGTCCAGCGCGGCGCAAACCTGACGACCGTCCGTGAAGGCCATGGCAGCCGGGCCGTCCCACGGCTCCATCATGGCGGCGTGGTACTCGTAGAACGCGCGGCGGCGCTCGTCCATGCCTTCGTGCTGCTCCCAGGCTTCCGGGATCATCATCATGGCGGCGTGCGCGAGCGGGTAGCCGCTCATCGTCAACAGCTCGATGGCGTTGTCGAACGTGGCCGTGTCAGACTGGTGCTCGAAGCTGATGGGGTAGAGCTTCTTCAGGTCATCGCCCAGCACCGGCGACTTCATGACGCCTTCACGGGCGCGCATCCAGTTGAAGTTGCCCTTGACCGTGTTGATCTCGCCGTTGTGGCAGACCATGCGGTAGGGGTGGGCCAGCGGCCATTCGGGGAAGGTGTTGGTCGAGAAACGCTGGTGCACCAGTGCAATGGCGGACACGACGCGCGGGTCGGCCAGATCCTGGTAGTACTTGCCGACCTGGTCGGCCAGCAGCAGGCCTTTGTAGATCACCGTGCGGCAGCTCATGCTGGGCACGTAGTACTCGCGGCTGTGGGTCAGCTGCAGTGCCTGGATGGCGCTGGAAGCAGTCTTGCGGATGACGTAGAGCTTGCGTTCCAGCGCGTCGGGCACGATGGTGTCCGGGCCGCGGCCGATGAAGATCTGACGGATCACCGGTTCTTTCTCGCGGACGGTGGGCGACATGGGCATGTCGCGGTCCACCGGCACGTCACGCCAGCCCAGCAACACCTGGCCCTCGGCCTTGATCGCGCGCGCCAGTTCCTGTTCGCAGGCCAGGCGCGAGGCGGCTTCCTTGGGCAAGAAGATCATGCCCACGCCGTACTCGCCGGGGGCCGGCAGGTGGATGCCCTGCTTGGCCATCTCTTCGCGGTAGTACTCGTCCGGGATCTGGATCAGGATGCCGGCGCCGTCGCCCATCAGCGCATCGGCCCCCACGGCGCCGCGGTGGTCCAGGTTCTCCAGGATCTTCAGACCCTGCTGAACGATGCTGTGCGCCTTGTGACCCTTGATGTGAGCCACAAAGCCCAGGCCGCAAGCGTCCTTCTCATTGGCTGGCCGGTACAGGCCGTTCTCGGCCAGATCTTTGATTTCGGACTGAATCTGCGCGGCGTTGCTCATGACGGCCTCCTGGATCACAACAGGCCGGGAGGGTACTGCAGTGCAACATTTGCAGCAACTTCATTAAAATAGGGTCAGAGTCAATTTATAAAGAATCACCAGATTGATGCAATTTAATTGGGGTCATACTTAGATCATGTCGATGCTGGTGCATCGGGCTCCGGCGGCGCCAATTTGCGCGGACGCCCGCGGGGACGGCGGACGACCACCGCCGCGTGATCAACAGCCAGCAATCTCATGAAGCGCTCGCTTCCCAGCGGACGCCCTCGCAGCACGGCCTCCGTGAACTCGGCCTGCTCCATCCGGCCCACACCCTGGGCCAGCAACTCCCGGTAGGCATGCTCGCGTTCAAAGGGCGTATTGCCGAGCGACCAGTACATCTCGTGTTCGGTGATCAGCGGGCTGCGCTCCTGTCCGAGGTGATGCGCAGCGCTGGACCACGGCCATTGCGCCGCTTCTGCACACACGCCGGCGCGCACGGGGTTCAATTCGATGTAGCGCATGCAGGCCAGCAGATGGCGGTCACCCTCGACGACGCCGGCACGGAATCGCCCCTCCCACAACGTGCCGCTGCGTTGGTGGCGGGCATTGAACCAACCGACATAGCGCCTGCCCAGCGACTGCATCATGCGACTCAGTGCGTCGGCGTCTGCCGGCGACAGCAGCAGGTGGAGGTGGTTGTCCATCAGCACATAGGCGTGAATGGCAACGCGGTATTGCACCGCCACTTCCTTCAGCGTGGTCTGCAGGAACTCACGGTCCAGGTCGCTGTAGAAGATGGCCTGGCGGTTGTTGCCACGCAGGATCACATGGTGTGGCTGCTGGGCAAGGATGAGCCGGGGAAGTCGGGCCATGGCGGTCGCTGTCGAGCTGAGGCAGCGCTCAGCATATTCGACTCCGACCCTATTTTCAGAACAACGTCTTGCCCGTGAGTCGCTGGTGTTCTCGGATGGCGTAACGGTCGGTCATTCCGGCGATGTAGTCGGCGCAGGCCCGGTGCAGGTCGACCTGTGCCGCGAAATCAGCGGGCATCTGCTGCGGGTCCGCCAAATAGGCAGCAAACAGGTCGCGCAGGACCTGCTCGGCGCGAGCGCGGGTGGACTGCACTTGCGGATGGCGGTAGAGGTGGGCAAACAGGAAGCGCTTCAGCGCCGTGCTGCGCGAGCGCATGTCCGGGCTGAACCGGACCGACGGTTTGTCCGCCTGGCGCACCGCGTCGCCATCCACCAGCGCCGCCTCTGACACCGCAGCCCGCGTTGCATCGATGACGTCGTAGACCTGCGCCGACAGCATCCGCCGTATGGTTTCGAACAACAGACGCTTGCCGCTCAGCTGTGGGTGGGCATGCAGCGCGGCCCGCCAGTGCTCTTGCACCAAATCCACCTCCAGCAACTGCTCCAGCTCGATGAGACCAGACCGCACGCCATCGTCGACGTCATGGGCGTTGTAGGCCACTTCGTCGGCCACATTGCACAACTGCGCTTCGAGGCTGGGTTGGCCACCCTGCAGGAAGCGACGGGCGACGCCATCAGGCTCCACTGCCTCGATCAGCTCCGCGTTGTGGCGCGAGCAGTGCTTCAGGATGCCCTCGCGCGTCTCGAAGCACAGGTTCAGCCCATCGAAATCCGGGTAGCGCTGCTCCAGCGTGTCGACGACGCGCAGCGACTGCAGGTTGTGCTCGAAGCCCCCGTGGTCGCGCATGCATTCGTCGAGCACATCCTGTCCGGCGTGGCCGAACGGCGTGTGGCCCAAGTCGTGGGCCAACGCCACAGCCTCCACCAGATCTTCGTCCAACCCCAGGCTGCGTGCGATGGACCGACCCAGCTGGGCCACCTCCAGCGAATGCGTCAGCCGGGTGCGGAACAGGTCGCCCTCGTGATTCAGGAACACCTGGGTCTTGTAGACCAGGCGGCGAAAGGCGGTGCTGTGGATGATGCGGTCACGGTCGCGCTGGAAGTCGCTGCGCGTGGGGGCGGCGGGCTCCGGAATGCGGCGGCCGCGGCTGCGCATCGGATCGGCTGCATACCCCGGGCGCGTGATGTTCATCACGCGGCTCCGTACGCTGCGAGCGTCTCGACGATGCGCGCATCGGGCACCGCATGCAGCCCGGCCCGGCCCAGCTCCTCAATCAGCACAAAACGGATGGCGCCCGCATCGGCCTTCTTGTCGACGCGCATCAGCTGCAGGTAGCGTTCGCCCCCCAGCCGTGGCGGCTGCACCGGCAGACCGGCGCGCTCGATCACCGTCCGCAGGCGGTCGACGAACTGGCTGGGCATCAATCCCAGCCGATGTGACAGGTCCGCTGCGAGCACCATGCCGCAACCCACGGCCTCGCCGTGCAGCCAGGCGCCGTAGCCGAGCCCCGCCTCGATGGCGTGGCCGATCGTGTGCCCGAAATTCAGGATGGCGCGCAGCCCTTGCTCCCGCTCATCCTGGCCGACCACCTGGGCCTTGATCTCGCAGCTGCGCCGCACGGCGTGGGCCAGCGCACGCTTGTCGCGCGCGCGCAGGGCGTCCAGGTTGTCCTCGATCCACGTCAGGAAGCCGGCATCCGCAATCGGGCCGTACTTGATCACCTCCGCCAGCCCCGCGCTCAACTCGCGGTCGGGCAGGCTGTCGAGCGTGTCCAGGTCGGCGATGACGCGCACCGGTTGGTAGAACGCGCCAATCATGTTCTTGCCCAGCGGATGGTTGATCGCGGTCTTGCCGCCGACGGAGGAGTCGACCTGCGCCAGCAACGTGGTGGGCACTTGCACGAAGGAAACGCCGCGCATGTAGATGGCGGCGGCAAAACCGGTCATGTCGCCGATGACGCCCCCGCCCAACGCGAACAGCACGGTCTTGCGGTCCAGCGCCTCGCCCAGCAGGTGATCGCAGATGCGGTTCAGGCTGGCCCAGTCCTTGTGCTGCTCGCCGTCCGGCAGCGTGACCACGTCGACACGGGGATAGATCGCCGACAGTTGCTCGCGCAGGCGCTGGGCGTACAGCGGCGCCACGGTCACGTTGGTGACGATGACCGCCGCACCGGCCTTGGGCAGGCCTTGCCAGCTGTGCGCCTGGTCCATCAACCCCGTGCCGATGCGGATCTCGTAGTTGCGGTCGTCGGGCAGGTGGATGCGGATGGTGTCGGACGCGGACATGAGGGCAAGTGTAAGAGCCGGCCCCTTCGCCACCCGGCAAGCGGGCTTCGGCTGCGCCTCAGTGCGGCTCGGCGCCGACCGTCGCTGCCACGCGTGACGGATCGATCAGCCCCGCCAGCTCGAGCTGCGTCAATGCCATGTTGACCAGCGAATGGACGGACGGCCGCGCGCTTTCCAGCACGTAGTGGGCGCAGCGTCGGTACAACGGGTCGCGCTGGCGGTGCAGTTCGCGCAGCCTGGCCAGCGGATCGGCGACTTGCAGCAACGGCCGCGTGGTGTCATGGCGCAGGCGCCGGTAGAGGTCTTCCGGCGTTGAGCGCAGGTAGATCACGGTCGCGCCGGCATGCAGGAGCTCGCGATTGCGTTCACGCAACACGGCCCCACCGCCGGTGGCCAGCACGAACTCTCCGGGACGCGCGAGGATTTCTGCGATGACCTCGGTCTCCAGATCCCGAAAGGCCTCCTCGCCGTGCTGCTCGAAGAACTGCCTGATGCTGCTCCCGATGCGGGCTTCGATTTCATGGTCTGAATCGACAAAAGGCACGCCGATCTGGCGTGCCAATTGTTTGCCGACGGTGGACTTGCCACCGCCGGGCATGCCGACAAGGGCAATCACTTCACCGCGTGTCGGCGCAGCTGCCGGATACGCCATACAGACCATTGACAAACGCAGGCGGCGACTCGGCAGCCACTGCGGCGGCAGAAACCGGCAGCCAATCGTAGGTGTAAAGGTAGTCGAAGGCGTTCACGGCGCCCAGCGGCAGCGAGGGCAGCGTCACCGGCGTGCCGAGCGGGAAGTAGGCCGGCGGGCTGAGCACGCCAGCGGCCGTCACGGTGATCTTGTACTTCACCCAGCTGGCGATGTTGGCGGGGTACTCCAGTTGCAGCACCGCGATGCCGGTGGCATCCGTCTTGGTGGCGCCGACGACCGCGATGGACACATCGGACTTGCGCGGATCCAGCTGCTTGCTGCCGTTGACGTCTTCGCCGGTGTCAATGACCCCGTTGCGGTTGAGGTCCTCGTTCGGGCAAATGGCGGTCAATGCACCCATCGAGCCGAAGTCGGGCGCACGCTCCCACTTCTTGGGACCGGCGTTCCATTCCCAGAAGCCCTTGCCGTAGCCGCCCAGATCGACCGAAGGCGTGATCTGTACGTCGGCCTTGGGATTGCCGGCGGAGTCCACCACCATGACGACGAACTTCTTCACATAGGTCAGACCGCCGGCCCCAGTGCCGATGGTCGCATCCGTACCGATCGAGATCGACACGGGGTTGGCAACGATGGTCAGCGTCGTCGTCATCAGATTGCCAGCCGGGCAGTTGGCGATGGTATCGGTGGGCGCGAAATCGCTGGTCTTCCAGCAAGCCCTGACCGTCACGCCGTTGGTGGGGCTGCTGACGGCTCCCGGGCGATAGGTCGTCGTGGCCGAGCCGCCGGCATCGGACAGCACCGTGTTCGTGCCGGAACCCACCGTGCCCGACAGGTTGTCGCCCGTCACACCGAACATCACGCGCACATTGGGAACCGGCGCATTGGCAACATCACGGAAGAAGGCGTTGATGCTGATCTGATTGCTGGTCGTGTCGGTGTTGACCGAAACGACGTCAGCAGACAGGTTCAAGGTCTTGGCGGCAGGTGTCGCGGCCGCCGGCACCTGCGTGCTGTTGCCGGATGCGATCGGCACTTCAACATTGTTCTCCTTACCGCCACCGACAGCTTTGATGGTGAGGCGGGTGCCGGGCGCATTGGGCGCGACGAACCTGAAGGTGTAGTCGCCGTTCAGATCCGTCGTGCCGGTCGCGCTGGTGATGCCGTTACCCGAGACCGCGATGGAGACGCCGGCCATGGGTGCGGCAGCCGCGTCGGCCAGCTTGTACTGCACGCTGCCGGTGGCGCCAGCCGCCACCACAGACGGCACGATGGTGGCCTGGGTGAACTGCGTGCCAGTGACTTGGAAGGCCACCGTGCGACTCAGCGTGCCGCTGGTCGCGACCACCGCGATCGGGCGGTCCGCACGGTTCTGGCCGATATCGACCGTGCCGGTCACCTTGCCGCTGGCGTCGGTCTGCGTGCCGGACACGAGGATCGTGGCCGAGGCATCCGTGACCGTCAGCCGAATCGGAATGCCGGCCAGGGCATTGCGGTTCTGGTCCACCGCCGTCGCCGTGGCGGTGATCGTCCGACTGCCCGTGTTGTCGACGGACGGCGCGCTCAGCGTCAGCGACAGATCGCTCGCCTGAGGGTCAGTGGTCACCGCACTCTGGACCACATTGAACGTCACGACTTTGGACACCGAACCCGAGGTCACCGTCAGCTTCACCGGACGGGGAGTGACATCGGAGCCGCGGGTGATCGTTGCCGTCAGCATGCCGGTCGTGCCGTCCGTGGTGGTGCCAGCGGGGGTCACGACAGCGTTCGAGTCGATGGAGAAGCTGACCGGTGCGCCACCGATGGCCGCCCGATTGGCGTCGATGGACGTGATGGTGGCCGTCAGCGTCTCGCCGACGGCGTCCGTCAGCGCGTTCTTGTTCAGCACGACCACCAGGTCGGCCGCCGTCACGGTGCTGCCGCCGCCCGTCGGCGAAGACGATCCGCTGCCAGGCCCCACGACGGGCGTGCCCGCACTACCGCCACCGCCGCCACAGGCGACCAGCGAAACGGCGAGAGCCGTCCCAACGAAAGCCTGCGCGACTCGGCGGCCCCAGAGATCAAACATCTTCATCTCAACTCACTCCCCATGCGATGGCATCACTGCCGACGCATCGACACTATGTTCAGTTTCGCGAATCAGAATCACCGCACCGCAGCCCGCTCGCTGACCACCTTCGGCGTCAGGAAGATGAGCAGTTCGGTCTTCGAAGTGGTACGGGTCTTGTTCTTGAAAAGGTTGCCCAGCACAGGCACGTCACCCAGCAGCGGCACCTTGTTGATGGTTTCACCCTCGTCCTGGGTGTAGATGCCACCGATGACGACGGTGCCGCCGTTCTCGACCAGCACCTGCGTCTGCACATGCTTGGTGTTGATGGCATAGCCCTGCGGGGTCAACGTGCCGCGGCTGTCCTTGTTGACGTCCACATTCAGGATGACGCTACCCTCGGGCGTGATCTGCGGCGTCACCTCCAGCTTGAGGTTGGCCTTGCGGAAGGCGATGGACGTCGCACCGCTGGCTGTCGCGACCTGGTAAGGCAGTTCTTCACCCTGCTCGATCAGCGCCTTGACCTGGTCGGCCGTGATGACGCGCGGGCTGGACACGACCTTGCCCTTGCCGTCGGACTCCAGCGCCGACAGTTCCAGGTTCAGGAAGCGGTTGGCGGTGGCGCTGAACAGCGACACGGCGAAGGTCTGGGCCAGCGCACCGGCAAAGCTGTCGGACGACGTATTGGCAGGCAGGTTGACGAACTGCGTGTTGTTGTAGTCGACCGTAGCACCTTGGTTCGTCTGCGAACCGACGGCGTTGTAGTTGCCCCCGATCGTCACGTAGTTGCTACCGCCCAGACCGTAGCCCGGAATGCCGCCCTGCTGGCCGCGCACGTCATTCGCACCCAGCTTGATACCCAGCGAACGACCGAAGCGGTCGTTGGCCTCGACGATGCGAGCTTCGATCAACACCTGCCGCACTGGCACGTCGATCTTGGCGATCATGGCCTGGATTTCCTCGAGCTTGCTCGGGATGTCCGACACGAACAGCTGGTTGGTTCGCGATTCCGCGATGACGCTGCCGCGCGGCGAAAGGATCCGCGTGCCGGAGCCCGACCCGCCGCCGCTGGAGCTGCTGGAGTTGCTGCCGCCCGACGAGCCGCTGCCGCCCGTGCTCGAGCCCATGCTCTGGCCAGCCAGACCGCGTGCGATTTCCTCGGCCTTCACATAGTTCAGCTGGAAGGACTGGGCCCGCACGGGCTCCAACTGAGCAATCGCCGCCTTGGATTCCAGGTCCAGCTTCTCCTTGGCCGCCAGCTCTTCCTTGGGCGCGATCCACAACACGTTGCCGGACTTCTTCAGGCCCAGGCCGCGGGCCTGCATGATGATGTCCAGCGCCTGGTCCCAGGGCACGTCCTTCAATCGCAGCGTGACGCTGCCGGTCACCGTGTCGCTGGTCACCACGTTGAAGTTGGTGAAGTCGGCGATGACCTGCAGCAGCGCGCGCACTTCGATGTTCTGGAAGTTCAGCGACAGCTTGTCGCCCGTGAAGCCCGGCCCCTGCGTCAGCTTGTTGGGGTCGACCTTCTGCGGCCGCACCTCCAGCACGAACTGGTTGTCGCTCTGGTAGGCGCTGTGCTCCCAGTCACCCTTGGGCTGAACGACCATGCGCACGCGGTCGCCCGCCTGCGTCGTCGTGATCAATTGCACCGGCGTGCCGAAGTCCGTCACATCGATCTTGCGACGCAGGTTCTCGGGCAGGCTGGAACGCAGGAACTCCACGATCAGGCTCTGGCCCTGCTGCTGGATGTCCACGCCGACCTGATTGCTCGGCAGGTTGACGATGACACGACCCGCGCCGTCGGCACCACGCCGGAAGTCGATGTCGCGCAAGCCCTCTGGCGTCGCGTTCAGACTCTGCGCGAAGTGCACCGGCTCAGTGGCTTGCTGGGCAACGGGGGCCGAGGTTCCCAGCACCAGCACGAGGGCACTGCCCTCCAGCTTGGCGCTGTAGCTGGAAGCCTGCCGCAGGTTCAGCACCAGCCGGGATCGCTCGCCCGCCTGAGCGATGGCGGCGGAGCGCAGATTGCCCTGGTTGATGTCGACCAGATTGCGCCCCAGCCCATTGACCACGCCGGGCAGGTCGATGGCGATGCGGGGTGGCGTCTGCACCGTGAATCCATTGGGCACCGCCGTCAACGGCTCGCTCAATTCGATGCGAACGATATCGGCCCCGGCCTGCTGGCTGGTGTTGATGGCCTTGATCTGGGACTGGGCCCAGACCGAAGGCGCGCCCAACATGGCGAGTGCGAATCCCAGCAACCAGCTACGACCCATCGACTTGTTCTCCTGCAATGTCTTCATCGTCCCTTCTCCTGTAGCTGGAGGGTACTGGTGCGCTCTATCCACTCGCCTGCAGCGTCCTGGACGACTTCACGAAGCGAGATTTCGGTCTCGCTGATCTTGGTGATGCGACCGAAGTTCTGGCCGAGGTAGTCTCCGACCTTCACCTGGTAGAGCAGGCTGTCCACGCGCAGCAGCGCGTAGCGCCGGCCGTCGCGGGTGAGACTGCCGACCATGCTCATGTTGTCCAGCGGGTAGGCCTCGAGCGGTTCCTTGCGGCGATTGATTTCCGCGGTCAGCAGGGAGTTGGGCTGGGCCGCTTCCTGCTTGATGGCCACGCTGAGCTTCTGTGTGCTGAACGGATCGACGCCCGCGCCACCGTCATACGGCTGCGGCAGGAATTTCTTGGGCGGCAGCAGTGGCGTGACGCTGGGCTTGGCCTCCTTGCGCTGCTGCTCCATCCATCCATGCAACTCCTCGGTGTCGCCACCACAGGCGGACAACCCGGCCAACGCGGCGAGCGTGATGAGCCAATGCTTCATTTGCGGCCTCCCGCCTTGCTCGCCGCAGCAGCCTTCTTCTGTTCGGCCACTTCCGAAGGATCGAGATAGCGGTAGGTGCGCGCTGTCGCCTCCATGCTCAGCGCGCCTGTGGCGTCGCGACCGGTGGGCGTCAGCACGATGAGGTTGTGCAGCGTGACGATGCGCGACAGGTTGGACACGTCGGCTGCGAAGGACCCGATGTCGTGATAGCGGCCCGACACCTTCACCGCGATGGGCAGCTCGGCGTAATAGTCCTTGATCAGCACCTGGCCAGGGCGGAACAGCTCGAACTGGAGCCCGCGACCGACGCCCGCGCTGCTGATGTCCGACAACAGCGAGTCGATCTCGGCCTTGCCGGGCAGCTGCTTCTCCAGCTGGGTCACGTACTCCTCGACCTGGCTCTTCTGCTTCAGCAGCTCAGGCAGATTGACCGCCTGCGCCAGCTTGGCCGTGTAGTCCTGGCGCAGCTGAGGTTCGCGGTTGCGCTCGGCCTCCAGGCCAGCCTGCTCGTCCGACAGCAGCACGAAATAGCCCGCCACGACGACGGCCAGCATGACGACGAGCCCCGTCGCCAGCTTCGGCGCGAGCGGCCACTGGCCGGGCTCCTTGGGATTGAGGTTCTGGAACTGGCTCGCGAAATCCGCAAACCACGCGTTCAGATCGAATTTGGGCATGGAAGTGGCCATCGCGATCACCCTTTCCTCGGCGCCGACGCGCCGTCTGCGGGTTCACGCGGCGGTGTCTTGATCAACACCTTCATGGAGAAGTCCAGCAGACGTCGCTGCTCGCGGGTGTTGGTGCTGACGGTGGCCAGCTTGACCTCAATAAGGTCCGGCTTCTCCAGCCACTCCGAACTGCGCGACACGTTGCGCAGGAACTCGGACACCCGCTCGTTGGTCTGCGCGATGCCGCTGACGGTGACTTCCTTGTCGGTCTGTCGAATGGCCGTCAGATAGATGCCCTCCGGCGCCAGGCGCGACAGATCGTTCAGCAGATGCACCGGCGTGTTGCGGTCGGTCTGCAGGTCTTCGACCGCACGCTGGCGCGACTTCAGCGACTCGATTTCGGCCTTCAGGTTGGCGATGTCCTTGATCTGCGCTTCCAGCCGAGTGATCTCGTTCTGGATGTATTGGTTGCGCCCTTGCTGCTCCGACGTCAGGAACTGCAGCAACAGGTAGCCGGCCACCACAATGCCCGCACCGATCAGGCCGGCCAGCCCCATCCCGGCGAAGAACGCGGCCTTGCGCCGCTTGCGCCTTTCCTCCCGGTAAGGCAGCAGGTTGATGAGGATCACTGGAAGAACCTCCGCATCGCCAGCCCGCAGGCGGTCAGGTACGACGGCGCCTCACGCCGCAGTTTGGACTCGCGTACTGCCGGGCCCAGGCCCATGTTCTCGAACGGATTGACCACCATGCAGGCGAAGCCCGTCAGGTCGGTCACACGCTCCTTCAGCCCCGGCAAAGTCGCCGTTCCGCCGGCCAGCATCACATAGTGCACCTTGTGGTGCGGCGTGCTGGTGAAAAAGTACTGCAGCGCGCGACCGATTTCCTGCGACAAGCTGTCGACAAAGGGGCTCAGCACGCTGGTCTCGTAGTCCTCGGGCAGTTCGTTGGACAGCTTCTTCTCCTCTGCCTCCTCGAACGAGAAGCCGTACTGCCGCGAAATGAGCTGCGTCAGCTGCGAGCCGCCGAAAGACTGGTCGCGGTCGTACAGCAGTTCATCATCGCGCAGCACCTTGAGGCTGGTGGTGTCTGCCCCGATCTCGAACAGTGCCACGAGCGCATCCTTGCCCTCGTTGGGCAGCGCCGCGACCAAACGGCCCATGGCCATGCGTGACGCATGCGATTCGATATCAAGCACGACGGGCCGCAGCCCCGCAGCCTCGGCCAAGCCCTGCCGGTCCTGCACGCGGTCCTTGCGCGACGCGGCGATCAGTACTTCCACATCACCCACCGAGGTCGGGCTGGGGCCGATGACACAGAAATCCAGACTCACCTCGTCCAGCGAGAACGGGATGTACTGGTTGGCCTCGGCCTCGACCTGCAATTCGAGCTCTTCCTCGCGCAGGCCGGCCGGCAGCATGATCTTCTTGGTGATGACGGCCGACTGGGGCATGGCCAGCGCAGCGTCACGGGTCTTGCTGCGGCTGCTCACGACGACCCGTCGCACGGCATCCGCCACTTCGTCGAACTTCTCGATCTGACCGTCGACGATCCACCCCTTCTGGAAGGGCTCACTGGCGAAACGGTCGAGCACGTACTCGCCATTCTTGTCCTGGCTGAGTTCCACCAGCTTGACGCTGGAAGAGCTGATATCCAAGCCAATCATGGCTGGGTGCCTGCGACCCGAAAGCGCGTCAAGTATTCCCATGCCCTTTGTGTTCTGACACACGATTTGCGTATCAGACTATTAATAAGTTACTTGAATGCTAGCAGCAAAGCCTTTGACACCGAATGGAAAAACGGCACGAGCTGGTAACGCCACGTTGCTAAACATACACGACCGGAGAGCTTTGCAAGCTACCGAAAAACGCAGGGGAAGCGGTCGTTTGACACGGTGTTTGCGGGCGCGTTTGGCGTAAGGGCGCTGCCCCCATGCCTTTCTATAATCTGCCCCACATCCCCTTGCGCTGACAGGCGCCCCTTCGCCGGCTCATGAACGACAAGTCAAGATCTGCTGCGCCCGAGAACTCCTCCGCAGCCACCGCCGGCTCTTCCGCGTCCGCAACACTGGCCACCCGGCTGACCCGCCTGCTGCTGTGGACGTTCGGGCTTCTGGCAGGCGGCATTCTGGCGGTCGCCCTGCTGGTCACGCTGGGCCTGGCACTCGCCTACCCCCGCCTGCCGGACATCGGCGGCCTGACTGACTACCGCCCCAAGCTGCCGATGCGCGTTCTGTCCAGCGACGGCGTGCTGCTGGGCGAGTTCGGCGAAGAACGCCGCAGCTACCGTCCCATCCAGCAGATTCCCAAGGTCATGCAAGAGGCCGTGCTTGCCATCGAGGATGCGCGCTTTTACGAGCACGGCGGCGTGGACTATCTGGGCGTCATCCGGGCCGGGCTGGCGAACGTGACCGAGTCGCGCAGCCAGGGCGCATCGACGATCACGATGCAGCTGGCGCGCAATTTCTACCTGTCCACTGAGAAGACGTTCACACGCAAGATCTACGAGATCCTGCTGGCGCTGAAGATCGAGGCCGCACTGCCCAAGGAGAAGATCCTCGAGATCTACATGAACCAGATCTTCCTGGGTCACAGGGCGCACGGGTTCGCGGCGGCCAGCGAGGTGTACTTCGGCAAGCCGCTGGACAAGATCAGCATCGCCGAGGCAGCGATGCTGGCGGGACTGCCCAAGGCGCCGTCGGCCTACAACCCGATCAACAACCCCAAGCGCGCGACCATCCGCCAGCTCTACATCATCGAGCGGATGTACGAGACCGGTTACATCACGGAGGAGCAGCGCGACGAAGCACGGGCCGAGAAGCTGCGCTACCGCCCCGTCAATGAATCGGCCACGCATGCCGAGTTCGTCGCCGAGGCCGCGCGCCAGCTGATCTACAGCCAGTACGGCGACGAGTCTTACTCGCGTGGTCTGAACGTCTACCTGACGCTGGACAGCACCGAGCAGAACGCCGCCTACCGCGCGCTGCGCCGCGGCATCCTGGACTACGAAAAGCGCCAGGTCTACCGCGGCCCTGAGGCCTACGCCGACCTGCCCGGCGACGCCAAGGCGCTGGACGCGCGCATCGCCGAAGCACTGGCCGACCACCCGGCCAACGACGAACTGCTGGCCGCCGTCGTGCTGGAAGCCGACCCCAAGAAGGTCAGCGCCGTGCTGCAAAGCGGCGACGCGATCACCATCACCGGCGACGGCCTGCGCCCGGCCACCTCCGGCCTGTCCGAGAAGGGCAATCCCAAGACGCGCATCCGACGCGGCGCGGTCATCCGTGTTGTCAAAGGCGCCAAGCAGAAGGACGGCAACGAGTGGACCATCACGCAGCTGCCCGAGGTCGAGGGCGCCTTCGTATCCATGGACCCGCGCACTGGCCAGGTGCGCGCCATGGTCGGCGGCTTTGACTACAACAAGAACAAGTTCAATCACGTGACGCAGGCCTGGCGCCAGCCGGGCTCCAGCTTCAAGCCATTCATCTACTCGGCAGCACTGGAGAAAGGCTTCACGCCCGCCACGGTGGTCAACGATGCGCCGCTGTTCTTCGACGCCGGCACGACGGGCAGCCAACCGTGGGAACCGAAGAACTACGACGGCAAGTTCGAAGGCCCCATGCCGCTGCGCACGGCACTGGCCAAGTCCAAGAACATGGTGTCCATCCGCGTGCTGCACTCCGTGGGTGTGCACTACGCGCAGGACTGGCTCACGCGATTCGGGTTCGAGGCTGACAAGCATCCGGCCTACCTGACCATGGCACTGGGCGCCGGCTCCGTGACGCCCATGCAGATGGCACAGGGCTACGCGGTGTTCGCCAACGGCGGCTATCGCGTGAATCCGCAGCTGATCGCGCGCATCACGGACAACAAGGGCCGCCTGCTGTATGAGGACCTGCCGGCGCCGCTGGCCGACGACGCGCGCGCCATCGAGCCGCGCAACGCCTTCCTGATGAGCAGCCTGCTTCAGGAGGTGACCCGCAGCGGCACGGCCGCGCGCGCGCAGGCCACGCTGAAGCGCCCGGACATCTACGGCAAGACCGGCACGACCAACGACTCGATGGACGCCTGGTTCGCCGGCTACCAGAAGGACGTTGTCGCCGTCGTCTGGATCGGCTACGACCAGCCGCGCAAGCTGGGCGACCGCGAGACCGGTGGCGGCTTGAGCCTGCCGGTCTGGATCGAGTACATGCAGTCGGCGCTGAAGAACAAGCCGGTGGACGAGGTCACGCCACCCGAGGGCGTCATCAACGTCAACGGCGAGTGGTTCTACGAGGAGTACGCGTCGGGCAACAGCGTCCGAGAACTGTCCGCCGAGCCGGCTGCAGTGCCGGGCACGGCGACCGAGGACGAGAAGAAGTCCATCCTGGACCTCTTCAAGCGCTGATCAGGCCTTTCAGGCGCTGAAACTCAGCGCCTGACCGGCTTGCTCGCTGGCGCTGCGGGACAGGCGGGCAAGAAACTCCTGGCCCTCGCGGTCCACCCACTGCGCGCCGTCCCACCTGAAGTGGTAGCCGCCCGAGCGCGCGGCCAGCCAGATTTCCTGCAGCGGTGGCTGCGTGTTGATGACGATCTTGCTGCCGCCGGGGAGACTCAGTTCCAGCAGGCCGCCGGTGCGGTGCGCATCGATGTCGACCACGTCGTCATCCAACCAGGCATCGACCTGTTGCTCGACGCGGGCGAGCAGCGCGTGGGACTTGGCGAGGTAATCGGCGTCGGACAGGGACATAAACTGCGGCCATGAAGAAGACAGCCGTCAGTGTAGGGGGCCACTCAGTTCGCTGGGTCGCCCTGGCCCTCACCCTTGCCGTGCTCGCGGGCTGCGGGCAGAAGGGCCCGCTGACGTTGGCCAAGCCGGCCGACGCCGCCTCGACCCCAGCCCGCTAAGCCGCCCTGCCTTCCTGCACCGCGTGGCACGCCACGCGCACGCCGGCAATCTCCAGCAGCGCGGGCCGCTCGGCCTTGCAGCGCGCGTTGGCCAGCGGGCAGCGCGGATGGAAGCTGCAGCCGCTGGGCGGGTTCAGCGGGTTGGGCACCTCGCCCTGCACCGGCGTGCGCGAGCGTCCGGTCATGTGGATGTCCGGGATCGCATCCAGCAGCATGCGCGTGTACGGGTGGCGCGGCCGCGCAAACAGCTCGGCCTTGTCCGCGACCTCGACCAGCCGCCCCAGATACATGACGCCGATCTGGTCGGCCATGTGGCGCACGACGGCCAGGTTGTGCGAGATGAAGAGGTAGGTCAGGCCCTGCTGGCGCTGCAGGTCCTTCATGATGTTGAGCACCTGGGCTTGCACCGACACGTCCAGCGCCGACGTGGGCTCGTCGCAGACCAGGAACTCTGGTTGCGTGGCCAGCGCGCGCGCGATGGAGATGCGCTGGCGCTGGCCGCCCGAGAACTGGTGCGGGAACTTCTGCGCGTCGGCCGGGTTCAGGCCCACGGAAGCCAGCAGCTGACCGACCTGCTGAGTCGCCTCGGTGTCGGTCTTGACCAGGCCGTGCTCGCGCAGCGGCTCGGCGACGATGTCCAGCACCTTCCAGCGCGGGTTCAGCGATGCATAGGGATCCTGGAAGATCATCTGCATGCGCCGACGCAGCTTCAGCGCGCCGGAACCGGCCAACGTCTTGTCAATGTCCTCACCGTCGAAGCGCACAGTGCCTCGTGTGGTGGCGTACAGGCCCACCAGCAGGCGCGCGACGGTGCTCTTGCCGCAGCCGCTCTCGCCCACCAGCGCCAGCGTCTTGCCACGATCGATGCTGAAGGACACGCCATCCACCGCATGCACGAACGCCTTGGGCTTGCGCTCGACAAGGCGGTTCAGCCACGGCGGCGACACGTCGAAGATCTTGGCGAGGTCGTCGACCTCCACGAGTGGCCGGGTCATGCGTGCACCCTTCGGCCTGTGGCCTGCCGCCCACAGCGGGAGCGAGCGTGCTTGGGGCGGCCCTGCGCTGCGCTCATCGCGGCACCTCCTCGGTGACGGGATACCAGCATGCGGCGCTGGTGGCACCCACCGCTGCGAGTTCGGGCCGCTCAACGCGGCATCGCTCGGCCACACGACCACAGCGCGGGTTGAAGGCGCAGCCGGGCGGGATGGCTGTCAGCCGCGGCATCGCGCCGTCGATCTGCAACAGCCTTTCGCGCTCCTCGTCCATGGCTGGAATGGAGCCCATCAGGCCGACCGTGTAGGGATGGGCCGGGCGGTGGATGACATCGGCCACCGGGCCGATCTCGGCGACACGGCCGGCGTACATGACGGCCACGCGGTCGCAGGTCTCGGCGATGACGCCCATGTCGTGCGTGACCAGCATCACGGCGGCCCCCTGTTCTTTGCAGACCTTCTTCAGCAGCGCAATGATCTGCGCCTGGATGGACACGTCCAGCGCCGTCGTCGGCTCGTCGGCCACGATGAGCTTGGGGTTGCCAGCCAGCGCGAGCGCGATGACGACGCGCTGGCGCATGCCGCCGGAGAACTGGTGCGGGTAGTGATCCACACGCGCCTCGGGCGCCGGGATGCCCGTGGAGGCCAGCAGTTCGACGGCGCGCGCGCGCGCCTGCGCGGCGGACAGGCCCAGGTGCGTCGTGATGGTCTCGGTCAGCTGGCGGCCCACGGTGTACAGCGGGTTCAGCGAGGTCAGCGGGTCCTGAAACACCGCGCCAATCTCGCGGCCGCGCACACGGCGCATTTGCTCGTAAGGCAGGTTGTCGATGCGCCGGCCAGCAAGCTTGATCTCGCCAGAGGCGATGCGCCCCGGCGGGTCCAGCAGACCGATGATGGCCGCACCCGTCAGCGACTTGCCGGCACCGGATTCACCCACCACGCCCAGGATCTCGCCCGGCGCGATGGTGAAGGAGATGTCGTCCAGCGCAAGCAGCGTGCCGTGGCGGGTCGGGAACTCCACGCGCAGGTGGTTGACTTCAAGCAGCGGTGCAGTCATCGCAGACGGGGATTGAGCGCATCGCGCAGCCAGTCGCCCAGCAGATTCACGCTGAGCGTGATGAGCACCAGCGTCACGCTGGGGAAGGCGGTGATCCACCACTCACCCGAGAACAGATAGTCGTTGCCATTGCGGATCAGCGTGCCCAGCGACGGGCTGGTGGGCGGCACGCCCACACCCAGGAAGGACAGCGTGGCCTCTGTGATGATGGCCGACGCGACCTGGATGGTCGCCAGCACCATCACCGGCCCCAGCACGTTGGGCAGCACATGGCGGCGCATGATGCGCAGCGAACCCACGCCGATGACGCGGGCGGCCTGCACGTATTCCTTGTTGCGCTCCACCAGCGTGGAGCCACGCACGGTGCGCGCGTACTGCACCCAGCCGGTCAGCGCGATGGCCAGCACCAGCACGACGAAGGCCAGGGCATCGGGTGCGTGGGGATACAGCGTGCGCCCGACGCCGCTGATCATCAGCGCAACAAGGATGGACGGGAAGGACAGCATCACGTCGCAGATGCGCATGATGAGAGCGTCCACGCGGCCGCCCAGGAAGCCCGCCAGCAGCCCCATCGCCACGCCGATCAGGATGGACAGCAGCACCGATGCGAGGCCCACCAGCAGCGAGATGCGCGTGCCGTACATCAGCGCGGACAGGATGTCGCGCCCCTGGCCGTCGGTGCCAAGTTGGTACTTGGCCTCGCCGCCCTCGACCCACGCGGGCGGCTTCAGCGAATCCATCAGTTCCAGCGTTGCCAGGTCGAACGGATCGTGCGGCGCCACGAACTCCGCGAGCAGCGCACACACCAGGAAGACAGTGGCAATGACGGCGGCGAGCATCGCCACCGGCGACGTGCGGAACGAGTGCCAGACGTCGCCGTCGAAGAAGCGCCGCAGCGCCGAGGAAGAGGCGGAACTCATGGGGATCAGTGCGCCTTGCCTTCGATGCGCAGGCGCGGATCGACGGCGAAATAAAGCAGATCGACGGCCAGATTGATGACAACGAAGATCAGGGAGATCAGGCACAGATACGCCGCCATCACGGGGATGTCGGCGAACTGCACGGCCTGGATGAACAGCAAGCCCATGCCGGGCCACTGGAAGACCTGCTCGGTGATGATCGCGAACGCAATCAGCGAGCCGAGCTGCAGGCCGGTGATGGTGATGACGGGCACCAGCGTGTTCTTCAAGGCATGGCCAAAGTAAACGCTGCGGTTCGACAGGCCGCGGGCGCGCGCGAAGCGGATGTAGTCAGTGCGCAGCACCTCCAGCATCTCGGCGCGCACCAGCCGCATGATCAGCGTCAGCTGGAAAGCCGACAGCGTGAATGCCGGCAGGATCAGGTGCAGCAGGCCGTCCCGCGTCAGCAGGCCGGAGGTCCATGACCCCAGAGCCACCACCTCGCCGCGCCCGAAGCTGGGCAGCCATTTCAGCTCGACGGCGAAGACCCAGATCAGCACGATGCCGATGACGAAGTTGGGCAGGCTGACACCGAACAGCGTGCCGGTCATCAGGATCTGCGCGCTGGCCTTGCCACGGCGCAGTGCCGCGTACACGCCCAGCGGAATGCCCAACGCCAACGCGATGAACCCGGCGACCAGCGCGAGTTCCAGCGTCGCCGGGAAGCGCTCGACGATCAGCGACGACACCTTGCGCCCCTGACGCAGGCTGATGCCGAACTCGCCCTGCACGGCATTGCCGACAAAGCGTGCGAACTGCACCGGGAAGGGCTGGTCCAGCCCCAGGTCCTTGCGCAGCGCCAGGCGCTGCTCTTCCGTCGCATCCTGGCCGAGCAGGTTGTTGACCGGGTCGCCGACATACTGGAACAGCATGAAGGCGATGAAGGCCACCGACAGCATGACGATCAGGGCTTGCGCGAGGCGACGGAGAATGAAAACCAGCATGAAGATTTCGCAGAACTGCGGCCACGCCTCTGCGCCGCACGAAGGCGCGATCATGGCCAAAGCCGGAGGCCGAGGGCCTCCGGGAAAGTCCTAACGCAAGTCTGATACCAGCAAATAAAACGGGCCGCTCGAGCGGCCCGTGCTTGCGATCCGGGCGCAAGGCCCGGCGCGGATCAGAAGCGGTGACGCAGACCGACCATCGTGCCGCCGCGCTTTTTGGCGCCGTTGGCGAACATGACTTCACCGCTGGTCTTGGTGTAGTCAACTTCCAGGTAAGCGTCGGTGCGCTTGGAGAACGCGTAATCCACCACGATGGCGAAGAAGTCGGCCTTGGACTTGACGTTCGCGTTCGTCGACAGGCCGGTGCTGGCAGCCAGCGCGGCAGCGAACGGAGCCGCCAGGTTCTGCGCCGTACCGTAGTGGGTCTGCTCGCTGAGCCAGACATTGGCACCGATATTCAGTTGCGGCGTCAACTGGTAGGTCGCACCCAGCATGATCATGGTGCGCTTCTTGATATCGGCGGAATCCGTGTTGAACACGTTCACGCCCAGCAGGCCACTGGTGAACGCGCCACGCGTCGTCAGCGCGATGTTGGCGGGCGAGCCCGCAGCCGCCGATGCGGCAAACGCACCCGCGCTGGTCTGGTTCAGCAGCGTGAAGGGGTTGTCGAACTTGTTCTCGCCCCACGACGCGTGCACATACAGCGGTCCGTCCGTGTAGGAGCCGCCGAAGACGGTCGCCTTGACCTTCTTGCCCGTCTGCTCGGTGGCCTGCAGGTATGCGCCACCGGCGCCCCACTTGCCATCGTTGTAACGCAGCAAACCGCCAATGGTCTTGTTCGGCAGCGCCGCCGCTGCACCCGACTGCCCCTCACCGGCGCTGACCTGGATCTCGCCGTAAACACTGCCGAGTTGCACCAGGTACTTGACCATGTTGTCCTGGCGCGCCGTCATCGCCATGCCGATCTCGGGCTTGTACGCCTCGATGTAGGGCGAGTAGCGGAACGAGGCGAACGTCGACGTGTAGAGGTCGAACAGGATGTTGTACTGACGACCCAGGCGGATCTGGCCCAGTTGGCTGGACTGCAGGCCCACCCAGGCCTGGCGCCAGAAGTCAGGATTGCCGCTGACCGCGCCCGTGTCGGATTGCAGGCGATGCTCCAGGTTGGCCAGCGCCTTCAGGCCGCCACCCATGTCTTCGACAATGTTCACGCCGAGTCGGCTCTGAGACATGCCACCAGGCACCACCGTCTTGGTCGACGTGCCGGCATTGGCATTGCTGGTGTAGCGCACGGCGACATCCACGATGCCATACAGCGTCACGCTGGACTGGGCCCAAGCGGCAGAGGAAGTGGCGGCCAGGGCGGCAAGCGCCAGGGTGGCTTTTTTCATACAGATTGTCTCCTGTGATATTTGGGACTAACCAATTCATTCTCAGCCAAGCACACCAGCACCGCGCGGCGGTTGTTGCTGATCGTCCACAGCGATTCCCCTGTCCCCGACGGGACAGGGCCATGAAAAAAGCCGCCCGAAGGCGGCTTTGGCTGACCGATGCGGCGGATGCCGCAGAGGATCAGAAGCTGTGGCGGACGCCGACGTCCAAGCCGCTGGACTTCGCGCCATTCGCCACGGTCGGCGAACCGGCCACAGCGAAACGGCCCAGACCGTTGTTCTTGATCTGGGAAGCCGTGGTGTACAGCGCGGTGCGCTTGGACACGTTGTAGACATAGCCCACAGCCAGCAGCTTGGCATCGCCCACGCCGCTGATGAGTTCGGCGGCGCTGTTGGCCTTGGAGTCCGTGTAGGACGCCAGGATCTGGCCTTGGCCCAGGGGAACGGTTGCAGCGAACGTGTAGATCGTTTGCTTGGCAGCGCGGAACTTGTTCTCGCTGAAGTTGACCGACGGCTTCACGAAGCCGAAGTCATACGAGCCACCGATGCTGGTCTGCTTGTACTTGTCGTTGCCGGCACCGGTCGTGTTCTCCAGCGCAGCCGAGACGTGGATCGGACCATTCTTGTAGCCAACGCGGCCGCCGATGGCCTTCTTGCCCACGGCGCCTTCGCCAGCGGCGACGTCGACGGAGCCATAGAAGCCACCCAGGTTGCCCGGGGTGAAGTACTGGACTTGGTTGTCAGCACGGTTGAGCGTGTCGGAACCGCTGCCCAGCACCGAGTAAACCTTGGACACGTCGCCCAGGCCGGTCGTCGAGTACGGATCGAAGTCGTCGATGTGCAGGCGGGTGGACGTCTTGCCACGGCCCAGGCGCACTTCACCGAAGTCGCCCATCAGGCTGACGCTGGCGCGGCGGCCCCAGAAACGGTTTGCATCGGCGGTGCCGGTGTCGGGGTTCAGCGCGGCTTCGAGCCAGAAGCCAGCCTTCAGGCCGCCACCGAGGTCTTCCGTGCCGCGCACGCCCAGACGGCTGCTGTTCAGGCCGTCGGTACCCAGTTGCTTCAGCGTTTGGCCGCTGGACTTGGTGTAGCGCAGGTTGGCATCCACGATGCCGAACAACGTCACCGAGGATTGCGCCACAGCGGCGCCACCGGTCAGACCGAGCACGGCCAGGGCAATCAGAGCTTTCTTCATTCGATACTCCTAGGTATTCATTCAGAGCCGCCAAGCCCACAGCGGGACCGACGGCTTACCTCCTATGAGGAAGTGCTCGTATTCCACTACAGGTTCAGGCGGCCCGGGAATTCACGGATATGAAATTGTGTGTTGCCGTTGTTGATCCACAACGACACAACTCATTTCATGATTTCTTCATCGAAATACTCATTAACTGAATGCATCAGCAAATAAGCGCTCCGCATAAGCCGCCGATGAGTTGGGGGGACCGACTCCTGACTGCGCTGGACTCAGGCCTGCGAACGGCATTCGCACCAGCCCGCGCTGCACGTCAGTCGCCTGCCGGCAACACTGAAGCGTCGCCGCTCTCGCCCGCCGAATCCCGCGAGTCGGGGGCGCTGATGCGCGTCAATCACGTCGGCGAGATCTGCGCGCAGGCGCTGTACCAGTCGCAGGCCCTGTTCAGCCGCACGCCCGAGTTGCGCCAGCATTTCGAGCATGCAGCGCAGGAGGAACTGGACCATCTGGCCTGGACCGAAGAACGCCTGTCTCAACTGGGTGCACACACCAGCCACCTCGCACCGCTGTGGTGGGGCGGCGCCTTCGCCTGGGGCAGTCTGGCCGGCTTGGCGGGCGACCGGTGGAGCCTGGGCTTCGTGGTCGAGACCGAGCGCCAGGTCGAGGCCCACCTGGCCGGCCACCTCGACCGGCTGCCCGCGAACGACGCGGCGTCACGCGCCATCGTCGAGCAGATGAAGCGCGAGGAGGCCGAGCATGCGGATGCGGCGCTCGCCAGGGGCGCGCTGCCGCTGCCCGCGCCGGTGAAGGGGCTGATGCGGGCCGCCGCCAAGGTCATGACGACCGTGGCGCACCGCATCTGAACGGCTTCAGGCCTCCACGACCTCGAAGGAAGTGCTGATCGCTGACGTCTTGGCCAGCATGGCCGTGGCTGAACAGTACTTCTCGTGCGACAGCGCGACGGCGCGCTCAACGATCTCGGGCTTGAGCGCCTTGCCGCTGACGACGAAGTGGAAATGGATGGCCGTGAAGACCTTGGGGTCGCTGGTGGCACGTTCGGCCTTCAGCGCGACCTTGCAGCCGCGCACGTCGTGCCGGCCGCGTTTCAGGATCAGCACGACGTCATACGCCGTGCAGCCGCCAGTGCCGGCCAGCACCATCTCCATGGGCCGCGGCGCCAGATTGCGCCCGCCGCCGTCAGGTGCGCCGTCCATGGACAGCACGTGACCGCTGCCGGTCTCGGCGATGAAGCTCATCCCGCTGGGACCCTCGGAGCCCAACCAACTGACAGTGCATTCCATCTTGATCTAGGGGCTGGACCCCAATTCCGTCACAGAAAAATATTGCAGCGCAGCATAACTCGCGGCTACACTGCATCCACGCGAAAACGTTTTCGCACCGATTGTCTCCTCCACCGCCTCCATGGTGGATTCAACCCGAGCTTGCAAGAGCTCGGGTTTTTTTTCGCCGAAGGCGGAAAGCGGCGTTGCGCGAAGGGTCTCCCCTATCATGCGGCGCCGCAACAAATCCCCATGGAGACCCGATGAGCGCCCCCTCGCGCCGCAGCCCGCCCGCGTCCAAGGCGCCCTCCAAAGCCTCCGCGGCGGTGCCGGCCATGCTGCCGCCAGGCAGCAGCTACCTGCAGCGCATCTTGAATGCGCGCGTTTATGAGGTGGCCCGCGAGACCGACCTGACGCATGCCGCCAAGCTGTCCAGGCGCCTGGGCAATAAGGTGTGGCTCAAGCGCGAGGACGAGCAGGACGTGTTCAGCTTCAAGCTGCGCGGCGCCTACAACAAGATGGCTCACCTGAGCGCCGAGCAGCGAGCGGCCGGTGTCATCTGCGCGTCGGCCGGCAACCATGCCCAGGGCGTGGCGCTGTCGGCAAAGAAGCTGGGCTGCCGCGCCGTCATCGTGATGCCGGTGACCACGCCGCAGGTCAAGATCGACGCCGTCAAGGCGCTGGGTGGCGAGGTGGTGCTGCATGGCGAGAGCTACACCGATGCCTACGGCCATGCGCTGAGCCTGGAGCGCGCGCAGGGCCTGACCTTCGTCCACCCCTTCGACGATCCCGACGTCATCGCCGGCCAGGGCACCATCGCCATGGAGTTGCTGCGCCAGCATCCCGGCCCCATCGACGCGATCTTCGTCGCCATCGGCGGCGGCGGTCTGGTCTCCGGCATCGCCGCCTACGTCAAGGCATTGCGGCCCGAGATCAAGATCATTGGCGTGCAGACGACCGACTCCGACGCGATGCTGCGCTCGGTCAAGGCCGGCAAGCGAGTGACGCTGACGGACGTGGGCCTGTTTGCCGACGGCACCGCCGTCAAGCTGGTCGGCGAGGAAACCTTCCGCATCGCGCGCGAGCTGGTGGACGACTTCATCGTCGTCGACACCGATGCCGTCTGCGCGGCCATCAAGGATGTCTTCGAGGACACCCGCTCCATCCTGGAGCCGTCGGGCGCCATGGGCGTCGCGGCCGTCAAGCAGTACGCCGCCAAGACCGGCGCCAAGGGACAGACGCTGGTGGCCGTGACCTGCGGCGCCAACATGAACTTCGACCGGCTGCGCTTCGTCGCCGAGCGCGCCGAGGTCGGGGAGCAGCGCGAGGCCTTGTTCGCCGTGACCATCCCCGAGGCGCGCGGCAGCTTCAAGCGCTTCTGCGAACTGCTGGGTCCGCGCAGCGTCACCGAGTTCAACTACCGCATCGCCGACGCCCAGGTCGCGCACGTCTTCGTCGGCGTGGCCATCTCGAAGCCGGACGAGGCGGCGCGGCTTGCCCGCACGTTCACGAAGGCCGGTTTCGAGACGCTGGACCTGACCCTCGACGAGATGGCCAAGCAGCACGTGCGCCACATGGTCGGCGGCCGCAGCGAACTGGCCCGCAACGAGCGGCTGTACCGCTTCGTGTTCCCCGAGCGGCCGGGCGCGCTGATGAAGTTCCTGTCCAGCATGCACCCGGACTGGAACATCAGCCTGTTCCACTACCGCAATCAGGGCGCGGACTATGGCCGCATCCTCGTCGGCATCCAGGTGCCCAAGGGCGACGCCGGCAAGCTGCGCGAATTCCTCGAAGGGTTGAATTACCCATTCGTGGATGAAACCACCAATCCGGTCTACCGCTTGTTCCTTGGTTGAGTTGAAATCCGGGCTCCTGTCACCGCCTGCGCCATGACCGTCGCCCAACAGTCGCTGATCTCCCCCACCGCCAACCCCGAGCTGGAGAAGGCCCTGCGCGACCGCGTCGACCGACGCTCGGCCATCGCCGGCGGCCTTGGCGAACTGGAGCCGCTGGCCGTGCGACTGGGCCTCGTCCAGAACAGCCTGACCCCGCGCTTTCGCGACCCTGTGTTGGGGCTGTTCGCGGCCGACCACGGCATCGTCGTCGATGGCGTCGGCGCGCAATGGGGACGCGCCACGCGCGACCAGGTACAGATGGCCTTGCACGCGCAATTGCCGGTGTCCGTGTTCGCGCGGCTTCAGGGCCTGCACCTGACCGTCGTCGACTGCGGCGTGGCCGAGAACCTGCCGCCACACGCACGGCTGCTGGCCCGCAAGGTCGCCCATGGCACTCGCAATTCGCGCACCGCGCTGGCCATGAGCCTGGACCAGGCCCATGCCGGCGTGCGCGTGGGCATGGAGATCGCAGATAACCTGCCCGGCAACGTGCTGGCGTGCGCCAGCCTCGGCCAGGGTTCGGCTGAATGCGCGGCGCTGCTGCTGTCGCGCCTGTCCGATGTGCCGGTGCGCGACTTCGTCGTTTCCGGTCCGGCCATGCGTCAGGAGCATCTGGTCCATCTGCTCGACGTGCTGCACGGCGCGCAGGCGCGCCATCGCGATGCCAAAGAGCCGATGGACGTGCTGGCGGCCTTCGGCGGACACGAGATCGCAGTCATGGTCGGCGCCATGCTGGTGGCCGCGAGCAAACGCAGCCTCATCATCGTGGACGGCATCGCGGCCTGCGCGGCGCTGAAGCTGGCGTCGCTGATATGCGCCCCGGTGACCGACTACGCGGTGTTCTGCCGCAGCCACGTGCACCGTGGACTGGACGAGGCGCTGGCGCTGTTCCACGCCTCGGCGCTGCTGGAGCTGGGCATGGACAGCGCCGACGGCACCGGCGCGGCGCTCGCCTGGCCCATGATCCGCTCGGCCGCCGCGCTGCTGACCGACCTGCACGAGGTCGCCGAGGCCCGGCTGTCCCGACCGCCGGCCGACGCCTACCTGCCGACACTGGGCGCCTGAGGGTCTGAGCGCCCGATTTCTCGCAGTTCAGCGCGGCGGCGGGCCGCCAGCCGCGGAAGCCGCCAGCGGCAATCCGTAGACGCTGGGTACGGCCGGCGCCGCCTGCTGCTGGGTTCCCGGAGGATTGCCGCCCAGCACCACGTTCGACGGCACGGCGGGCGGCAGCGACCCCAGGGCCGGCGTCGCCGGCGGGGCCAGCTCCAGCACCTGGGCGGGCGCCTGGCCCATCAGGCCCAGACTGGCACTGCGCGCATCGACGCGCAGCAGCCGCAGATCGCCGTCAACGACCGCGCCCACGCGCACCGTGCGCGCCACGCCGTCCACCTCGATCAGCGCCACGCCTTCACCGGCCTGTGCTGCCCGGGCGCTCTTGGGGGCGACCACGCCCAACAGGCGCAGTCGCGACGACGCCTCCACCGTCGGCGCCGCCACCGGCTCGGCGGCCACGACGCCCAGCAGGCGTCCCAGGTCGACCTGGGTGGCGCGGCCCTCGGCCGCCGGCAGCACGGAAGCCGGCATGGCCAGCGGCCGGGCCAGCAGTTGCAGGCCCCAGTAGGCCACCGAGCCGCCCAGCAGCAGCCACACCGTAAACGCCATCAGTCGAGCAACCATGGCCCATTATGATGGCCCGCTCCCCGGCTCCTGCGCTCTGCTCATGCGTCCTTCCCCCCTCGCTCGCGGCTTCACGCTGATCGAACTGCTGGTCGTCCTCGTCATCCTGGGCGTGCTGGCGGCACTCGTCGTGCCCAGCGTGCTGGACCGCGCCGAAGACGCGCGCGTCACCGCAGCCCGCACAGACGTCAACAACCTGATGCAGACGCTCAAGCTGTACAAGCTCGACAACCAGCGCTTCCCCAGCGGCGAGCAGGGCCTGGACGCGCTGGTGCGCAAGCCCACCACCGGCACGCCGCCGCCCAACTGGAAGCCCTACCTGGACAAGCTGCCCAACGACCCCTGGGGCCAGCCGTACCAGTACGCCAACCCGGGCGTGAAGGGCGAGGTCGATGTGTTCAGCTTTGGCGCCGATGGTCGCGCCGGCGGCGAGGGTCGTGACGCCGACATCGGCTCCTGGCAATAACGTGAGGCCCCTCGTCCAGCCTCGCGTCGCTGAACGCGAGCGAGTCTGGTCGGTCCCCCGAGGGGACGGCGATGCTCGCGGGGCTTGCCCCGCTCCCACATCGCCAACGGGCCGGCTTGGGAGCGGCCCGGCGCTCGGCCCGCGATCCACGCCCTGCAGACGTGGTTCAGCTGGGGGCTTCAACGCCGGCTTCACGCTGATCGAGCTGATGGTCGTGGTGGTGCTGATCGCCATCACCAGCGCCACCATCTCGCTGGCCTTGCGCGACCCCAACGAAACCCAGCTGCAGCGGGAGGCGCAGCGCCTGGCCGCACTGCTGGAGACGGCACGTGCCGAGAGCCGCACGTCGGGGCTGGCCGTGCGCTGGGTGCCCAAGGGCAGCCGGTCGGGCGAGGACTTCCATTTCGCGGGCCTGCCGCCGACGCTGCAGCTGCCGTCGCGCTGGCTGGGCGATCCGGTGGCCGTCACGATCGACAACGCCAGCGCCGCCAACCCGGGCCTCGTGTTGGGGCCCGAGCCGCTGATCCCGGCGCAGCGGTTGCAGTTGCAGCTGGGCGACCAGCGCGTGATGCTGGCCACCGACGGCCTGTCGGCATTCGACGTCGTCACGCCATGAAAAGCAACGGCGGCTTCACGCTGATCGAGGTGCTGGTGGCGCTGGTCATCGTCGCGATCGCGCTGGGCGCAGGCATCAAGGCGGCCGGCGCATTGACCAACAACGCCGAGCGGCTGGCCCAGGTCAGCGCGGCGCAGTGGTGCGCCGAGAACCTGTTGACCGAACTGCGGCTGACGCAGCAGTTCCCCGACATCGGCGAGGCGCCGCTGAGCTGCGAGCAGCTGGGCCGCAGCTACGGCGGCCGGCAACGCGTGAGCCCGACGCCCAACCCCAACTTCCGCCGCGTCGATGTCGACGTCACCGACGACGAGGGCCGCCCGGTGCTGAGCCTGTCCACCATCATGGGCCGCTTCTGATGACCATGCGCCACTCGCCCAGCGCTGCGTCGTCTCACGCCCGACGAGGCGGTTTCACGCTGGTCGAAGTGCTGGTGGCGCTGTTCATCATGGCCACGATGGCGGCCATGGCGTGGCGCGGCATCGACGCGCTGGTCAAGAGCCGCGAGGTCGCGCAGGCGCGGCTGGCGCAGACCGCGCGGCTGCAGACCGTGCTGGCCCAGTGGGAGGTGGACCTGCGAGCGCTGCAGGACAGCCACAGCATCGTCGAGCCGCTGTCCTTCGACGGCGGCAACCTGGTGCTGACGCGCCAGGCGCCCGCCGGCCTGCAGGTGGTGGTGTGGAGCCTGCGCGAGGGCACGCTGTGGCGCTGGGAAAGCCCGGCGCAGCTGACCGTGCAGGACCTGGAATCGCAGCGCCAGCGCGGCCTGCAACAGCTGGCGCAACGCAACCCGGCGCTGCGCGCCTTCGACGGCGTGGCCGGCTGGCAGCTGTACTGCTTTTGGGGCAACGCCTGGAGCAACTGCCAGTCCACCGGCGGCACGGGCGGCACCAACGTCGGCCCGGTCAACCCCAAGGCCCGGCTGCAGACCCCCGCAGGCCTGCGCGTCGCCATGCAGTTCGCCGAGGGCAGCGGCCTGGTGGGCACGCTGACGCGCGAGCTGGAGGTGACGGTGCGATGAGGCGGCCCCGGCAACAAAGCGGCGCCGCGCTGCTGACCGCGATGATCATCGTCACGCTGATCGCCAGCCTCGCGGCCGGCATGGTCTGGCAGCAGTACCGCGCGGTGCAGACCGAGGCCGCCGACCGCGCCCGGGCGCAAAGCGCCTGGATCCTGCAGGGCGCGCTGGACTGGGCCCGGCTCATCCTGCTGGAAGACGCCAAGGGCAACCGCAACAAGCCGGTAGACCATCTCGGCGAACCCTGGGCCGTGCCGCTGGCCGAGGCGCGGCTGTCCACCTTCCTGGCCGCCGAGCGCAACGCCGCCACCGACGAGGAGGGCCCCGAGGCCTTCCTGTCCGGCAGCATCGAGGACGCGCAGAGCCGCTACAACCTGCGCGCGCTGCTGACCGGCCCCCAGGTGTCGCCGCTGGAGCAGCGCGTGCTGGAGCGCCTGTGCAGCCAAGTCAACGCGCCGCCGGGCACGGCCGGCGCCCTCATCGCCGGCCTGCGCGCGGCCTATCCGGCGCCCGCCAGCGCCCCCGCCAGCGCCGCGAGCGCCACCGACCTCAGCGACAGCGGCCCGCTGCGCCCGGCCGGGCTGGACCAGCTTGGCTGGCTGGGCCTCAGCGAGGACACCATCGCCCGGCTGCAGCCGTACGTTGTGCTGCTGCCCAAGACCACGCCCGTCAACCTGAACACCGCGCCGCGCGAAGTCATCGCCGCGCTGTTCGACGGTCTGGACCTGGCCACGGCCGAGCGGCTGGTGCAGGCGCGCCGGGCCAAGCCGCTGCAGAACATCGCCGACGCCGCCAACTACTTGCCGGCCACCGTGCAGATCGCTGCAGGGCGCGCGTCGGTGGAATCTTCCTTCTTCCTCGTCACCGGCCGGCTGCGGCAGGACGAACGCCAGCTGGAACAGCGCTCGCTGGTCGAGCGCCAGGGCCTGACCATGGTGGTGCTGGCACGCGAGCGCAGCAACCGGCTGCTGCCGCAATGAACGCTCTGTCACCCTCCGCGGCCCACGCCGGTCCGACCGGGGCCCGCCCCACTCCTAGAATGCGCCGCGCCTGATCACCCCCATGAGCACCCTGCTGCTGTTCCTGCCCCCCCGGACGCGTCTGCACGCGCAAGGCCGCGCCATGGCTGTCGAGCCCCCCCGCGCCGGTGCGGTGCGCGAGTACGACTGGGCGCTGTCACCCGACGGCCACCACATCAGCAAGGAGGGCCGCGGCGCCGCGGCGGCGCTGCCGGCGGCAGACAGCGTCATCGCCATCGTCGGCGACGCCGACCTGAGCTGGCGGTGCGTCGACCTGCCGCGCGCCGGCCGGCAAATGCGCGCGGCGCTGGCCGGCAAGCTGGAGGACGTGTTGCTGGACGACCCAGAGACCGTCCACTTCGCGCTGGAACCTGAGGCGGGCGGCGGCGACAGCGCCTGGGTCGCCATCACGTCGCGCACCTGGCTGGCCGAGCACCTGGCGCACCTGGACGCGGCCCAGTTGTTCATCGAACGTGTGGCGCCGCTGTCCTGGCCGGGTGAGCAGCCCCGCGGCCACTTCAGCGAGACCCACGGCGTCGGCAGCGAGGGCGTCACGCTGCGCTGGAGCCACAGCGACGGCGTCGCCTCGCTGCCGCTGCAGGGGGCCTTGAGCCGGCAGTTCTTCACCCCGGGCCTGGTGCAGGCCGCGCACTGGACCGCCACGCCCGGCATCGCGACGACCGCCGAGCGCTGGCTGGGCAGCAGCGTCGGCGTGCTGACGCCGGCGCAGCGCGCGCTGGACGTCATCGACAACGGCTGGAACCTGCGCCAGTTCGACCTCGCGCCTCGCGCCCGCGGCGCACAGGCGCTGCGCATGCTGGGCCGCACGGTGATGCGCAAGGCCTGGCAGCCGGTGCGCTGGGGCCTCGCGGCGCTGGTGGTCGTGCAGCTGCTGGGCTTGAACCTGTGGGCCTGGCAGCAGAACCGCGAGCTGAGCGCACGGCGCCAGGCGCTGTCGACGACGCTGACCACCACCTTCCCGCAGGTGCGCGCTGTCATGGACGCCCCGGTGCAGATGCAAAAGCAGCTGGACCTGCTGCGCGCCAGCGCCGGCAGCGTCGGTGAGCAAGACCTGGAAGCGCTGCTGGCCGCCGCCGCCACCGCTTGGCCAGCAGACCGGCCGCCGGCCGATGCGCTGTCCTTCGAGCCCGGCCGGCTGACGCTGTCCGCCCAGGGCTGGGCACCGCCGCAGATCGACAACTTCCGCACCCAGCTGCTGGCCGAAGGCTGGCAGCTGGATGTGGCCGACGGCCGGCTGACCGTCAGCCGCTCCAACCCGCAGGGACGCCGCTGATGGCCCGCTTCGAAAAACCCAGCGCCGGCCTGCAAGTGCAGCTGCGGCAAGCCCGCACGCAAGCCCTGGCACGCTGGCAGGCCCTTGGCGAGCGCGAGCGCGTCGTCGCCGGCACGGCCGCCGTGCTGATCGGCCTGCTGCTCGTCTGGCTGGTGCTGGTGGCCCCGGCGCTGCGCACGCTGCGGACGACGCCGGCCGCGCTGGAGACCGTGGAACTGCAGATGCAGCGCATGCAGGCGCAGGCACAGGAGGCCCGCACGCTGCGCGCCGCGCCGGCCGTGCCGCCCGAGCAGGCCCAGGCGGCACTGAAGGCCTCGGTCGAGCACCTGGGCTCGGCCGCGCGCCTGAGCATCAGCGGCGAACGTGCCGTCGTCACGCTGACGGGCATTGCGCCCGCAGCGCTGCAGGCCTGGCTGGGTGAGGTGCGCGCTGCCGCGCGCGCCCGCCCCATCGAGGCGCAGCTGACGCGCGGGCCGCAGGGCTTTTCCGGCAGCGTCGTGCTCGGCCTGGGAGGCGCGTGATGGCCTGGTTCAAGAGGAAGGCCGCCGCGCCGCCGCAGACCACCGTGCAGGACTCCGTGTTCGGCGCCACCGGCATGCCTGGCGGCCGTTCGGTGCGCCACGCGCTGCCGCGCCGCTGGAGCATCGCCGGCGCGCTGATCGGCCTGCTTGGCGCGCTGGTGCTGTTTGCGCCGGCCAGCTGGCTGGCGCGCTCGCTGGCGTCGGCGACGAACGGACACCTGCTGATCGTCGACACGCGCGGCAGCATCTGGAACGGCTCCGGCATGGTGGTGCTGACCGGTGGCTCGGGCAGCCGCGACGCGGCCTCGCTGCCGGGCCGGCTGCACTGGCGCATGCGCATGAACTGGACCGGCGGCCTGCAGCTCGCGGCGCAGCAGGACTGCTGCATCAACGGCGAGCTGTTGCTGGGCATCAAGCCCGGCCTGGGTCGCGTGGCCGTCAGCGTGGACAACCGCGCCGACTGGCTGGTGCGCCTGCCCGCCGGCCTGCTCAGCGGCCTGGGCACGCCGTGGAACACGCTGCAGCCCAGCGGCTCGCTGCGGCTGTCGGCGAACGAACTGCGGCTGGAGTCGGTGCAGGGTCGCTGGCGCCAGTTCGGTGATCTGCACCTGGACCTGCAGAACCTGTCGTCGCGGGTGTCTACCGTCGCGCCGCTGGGCAGTTACCGCTTCAGCATCCAGGCCGACCCGGGCAACCCCGGCGTCAGCACCCTGCGCCTGTCGACGCTGGAAGGCGCGCTGCAGTTGACCGGCGTGGGCACGCTGAGCCCCGGCGGCAAGAGCCGCTTCACCGGCGAGGCCGCGGCCGCGCCGGGCCGCGAAGAGGCGCTGAACAATCTGCTGAACATCATCGGGCGTCGCCAGGGTGCGCGCTCCGTCTTGACGATCGGATGACCATGAATTTCCCACGCACCGCCATCGTCGTCGCCATCACTGCGCAACTGGTCAGCGGCATCGCCCAGGCGCAGCCCGACAACGCCACCGTGCAGCGGGGCCGCCAGGGTCCGGCCGTGCGGGCCAGCTCGCCCGTTGTGCTGAACTTCGTCAACGCAGACATCGAGGCCGTGACGCGCGCCATCGGCGTCATGCTGAACCGCCAGATCATCATCGACCCGCGCGTGAAGGGCTCGATCACGGTCTACAGCGAGCAGCCGGTGTCGGTGGCGGAGGCCTACCGCAACTACCTGGCGGCGCTGCGCGGCCTGGGCTTCACGGTCGTCGAGACCGCGGGCCTGCTGAAGGTGCTGCCCGAGGCGGACGCCAAGCTGCAGGCCGGCTCGGTGGCGGTCGAGACCAGCAGCGCACGCGGCGACCAGATCCTGACGCAGATATTCCGCATCCAGCACGAGAACGCGAACAACCTCGTCGCCGTGCTGCGCCCGCTGATCAGCCCCAACAACACCATCAACGCGAACCCGGGCAACAACAGCCTGGTCATCACCGACTACGCGGACAACCTGCAGCGCATGGCCAAGATCATCGCGGCCATGGACACGCCGGGCACCAGCGACGTCGAGATCGTGCCGCTCAAGCACGCCGTGGCCGCCGACCTGGCGCCGCTGGTGCAGCGCCTGGCTGACGGCGGCGCGACCGCCGGCGCGGTGGTGCCGGGCCAGAGCAGCACGGCCGTCAACGTGCTGGTTGACCCGCGCTCCAACGGCCTGATCCTGCGCGCCAGCAACCCTGCGCGCCTGGCGGCCGTGCGCGCCATGGTCGACAAGCTGGACCAGCCCAGCGCCGACGGCGGCAACAACATCCGTGTGGTCTACCTGAAAAACGCCGACGCCACCAAGCTGGCCACGGTGCTGCGCGCGGCCTTCAGTGCCGGCTCGTCGGGCGCGGCCGGCGGCGGCAGCTCCGGCAGCAGCAGCGGTATGAACGGCAGCACCAGTGGCACCGGCACGCTGGGCAGCAACACGCTGACGGGCAGCAACAACACCAGCACCGGCGGTGGCCTGTCCGCGGCCGCGACGACGCCGCTGGCCGCCTCGGCCGGGCCGTCCACCGGCGGCTTCGTGCAGGCCGACCCGTCGACCAACGCGCTCATCATCACGGCGCCCGAACCGCTGTACCGCCAGGTGCGCGCCGTCATCGAGCAGCTGGATGCCCGCCGCGCGCAGATCTACGTCGAGTCGCTGATCGTCAAGATCGACAACACCAAGGCCGGCCAGTTCGGCGTGCAGTGGCAGAACATCTTCGGCAACAACGGTGACTCGCGCATCACCGGCGCGGGCACCAACTTCGGCACCGGCCTGGCCAACATCATCAATGCCACCGGCGTGGTGGCCGGCGGCACGAACGCAGTGCAGACGGCGCTGAGCAGCGCCGCGGCGCCGACCGGCCTGAACATCGGCATCCTGAAGAAGTTCGGCAGCATCTACACGCTGGGCGCCGTCGCCAACTTCTTCGAGAGCCAGAGCGGCGCCAACGTGCTGTCCACGCCCAACCTGGTGGCGCTGGACAACGAGGAGGCCCGCATCATCATTGGCCAGAACGTGCCCTTCGTGACCGGCTCCTATGCCAACACCGGCAGCAGCACGGGCGGCACGGTCAACCCGTTCACGACGGTGGACCGCAAGGACGTGGGCCTGACGCTGAAGATCAAGAGCCAGATCGGTGAAGGCGGCGCGGTGCGCATGCAGGTGTCGCACGAGAACTCCTCCGTGGTGCCCGGCAGCAGCGGCACGCAGGGCCCGACGCTGGACAAGAGCGCCATCGACACCGCCGTCGTCGTGGACGACGGCGACATCATCGTGCTGGGTGGCCTGCTGAAGGACGAGTACACCGACGGCGACGATGGCGTGCCGGGCCTGTCCAAGATCCCGCTGATCGGCAACCTGTTCAGCAGCAAGAACCGCAAGCGCGTGAAGACCAACCTGATGGTGTTCCTGCGCCCCGTGGTGCTGCGCACCGCCGAGGGTGCCAACCAGCTGAGCCTGGACCGCTACGAGTCCATCCGAGCGGTGCAGCAGGCCGTCCAGCCTGCCAAGCACCTGCTGCTGCCCGACACCGGCATGCCGTCACTGCCCGACCCGCAGGCGCCGGTCGGCCGGGTCGTGCCGCCCATGCCGACGTCACAGCCGGCATCGCAGCCGTCTGCGCAGCAACCTCAGCAGTAGGCCGCGCCCATGGCCGCCAACCGCCACCCTCTGCCCTATGCCTTCGCCAAGGCCAACCGCGTGCTGCTGGAAGACGACGGCAACGCACTGACGCTGTGGGCCTCGCCCGAGGTGGGCTGGGCCACGCTGTCCGAGGTGCAGCGCCTGTATTCGGTGGACAAGCTGGAGTCCGAGGCCGCGGCGTCGCTGGCCGAGCGCATCAACGTCGCCTACGCGGGCAGCGAGAGCAGCGCGGCCACCGTCATCGGCGAGGTCGAGAGCGCGGTGGACCTGTCGCGCATGATGCAGGACCTGCCCGCTGTGGAAGACCTGCTGGAGGCTGCCAACGACGCGCCCATCATCCGCATGCTGAACGCGCTGCTGACACAGGCGGCCAAGGACGGCGCGAGCGACATCCACATCGAGCCGTACGAGCGCGCGTCATCGGTGCGTTTCCGCGTCGACGGCACGCTGCGCGAGGTGGTGCAGCCGAACCGGGCTTTGCACGCGGCACTGATTTCCCGGTTGAAGATCATGGCTGAGCTGGACATCGCCGAGAAGCGCCTGCCGCAGGACGGCCGCATCTCGCTGCGCATCGGTGGCCGCGCGATCGATGTGCGCGTGTCCACGCTGCCCAGCGCCCACGGCGAGCGCGCCGTGTTGCGGCTGCTGGACAAGAGCGAATCCAAGTTCACGCTGGAAGGCCTGGGCATGGACGGCGATGTGCTGGCCGCGTTCAAGCGCCTGGTGCAGCAGCCACACGGCATCGTGCTGGTCACAGGCCCGACCGGCTCGGGCAAGACCACATCGCTGTACGCGTCGCTGCAGACCGTGGACACCAGCACGACCAACGTGCTGACCGTCGAGGACCCCATCGAGTACGAGCTGCCTGGCATCGGCCAGACGCAGGTCAACAGCAAGATCGACCTGACGTTCGCGAAGGCGCTGCGCGCCATCCTGCGCCAGGATCCGGACGTCATCATGATCGGCGAGATCCGCGACTACGAGACCGCGCAGATCGCCATCCAGGCCTCGCTGACGGGCCATTTGGTGCTGGCCACGCTGCACACCAACGATGCGCCCAGCGCCGTCACGCGGCTGACCGACATGGGCGTCGAGCCCTTCCTGCTGTCGTCATCGCTGCTGGGGGTGCTGGCGCAGCGGCTGGTGCGCCGGCTGTGCCCGGTCTGCAAGACGCAGGACGATCACGGCCGCTGGCATCCCGTCGGCTGCGAGGCCTGCGGCCACACCGGCTACAAGGGCCGCACCGGCGTCTACGAGTTGATGGTGGCGGACGACAGCGTGCGCAGCCTCATCCACAACCGCGCGGCCGAGAGCCAGCTGCAGGCGGCTGCGGAAGCGAATGGCCTGCGCTCCATGCGCGAGGATGGCGAGCGACTCATCGAATCCGGTGTCACGTCGCTGGAAGAAGTGCTGCGCGTGACGCGCGAGTGAGCCGCCTCAGCGCGGCCGGCGGCGGCGCGCTCCCGCACCGGCGCCCACCAGCGCCAGCGTGACCAGTGCCAGCGACCCGGGTTCGGGCAATTCACTCACGTAGAAGTCGAAGTTCAATCGACGGATGTCGAGGCCCTCGCCGCCCGGAACGACGAAGGCTTCGTTTGGCGCCGCGAAGTTGCCGCTCCAGGCGCCGCTGAAGTACTCGCTGCGGTAGTCGCTGGCCAGGTGGTCATTCACGTAGTTGCCCGCGGTCGTCGCGAACCACACGACGGCCTGGTCCAGATACACCGGGGCCAGGAAGTCGAGGCTGTTCCCATCGAAGCCCAGCCCGTAGAAGAAGCCGCCTGCGCCGTTGAGCACGGCGTGGCTCATGTCGCTGTCCGACGACAGCTCAACGCGGACCAAATGGCGCCCGCCGCCCAGGTCCGACTGGGCTTCGATCAGCGTGAAGCTCTGCCCGCCGACGACGAAGTTCTGGCTGGAGCCGTCGAACTGCCCCGTCAGCAAGACCTGGTTCACGAGCTGGGCTGAATCGCCCTCATCGGCGAGAAGCACCGAGTACGCCGAGTTGGCCGCGACGATGGGCGCCGCGGTGGCCGTCACGCTGGCCAGAACGGCGCAGGCGGTCAGCAGGATGATGAGCATGGCTTTCATGAAGGACTCCTCTTGAGTGGGTTCCAGACCGGGAAGGTGCGCGATTCTTGGCCGGTATCGCGTCGCTGGAATCCCTCGCCTTGAGGCCTCGGCGATGTCCGGTTTTTGCGAAACGCTCAGCCCGCACAATCGCGCCATGCCTGCCTACAAGTACGAAGCTCTCGCCGACTCCGGCCGCCAGAACAACGGCCTGATCGAGGCCGACAACCCGCGGGCCGCGCGCGCCGCTGTGCGCGCGCTGGGGCTGACGCCGCTGTCCATCGAGCAGGTGCAGCAACATGGCGCGCAGGAGGGCAGCCGCTTCGTGCGTCGCGTCTTCAACGCCACCGCGCTGGCGGTGTGGACGCGCCAGCTCGCGGGTCTGGTCGGCTCCGGCCTGCCCATCGAGCGCGCGCTGACCGCGCTGGCCGACGAGAGCGAGGATGGCCGGCAGCGCGAGCTGGTCAGCCAGCTGAAGGCGGAGGTCAACGCCGGCTCGACGTTTGCACGCGCGCTGGCCACGGCGCCGCGCGAGTTCGACGAGGTCTACCGCGCCGTCGTCGCCGCCGGCGAGCAGAGCGGCGCGCTGGGCCGCGTGCTGGAGCGGCTGGCCGACGACCTGGAGGAACGCCAGGATCTGAAGGCCAAGCTGCTGGGTGCCATCGCGTATCCGGCCATCGTGTCTCTCATCTCGGTGTGCATCGTCATCTTTCTGATGACCTACGTGGTGCCGCAGATCGCCACCGTCTTCACCAGCTCCAAGCGGGCGCTGCCGACGCTGACGGTGGTGATGCTGGCCCTCAGCGACTTCGTGCGCACCTGGGGCTGGGCGATGCTGGGCGGCCTGACCGTCGCGGCTGTGCTGCTGCGCCAGTCGCTGAAGGCGCCAGCCTTCCGCCGGCGTTTCGACGCCGGCGTGTTGGGCGTGCCGCTGCTCGGGCGGCTGGCACGCGGCTACAACGCCGCCCGCTTCGCCGGCACGCTGGCCATGCTGGCGGGTGCGGGCGTGCCCATCCTGAAGGCATTGCAGGCCGCGGCCGAGACGCTGTCCAACCACGCGATGCGGGCCGACGCGCTGGACGCGCTGGTGCAGGTGCGCGAAGGCGCGCCGCTGGGCTCGGCACTGGCAGGCAAGAAACGCTTCCCCGGCATCCTCGCGATGTTCGCGCGCCTGGGCGAGCAGACCGGCGAGCTGCCCGAGATGCTGGGCCGCGCGGCGCGCCAGCTCGGCACCGAGGTGCAGCGCCGCTCGATGGCCGCCGCCACGCTGCTGGAGCCGTTGCTCATCGTCGCGATGGGCGCCGTGGTGCTGCTGATCGTGCTGGCGGTGATGCTGCCGATCATTCAGCTCAACACCTGGGTGAAGTAGGCCAGGCGCGCGGCCGGATCAGGCGCCTTGCGCGCGCACCATCTCGGCGGTCACGCCGACTTCGCGGGCGACCAGCAGATCAACCATCCCATCCTTGTTGAGTTGCTCTGTGGCGGCGTTGAAGCCGGCCAACAAACTTGCACCGCCCTCAAGGGCACGAGGCAGGGCCAAATGGATGGGAGTGGCCCCAAGGACGACCGCTCCCGCCACGATGTTCCCCCCCTTGAACTCACGCAGCTGCAACAGCATGCGCCCTGCCAACTCGGTGACCACCACATGGTCCAGCCGGCCGCGCTGCAGCTTCGCGAAGTTATGAGCGTCTGTCGCCACCTCTTCGCACTGGAACCGACCAAGGCGCCGGGCCGTATCAAACGCTTCGCCGTAGGACCATCCACGGATGACGCCAACCCGCTTGCCGGTCAGGTCCCCCAGGCTGCGAAATGGCGCGCGCCGCGTGTATACCGCGAGTCGCTCGACAAAATAGGGTTGGCTGAACAGCCAGCGTTGCTCGCGCTCAGGCGTGCGGATGACGGCGCCTGCAAGCATCTGGCCCTCATCCACCGCGGCGAGCAGCCGCTTGAAAGGGACTGCGCGTAGCTCACACGGATGCCCCAGGGCCGCAAAGGCCGCCCCCACCAGCGCGGGGTAGATGCCCTGGGCGACACCGGAGCTGACGGTTCGGTACATCGTCGGCGGACTGCCCTCGTCGAAACCGATGGCCACAGAGCGCAAAGCGTGCCCCGTCGACTGACCAGCCAGCAACGCGCACGCCGCAAGACATTGTCTTCGCTTCAACTTTTTGCTCCCGTGCGCCCATCCTAGGCCTTCGCACGGGGCCACGACAGTGACCGTCGATGCGACCGCGCGTTAGCGCAGACGGAAGGTGGACACCACCTCGCTGAGACGGGCAGCCTGGTCCTTCAGGCTTTCGGCTGCGGCGGTGGACTCTTCCACCAGCGCCGCGTTCTGCTGCGTCATCTTGTCCAGGTCGGCCACGGCCACGTTGATCTGGCCGATGCCCTGGCTCTGCTCGTTGGAGGCCGTGCTGATCTCGCCGACGATGTCGGTCACGCGCTGCACGCTCTCGACGATCTCGTTCATCGTGCTGCCGGCGTCGCTGACGAGGCGGGTGCCCGCCTCGACCCTGTCGACGCTGGCGCCGATCAACGTCTTGATCTCGCGCGCGGCCTCGGCCGAGCGCTGGGCCAGCGTGCGCACCTCGCCGGCCACCACGGCGAAGCCGCGGCCCTGCTCACCGGCACGCGCCGCTTCCACAGCGGCGTTCAACGCCAGGATGTTGGTCTGGAACGCGATGCCGTCGATGGTGCCGATGATGTCACCGATCTTCTTGCTCGATGTCTGGATGTCGTTCATCGTGGTGACGACCTGGGCCACCACCTCGCCGCCGCGCCGCGCGACATGCGCAGCGGAAGTGGACAGCTGGTTGGCCTGCGCGGCGGAGTCGGCGCTGTGGCGCACGGTGCTGGTCAACTCCTCCATCGCGCTGGCGGTCTCCTCCAGGTTGGAGGCGGTCTGCTCGGTGCGGGCGCTGAGGTCCATGTTGCCGGTGGCGATCTGGGTGCTGGCGGTGGAGATGTTGTCCACCACGCTGCGCACGTCCTGCAGCGCACGGCGCAGCGCTTCGCGCATCGCGTCGATGGCGTGCAGCAACTGGCCGGTCTCGTCGTTGGGGTAGCTGCGCTGCGGCTCGCCGGTCAGGTCCATGTCGGCAATGGCGCGGGCCGAACGCTCGGCCTCGCGCAGCGGGCCGGTGATGGAGCGCGACAGCAGCACGCTCAGCACGACGCCAACGCCCAGCGCCAGCCCCGTGCACAGCGCCAGCAGCCAGACGGTGCGCGAACGCAGCGCCTCGACCTTGGCGGCCGAGCGATCCAGCTCGGCACGCTGGCTCGCGGTCAGCTCGCCTACCGCGTCCAGATAGCTCTTGGAGGCCGGGTCGAACTTCTCGGCGAACAGCTTGGCCGCCCCTTCGGCATCGCCGGCCTTCTTCGCTTTGCTGACCTCTTCGCGCGAGGCCAGGTAAGCCTTGCGCAGCTCGCCGATGCGGGCGAACAGCTCGCGCTCGGCCGGCGTGTCCAGCGACGCCTCGATCTGCTTTTGCAGCTCGGTGGTCTCCTTGATGGCTGCCGCGGTGGCCGGTGCGAAGTACTCGATCAGCGACGGATCGGTGCTCTTGGCGATGGCGGCGGCGCGCTGCACACCAGAGCTGGTGTTGCGCATCCAGTCGGACGCGGCACGCTCCACCTGCAGGCTGTTCTCCAGCATGTCCTCCATTTCGGCACCCACGGCGCGCAGCTGCCAGACGGCCACGGCACTGCTGAACAGCAGCAGGCCGAGGATGGCGGACAGCACCAGCGCGAGCCGGCGGCCGATGGAGCCCTTGCGGGTGAATGAGGTCGAGGACATGACGGAACTCCCTGGAGCCCTCCGCCGGTGCCGGGGCGAGCCTTGTTGCAAAGCCGTGCATGTTCCCGTGGCCGACTGTTTCGCGACAGTGCCCCTTCCGTGAAAACCCTAGGCATCGCCAAGTGCGTCACGAAAGTCGTCCACCGCGCCACCGAGGCCGGGGATGGTGGGGCAGCCGTCAGAATGCTGGCATGCCCGCCACCCTGTCAGGACAGCTCGTCGTCGCCATCTCCTCACGCGCCCTCTTCGACTTCGAGGCCGAGAACGGTGTCTTCGAGGCCGAGGACGACCACGCCTACATGGCTTTGCAGCAGCGGCTGCTGGACGAGCCAGCCCGGCCCGGCGTCGCGTTCTCGCTGGTGCAGAAGCTGCTCGGTTTCAACGCCGGCGGGCCGCCGCTGGTGGAGGTGGTCGTGCTGTCGCGCAACGACCCCATATCGGGGCTGCGCGTGTTCCGCTCCGCCCGGCATTACGGCCTGCCGATCGAGCGCGGCGTGTTCACGCGCGGCGCGTCGCCATGGCGCTACCTGAAGCCGCTGTCGGCGCAGCTGTTCCTGTCGGCCAACGAGGCCGACGTGCGCCAGGCGCTGGCCGCCGGCGTGGCCGCGGCGCGCGTGATGCCGCACGCGGCGCGAGCCTCGTGCGAGCACCCGGACGAGCTGCGCATCGCCTTCGACGGCGACGCCGTGCTGTTCTCGGACGAAGCGGAACAGGTGTTCCAGCGCGACGGCCTGGCCGCCTTCCAAGCCCACGAAAGCACGCGCGCCCACCAGCCGCTGCCGGCCGGCCCGTTCAAGCCGGTGCTGCAGGCGCTGCACCGCCTGCAGCAGTCGCCCGGGCTGCGCATCCGCACGGCACTGGTCACCGCGCGCAGCGCGCCCGCCCACGAACGTGCCATCCGCACGCTGATGGACTGGCAGATCGGGGTCGATGAGGCGATGTTCCTCGGCGGCCTGGCCAAAGGCGAATTCCTGCGCGAGTTCGAACCCGACTTCTTCTTCGACGATCAGGCGGGTCATGTCGAAAGCGCGGCCGCCCACGTGCCGGCCGGCCAGGTCGCGATGGGCATCGCGGCCCTCTGAGACCGAAGCCCACCGAGCGCGGGGTGTGACCTCTCGCCCGGCCGCTCGCGCGCTTCACAATCGCGCACTTCGAGGAGAACCCATGCCCCGTCTGCCCCTCGCCGCGCTCGCCGCGGCCCTGTGCACGGCCAGCGCCACCAGCGCCTGGGCCGGCACCCAAGGCTTCTACCGCCAGCCCGCGCTGCAGGGCGCGCAGGTCTACTTCGTCGCCGAGGGCGACCTCTGGCGCGCCAGCGCGCAGGGCGGCGACGCGCTGCGGCTGACCACGCACCCCGGCCAGGAGAGCCAGCCCGCCGTGTCGCCCGATGGCCGCTGGGTGGCCTTCACCGGCCAGTACGACGGCGGCACCGAGATCTACCTGATGCCCACGACGGGCGGGCCGCCGAAGCGGCTGACCTGGGAAGGCGGCGGCATGCGCGTGTGGGGCTTCAGCGCCGCCGGCGAGGTCATCTACACCAGCCTGGAGGCGCGCCCCGGCGCCCAGCTGTTCGCGCTGGACGTGCAGACCGGCCAGCGCCGCCAGCTGCCTGTGGGGCAGGCCAGCGACGGCGCGCTGAGCGCCGACTGCAGGACGCTGTACTTCACGCGCAGCGGCCTGCGCAGCGACAACGCGCGCCAGTACCGCGGCGGCGCCATCTCCCGGTTGTGGTCGCTCGATCTGGGCGGCAACGCCGAGGCCAAGCCGTTGCTGGCCGAGGGCAACAACGACCGGCGCGCGATGCCGTATGCGGTCGGCGGCCAGCAGCGCATCGCGTTCCTGTCGGACCGCGACGGCTCGGTCAACCTGTGGAGCGTGGACGCCGGCGGCGGCGACCTGCGCCAGCACACGCAGCACAAGGGCTGGGACATCCGCCACGCAAGCGTCGATGGCACCCGTGTGGTCTACGCGCTCGGCGCTGACCTGTACACCGCGGACCTCGCGCAACCCGGCACACCCGCCAAGCTGGCCATCGCGCTGGGCGGGGACTTCGACCAGACGCGCGAGCGCTGGGTCAAGAAACCGCAGGACTACCTGACCGACACGTCCTTCGCCCCCAGCGGCGAGCGCGTGCTGCTGGCCGCGCGCGGCCACCTGGCCACGCAGGGCGTACAGCAACTGCGCCGCGCCGAGCTGCCGCAGCCGGCCGACGGCCGCTGCCGCAAGGGCGAGTTCAGTGCCGACAGCAAGCACGTGTTCGCCACCTGCGACTTCAGCGGCGAGACCGAGATCTGGCGCTTCGCAGCCAATGGCACCGGCAAGCCGGAGCAGATCACGAACGGCGCGCCCAACGGCAAGGTCACGCAGCGCCGCGACCTGCTGGTGTCGCCCGACGGCCGCTGGCTGGCCCACACCGACAAGGAAGGCCACGTCTGGCTGACCGACCTGAAGACCCGGGCCACCCGCGAGATCGCCCGCGGCACGTACAACGACGCGCCCTTGCTGCAGGGTTTCAGCGCCGACGGCAACGCGCTGGCGTGGACCGTGCCGCTGCGCCACGGCGACCGCAGCCAGCTGCAGCTGCACCAGATCGCCGAGAACCGCACGCACACGCTGACCAGCGACCGCTTCGACGTCGACGGTGCCGCCTTCAGCCCCGATGGCCAGTGGCTGTACTTCGCGTCGGCGCGCAACTTCGTCGCCACCGGCAACCCCAGCCCGTGGGGCGACCGCAACACCGGTCCGTTCTTCGGCTTTCGCAGCAAGCTCTATGCGCTGGCGCTGCAGCCGGGCCTGCGCTCGCCGTTCGCGCCCAAGGACGAGCTGGAGTCGGCCAGCGACAAGAAGGCCGACGAGCAGCGCACCGAAGACCGCAAGGCCATCGCCAAGGACCCGACCGAGAAGCCCGACGACAAGAACGCGAAGGACCCCAAGGACGCCAAGAAGGCCGCTGCGCCCGAGAAGAAGGGCAAGCCGGCCATCGTCTTCGACGGCCTCGCCGCTCGCCTGTACGAGCTGCCCACGCCGGCCGGCAACTACCGCGCGTTGAAGGTCGACGGCAAGCGCCTGTGGTTCATGGACACCGACCTGGATCGCAAGACGCAGCTGAAGTCCATTGCCATCGACAACCAGGGCGGCCCGGCCGAGATCCTGGCCCACGACGTGCGCACCTACGACCTCAGCGCCGACGGCAAGAAGCTGATGCTGGTGCGCAACCAGGGCCAGGGCGCGCCCGAGGTGCTGATCGTCGAGGCCGCGCCCAAGCTGCCCGCCGACCTCGCCAAGCTGCAGGTGCGCTGGAGCGACTGGCAGATCGCCACGCAGCCGCGCGCCGAGTGGCGACAGATGTTTGCCGACGCGTGGCGCATGCACCGCGACCACTTCTACGACAAGGACATGCACGGCGTGGACTGGACCGCCGTGCGGGCCAAGTACGAGCCGCTGGTGGACCGCGTGACCGACCGTTTCGAGCTGGCCGAGCTGATGGCGCAGATGGTGGCCGAGCTGGGCGCGCTGCACAGCCAGGTGGGCCCCGGCGACACGCGAGATGCCGGCGAGGTGCCGGGGCTTGCCGGCCTGGGCGGGCGCTTCTCCAAGGTGGCCGACGGCTGGCGCATCGACGCGATCTATGCGCATGACGCCGAGCTGCCGTCCGAGGCGCCGCCGCTGGCCGCGGCCGGCCTGGGACTGAAGGTGGGCGACGTCATCACGGCCATCAACGGCCGCCCGACGACGCAGGCACCGCACCTCCTGGAACTGCTGCGCGGCCAGGCCGGGCGCCAGGTGCTTCTGGACGTGAAGCAGGCGCGCGGCAAGGCGGTGCAACGCATCGTCACGCCGGTGGCGCAGCTGCGCGAGAACCAGCTGCGCTACAACGACTGGCGCGTCGGCCGCGCCCGCGCAGTGGAGCAGGCGAGCCAGGGACGCATCGGGTATGTGCACCTGCGCGCGATGGGCGCAGCCGACATCGCCGACTTCGTGCGCGAGTTCTACGCCGCCGGCGAGCGTGACGGTCTCATCATCGACGTGCGCTACAACAACGGCGGCAACATCGACAGCTGGATCCTGGAGAAGCTGCTGCGCCGCGCCTGGGCCTTCTGGCAGCCGCGCTCGCCGGCCGGCACCGCAACCTACCCCAACATGCAGAACGCTTGGCGCGGTCACACGGTCGTGTTGATGAACGAGGACACCTACTCGGACGGCGAGACCTTCGCCGAAGGCTTCAAGCGTCTGCAGCTGGGCCCGGTCATCGGCAAGCGGAGTTCGGGCGCGGGCGTGTGGCTGTCCGACGGCAACCGGCTCATCGACAACGGCATCATGCGGGCGGCCGAGTCCGGCCAGCTGGCACCCGACGGCAGCTTCCTGATCGAAGGCATCGGCGTGAAGCCCGACATCGACGTCGACAACCCGCCGCGCGCGACCTTCCTGGGCCAGGATGCGCAGCTGGAGGCGGCCATCGCGACGCTGAAGCAGAGAATCGCCGAGGCGCCCGTGCCGGTGGTGAAGCCGGGCGCTTACCCCCGGCCGGTCAGGCCCTGAACGCGCGCAGCCCTGCGGCGCACCGTGCAGCAATCAACGCTCGAGCGGCCTGCTGCACGGCCGCCGCCGCCGCAAGCCCTGGCGTACCCGTCACCATAGCGGGCGTGACGCCGCCTGAGCAACGCCGCGCGGTGCGCACAGCGACGCCCGAGGAGGGGCACCGGTGACACAGAGCAACGAAGACATCGCGCTGCACCGCGCCCACGAGGCGCTGGAGGTGGGCGAAGTGGAGCAAGCGACCTACCTGGCACGGCAGGTCCTGAAAGCCGCCCAGAGCAGCCGTGACACGCTGGACGAAGGGCGGGCGCTGGCCTGCCTGGCGGATTGCGACCGGCTGCGCTCACAGCTGCGACGCGCGCATCGCAACAGCCTGTCCGCGGTTCACTTGCTGCGGCAAGGGCAGGACCTCGCCGGCGAAGTCATGGCGCTGACGACCCTGTCACACACCGCCGGCAGCCTGGGCCGCCTGGACGAAGCCGTCGAGAGCGCCCGCCTCGCCGTCACGCTGTCGGAGGGATTGCCGCCCTCGCACCTGCAACCGCTGGCCTACAACTACCTGGGCACGGCGCTGCTGTGGAGCCGGGACTTCGCGCGGGCGGAATCCGCCTTCGAACGGTCTGCCGACCTGGTGCATGCCGACGAGCCCACTGCCAGCCCGCTGCAGCCGCTGATGAACCTGGCGCTCCTGGAAGCCGTGCGGCACGCGGCGCTGCGCTTTCAGACCGGCACGACACCGGCCCTCGGCAAGCTGAACGACCGGCTGACAGACTGTGCCGAGATGATCGAGCGCCATGGTGACGAAGGCTTGCTGCCCGGCATGACGGCGACCACGCGCACGCTGCTTCACCTGCTGCAAGGCCTGGCCGCTGCGTGGTCGGGCGACGCTCAGTCCATGGCCGCGGCGCTGATGTGGTGTGATGCCTGGGACGCCAGCCATGGCAGCGTCAGCTGGCTGACCGCCCTGCGGCGCTGGCTGGAGATGGAGGCGGCATGGTGCTGCGGCGATGTGGCCCTGGCGATGGCGCTTGGCCATGAGATGGTGGCCGCCGCGGCGGAAGCGGAGCACGAATCGCTGGCCTGCCTGGGCCATCTGATGGTGGCCACGCTGGCCCGGGTGCAGAGCGACAGCCGCGCGGAGGCCGATGCGCTGCGCCAGCTCCACCAGCGCGAGCAGTCACTGCGCCTCGAAGCCCTGGACAGCCGCGACCGCGCACAGGAATGGCAGCTGCAGGCGCGCGCCTCGGCCGACCAGATCGTGCGCCTCGAATCCCGCTCGCGCATGCTGGAGCAGCTGTCGCTGCAGGACAGTCTCACGCGCATCCCGAACCGGCGCGCGCTGGACCGCCAGCTCGCCGCGCGCCGCGCCGCCGCCAACGGCGACGACGCGCCCGCCTGCATGGCGCTCATCGACGTCAACCGCTTCAAGCACATCAACGACACGTTCTCGCACCCCGTGGGCGACCAGGTGCTACGGATCGTTGCCGACGTGCTGTCCCGTTCGGTGCGCACCAGCGATTTCGTGGCGCGGCTGGCGGGCGACGAGTTCGTCGTGCTGTTCGGCCAGGCGACGCTGCCGCTGGCACAACAGATCTGCCTGCGCATGAAGGAGGCGGTGCGCGACTACGCCTGGCACGCGCTTGCGCCGGGGCTGGAGGTCAGCATCAGCATCGGCGTGGAGCAGGGCCGCCAGGGCGAAACCATGCAGGCGCTGCTGCGCCGCAGCGACGAGCAGATGTACGCCGACAAGCGGCGCGCGCGCACCCCCGCCTGAGCCTCAGGCGCTTGCCGGCGCCGGCACGCCGGTGACCGAGGGCTTCGAGCGTCCGGTGCGCGGCGTGCGACCGGTCAGGCCAGCACCACCCGCGCGAACTTGCGTTTGCCGACCTGCAGCACGTGCTCGCCGGCGTCCAGCTTGACGCCCTTGTCGGAGATCACCTCGCCCGCACGGCGCACGCCACCCTGCTCGACCATGCGCAGGCCCTCGCTGGTGGACGCGACCAGACCGGCTGCCTTCAGCACCTGCGCGATGCCCATGGGTGCGCCGGTCAGCTGCACTTCGGGAATGTCGTCGGGGATGCCGCCCTTGGAACGGTTGATGAAGTCCTGCTCAGCCGCCTCTGCCGCTGCGGCGCTGTGAAAGCGCGCCGTGATCTCCTTGGCCAGTGCGACCTTGGCGTCCTTCGGGTTGCGCCCCCCCTCGATCTCGGCCTTCAGCGCCGCGATGTCAGCCAGGGACTTGAACGACAACAGCTCATACCACTTCCACATCTGCACATCGCTGATCGACAGGATCTTGGCGAACATGCTGTTGGCCGGCTCCGTGATGCCGATGTAGTTGTTCTTGGACTTGGACATCTTTTCGACGCCGTCCAGCCCCTCCAGCAGCGGCATGGTCAGGATGCACTGCGGCTCCTGGCCGTATTCCTGCTGCAGGTGGCGGCCCATCAGCAGGTTGAACTTCTGGTCGGTGCCGCCCAGTTCGAGGTCGGACTTCAGCGCCACCGAGTCGTAGCCCTGCATCAGCGGGTAGAGGAACTCGTGCACCGAGATCGGCGTCTGCGCCGCGAAGCGCTTCGTGAAGTCGTCGCGCTCCATCATGCGTGCCACGGTGTACTTGGCCGCCAGCTGGATCAGGCCGGCCGCGCCCAGCGGCTCGCTCCACTCGGAGTTGTAGCGGATCTCGGTGCGCGCCGGGTCCAGCACCAGCCGGGCCTGCGCGTAGTAGGTCTCGGCGTTGGCCTGGATCTGCTCCTGGGTCAGCGGCGGCCGCGTGGCGTTGCGCCCCGACGGATCGCCGATCAGCGACGTGAAATCACCGATCAGGAAGATGACCTGGTGGCCCAGGTCCTGCAACTGGCGCATCTTGTTCAGCACCACCGTGTGGCCGACGTGGATGTCGGGCGCCGTGGGATCCAGGCCCAGCTTGATGCGCAGCGGCACCCCAGTCGCGGCCGAGCGGGCGAGCTTCTTCGTCCATTCCGCCTCGGGCAGCAGTTCGTCCACGCCGCGGCGCGTGATGGCCAGCGCTTCGAGGACGGCGTCAGTGACGGGAAATTGAGCAGCGTCGGACATGGCACGGCGCGTTCGGCAACAAGACGAACGAAATTGTTAAGTTGTTGATCTGTCGGGGTTAACCGGCATCCAAAGTAGGACAACGCCGTTAGAATTCACCCTTCGAATCGGGGGTGTTGCTTGAACACAACCGAACATGGATTTTAAGGCCGCGCAGCGATGCGGCCTCGCGTGGAACCGGCCTGGCCGGGATTGCCCCAGCGACAACCCCGGGATGCCGAGCGTGACCGAAGTTCAGAAACGTCTCATTCAGCTGCGAACAGCGCTCAACAGCGCCAAGAAGGGTGCAGAAACCTTCGCCGCCAAACATCCTCGGGCGCTGACCGCCTCGGTCGTGGGCACGCTGAGCTGCTTCGCAGTGACCGCTTTCGGCATTGCGCCGAACGCCCCGGACGCCGCCGCCCTGCCCAAGCGCACCATCGTCGAGACGCTGGCCGCACCCGACATCGAGGCTCAGCTCGACGAGCTGTCCGCCTACAGCATCGGCCTGACCCGCTCGGAGGCCACGCGCTCCAGCGACACGCCCGACAGCCTGCTGCGTCGCGCGGGCGCCTTCGACCCGGCCGCCGCAGCCTTCCTGCGCAGCGAGCCCGCCGCGCGCCGCATCTTCCAGGGCCGCGCCGGCCGCCTGGTGCACGTGACGGCCGATTCGAGCGGCAAGGTGCAGAAGATCGTCGCGCGCTTCCCGGCGGAGAAGTCGGAACAGCAAGGCAGTCATTTCACACGCCTGAGCATCGAGCGCGACGGCAGCCAGTTCACGGCCCGCACCGAGACCGTGCCGCTGCAGACGCAGATTGCGCTGGGCAGCGGCAGCATCCGCAGCTCGCTGTTCGCGGCCACCGACGACGCCAAGATTCCCGACAGCATCGCCTCGCAGATGGCCGACATGTTCTCGGGCGACATCGACTTCCACCGCGAGCTGCGCAAGGGCGACCGCTTCAGCGTCGTCTACGAGACGCTCACCGCCGACGGCGAACCCGTCAGCTGGGACGGCGGCGCCGGCCGCCTGCTGGCTGGCGAGTTCACGAACAACGGCAAGACCTATTCGGCGGTCTATTTCAAGGACAGCGCCACCGGCAAGGCCAGCTTCTACGGCTTCGACGGCCAGAGCAAGCGCCGCAGCTTCCTGGCCAGCCCGATGGAGTTCTCGCGCGTCACCAGCGGTTTCGCGATGCGCTTTCACCCCATCCACAAGACCTGGCGCCAGCACAACGGCACCGACTACGGCGCGCCCACCGGCACGGCGGTGCGCACCGTGGGTGACGGGGTCGTCGATATCGCGGGCTGGCAGAACGGCTTCGGCAACGTCGTGCACGTGCGCCACAGCGGCGACCGCACCACGGTCTACGCCCACCTGAGCAAGATCGACGTGAAGAAGGGCCAGCGCATCGAGCAAGGTCAGCGCATCGGCGCAGTGGGTGCCACTGGCTGGGCCACCGGGCCGCATCTGCACTTTGAGTTCCGCGTCGGTGGCCGCCACATGGACCCACGCATCATTGCCAAGGCCTCCGAAGCCGTCACGCTGCCCGGCTACGCCAAGGCGCAGTTCCAGCAGACAGTTGCAAGCATCAAAACCCAGCTGGCCGTCGCGGAAACGATGGATGGCGTCACCGCCGCCGAGTAAGCCGGTGGCGGCCCTGTATATCGGGCTGATGTCGGGCACGTCGCTCGACGGCGTCGATGCCGTGCTCTTCGACGGCCAGGCCGTGCAAGGCCACGTGCACGCCCCCTTCCCTGCCGCGCTGCGCGATGAGTTGCTGGCGCTGAACACCCCGGGCGCCGACGAACTGCACCGCGCCGCACTGGCCGCCAATGGTGTCGCGCGCAGCTACGCCGATGTCACCGCCCAGTTGCTGGAAGCCAGCGGCACACGCCGGGACCAGATCGCCGCGCTGGGCGCCCACGGCCAGACTGTGCGCCACCGCCCAGGCGGATTCGATGGCTACACCACCCAGTTGTTGAACGGCGCCCTGCTGGCGGAGCAGACAGGCATCGACGTCGTCTGCGACTTCCGCAGCCGCGACGTCGCCGCAGGCGGCCAGGGCGCACCGCTGGTGCCGGCCTTCCACCGCGCGGTGTTCGGCGTTGCAGGGCGCGACGTGGCAGTCCTGAACCTCGGCGGCATTGCCAACCTCAGCCTGCTGTTCGCCGACGGCCGCACGGGCGGCTTCGACACCGGCCCGGCCAACTGTCTGCTGGATGGCTGGATTGCCCGCCACCAGGGCCATGCATTCGACGCCGACGGCGCCTGGGCGGCCAGCGGGCAGGTGCTGTCGCCACTGCTGGCGGCGCTGCTGGCCGCACCCTTCTTCGCACTCGCGCCACCCAAGAGCACGGGCCGCGACCTCTTCCACCTCGACTGGCTGGATGCCCAGCTGACACCGGGCTTGGTGCCGGCGGACGTGCAGGCGACCTTGCTGGAGCTGACCGCCCGCAGCGTGGCCGACGCCCTGCAAGCGCAGATGCCTGGCGCCACGACGCTGATCGCCTGTGGCGGCGGCGCCCGCAACGGCCGCCTGATGCAGCGCCTGGCTGAACTGCTGCCCCGCGTCGCCCTCCAGAGCAGCGTGGCGCACGGTCTGCCGGTCGATCAGGTCGAGGCCGCCGCCTTTGCCTGGCTGGCGCAGTGCTTCCAAGAAAAACGGCCGGGCAATCTGCCGGCCGTCACGGGAGCCTCGGGGCTCCGGGTCCTCGGGGCGCTGCACCCCGCCTAGTTTCTTAAACCGAGAAGCTCGATCCGCAACCGCAAGTGGTCGTTGCGTTCGGGTTCTTGATGACGAACTGAGCGCCCTGCAGGTCTTCCTTGTAGTCGATCTCGGCACCCGTCAGGTACTGCAGGCTCATCGAGTCGATCAGCAACGTCACGCCGTTCTTCTGCATCTGCGTGTCGTCTTCGTTGACGGCCTCGTCGAACGTGAAGCCGTACTGGAAGCCGGAGCAGCCACCACCCTGCACGAACACACGCAGCTTCAGGTCCGGGTTGCCTTCTTCGGCCACCAGGTCGCGCACCTTGTCGGCGGCGCTGTCGGTGAAGACCAGGGGCACGGGGATGTCGGTGGGGAGGGTATCAAGCACGGCGCTCATGGCGGGCTCCTGTGAATCTGTCCAGAAACGAATAGATGGATTGTCCGCGCAAAAACAAAAGGCCGCTTCGAGCGGCCTTTTGTGTCCAAGCGCAGAAATTAACGCTTGCTGAACTGCTTGCGGCGACGGGCGCCGTGCAGACCGACCTTCTTACGTTCGACTTCACGCGCGTCACGCGTGACGAAGCCGGCGCGGCTCAGTTCGGGCTTCAGGGTCGCGTCATAGTCGATCAGTGCGCGGGTGATGCCCAGGCGCAGCGCGCCGGCTTGGCCGGACTCGCCACCACCATGCACGTTCACCTTGATGTCGAACGCTTCACCGTTGTTCGTCAGCAGCAGGGGCTGCTTGGCGATCATGATGGAGGTCTGACGACCGAAGTAGACGTCGATGGCCTTGCCGTTGACGATGATCTGGCCCGTGCCCTTCTTCATGAAGACGCGAGCGACCGACGACTTGCGACGGCCCGTACCGTAATTCCAGTTTCCGATCATGGCCGTTCCTTAGATCTCGAGAGCCTTGGGCTGCTGGGCGGTATGCGGATGCGTCGGACCTGCGTAGACCTTCAGCTTCTTCACCATGGCGTAACCGAGCGGGCCCTTGGGCAGCATGCCCTTGACGGCCTTTTCCAGCGCGCGGCCGGGGTGCTTGGCTTGCATGTCCTTGAACTTCGTGGCGTAGATGCCGCCGGGGAAGCCGCTGTGACGGTAGTACACCTTGTCGGTGGCCTTGTTGCCCGTGACACGGAGCTTTTCGGCGTTGACGATGACGATGAAATCACCGGTGTCCACGTGAGGCGTATAAATGGCCTTGTGCTTGCCGCGCAAACGGAGTGCCACTTCGCTGGCAACACGTCCGAGCACCTTGTCGGTGGCGTCAATCACAAACCACTCGTGCGTCACCTCGGCCGGCTTGGCGCTGAAGGTCTTCATGAGTTACTTTCGATTGGCCGGCTCAAAAAAGAACCGGCAATGGGTGGCTGAACTTCGACTGGCCTCGGTGCTGTGTCTGTTGCACAACCTCTCGGCGCAGCGCACCTGCATTGACAGACGTGCGCTTCAGTTTCTTTCCCGCAGCCTTTTGACGGAAAAGCCCGCGAGTGTAGCAGTGACGCCCATGGATTGGAATGCCCCGAGGCGTTAACCTAGCCACAAACCCACCGCGCCATGCCCGTCAAACGACCACCCTCTGCTGCTCCGGCCCCTTCCGACACGGATTGGGACGAGGGACTGTCGCCACTGGGACCCGACCCTCGGCCCGCAAAGCCGCCTGCCCCCGCAGCCTCGAAGCCAGGCCCCCAGCCGCTGGCCGGCGCCCGTGCGGCATGGGAAAGGCTGTCGACCTGGGTGCCCATCCGCTCACTGGCCCGCCGCCACCGCCGCCGCATCGTCGATCACCTGCTCTCGCTGTCCGAGCGAGACCGCTACCTGCGCTTCGGTTATGCCGCGTCGGACGAGCAGATCCGCAAGTACGCCCAAGGCATCGACTTCGCGCGCGACGAGGTGCTGGGCATCTTCAATCGCCGGCTGCAGCTGGTGGCGCTGGCCCATCTGGCGTATGCCCAGCCGCTTCCGGGCCCGTCCCACCGCCGGATGGCGGAATTCGGCGTGTCGGTGCTGGACGAGGCGCGCGGTCACGGCCTGGGGCGGCGCTTGTTCGACACGGCCGCGCTGCATGCGCGCAACCGCGGCATCGACACGATGTTCATCCACGCACTCAGCGAGAACCGCCCGATGCTGCGCATCGCAGCCGCTGCTGGCGCGAGCGTGGAGCGAGATGGCGGCGAGTCGGAAGCCTGGCTGCGCCTGCCGCCGGACACGGTCGGCTCGCAGGTCGAGCAGGCGCTGGAGCGCCACCTGGGAGAGCTGGATTTCCAGTTCAAGCGCCAGGCACGGGTGCTGAGCGACTTCGTCGACAGCGTCGCCGAGGTCAAGTCGCACTTCGACGCCTCGGGTCGCGCCGCCAAGCAGTAGCAGCTGCCGCAACGGCACCCGATCTCTCAGACCCCTCACCCCCGGGGGACTCGGGAATAGCGAGTGATGCCTTGTAACCTGATTACGCTACATTGGCCGCGAAGCGCCGCCGGGTCGGCGACAACGCCGCCGAACTTCCGCAATGGACTTGCCCTACGCCATCTACTGGATTGCCGCGCTCGCCGCCTGCGTGCTGGGCCTGGCCATCGGCCTGGTATGGGCACTGCGGCGCCCGGCGTACGCCAATCGCGGGCTCCCGGGAGAGTGGTCACTCACAGCGCGGCCGGTGTTCTCGACGGATGAACGCCGCATCTTCCGCCTGCTGCGCGAGGCATTGCCGCATCACGTCGTGCTGTCCAAGCTGCCACTGGTGCGCTTCTGCCAGCCCAACGAGGCCAAGGAAGTCCGTTACTGGTTCGACCTGCTGGGCAGCTCGCATGTAACCTTCGCAGTCTGCAGCCCCAACGGCCGCGTGCTGGCTGCCATCGACCTGGAGGGCGAACGCGGCACGACGCCCCGCGGCCTGCAGATCAAGCACGCCGTGCTGTCGGCCTGCCGCGTGCGCTACCTGCGCTGCGCGGCCGACCAGTTGCCCAGCATCGCCGAACTGCAACTGCTGGTGCCGCAAAGCAGCCAGACCCGCGGCCCGCTGCCCGCGCCCGCCGCCACCAGCCCGGCGCGCCGACGTGTCGGCATGTCCAGCAGCATGGGCCTGGGTGACGAGGAAGCCGGCGCCGACTGGGCCCAGTTCTCGCAACCGCTGCCCCTGTGGCAGGACGCAGGTGCCTTCAACCATCACGGCAACGGCCACGCCGACCCCTACGCCGAGCCGGCCAACCTGCACGCGCATCACCCCCAGCGCAGGCCGGTGCTGCAGCCCAAGCAGCCGCGCCACCTGGACACCTCGCGCTACCACCCTCATCACTTGCCCGTGCTGGACGACGCCGATGACGAGGCCATGATGGACGACATCGTCGGCGTGGTCGTCGACGCCCCGCGCTACGCCAACCAGCGGCCTCACCGCAGCTGAAGCCGGCCCGGCGACACGCGCCGGACGCATCACGCGCCCCTGGCCGCAGCTCCGGCGACCTCGACGCCGATGGCCGCATGCTGGAGCTCAATTCCTTCGAGGACCACGTCTGATGCTGCGGCTGGAAGGTTGAGGCGCGGCCGTGGACAAGTTTTCAGCTCGGCGCCCTGGAACGACGCGCAGATGCTGGAAGAGCACGCCCTCGATGCCTCGGTGGCCGCGCCCTCGACGCTGGCCGGTAGCTGCCCGCTGTTCCATCCCCGGGGTTAGCGCTTGGCCGTCACGTCCGTCCAGGGCGGAGCTGGAAGACACCGAGGTGCTGCGCTGGATCGGCCTCTTGCTGGCGCAGGAAGGGGTTCGAGAAACTGAGTCGTTGGCTGGGGAAGCTGCCGACGAACAGTCGGCATTTTCGATGAACAAGGGAAAGCACTGATCAACCCAACCTAACTGGCTCGTCTGGTGAGCCAGCCACCCTCCTAAGCTGGCATGCAAAACAACCTTCGAGGCTCAGGGATGTTGATTGCACACAGCCAGAACGACACAGGTCACTGGCACGGCCTGACGGCGCATCTCGACAAGGTCGCCGCGCTAGCCGCCGAGTTCTCCTCGGCATGGGGCGACACGCTCTGGGCCGGGCTGGCGGGCGCCTGGCATGACCTGGGCAAGGCCCGGCCAGGTTTTCAGCGGCACATCCGCCACAACCCCGACGCCCACATCGAAAGCCGCGTGCCTGGCGCCGAGAAAACACACTCCGCCGCGGGCGCGCTGCACGCGCGAGCGGAGTTCGGGCGCCTGCTCGACGCACGCAGCGCCGATGGCGTGGCTCGCGTGCTGCAGTACCTGATAGCCGGCCACCACGCGGGCCTGGCCGACTGGCAGCCACAAGACGGTCATGGCGGCCTCGCGCCCAGACTGGCTGAAGCAGCGGCGCAAGCCGAGTACGAAGAAGCTTTGCGGGGCCTCGCAGAAGCCGGCGAGACGCTGCAAGCCGCACCCGACAGTGCAAAGCTCTCGGCGGCTGCGCGCGCGCTGCTGGGGCAGCGGGAACCACTGGCCCGGTCGCTGGCGCTTCGCATGCTCTTCTCAGCCCTGGTGGATGCCGACTTCCTAGACACCGAAAAGCACTTCGACGATGCCAAGGCCACGCGCCGCGCCGACTTTCCGCCGCTGAATGAATACGCTGACCAGCTGCAAGCCCATCTGCACGCACTCAGCGAGCGCGTGCAAGTCAGCGGTCAAGCCGGCAGCCCCGTCATGGCCGCGCGTGCCGAGGTGCAGCAAGCCTGCCTGGCCAGCGCCGCCCAGCCGCCCGGTGTCTTCACCCTCACCGTACCCACCGGGGGTGGCAAGACGCTCTCGTCGCTCGCCTTTGCGCTGGAGCATGCACGCCACCACGACCTGCGCCGCGTTGTCTACGCCATCCCCTACACCAGCATCATTGAACAGACCGCCAGCGTGTTGGCCGGCATCTTTGGCGAAGGCCGGGTCATTGAGCATCACAGCCAGGCCGAAGCTGAACCCGGCAACGAAACCACGGCTTCGCGCCTGGCCTGCGAGAACTGGGACTCACCGCTCATCGTCACCACCAACGTGCAGCTGTTTGAGTCGCTCTTCGCCAACCGCACCTCCCGCTGCCGCAAGCTGCACCGGCTGGCTGGCAGCGTCATCGTGTTGGACGAGGCACAAATGCTGCCACCCGAGTTCCTGCAGCCCATCCTCGACGCGCTCAACGTGCTGCTCACCCGCTACCGCATCAGCCTGGTGCTCTGCACCGCGACGCAGCCGGTGCTGACGGACCGCAGCAGCATCGATCCTCGCAGGGCCTTGCGCGGCCTGCCCCAACCCAAACCCATCATTCCAGCGCCAGGGCGCCTATTCGAGCAGTTGCGCCGTACCGAGATCCGGTGGCCTGAAGACCTGAGCACGCCCACTGAGCTGCCCGCGCTCGCCGAACACATCCAGGCCGAGCCCTGCGCACTCGCCATCCTCAACACCCGCAAGGACGCCATCGAACTGGCACGCCTGCTGCCACGCGACAGCACGCTCCACCTTTCTGCTGCGATGTGCGGCGCCCACCGCGCCCAGGTGATCGCCGACATCCGCGCCCGGCTGGCGCGCCGTGCGGCGGGCGCCGACGACACCCTGCATGTCATCAGCACCCAGCTCATCGAAGCCGGCGTGGACGTGGATTTCCCCGTGGTCTGGCGCGCACTGGCCGGCCTGGACTCCATCGCCCAGGCGGCCGGCCGCTGCAACCGCGAGGGCCGGCTTGCCGGCCGCCTGGGCCAGGTGCGCGTTGTCGTGCGGCCCATCCCGCGCACGCTGGCCCAGTTGCGCAGCGCGGCAGAAACCACCGTCAGCCTGCATGCCGAGGGTCTGCCCGATGCGCTCGCGCCAGAGGCCTTCGAGCGCTACTTCAAGCTCTTCTACGCCCGCCAGAAAAGCCACGATGCCTACGGCATCGTCGACCTGCTCAACGAAACCACCGGCCCGATGGAATTCAACTTCCGCAGCGCCGCAGACCAGTTCAAGTTGATAGACGACGAAGACCAAGCCGCGCTGCTGATCCCGCTGCACCGCAAGCTCGACGGCCACGCCCACCTGGAGCCCCTGATCACCCGGCTCGCGCGCGGTGACACCGACCGCTGGTTGCTGCGCAGCGTCCAGCGCTATGTGCTCAACATCCGTCAGCGCCAGCTCGACGAGCTACTCAAGACCCGCGCCGTCACGGCGCTTGCCAGCGGCATCCATCTGCTGAAGGACGACAACCGCTACGACGCCCGATTCGGCTTGCTGACTAGCGATAACCCGCTGGATGCACTGACGCTCGTGCAATAGCCTTCAGCTCAAACGACCTCGATCGTTCCAGCCAGGGAGAACTCATGCCTCAAGCCTTTTGCCTGCACGTCGCGGGTGACTTCGCCTGCTTCACCCGCCCCGAGATGAAAGTCGAACGCGTCAGCTACGACCTCATCACGCCCTCAGCGGCGCGGTCCATCTTCGAGGCCATCTTGTGGAAACCAGCCATGCGATGGCGCGTGCAGCGCATCGAGGTGCTCAAGCCCATCCGCTGGATCAACCTGCGCCGCAACGAGGTAGGCGCGGTCATCTCAACCACCAACGTCCAGCAGGCCATGAACGCCGGCCAGGGCGACCTGGCGCTGTACGTGGAGGACGAGCGCCAGCAGCGCGCCGGGCTCTTTCTGCGTGACGTGGCCTACCGCCTTCACGCCACGCTGGAGGTGCGCAGCGACGAGCCGCGCCAGAAGTACGAGGAGATGTTCCAGCGCCGCTCCAGCAAGGGCCAATGTGTGAACCAGCCCTATCTCGGCTGCCGCGAGTTCGCGGCGGATGTGCGGCTGGTGGACGCCGCCTCCGCGCAGCCCGAGCCCATCGACGAGACGCGCGACCTCGGCTGGATGCTGTATGACCTGGACTTCACCCACGCCACCTCGCCGCAACCGCACTTCTTCCGCGCGCAGATGCAGGGCGGCGTCGTGGAGGTGCCCGCCTTCGAGGAGGCCGCCGCATGATCTTGCAAGCCCTCGCCCAGCTCTACGAGCGCCGCAGCCGCGACCCGAACCCCGCCCGTCGCCTGCCCTCGCCCGGGCTGGAAGACAAGGACATCCCCTTCGTCGTGGAACTGCGTGCTGACGGCCACCCGGTTCAACTGCGCGACACACGCAGCCTCGATGGCAAGAAGCAGCGGGCGCAGGGCTTCTTCGTCCCACAAGGCGTCAAGAAGACCTCTGGCGTCGCCGCGAACCTGCTGTGGGACACGGCCGAGTACACGCTCGGTGTCAGCGCCAAGGGCGACAGCCCGCGTCTGGCGGAGCAGGCGGCGGCGTTCCGCGCTCGGGTGCAGGCCCTGGAGCCGCATGCCGACGGCGACGCCGGCCTGGTCGCACTGCTGGCCTTCCTGGCCGCACCCTCGCTGGACGCGTTGCGTGCTGCGCCGCACTGGGCGGAGATGCTGGAGGTCAACGCGTTGGTCAGCTTCGAGCTGCAAGGCGACGCCGGCCAGTTGATATGCCAGCGCCCCAACGTGCAGGCCGCCATCCAGGCCCAGGCCGCCGCGCAGTCGCCCGGCGAACAGGCCCGGTGTCTGGTGGACGGCGCGTTGCGGCCGGTGGCCCGCCTGCATGGTTCCATCAAGGGCGTGTGGGGCGCGCAGAGTTCGGGCGCCAACATCGTGTCGTTCAACTTGGACGCGTTCAACTCCTACGGCAAGGCGCAAGGCCAGAACGCCCCGGTGGGCGAGGCTGTCATGTTTGCGTACACGACGGCGCTCAACGCGCTGCTGGACCGCGAGTCCCGCAACCGCGTGCAGGTGGGCGACGCCTCCACCGTATTCTGGGCCGATGCGCCCCATCCCTTCGACGGCGAGTTCACGCTGGCCGATCTGTTCGGCGAACCTGACAACCCAGACAAGGCGCGTGACGCCGTGCGCGCGCTCCACGCCGCCGCGCGCTCAGGATCACTGCCCGCCGAGCAGGCCGACACGCGCTTCTTCGTGCTGGGCCTGTCGCCCAATGCCGCGCGCATCAGCATCCGCTTCTGGCTGCCGCAGCTGCGCTTTGCCGAGCTGGCGCCGCGCCTGGTGCAGCACTTCGACGACATCCGCGTGGCGCGTCGTTTTGACAGCGACCCCGAAACGCCTTCACTGTTCCGCCTACTCACCAGCCTCGCCCTGCAGGGCAAGGCCGACAACATCCCGCCGCGACTGGCCGGCGAGTGGATGCGCGCCATTCTCGAAGGCCTGCCGCTGCCGGCCGGCCTGCTCAACGCCGCGGTACAGCGCTGCAAGGCCGAGCAGGACGTGAGCTACCTGCGCGCCTGCGTGTTGAAGGCCTGGCTGAACCGCCACGCCAGCGTCTATTCATCCACGTCACCCACATTCAAGGAGGCCCTCGACATGGACAACCCCGCCCCGGCATACCGGCTCGGCCGGCTCTTCGCCACGCTGGAGCGCATCCAGGAGCAGGCGCAGCCCGGCATCAACGCCACCATCCGCGACCGCTACTACGGGGCGGCCTCCACCACGCCAGTGGCCGTGTTCACAACGCTGCTGCGCTTGAAGAACGCTCATCTGAAGAAGCTCAGCGACGGCTTCACGGGCTACTTCGAGAAGCTGATCGGCGAGATCCTGGCGCCACTCGACCCGATGAACGGCTTTCCGCGCCAGCTCAGCCTGCCCGAGCAAGGCCAGTTCGCCCTCGGCTACTACCACCAGCGCCAGGCCTTCTTCACCAAGACGTCCGACGCCGGCACAAGCACCGACCAACCCCAGGGAGATTGAGACCATGAGCACCCCCAACGCCACGCCCATTTCGGGCCGCCTCGACTTCGTGCTGCTCTTCGACGTGAAGGACGGCAACCCCAACGGCGACCCCGACGCCGGCAACATGCCCCGCATCGACGCCGAGACCGGCCACGGCCTGATGACCGACGTGGCGCTCAAGCGCAAGCTGCGCAACTTCGTGCAGCTCGTAAAGGGCGCCCAGCCGCCCTACGACATCTACATAAAGGAAAAGGCGGTGCTGGAGCAGACACACCGCAAGGCCTACGCGGCGGTGGGCGCCGAGGCCGAATTGGCCGACGATCCGGACGCCAAGGGCAAGAAAAAGCGCAAGGGCAGCGCCGACAGTGTCGACAAGGCTCGCGCCTGGATCTGCCAGAACTTCTTCGACGTGCGCACGTTCGGCGCGGTCATGTCCACCGGCGTCAACTGCGGCCAGGTCCGTGGCCCCGTGCAGCTGACCTTCGCCCGCTCGGCCAACCCCATCGTCGCCAGCGAGCACGCCATCACCCGCATGGCCGTGGCGACGCAGGCAGAGGCGGACAAGCAGGAAGGCGACAACCGCACCATGGGCCGCAAGCACACGGTGCCGTACGGTCTCTACCGCTCGCACGGCTTCGTCTCGGCCTTTCTCGCCAAGCAGACCGGCTTCACGGCCGAAGACCTGGAGCTGCTGATGCAAGGCTTGGAGCAGATGTTCGAGCACGACCGCTCCGCTGCCCGGGGCGAGATGTCCACACGCGGGCTCTTCGTCTTTCAACACGAGAGCGAACTCGGCAATGCCCACTCGCACAGCCTGTTTGATCGCATCGACGTGAAACTCAAGGACGGCGTCACCGCGCCGCGCAACTTTGCCGACTACGAGATCCGTGTGGACGAGACTGACCTACCCAGCGGCGTGAAGCTGCTGCGCCGCATCGGCTGAAGCGTGGCGACCGCGCCGGTCGCCGGCGGCTGCCAGCTACCGCCGCCCCACCCAATACCCGGCCTTGCGCCGCTGATGATGCAAAGCCATCACCACGATGCGCTCGCCATCGGCTTCGATGCGGTAGATGACGGAGTATGGGAAACGGGGCAGCGGCAGCTTGCGGGCGCCAGACGCGTCGACGGAGCCGATCTCGGGGTGCGCTCTCAGCAGCGTGGCCGCGCGATCAAACTGCAGCAGCAGACGATCCGAAATCCTTCGGCCGAAGCGCTCCCGGCACCAGGTCAATGCCTCGTCCAGCTCACGGCTCGCCGCAGGGTGGACGGTCAGCGACTGCATCGCGCCTTGCGCCCCGGCCTTCAGCCCTGGTGTTTGGCTCGCAGTTCGGCCATGACGTCATCCCAGGGGCGGCAATGCACGGCGCCGCTGTCAACCTCCTGCATGCGGCGCCTGATCTCGGCCTCCCACGCTGGGTCAGGCGCGTCACTGCTCTCCACGCTGGCCCAAAGCCGCTCGGCCAGCGCGGCGCGCTCATCGGGGCTGAGCCGCAAGGCGTCGGCTTCGATGCGCTGCAGCGCGGCGACTTCAGTCGGGTCGACAGCGGTGGACATGAGGGCGGCCTCCTTGCTTGGCCGCGAATTTTATCGCTCGCACGGGATCGAGGATTGACTGGCATGACTGAAGAAGAGGACGTCGTCGCCATCCCGCTGTCGGCTCTGCAGCATTGGGCCTACTGCCCGCGCCAGTGCGGGCTGATCCACATTGAGCAGGCCTTCGACGACAACCTGCACACGCTGCGCGGCAACGCGCTGCATGCGCGAGTGGACCAGCCGGGGCTGCAAACCGAACGCGGTCGGCGCGTCGAGCGCGCACTGCCACTGTGGCACGACGACCTGGGGCTGATCGGCAAGGCGGACGCCGTCGAGTTCCTGCCTGACGGCAGCCCTTACCCGGTGGAATACAAGCAGGGCTCGCGCCACAAGTCCGCCGCCATCGCCGCCTGCGACGACCTTCAGCTCGCCGCCCAGGCCTTGTGCCTGGAGGCCATGACCGGCCATGCCGTGCCGGAGGGCGCCATCTTCTACGCCAGCAGCAAGCGCCGACGCGTGGTGCCCGTCACCGACGCGCTGCGCGCCCAGGTGGCCGACACCCGCGCGGCCGTGGCCGCACAGCTCGCGTTGGGCCGGCTGCCGCCACCGCTGACTGGCGAACTGGCTGCGCAGCGCTGCAAGCCCTGCTCGTTGCGGGACCGCTGCCAGCCCGAGGCCGCGAAGTCTGCGGCACTGGCCCAACTGCGTCGCCGGCTCTTCGACCCCGATGACGAAACCTGAAGCCGGCCATGCACCTGCTCAACACCCTCTACCTGACCACGCCCGACACCTATCTGCGCCTGGACAACCAGACGCTGGCCATCGAGCAGAACCAGGAACTCAAGCTGCGCGTGCCGCTGCATCACCTGAACGCGGTGGTGTGCTTCGGCCACATCCAGCTCTCCACGCCACTTATGCACATGCTGGCGCAGCAGGGCATTGCGCTCGTGCTGCTGGATGCGAATGGCCGATTCCAGGCCCGGCTGGAAGGCCCGATGGCCGGCAACGTGCTGCTGCGCCAGGCCCAGCACCGGGCTTGCGGAGATGCCGGCCTGATGCTTGCGCTGGCGCGCAGCTTCGTCGCTGGCAAGATCCGCAACGCCCGCAGCCTGCTGCAACGCGGCGCACGCGAGGCCCGCAACGACGCCGACGCGGACGCGCTCACGCGCCAGGCGCTGAACCTGGCCGCCAGCCTGCGCGCCCTGCCCGGCTGCGGCACGCTGAATGAACTGCGCGGAATTGAGGGCGAAGCCGCACGCACACACTTCGCCGGCCTGAGCCTACTGGTGCGCCCGGACGCCCGCGAGCACTTCAGCATGCGCGACGGCCGCAGCAGGCGCCCGCCGCGTGACCGGCTCAACGCGCTGTTGTCCTTCCTCTACAGCCTGTGGATGAACGACTGCCGCAGCGCGCTCGAAGCCGTCGGGCTCGACCCACAGGTCGGCTTCCTCCACACGCTGCGTCCCGGCCGCGCGGCGCTGGCGCTTGACCTAATGGAGGAGTTCCGCCCGCAGGCTGAGCGCCTGGCGCTGACCCTCATCAACCGCCAGCAGCTGCGGGCCGGCGACTTCGTCGAACGCGAGGGCGGCGCCATCAGCCTGCTGGCCGACGCGCGCAAAGGCGTGCTGGTGGCCTACCAGGAGCGCAAGCAGGACCTGCTGCAACACCCGCTGCTCGCCCAGCCGGTGGCGCTAGGTGTAGTTTCTCAGGACGTTGTTCCCGTCGAAGCCGAGTCTGAAGGCGGGAGGTTTGTGGGAGACGGCGGAGTGCGGGCGGCTGAAGTTGTAGTGCTGCATCCAGGGCTGCAATTCAGCGGCGCGGACGTCTGAACTGGGATAGCGATAGGCATAGGCCCATTCGCGCAGAAGCGTCTGGATGAAGCGCTCGGCCTTGCCGTTGGTACGCGGCGTGTAGGGCCGCGTGCGCTTGTGCTTGATGCCAAGGCGGCGCAGGAGCTTGGCGAAGCGCCTGGACTTGTAGGCCGATCCGTTGTCGGTCATGACAGCCTGGATGGGCACACCGAGCTTGCGGTAGTAGCGCAGCGCCGCGATCAGGAAGTCGCAGGCACTGTGGCTGGTCTCGTCGCGCAGCACTTGGCTGAAGCCGACGCGGGAGTGGTCGTCAATGGCCACGTGCAACGCCTGCCACCCCGCACGAGGCGTGTTGCGCGTGCGGTCTCCCGTCACGCGATGCCCGGGCTGATCGAAGCAGCCGAGCTTCTTCATGTCCATGTGCAGCAGCTCGCCGGGGCGCTCCTTCTCATAGCGGCGCACGGGCACGCTGTCCTGCACTGGCGGCAGCTTGGCCAGGCCGGCCTTCACGCATACGCGCCCCACAGTGCTCTTGGAGACGCCCACACGCTCGGCGATTTGCGCGTAGCCCAGGCGCTGATTGCGCCTCAGGCCCTCGATCCGCTCCGTCTTGTCTGAACCAATGCGCGTGGGGCTGCGATGCGGACGAGAGCTGCGGTCCCGCAGACCTGCTACGCCTTCGAGCTGGTAGCGCCGCTTCCAGCGCGCCGCCGTGCGCGTGCTGATGCCCGCAGCATCGGCTGCCTTCCTGGCGCCCTGGGAGGCGATGTTTTTGACCAAGTGCTCGCGGCCTCGCGGCGTTAATGAGGCATTCTTATGGCTGTTCATCCGAGGTTGTCTGGGGTTGATGGTTTGGCGTGAGAACCTCCATCTTCCCCGACTACTTCGGGTGAACAACCTCTTGGGAAACGACAGCTAGGGCTGGTGCCCCTGATCCAGGCGCGACTGCTGGCGCGTGCGGTGCGCGGCGAGACGGATGCCGACGGGCAGGCCGCCGGCTACGTGCCCTTTCTGATCAAGTGAGGCGCCCGTGCTCGTCATCGTCTGCTACGACGTCAACACAGAAACCAAGGAAGGCCGGCGCCGCCTGCGGCGCGTCGCCAAGCTGTGCGAGTCCACCGGGCAACGTGTGCAGAAATCCGTCTTCGAATGCCAGATCGACCTTGCGCAAATGGAGACTCTCGAGCGAAAGCTGCTGGCCGAGATCAACGATCAGCAGGACTGCCTGCGCATCTACCGGCTGCCCGAAACCCGGGGCAGCGAGGTGCGTGAATACGGTCACTTCAAGGCCACGGATTTCGATGCTCCGCTGGTGCTTTGACATTGGCCCCCAGTGATTGACACCTGTCTGCCGCGAACCTCCAGTGCCGCCGCTCGCCGCGAGAGGTTCGCGCGCGGCACAAGTCCTTGTCAGCACAAGAGTTCAGCGCCTGCGCTGCGCGCCGGCCACGTTCGCACGCTCTATTCACCCGGCGGGTTCGCGCGACCACCGACAATTCATGTGCAACATCCCGCACTTGCGACGGTGGAGCACCGCCCGCCTTCACCGGCGGGCGCGGATTGAAACCGCAAGGCAGTGCGCGAGGGCTGGCTGAAGCTCTGCACCGCCCGCCTTCACCGGCGGGCGCGGATTGAAACCACGCGGGCACGAACGAGCTGCGCCAGCCTGTGGTGCACCGCCCGCCTTCACCGGCGGGCGCGGATTGAAACTGCAGCGGCCAGACCCTCGCCGCAAGGCTGGCACGCACCGCCCGCCTTCACCGGCGGGCGCGGATTGAAACTGCCAGTGGACCGCAGCTATCAACCCCTGGCTCGCACCGCCCGCCTTCACCGGCGGGCGCGGATTGAAACGCGCTGGACCAGATCCGCGCCGCCATCGGCGACGGCACCGCCCGCCTTCACCGGCGGGCGCGGATTGAAACGACAACGAATACAGCCGCGCGTTCAACGCCTACCAGGCACCGCCCGCCTTCACCGGCGGGCGCGGATTGAAACAGGTCGTTGCCTTCCCTGTTGGCCGCCGCGTTCATGCACCGCCCGCCTTCACCGGCGGGCGCGGATTGAAACATGCAGCACTTCGGTTACCGGATGCGCTACAACGCACCGCCCGCCTTCACCGGCGGGCGCGGATTGAAACTGGGCTCTGGCGGCACGCAGGGCACAGGGTCGGCCGCACCGCCCGCCTTCACCGGCGGGCGCGGATTGAAACTCGATCTCTGCCCGGTCCTTGTCGGCGACGCGGCGCACCGCCCGCCTTCACCGGCGGGCGCGGATTGAAACTACTTCAGCTCCACCTTCGCCGCCGCCAAGACCCGCACCGCCCGCCTTCACCGGCGGGCGCGGATTGAAACTACCCGCTGGACGTGAGCGGCACGGGCATCGCGCGCACCGCCCGCCTTCACCGGCGGGCGCGGATTGAAACACCGACATCATCACGAGCCTGCAGGCCGGCCAGGGCACCGCCCGCCTTCACCGGCGGGCGCGGATTGAAACATCGTGGCCCACCGGTGCGCGCACCCCGGTACGCCGCACCGCCCGCCTTCACCGGCGGGCGCGGATTGAAACTGCAAACGCAGGAGTGGTGCGAGTGGCTTGCCACGCACCGCCCGCCTTCACCGGCGGGCGCGGATTGAAACCCCCACCACGCCGACGCCGCCTTGGCTCAGCGCTTGCACCGCCCGCCTTCACCGGCGGGCGCGGATTGAAACGGTTCGTGAAGGTGAGCGACACCACGCACCAGCGCGCACCGCCCGCCTTCACCGGCGGGCGCGGATTGAAACCAGATTGCCGCCAAGTCCATGGGTGTCACCACGGCGCACCGCCCGCCTTCACCGGCGGGCGCGGATTGAAACGCCAAGTCTGCGCGGCGCTGGCCGGTGTGCAGGGCGCACCGCCCGCCTTCACCGGCGGGCGCGGATTGAAACTCCTTGAAGGCGCCGCGCAAGGCAGTAGTCACTGGCACCGCCCGCCTTCACCGGCGGGCGCGGATTGAAACGGCGCGCCGGTGACCGTGACCCGCGAGACGCCCGGCACCGCCCGCCTTCACCGGCGGGCGCGGATTGAAACAGTTTTGTCCCGGCGAGCCTCTCAACGCCACACAAGCACCGCCCGCCTTCACCGGCGGGCGCGGATTGAAACACGACGTAGCCGGCGAATTGGCTCTCCGGGAAACGCACCGCCCGCCTTCACCGGCGGGCGCGGATTGAAACAAGGGTTGGACGGTGCCCAGTGGGCAAGGTGCGGGCACCGCCCGCCTTCACCGGCGGGCGCGGATTGAAACCAGACGCGGATGGCCACGGTGTCGTCATGGCTGGCACCGCCCGCCTTCACCGGCGGGCGCGGATTGAAACCCCGGCAATCAACGCGCAGAACAAGCGCAAGGCGGCACCGCCCGCCTTCACCGGCGGGCGCGGATTGAAACCTCTCCAAGTTCACCGAGCACGTCGGCAAGCACTCGCACCGCCCGCCTTCACCGGCGGGCGCGGATTGAAACACACGATGTGCCTGTACTACCCGACCAAGCTGGTGGCACCGCCCGCCTTCACCGGCGGGCGCGGATTGAAACTCGCGCCGGACGAACCACTACCGCGCCACCGTGCGGCACCGCCCGCCTTCACCGGCGGGCGCGGATTGAAACAAGGCCAGCCGATCCAACAGCTCAGTCTGCTCAGGCACCGCCCGCCTTCACCGGCGGGCGCGGATTGAAACTTGTCGAGTGGCTTGCCCTCCCAATCGATATCGTGCACCGCCCGCCTTCACCGGCGGGCGCGGATTGAAACCAGCGCACGCTCATCACCACCGGCAATGCCGCCGGCACCGCCCGCCTTCACCGGCGGGCGCGGATTGAAACCTCTCCAACTTCACCGAGCACGTCGGCAAGCACTCGCACCGCCCGCCTTCACCGGCGGGCGCGGATTGAAACAGGCGCTGGGGCTGGCTGGCCAGGTGATGGCCGCGCACCGCCCGCCTTCACCGGCGGGCGCGGATTGAAACAAGGCCAACGTGCAGCCCTTCGTCAAGGCGGGCGGCACCGCCCGCCTTCACCGGCGGGCGCGGATTGAAACTGCGCCTCCTTGTCGTGGGGCTCCAGCAGCGCGTGCACCGCCCGCCTTCACCGGCGGGCGCGGATTGAAACGATGCCGCCGCAGAGCCTGAGCCTGCTGGAGACGGCACCGCCCGCCTTCACCGGCGGGCGCGGATTGAAACTCACCCAAGACTGGCCCCGTGCCACTTCGAAGGGCACCGCCCGCCTTCACCGGCGGGCGCGGATTGAAACTCTGGTGCTGGGGCTGCGACAACATCGACGAGCGCACCGCCCGCCTTCACCGGCGGGCGCGGATTGAAACGTCCGGCGCGAGAACTGCGGCGCCTCGGTGTAGCGCACCGCCCGCCTTCACCGGCGGGCGCGGATTGAAACGAGATCGAGTAGACGCCTTTATCCATCGGCACCAGCACCGCCCGCCTTCACCGGCGGGCGCGGATTGAAACGCCTCGACGCTGCCGGGGCCATTGATGGCCTCCCGCACCGCCCGCCTTCACCGGCGGGCGCGGATTGAAACGTCGTTCAGGCGCTCCAGTACCTCGGGCACGATGGCACCGCCCGCCTTCACCGGCGGGCGCGGATTGAAACCAGGTGTCGTCGTCTGGCTATCTCGTCGCCAAGGGGCACCGCCCGCCTTCACCGGCGGGCGCGGATTGAAACAGGCGTGGCTGCGCCACGATGCGGGCGATGGCGGGCACCGCCCGCCTTCACCGGCGGGCGCGGATTGAAACCAGGTGATGGGAATTAGGTGGCGTTGCGGCTCTGGCACCGCCCGCCTTCACCGGCGGGCGCGGATTGAAACCTCAACTGCCTGCCGTGACGTGGGCGCCTCTCGGCACCGCCCGCCTTCACCGGCGGGCGCGGATTGAAACACGGTCACGCTCTCCCACACGCTGGTGGGCTACAGCACCGCCCGCCTTCACCGGCGGGCGCGGATTGAAACCAGCCGGCGGCGGTGCGGGCACGGTTCGAGAGGTGCACCGCCCGCCTTCACCGGCGGGCGCGGATTGAAACCTCGGCAAGGCTGAGATGCGTCGGTCGGCGCGGCGCACCGCCCGCCTTCACCGGCGGGCGCGGATTGAAACTGTCCAACGAGGGCATGCCCCTCCCGCTGGACAAGCACCGCCCGCCTTCACCGGCGGGCGCGGATTGAAACACGATGCCCAGCCTGTTCGATGCACTGGAAACCGGCACCGCCCGCCTTCACCGGCGGGCGCGGATTGAAACTGCATGCCGTTGCGGATGCTCTCCAGCCGCTGGGGCACCGCCCGCCTTCACCGGCGGGCGCGGATTGAAACTTGTCACCGGTCTTGTGGTGCCAGGTCAGGCCCAGCACCGCCCGCCTTCACCGGCGGGCGCGGATTGAAACAAGGAGTGGGTGCAGCTGCGCCCGCGCAACGAAGGCACCGCCCGCCTTCACCGGCGGGCGCGGATTGAAACCCGAGACGGCCTACAACTTCGCGCCGAAGATCCTGCACCGCCCGCCTTCACCGGCGGGCGCGGATTGAAACGAGACACGCCAGGCGCCAAGCATGGCCGCGTCGCGCACCGCCCGCCTTCACCGGCGGGCGCGGATTGAAACAAGGCGGCTGTCCTGGCCGCCAAAGCGAAGGACAGGCACCGCCCGCCTTCACCGGCGGGCGCGGATTGAAACTAGCTTCGCCTCGCTGTTGGCGTTGTCGGCGCTGGCACCGCCCGCCTTCACCGGCGGGCGCGGATTGAAACTGGCTCAGCACGATGGCGTTGCCAAGGTCGCTGCGCACCGCCCGCCTTCACCGGCGGGCGCGGATTGAAACCTGCCCTGGCGATACGCCTCCTAGTTGGTGTCGGGCACCGCCCGCCTTCACCGGCGGGCGCGGATTGAAACGACTTCCGCTGGCCCGGCGATGGCGTCGTCTACAGGCACCGCCCGCCTTCACCGGCGGGCGCGGATTGAAACTTCATCATGGTCGAGGAAACGTGATGGCAGAGCAGCACCGACGAGCTGAGCCGCACCGCCCGCCTTCACCGGCGGGCGCGGATTGAAACACAACTGGGCTAGCCACGGCGCAGACGCGTGGCGGCACCGCCCGCCTTCACCGGCGGGCGCGGATTGAAACGAGAACAAGCCCCAGTTTGAGTTCAACCGGGTCCAGCACCGCCCGCCGTCACCGGCGGGCGCGGATTGAAACACCTGGTCGAGCAGACATCACGGCGGCTCGCAAAGCACCGCCCGCCTTCACCGGCGGGCGCGGATTGAAACCACGAGCTGATCGTGGCGGTCTGCGGCGAGGACGGCACCGCCCGCCTTCACCGGCGGGCGCGGATTGAAACACCACCACGCCGAGACGCGCCAGCTCACGCGGCGGCACCGCCCGCCTTCACCGGCGGGCGCGAATTGAAACTCGACGATGGTGCTGCGGCCCGTCATCCAGGCCGCACGGCCCGCCTTCACCGGCGGGCGCGGGTTGAACCAAGGGTGACGTTCTGGCGCTGGGCATGCTTACCCCCAGAAAAGACTCCACCCAAGTCGCGGTGTAAGTTACGCCCTCGGCAGTTCGACCCATGGTCTTGTCAACGCGCACCCACCATGCTCATCCGCATACCCTACCCCCACGAGCCGCAGCCCAGCGAGATCACCCCCCGCTCGGCCTATCTCAACCGCCGTTCGCTGATCGCCGCGCTCGGCGTTTCGGCGGCATCACCGCTCGCCCTCGCGCAATCCGCGCCCGGCGGCGGCAAGCTCGCCAAGCTGCCTGGCGCGCGGTCGGCCGTGCCCGGCGCGATGGTGCTGGACAAGCCCACCAGCTATGTCGACGCCACCTCGTACAACAACTTCTACGAGTTCGGCACGGACAAGTCCGACCCGGCGGAGCGGGCGCACACGCTCAAGCCGCGGCCGTGGACCGTTTCTGTCGAAGGCGAATGCGCCAAACCCGGCCGCTACGACCTGGACGCGCTAATGAAGCTCAGCGCCATGGAGGAGCGCATCTACCGGCTGCGCTGCGTCGAAGGCTGGAGCATGGTCATCCCCTGGGTGGGCTACTCGCTGTCGGAGCTGATCAAGCGCGCCGAGCCCACGGGCAAGGCCAAGTTCGTCGAGTTCACGACGCTGGCCGACCGCGCGCAGATGCCCGGCCTGCGCTCGGCCGTGCTGGACTGGCCCTATGTCGAGGCGCTGCGCATGGACGAGGCCTTGCACCCGCTGGCGTTGCTGACCTTCGGCATGTACGGCGAGGTGCTGCCCAACCAGAACGGCGCGCCGGTGCGCGTCGTGCTGCCGTGGAAGTACGGTTTCAAGTCGGCCAAGAGCATCGTCAAGATCCGCTTCGTCGAGAAGCAGCCAAGGTCGAGTTGGGAAGAGAGCGCGCCGCAGGAGTACGGGTTCTACTCCAACGTGAATCCGGGCGTGCCGCACCCGCGCTGGAGCCAGGCCAGCGAGCGACGCATCGGCGAGGACGGTCTGTTCGCCAAGAAGCGGCCGACGCTGCTGTTCAACGGTTACGAGGCCCAGGTGGGGCAGTTGTACGCGGGCATGGACCTGAGGAAGAACTACTGAGCCGATGAAGTCGTTGCTGACGGCGGCCCTGCTGAACCGCGCCGCCAAGCCCGTGCTGTTCCTGCTGTGCCTGACGCCGCTGGCCTGGCTGGTCTGGGGCGCGGTGGCGAACCGGCTGGGCGCCAACCCTGCCGAGGCCATCATCCGCGGGCTGGGCGACTGGACGTTGCGTGGCCTGTGGTTGGCGCTGGCCGTCACGCCGCTGCGGGAACTGACCGGCTTGGCCGCGCTGGCGCGCTTTCGGCGCATGCTGGGCGTGTTCACCTTTGTCTACGCATCGCTGCACCTGCTGGCCTACGGCTGGCTGGACCAGGGGCTGGACCTGGCCGAGATTGCCGCCGACATCGTCAAGCGGCCGTTCATCCTGATGGGCTTCCTGGCCTGGGCATTGATGCTGCCGCTGGCGGCCACGAGTTTCAACAAGGCCATCAAGGCATTGGGCGCAAAGCGCTGGCAGGCACTGCACAAGGTCGTCTACGCCGTGGGCGTGATCGCGCTGCTGCACTTCATCTGGATGCGCGCCGGCAAGAGCAACTTCGCCGAGCCAGCGGTGTACGGCGCGATCCTGGCCGTGCTGCTGGGGTGGCGGGTCTACCGGCGCCTCACCCGAAAATAGCCCCGGCTGGGATAATCCGCCGCTTTGCGTCTGCGGCTGCGCCCATGTCCCATCCCCTCTCCATCGACGTTGCCATCCTCGGCGGCGGCCCCGCGGGCTGCAGCGCCGCGTCGTGGCTGGCGCAGCTGGGATTGAGTACGCTGCTGGTCGAGCGCGAGCCGCAGCTGTGCGCCGCGCTGCGCGGGCTGGCGTTCCGCCAGGACTGGGTCCTGGGCCAGCCCGCCAGCACGCTGGCGGACCTGGCGCTTCACTACGCCGCCCAGGTCGAGACCATGCCGGGCCTGGCGCTGCGGCTGGGAACGAAGGCTGAGTCGGCGCGCCATGCGGCCGGCGCCTGGACGCTGCAGCTCGCTACCGGCGAACACGTGCAGGCGCGCGCGCTGCTGGTCGCCACCGGCCTGCGGCTGCTGCGGCCGGCGCGCTACTTCGGCGTGCCCCATCCGCGCGTGCTGGATGCCACCACGCTGACCACACGCCGCGAGACGCTGGCACCCGGCCGCGCGCTGCTGCTGGGCGCTGGCGACAACGCGGCCGAGAACGCACTGTTCCTGGCCGAGCGCGGCTTCGAGGTGACCCTGTGGGCCCGCGGCAGCTGGCGTGCGCAGACCCATCTGATCCAGCGGGTCGATGCCCATCCCCGCATCCAGCAGCGCCTGGCCACGCCCCTGCCTGACGGGCTGCGCCCGGACGACACCGGCGTGAGCGTCAGCTCCAGCCTCGGCGACGAGCGCTTTGACCTGGTCGCCGCGCTGCTGGGCTTCGAGCCTGAGCCCTCGGCCTTCGGCCTGCTCAGCGAGCACGACCGTCCGCACGCTTTCGTCGCCGGCGACGCCAGTGGCCGCTGGCACCCGTGCGTGCAGACAGCGCTGGCCGACGGTGTGCAGGCCGCCAAGCTCATCGAGCAGGCGCTGCGCCCGGAAGGCGCCACGGCCGCGCCGCAGCGCTTCAACAACCGCCAGGTCATCCACCTGCAGGGCCTGCGTTTCGACGCCAACCTGGGCATCCTGGACTTCGAGCGCACCGGCCCGCAGCCCATCCAGGTGGATGCCGAAGTGAACCTCGGCGCGCTGCCCATCGTCGCGCGCGATGCCGACATCGGTCGCGTGCTGGACTACCGCCGCATCCGCACCGCCATCATCGAAGCGTGCACCACCGAGCACACCGACCTCGTCGAGGCGCTGGTGGGCAAGCTCAGCAACCGCCTGATGAGCATGGCCGGCGTCGTCGGCGTGCGCGTGAAGCTGACCAAGCTCGAGATCTTCCCGGACTGCGAAGTCGCCGTCAGCGCCGAAACAGGGCAATGGTGACCCCCCCACGAACTCCCCGACCGCCATGAACACCGACGTCATCGACCACGCCCCGGCCGCCTCCGCCGAAGACATCGCCGCCAAGAAGGCTGCGCACGAGATCAACAAGCTGTCCAAGCGCTTGCACCGCCAGGTGGGCCAGGCCATCGCCGACTTCAACATGATTGAAGACGGCGACAAGGTCATGGTGTGCCTGTCCGGCGGCAAGGACAGCTACGCGATGCTGGACATCCTGCTGAACCTGCAGCAGCGCGCCCCCATCAAGTTCAGCCTTATCGCCGTCAACCTGGACCAGAAGCAGCCCGGCTTTCCCGAGGAGGTGCTGCCCGCCTACCTGAAGAGCCGCGGCGTGGACTTCCACATCGAGAACCAGGACACGTACAGCATCGTCAAGAAGCTCATCCCCGAGGGCAAGACGACGTGCAGCCTGTGCTCGCGCCTGCGCCGCGGGATCCTGTACCGAGTGGCGGGCGACCTGGGCTGTACCAAGATCGCGCTGGGCCACCACCGCGACGACATCGTCACGACGCTGTTCCTGAACATGTTCTTCGGCAGCCGCATGAAGGGCATGCCGCCCAAGCTGGTCAGCGACGACGGCAAGAACGTCGTCATACGCCCGCTGGCCTACGTGAAGGAGCCCGACCTCGTGCGTTGGGCCGAGCACCGCGAGTTCCCCATCATTCCGTGCAACCTGTGCGGCAGCCAGGAGAACCTGCAGCGCGTGCAGGTCAAGGCCATGATCAACGAGTGGGAGAAGCGCTACCCCGGCCGCATCGACAACATCTTCACGGCCATGACGAACATCGTGCCCTCGCACATGATGGACAAGAAGCTGTTCCCGTTCGAGACCATGAAGGCCACGGGCCAGGCCGAGCCGGAGGGTGACATCGCGTTCGACGACGACGAGAGCTGCGCCCCGCCGGCCACGGCCTCGGTCATCCGCCTGACGCGCGACGAGGCCTGATCCGTCGCTCGCTGCCGCAGCCGGCACCCGCCGAGCTGCAGTCCGTCACCGGCCCCGTGTGAACACGGCGCGCAGTTCCTAGACTGCGCGCCGTTTTCATTTCCGGCCGCCCCCATGCGCGTTCTGCACGGTGTCCTGTTCCTGACCCTGCTGGCAGCTTGCCAGCCGCATCGAACGCAGACGCGCTGCCAGCCTATCGTCGCGGTCTACCCGAGCTGGAAGCAGCAGGTGCTGCCGCCCGCCGAGATTCCCTGGCAGCAGTTCACCCACCTCGCGCTGGTGTTCGCGCTGCCCACGCCCGAGGGCGGGCTGGACACGCGCGCGCTGGATGATCTGGTCGCACCGCTGGTGGCCGAGGCGCATCGCCACCGCCGGCGCGTCGTCGTGTCCATCGGCGGCGCGCAGGGCTATGGCGATGCGTTCCAGCGCATCGCCGCGTCGCCGGAGCGGTCGCGCAGCTTCGCCACCGCGGTGCGCGATTACGTGGCCCGCCACCGGCTGGACGGCGTGGACATCGATTGGGAGTACTGGACCCGCCAGGCGCGCGACAGACAGGGCGGCAACGACCCCGTCGAAAGCCGCATGCTGGTGGAGCTGCTCGCCGCACTGCGAAGCCAGTTGCCGAAGGACGTGCTGCTGACCACCTCGGTGTTCGCCGGCCCCTGGATGGGCGAGCAGTACCTGCCCGAGCTGCAGCAGCATGTGGACCTGGTGGCCCTGATGTCGTTCGACTTCACCGGCCGTTGGGACGCATCGCCGGTGGGTCACCACGCGGACTGGTCGACCTTCAAGCAGAGCGTGCAGTTCCTTGTCGACCGCGGCTTTGCGCGCGACAAGATCCTGGCCGGCGTGCCGTTCTACGGCAAGCAATTCGCGGGCGGCGCCAACCGCGCGGTGTCGAACATCGCCTGGCGCGACCGGCAGCCCGGGCAGGCGCACGCCTTCTTTGAGACGCCCGAACTGGCGGCGCGCAAGGCGCAGTACGTCGTCGACGAGGGGCTGGCGGGCCTGATGGCGTTCGAGTTGAGCATGGACGCGCCGCCAGATTCGCCCGCCAGCCTGCTAGGCGCCGTCAACCGCCATCTGTCGCCCGCGTTGTGCAGGTCCAAAGACTGACATTTGGATGCAGGTGCACACACTGCGGCAAACTGTCCGCCTGACGATACTGGCACAAGCCCAACCCAGGAGGCTCGCATGTTCACTCCCAACCGTCGACTGGTCCTGACCAGCATTGGCGCCGCCGCTGCACTGGCGCTCGCCGGCTGCGCCGGCCCGTACACCGTCTCCGCTGACGTTTCCAGTTATGGCAACTGGCCGGCCGACCGCAAGCCCGGCACCTACGCCTTCGACCGGCTGCCGTCGCAGCAGCAGAACGAAGAGGCCGCCAAGCGCCAGACCGCGCTGGAAGACGCCGTCAAGGGCGCCTTGGAGCGCGCCGGCTTCACGCCCGCGGCCGATGCCAAGAGCGCCGACGTCCTCGTCACGCTGGGCGCGCGCGTCACCGTCTACGACCCCGTGCCGTGGGACGACCCGCTGTGGTGGCGCTGGCGTGGCCGGCTGATCTCGCCGCGCTACGGCTATGTGGGCCCCGGCCCCTGGGGCTGGCGCCAAGACCCGTTCTTCGACCGCCGCTACGACCGCGCCGTGGCCGTGCTGCTGCGCGACCGCGCCAGCGGCGAGGCGCTGTTCGAGGCGCACTCCAGCAACGAAGGCCCGTCGCGTGGCACCGAAGCGCTGCTGATGCCGCTGTTCGACGCCGCGCTGGCCGAGTTCCCCAAGGTCAACCCGAAGTCGCACCGGGTGTCGGTGCAAGCGGTCCGCTGACCGGAGACGCCGCGCCTGCCTGCCCATAATCGCGACTTCGTCAAAACGCAGTCGCAAGGCAGGCATGGCCCTCAACATCGTGATCATGGCCGCGGGCAAGGGAACCCGCATGAAGTCCGCAACGCCCAAGGTGTTGCACAAGCTCGCGGGCCGCTCGCTGCTGGCCCACGTGCTGAAGAGCTGTGAATCCCTGGCCGCCGACGCCCGCATCGTCATCACCGGCCACGGCGCGGAGCATGTCGAGCCCGCCGTCGCCGCGCCCGGCATCTCGTTCGTGCGCCAGATGCCGCAGCTGGGCACCGGCCACGCCATCCAGCAGGTCGTGCCCAGCCTCGTCGGCGAGGGCTGCACGCTGATCCTGAACGGCGACGTGCCGCTCATTGAGACTGGCACCGCCAAGGCGCTGATCGACGCCTGCGCGGGCCACGCGCTGGTGCTGCTGACCGTGGACCTGGTGGACCCCACCGGCTACGGCCGCATCATCCGCAACAAGGACGATGGCGGCGTGCTGGCCATCGTCGAGCACAAAGACGCCACGCCCGAACAGCGCCTCATCCACGAGGGCTACAGCGGCATGATGGCCGCCCCCACCGCCGCGCTCAAGCGCTGGGTGGGCCAGCTCAGCAACAACAACGTGCAGGGCGAGTACTACCTGACCGACATCGTCGCGATGGCTGTCGCCGAGGGCCTGCCGGTGCTGGGCATCAAGGCACGCAACGAGATCGAGGTGCTGGGTGTCAACGATCCAGTGCAGCTGTCGCAGCTGGAACGCGCGTTCCAGGCCCGCCAGGCTGAAGCCCTGATGCGCGCCGGTCTGCGCCTGGCCGACCCTGCTCGCTTCGACCTGCGCGGCACGCTGACGCACGGCCAGGACTGCGAGATCGACGTGAACTGCGTGTTCGAGGGCGAGGTGTCGCTGGGCGACGGGGTGCGAGTCGGCGCCAACTGCGTCATCCGCAACGCGAAGATCGCCTCCGGCGTGCGCATCCACGAATTCACGCACATCGACGGCGAGAAACCGGCCGGCGCCAGCGTCGGCGAGGGTGCGTTGATCGGCCCGTTCGCCCGCCTGCGCCCCGGCGCGCAACTGGGCGCCGAGGTGCACATCGGCAACTTCGTCGAGGTCAAGAACTCCACGCTGGCCCGCGGCGCCAAGGCCAACCATCTGGCGTATCTCGGCGACGCGACTGTGGGCGAGCGGGTCAACTACGGCGCCGGCTCCATCACGGCCAATTACGACGGCGCCAACAAGCACCGCACCACCATCGGCAACGACGTGCACGTCGGCTCCAACTGCGTGCTGATCGCACCGCTCACGCTGGGCGACGGCGCCACGGTGGGCGGCGGTTCCACCATCACCAAGGACGTCAACCCGGGCGACCTCGCTGTGGCGCGCGGCAAACAGATCGCGTTGTCCGGCTGGACCCGCCCAGTCAAGAAACGTTGAATAGGCCGGTCGCCGTGACTTTGTTCCGGCGATTGCATCACGGCGCCCGGGATGAGGGGGCACCCGCTCGCCTGGCACGCCGTTAGCATGACTCCCGTCTCACGACCTGCTGTCCACATGGCCCACGAACTCGACCTTGCTGCGTTCTCGCTCGACGATGCCGTCCCGGCGGACCTGGGTGCGTTCGACGCGCTGCAGTCGCAACGCGAACGCGCCGATGCAGAGGCGCGGAACCGAGCGCTGGAGCTGAAGGCGCAGGCCTGCGACAACGCCGCCGAAGCCTGCTACTACCTGGCCCGCAGCCTGGGCGCCGCGCGCGACCTGCCGCAGGACGGCGAAGCCAGCCTGGAACTGCTGTTCCAGCTGATCGGGGCCCTGGCTGACCTGCCGACCGACATTGCCGCCGCGCCGCTGCCCGACATCGTCGGCGGCCGTGAAGACGGCATCAGCGAACTGTGCCTGCAGCTCGAAGCCGTCCGCGAGGTCACGCACGACGCGCTGGTCGCGGCCGAACTGGCACCCGCACGCGCGCAGTTCTGCCACTGAACCCACCTGCACCCACAAAAAAGGCGCCCAGAGGGCGCCTTTCATTTTGGGCGGCGAGATCAGCTGCCGCTGTTCTGCGTCACCGCGCCGAGTGTCACCGGCGGCAGCGTCAGGCGGTTGTCCACGCCTCGCACGCCGGCAGCTGAGGCAGCCACGACGGTCGCGCGCTCCTTGGCCAGGGAGTCCGGCGCCTGGCCTTCCAGCTTCACGACGCCTTGGTCAGTGCTGACGGCGATGGGCACGGCGGCCAGCGTCGTGTCGGACGCCAGCGCCTCACGCACCTTGATCGTGATGCCCGTGTCCTCGGGGTTGGCGACCGGCGGTGTGACGGGTGACGTGACGGACGGCGTCTGCTGGGCCACGACCGGCGGCTGCGCTTCGGGCTGAGGCTGAGTCACAGGCGGCACGGCCTGTGCCACTGGCGGCGTCGTCTCGGACGACGGGGGGAGCGCCACCGGGGCCACCGGAGCAACCGGCGAAACGGGCTGCTGCGTCGCGACGGGCGCTGCAGGCTGCAGCGAGACGGTCGGCGCAGGCGTTGTGTCGCGCAGCGCGGCGGCTGGCGGTTCGGCCTGGCTCAGCACCCAGGTTTGCGGCTGCGGCGCCAGCGTGCGTGTCACCGGCGCGGCCTGCGCGACGCGGGGCGCCTCGACCGCCTTTTCAGTGGCCTTGGGCGTCTCGGCCATTTTGGCGGCTGGGGCTGGGACCGGAGCCGCAGCCGGCGCGGCCGCCAGCTTGGGCGCCGGTTCCACCGCCGGCGTCGCGGGCTCAGCCTGCGCTTCGGCGGCCGGCGTCACGGAACCGGCGGCGGGCGGTGCCTCCGCCAGCAGCGTGTCTTCCGGCGAAGAAGCCGGGGCGACCGGTGTCGTCGCCTCGCCGACCACGGTCGGCGGCAGCGCCGGCGCCTCGTTGCCGGTGAATTGGCGCGACATGGTCGCCGCCACACCCAGCAGCACCACACCGGCACCCACACCCACTACCCAGGGCATGGCATTGCTGGAGCGGCGCTCCGGGTTGGCACCCGGGGCGGCCACCGCCGGTGCCGTGGATGCATAGACAGGCGGGATGGCCGCGGCCATCGGTTGCGGCGGAACGTAGCCCACTGGCGCCGTACCCAGCGGGTCGGTGGCGCGGATCTTGGCGGAGGGCCGCGTCATGCGGGGCTTCAGGGGCTGCCCGGCCGGGCGAGCCACCGGCGCGGATTCCTTGCTGCGGTCGATGTGATCGAGCCAACCTTCGGGATGCACGGACTTGGGAAACTTCATCTTGGCCTCCTGTGTCGGGAACCGACGTTTCGATGGAGTCCATTCTTGGGACGGCGCCCCGCCCGCCGTGCCGGTCCAGGCTGCCTATCTCTGTAGGACAGCGGGCAGCGCCCGTGTGCAAATGTGAGTGCGGTGAGCGCAGGCGTTAGAAACCACGCACCGGCAACGTCTCGTCACGTTGCAGCCAATTCCTCGCCGAGTAGCGGCTGGCGCCATCCGTGACGTGCAGCGTGTATGCATGGCGCGATTTGTCCGAGCGGTTCGCGGCCGAATAGTGCGGCAGCAGGCCGTGGAACACGACAAGCGAACCCGCCTCCACCTCCAGCGGGATGGCCTCGCGCGAGTCCGCCGACGGCCAGGGCGTGGCGTCGACCGGTTCCATCCAGGCCTTGCGGCCCTCACGCACGAAGCGCTCGCGCAGCACACCGCGCGGGCCGCGGTGGCCGCCAGGCTCGGTCCACAGGCAGCCGTTGTGCAACGTGGCGTCCTCCAGCGCGAACCAGAAGGTCGTCACCGTGACGGGGTCGCTCTCGAAGAAGCTGGCGTCCTGGTGCCAACGCACCTCGCCGCCAATGCCGGGCTGCTTGAAGATGAACATGCTCTGCCAGACCTGCGGCTGCGTCAGCCCCAGCGCCGCGGCAACGCCACGCAGCGCGTCGCCCTTGGAGAAGGCGCTGAACACCGGGTCGAGGTCGTGCATCGCGTGGCCGATCTTGTTGATGGCCAGTTCCTTGGGCACACGCAGTTGGCCCTGAGCGTCGAACGCTTCCTCCTCGAAGAAGCAGCGCACCTGGTCGCCGCTGTCGAGGAAGTAGTCGTCCACGTGGCGCTGCTGCTCCTCGGTCGTGAAGACGGGCCGCTGCTCGCCAGGGTCGAAGGCGTCGACGATCTGCAGCGCGCGTTCACGCAGCGCGGCAATGTCGGCGGCGCTCTTGAAGCCAGGAACGACGAGGAAACCCTGTTCGGCGTAGAGGCTGGCGTCGATGGTCATGGTGGGCTGGCGTGAGAGTTGGGCGCATTGTGTGGGCAGCGCCGAGCGCAGACAGCGTGAAGGGCCTCATGCGAAAAGCCCGACTCGCAGTTTGCCAACGTTCTCCCAAGGACCACGCCGGGCCGGGCCAGGTGTCGCTCAGCGGGGCGTGTCGGACGCCAGCGCCAGCGCCAGCGCGGCTTCGGTCACGGCGCGACCGAGCGGCGTCCCGGGGTCGGGGCGACGCAGTCGTGGCACGCTGCCACTCACGTCCAGGCTGCCGACGACGGTGCCCTGGTGCAGCATCTCGTACCCCACGGCTTCAGTCTGCGGCGTCGCGTTGCCATCGAGCAGGTGCACCGAACGCAGCCCCAGCGTCATGTCGCCACGGCGGTAGGCGCCCTCGCGGCTGAGCTTGCCGCGGCGCATCTGGCCCTCGCCGACCTGCAGCATGGCCGCCGGGCCGCTGCCCCACTTGCAGCTGAGCACCCAGGGGCTCGATGCGGTCAGCTTGCCGTTGGCGGTGATCTCGGGCGTCCAGCCCTCGCAGACGGTCGCGTTGTCGGCCACCCCACCCGCCACGCTGAAACGCAGCGGCATGCGCACGCCAGCAGGCAGCGGCTCGAACAAGGCGAGCCGGTCGGCGCCGCGCTCGTAGCGCACGCGCTGGGCACCCAGCTGGAATTCGCCCTGCCGGCCCCAGCTCGCCTTGCCGAAGCTCTCCTCGGCCACGCCCGCCACGGACGGCGCCTGCGCCATGTGCACGTCGCGACCGGAAAGCGCGTCGCGCTGGTTCTTGACACCGACACCGGCACAGCCCGCCAGCAGCAGGACGACGGAAGCAAGGGCAAGGGCAGAACGCGACATGTCGAACGAAAGGATGGGGGTGGAGATGGCGAGACTCTAGAGTCGCGCTGCGGCGTCAAGAAACTGTTACCCGGCGTTGCGTCCTGTCGCGCACCGGCTTCAGGGCTGCCATAGGGGCGCGGAAGCCGGCTCCGAGGCTGCTTCGGCGGGCTGCGCCGGCAGCCCGATGCGCGCGATGGCGAGGTCACCGGCGAACTCCTCGTAGAACCAGTCGTCGCCCAGGCGCACCAGGCCCTCGGACGGCGGCGCGATCTGCGTGATGGGTTGGCCCTTCAGCGCGACGGCCATCGTTGCGGCCCAGACCGGCAACGCCAGCCCGCCGCCGCTCTCACGGTCGCCCAGCGACTTGGGCTGCCGGTAGCCGATCCACACCGCACCCGCCCGCGCAGCCTGGAAGCCACAGAACCACGCGTCGACGGCGTCGTTGGTGGTGCCGGTCTTGCCGTACAGGTCCCAGCGGCCCACCAGCGAGCTGGCGCGCGCGCCGGTGCCCTCACGTGTGACGGCAGCCAGCAGTTGTGAGGTCATGAAGGCGTTGCGCGCGCTGATGGCGCGGCGTGGCTTGGGCGGTTCGGGTTGCCAGATCACCGCACCCTGGGCGTCCTGCACGCGCTGAATCATCCAGGCGCTGGGCAGCTGGCCCTCGTTGGCGAACACGGCATAGGCCTGCGCCATCTGCAGCGGCGTGACGGCGCCGGTGCCCAGCGCGATGGTGAGGTTCAGCGGCTGCTTGTCCTCGTCCAGCCCGAAGCGGCCGGACCACGAGCGCACACGCTGCGGCCCCATCACCTGGGCAGCGCGCAGGGTCACCATGTTCTTGGAGCGCGCCAGCGCTTGACGCAGCGTCAGCGCTTCTTCATAGGCGCCATCGGCGTTACGCGGCGCCCAGTCGCCCTGGATGAACGGCTCGTCGCTGACCAACGTGCCGGCCCACGCCCCCTGCTCGATGAGCGCGGAGTAGACAAATGGCTTGAACGCCGAGCCCGGCTGGCGCCAGGCCTGTGTGGCGGCATTGAACTGGCTGCGCGTGAAGTCGAAGCCGCCCACCAGCGCGCGGATGGCACCGGTCTGCGGGTCCAGCGTGACGACGGCGCCCTCGGCCTGCGGTGTCTGACTCAGCAGCCACTGGTCTCCCTTGCCCTCTAGCACCCGCAGCACGGCGCCGCGCTTGACGCTCTGCAGCGTGCGCAGCGCCTGGCCCTTCAGCGTGATCTTCTGGCCATCGGCGAGCACCAGCTTCGCGCTCGACTTGTCCAGGTCCAGCAGCACCGCGGTGCGCAGCTCGCCCAGGTCGGGGTGCTCGTCGAATGCGGCATCCAGCGCGTCGTCCAAAGCGTCACCCGCCGCACCGGCGTCTGGCAGCGCCACCTGCGCCTCGGGCCCACGCCACGCCTGGCGGCGCTCCAGCTCGAACAGTGCATGGCGCAGCGACTCCTGCGCGGCCTCCTGCTCGGCGTAGCGCAGCGTGGTGGTCACCGTGAAGCCGCGCGTGTAGGCCTCTTCCTCGCCAAAGCGGTTGACGACTTCGGCCCGCACCTGCTCCACCGCGTGGTCGGCGATGCCCGACAGCCGCTTGGGGCGGCGGATGTTCAGCGGCTTCTCGCGCGCGGCCTGGGCCTGCGCGGCGGTGATCAGGCCCACCGCCTGCAGCCGTCCCAGCACCACGGCCTGGCGGCGCTTGGCACGCTCGGGGTAGTGCACGGGGTTCAGGCGGTTGGGATCCTTGGGCAGGCCCACCAGCAGCGCGATCTCGCCCGTGTCCAGCTGGTCCAGTCGCTTGCCGAAGTAGCGCTCGGCGGCGGCGCCGAAGCCGTAGGCCTTGTTGCCCAGCAGGATCTGGTTCATGTAGATCTCGAGGATCTGCTGTTTGCCCAGCGCCCCCTCGATCTTGAGGGCCAGCAGCGCCTCGACGATCTTGCGCGTCCAGCGCTGCTGCTTGGTGAGGTAGGTGTCGCGCGCCAGCTGCTGCGTGATGGTGGAGGCGCCATGCAGCGGGCCGCTGTGCGTCAGGTTGCGCCAGAACGCGCGGGCGATGCCGCCGTAGTCGATGCCGGAGTGCTGGTAGAAGTCGGCGTCCTCCACGGCCAGCAGGGCGTCGTGCAGCGGCTTGGGGATGTCCTTCAGCGGCACGAAGCGGCGCCGCTCGGCACCGAACTCGCCCAGCAGCTGACCTTCCTCGCTGAGGATGCGCAGCGGCTGCCGTGGCTGGTAGTCGGTGAGCGGATCCAGGTCGGGCAGCTGCACCCAGATCAGCGCCGCCACGATGGCCCCCACCAGCAGCATCACCAGCGGCAACGCCACGAGCACGCTCAACCAGGGCCGGGCGGCCAGCGCCTGGAAGACGGACTGCAAGACGGACTGCAGACGGGAGGTACCGGCCATCGCGCGCAGACGCCCGCGGGCAGGCGTCTTTCAAACCAAAGAGGCGGCAGCTTAAGGCCTGCGGGCGGCGGGTCGGGTCAGACACCGCCGCCAGCTGCACGCCGGGGCGTGCCGTGCGCTGGCTGCTGGAGCCGCTGCACCCGATGCGCCTCGCTCTCACGTTGCAACGTCTCAACGAGCTTCACGGTCCAGCGCGGCCGCGAACTGCAGCTCATCACGGCGAAGGACGTCGCCTACTTTCGCGCCGCCAACCAGTAAGTCGCCGCGGGCGCCGCCGACCGCGAGGCCCCGATCTCGCTGGCGCTGAAGGAGCTGGTGCAGCGGCAGCCCGGCGAGCAGCAGCGCCTGCGCTTCAAACGGCTCTTTCAGCCGCGGCGATCAGCCGGCTGATGCGCGACACCGACAGGCCCAGTTGCGCCGCCAGATCCGTCATCGCAACGCCGCCCTCGGCATGCGCCAGCCACAGCGCCTGTTCGCGGATCCCGCCGGCCCGCTTCAGCCATTCGGCCCAGCCGACGCGCGCCACGCGCTGGGGCGCCACGGCCGCAGCGCGCATGCGCTGGGCGAAATCGGCGTCGCCCAGGAAGATCTGCTCGCGCAGCCGCCCCGGCCACAGCTGCAGCCCGGGGTCGGACGCCACCAGCTGCGCATAGCGGTCGCCCGCGGCGCGGTGCTGGGCCGCCGTCGTGGCGGGCTTGCCCAGCAGGTGGCTGTGCAGGCCGTCCACGTCCAGCCAGTCTGGCGCGACGTCCAGCCCGGCGAGCGCGCGAAAGCTGGAGCCGGGCCAGTCCGCCGCGCCGCGCGCGAGGCCTTCGCGCACAGGGCCCAGGTCCACCCAGCGGCACGCGTCCAGCAGGTGCCGCTCGCGGTCCACAAGCACGGCGTGAAAGCGGCCCTGGAACAGCGGCCCGCCGAAGCCATGGCGCTGCTGCTGATGCTGCGTGTAGACGCCGTTCACGTGCCGCATCAGCGCCGACAGGTTGGCACGGCGCGTGAACAGCAGCAGGTCATAGTGCTCGGGCAACCACGCGTAGGCCAGCGCCCGGGCGTCGAAGCGGTGCAGCGCCTGTGCCAGCAGCGCGTGCATCTCGGCCCGGTCGGCGGCGTCGCCGAAAGCTGGCCGCCTGCCATCTGACGGGCACCGGGCGCTGATCAGGTAGACCGCGCCGGCAATCTCAAGGCGAGGGGGTCGAGCCATGCGACGACCTTATGCCCGCGGGCGCGGAATGGCAAGATGGCGACCTGCCGGCCCTCCCGCTGCCCCCATGAAGACCCACCAGATCGAAATCCAGAAGTTCAAGGCCGCTGCCAACAACCCTCACGGGCAGGTCCTGTTCAAGGTCGATGCGCTCGTGTCGACCCGCGCACCCGTCGACGGCATCGAGCCCAGCACGCTGCTGGTGATGTCCGAGCAGAACGCCCGGGTGCTGATGAACCTGCTGAAGGCACAGTTCACCGAACTCGACAGCAAGAAACCCAAGAGTCGCCACGGCCGCCACGGCTGACCCCGCCCCCCAGAAGACGACGCTCATGCAATACCCGCAATACAACCCCGCCTCCGATGACCGCCCGCTGTCCGACGAGGAACTGAACGACCTCGACGAACTGCTGGCCGAACTGCCCGCCGACGGCGCAATGAACATCGAGGCGCTGGACGGCTACCTGGCGGGCCTGCTGCTGACGCCCGGGCGCGCGCTCAGCGATGTGCCAGGCGCCGACTGGCTGCCCGTCATCTGGGGCGGCGACGGCGAGCAGGACCCGGCTCCCTTCGCCAGCGGCAAGCAGCGCAAGAAGCTGGTCATGTTGGTGCTGCGCCACCTGCACTCCATCGCCATGGCCTGGGCGCAGCGTCCGCAGGCCTGGGAGCCCATCTTCAGCTTCGCCGAGGGCGAACAGGAAGGCGTCGAGTACGCCGACGCCGAGGACTGGGCAGTCGGCTTCCTGATGGCCGTGGATCTGGCATCCGAAGCCTGGGCGCCGCGGTTCGACAACGCGCCGACGGCCGAACTGCTGGCGCCGCTCGCCGCGCTGGGCAGCGCGGACGGCGCACTGGCCGACGGCACGCCCGAGGCCCGGGATGCCGCCAGCCGCGGCATTCCCGACGCGATGCTGGCGTTGTGGGGGATTCACCAGCAGGGTTGAATTCCCTCAACACCGGTGGATGCCGCGGCGACTTTGGTTCACACTTGACCCATGTTCTTCAACGTGCTCGCCGCCATCGGCCTCGCCGTCTGCATCGCGTTGGCCGTGCAGATGCTCCTGCCCTGGCGGCTGCGGGCACGGGTGGACGCCGCGCTGTCACGCCTGACGGGCGGCATGCGCGGGCTGTTCGAGCGCGCCCTGGGCTGGCGCCGTCGCCAGCGCCAGACCCGTGCCGCGGCGCTGGAGGCGGAGCGGGTCATCCGCCGCGCGCGCGAGTCCGCGCAGAACGGGCGGCCCGAGGGCGAATGGGACGGCAACGTCTACCGGCCCAAGAGCTTCGAGAAGCCCCGCAAGCCGCACTGACACAGCCGGCCGGCTGCACCCGGCTCAGTCGGCGCCGGACTGCTGCAGGCGCCACATCTCGGCATACCGCCCGCCCCGCGCCAGCAACGCGTCGTGCCGGCCGCGCTCGACGATGCGGCCCTGCTCCAGCACCAGGATCTCGTGCGCGTCCACGACCGTCGACAGGCGGTGCGCGATGACCAGCACGGTCTTGTTCCGCCCCGCCGACTCGAGCTCGGCCTGGATGGCGCGCTCGTTGCTTGAGTCCAGCGCCGACGTGGCTTCATCAAAGATGAGGATGGGCGGGTTCTTCAGCAGCGTGCGGGCGATGGCCACGCGCTGTTTCTCACCGCCGGACAACTTCAGCCCGCGCTCCCCCACCATGGTGTCGTAGCCCAACGGCGTCGCCGCGATGAAGCCGTGGATGTGCGCGGCACGCGCGGCGGCCTCCACCTCGTCCTGGCCCGCGCCCGGGCGGCCGTAGGCGATGTTGTAGGCCACGGTGTCGTTGAACAGCACGGTGTCCTGCGGCACGGCGCCGATGGCCTGCCGCACGCTGGCCTGCGTGACCTGCCGGATGTCCTGACCGTCGATGCGGATGCTGCCGGCATCGATGTCGTAAAAGCGGTACAGCAGCCGCGCCAGCGTGCTCTTGCCCGAACCGCTGGGGCCCACCACCGCAACCTTCTTGCCGGCCGGAATCTCGAAGCTGACGCCGTGCAGGATGGGGCGCGCCGGGTCGTAGGCGAACTGCACGTTGTCGAACACCACGCTGCCGCCATCGACGCGCAGCGCCGGCGCGCCGGGCGCGTCCGCCACTTCGCGGCGGCGATCCAGCAATCCGAACATCTTCTCGATGTCGGTCAGCGCCTGCTTGATCTCGCGGTAGATGACGCCGAGAAAATTCAGCGGGATGTAGAGCTGGATCATGAAGGCATTGACCATGACCAGGTCGCCCAGGCTCAGCTTGCCGTCGACAACGCCCTGCGTGGCGCGCCACAGCATCAGCACCAGCGCGGTGGCGATGATGAGCTGCTGGCCGGTGTTCAGCAGCGACAGCGTGGTCTGGCTCTTGAGCTGAGCCTTGCGCAGCTTCTCCAGGCTCTCGTCGTAGCGGCGCGCCTCGAAGTCCTCGTTGTTGAAGTACTTGACCGTCTCGTAGTTCAGCAGGGCGTCGATGGCCTTGGTGTGGGCCACGGAGTCCAGCTCGTTGAGCATCTTGCGGAACTTGGTGCGCCACTCGGTGACGACCACCGTGAAACCGATGTAGATCACCAGCGCCGCGACGGTGATGCCGGCGAACCAGACGTCGAACTTGACGCCCAGCAGCGTCAGCACCAGCACCACCTCGATCAGCGTCGGGACGATGCTGTAGAGCGAGTAGCTGATCAGCGAGTGCACGGCGCGCGTACCGCGCTCGATGTCGCGCGTCATGCCGCCGGTCTGGCGCTCCAGGTGGAAGCGCAGAGACAGGTCGTGCAGGTGGCGGAACACCTGCAGGGAGATGCTGCGCGCCGTGCCCTCGGTGGCCTTGGCGAAGATCAGCTCACGCAGCTCGGTGAACAGCGAGGTCGACAGCCTCAGCGCGCCGTAGGCCAGCAGCAGACTCACCGGCACCACCAGCATCGCCTGGGTGGCGCCGGGCTTCAGGTCCAGGCTGTCGACGAGCTGCTTCAACAGCAGCGGCACGCCCACGTTGCAGACCTTGGCGCCCACCATGAAGGCCAGCGCCAGACCCACGCGCCAGCGGTAGCGCCACAGGTAGGGCAGCAGGCGGCCGATCGTGCCCCAGTCGCCGCGCACGGCCGGATCGCCGGATGGCATGGATGATGCTGAGGAAGAAGATCGCAAGTGCAGGCCCGACAATGAAAGCCGGATTCTCCCAATGAACGACATGCCCCAGGATTCAACCCCCGCACCGACCCAGGCTGGCCAGCGAGAGCTGGTGTTGCGCGTGATGCCCATGCCCGCCGACTCCAACGCCAACGGCGACATCTTCGGCGGCTGGATCATGGCCCAGGTAGACATTGCCGGCTCGGTGCTGCCCGCCAAGCTGTCGCGCGGGCGCGTGGCCACGGTGGCCGTCAACGAGTTCGTCTTCAAGCAGCCGGTCTCCATCGGCGACCTGCTGAGCTTCTACGCCACGGTGACCCGCGTCGGCCGCACCTCCATGACCGTGCACGTGGAGGTCATGGCCGAGCGCGACCCCGAGAACCCGCACGTCGTGAAGGTCACGGAAGCCAACCTGACCTACGTGGCCATCGACCGCGAAGGCAAACCCAGGCCCGTGGCCATCTGAGCGGCGCACCCGCGGCGCGGATGGCGCGCACGGGTCATCTCGGTGTAACCGCGTCAGCCATGTCCGACTCCAAGCGCCCGCGCCGTCCGGCATGTGAAAAACCGTCGCGGCCCTAGGCTTCAGTTGTCCGCCGTCAAGGCCTCAACCCTAGGAGTTCGCCATGCTGCGCTACGCCATCATCTTCTTTGTCATCGCCCTGATCGCCGCCGTTTTCGGCTTCACGGGTATTGCCGCGTCTGCGGCCGGCTTCGCCCAGATCCTGTTCTACGGCTTCCTGATCCTGGCTGTCATCGGCCTGCTGATCGGTCTGGTTCGTCGATAGGGCTGGAGTTCGTCAAGAGAACTGCGAGAAGTCCGGCTTGCGCTTCTGGAAAAAGGCCTGGAAGGCTTCCATGGCCTCCGGGCTGCGCAACCGGGCGCTGAAGAGCTCGGCCTCACGTGCGATGGCGGCCTTGACCGCCTCGCGCTGAGGCTCGCGGATCAGGCGCTTGCTGTCGCGCACGGCGCCGGGCGCCAGATTGTTGAAGCGCTCCGCCACGCGGCGGGCATGGTTCAGCACCTCGCTGCCCGCCAGCACGCCATTGGCGATGCCACACTCCACCGCCTGCTCGCCGGTGAAAGGGTCGCCCAGCAACAGCTTCTCGGCCGCACGGCGATTGCCCATCAGCTGCGGCACGACCAGGCTGGACGCGAACTCCGGCACCAACCCCAGGCCCACGAACGGCATGGCCAGGCGGGCGTCGTCGGCCACATAGACCAGATCGCAATGCAGCAGCAGCGTCGTGCCGATGCCGATGGCCGCTCCCGTCACCGCGGCGACGACCGGCTTGCTGCAGTCCACCAGCGCATGCATGAACTGGAACACCGGTGCGTCCTCGCCACGCGGCGGGCGGCCCATGAAATCCTCGAGGTCATTGCCCGACGTGAAGATGCCGGGCTGACCGGTGATCAGCACCGCGCGCACATCCGCCGCGGCGTCGGCCTCACGCAGCGCGTCTGCCAGTTGCTGGTACATGTCCTGCGTGATCGCGTTCTTCTTTTCGGGGCGGGCGATCTCGAGGGTCGCAACGCCGTTCACGGTGTAGGTCTTGATGGTCATGGCTTGCCTTTCAGTGATTGCGCTTGTGCCTGCGCCTGCTTCAGCATGAACTCGCGGAAGAACCTGCCCTGGCCGGTGGGCGTGTAGTTCCAGTCCGAGATCATCTGCGGCGGCCAGTCAGGGTCGAAGCACCAGACGGTGAAGGAAATGCCCTTGCGGGCGAAGTACTCGGTGATCAGCGGTCCGTAGCGGCCATCGTCGATGACCGGCCGGTGCGCGCCCGGGTCGTTCGCACCCATCCAGCCGATCTCGGTGGCGATGAGCGGGTACTTGTCGGCCAGGTGGCCCCAAGCCGCCTCCCAGGTCTGCGGGTAGGGTCCGGGGCTCTTCTGCGGGTAGGGGTGAATGGCATAGGCCACACCCTCGCGCTCGATGGGATGCCGGGCCACCTGCGACAAGTCGTAGGCCCAGTTGAAGCCGGCCACCAGCACGACGATGTTCTTGTCGTGGGCATGGATGAGGGAGATCAGCTCTTCGTTGAAGGCTTTCCATTCCAGCCAGTCGACGGTGCCCAGCTTGCCGCCGTTGATGGTGGGCTCGTTGAACAACTCGTAGACGGCGATGGTGGCCAGGCCCGCGTAGCGCGCGGCGATCGTGCGCCAGAACTCTCGCGTCTCCTGCTTGTCCGTCACGTACATCGGGTGAAAGTACAGCTCCTGGGCGATGTTGCCCATGGAGTGCCAGTCGACGATGAGATGCAGGTCCAGCTCGTTGGCCCAGACCACGGCCTGGTCGATCAGCGTCAGGTACCCCTGCGGACCGCGCGAGCGCCAGGCGATGGGGTGGATGGGCAGGCGGATGTGGTTGGCGCCGAAGGATTTGACGGCCTCGAAGTGCGCCTTGGTCCACTTGCCCTGCTTGACGAGCTTGTCGGGGTCGCTGATGTTGACGCCGCGCAGGATGACCGTCCGGCCGGTGTCGTCCACCAGCCGATTGCCCTGCACCCGGATCTCGCGCTGCTGGCGCTTGAGCTGCGTGGTGTCAAACGGCTGCGCGTGCGGCACGTTCCACCACTCGCCGGCGGCCACCTCGGCAGGCACTTGGCCTTTCGGCTCATAGGCCGTGGCGGCCACAGGCAGCAGGGCCAGCAGAGCGGCGACGAACAGGGGCAGGTTCATGGCGTCAGGTGCCTAGGGACTTCGGGGCGGCATCAGCGCCGCAGGAACCCGCATTGTCCCGGTCCTTCAGGCCGTGGCCGTCTTCGCGTGGAACTGGGTCCAGTGGTTGGCCAGGTGCATCAGGTGGGCGCGCTCGTACTGCGGCTTGGTCAGCTCGCCGTAGGCGAAATGAGGCCGCAGCGTGCCGTTGAACTGCGCGAACGCATCCATCGCGGCCAGCAGCCGGTTCACCGCGAGCGCCAGTGTCTGCGATGCGTCCAGCGCCGGCGCGCCGGGGATGGGCTCGGCGAGGTCATGGCTCATCTGGCCACGCGCATTGAACACGCTGAACGCGGCCGAGCCAGCCGTGGAGCGGAACCAAGCGCCCTTCAGTACCGGATAGCCCTGCATCGAGAACTCGATGCTCTGCGCCAGGTGCTGCAACACCTGGCTCAGGCTCCAGGCGTTGCCCTGCACGACCTGGGGCTTGAACAACAGCTCCAGCACGCCCTGCCGGGCCTGCTGCCAGGTCGTGAAGGTGGTCAGCCTGCCGGTGCAGCCGGCGATGGGGGCCGCCGCGAGCAACACGGTGCTGGTCTTCAGCGCGCGGCGGCGGTCCATTACTTACAGGCGCTCGAAGATGCCCGCAGCACCCTGGCCGGCGCCCACGCACATCGTCACCATGCCGTACTTGCCGCCGGTGCGGCGCAGGCCGTGGATGACCGAGGCCGCGCGGATGGCACCGGTCGCGCCCAGCGGGTGGCCCAGCGCGATGGCGCCACCGTTCGGGTTGACCTTGGCGCGGTCCAGTTCGATGCCCTTGCTGTCCAGGTCGTTCAGGACGGCCAGCGACTGCGCGGCGAAGGCTTCGTTCAGCTCGATCCAGTCCAGCTGCGCGGCCGTGATGCCAGCGGACTTCAGCGCGGCCGGGATGGCCTCGATGGGGCCGATGCCCATGATCTCGGGCGGCACGCCCTTGACGGCGAACGACACGAAGCGGGCCAGCGGCGTCAGGTTGTAGCGCTTCAGCGCGGCTTCGCTGACGATCAGCAGGCCGCCGGAGCCATCGGAGGTCTGCGAGCTGTTCCCGGCGGTGACGCTGCCCTTTGCGGCGAACACGGGCTTCAACTTGGCAAGACCTTCCAGCGACGTGTCGGGGCGCGCGCCTTCGTCGAGCTTGACGGTGCGGGTCTTGGTGTTGACGGTGCCGTCGGCGAGATTCGGCGTGCGCTCGATGACGTCGAACGGCGTCATCTCGGCGTCGAAGTGGCCGGCGGCCATCGCGGCCACGGCGCGGCGGTGCGACTCCACCGAGAACGCGTCCTGCGCTTCGCGGCTGATCTTCCATTTCTCGGCCACCTTCTCGGCCGTCAGGCCCATGCCGTAGGCGATGCCGATGTTCTCGTCCTTCTCGAAGATCAGCGGGCTCAGCGACGGCTTGTTGCCGCCCATCGGGATCATCGACATGGACTCAACGCCGCCGGCGAACATCACGTCGGCTTCGCCGACGCGGATGCGGTCCGCAGCCATCTGCACGGCGGTGATGCCGGAGGCGCAGTAGCGGTTGATCGTCACGCCGCCCACCGTCGGGCCGAAGCCGGCCAGCACCGACGCCACGCGGGCAATGTTCATGCCCTGTTCGCCCTCAGGGAAGGAACAGCCAATGATGGCGTCCTCGATGGCGGCGGGGTCGATGCCGGGGGCTTGCGCCATCACGGCCTGCATGACCTTGACGAGCATCTCGTCTGGGCGGGTGTTCTTGAAATAGCCGCGACCGCTCTTGCCGATGGGCAGACGGGTGGCGGAGACGATGTAGGCGTCCTGGACTTGCTTGCTCATGTTTGTTCCTTTCAAGCCTGGGGCTTGTTTGTGGATGTCTCTTTGGGCACCCAGGCCCAGACAAATTCACACTGGATCGGCTCGACGCCGGCTTCGTCGGTCACGGTCACGGCCACTGTCACTTCGCCCTTGACCTCGTTGGCCATGGCAAAGCGCTGGGCGGCGGTCAGGTGGGCCTTGGCTACGAGGCCACCCGTTGCGCGCTTGCGGAAGTTCACCTGCAGCGACTTGCACAGCGGCAGGCAGTCGTCGCGCACGTTCATGCCCACCACCATGCCAGTGGCCGTTTCGGCCAGCAGCGACATCGCGGCCGCATGCACGCCCTTGATGTGGTTCTGAACCGGGCGCTTGTTGGCAACGCGGATCTCGCTGCGCTCGGGCGTGAGCGCGACGAAATCGAGCGATGCCGTGCCCGTGAAGGGCACCGCACGCCGAAGCGCGAAGTTGCGCGCGGGCCCACGCAGCGGGGACGGCAAACCATCCAGCTTGGCGAGCGTGCGTTGAAGCCGGTTCACGTCGGGCCTTAGTTGCGCACCGGCTTGCCGGTCTGCAGCATCCCCATGATGCGTTCCTGCGTCTTGGGGTTGTCCAGCAGCGAGCAGAAGTGCTTGCGCTCCAGCGCCATCAGGTACTCCTCCGTCACCAGGGAGCCGGCCTCGACCTCGCCACCGCAGACCACGTCGGCAATCGCCGCAGCCAGGTGATAGTCGTGCGCGCTGACGAAGCCGCCGTCGCGCATGTTGGCGACCTGGCCCTTGATCGTCGCGATGCCGCTGCGGCCGGCGACGGGGAACACGGCCTTGTGCGGCGGGCGGTAACCGGCCTCGGCCATGCCGATGGCGGTGGCCGTCGCCACGTGCAGCAGCTCGTCCTTGTGCGGCACGATGATGTCGCTGTCCAGCAGGAAGCCGTTCTTCTTCGCCTCGTGCGCGGAGGTCGCCACCTTGGCGGTGGCCGCAGTCAGGAACCCGTCCTTCAGGAACGTCAGGATGTCGGCACCGGCATTGCCGGCCGCGGCCATCTCGGCGGCGCGGCGGGCAATGTAGGTCAGGCCGCCGCCGCCGGGGATCAGGCCCACGCCGACTTCGACCAGGCCCACATAGCTCTCGACGTGCGCGACACGGCGGGCGCAGTGCACGGCCAGCTCGGCGCCACCGCCCAGCGCGAGGCCGCGCATCGCGGCGACGACCGGCACCGACGCGTAGCGCAGGCGCAGCATCATGTCCTGCAGCTTCTTCTCTTCCGGCGCGATGCCCTTGCTGCCCATCTTCATGAAGACGGGCATCAGGGACTCCAGATTGGCGCCGGCCGAGAACACATCGTCAGGCGACCAGATCACCAAGCCGCTGTAGTCGGCTTCAGCGATCTCCACGGCCTTGAGCAGGCCCTCGGTGACCGCCGGACTGATCAGGTGCAGCTTGGCGGTGATGGAGGCGATGACGACATTGCCGTCCAGCGTCCACACGCGCACCTCGTCGTTCTTGAACAGCTCGGTGCCGCTCTTCAGCGGGTCGGCGGCGCCGGTGCCCAGCAGCGATTCGCGGAAGGCCTGGCGGGCGTAGACCGGCAGCTCGCTGCGCGGCTTGAACTTGCCCTCGGCGGCGCTCCACGAGCCTTGCGGCGTGTGCACGCCACCAGCTTCGGCGACCGGGCCTTCGGTGACCCACGCCGGCAGCGGCGCGCTGCTCAGCGCCTTGCCGTCAGCGATGTCGGCGGCGATCCATTCGGCGACCTGCTTCCAGCCGGCGGCCTGCCACAGCTCGAACGGGCCTTGGCTGGAGCCGAAGCCCCAGCGCATCGCGAAGTCGATCTCGCGAGCCGTGTCAGCCACGGTGTCCAGGTGCACGGCGGCGTAGTGGAAGCTGTCGCGCAGGATGGCCCACAGGAACTGGGCTTGCGGGTTGCTGGATTCGCGCAGCAGCTTGAGGCGGTCGGCCGGTTGCTTCTTCAGCATGCGCGCGACGATCTCGTCGGCCTTCTTGCCACCGGCGACGTAGTCACCCGTGGCGAAGTCCAGGCGCTGGATGTCCTTGCCCACCTTCTTGTAGAAACCGGCGCCGGTCTTCTGGCCCAGGGCGCCCTTTTCGATCAGGCCGGCCAGCACTTTGGGCGTGGCATAGGTCGAATAGAAGGGGTCTTCCTTCAGGTTGTCCTGCATCGTCTTGACGACGTGCGCCATCGTGTCCAGACCGACGACGTCCGCGGTGCGGAAGGTGCCGCTCGACGCACGGCCCAGCTTCTTGCCGGTCAGGTCGTCGACCACATCGACGCTCAGACCGAACTTCTCGGCCTCGATCATCGTGGCCATCATGCCGGCGATGCCGACGCGGTTGGCGACGAAGTTGGGCGTGTCGTGGGCACGCACGACGCTCTTGCCCAGCGACGTCGTCACGAAGGCCTCGAGCTGGTCGAGGATTTCCGGCTGCGTGGTCGGCGTGTTGATCAGCTCGACCAGCGCCATGTAGCGCGGCGGGTTGAAGAAGTGGATGCCGCAGAAGCGCGGCTTGATTTCTTCGGGCAGCACTTCGGAGAGCTTGGTGATGCTCAGGCCGGAGGTGTTGGACGCCACGATGGCGTGCGGGGCCACGAAAGGCGCGATCTTGGTGTAGAGGTCGAGCTTCCAGTCCATGCGCTCGGCGATGGCCTCGATGATGAGGTCGCAGCCCTTGAGCACGTCCAGGTGATCTTCGTAGTTGGCCTGCTGGATCAGCGCGGCTTCAGCCGAGTCACCCAGCGGCGCGGGCTTGAGCTTCTTCAGGCCATCGACCGCCTTGGTGACGATGCCGTTCTTGGCACCCTCCTTGGCAGGCAGGTCGAACAGCACGACCGGTACCTTGCAGTTGACGAGGTGGGCGGCGATCTGCGCGCCCATCACGCCGGCGCCGAGCACGGCGACCTTGCGGACTTGGAATCGACTCATTGATTTGCTCCTAAAGGTGTTCGGTTCACTCGACGCGCACCCAGGTCTGGGTGCGGCCGAACAGAGGGGCGCCGATGTAGCCGCGCACCTCGAGTTTCTTGCCACCGTCCACCGGCTTCAAGCGGGTGCGGTAGGTCTTGCCATTGTTCGGGTCCAGCACTTCGCCGCCACCCCAGACGCCGTCGCCCTCGGCCTTCACACCGCGAATGATCTGCAGGCCCAGCACGGGCTTGTCCTTGCGGTCGTCGGCGCACTTGTCGCATTTCGCGTCGGCCGGCGCGGCGGGGTCCAGCAGCTTGTCGATGCTGCCGACGAGGGTGCCCCCCTGTTCGCTGATGCGGACCAGCGACTTCGCGGTTTTGCCGTCGTCGTCGATGGTCTTCCACAAGCCCACGGGTGTTGATTGCGCGAACGCAAGCACGGGCGAAAGCAGGGCAACAGCGAACAGGGATTTCATCGGGCGTCCTTGTCGTTTCAGCGATTCAGTTCAGAACAGCGCTTCTTCCATTTCCATCAACGGCGCCAGGCCGGCGCGCGCGGTACGGATCAGACTGGCCGTCTCGGGCAGCAGCTTGGCGAAGTAGAAGCGCGCCGTGGCCAGCTTGGCGGTGTAGAACGGGTCGCCGCTGTCCTTTTTGGCGAGCGCGATCTTGGCGGCCTGGGCAAAGAAGTAGGCGAAAGTCATGTGGCCCACCACGCGCAGGTAGTCCACGGCGGCGGCGCCTACTTCGTCGGGGTTGCCGAAGGCCTTCATGCCCAGTTCCTGGGTCAGCTTGTTGACCTTGTCGCCCAGGTCGGCCAGCGGGTTCACGAACTCCTGCATGGCCTCGTTCGTACCCTCTTCCTCGATGAAGGCGGCGATCTTCTTGCCGAACTTCTTGAGGGTCGCACCGTTGTTGCCAAGCACCTTGCGGCCCAGCAGGTCCAGCGACTGGATGGTGTTGGTGCCCTCGTAGATCATGTTGATGCGCGCGTCGCGCACGTACTGCTCCATGCCCCACTCGTGGATGAAGCCGTGGCCGCCGTACACCTGCATGCAGTGCGACGTGGCCAGCCAGCCGTTGTCGGTGATGAAGGCCTTGATGATGGGCGTCAGCAGTGCGACCTCGGCGTCGGCTTCCTTGCGCTCGTCCTCGTCGTCGCTCTTCAGCGCCTTGTCCAGCTGCAGCACCGTGTAGGCCTGCAGCATGCGGCCGCCTTCGGCAAAGGCGCGGGCGGTCAGCAGCATCTTGCGCACGTCGGGGTGCACGATGATCGGATCGGCCGGCTTGTCGGGTGCCTTCGGGCCGGAGAGCGCACGCATCTGCAGGCGGTCCTTGGCATACGCCACGGCGTTCTGATACGCCACTTCGGTCAGGCCCAGCGACTGGTTGCCGACGCCCAGGCGCGCGGCGTTCATCATGACGAACATCGCGGCCAGGCCCTTGTTGGGCTGGCCCACCATCGTGCCCACGGCCTCCTCCAGCACGATCTGCGCGGTGGCGTTGCCGTGGATGCCCATCTTGTGCTCCAGGCCGGCGCAGAAGATGCCGTTGCGCGAGCCCAGCGAGCCGTCCGCGTTCACGTTGAACTTGGGCACGATGAACAGCGAGATGCCCTTGGAGCCGGCCGGCGCGTCCGGCAGGCGGGCCAGCACCAAGTGGACGATGTTCTCGGCCATGTCGTGCTCGCCGGCCGAGATGAAGATCTTGGCGCCCGTGATCTTGTAGGTGCCGTCAGCCTGCGGCTCTGCCTTGGTGCGCAGCAGGCCCAGGTCCGTACCGCAGTGCGGCTCGGTCAGGCACATGGTGCCGGTCCACTCGCCGCTGGTCAGCTTGGGCAGGTAGGTGGCCTTCTGCTCGGGCGTGCCGTGCGCATGCAGAGCCTCGTAGGCGCCGTGGCTCAGGCCCGGGTACATCGTCCAGGCCTGGTTGGCCGAGTTCAGCATCTCGTAGAAGAACTGGTTCACCAGGTGCGGCAGGCCCTGGCCGCCGTACTCAGGGTCGCAGCCCAGCGCGGGCCAGCCGCCTTCGACGTACTGCTTGTAGGCCTCCTTGAAGCCCTTGGGCGCAGTGACCTCATGGGTGGTCTTGTCCAGCGTGCAGCCTTCGGCATCGCCGCTGAGGTTGATCGGGAAGATCACCTCGGACGCGAACTTGCCGCCTTCCTCCAGCACCGCATTGATCGTCTCGACGTCGATGTCCTCGTGACCGGGCAGCATCTTCAATTCGTCGACGACGTTCAGCAGCTCGTGCATGACGAACTGCATGTCACGCAGGGGCGGGTTGTACTGGGGCATCGGTTACTCCTGGGAGGTCGGGGTGAGAGAGGGGTCAGCGCCGCACGGCGCCGGTCTTGGATGTCTGACGGCTGGCCTCGATGTCGAGACCAGCCGGCGTGGCGTAGTACTGCATGGTCCGCTCGAAGCCGGTACCGGCGCGAGACAGCGCGCCGGGGATGCGCATGAAGCGGGCGTCGTGGTGCAGCGACAGGATCAGGCCGTGCAGCTCGAAGCAGATCTGCTCGACATCGGCGTCGGCCTTCAAGTGGCCCTCGGCGATGGCCAGCTGGATGGCCTTCTGCAGCGCCGCATGCCAGGCCTTCACCATGCCCACCAGCGCGTCGCGCACGGGGCCCGGCCGGTCGTCGAACTCGACAGCGCCCGAGATATAGATGCAGCCCGAGTCCACCTCCACCGACACGCGGCGCACCCAGCGCTCGAACATCGCGCGCAGCCGCGGCAGGCCGCGGGCCTCGCGGATGGCGGTGAAGAAGACTTCCTCTTCGAACTTGGCGTGGTACTCGGTGACGACGGCGATCTGCAGTTCCTCGCGCGAGCCGAAGTGAGCGAAGACGCCGGACTTGCTCATGCCCGTCACGTCGGCCAGCGCGCCGATGGACAGGCCTTCCAGCCCCATGTGCGAGGCCAGACCCAACGCGGCTTCCAGGATGGCGGCGCGTGTCTGCAGGCCCTTCTGCAGCGAGCGCGCCACACGCACCGGCTTGGCGGCGCGCAGCGGAGCGGCTTTCTTGGCAGGGGCGGGCAGCGTGGTCACGGGGCGAGAATAAAACGAACGATCGTTCTATTTTGCAGGTCGCTTCCGTGACAACGCCAGCTTGCCCCAGCGAATTCCTAGGGTGTTGTGCCTAATAGCGCACCCAACCTAGGGAACACCCGAGGACTGCGCGCTGTCATGGCGGCACGCTTGAGTGCGAGAGGGCTTCTGAAGTAGTCTGCGGCAGGAGGTTGACTTCCGTGGATGTGCTCCAACTCGATGTCTCTGGCCGGCCGCAGGCCTGGATCACGACGCGTGAGGCGGCGGTGATCTACGCCAGTGATGGCGTCGCCTGGACGCTGGGCGACCCTTGCCAGGTGCTGCGCGGCGGCCTGCAACGCATCAGCGGCCGGCAGTCGCGCATCGAGGTGCATCCCATCATTGCCGTGCGCGGCGCCGTGCCCAGCAGGGCCTGGCGGCAGGCGCCAGCGTTGTCCAACGCCAAGCTGTTCGTGCGCGATCGCTTCATCTGCGCCTACTGCGGCCATCGCTGCTTGCCGGAAGACCTGACACGCGAGCACATCCAGCCCACATCGCGCGGCGGGCAGGACACCTGGATGAATTGCATCACCGCCTGCCGCCCCTGCAACGGCCGCAAGGGCAGCCGCCTGCCGGAAGAAGCGCACATGAGCCTGCTCTACCTGCCCTATGTGCCCAGCCTGCACGAGGACATGATCCTGCGCGGCCGCCGCATCCTGGCCGACCAGATGGAGTTCCTGCTGGCCAGCGTGCCGAGCAACTCGCGATTGCATGGCTGAATTGCGGGTGAATCCCGTTGACCGGCAACGGTAAAGAGTTGTAGCCGGCCGCATCAAGGCGTCAACGGCGGGACAATCGGCCGCGTTGGGCCGCAGTCTTGCCCACGGAGGAACCGCTATGTCCAAGCTCATGACTTCCCTCACCCTGGTCGCCGCGCTCGCGCTGTCGGCCTGCTCGACGACCAGCCCGGACATCGTTCAGCGCGGCGACGCGCAACGCCTGTCGCAGGTGCAGGACGCGACCGTGCTTTCGTCCCGCCCCGTCGTGGTGGACGGCTCGCAGAGCGGCATCGGCGGTGTCGCCGGTGGCGTGACCGGCGCGATTGCCGGCAGTTCTGTCGGCGGCCGCCGTGAAGGCCAGATCGTCGGCGTCATCGGTGCCGTGGCGGGCGCCGTCATCGGCAACGCCGTGGAACGCAGCGCCACCCGCGAGGACGCGCTGGAGATCATCGTGCAACTGCGCAATGGCGAGCGCCGCTCCATCGTGCAGGCGCGCGGCAAGGAGAGCTTCAACGCCGGCGACCCCGTCGTGCTGGTGACGACCGGCGGCAAGACCCGCATCACGCGCTCACCCGCCGTGGTGCCGGCAGGGCCAAGCAGCAACAGCTGACCCAGTCGCCGCGGCGTCGACAATGGCGGGCTGCGGCCCGCCATTGCCGTTTCTGACCCGCCTTTTTCCATGTCCGCATCCATGACTGACGAGACCGACGCCCCCATCCATGAACCCCGCCTGTGGCGCGACAACGGCTGGACGGCCCAGGTCATCAAGAACGAGGACGACGAGGGCTGGGCGGTCGCGATGTTCAAGGCCGGCGAGAGCGAGCCGGCGCTGGTCGGTCCCTGGACCATGGGCCGCGACAAGAAGAACCCCAAGCCGCTGGACACCGCCGCGTTCAACACGCTGGTGAAGACGGCCTCCGAGGTCATCCGCCGCCACGAGCAGCAGCTGCACGCCCAGCTGAACAAGGCCTTGCACGTCGCCCGCGACGGCAACTGGATCAAGGTCACGCTGGAGATCGTGCCCGCCGAAGACGACCCCTACGCCTGGCTGCGGGCGCACGATGCCGCGGGAGGCCAGTTGGCCCAGGTCAAGGTGGCGGCCAACTTCCGCTTCAGCCAGTCGACCGTCGAGGCCTGGGTAGACAACGGCTTCGAGCGCCCAGCCGGGCGGGACTGAACTCCGGGTCCGATAGCGGCCAGACACGGCCCGGTCGGTTGCGAAAAATCAGGGGCATCCCTTCAACGGAGCCTCCATGTCCTATCGCATCACCGGGCTGCCTGCCCACCCCTTTGCGCATCTGTTCGGCCTGGACGACGCGGGCCTCTCGCGCCACGGCGCGCAGCGCCTGACCGCCGGCGAACAGGATCGCTTCCCAGACCGCATCGAACTGCGGTTGGCCCGCCCCGGCGAGACCGTGCTGCTCGTCAACCACGAGCACCAGAGCGCCGACACGCCCTATCGCGCCCGCCATGCCGTCTTCGTGCGCGAGTACGCCGACACGGCATTTGATGCTGTCGACCGGCTGCCCGCCATGTTGCGCAGCCTGATGTCGCTGCGGGCCTTTGATGCGCAGCACATGATGGTGGACGCCGACGTTGCAGAAGGTGATGCCGTCGAGCCGCTCATCGAGCGCCTGCTGGCCCGGCCCGACGTGGCCTATGTGCACGCGCACTACGCGCGCCGCGGCTGCTACGCGGCGCTGATCCGGCGCGGCTGAGCGGCTGACTTCAGGCCGCCATCTCGAACGTCAGGCCTGCGCGCGCCTGCAGCCGGCGCACCAGCGCCAGGCCCATCGCGGCACCCGGCGTCCAGACGCCGCCGGGCGTCGCGTTGCGGTCCACGTCCTGCAGCAGGCACAGCGCGGCCTCGCTGATGAGCTTGCAGGTCGAGCCATAGCCCGGGTCGCGGTCGCCCTTGACGACGGCGCGCAGCTGCTGGCCCTCGTCGGTCCGGCCCGTGAACCAGACCTCGTAGCGCCCCGCCTCGCGCGCGGCGGCGTCGGGGCCGTCGCCCGGCTGTGTCAGCACGAAGCGGCGCAGCAGGAAGCGTGTCGGAGCAAAGCCCAGCGCGAGGTTCTGCAGCTTTGTGAAGCGGGCCAGCGCGACAGCCTTCTTGCGGCCCTGGTCGCCCTGCCCCGGCTTGCCAGTCAGCAGCTTCTCGCTGTAGATGAAGTCCCGGCCCCAGGGGTGGCCCCGCAGCGCATTGCTGCGGTGGATGTTCTTGGTATTGATGGCGGCCATGACGAAGGGGCCGCACCAGGCACCAGCCCAGTCGTCGAAATCGGCGGCCTGCCCGGCGGGCTGCCGGGGCCCCTTGAAACCACCGGCCAGCGCGAAAGGGTTGACCATCAGCTGGGCCAACGCCGGCTCGCGGCGCACCGCCTCGACGGTTGCCATCAGGCTGGCGAAGGTGCCGCCGGAGAAGGTGCCCTTGAGCCGGGCCACCCGGCCCCGCACCTCGGGCAGTGGCGCACCGAAGCGCGCATGAGCCTGGGCCTGCAGGTAGACCACACCGAGGTCGAAAGGGATGGAGTCGAAGCCGCACGAGAACACGATGCGCGCGCCGCTCGCTTCGGCCAGCGTCGTCAGCTTCGGGATCATGCGTGCCATCCACAGGGGCTCACCGCACAGGTCCACGTAGTCCGTGCCGCGCTCGGCGCAGGCGGTTGCCAGCGGCTCGCCGTACAACTGATAAGGGCCGACGGTGGTGATGACGCCGCGCGTGCGGGCCACCAGCGCCCGCAGTGCGGCGTCATCGGACGCATCGGCCTGCAGCAGCGCCACGGATGGCGGCAGGTGCAGTTCGTCGCGCACCTTGGCGAGCTTGTCGAGGTTGCGCCCGGCAATGGCCCAGCGCACGCCGGCCGCGCCGCTGCGGTGCAAGTACTCGGCAACGAGGCGCCCGGTGAAACCGGTGGCGCCGAAGACGACGAGATCGAATTCGCAGGCCCTGCCGTCCATCAGGCCTGGCCCTTCATCGCCATCCAGTCGCTGCGCAGCAGCGACAGCGAGTGGCAGTCCACGTACTCGCCGGCCACGAATACGATGCCGCGCTGTATGCCCTCATGCTTGAAGCCGCACTTCTCGGCCACGCGGCGCGATGCATGGTTGTGCACCGACATGCCGCAGGACAGGCGGTTCACCGGCCAGTTGCCGAACAGGTAGTCCACCAGCAAGCCTGCGGCCTCGCTGGCCAACCCCTGGCCTCGCATGGCCACGTCAGCCATGGTCCAGCCGATCTCGCGCGCCGTCGTGTAGCGCGCTGCAGCGAAGTGGACGACGTCGCCGATGACGCTGCCATCCACGAGATGGCAGATCATCAGCCGCTCGGCATCCTCGTTGGCAAAACCGTTGTCCTTCCAGCGCTGGTCCACCGCATGCGGCGTCATCATGCGCGTGCCAATGAACGGACCGAACACTTGTGGATCTCCGGTGGTGCGCTTGATCCACGGCAGATCCTCTTCGGTCACGTGGCGCAAGCCGACGCGTTGTCCTCTCAGCATGTCTTCAGTCCCCTGAACGAAGCGCCCGGCCGAAGCCGGGCGTGGCAACAAGACTCGAGTTTCGGGCCGAGCGCCGGGACGCCCCAAGCCGACCCGCCTTGCGATGTTGCCCGGCTCGATGCCCAGTCAATCGCCGTCCCCACGGGGGACCGACCGGACTCCGGCCGCGTTCAGCGGGGCGAGCCTGGGCGACGGGTCAAAAATGTATTCCGCGCATCATCTGCTGCAGCGCGATGGCCTCGGGAGACAGGCCGCCCTTGCCCTTTTCCCCCTTGGCCGCGTCGCTGTCCGGGAACATGCGGAAGGTCGTGTTCATGACGATCTGCGCGATTCGGGGCGCCGCCGCGTGCAGCAACTCGCCCGACACGCCCAGCCGCGTGGCGATGCGCACCGGCTTGTTGATGCAGGCCTCGGCAATCATGTCTGCGGCCTCTTCGGGCGACAGTGTAGGCACGTTGTTGTAGATCTTGGTGGGCGCGATCATGGGCGTGCGCACCAGCGGCATGTTGATGGTGGTGAACGTGATGCCGGTGTCGGCGAACTCACTGGCGGCGCAGCGCGTCCAGGCGTCCAGCGCGGCCTTGCTGGCCACGTAAGCCGAGAAGCGCGGTGCATTCGTCAGCACGCCGATGGAGCTGATGTTGACGACGTGGCCCTTCTTCTTGGCCTGCATGCCGGGCAGCAGGCCCATGGTCACGCGCAGGCAACCGAAGTAGTTCAGGTCCATCGTGCGTTGATAGTCGTGGAAGCGGTCGTAGCTGCTTTCCACGGCGCGGCGGATGGAACGCCCCGCGTTGTTGATGAGGTAATCGACGCCGCCGAAGGTGTTGCACCACTCGACGAGGTTGGCGCAGCCCTCCGCGTCGGCGATGTCGCAGGCGAACGCGTAGATCTGCGCCTGCTTGCCGGCCTTGTCCTTGATTTCCTTGACGGCGTCGTCCAGCTTGACCTGGTCGCGCGCGCAGATCAGCGTGACGGCACCGGCCTCGGCGAACTTGACGGCCGCAGCCAGGCCGATGCCCGACGAACCGCCGGTCACCAAAACCACCTTGCCACCGGCCGCGCCCCTCAACGAACGGTCGATGAAAAGCGCCGGGTCGAGGTGGCGCTCCCAGTAGTCCCACAGCCGCCAGGCGTAGTCGTTCAGGTCGGGGCAGGACAGCCCCGATCCCTTCAGCGCGGCCTCGGTGTCGCGGCAGTCGAAGCGGGTCGGGTAGTTGATGAAGGTGAACATGTCCTCGGGCAGGCCGAGGTCTTTCATCACCGCGTTGCGGATGCGGCGCACCGGCGCCAGCGCCATCAGGCCCTTCTTCACGCTCTTGGGGATGAAGCCCATCAGCGCGGCGTTGATGAACAAGTTCATCTTGGGCGCATGCGCGGCCTTGCTGAAGATGTCCAACACGTCTCCCACGCGGTAGCCCTTGGGGTCCACGAGGTGGTAGCAGCCCTGCCCCTTGCTGACCTTGTGCGAGATGTGGTCCAGCGCGTCGACGACGTAGTCCACCGGCACGATGTTGATGCGCCCGCCCTCCAGGCCCACACTGGGCATCCACGGCGGCAGTATCTGGCGCATGCGCTGGATCAGCTTGAAGAAGTAGTAAGGGCCGTCGATCTTGTCCATCTCGCCGGTGGTGGAGTCGCCGACGACGAGTGCCGGGCGGTAGACCGTCCACGGCCGCTTGCACTCCTTGCGCACGATCTTCTCGCTCTCGTGCTTGGTCATGAAGTACGGGTGGTCCAGGTTCTCGGCCTCGTCGAACATGTCCTCGCGGAACACGCCCTCGTACAGGCCTGCCGCGGCAATCGATGACACGTGGTGCACATGGCCCGCGTCGATGGCCTGCGCGAACTCCACCATCGAGCGGGTGCCCTCGATGTTGACAGCCACCTGCGCCTCCTCGTCGGCGCCCAGGTCGTAGACGGCGGCCAGGTGGTAGAGGTGGTCGATCTGGCCCTTCAGGCCCTTGATGACATCGCTGGCCACGCCCAGCTTCTTGCTCGTCAGGTCGCCATAGACGGGAATCACGCGGGTCTTGGAGACGCCCCAGTAGGCCAGCAGGCCGGGCAGCTTGTCGGCACTCTCCTGGCGCATCAAGAAGTGGACCGTGCTGCCACGCCGCGCCAGCAGCTTCTTGACGAGGCGCTTGCCGATGAAGCCGGTGGCGCCAGTGACGAAATACTGCATGCGGGGTCTCCTGCTTTGGGGTTTCGCTTGATTCTTCATCACGGCCCGCGCCCGCTCGCTGCGCACTTTCCCGGGGACCGGCATAGAGCGCTGCCACTAGGAACGCCCGTACCGACGGGGCATGCGGCGGCTACAGTTCCTGCGCGAACTCGCACACTCGAAAGGACAACCATGGTCAAGAAGCTCCAGAAGATGGCTGACAAGAAGAAGGCTGCGGCCGCCACCGGCTTCCCCGCTGGCCTGCTCGACAGCGCGATGGCACAGAACATCAAGGACAGCGCCCAGCAGATCTGGGCGGCGGGCCTGGCGTCCTTCTCCAAGGCCCAGGGCGAGGGCGGCAAGGTCTTCGAGGCTCTGGTGGCCGAAGGCGTGAAGCTGCAGAAGAAGACCCAGTCCGCCGCCGAGGAAAAGCTCAGCGCGGTGGCCAGCAAGGTCAGCGACGTGGCGGGCGATGTCGGCGCCAAGGCCGGCCAGCATTGGGACAAGCTGGAATCCATCTTCGAGGCCCGCGTGGCCAAGGCGCTGCAAGGCCTGGGCGTGCCGACCAAGGGCGACATCGACGCGCTGATCGAGCGCATCGACGCACTGGCCAAGGCCACCGGCACCGAGCCCGCCAAGAAGCCCGCTGCGAAGAAGGCCGCTACGGCGGCGAAGAAGGCGCCAGCGGCCAAGCCTGCTGCAGAGCCGGCCAAGAAGGCTGCCGCCAAGCCGGCAGCCAAGGTCACCGCCAAGAAGGCCGCACCGGCCAAGAAAGCCCCGGCCACCAAGAAGGCCGCCGCCCCCAAGGCCTGATCGTTCCTAGCATCTGACGACCATGCGCCAGCCCAAGATCGGCCTGGCCCTGGCCGGCGGAGGCCCACTGGGCGCCATCTATGAAGTTGGCGCCCTTTGTGCTTTGGAGGAGGCCATCGGCGGTCTGGACTTCACCGCCTGCGACGCCTACATCGGCGTCAGCGCCGGCGGCTTCATCGCCGCCGGCCTGGCCAACGGCATGACGCCGCGCCAGCTGTGCGCCGCCTTCATCTCCAACACCGCCGAGGCGCCGGACCGCTTCGACCCAGCCGAGCTGCTGCTGCCGGCCTGGCACGAGTTCGGCGAGCGGCTGCGGCTGCTGCCGGGGCTGCTCTCCGAAGCCGCGCGGGAGCTGCTGGAGGGGCGTTCGCGCCTCAGCACCCTGGAGCGCCTGGGCCGCGTGCTGCCCACCGGCCTGCTGTCCAGCGAGCGCTTCGGCGCGGCGCTGACGCGGGTGTTCGACGAACCGGGCCGCAGCAACGACTTCCGCCAACTGCGCCACCGCCTGGTATTGGTCGCCACCGACCTCGACACCGGGGAGGCCATCCCCTTCGGCACGGATGGCTGGGACCACGTGCCCATCTCTCGCGCCGTGCAGGCCAGCGCCGCATTGCCCGGGCTGTTCCCGCCGGTCGAAATCGACGGCCGGCACTACGTGGATGGCGCACTCAAGAAGACGCTGCACGCCTCCGTGCTGCTGGACCGCGGGCTGGACCTGCTGATCTGCCTGAATCCGCTGGTGCCTTATGCCAGCGACCGACGCGCTCCGCGCGAGGGCCGCGAGCGCCATGCCAAGAAGCTCGCCAGCAAGCTGGGGCGCACGGCCGCGCTGCAGCCGCGTATCCCCCGGTTGGTGGACGGCGGCCTGCCGCTGGTGCTGTCGCAGACCTTCCGCTCGCTGATCCACTCGCGGCTGGCGCTGGGCATGAAGGGCTACGAGCGCACGCACCCGCAGACCGACATCCTGCTGTTCGAGCCCGACCCGCGCGACGCGGAGCTGTTCCTGGCCAACACCTTCAGCTACAGCCAGCGCCGGCGGCTCGCCGAGCACGCTTACCAGGCCACCCGCGAGCTGCTGCGCGAGCGCGCTGCCGGGTTTGCGCCCAAGTTCGCCCGGGCCGGCCTTCGCCTGCGTGAAGACGTGCTGGCCGACCGCGAGGCGCGGCTGCTGCCTGCACCGGGCGAAACGCGCACCGAGCTGGCGCTGCGCCAGTTGCGCGGCAGCCTCGCCATCCTGGAAGCACGACGGGATGTCGCCGCAGCGCAGCGGCTGGCAAAGACCAACAAGCCCGAGCGCCAGCAGGGTTGACGGCAGGCGGGCAACATGCGGACATGTCCGATAGCCCACCCCAGAGCGCGCCTCCCACGGTCTATTTCGACGGTGATTGCCCGGTCTGCAGTCGCGAGATTGCGGTGTACCAGCGCCTGCCGGGCGCGGAGTCGGTGTGCTGGGTCAACGCGGCGGCCTGCGATGACGGGGCGTTCGGGCCCGGCCTGACCCGTGACGCCGCCCTGGTGCGGCTGCATGTGCGCCGTGCCGACGGCTCGCTGGTGGGCGGCGCCGCCGCCTTTATCGCCATTTGGGCCGCGCTGCCGCGCACGGCGAGGCTGGCACGATGGCTCAACCACCGCCCGGTTGTGGCGCTGCTGGACGCGGCGTACAACGCGTTTCTCGTGGTGCGCCGCACATGGCGTCGCGCGTCATGAGCACTGTGCTTGAGCGGCCAGCGCTGCCGCACGCGCTGGTCGCCGACCTGCGCACCGACCATGCCGGCGAGACCGGCGCGGTCTACATCTACCGCGGTGTGCTGGCAGTCAGCCGCGACCCGGCCTTGCGCCACTTTGCCCGGCGCCACCTGGCGACCGAGCAGCATCATCTCGACGTGGTCGAAGCCTGGCTGCCACCGGCCCAGCGCAGCCGGCTGCTGCCGCTGTGGCGCATCAGCGGCTGGCTGACCGGCGCACTGCCTGCGCTGTTCGGCACGCGTGCGGTCTACGCCACGATTGCTGCGGTCGAAACCTTTGTCGACGGCCACTACCAGGAGCAGATTGATCGCCTGACGGGCAACGCCAACTGGGCGGTGCTGCGTGCGGAACTGGAGGTCTGCCGCCAGGACGAAGTGCATCACCGCGACGAGGCCGCCGCCGCGCACGGCGGTGACGCGCCGGGGCCGTGGCTGCGTGCGTGGTGCGCGATGGTCGGCCAGGGCTCGGCAGCGGCGGTGTCGGTGTGCCGCCATGTCTGAACAGCGCAGCACTGTCATCCCGGCCGAGGTGGCCCGTTTCGACGCCTGGAGCTCCACCTGGTGGGACCCGGCAGGCCCGATGCGTCCGCTGCATGTCACCAATGCGCTGCGCCTGGCCTGGGTCCGCGACGCGATCGCGCGCCACCACGGTGGCCGGTCCGACCTGAGCCTGCTGGACGTGGGCTGCGGCGGCGGCTTGATGGCCGAGCCGCTGGCGCGAGCCGGCCTGCGCGTGGTGGGCATCGATGCGTCGGCCGGCAACATCGGCGCTGCCCGTAGGCATGGACGCGACGTGGCACAGCTGGACTATCGCGTCGGGGAGCCCGCCGTCTCGCTGCGACCCGACGAGCACTTCGACGTCGTGCTGGCGCTGGAGGTGGTGGAGCATGTGGACGACGTGCCGGCCTTCCTCGCCCGCGTGGCCAGCCACGTCGCGCTCGGCGGTCTGCTGATTGCCTCCACCATCAACCGCACTGCGCGCAGTTGGCTGCTGGCCATCGTCGGCGCAGAGTATGTGCTGCGCGTGCTGCCGGTGGGCACGCACCGCTGGCAGCAGTTCGTCACGCCTGCCGAGCTGGACGCTGCCGCTATGCACTGCGGGCTGCGGCCGCTGCAGCGGCTGGGCATGCGCTACCTCCCGCTGCTGCACCGCGCCAGCTGGACGCCAGACACCTCGGTGAATTACCTGGCGAGCTATGCCCGCCCTGATTCGGAGACTTCCGCATGACTCCCATCGTTCTCGTCACCGGTGCCCGTGGCGGCATCGGCCGCGCGCTGTGCGCTCAGTTGCACGCCCAGGGCTGGCAGGTTGCCGCCGTAGGCCGCCATGCCTCCGGCCTGGCCGACGTGACGGCAGCCCTGCACATCCAGGCCGACACCACCACGCCCGAGGGCGCCGCCGACGCCCTGCGACAGTGCCGCGAGACGCTGGGCGTGCCCTCCCGGCTGGCCCACTGCGTCGGCAGCACGCTGATCGCGCCGCTGCACCGCAGCCGGGCGGAGCAGGTGCGCGACGTGCTGCGCGTCAACCTGGAGAGCGCGCTGTTCACGCTGGGCGCCTGGGTTGAAGCGTTGCGTGAGCCTGCGCGGCCCGGCGCGGCGGTGCTGGTCAGCTCGGTGGTAGCCGGCATTGGCGTGGCCAACCACGAGGCCATCGCGGCGGCCAAAGGCGGCATCGAGGCGCTGGTGCGCAGCGCCGCGGCCACCTACGCGCCACAGGGACTGCGCGTCAATGCGGTGGCCCCGGGCATGACCGACACACCCATGACCGCCATCATGCTCAAGCAGCCGGCCATGCGCGAAGGTGCTGGCAAGCAGTATCCGCTGGGCGGTGTGCAGACGGCCGAGCAGGTGGCCGGCGTGATTGCCTGGTTGCTGTCCGACGCGGCGGACCGGCTCACGGGCCAGGTGCTGCCGGTGGACGGCGGCTTCACGCGCATCCGGCCACTCGTGCGGTAGTCAGACAGGCTCGGCGTCGTCGGGCTCTTCCAGCGTCTGCAGCTCGACAAGGCGACGGTACAGACCGCCGTCGACCGCCATCAGCTCGTCATGACGGCCCCGCTCCTGCAGCCGGCCGTGGTTCAGCACCAGGATCTGGTCGGCCGCACGGATGGTGGAGAGGCGGTGAGCAATGGCGATCACCGTCACGCGCCCGTGCAGCGCCGCCAGCGCCGCGCCGATGCGCGCCTCGGTCTCGCTGTCGACGTTGCTGGTGGCCTCGTCCAGGAACAGGATGCGCGGCGCGCCGGCCAGCGCGCGGGCCATGGCCAGCAGCTGCTTCTGACCGCTCGAAACGCGAGCGCCACCCTCGCCGAGACGGGTGTCGTAGCCCTGGGGCAGCGCGGTGATGAAGTCGTGTGCACGGGCATCCCGGGCGGCGGCCTCGACGGCTTCGTCGGTGATGCCCGGCCGGCCCATCGCGATGTTCTCGCGCACCGTGGCCGCCATCAGGAAGGCCTCCTGCGGCACCAGGCCCACTGCGTCGCGGAAAGCGGCGTCGGGCACGGCTTCTAGCGGCTGCCCGTCGACGGTGATGCGGCCCTGCTGCGCCGTGTAGAAGCGCAGCAGCAGCGACAGCAGCGTGCTCTTGCCGCTGCCCGTGTGGCCGACGATGCCGGTGAAGCTGCCGGCGGGAATGTCCACCTCCACGCCGTGCAGCACCGGCCGCGCGGGGTCGTAGCCGAAGGTCAGTTCCTCGATGCGCAATGCGCCGTGCGAGACCGGCGCGCCATCCTGTGGCGGCCCACGGAACTCGGCCTCCTCCAGCAGCGCCCGCACTCGCGACGCGGCGACCATGGACTGCTGCAGCTGGCCGAACTGCATGGTGATCTGGATCAGCGGCTCGACGACGCGGGCGATGTAGCTGAGGAAGGCGTAGAGCAGGCCCACTTCCATGCCCGACAGCTCGCGCCGACCGAAGCCATAGATGACGGTAACGAGCAGCAGAACGTTCAGCAAGTCCAGCGCCGGGCGCAGCAGCCAAGCGTTGGCGCGCAACTCGGCAATGCGCGACAGCCGGTGCTCGGCGTTCACCGCCTCGAAGCGTTCGCCGAAACGCCCCGCAGCGCCGGCCGCCTGCAGCACCGCCATGCCGGCCATGCTCTCGGCCATCTGCGCGTTGATGTCGCTGCGCAGTTGGCGCGTGCGGCCCACGGCGGGCGCAGACAAGCGCTGGTAGGCCAGGATGATGACCACCATGGCCGGCACCAGCGTGGCGACGATGAGCATCAACCGCCAGTCCAGGAATGCCATCGCCACCAGCGAGCCGAGGACGACGATGGTCGAGTCCAGCATCACGTACAGCACTTGTCTGTACAACTGGTTGACCGCCTCGGTGTCGTTGGTGACGCGGCTGACGAGCTGGCCGGTGATGGCCTTGTCGAAGAAGGCCATGGGCAAGGCCAGCACGTGCGCGTAGACGCGCTCGCGCAGCCGCAGCACCGAGCGCCGCGCGACGCCGGCCATGCGCGACAGCTGTGCGTAGCGGATCCAGCTGGCCGCCCAGCCGGTCAGCAGCACGGTGGCCAGCAGCATCGCCATCGCGCCGAGGTCGTAGTTGCCGGGCAGCAGGTAGTCGTCGATGTAGCGCTTGCCGAGGATGGGAGCGAGCACCTCGAGACCAGCGGCGAGCAGCAGCCAGAGACCGCCGCGGATGAGCTGCGGGCGTTCGGGGCCTGCCGACTCCATCAGCAGGCCAACGCTTTGCCAGGGCTTCGGCGCTTCACTCTGCTTCAAGGCTGGCCTCGATTTGTTGATAGCGCCACTGCGAGGCATACCAGCCACCGTGTTCGAGCAACTCGGCGTGCGTGCCGCGCTCGATGACGTGGCCCTGCTTCAGCACGATGACCTCGTCGGCTTCCATGACCGCCGACAGCCGGTGCGCAATGACGATGACGCTGCGGTCGGGCCGTGCGGCGCGCAGCTCGCGCAGGTGGTCGAGTATGGCCGTCTCGGTGCCGGTGTCGACGGCCGACAGCGCGTCGTCCAGCACCAGCAAGGGAGCAGCCGACAACAGCGCCCGCGCGATGGCCACGCGCTGGCGTTGGCCACCTGACAGGGTCACGCCGCGCTCGCCCACCTCCGTCGCGTAGCCCTTGGGCAGGCGCTGGATGTCGTCGTGCACGGCCGCGAGCCGCGCGGCGGCCTCGATGTCGGCAGGTGTGGCGCCAGGTCTTGTCAGCGCGATGTTCTCGGCCACCGAGGCCGAAAACAGGAAGGCCTCCTGCGGCACCCAGGCGATGTGGGAGCGCAGCGTGGCCAGCGAAAGGTCTGGCAGCTGCACGCCGCCCAGCATCAATCGACCGGCGTCGGGCTCGGACTGACGCAACAGCAGCCGCACCAGCGCCGACTTGCCGGCACCCGTCGCGCCCACGATGCCCAGTGTGCGGCCCGGCGCGAGTTGCAGATCCACGCCCTCCAGCGCCGGCCGCTTGGCGCCGGGGAAGCTGAAGGTCAGTCCCTCGGCACGCAGCTCTGGCCGGGCCGGCAGCGCCGCCCGGCCCTCGTCGGCCAGCGTCAGCGGCGCATCCAGCACCGGCGCCAGCCGCGCCCAGGCGGCCCGCCCACGCTCCAGCAGCGCCAGCACCCAGCCGGCGGCGAACATCGGCCAGATCAGCTGGCCCAGGTACATCGTGAACGCGGTCAGCTGCCCAATGCTGATCTCGCGCTGCGCCACCAGCCAGCCGCCCACCGCCAGGGCGATGGCGGTCGCGGCGCCCAGCGTCATGCCCACGGCGGGCTCGTAGGCGGCCTCCCAGCGCTGCGATCGGAACGCCGCCTCGGCTGCGCTGCCGGCCAGCTCGCCGAAGCGCTGCTCGCTGCGGCCCACCAGCCCCAGTGCGCGCAGCGTGCGAACGCCGGCCAGGCTCTCCTGAACCTGCGTGTTCAGCGCGCCGAAGCGGGTCAGCGAGTCCTGCGCGGCGGTGTGCAGGTGCTTGCTGATCCACCAGAACGCCAGCGCCATCAGCGGAAACGGCAGCAGCGCCGCCAGGCCCAGCCGCCAGTCGATGGCGAGGGTCATCATGGCCAGCACCAGCACCAGCGTCTGCGTGCCGTCGAAGCCCGCCAGCATGGCCTCGCCGGCGGCCTGCTCGACGGCGTCGATGTCGTTGGTCGCCAGCGCCATCAGGTCACCAGTGCGCTGCCCCTGGAAGTAGGCCGGACCCTGCAGCGCCAGCCGCGCGAACAGCCGCGTGCGCAGCCGGGCGCCGAGGCGGTAGGCGGCCTTGAACAGCATCAGCCGCCAGCCCACGCGCAGCAGGTAAATGACGAGGCCGGCCAGCACGAGCAGGCCCAGCTGCTTCAGCAGCGCGTCGCCCTTCAGACCGCCGGCGACGAGGTCATCGACGACGTGGCCAACCTGGCGCGGGATCCAGACCGTCAGCGCCGCAATGCAGCTGAGCATGGCCGCGGCCGACGCGTAGGCGCGCCAGTGCTCGCGCACGAAGGCGGCGAGCATGCGGGTGAGAGAGGTTGACGAGAAAACAGGAGAGGCAGACAACATGCGAAGGCGGAGTGTCGCCCGACGGGCGCATGCCGCAGGCGCTGCGCGACCGGCTCACTCGCTGTGAGGGGTGAGGCGCGAAGCGCCTGACTTCAGGGCTTCAGGGCTTCAGACGAGTGAGCCGGATCACGAAGGACGCCTCCTTGCCGTCGGCGCCCGTCCACCGCTGGGTCACGCTGACCGCGTCCGGTGCCACCTGCTCCCAGCAGAAGGCGCTGGGGGCGTTGATGGGTTCGAAGCAGGCCTTGCTGGCGCTGATGGACGTGGCCCGCCACGTGAACGGGCCCCAGGTGGATATGACCTCGCCGTCCTGCAACGCGACGGTGCTGCTGTCCGTGGCCTTGTTGAAGCCCGCGTCGGCATGGCGAATTGAGCGCAAGAGCCGCGGTTCGGCCAGCACGTACTCGTCAAAGAACGCCTTGCCGTCGGGGCCGACGCCCTGCCATTTCCCTTCGAGGAACCGGAGCTGGGAGAAGCTGGACTCAGTGAACATGGGTGAGGCGTGAGCTGCAGTTGCAAGCACCGCGGCACAGAGCAGCACCGCAGCTTGCCGACGGGTGGTGGACATGGTGTGCATGGGCTCGGGCCGGGGTTGGAGGCGGAGCCGCGTGGTGCGCGGCAGGCGCGGAGGGTACACGGGCGCGCTGCTCGGCCGCAACGGACATCTCCGCGGTTGCGAGTCATTGCGTCACTGCATGAACCGCGTGCGAAGTCGCGCCTACGCTGGGCGCGTGCCGAACTCGGTGATGACCTCGATCAGACCGACGATGTTGACGTTCAGCTCCTCGAGGCGTTCGGCAGGCAACCACCATTCGGTGTGCAGTCCGCCGCCCACCTGCTGGACCGGGAACTGGCCCATGAACGCACGTCGCACCTGGAAGCGCGTGACGCATCCATAGCCGCTGGCGGGCACGTTCCAGTCGCGCGCAATCTGCTCTGCGTAGGCCTGGTTCGTGACCGGGTAGAAGATGGGTTGGTCAGGTAGGCGCGGCGGTCAAGCGCGGAAGCCTGCCTCCTCCACCAAGCGCAACTCGGCAGGCCCGGTGGGACGGTACAGGGTGACGGTGTCGTCGAGCATGGCGCGCGGTATCACGAATGCGAGGCCTGCGCCCGCGTGCCGGCCAGCCACAACCCCGCCCACGTCAGCAGCCCATTCAGCAACAGCAGCTCCAACCCGATCTGATACCCGCCCCACGGCTGCCCGAAGTCCAGCGCCGCGCACAGCAGCGGCGCCGCCACGCACACGGCAACCAGCGCACGACCTGGCACCGCCCGCGGCGTGAACATCGCAAAGGCGAACAGGCCCAGCAGCGGGCCGTAGGTATAGCCGGCCAGCTTCAGGATCAGGTAGATCATGCTGGTGCTGTCCAGCGCCTTGAAGCCCAGCACCAGCGCGAGGAACAGCACCGCAAATCCCAAATGCACGCGCTGACGCGTGCGGGTGTCTTCCTTGCCGACGCGCAGCAGGTCCAGGCAGGTGCTGGCCGTCAGCGCGGTCAGCGCGCCGTCGGCGCTTGGCAGCAGCGCCGACACCAGCGCCAGCACGAAGACGATCTGCACCCACGCCGGCAGGTGCTGCATGACGACTGTCGGGAACAGCGCATCGCCCTTGGCCGCCAGGCCGTGCTCCTGCGCGTACAGCGCCAGCAGCCCGCCCAGCAGCAGGAAGACGGCCACCACCACCAGCATCAGCACGGCAAGCACCAGCAGGTTCTTCTGCGCGTCACGCAGCTTCGCGACCGACAGGCTCTTCTGCATCATTTCCTGGTCCAGCCCCGTCATCGCGATGGCGATGAACATGCCGGCCAGCAGCGCCTTGACCGAGAAGTCGCGGCTCAGCGGGTCGCCCACCCACACGCGGGACAGGCCCGCGGCGTCCAGCTGCGCGAACGCGTCGGGCCGCCACAGCAGCACGGTGCAGACGATGAGGCCGATCAGCATGCCGGCGGTCTGCAGCGTGTCGGTCCACACCAGCGCTTTTACGCCACCCTCCACCGTGTACAGCAGGATCATCACCAGCACCACCGCCGCGCCCAGCCAGAACGGCACGCCCAGCGGCTGCAGGATCAGGGTGTGCAGCACGGCCACGACGAGGAACAGCCGCCCCGTGGCACCGAGGGTGCGGCTGAGGATGAAGTAGGCCGAACCCAGCCGCTGCGCGGCCGGCCCCAGGCGTTCGCCGAGCAGGCCGTAGATGGAGGCGAGCTTCAGCCGGTGGTAGGCGGGCAGCAGCACGAAGGCGATGACGGCATAGCCGAACAGCTGGCCGATGACGATCTGCAGGTAGGTGAAGCCGTTGACGGCCACCGAGCCGGGCACGCTGATGAAGGTGACGCCGGAAAGCGACGTCCCGATCATTCCGAACGCGACCACAGGCCAGGGACTTTCCCTGCCCCCCACGTAGAAACCCTCAGCGCCAGAACCGTGCGAGACGCACCTCGCCAGTACCAGCAGCCCGGCGAAATAAGTGAGAACCCCGATCAAAAGCAGTGCAGGCGACATGGGCGCGAATGATGACTCAAACCACCCCCATAAATGCGGTGGATCAAATCGTCACGAAGCGTCCCTACGATGCGCGCCGTCCCGGGCAATTTTTACTACTCCGTCATGCAACTCAAACCTCTGGTCGCCCTTCTTGCCGCGGCGTTTGCCGCTCCCGCTGCATTCGCAGCGGGCAACGTCGTCATCAGCCAGGTCTACGGCGCAGGCGGCAACAACGGCGCCGTGCTGACGCATGACTACGTCGAGCTGCACAACCGCAGCAGCAGCACGGTCAGTCTGGCGGGCTGGTCGGTGCAGTACACCAGCGCGGCCGGCACCGGTGCCCTGGGTGCCAGCGGCAACCTGGTGACGCTGTCCGGGTCGCTGGAGCCGGGCCAGTTCTACCTGGTCCGCATGGCGGGTGGCGCCAATGGCGCCGCGCTGCCGACGCCCGACGCCACCGGCACGATTGGCATGTCGGCCACGGCCGGCAAGGTCGCACTCGTCAAGCAGGCGGCCTCGCTGGGCTGCAATGGCGGCAGCAGCGCCTGCTCGCCCGCGCAGATGGCCCTGGTGGAGGATCTGGTGGGCTTCGGCAGCGCCAACTTCTTCGAAGGCACAGCGCCCACGCCTGCGGCCTCCACGACGCTGGCCGTGCTGCGCGCCGCCAACGGCTGCACCGACACCGACGACAACGGCGCCGACTTCGCCACCGGCACCCCGGCGCCGCGCAACAAGGCCAGCGCATTCGTCACCTGCGACGGTGGCAGCGGCCCCGTCAACGCCCCCATCGTCCCCGCCTGCCCCGACCAGGTGGCCGTGTCCGGCACCGCGTCCGGTTTCACCGTGCGCGCCAAGGACACGGACAGCCGCGTCACCGCCGCCACCGTGGTGGGCAGCCTGCCAGCTGGCGTGACGCTGGACAGCTTCGTCGCCTCGACCGAAGACAACACCGACGCCGCGCAGTCATTCAACGTCTCCAACACGCTGGCCGCTGGCAACTACACCCTCGGCTTGAAGTGGGACAACGACGAGGCGCAGACCGCCACCTGCTCGTTCAAGCTCTCGGCGTCCGGCGTCGTCAGCATCCCGGCCATCCAGGGCGCCGGTGCCAAGAGCCCACTGGCCGGCACCGCCGTGACCACCAGCGGCGTGGTCACCAAGCTCATCAACAACGGCTTCTACCTGCAAGACCCGGTCGGCGACAACGACGCCGCGACATCCGACGGCATCTTCGTCTTCACCAGCAGTGCACCTACCGTGGCCGTTGGCGACCAGGTCACGGTGTCGGCCAGCGTGGTGGAGTACTCGGTGTCCAGCAGCGCGGCCAGCCAGGCCAACCCGCTGACGGAGCTGAGCAACGTCGCCGGCATCACCGTCAACAGCTCGGGCAACGCGCTGCCGCAGCCGGTCGAGGTCAGCCTTGCGGCGCTGGCCACGCAGGCCGCCATGGAGCGCTATGAAGGCATGCTGGTGCGCATCACCGATGCGCTGACGGTCAACCAGACCAACTTCGTCGGCAGCTGGGGCCAACTGACCGTGTCGGCCGGTGGCCGCACGTTCACGCCCACCAACGTCGAGCGCCCCGGCCCCGCCGCGCAGGCGCTGCAGGTCGCCAACCTGGCGCGCAGCGTGGTGCTGGACGACGGCAGCTCGCTGGGCACGCCCAACCCCACGCCCTACCTCTGGCAGGACGGCACCGTGCGCGCCGGCGACACGCTGGAAGGCGTGACCGGCGTGGTCGACTTCGGCCCGTCGACGGACGCAGCCACCGGCCCGCTGTCGTACAAGATCCACCCGACCGCCGCACCCGTGTTCGCACGCCCGACGCCGCGCCCGGCCGCGCCGCCGGCCGTGGGTGGAAACGTCCGCATCGCCAGCGCCAACGTGCTGAACTACTTCACCAGCGGCGGCGGCAGCGCCTTCGTGCCCGGCAGCGGCACGAGCTGCCAGGTGGACTGCCGCGGCGCCAACAGCCTCGCCGAGTTCAACCGCCAGCGCACCAAGATCCTCGCCATGCTGTCGGGCATGAACGCAGACGTCGTGGGCCTGATGGAGATCCAGAACAACGGCAACTTCGCCGTGCAGGACCTGGTCAACGGCCTGAACGCGCAGCTGGGCGCCGGCACCTACGCCGCCGTGCCGCTGCCCGCCGCCGGCACGGGCACCGACGCGATCCGCGTGGCCATGATCTACAAGCCCGCCAAGCTGGGCCTGGTGGGCGCGTCGATGTCCGACACGAACACGGTCAACAACCGCCCGACCTTCGCGCAGGGCTTCGTCACTGCCAACGGCGAGAAGTTCGCGGTGATGGTCAACCACCTGAAGTCCAAGGGCTGCGGTGGCGCCTCCGGCCTGAACGCCGACCAGGGCGACCTGCAGAGCTGCTTCAACGACGACCGCAAGGATCAGGCGCAGCGCCTGCTGACCTGGCTGCCCAGCGTCAAGGCCACGGCGCAGACGGAGGACGTCATCCTCATCGGCGACATGAACGCCTATGCCAAGGAAGACCCCATCCATCTGCTCACCAGCGCCGGCCTCGTGGACATCGTGGGCCAGTTCGATCCGCTCGACTACAGCTACGTCTTCGACGCGATGGCCGGCCGCCTGGACCACGCGCTGGGCACCGCCAGCGTTGCGGCCAAGGCCGTGGGCGCGACCAGCTGGCACGTCAACGCCGACGAGCCGGAGATCACCGACTACAACCTCGAAGGCCGCGCCACGGGCAACGACTGGTACCAGCCGTCGGTGTTCCGCGCGTCGGACCATGACCCGATGCTGATCGGGCTGAATCTGGTGAAGGCCATCGGCGGCACGGCCGGCCGCGACACCCTCGTCGGCACGCCGGGCGACGACGTCATCGAGGGCGGCGCCGGCGCCGACACGCTGACCGGCGGGGCGGGTGCCAACCAGTTCGTCTACGGCAGCATGCTTGACCAGGGCGACGTCATCACCGACTTCGTGCCCGGCAAGGACACGCTGGTGCTGACCCGTCTGCTGGCCTCGCTGGGCATCACCAGCGCCGACCCGCTGGCCAGCGGCCACGTGACCTGCACAACCTCGCCCGCCGGCGCAGTCATCAACATCGACGCCGACGGCAGTGCCAGCGCCACCCAGCGCCCGCGCTCGTTGCTACAGCTGCGCGGTGTTGCCTGCGGTGCGCTGACCGCCAGCAGCTACAAGTTCTGAACATCAAGTCACCCAGAAGGACAACAACCATGATTCGCAAGACCCTCCTCGCCGCCGCCCTCGCCGGCTTGGCTCTGCAGGCGCAGGCCGCGCCTGTCGTCGTCGACTTCAGCACCACGGGCTTCGTCGGCGGCTCGCTTGCCGGCCAGACGCTGACGGGCCAGTTCAGCTACGACGACACCGGGCTGGACACGTCGACCGCCTGGCTGGCACTGAGCAGCTTCAGCTTCACGCTGGCAGGCCAGACCTACGCATTCAGCAGCCTGGAGCTTGGCGGCGCCACCGCTGCCTTCTTCGACGGCCAGTTGGTGGGCGTGGACACCAGCACGGCGAGCGCCTGGTCGTACGACTTCACCTTCAGCAGCGACTTCGGCTCCGGCTTCCCGTATGCGTTCTACACGAGCTCGGACAGCACCGTGACGGATGACTTTGGCTTTGCCGACGTCAGCTTCCAGCCGACTGCCACGGTGCCGGAACCCGCCACCTACGCACTAGTTCTGGCCGCGCTGGGCGGCGGCCTGTTCGCCCGCCGCCGCAAAGCCTGAGCGGCGTCGCCCCGTTTCAGCGGCCCGCCTGAGCGGGCCGTTTTTATTGGTGAAGGGGGCGGTCTCAAGTCTGAAGTGCAACATAAGCGGAGCGGGTAAGGTCACCCGATGCCCCGCCCCAGCTACCAACAACTGCAACCCGAAGAGCGCGTGACGCTCGCCGCACTCAGCCTTCAAAACAAAAGCCTGCGCGACATCGCGCAAGTGCTCGCGCGCACTGCCTCCACCCTCAGCCGCGAGCTCCGGCGCAACGTCGGCCCGCAGGGCTACGCCGCAGACGGTGCCAAGCCTCAGGCCGCGCAGCGCCGCATTGAGCAGCGCCCCTGGCCCAAGCTGCATCCCCTGAAGTCGCTGTGGCTCGTCGTCCAGGCGGGCCTGCGCCGCCAGTGGTCGCCCCAGCAGATCAGCGACACACTGCGCCGCATGTTACCGGACCAGCCCGACATGCACGTCAGCCACGAGACGATCTACACGGCAATCTACGCTCAGCCTGCGGGCGAGTTGCGTCGCGAACTCGTCAAGTGCCTGCGCCAGGCCAAGAACACGCGCCGGCCTCGCAGCGCCGGCGACGACCGCCGAGGCCAGATCCCGGACATGGTCAGCATCCACGTGCGCCCGCCCGAGGTGAACGAGCGCACGCTGCCTGGGCACTGGGAGGGCGACCTCATCAAGGGCGCGATGAACCGCTCGGCTGTGGGCGTGCTGGTGGAGCGCACGACGGGCTTGCTGCTGCTGGCCAAGATGCCGGATGCCTCGGCGGCGAGCGCGCTGGCGGCGTTCACTGACAAGCTCAATCTCATCGCAGAGCCGGTGCGCCGCTCGATGACGTACGACCAGGGGCGCGAGATGGTGCGCCACGCCGAGCTGACGCGCAGGACCGGCGTGAAGGTGTACTTCTGCGACCCCCACAGCCCTTTGCAGCGGGCCGCCTGCGAGAACACGAACGGGCTGATCCGCCAGTACCTGTCCAAGGGCACGGACTTGTCGGTGCACAGCCAAGAACAGCTCGACTTCATCGCCGACGAGATCAACAACCGACCTCGCAACCGCTTGGGTTGGGACAGCCCGCTCCAGCGCTTCCGGGCGATCATGCAGGCGCTGCAAGAATCCCCTTCCTCACCACTTCACTGACCGCTACGCCAGTGTTGCAGTTGGGATTTGAAACCGCCCTGCAATGCGAAACGACAACCTCGGGGGGCCTGTGTCGTGTAGCCGCGGCGTTTCGCGTAAGGAATGACCAATTCGTCGGGTAGCAGCGGCGATTTCGCTGTCTATGTCGCCTAGCAGCGGCGATTTCGTCGTCTAACAGTGACAGACCTGTTCAAGCTCAACTTGATTCAATGAGAGGACGCGCGGAACGCCAGGTACCGGGACCTCAGCCCCTCCACTTTCGGCAGCCCCTACCTCCCGAATCGCCCGCTGTTACAACCTTGGTTCACTTGCGGCGTATCACCCTTGGTGAAAGCACTACGCGGCTTCCGTCCTCGGGCCGAGCGCCGGGCCGCCCCAAGCCTGCCCGTCTGGCGATGTGCTTGCGGCTCGATGCCGCAAGCATCGCCGTCCCCTCGGGGGACCGACCGGGCTTGCCCGCGTTCAGCGAGGCAAGACCGGGCGAGGGGTCAATAAGTTCTGCCGCCCTTGAACTGCGCGTGCTGGCGCCGCTGCAACGTCGTACTGCGGCTCATCGCCTCGAAGCTGGTGCGCGCATGCGCATGCATGATGGCCAGGCCGAGCGCATCAGCGGCGTCCTTGCCGGGCACGCCGGGCAGGTTCAGCAGGCGCTGCACCATGGTCTGCACGGCCTCTTTCTTCGCCTGGCCGTGGCCGGCGACAGCCTTCTTCATCTGCACGGCCGTGTACTCGCTGACGGCCAGGTCGGCGGACACCAGCGCCGTCAGCGCCGCGCCGCGGGCCTGGCCCAGCAGCAGCGTGGACTGGGGGTTCACGTTGACGAACACGATCTCGACCGCGGCGCACTGGGGCTGGTAGCGCGTGACGACTTCGCGGATGCCGTCGTAGAGGATCTTCAACCGCGCCGGCAGGTCGCCCACCGCGACCGCACTCGTCTTGATGGTGCCGCTGGCCACGTAGGCCAGGCGCGAACCTTCCGCGTCAATGACGCCGAAACCGGTCGTCTGCAAACCCGGATCGATGCCGAGAATCCTCATTGGAACCCCAGCGGCAGGCGGAAATACCAGCGTGCCGAATGGAAGAACACCGGCGCGGCGAAGCACAGCACGGCGATGCGGTCCAGCAGCCCCACGGCGCCGGTGATGGAACTGCGGTTGCCCCAATACAGCACGCCCGCGTCCTTCTTCAGCGCCTTCATGACGAGGCCGCCGAAGCCGGCAGCCGCCGCGGTGACGAACGCCATCGCCAGTGCCTGGCCCGCCTTGAACGGCGTGATCCAGAACAGCAGGCCGCCCACCAGTGCACCGGTCAGCGTGCCGATCCACCACGCGCGCATCGAGAAGCTGCGGCTGATGCGCCGCGCCACCGGCCGGCGGCGCAACGTGCGCGTGGCGATCTCCTGCGCGATCTGCGAGGCGGCCACCACCATGACCAGGAAGAACAGCAGAAACGCACCGCGGCCGGTGTAGCCGGGGAAGTCCAGCAGCAGCAGCGCCGGCGCGTGCGACAGCCCGTAGACGCAGACCATCACGCCCCACTGGATCTTGGCGTTGCGCTCCAGGTAGCGGCGCGGGTCGTTGGCCAGCGCGCCCACGATGGGCAGCACCAGGAAGCCGTAGACCGGCAGGAACACGGTGAACAGGTCAAAGAAGCGCGTGCCGCAGATCATGTACTGCACCGGCAGCAGCACGAAGAAGGCGACGATCAGCGTGCGGTGGTCGCTGCGCTCGGTGTGGACCAGCGTGATGAATTCGCGCAGCGCCAGGAACGAGAACAGCGCGAACAGCAACGTGGCGCCGAGCGGCCCCGAGATCCACGCGACCCAGAACATGCACCCGCCGATCCATGCGGCGCGCAGGTCACTGCGCACGCGCGCCCAGGTCAGCTCGGACTGGCGGCGCGCGTCCTCGTCCGGCCGTTCGCGCAGCGAGTTCAGGAACAGGCCCAGCGTCAGCAGCAGCAGGAAGCCGAACAGCACGAAGAACAGCAGCGCCACCTGCTCGCTGGCGGACAGAGCTTTCAGCCAGCGCATCAATTGTCGACCTCGGTCGGGGGCACCCAGTCGGGGTCGGGGCGCTGCTCCATGACCGCCTCGCGCGCGCGGCAAAGGAAATCGGCCTTGCTCTCGCCCGGCTGCAGCTGGATGGGCGCGCCGAAGGTCACCGTGCACAGGATGGGCACCGGCACGACCTCGCCCTTGGGCATGACGCGCTGCACGTTGTCGATCCAAGTCGGAATCAGCTGCACGTGCGGGAACTGCTCGGCCAGATGAAAGATGCCGCTCTTGAACGGTTGCGGGTTGCCCTTGTTGGAGCGCGTGCCCTCGGGAAAGATGACCAGTGAATCGCCCGCGGCCAGCGCCTCGACCAGAGGCTCCAGCGGGTCTTCGTCGGGCGTGGCACGCGTGCGGCTGACGTAGATCGCGTTGAAGACCTCGGTGGTCAGCCAGCGCCGGAAGGCGCTCTTGGTCCAGTAGTCCTTGGCCGCGATGGCGCGCGTCTGCGCACGCAGCTCGTGCGGAAAGGCCGCCCAGATCAGCACGAGATCGAAATGGCTCTGATGGTTGGCGATGTAGATGCGCTGCTCGGCTTGTGGCGGGCAGCCCTTCCAGTGTCCCTGCGCACCGGTGATGAGCCGGGCGATGAAGGCGAGCAACTGGCCGGTGAAGGCGGCGAGCGTCATGGGCGGGATTATCGGGGTCGGCCCCGGCTGGCCCCGCGCATCAGAACCAGTAGTCGCTGACGCAGCGGCCGTCGCGCGGCAGGTCGTCGAACGTGTCGAAGCCGTCGAAGTGGTCGATGGGGATGTCGGCGACCGCCTCGGGGTCAGCCAGGCGCAGGTTCACCGCGATGCGGCGCTTGCCGTCGTCCTCCAGCCGCAGGCCGCGCCAGTGCGTGACGCACCCGCAGGTCGGGCAGAAGTGGAACTCCAGCGCCTTGCCGCGCACATAGGCTTTGGTGGGACCTGTCACGTGGATGCCTTCGTCCACGTAGTCGTAGGCCCACAGCGTGCCATAGCGGCGGCAGGCGGTGCAGTTGCAGGCCGTGGCGCCGTCGGGCTGACCGTCGAAACGCCAGTGCACGCTGCCACACAGACAGGAACCTTGAATCATTTGGAGGCCTCCACCGGAGCTGCGTAGATGGGGTCACTGTAGACGCGGCCACCGAACAGGAACTCGCTGGTGCCGACCTGCGCAAAGCCGAAGCGCTCGTAAAACGCCACCGCCCGCACGTTGCGGTCATAGACGCCCAGCCACAGCGTCTGCGCACCCCGCTGCTGCGCCTGCGCCTGCACGGTCGCCATCAGCTGCGCACCCAGTCCGCGGCCGATGAAGCGCTGGCCCAGGTAGAGCCGCCACAGCTGCAGCGGTGCAGGGCCGCTCACGCAGGCCGGCGCGGGCTTGGCGCGCAGTACGGCATAACCGGCCAGTTCATCGCCCAGCCAGGCGAGCAGCGTCGTGCAGGCCGGATCGGCGATGACGGCGGCCAGCACCTCCGGCGGGAAGTGCTCGGCGACGTAGTCGGCAATCTCCTGCTCGTCGTCCAGGCCGCGGTAGGTGTCGGTGAACGCCTGGGCGGCGAACTGCGCCAGCAGGGCGGAGTCTTGGGGCGATGCGGGACGGATGACAGCGGACATGGACCGGGCTGCGGTGACGGGGCACCGATGTTCGCACCGGTCAGGCCGTCGACTGCAGGCCCGGTCCGGCGGCCTGCGCATAGTGCAGCACCGTCGGGAAGGGGTCGTAGAAGTGATGCAGCAGCGCGCGCCAGCGCTGGTAGCCCTCGGACTGGCGGAAGCCTTGCGCGTGATGCTCGACGCTTTCCCAGCGCACCAGCAGCATGTAGTGGTCGGCCCGCTCGATGCAGCGCTGCAACTCGTGCCCAAGGTAGCCGGGCATGGACCCGATGATGGCCTGCGCCTCGTGGAACGCCACCTCGAAGGTGTCGGACTGCCCGGGCCGCACTTGCGGTTGGGCAGTTTCCAGGATCATGGTCAAGCCGCCTTCGGGATCATTGGGATCGTGGCGGCCGTAGCCACCTTTTCGGCAGGCACGGCAAACCGCGCCTGGGCCTGCATCATCTGCGCGGCCTTTTCGCCGATCATCATCGCAGGCGCATTGGTGTTGCCGCTGACCAGCGTGGGCATGATGGAGGCGTCCACCACGCGCATCCCCTGCAGGCCGTGCACGCGCAGCTCGGCGTCCACGACGGCCATCGCATCGCTGCCCATCTTGCAGGTGCCCACCGGGTGGTAAATGGTGTCGGTGCGCTGGCGCAGCAGCGCCTGGATGTCGGCGTCCGACGCGAGGTCCGTGTTCCACAGCTCGCGCTGCCAGTGCGCGCGCAGCGAGGGCTGGCGCAGCAGCGTGCGGGTCAGCTTGAAGCCGTCCACCATTTGCGCCAGGTCGTCGGGGTGCTGGAAGAACGCGGGGTCGATCAGCGGCGCCGCGCCGGCGTCTTTGCTGGCCAGCTTCAGCGTGCCGCGGCTTTGTGGGCGCAGCAGGCACATGTGGCAGGACAGGCCATGGCCCCAGTCCAGCTTGCGGGCGTGATCTTCCACGCCGGCGACGACGAAGTGCAGCTGCACGTCGGGCCGCTGCTGCGCCGCGCTGCTGCGCAGGAAGCCGCCGCCCTCGGCGAAGTTGCTGGTCAGCATGCCGCGGCGCTCGCTGCGGTAGCGGCGCAGCGCCTGCCAGAAGGCCAGGCCGCCGCGCAGCGACAGGCCGAAAGCATGCGGGCTGCGCGTGCGCATGCCGAATACGAAGTCCGGGTGATCCTGCAGGTTGGCGCCCACGCCGGGCAAGTGGTGCAGCACGTCGATGCCGTGCGCTTGCAGCTGTACCGCATCGCCCACGCCGGACAGCATCAACAGCTGCGGCGACTGGATGGCGCCCGCTGCCAGCACCACCTCGCGCCGCGCCTGCAGCCGGCGCAGCTGGCCCGCCACCTTGACCTCCACGCCCACCGCACGGCGGCCGTCGAACAGCACGCGCTGCACCTGGGCTTGCACCGTCACGCGCAGGTTGGGCCGGCCCAGGTGGGGGCGCAGGTAGGCGCGCGCGGCGCTGCAGCGCTCGCCGCGGTCCTGCGTGACCTGGTAGATGCCAATGCCCTCCTGCGACTCGCCGTTGAAGTCGTCGGTGATGGGGTGACCGGCCTCGCGCCCCGCGGCCAGCCAGGCGGCGTGCAGCGGGTTGTCGGTGCGCAGCTGGCTGACCTTCAACGGGCCATCGCGGCCGTGCAGTGGCGCGCCGAACGTGTCGTTGCCCTCGCTCTTGACGAAGAAAGGCAGCACGTCGCTCCAGCCCCAGCCGACGTTGCCCAGCGCAGCCCAGTGGTCGTAGTCGTCGGGCTGGCCCCGCGTGTAAACCATCGCGTTGATGCCGGACGAGCCGCCCAGCATCTTGCCGCGCGGCACATAGCCGCGGCGGCCGTTCAGGCCCGGCTGCGGCACGGTCTCGAACGCGTAGTTGTGCAGCTTGCTGGGCACCATCAGCACGGCGGCGGTGGGCACGGTGCCCAGCCAGTTGTGCACGTCGGCCCCGGCCTCCAGCACCAGCACCTGCGTGCGCGGGTCTTCGCTCAACCGGCCGGCCAGCGCCGAGCCGGAGGAGCCGCCGCCGATGACGATGACGTCGTGCGTCTCGTCGAAGCGTGGGGTGTCGTTCATGGTCAGGCGATGCGGCGCAGCAGGGCCAGCAGCTTCGTGAAGGTGGTGCCGTAGGGCGGCTGGAACAGCTTCGTGCCGGCAAAGCGCGACTGGATGAACAGCGGCTTCTCCTTGCTGAAGGTGCGGAAGCCCCATTCGCCGTGGTACGCGCCCATGCCGCTAGCGCCCACGCCGCCGAAGGGCTGGTCGGCCTGGCCGAGGTGCCAGATGCAGTCGTTGATGGTGACGCCGCCGGCGTGCGTCTCGCGCATCACGCGGTCGCGCGCCGCGGTGTCGCTGCCGAACCAGTACAGCGCCAGCGGCCGGTCGCCGCGGTTGACGTGGGCCAGCGCGTCGTCCACCTGGTCGTAGGGCACCACCGGCAGCAGCGGACCGAAGATTTCCTCCTGCATGACGGTGGCCTCCGCAGGCACCTCCAGCAGCAGCGCGGGCACCAGGCGGCGATCGTCGGGGCGCTCGTCGTGGCTGCGCAGCACGCGCGCACCGCGCTCCCGCGCGTCGTCCAGCAGGCCTTGCAGCCGCGCGAAGTGGCGTGGCGTGGCGATGCTGGTGTAGTCGGCATTGCCGGCGATGCGCGGGTACATCCGGCGCATGTCGGCCAGGATCTGCAGGCTCAGCGGCTCCACCAGTTCGCGCGGCACCAACAGGTAGTCGGGCGCCACGCAGGTCTGGCCGGCATTGAACAGCTTGCCGAAGGCGAGGCGCGAAGCGGTGAGCTTCAGGTCCGCGCTGCGGTCCACGATGGCCGGCGACTTGCCGCCCAGCTCCAGCGTGACCGGTGTGAGGTTCTTCGCCGCGGCCTGCGCCACATGGCGGCCGACATTCGTGGAGCCGGTAAAGAACAGGTGGTCGAAGGGCAGCGTTGTGAAAGCCTTGCCGACCTCGGCATCGCCTGTGATGACATGCATCTCGTCGGGCCGAAAGTGCTCGGTGACGATGCGCGCCATCAGTTCGCTGGTGGCCGGCGTCAGCTCCGAAGGCTTGATCAGCACGCGGTTGCCCGCGGCCAGCGCGGCGACGGCGGGCTCCATCGCCAGGTAGTACGGGTAGTTCCAGGGCGACACGACACCCACGACGCCGAGCGGCTGACGCATCAACACGTTGCGCCCGGGCAGGAAGTGCAACGGCGTGGCGACGCGCCGCGGCTTCATCCAGCGGCGCAGGTGCTTCAACGCATGACGCACGCCGGACTCGACGGTGAACACGTCGGCCAGCAGCGACTCCTGGCGGGCCCGGTGGCCAAAGTCCTGCGCCATCGCCGCAGCGAGCTCGTCGCCGTGCTGGCGCGTCATCTTCAGCAGCCGCTCCAGGCGATCGCGGCGCACCTCATAGGTGGGCATGCGCTCGGCCTCGAAGGCGCGGCGCTGCAACGTCAGCGCCAGGTGCAGACGTTCCTGCAATGCGGTGTCCATGGGCTGTCTCCGGATCTAGGTCTGATCCAGGAGGCTAACCGCAACCGGCGGGCCACCCAAGCGGGGCGGCCCTGGACTAGAGGTCTGCGTCTAGTCCCGCAGGCGACACCGGCTCAGTGCCGGAAGTGGCGCACGCCGGTGAGTACCATCGCGATGCCGCGCTCGTTCGCAGCCGCAATGACCTCGTCGTCGCGCATCGAACCACCCGGCTGGATGACGCAGGTGGCGCCGGCATCGGCCAGCACGTCCAGGCCGTCACGGAACGGGAAGAAGGCGTCGCTGGCGACGGCCGAGCCCGCCAGCGTCAGGCCTGCGTGGCCGGCCTTGATGGACGCGATGCGGGCCGAGTCCAGGCGGCTCATCTGGCCGGCGCCGACGCCCAGCGTCATACCGCCACCGCAGAAGACGATGGCGTTGCTCTTCACATACTGCGCCACGGTCCAAGCGAACATCAGGTCGTCGAGTTGTTGCTCGGTGGGCTTGAGCGCGGTGACGACCTTGAGGTCTTCACGCTTCAGGAAGTGGTTGTCGGCAGTCTGCACCAGCAGGCCCGAGCCGACGCGCTTGACGTCCTGCGCGTTGCGGCCCTGGTCCCAGGGGCGCGGGCCACCCGCGGGCAGCGCGATCTGCAGCAGGCGCACATTGGCCTTGCCCTTGAAGACTTCCAGCGCCTCAGCGCTGAAGCTCGGGGCCATCAGCACTTCGACGAACTGCTTGACGACCAGCTGCGCGGCCGCGCCGTCCAGTTCGCGGTTGAAGGCGATGATGCCGCCGAAGGCGCTGGTCGGGTCGGTCTTGAAGGCCTTGCTGTAGGCCTCGGCCGGGTTCACGCCCACGGCCACGCCGCAGGGGTTGGCGTGTTTGACGATGACGCAGGCCGGCGTGTCGAAGCTCTTCACGCACTCCCACGCAGCGTCGGCATCGGCGATGTTGTTGTACGAGAGTTCCTTGCCTTGCAGCTGCTTGCCCGTGACCAGCGAGCCGGGCGCCGGGAACAGGTCTCGGTACAGCGCGGCGGTCTGGTGCGAGTTCTCGCCGTAGCGCAAGTCCTGCACCTTCACGAAGCTGCTGTTCATCTGGCCGGGGTACTCGGCCAGGCTGCCGTCGTCCTGGCGGGCCGACAGATAGTTGCTGATGGCCGCGTCGTACTGCGCGATGCGGTTGAACGCGGCGACGGAGGCGGCGAATCGCGTCTTGTCGCTGGTCTTGCCGTGGGCCTTGAGTTCTTCGAGCACGGCGGCGTACTGGGCCGCGTCGGTCAGCACCGTCACATCCTTCCAGTTCTTGGCCGCGCTGCGCACCATGGCCGGGCCGCCGATGTCGATGTTCTCGATGGCGTCTTCCAGTGTGCAGCCGGGCTTGGCCACCGTCGCCTCGAACGGGTAGAGGTTGACGGCCAGGATGTCGATGCGTGTGATGCCATGCTTCTCCATCGCCGCGACGTGCTCGGCCGTGTCACCGCGGGCCAGCAGGCCGCCGTGGATCTTGGGGTGCAGCGTCTTCACGCGGCCGTCCATCATTTCCGGGAAGCCGGTGTGCTCGGCCACTTCGGTGACGGGCAGGCCGGCGTCGGCCAGCAGCTTGGCGGTGCCGCCGGTGGACAGCAGCTTCGTGCCCAGAGCGTGCAGCTCCTTGGCGAATTCGAGGATGCCGGTCTTGTCGGAGACGGAGAGAAGTGCGGTCAGTGCCATGTTCGGGTCAGCCAAGGTTGTGATCGGTGAGTTTGCGGCGCAGCGTGTTGCGGTTGATGCCCAACCACTGGGCCGCCTTGCTCTGGTTGCCACCGGCCTCGCGCATGACGATCTCGAACAGCGGTTTCTCCACCAGCTTGATCAGCATCTCGTGCATCGAGTGCGGCTCCTGGCCGTCGAGGTCGCTGAAGAAGGCTTCGAGGTTGTCGCGCACGCAGGCGTCGATGGGGTTGGGCGGGGTGTTCTTCTGGGCGCTCATGTTCAGGCAGCGCAGGCTTCGTGGCCTTGCGCTTCTTCGTCGTTGGCGGCTTCGGTCGGAGGCAGCCGGTCGTGGGTCTGGCCGAGGTCGTCGAACCAGTCGCGGAGCGCCTGCAACTGCTCTTCGCAGTGCTCCAGGGTGTTCATGTGCTGACGGAATGCTTCGCCGCCGGGCAGGCCACGCACGGCCCAGCCGATGTGCTTGCGCGCGCTGCGCACGCCGCTCTGCTCGCCGTACAGGCCGTAGTGGTCGTGCAGATGTTCGGTCAGCACGTCGCGCGCTTCCGTGACGGTCGGTGCGGGCAGGTGCTCGCCCGTCGTCAGGAAGTGGGCCACCTCGCGGAAGATCCACGGCCGGCCTTGCGCGGCACGGCCGATCATCAGCGCGTCGGCACCGGTATACGCCAGCACGTCGAGGGCCTTCTCGGGCGAGTCGATATCGCCATTGGCGACGACGGGGATGGTCAGCGCTGTCTTCACGGCCGCGATGGTGTCGTATTCCGCCAGGCCCTTGTAGCCCTGTTCGCGGGTGCGGCCATGGATGGTCAGCATCGCGATGCCGGCGGACTGAAACAGCCGCGCCAGATGCAACGCGTTGCGCTCGTCGTGGCTCCAGCCGGTGCGCATCTTCAGCGTGACCGGCACGCCGCGCGGCGCGCACACGGCCACCACCGCCTCGACGATCTCCAGCGCCAGCGCCTCGTTGCGCATCAGCGCCGAGCCCGCCCACTTGTTGCAGACCTTCTTGGCCGGGCAGCCCATGTTGATGTCGATGATCTGCGCGCCGCGGTCGATGTTGTAGACGGCGGCCTCCGCCATCATGGCGGCGTCGGTGCCGGCGATCTGCACGGCGATCGGACCCGGCTCGCCGGTGTGGTCGGCGCGGCGCGAGGTCTTCAGGCTGCCCCACAACTCCTTGCGCGACGTGACCATCTCACTGACCGCGTAGCCCGCGCCCAGGCGCCGGCACAGCTGGCGGAACGGGCGGTCCGTGACCCCGGCCATTGGCGCGACAAAGAGCGCTGCCCCCGCGACTGCAGGGAGTTGGAAGGGGCCGAGTTGCACGAGATTCTGCTTAAAAAAGAGGCGGGATTGTAGCGACGCCGGCAAACCGACAATCCGGCCATGGAAGCCTGGCTCGCCCAATTCATTCATGACCTGCTCGCCGCACTGGCGCTGCCCCAGGTGGGGCTGGTCGCCGTGTTCGTCATCGCTTTCGTCTCCGCCACGCTGCTGCCGCTGGGCTCGGAGCCGGCGGTCTACCTCGTCGTCAAGGCCGACCCCGGCATGTTCTGGGCCGTCATCGCCGTGGCGACCGTCGGCAACACGCTGGGCGGCGTCGTGTCGTGGTGGATGGGCTACGGGCTGGAGCGTGCAGTCGAGCGGGTGCAGCATCACGAACCCTCGCACTCGCGGGCCATGCGCTGGCTGCAGCGCTTCGGCCCCAAGGCCTGCGTGATGAGCTGGCTGCCCCTCGTGGGCGACCCGCTGTGCGCGGTGGCCGGCTGGCTCAAGCTGCCGTTCTGGCCCTGCGTGGGCTGGATGGCGCTGGGCAAGTTCCTGCGTTTTCTCTTCTACACCGCCGCCCTGATCTGGCTCATTCCCGAAAGTTGGATGTCATGACTCCTGCCTACCAAGACCTCGCCGCCCGCCAGCAACGCCTGCACCGCCTGGCCCACCTGCAGGCCATCGCCCAGTGGGACCAGGCCGCCAACATGCCCGCCCACGGCAACGAGGCGCGCAGCCTAGCGCTGGCCGAGATGGACGGCCTGCTGCACCAGCTGTCCACCGACCCGGCGCTGGCCGGCCTGCTGGGCACGGCTGCCACCGAACCGCTGGACGACACCCAGCGCGCCAACCTGCGCGAGATCACCCGCGCCTGGCGCGCCGCCAACGCGCTGCCGCAGGCGCTGGTGGAGGCCAAGAGCCTGGCCAACAACCGCTGCGAGCACGCATGGCGCACGCAACGCCCAGCCAACGACTGGGCCGGCTTTGCGCCCAACCTGCGCGAGGTGCTGAAGATTGCGCGCCAGGAAGCTGAACTGCTGTCGCAAAGCGCGGGGCTGTCGAAGTACGACGCGCTGCTGGACCAATACGAGCCGGGCATGCGCAGTTCGGAAGTTGAGCGCGCGTTCGCGCCGCTGCGCCAATGGCTGCCGGCCCTGATCCGCGACGTGCTGGCAAAGCAGGCCACCGAGACCGTCATCGAGCCCGTCGGCCCGTTCCCCACCGCCGCACAGAAGGCGCTCGGCCTGGACGCGATGCGGCTGATGGGCTTCGACTTCGCCGCCGGCCGGCTGGACGAGAGCACCCATCCGTTCTGCGGCGGCGTGCCCGAGGACGTTCGCATGACCACGCGCTACCGCGAGGACAACTTCCTGCCGGCGCTGATGGGCGTCATCCACGAGACCGGCCACGGCCGCTACGAGCAAGGCCTGCCGCGCGACCTGCTGGGCCAGCCCATCGCCCGCGCGCGCTCCATGGGCATCCACGAAAGCCAGAGCCTCTCCTTCGAGATGCAGATGGGCAGCCACCCGGCGTTTGCCGGCCTGCTGTCGCCGCTGCTCATCCAGCACTTCGGCGACCAACCCGCGTTCGCGCCCGACAACCTGCACAAGCTGCTGACGCGCGTGCAGCCGGGCTTCATCCGGGTGGACGCCGACGAGGTGACCTACCCCGCTCACATCCTGCTGCGCTTTGACATCGAGCGCGCGCTGATCGAAGGCGATGCCGAGGTGGACGACATCCCTGCGCTGTGGGACGCAAGGATGGCCGAGTTGCTCGGACTGGACACGCGCGGCAACTTCAAGGACGGCCCGATGCAGGACGTGCACTGGCCCGCCGGCCTGTTCGGCTACTTCCCCTGCTACACGCTGGGCGCGATGTATGCGGCGCAATGGTTCGCCACGATGCGCCGACAGCAGCCGGCGCTCGACGACCAGATCGCCCGCGGAGAGCTTGGCACGGTGTTTGACTGGCTGCGTGCCAACGTCTGGCAGAACGCCAGCCGCTTCGAGACGCCGGAGCTGGTGCAGCGCGCCAGCGGCGAGGCGCTCAACCCGGCGCACTTCGAGGCGCACCTGCGCGCGCGCTACCTGGGTTGACCAAAAAGAATGGCCGCACTGCGGGCGGCCCAAGTCAGGTCAGAACGATGGCGCACTTCCAACCCACGGCGCTTCCCCGGCCCCCCGGCCATCTCCACGCGTGGCGCCCGAACTTCTGCGGCCCGGGCCCGGTCGCCGCAGTCGTGCAGCCACCGTGATGTCATTCTGTGCAAGCCGGCCGCCGCTGGCATCCCCGCAAGCCCAGGGGGCCGCAGGCCCGGTCGTGAACGGCGTCACAGCAGCAGCGCCAATCGTTCCAGGATGAGCACGCCGAAGAAAGCCAGTGCGGCAATCAGCGTCCACTTCATGATGACCAGCCCCATACGCCGCCAGCGCGGCTGGCCCGTGGCGATCGAGAACGCGAAGCAGACGACGGCCGAGAACAGCAGCAGGCCGATGAGCAGGCGGGCGATGACCATCAGGCGGGCAGCCCACCGCGCTTCACCTGCGCTTCGAAATAGCGCGCATGGCTGCGCCGCAAAATGGCTTCATCCGCAGCCGCCAGGAGAACCACCTCGCGGGCTCCGCCCTCTTGGAGATGGGCGAGCCCCAGCTCCAAGCGTTCGTCTTGCGCTCGGGGGCGCTCATGGTCGGGATAGACCTTCATTCCGTGCAGGCAACGGCGTTTCGAGTCGAAGTCCATCAAAAAGATCATTTCGAATCTCCAAGCGGCTCGGGCAAGTCCCGAATGAGCGTCTGAAACCACTCCGCGAGTTCGTCGCAATTGAACTCCACCTGCGGCCCGTCAGGCATCATTTTGACGGTGGCTTGCGGCAGCCGAGACTCCGGCGTTGAAGCTGCCTTCCGTCTTCGGAAATCGGCCCAGCACGCAACCGGTCTCCCAGCTTGTTGACCTGCGTCGTGCTCACCACGCCGGCGCCAGCTCAGCAAAACCCTTGGGTGCTGCGCGCTCGTCGTCAAAGCTGACAATCTCGTAAGCCTCGGGGTCGGCCAGCAGCGCACGCAGCAGCTTGTTGTTCAGCGCATGGCCGCCCTTGAACGACGTGTAGGCCGCCAGCAGCGGCATGCCGGCGACATGCATGTCGCCGATCGCGTCGAGGATCTTGTGCTTCACGAACTCGTCGTCGTAGCGCAGGCCGTCGGCGTTCAGCACCTTGTAGTCGTCCACGACGATGGCGTTGTCCATCGAGCCGCCCAGCGTCAGGCCGCGCGAGCGCATCAGGTCGATGTCGGCCGTCATGCCGAAGGTGCGCGCGCGCGCGATCTCCTTCTTGTAGGCGCCCGAGCCCATGTCGAACACGAACCGGCTGCCGGTGGCGGCCACGGCCGGGTTGTCGAACTCGATCTCGAAGCTCAGCGTGTAGCCGTGGTGCGGCTCCAGCTTCGCCCACATCAGCTTCTTGCCTTCGCCCTGACGCACTTCGACAGACTTCTTGACCTTCAGGAAGCGCTTGGGCGCGTCCTGCAGCGCAATGCCGGCGGACTGCAGCAGGAACACGAAGCTGGCGGCCGAGCCGTCCAGCACGGGCACCTCGTCGGCGTTGATGTCGACGTAGAGGTTGTCCAGCCCCAGGCCGGCACAGGCGGACAGCAGGTGCTCGATGGTTTGCACCTTGGGGCCGCCCGGGTCGCCGCCGGGGCTGATGGTGGTGGCCATGCGCGTGTCGCTGACCGACATGACGCCCACCGGGATGTCCACCGGCGGGCACAGGTCGACGCGGCGGAACACGATGCCGGTGTCCACAGGCGCCGGGCGCAACGTCAGCTCGACCTTCTGGCCGCTGTGGATGCCCACGCCCACGGCGCTGGTGATCGACTTCAGGGTGCGTTGCTTGACCATGCCAGGGATTGTCCCAGGATCAGCCCTGTCCTTTGCGTTCTACTGGCAATCGCAGCGATAGCCGCGTGCCCATGCCGGGCTGCGAATCGATACGCAGCTTGCCGCCCAGCCGCTGGGCGCGCTTGATCTGGCTCTTCAGGCCGCGGCCGTGCTGGATGTTCTGCAGGTCGAAGCCCGCACCGTCGTCCTCCACGCGGATCTCGACGTAGCTGCCGTGGTGGCGCGTGACCATGCGCACGCGGCTGGCGCAGGCGTGCTTGAGCACGTTGTTCAGCGCTTCCTGCATCAGCCGCAGCACGTGCAGCGCGTCAGGCGGCTCCAGCCACGGCAGCGGCGGCAGGTCCTGCACGTCCCAGTCCAGCTTGAGGCCGCCTACCTGCAACCGCTTGCCGAGGCGATAACGCATGGTTGCCAGCAGCGAGACCAGGTCATGGCCCACCGGCTCGATGGAGTCGATGACCAAGCGCAGGTCGTCCACGCATTCGCGCAGCACCTCGACGACCTTCTCCTGCGACATGTTGCCTTGCTCCACCGCCACCAGCGCGGACAGCAGTGACGAGCCGAGGCCGTCGTGCATGTCGGCCATGATGCGCTGGCGTTCCAGCAGCAGCGCCTGCTGGCGCTCGACCTCGCGCAGCTGCGCGTTTTGCACCTGCAGCACGGAGATCTGCTCGTCCAGGTCCTCCTGCAGCTGACTGTTCTCGGCCTTGACCTGCTCCACCGCCACCACGTAGCGGCACTGCACCGCGTGCAGGAAGCTGAGCATGACGGCCAGCGTCGCGAACGGCATCCAGAAGAAGTGCTCGGGCCAGGCCCAGCCCGCCAGCACAACCAGGTCGTGCGCGCCCACCAGCACGCTGAGCAGCAGCGCCATCGCCATCAGCCGCATCTCGACATGGCGTTCGCGCCAGGCCAGCCAGGCCAGCCAGGCGGTGCCGACAGCGGCCACACCGGCCGTCACCACGTACTGCAGCACCACCATGTCCAGCTGGCGCAGCCACAGCGGCATCGTCACCAGGCTGACCAGCGCGACGCAGGCCGTCAACCCACGCTCCAGCCGGCGCGCGCGCCGCTTCGCGAAGCGCAGCGCGAACAGCAGCGCCGTCAGCATGACCCAGCCCAGCGACGCGTGCGTCGCCCACCAGAACCAGTCCTGCGCCACCCGCCCCGCCGGCAAGCTCACGTAGTAATGCAGGTTGCGCACCAGCCACGCCGCGGCGCCCAGCGCGAACAGCGCGTAGATGGCTTCGTCGGGCCGGCGCAGCCACAGCGTCACCGCAAACAGTCCCAGCACCGCCAGCGTCAGGCTGACTGCGAGCGGCAGGCCGGTTTGCATGCGCAGGCGCCACTCCCAGCGCTTCTCGAGCATGTCGCGCGGGCCGACAAAGATGCGCGACACCGCGTGATAGCTGCCGGCCGGCACCGGCAGTGCGACCACGAGGTCGAGCCCCTGCGCGTCCGAGCCTGGCAAAGGCAGCCACAGCGGCTGCGCCCACTGCTCGCGCTGGACATGCTGGTTGTCCAACAGCGGCAGCCAGCCCTGCGGCGTGCGCACCAGCACCGCGGCGGACAGCGTCGCCAGCCGCGGCATGTACAGCGCCATCGCCTCGCCGCCGGATGGCACGTGCAGGCGGTACCAGCGCATCTCGTAGCCACGCGCGTCGCTGACCATGGACGCGCCGGGCCGGGCCTGCACGTCTGGCAGCTGGCGCGGCTGCCAGGCCGCATCGGCGCTCGGGGGCAGCAGCTCCGGCGGCACCTCCAGCCGGTTGCCGCCCGTCACGGCGTGGCGGCGCAGCGCGCCCCACCACGCGCCCAGCTGCGCACGCGTCCACTGGCTGGTGGCCAGCTCGGTGTGGGCGGAGTCGTCGCCCCCCCGAGGGCTGGGCTGGGGCAGGCGCTGAGCCTCGGCAGCCAGTCCGCCGGCCAGCAGCGCAGCCAGCAGCCAGGCGCGCAAAAGGGCACGAAGCTCAGGCATGCGTGTGGCTTCTGCGGGGCGTCGACATGGGCGGCGAGCATGCCACACGGCCTGCTGCCGACACGACCACCCGGCTGGTCACAAATACCATCCGGCGGGAGCTCCAGGCGTGCCGGCGCGGCCCCATGCAAAAAGGCAGGCCTTGCGGCCTGCCTTCTTCAGCAAGTGGGACTTGCGTCGAGATGTACGCGATCAGTCCGCCTGCTTGCGCAGGAATGCCGGGATCTCGATCTCGTCCATGCCGTTGGACGACAGTGCCTCGACCTTGGCGGCTGCGCTGCCCGAACGGCCATGGCGCCACACGCTAGGCACGTTGGCATTGGCGAAATCGCCCAGACCCAGACCCACGTTGGGCTGCTGCGTGCCGGCCGACGCGCCCATCGAGACGGCGTTCGTCAGCACCGGCATGGCCACGCCATCGGTGCCGTTGCGCACGACCTGCTGCGTCTGCACAACCTGCAGCGGCGCCTGCTGACGCGCACGGCCGGCCGTCAGGCCGGTGGCGATGACGGTCACCCTCAAGGCATCGCCCAGCGTTTCGTCGTAGGCGGTGCCGAAGATCACGTGGGCCTCGTCGGACGCGTAACGCTTGATCGCATTCATCGCGTTGCGCGACTCGCTCAACTTGAAGTTGGCGCGCCCCGCCGCAATCAGCACCAGCACGCCACGCGCGCCGGACAGGTCGATGCCTTCCAGCAGCGGGCAGGCAACGGCAGCTTCCGCAGCCTTGGCGGCGCGGTCCGGGTCGGTCGCTTGGGCCGTGCCCATCATGGCCTTGCCTGGCTCGCTCATCACGGTCTTGACGTCTTCGAAGTCGACGTTCACCAGGCCAGGAATGTGGATGATGTCCGAAATGCCGCCAACAGCGTTCTTCAGCACGTCATTGGCGTGCGCAAAGGCCTGATCCTGCGTGACGTCGTCGCCCAGCACGTCCAGCAGCTTGTCGTTCAGCACGACGATCAGCGAGTCGACGTTGGCTTCCAGCTCGGCCAGCCCGGCATCAGCCGCCTTGGCGCGGCGGCCGCCTTCGAATTCGAAGGGTTTGGTGACGACGCCGACGGTCAGGATGCCCATTTCCTTCGCGACGCGTGCAATGACCGGAGCGGCGCCCGTGCCGGTTCCGCCGCCCATGCCGGCCGTGATGAACAGCATATTGGCGCCGGCGATGGATTCCCGAATGCGGGATTCGGCCTCATCGGCGGCAGCGCGACCCATTTCAGGTTTGGCGCCAGCCCCGAGACCCGTGGAGCCGAGTTGCAGCAATTGATCCGCCTTGGAGCGGTTCAGGGCCTGCGCGTCGGTATTGGCGCAGATGAACTCAACCCCTTGGACGCCCTGGGCGATCATGTGGTCGACCGCGTTGCCGCCGCCACCACCCACCCCGATCACCTTGATTTGGGTGCCTTGGTCAAACTCTTCGATCATCTCGATGGGCATATCAAATCTCCTAACTGCAATTGTGCCCTGGGCACACAAACGTTGACTAGTACCGAAAACAAATTTTTGTTGGTTCTTGGGGGGTCAGAAACTGCCCATGAACCAATCCTTGACGCGACCGAGCAGGGTTTGCACCGAGCCTGCCTGCTGCGCCGCCTTGAAACCCCTGCTGCGTGACAACCGCGCCTCCTCCAGCAAGCCCATCACGGTGGCCGAACGCGGGTTGGCCACCATGTCGTAAAGGGCCCCTGAATAGGTGGGGAGACCACGCCGAACAGGTTTCAGAAAAATATCCTCGGCAAGTTCCACCATCCCCGGCATGACGGCCGAGCCGCCGGTCAGCACGATGCCGGAGGACAGCAATTCCTCATACCCGCTCTCGCGAATGACTTGGTGCACGAGGGAAAAGATTTCCTCGACCCGCGGCTCGATGACGCCAGCCAGCGCCTGCTTGGACAGCATGCGGGGATTGCGGTCCCCCAGGCCGGGCACTTCCACCTGGTCGGAAGGGTCGGCCAGCAGCTGCTTGGCGACGCCATATTCGACCTTGATTTCCTCAGCATCCTTGGTCGGCGTGCGCAGCGCCATCGCGATATCCGACGTGATCAGGTCGCCGGCGATAGGAATCACGGCGGTATGGCGGATGGAGCCGCCGGTAAATATTGCAACATCGGTCGTGCCGGCACCGATATCCACCAGGGCCACGCCCAGATCGCGTTCGTCGGCAGTCAGCGCGGCATGACTGGATGCGCTCGGGTTCAAAACCAGCTGATCCACCTCCAAACCACAGCGGCGCACGCACTTGACGATGTTTTCGGCGGCACTTTGGGCCCCCGTCACGATATGGACCTTGACCTCCAGCCGACCGCCGCTCATGCCGATGGGTTCCTTGACCTCATGGCCATCGATGACGAATTCCTGCGGCTCGACCAGCAGCAGGCGCTGGTCGTTGGGAATATTGATGGCCTTGGCGGTTTCCACAACGCGGGTCACATCGACCGGCGTGACCTCCTTGTCGCGCACGATGACCATGCCGGTGGAGTTCTGACCGCGGATATGACTGCCTGTGATGCCCGTGTAGACCCTCGATATTTTGCAGTCGGCCATCATCTCGGCCTCTTTCAAGGCCTGCTGGATGGACTGGACGGTCGCGTCGATATTGACCACGACGCCGCGCTTGAGGCCGTGCGAGGGCGCCACACCCAGGCCCGCGATGCGCAAATCGCCGCCCGGCAAAACCTCGGCAACGACGGCCATGATCTTGGCGGTGCCAATATCCAGGCCGACGACCAAATCCTTGTATTCCTTGGGCATGTCCGTCCTCAACGTTTTCTATTTGCGGGTTTACCCGTGGTCGCCTGGGTCGTCACGCCCCGCAGCCGCACCGCATAGCCGTCGGCGTGGCGCAGGTCGGCCGATTGCAGCGGGCTGTGATAGGTCGCCGCGACCTGGCCCACGCTGGCAGCGAAGCGGCCGAAGCGTTCGACCACCTCCGTCTCGCTGCCCCGGCCCAGCTCGACGACGGCGCCGCTGCCGAGCCTGGCTCGCCAGGAGCCGCGGCCGGACAGGTCCAGCCGCTCGATGGCTTCGCCCAGCCTCCCCGCTGCCGGCCCCAGCGCGCGCCACATCGAAAGCATCTCGGCCGCCGCATGTCCGGGCCCGGCCAGCACCGGCAGCGTCTCGTCTTCCACGTCACCCAGGTTCGCCTGGAAGACCTCGCCAAAACTGTTGACCAGCGCGCGTTCGGTGCTTGCCTCGCTGCCAGCATCGGCGTCGTCCGCGCGCTCTTCCCAGTAAGCGGCGGGGCGGTGTTCTTCCAGCCGGACCTTGAGCCGCATGGGCCAGACGCGCGTCAGCTGCGCGTGCCGCACCCAGGGCACCGCCTCGAACGCCGTGCGACCGTCCTTCAGGTTCAGGCTCAGGAACGAGCCCTGCAAGTGGGGCAGTGCATTCGCACGCAGCGACGCCACGCTGTTGCGGCTGACATCCCCCTCCACCTGGATGGCCCGCAGGTTGAACACCGGCAGCCGGACCACCCAGCGCACCGCAGCCCACGCCGCCGTGCCCAGCAACGCTGCGACGAGCAGCGCCGACACCGCATTCATCAGGCGGACATCGGGGGGCAGCGCGGCGGTGGCGACGGCGGCGTTCACGCGTGCATCACTTCCGGTCGAGGCGGGCCTGCGCCAGCAGCCACAGGCACAGCTGCGGGTAGTCGATGCCGATGGCTTTGGCCGCCTTCGGCACCAGCGAGTGCGAGGTCATGCCGGGGCTGGTGTTCATCTCCAGCAGGAAGGGTTTCATGTCGGACTGGCGCAGCATCAGGTCGGCGCGCCCCCAGCCGCGGCAGCCCAGCAGGCGGTAGGCCTTCAGCACCAGGTCGCGGATCTCGACTTCCAGAGTCGCCGGCAGCGAGCCGAACAGGTACTGCGTCGTGTCGGTCTCGTACTTGTTGGCGAAGTCGTAGTTGCCGGCCTCGGCGCGGATCTCGATGACCGGCAGGGCCATCGCGCCGTCGCCCTCGCCCAGCACGGCGCAGGTCAGCTCGGGGCCCTCGATGCATTGCTCGAACAGCAGCTCGTCATCGAAACCCAACGCCAGTTCCACGGCGGCCTGCATGTCCGAGTAGCCGGCCGCCTTGGTGATGCCGATGCTGCTGCCTTCGTGCGGCGGCTTCACGACGACCGGCAGGCCCAACTCGTCTGGGATGGTGCGGATGCGCTCGCGCGTCAGCTCGGCGCGCGTCAGGGCCAGGTACTGCGGCGTCGGCAGGCCCTCGTTGGCCCACAGCCGCTTGGTCATGGTCTTGTCCATCGCGACGCCGGACGCCGTAACGCCCGAGCCGGTGTACGGCACGCCCAGCCATTCGAGCGCGCCCTGGAGGGTGCCGTCCTCGCCGCCGCGGCCGTGCAACGCGATGAACGCGCGGTCGAAGGCCTGGTCCTTCAGCGCCTGCAGCGGCTGCTCGGCGGGGTCGAACGCATGCGCGTCCACGCCGACGGACTTCAGCGCGTCCAGCACGCCGGTGCCGCTCATCAGCGAGACCGGCCGCTCGGCGCTGTAGCCGCCCAGCAGCACGGCGACCTTGCCGAGTGCCCGCGCGTCGATGTTGTGGGCGATGGGGGACGTCATGCCGCGCCTCCTTCGAAATGCCGTTGGATCCGTGCGGGCAGGCTGCTCATCGAGCCCGCGCCCATGCCGATGACCACATCGCCGTCGCGCGTCAGCACCGCCAGCGCCGCCGGCATGTCGGCCACGCCGGCGACGAAGTTCGAGGTGCCGACCGCCTGCGCGAGCGACGCACCCGTGGCGCCTTCGATGGGCGGCTCGCCGGCTGCGTACACCTCGGTCAGCAGCACCACGTCTGCGCCCTTCATGACCCGAACGAAATCGGCGAAGCAGTCCCGCGTGCGCGTGTAGCGGTGCGGCTGGAAGGCCAGCACCAGGCGACGGCCAGGATAGGCACCACGCGCGGCAGCCAGCACAGCGGCCATCTCGACCGGGTGGTGGCCATAGTCGTCGACCAGCGAGAAGCGCCCGCCATCCGCGGCCGGCCATTCACCGTGCTTCTCAAAGCGCCGGCCCACGCCCGAGAAGTTCGCCAGTGCCTTCTGGATGGCGGCGTCGGGGCAGTCCAGCTCCATCGCGATGGCGATGGCCGCCAGCGCGTTGCGCACGTTGTGCTCGCCGGCCAGGTTCAGCAGCACCTCCAGCGGCGCGGCGCCCTCGCGCTCGCAGGTGAAGCGCATCTGCGCGCCGGCCAGCGCCTGCACGTCGACCGCGCGCACGCTGGCGCCTTCGCTCAGGCCATAGCCGACGACCGGCCGCTCGATGCGGCCCAGCACGGCGCGCACGCCGGGGTCGTCCACGCAGACCACGGCCGCACCGTAGAAAGGCATGCGGTGCAGGAACTCGATGAAGGCGTCGTGCAGCTTCTCGACCGAATGGCCGTAGGTGTCCATGTGGTCTTCGTCGATGTTGGTGACGACGGCCAGCACGGGGCTGAGCTTCAGGAAGGACGCATCGCTCTCGTCAGCCTCGACGACGATGAACTCACCTCGCCCCAGGCGAGAGTTGGCACCGGCGGCGTTCAGCTTGCCGCCGATGACGAAGGTCGGGTCCAGGCCGGCCTCGACGAGGATGGCCGTCACCAGCGAGGTTGTCGTCGTCTTGCCGTGCGTGCCGGCGATGGCGATACCGCGGCGCAGCCGCATCAGCTCGGCCAGCATGACGGCGCGCGGCACCACCGGCGTGTGGCGCGCCCGCGCGGCCACAACCTCGGGGTTGTCGGCCGATACGGCCGTGCTCGTGACCAGCGCCTGCGCGTCGCCGATGTGCGGCGCCGCGTGGCCGATCTCCACACGCAGCCCCAGCGAGCGCAGTCGTTCGGTGGTCGCACTCTCGACCGCATCCGACCCGCTGACCGTGAAGCCCAGGTTGTGCAGGATCTCCGCAATGCCGCTCATGCCAGCGCCGCCGATGCCCACGAAATGCAGTTTCTGGACTGCGTGCTTCACTTCAACATTCCTTCGATCTCATCGGCCACGCGCGCCGCGGCGCGCGGGCGGGCCAGCGAATGGGCCTTCTCGCCCATGGCCAACAGCGCCGCACGGTCCAGGCCGCCCAGCAGTTCGTGCAGCTTCTCGGGCGTCAGCTCGGTCTGCGGCAGGTGGATGGCCGCGCCATGCTGCGCCATGAAGATGGCGTTGTCGCGCTGGTGCGAGGTGGTGCTGACCACGAGCGGCACCAGCACCGCCGCGCAACCGGCCGCGCACAGCTCGCTGACGGTGATGGCCCCGGCGCGGCACACCACCACGTCGGCCCAGGCCAGCGCGGTGGCCATGTCGTCGATAAAGGGCCGCACCTCGGCCGTCAGGCCGGCGTCGGTGTAGGCCTGCCAGACGGCGCCGAGATGGTCTTGCCCCGACTGGTGCAGCACCTGCGGGCGCAGTTCCTCAGGCCACAGCGCCAGCGCCGGCGGGAGCGCCTGGTTCAGCGCGCGCGCGCCCAGCGAGCCGCCCAGCACCAGTAGGCGCAGCGGCCCCTGCGCGCGATCCGGGTCGGCCATGCGCTCGGCCGGCATCGGCAGTGCTTCGATCTCGGCACGCACCGGATTGCCGCTGACGACCGCGCCGCGGGTGGACGCCGCGGCCGCGCCATCGAAGCCGAACGCGATGCGTCGGGCGAACGGCTTCAGCGCGAGGTTGCTCTTGAGCATCGCCGCGTCGGCGTTGACCAGCATCAGGGGTCGCCCGCTGAACACCGCGGCCAGGCCGGCCGGCACGCAGACGTAGCCGCCCATGCCCAGCACGGCGGTCGTGCGGCGCTTCGCGTACACGCCGCGCGCCTGCGAAAACGCCTTGAAGAACCCCACGATGCCGCGCAGCGCGTGCTTGAGCCCCTTGCCACGCAAGCCGGCGAACGGCAGCGCGTCCAGCTCGATGCCGCGCGCCGGCACCAGGCGGTTCTCCATGCCCTTGGGCGTGCCGATCCACGACACGGTCCAGCCGCGGCGCTGCATTTCCTCGGCGACCGCCAGGCCCGGAATGACGTGGCCGCCGGTGCCCGCTGCCATGACGACGAGATGCCTGTCGCTCATGACCGCCCTCCGCGCATGAGCTGTCTGTTCTCAAGATCGATGCGCAGCACTACTGCCAGCGCGATGCAGTTCATCAAGATCGCCGAGCCGCCGAAGCTCAGCAGCGGCAGCGTCAGGCCCTTGGTGGGCAGCGCACCGAGGTTCACGCCCATGTTGATGAAAGCTTGACCGCCCATCCAGATGCCGATGCCCTGTGCATACAGGCCCGCGAACACGCGGTCCAGCGCAATGGCCTGGCGGCCGATCAGGAAGCAGCGGCGCGTCAGCCAGAAGAACGAGACGATGACCACGGCGACTCCGGCAAAGCCCAGTTCCTCGCCGATGACGGCGAGCAGGAAGTCGGTGTGCGCCTCAGGCAGGTAGTGCAGTTTCTCGACGCTGCTGCCCAGGCCCTGACCCACCCATTCGCCGCGGCCGAAGGCGATCAGGCTGTGCGTGAGCTGGTAGGCCTTGCCCTGCGCGTACTTTTCGTCCCAGGGATTCAGGTAGGCAAAGATGCGCTCGCGGCGGAACTCGCTGAAGCTGATCATCAGCATGAAGGCGCCCACCAGCACCAGCGTGATCAGCAGGAACATGCGGCCGTTGACGCCGCCCAGGAACAGGATGCCCATCGCGATGGCCGCGATGACCATGAAAGCGCCCATGTCCGGCTCGGCCAGCAGCAGCAGGCCCACGAAAGCCAGCGAGATCGCCATCGGCGTGACGGCCTGGAAGAAGTTCTCCCGCGCGTCCATCTTGCGCATCATGTAGTTGGCCGCATACAGCGCGATGCCGAACTTGGCCAGCTCCGACGGCTGGAAGTTCATGACACCCAGCGGGATCCAGCGCCGCGCGCCGTAGACCACCTTGCCGACGCCCGGGATCAGCACCGCCACCAGCAGCACCAGCGCGACGACGAACACCCACGGCGCCCAGCGCTCCCACACGGCCACCGGGATCTGCACGGTGACCAGGCCCGCGACCAGCGCGAAGCCGATGGCCACCAGGTGCCGCGTCAGGAAATGGGTGGGCAGGTACTTGGCAAAGCGCGGGTTGTCCGGCAGCGCGATGGAGGCCGAATAGACCATCAGCAGCCCGAAGGCCATCAGCGCCAGCACGACCCAGACCATGGTCACGTCGAAGCCCTGCAGCTGTGTGGGCCGGCCGGCCGACGTGGACACCCAGTCGCGCACGGGCACGTTGGCGTCCTCGCCGCCATCGCGCTTCCACAGCGATTGCAGCTTGGCCGTGATGCCGCTCAGCACCGCGTTCACAGGGCCACTCCCCGGTCGTCGGCCAGCTGCTGCACCGCGGCCACGAAGACCTCGGCGCGGTGGGCGTAGTTCTTGAACATGTCCAGGCTGGCGCAGGCAGGCGACAGCAGCACGCTGTCGCCGGATTGCGCTTGCGCCAGGCACCAGGCCGTGGCTGCTTCCAGCGTGTCGTGACGCAGCAGGGGCACACCGGTGCCGACCAGTGCGGCCTCGATCTGCGGCCCGTCGCGGCCGATCAGTGCGACGGCGCGGGCATGGCGCGCAACGCCCTCGGCCAGCGGCGCGAAGTCCTGGCCCTTGCCATCGCCGCCGAGGATCAGCACCAGCTTCGCCGGTGCACGGTCCGCGCCCAGGCCGGAAATCGCGGCGACGGTGGCGCCGACGTTGGTGCCCTTGCTGTCGTCGAAGAACTCGACGCCGTCAATGCTGCCGACCGGCTCCACCCGGTGCGGCTCGCCGCGGTACTCGCGCAGGCCGTGCAGCATCGGCGCCAGCTCGCAGCCAGCGGCGCACGCCAACGCCAGCGCGGCCAGCGCGTTGGCTGCGTTGTGGCGGCCGCGCACGCGCAGCGCATCGGCAGGCATCAGGCGCTGGATGAGCAGCGGCTCGTCCTCGTCGCCCTTCTTGCGCTTGATCGTCGGGTCCAGCTCGCGGGCGCGCACCAGCCAGGCCAGGCCGCCCTCGTCCACCAGGCCGAAGTCGCCCGGCGCGGTCGGCAGGTTCAGGCCGAAGCGCACGACTTGGCGCGACACCGTGCGGCCAGGCTTGCCGCGCGAGCCCTTCACGAACACCGGCTGCGGCACCAGGCCCTCGACCTCGGCGTCGTCGCGGTTGGCGACGATGACGCCCTCGCGGCCGAAGACGCGCGCCTTGGCGCGGCCATAAGCCGCCATGTCGCCATGCCAGTCCAGGTGATCCTGCGTCAGGTTCAGCACAGCACCGGCGGTGGGCTCGAAACCGGCCGCACCTTCGAGCTGGAAGCTGGACAGCTCCAGCACCCAGACCTCGGGCAGCGTCTGGAACACCGGGCCGCGCGGCAGCGGCGGTTCTATGGGCAGCGGCGTTTCCTCGTCGGGCAGCACCGATGCCTCGGCAGCGGCGGCTTCTTCTTCAACAGACACGTCCTCGATCTCGGCCGCGATCACCTCGGCGAGCGTCTCGGCCGGCGCCGGGTCGGGCTCCTGGGCCAGCGCTGCGGTCAGCGTGTCCAGCAGCGTCGGCCCGATGTTGCCGGCGATGGCCACGCGCTTGCCCGCACGCTCGACCAGCAGGCCGGTCATGCAGGTCGTCGTGGTCTTGCCGTTGGTGCCGGTGATGGCCAGCACTGCGGGCGCATAGCCGTGCTGCGCCTTCAACGCGGCCAGCGCGTCGGCAAACAGGTCCAGCTCGCCGCGCACCGCAGGGCCGTGTTCGTAGATCGCCTTCAAGCGTGTGTCCAGCGGCGACAGGCCGGGGCTTTTCAGCACGGCGTTGAACCCGCTCACCACGTCGGCCGGCAGCACGCCGGTGATGAACGCCGCCGTGTCGCCCAACGCGCCCCGCTGCGGCGGCTGTTCGCGCGAATCCCACACCGTGACCTGCGCACCGAAGCCCGCGCACCAGCGGGCCATCGCGAGACCGGAGTCCCCGAGGCCCAGCACGAGCACGCGCTGTCCGTTGAGTTGCGGCAGGTCCAGCTTCATGCGGTCACCGCAGCTTCAGGCTGGCCAGGCCGATCAGGCACAGCAGCATCGTGATGATCCAGAAGCGGATGACGACCTGCGTCTCGTTCCAGCCGCTCTTCTCGAAGTGGTGGTGCAGCGGCGCCATCTTGAAGATGCGCCGCCCGGTGCCGAACTTCTTCTTCGTGAACTTGAACCAGCTGACCTGGATCATCACGCTCAGCACCTCGGCCACGAAGATGCCGCCCATGATGCCCAGCACGATTTCCTGACGCGTGATGACCGCCAGCGTGCCCAGGCCGCCACCCAGCGCCAGCGCGCCGACGTCACCCATGAACACCTGCGCCGGATGCGCGTTGAACCACAGGAAGGCCAGGCCGGCACCGGCCATGGCGGCGCAGAAGATCAGCAGCTCGCCCGCGCCCGGGATGTAGGGCAGCAGCAGGTACTTGGAGAACACTGACGAGCCGGTCAGGTAGGCAAACAGGCCCAGCGCCGAGCCCACCAGCACCACCGGCATGATGGCCAGGCCGTCCAGCCCGTCGGTGAAGTTGACCGCGTTGCTGGTGCCGACGATGACGAAGTACGACAGGCCGACGAAGCCCCACACGCCCAGCGGCATGCTGATGGTCTTGAAGAACGGGATCAGCAGGTCGGCCTTGGGTGGCAGTTCGGTGGAGAAGCCGCTGGCAACCCAGCGGTAGAACAACTCGACGACCCCCAGGAACGACGTCTCGGACACGCTGAACGCCAGGTACAGCGCGGCCACCAGGCCGATCAGCGACTGCCAGAAGAACTTCTCGCGGCTGCGCATGCCTTCGGGGTTCTTGTCGACGACCTTGCGCCAGTCGTCCACCCAGCCCACGGCACCGAAACCCATGGTGACCAGCATGACGACCCACACGAAGCGGTTGCTCCAGTCGAACCACAGCAGCGTGGACACACCGATGCCGATCAGGATCAGCACGCCGCCCATCGTGGGCGTGCCGCTCTTGGCCAGGTGGGCCTGTACGCCGTAGGCACGCACCGGCTGGCCGATCTTCATGGCGGTCAGGCTGCGGATGACCCAGGGGCCGAAGGCCAGGCCGATCAGCAGCGCCGTCATCGCGGCCATCACGGCGCGGAAGGTGATGTACTGGAAGATGCGCAGGAAGCCCAGGTCGGGATAGAGGCCCTGCAGCCATTGGGCAAGACTAAGCAGCATCGGGTGCTCCAGTGGTGGTCGCCTGCAGGGCTGCGACCACCTGTTCCATCTTCATGAAGCGCGAGCCCTTGACCAAGGTCTGGGCCGCGTCGGGTTGTTCTTTCAACGCGGCGACAAGCGCTGCGGTGTCGTCGAAGGCGCGGGCGGCGGGGCCGTAGGCGGCGGCGGCATCGCGCGCCGCGGCGCCGGCCGTCCACAGGTGGGCGATGCCCAGCTCGGCCGCGTAGGCGCCCACCTCGCGGTGGAAGGCCGGCCCTTGGTCGCCCACCTCGCCCATGTCGCCCAGGATGAGCCAGCCGCTGCCGGGCAGCGAGGCCAGCATGGCGATGGCGGCACGCACGCTGTCGGGGTTGGCGTTGTAGCTGTCGTCGATCAGCGGGCGGCCGCGCGCGTCGCGCTTGAGCTCGCTACGGCCCTTGACGGCGCGAAACGCTTCCAGCCCCTGCTGGATGGCCGACAGCGGCGCGCCTGCGGCCAGCGCCGAGGCGGCGGCGGCGAGCGCGTTGCGCACGTTGTGCTCGCCGGCCATGTGCAGCGCCACCGGCGCGGTGCCGGCCGGCGAGTGCAGTTCCAGCGCCCAGTGGCCGCCCTGCCACTGCGCGCTGCCGGTCACGTCGGCTTCGCCGTGCAGCGCGAAGGTCAGGTGCGGTCGCGCACCGGCCATCTCGAACCACACCGGCGCGCACGCGTCGTCGGCCGGGAAGACCGCGCAGCCGCTGGGCGCCAGCGCTTCGAGCACCGCGCCGTTCTCGCGCGCCACCGCCTCGACCGTGGCCATGAACTCCTGGTGCTCGCGCTGCGCGTTGTTGACCAGCGCGACCGTGGGCGCGGTCATCGCGGCCAGCGGCGCGATCTCGCCAGGATGGTTCATGCCCAGCTCGATGACCGCCGCGCGGTGGCTCAGCGCGTCGTCATGGCGCAGCCGCAAGAGTGTGAGCGGCACTCCGATGTCGTTGTTGTAGTTGCCCTGCGTGGACAGCGCATCGTCGCCCACCCACGCGCGCAGGATGCTGGCGATCATCTGCGTCGTCGTCGTCTTGCCGTTGCTGCCGGTGACGGCGATGACGGGCAGCTGCTGCTGGCGGCGCCAAGCGGCGGCCAACTTGCCCAGCGCGGCTTTCGCGTCCGGCACCAGAAGGCCGGGCATCGCGCCCAGGTTGCGCTCGGCCAGCGCGGCGACGGCGCCGGCCTGCTGCGCCTGGGCGATGAAGTCGTTGGCGTCGAAACGCTCACCGCGCAGCGCGACGAACAGGTCACCGGGCTGCAGCGTGCGCGTGTCGCTGTGCACGCGGGCAAAGCCCGTCGCACCATCGCCGACCAGCATCGAACCCGGCAGCAGCGCCTGGGCTTCGGCCAGAGTCAGGAAGAAGCTCACAGGCCCGCCCTTTCCAGCAGCGCCGCGCGCGCTTCGGCCACGTCCGAGAACGTGCGGCGCACACCATTCACTTCCTGATAGTCCTCGTGACCCTTGCCAGCCACCAGCACGATGTCGCGCGGGCCGGCCTCGGCGATGGCAGCGCGGATGGCCTCCTCGCGGGCCTCGATGATGGTGGCGCGCGGCGCACCGACCGTGATGTCGGCAAGGATCTGCGCCGGCGTCTCGGTGCGGGGGTTGTCGGTCGTCACGACGACGCGGCCGGCCAGCCGCGCGGCGATGGCGCCCATCTGCGGGCGCTTGCTGCGGTCGCGGTCGCCGCCGCAGCCGAAAACGCACACCAGCTCGCCGCCACGGGCGCTCGCCAGCCCCTGCAGCGCCGACAGCGCCTTGTCCAGCGCGTCGGGCGTGTGCGCGTAGTCGACCACCACCTGCGGCAACTCGCGGCCATTGCCCACACGCTGCATGCGGCCAGGCACCGGCGTCACGCGGGCCAGCGCGCGGGCCACGTCTGGCAGCGCATGGCCTTGCGCGCGCAGCGCACCGGCCACGCCCAGCAGGTTGGCGGCGTTGTAGTCGCCGATGAGGCCGGTCTGCACGGCGATCGACGCATCGCCCTCGTGCAGCGTGAAGGCCAGGCCCTCGCGCGTGTAGTGCAGGCCGCGCGCGGTCAGACGCGCGTCCGTCCGCTCGACACCAGTGGTCCACACGTCCAGCGCCGTCAACTCGGCCGCAAGGGCGTCACCCTTGGCGTCGTCCAGGTTCACAACCGCGGCGCGCAGGCCGGGGAAGTTGAACAGCGCGCGCTTGGCCACCCAGTAGGCGTCCATGCCGCCGTGGTAGTCCAGGTGGTCCTGCGTGAAGTTGGTGAAAACGGCCACGCGCACCAGGGTGCCGGCCAGCCTGCCCTCGTTGAGACCGATGCTGCTGGCCTCGATGGCGCAAGCCGCGAAGCGCTGCTGCCGCATGCTCGCGAACGCGGCCTGCAGCAGCACAGGGTCAGGCGTGGTCAGGCCGTTGTAGTCCAGCTTGGGCGGCTCGCCGATGCCCAGCGTGCCGACGACGCCACAGCGCTGGTTCAGCGCGGCCAGCGCCTGCGCGATCCACCAGGCCGAAGACGTCTTGCCGTTGGTGCCGGTGACAGCGATGACTTCCAGCGTGTTGGTGGGCTGGCCGAAGAAGGTCGCGGCGATCTCGCCGGTGCGGCCCTTGAGCCCCGGCAGCGACGCGACGCGGGCGTCCGTGAAGCCGAAGCGCTCGACGCCGTCGTCCTCCACCAGGCAGGTGGCAGCCCCCGCCGCCAGCGCTGCGGCCACGTACTCGCGCCCGTCCCGCGCATAGCCAGGCCAGGCAATGAAGGCGTCGCCGGGCTGCACCTGTCGGCTGTCGGTGCGCAGCGTGCCGGTGCACCACTCGGCCAGCCAGCGGGCCGCGGCGTCGGGGGACTTGAGGCGGGTCAGCATGCTCAGAAGCTCTCTTCCACGGGCGCGGCCTTCTGGTTGGCGACGATCTGGCTCTTCACGTCCAGATCGGGCTGCACGCCCAGCAGGCGCAACGTCTGCGCGGTGACCTGGCTGAACACCGGGCCGGCCACGGCGCCGCCGTAATAGACGCCCGTGCTGGGCTCGTCGACCATGACGGCCACGACGATGCGGGGGTTGTTGATGGGCGCGACGCCGACGAACCAGGACCGGTACTTGTTCGTGTAGCCGCGACCTTCCTGCTTGTGCGCCGTGCCGCTCTTGCCGCCCACGCTGTAGCCGGGCACCTGGGCCAAGCGCGCCGTGCCGGCAGGGCCGGCAGCGTCCTGCAGCATGCGGCGCACGTCGCGCGCGACCTCGGGGCTGAACACGCGGATGCCGGCGACGGGATGGTCGTGCGGCTGGCGCAGCATGCTGACCGGGATGATCTCGCCGTCGCGTGCAAACACCGTGTACGCGCGCGCCAGCTGGAACAGCGACGCCGACAGGCCGTAGCCGTAACTCATCGTCGCCTGCTCGATAGGCCGCCAGGTCTTGTAGGGGCGCAGCTTGCCGGACACCGCACCGGGGAAGCTGATCTGCGGACGCTGGCCCAGGCCGATGGCCGTGAACATCTCGTGCATCTCGCGCGCCGGCATCTGCATGGCCAGCTTGGTCGTGCCGATGTTGCTGGACATCTGGATGACCTCGTGCACCGTGATGACGCCGTGCGCCTTGGTGTCGCTGATGACGGCGCCGTGGAAGGGGTAGCGGCCGTTGCCGGTGTCCACCAGCGTGTCGGGGCGCACGCGGTGCGTCTCCATCGCCAGGCCGGCGATGAAGGGCTTCATCGTCGAGCCGGGCTCGAACACGTCGGTCAGCGCGCGGTTGCGCAGCTGCTCGCCGGACAGGTTCTGGCGGTTGCCAGGGTCGTAGCTGGGGAAGTTGGACAGCGCCAGGACCTCGCCGCTCTGCACGTCCAGCACCACCACCGAGCCGGCCTTGGCCTTGTGCGCGGCGACCGCGTCACGGATGCGCTGGTAGGCGAAGAACTGCACTTTGGAGTCGACCGACAGGTCCACGTCGCGGCCGTTGGCGGCGGGCACGATGTCGCCGATGTCCTCCACGACGCGGCCCAGCCGGTCGCGCACGACGGAGCGCGAGCCGTCGCGGCCCTGCAGCTCCTTCTGGAACGCCAGCTCGATGCCTTCCTGGCCGCGGTCCTCCACGTTGGTGAAGCCGACGACGTGCGCCGCCGCCTCGCCCTCGGGGTACTTGCGGCGGTACTCGCGATCCTGGAACACACCCTTGAGCTTCAGCGCCTTGACCCTGGCCGCCGTGTCGTCGTCGGACAGCCGCTTGAGCCAGACGAAGCGGGCCTCGGGGTTGAGCTTGGCCGTCAGCTCCTTGTTCGACAGGCCAAGCGCCTGGGCCAGTTGGCGGCGCTTGTCCGGATCGGCGTCGACTTCCTTGGGGATGGCCCAGATCGACGGCACGGCGACGCTGGCCGCCAGCACCTGGCCGCTGCGGTCGTTGATGCGACCGCGGCTGGCCGGCAGCTCCAGCGTGTGCGCATAGCGCGCCTCGCCCTGCTTCTGGAAGAAGTCGGCATGCAGCACCTGCACGTAGACCGCCCGCCCCAGCAGCCCCGCGAACGCGAGGCCCACCAGCGCGACGACGAAGCGCGACCGCCACGGCGGCGTCTTGGACGCCAGCAGCGGGCTGGTGGAATAGCTGACGCCCCGCCCCGAGCCGAGCAGGCGCGCGCCGGACTTGGGCGGCTTGTCGCTCATGCGTGCACCCTTCGCGCGGCGCGCTGCCCCGCCCGGCGGGAGCGAGCTTGTTTGGGGCAGCCCGGCACGGCGCTCATGGGCTGACTCCCGACGCAACCACGGCCGGCGAGATCAGCTGCATGCCCAGGCGCTCGCGCGCGACTTGCTCCACCCGCAGGTTGGTTGCCTGCGCATGGCGCTCGGCCTTCAGCCGTTCCTCGTCGGCAGCCAGACGCTGGCCTTCGGCCTTGGCACGCTCGCGCTCTGTGAACAGGCGGCGCGACTCGTAGGCGTTGTGCACCAGCACCAGGCCACTGGCCAGCACCGCCAGGATGAGCAGGAAGTTGATCTTGATCACGCCGCTAGTCCTTCAGCGGCGCATCGGTGCGCTCGGCGACACGCAGCACGGCCGAGCGGGAACGCGGATTGGCACGCACCTCGGTTTCGCTCGGCTTCACGCGTCCCAGCGCCATCAGCGCCAGCGGCGGCGGCGGCGCGAACGGCGCACGGCGGTCCACCTCGGCCTTGCTGTGCTGGCCGATGAAGGTCTTCACGATGCGGTCTTCCAGCGAATGGAAGCTGATCACCGACAGCCGACCGCCGGGCGCCAGCAGCCGCAGCGCCGACTTCAGCCCTTGCTCCAGCTGGGCCAATTCGCCATTGACATGAATCCGAAGGGCTTGAAAGGTCCGCGTGGCGGGGTCCTGCCCGGCTTCACGGGTCTTGACCGCGCGAGCCACGAGTTCGCGCAGCTCGTCGGTGCGCGTGAGCGGCGCACCGGCTTCTCGGCGAGCAACAAGCGCCTTTGCAATCTGGCCAGCAAACCGTTCTTCGCCATAGTCTCGAATCACCCGTGCGATCTCGCGCTCTTCGGCCCGCGCAAGGAAGTCAGCCGCGCTGGCACCGCGCGTGGTGTCCATGCGCATGTCCAGCGGCCCGTCGAAGCGGAAGCTGAAGCCGCGCTCCGGGTTGTCGATCTGCGGACTGGACACGCCCAGGTCCAGCAGCACACCATCCACCTGATGCACACCCAGCTCTGCCAGCGCATCGGCCATGTCGGCGAAACCGCTGTGCACGATGGAGAAGCGCGGGTCGGCGATGGCCGCCGCTGCGGCGATGGCCTCCGGATCGCGGTCGATACCGATCAACCGGCCTTGCGGCGCCAGCTTGCTCAACAGCAGCCGCGAATGCCCGCCACGGCCGAAGGTGCCGTCCACGTAAATGCCGTCTGGGCGCGCCAGCACGCCTTCCACCGCCTCGTCCAGCAGCACGGTGGTGTGGCGGAACGTGGCGCTCTCGTTCACGTCGGCGCCCATCAGAAGCTGAAATCCTTGAGCGCGTCCGGCAGCGGGCCGGCCATCACCTCGGCCTCGTGGGCGGCATGCACCTTCTTGTCCCACAGCTCGAAGTGGCTGCCCATGCCCAGCAGCACCACGTCCTTGTCCAGGCCGGCGCTCTCGCGCAGTTCGGGAGAGATCAGCACGCGCGACGCCGAGTCGATCTCGACATCCATGGCATTGCCCAGGAACACCCGCTTCCAGCCGGCTGCCGACATGGGCAGCGCGGCGACCTTGTCGCGGAAGGTCTCCCAGGTCGGGCGCGGGAACAGCATCAGACAGCCGTCAGGGTGCTTGGTAACGGTGAGCCGCCCCTCGCTGATCAGCTGCAGCACCTCTCGATGGCGAGCGGGAACGCTCAGGCGCCCCTTGGCGTCCAGCGCCAAGTTGGAGGCTCCCTGAAAGACGATTTCCGACACTTATCACCACCAAAAGACACTTTCTCCCACTTTAAGGGTCGGACCCCACCGGGTCAAGGTTCGGCACAAGTTTTTTCAATGAAATCAAGCACTTAGGGAGCACTGTTCACAAATACAGCACGATCAAAAATATCGTTTATAAATAAGGACTTGCCGCCATTTTGCGAAGCTTCGCTTGAAGTTCAGGACGCATCGCGGCCATCCGCCTCAAGGCTTGTGGGGAAGGGAACTTCGCCCGCGAAGACGGGAACCATCCCGCGAAATGGGAACTTCGCCCGCGAAAGAGCTCCCAGCCGGCTTCGCTGGTCAACAAGCAGAGAACTTCTGCCGCGAAATGAGAAGTTCGCTCGCGAAATGGCGCGAGCGTAGGCGTTAGGGAACGCTACAGCGCCTGGCTGCTCGGCCCGGCGGTTGTGGGGGACCTGTGCGGCGCCAGGTGGTTGGCTTGTCAATGGGCAGTCGCATCGACACCTGCCTGGTCCAACTTGGACCGCTCCCGGGCAGCATGAGACGGATGTTCGGCCAAAGCTGACGCCCCTCGCGGCCCGGATCTCAAATGCCACCGCTGGGCAGAGTGGTGGCTAGTACCCGCAATGCGTTCAGACGCACGACTCTCAAAGTTTTCCGAAACCGACTGCCAGCCTGAACCGCCTGAAATGGGTAGCTGTTGGGTGCCATGTGATCATGTTCCCGTTCGCAGCTGGGCCTTGTTCAAAGCCAGGGACGTGCTGCGAGAGTTGATCCGAACCCTCAAGGCCGAGCAGTCGGTCGTCAAAGTCGCATGAGCCGAGTCCACGCCCGAGCCCGCACCACCCCTCTGACCCGCACAGAGATTCGAGAGTCCGAATCCAGCCTGGCAGACCTGGCCGAGCGCTACAACATCAGCCGCCAAACGGCCAGGAAGTGGAGGAACCGGGAGGACGTGCAGGACCGCTCGCACCGCCCGCAC
>NZ_JBIGHY010000009.1:0-208835 GCF_043555865.1 Pelomonas dachongensis
CAGACCAACGGCCTGGTGGAGCGCTTCAATGGCCGCATCAGCGAGGTCGTGCAGCAGACCCGATTCAATTCGGGCGCCGAGTTGGAAGCCACGCTCACGGCGTACTGCAAGACCTACAACCACCACACATCCCGCAACGCTCGCTCGACCACCGCTCACCCGTGCAAGCCCTTCAAGCTTGGCAGGTCGCCAAGCCCCATTTGTTCAAGCGCGCTGTATACAAACAGGCGGGTCTTGACACATAGCCTCAACGTGCAAGCCGTCCGCTGAGCAAAAGGTTGAACCGTAGGGTTTCATTCATACGAGACCGCAACTCCGTCTGCGGTCTTCTCTTGCTTGAATATCTTCGCGCCCTGATGGCCTGTGACAACTAGCTCAGACTCCGAAATCCACCGAACTCTTAGTGCCAGCGATCCATCGGCAATAAACGTGTTTCCCGCTTCGCTGGGAAATATGTCGCCTTTTGCCAGAACCGATAGCTGCGTATTGAAGCCGGCAGTCGCCCCGCAATTGCGATTGAAGATCACTGCAACGCGCCCGCCCTGAGGTGACTCAACGGTTGAAGCGACCTCGTTGCCGCAGCCAGCGTCGCAGCCGTTCAGCGCAGCCAGAATTCCAATGCCGATGAGAACTGTGCCTAGCCGCATTGCCGCTGTTCAACGTTGAAGCTGAGCCGCGAGCGGCGATTTGCCGACGCGAGTCGGCTCGATCGCCTGGTTAGCTATCTCGGTCACCGGATCAAGCTCATTGACGAAGTACGGATCGAATTCAAAACCATGGTCTCGGATGAGTGCCATCGCCAAGATCTGAATTTCTCGCAGCGACGGAACAATCAGATCCTTACACCGTACAAAGCCAACCGTCTCCGAACCACGATCGGACGCAGAAACTTCCTCGGTGTCCAGCACTACGTGGCCGCGTGAAACACAACTCGACCACCGATTTCTCTCAGTATCAACGGCGAGGTCGCCAACCGAGAACCGCCAGCGCCTATGACTCCAGAAGTCTGCAGGCCCATAAATTCGGAGGAACAGGCAGCATGCCGCTGTGGCCATTCCATTCGAACGGTGCCGAACATCCACCCGGATCTCTGTCGCGTGCGCACTAAATCGCATGGATGGCTAACAAATGAATGGGACTTCCCCGTCCCGAACCTGCCGCGCTGCGGTCGACGCCAATCAGGTACCACGAGGGGAAGTGAGATCTGTCATCAACTCATTCAGACGGGGATCCATGACGATTTTGACCGCGGGCATCCAACCTCGCCAAGAACGTTTTCGCGGCCCGCGGCGTGAACGAGGCGGGCGAGGCGGGAGCTGGGTGGCACCGCCGTGCCTCGCAAAAGCTGCATGAGTTGATCGCGTTCGGGTTCAGCCCGCTAGCAACCGCTCCAGCCGCTGCTCCCTGAGTCCGTAGAAGCGCTTGATCTCGGCGATCTGCGCCAGCAGCTCGGGCCGGCGCGCGGCCAGCACCTCGGCCGCGGCACCCTGCGCCTTCACGGCCAGAATCATCTTGTTCTTGCTGGTGTGCTCCAGCGCGATGAACTCGAACACCTGCGTGCGGTAGCCCTGGGTCTCCAGCAGCAATGCGCGCAGCGAGTCGGTCACCATCTCGGCTTCCTGGCCCAGGTGGATGCCGTGTTGCAGCATGGGCCGCAGCACAGCGGGCAACGTCATCTGCGGCCGCAGCTCCTTGTGGCAGCAGGGCGAGCTCATGATGATGCGCGCGCCGCTTTTCAGCCCGACGTGCAGCGCGTGGTCGGTCGCGATGTCGCAGGCGTGCAGCGCGATCATCACGTCCAGCGGCTGCACGGCCTGGGTGCGCACGTCGCCCTGGTCGAAGCGGATGCCGGCGAGCTGTTCGCCGTCGATGACCGCGTTGCACAGCCTGACCATGTCGTCGCGCAGCTCGATGCCGGTGACGCGCGGCTGCAAGCCGCGCGCCTGCAGCCACTCGTGCACGGCAAAGGTCAGGTAGCCCTTGCCCGAGCCGAAGTCGGCCACCCTGATGGGCCCAGGCACGGGGCTCTGCAGTTGCGCCTCGTCGACGGCGGACGACAGGATTTCGACGAAGCGGTTGATCTGCTTCCACTTGCGCGCCATCGCCGGCACCAGTGAGGGCTCGCCTTTCACCAAGTGCGTCAGGCCCAGCGCCGACCAGACCGGGTTCGCCATCTCCAGCGGGCGCTGCTTGGCCTTGTCGTGCGCGGCCGGTGCAGGCGCGGCCTCGGCGCTGTCCAGGCGCGTCACGCGCAACGTCTCGCGGCCCTTGCGGCTGACGGCGAACTGCACCTCTTCGGCCGCCGTGTGCAGGTGCGCGTTGCGAAACCGCGCGCCCAGCAGCGTGGCGATCTCGGCCAAGCCGGCGCCGGGCGCATGATTCTTCGTGACGTCCTTGGTCCGGTACTTCCACAGAAAGCTCAATGCCGGCTCGCTGCGCAGGTCGATGGCGCGCACGGTCAGCCGCTCCACGTCTTCGTCGTCGCCCACCGGGCCCGACAGCAGCAGCTTGCCGAACTGACCGCCGGCCAGCGCCAGCCGCACCAGATGCAGGAAGCGCTCGTGCGCAGGCGCGGTGGCGGCGGGGGGCGGGGTGACGAGGGAGGTGAACAGCGGCGAGGACATCGGTGGGATTGTCGGAGATCCGGCATATCGGCCTGACCGGACAATCCGCGCATGCCCCACGCCGTGTCCCGTCTTCGCGCCGCCCGTCTGGCGCGCGCCACCAAGCCTTTCATGGTCCGCGGCGGCTTCAAGCGGGAGCGCTGCGAGAGCTGCCGGCTGCTGCCCTCGCACTGCATGTGCGCGCTGCGCACGCCGTTGGATACGCAGGCCGCGGTGTGCCTGCTGATGGCGGACATCGAGCCGCTGAAGCCGACCAACACGGGCTGGCTGATCGCGGACCTGGTGGCGGACACCTTCGCGTTCGGCTGGTCGCGCACCGAGGTTGACCCCGCCCTCATCGCGCTGCTGAGCGATCCCGTCTGGGAGGGCTATGTCGTGTTTCCCGGCGAGTACACGGCGCCCGAGCGTGTGGTGAACGCTCTTCCGCCGCGCACGCCGGGCCCCGGCGGCACGTCCCGGCGGCCGCTGTTCATCCTGCTGGACGGCACCTGGGCGGAGGCGCGCAAGATGTTCAGCCGCAGCCCCTACCTGAACCACCTGCCGGTGCTCAGCCTGGCGCCCGCCGACGCGTCGCAGTACCGGCTGCGCCGCTCCTGGTGCAGCGACCACCTGTGCACCAGCGAGGTTGCCGCGCGCTGCCTGGGCCTGGCCGGAGACGCTCGCGCCGAGGAAACGCTGCAGGCCTACCTGGGCGTGTTCATGCACCACTACTTGCAAGCGCGCAACCAGTTGCCGGTCGACGGGAACAGCGCCGAGCACCAGCGCCTGCACCGCGCGCTGTCCCCGCAGGCGTGAGCGACGCGCGCCGCGCCGCCGCGGGCCTCAGGCGTGCGTGATGAGCGCCCGCGTCTCGGCCGTGTCCAGATGCGGCAGCGTGTTGAACGTGACGAGGTGGAAGCGCTCGCGGTTGTAAGCCAGCTCGGTCAGCGACGCATTGCGCAGGCGCAGATTCAGCTCCACCAAGCTTTCGGGCGGCGCCTGCAGCACATGCGCCACCGCGGTAGCGATGGGGCCGCCGCTGCTGACCATCAGCACCTGCTTGCCCACGCCCGCCGCCAGCACGCGCGCCAGCGCGTCGACGATTCCGGCATGGAAGTCCACATGCGCGGGCATGCCCTGCGGCTGCGTCTCGCCACGCATCCAGGCCAGCAGCCCGGTGCGCAGCAGCCGGAAGTGCTGCTTGACGGTCTCGGGGTCGGTGGGCCTGGCCAGCGGCGCCGGGTGGATGGCGCGCACGACCGCCTCGCTGTCGTACTCGTTGAGGCCCGGCAGCGCAACCGTGGGCAGGTCTTCGCCGTAGCCCTCGACGATGCCGGCCAGCGACTGCGCGTGCCGCCGCAACGTGCCGGTGAACACCGCGTCGAAGCGCTGGCGGCGCTCGCGCCAGTAGGCGCCGAGCAGCCGGCATTGCTCATGGCCCCGGGCACTTAGCTGGTCGTAGTCGGCCGCGCCGAAGCTGGCTTGGCCGTGGCGGACGAGATAAAGGCTTCCCATGGCAGCCATCATGGCGCGCCGCAGCGCCACAGACTGTCGCGACAATGACGGCCATGCTGATCCGACAGGCCACCCTCGCCGACACCGCCGAACTCTGGCGCGTGCGCTACGCCGTCACCGAAAACAAGCTGACGCCTGGCCGTATCAAGGACGATGAACTGCACGCCTACCTGAACGACTACGGCCGCGGCTGGGTGGTTGAACTGGAGAACGGACGCATCGCCGGCTTCGCCATCGCCGACAACCGCGACGGCCATATCTGGGCCATGTTCGTGGACCCGCCGCTGCATGGCCGGGGCTATGGGCGCCAGTTGCACGACGTGATGGTGGACTGGTTGTTCGCGCAGGGCCACGAAAGGCTGGACCTGGGCACCGAGCCCGACTCCCGCGCCGAGGCCTTCTACCGCCGCGCCGGCTGGCAACCCACCGCTGAAGGCCTGGACGCCTATGGCGACAAGCACTTTGAACTGCTGAAGAAAAACTGGACCCGACATGCTTGAGACCCACGTCATCGAGACCGCTCCCAACCCGCGCACGACGATCATCGTGCTACACGGCCTGGGTGCCGACGGCCACGACTTCGTGCCCATCTGCGGCGAGCTGGACCTGGCGGCCATCGGCCCGGTGCGCTACGTGTTCCCGCACGCGCCGCAGCGGCCCGTGACCATCAACAACGGCTACGTGATGCGCGCCTGGTACGACATCCTCGTCACCGACCTCGTGCGCCGCGAGGACGAGGCCGGCCTGCGCGAGTCGCAGCGGCAGATCGCCGAGCTCATCGACGCCGAACGCGCAAGCGGCGTGCCGGCGAACCGCATCGTGTTGATGGGCTTCTCCCAAGGCTGCGCGATGACGCTGATGACCGCGCTGCGCTACCCGCACCGGCTGGGCGGCGCGGTAGGTCTGTCGGGCTATGTGCCGCTGGCCGCCACCACCGCAGCGGAGCGCACCGACGCTAACGCCGACCTGCCGATCTTCCTGGCCCACGGCACGCAGGACCCCATCGTCGCGCCGGCGCGCGGCACCGCCGCCCGCGATGCGTTGCGCGCGCTGGGCCACGACGTCGAGTGGCACGACTACCCGATGCCGCACTCGGTCTGCGCCGAAGAGATCGCCGACCTGAACGCCTGGCTGCTGAAGCAACTGGGCTGACTTCGGGGCGCTGTTCCGGCGGCAGCCAGAGCCGCATCTCGGGGAAGATCAAGCCGTCATGGAGCGTCTTGCCGAACAGATCGTCGACTGGCACAACCGCCACCCCCTCGCACGCCGCATCGGCGTGGCGGACGTGCACACCATCGGCGTGGTGGCCCTGCCCTTCGTGCGCGCGTCGGCGCAGGCAGGCGGGCTTGTCGAGCCGGTGCTGACTGACGCGGTCAGCGCGTTCGACGAACTGCACGGCTCGCCGCCGGTGTCGCGCGGCGCGGTCTGGCTGCAGCGGCTGAAGGCGGTGCCGGGACTGCTGTCGCGGCTATTGGGCCGGGCGCCGCGCACGCAGTGGCGGGCTTTCAACGAAAAATTCCTGCCCGGCCTCAGCCCGACGCGCATCGAGCGCTTCGCGCTGGCGCACGGCTACGCGGAGCCGCCGGCCACGCCCGAGACGCGGCCCTGGCGTGTCATCGTCATCGACGAGCAGCAGGCCGCAAAACATGGCGGCTGGCCGTTCGAGCTGTACCTGATGAGCGCCGGCGCGGACCAGGGCGAGGCCCGCACCCGCGTGCTGCTGGGGCGCGGCATCCCGTCGCAGATCATCGGCCGGCGGCTGTGGGACCCGCGCCGTGTGGCCGCGGCGGGCGTCACGCTGCTGTTGCTGGGGGCGCTGGCGGTCTGGCAACTGTGGCCACGGCCGGCGCCACCACCAGCCATGCCAGCTGCACCTGCCGCACCTGCGCAGGCCAGCGCCGCCTCGATGGCCTTGATGGCCCCTGCGCCGGCGAGCGTGCCGGTGGTCGCACCAGCCGCCTCGGTGCCGGGCGCCGAGGCCTCGGCGCCCGCCGAAGCCGCGTCCGACATCGCGCCACTGCCGGAAACAGGCGCCAGCGATGCGCCGGTGCCCGACATCCGCCCGCGCCTGGTTACGCGAACGGACGGCAAGCAGCTGCCGCCGCTGGGGGGCGGTAAGGCGCCCGAGAAGGCCGCTGAGAAGGGCGGCGACAAGGCCGCCGACAAGGCCCCGGCCCCCGCGGCCAGTTCACCGACGCCCACGCCTGCACCCGCAGCGGCGCCCTCGCCCGCCACGCCCGAACCTGCGAAGGCCGAGCCGCCGGACCCGCGGCTGGCGCAGATGGCGGGCTCGCCGGCCAAGGTGGCCGTTGCGCTGGTCGGCCCGCCCGGCAGCAAAGCGCAGGCCGAAGCGCTGCTGGCCCGCATGAAGGCCGGTCTGGTGGGCGTGCACAGCAACCCCGAGGCGCTGCAGTCCGACGTCATCCAAACGCCCGAGGGCTGGCGCGCGACGATCTGGCCGTTCGCCAGCCGCGAGCAGGCCCAGCTCATCAACGCGACGCTGGTGGCGCGTGGGCTGAAGACGAAGGCCGTGAACTTCTAGGCGCCCGCGCCGCTGAAGCGCTGGGCCAGGAAGTCCAGCAGCAGGCGCAGCGCCAGCGGCTGATACTGGCGCGACAGGTAGACGCCGTGGATGCCGTGCGATTCGGGCTCGTGCCCGGTCAGCACCCGCCGCAAGCGCCCGAGTTGCAGGTCTTCCTCGACCAGATAGTCGGGCAGGATGGCCAGGCCCGCACCCGCCAGCACCGCGCTGCGCATGACGCCGGCATCGTTGCTCTGCAGTACCGAACGCACCGGCACGCGCAGCCACCGCCCCTCACGGTCCTGCAGCGCGTAGTCGTCGCGGTTGACGTAGGCATGCGTCACACAGCGGTGCTGGGCCAGGTCTTGCGGCTGCACCAGAGGCGGCGCGGCATCCAGATAGGCCGGCGCGGCGCACAGCACGGAGCTGAAACGCCCCAGCGGGCGGGCGACGAGGTGGGCATCGAGCTGGTTGCTGATGCGCACGGCCAAGTCGATGCGCTCCTCGACGAGATTCACCGCGCGCTCCAGCACCACCAGTTCCACCTCGCAGTCGGGGTGCAGCGCCAGGAACGCCGCCATCGCGGCGGCCAACTTAGCCTGGGCCAGCGAGGCGCTGGCCGTCACGCGCAACCGCCCGCGCGGGGCCAGGCGTTGCGCGCCGGCGGCAGCCTCCGTCTCGCGCACCAGCTCCAGCATCTGGCGACAGCGCTGCAGCGCGGCAGCACCCGCCTCGGTGAGGCTGACGCGCCGTGTCGTGCGCTGCAGCAGCCGCGCGCCCAGCCACCGCTCGGCGCTCTCCAGGTAGCGCGACACCATGGCGCGGGACATCTCCAGCGCGTCGCCGGCCTGCGTGAGGCTGCCGCGCTCGGCCACTTCGACGAACACCTGCATCGCGGTCAGCCGGTCCATGATTTGCCCGATTGAATTGACAAACCATTGACTCTATCGTTATTTATCAACCAAAACAGCTTTAATAGAGTGGCGGCATTCTGTTCAACCCGAGACGACGCACGATGACCGCCTTTCAAAAGATCCTGACCCGCCTGCTGCCGCTCGCTGCGCTGACCCTGCACGCCGTGGATGCCAGTGCGCAGGCCAATGCCACCGCACCGCTGACGCTGCAGGTGTACAACGCCGACGCCGCCAGCTTTCACGTCAACGCGGTGCTGGTGTCCGGTAAGACCGACGCCGTGCTGCTGGACACCGGCTTCACGCGCGCCGATGCACTGCGGATCGCCAGCATGGTGCTGGACAGCAAGAAGACGCTGAAAACCATTTACATCAGCCAGGCCGACCCGGACTTCTACTTCGGCATCGGCGTGCTGAAGACCTTCTTCCCGCAGGCACGCGTGGTCGCGACGGCGCCGACGCTGAAGAAGATCGAAGCCACGCTGGCGACCAAGCTGCAGGTCTGGGGCCCGCGCCTGGGCGCCAACGCGCCGCAGGCCGTGCCGCTGCCTGAGGCGCTGGCCACGCCGGTGATCGAGCTGGAAGGCGAGAAGCTGGAGATCCGCGGCCTGGACGACACACTGCCGCACCGCAGCTATGTGTGGATCCCGTCGCTGCGCACCATCGCGGGCGGCGTCAACGTGTTCGCCGGCCTGCATGTGTGGACGGCCGACACGCAGACCGCGCAGGAACGCGCAGCCTGGAGCGCCAAACTGGGCACGATGGTCACACTGCAGCCGCTGCGCGTCATCCCCGGCCACAGCCGCGCCGGCGCATCGCACGACGCGACACAGCTGCGCTACACGCAGGACTACCTGGCCCGCTTCGAGACCGAGCTGCCCAAGGCCGCCAACGCCGCCGCACTGATCCAGGCTATGCAGCAGGCCTACCCGGACGCGGGCCTGGGCATCGCGCTGGACATCGGCGCGAAGGTCAACAAGGGCGAGATGAAGTGGTGAGCCTCAGTTGCGCCGGATGACGAAGGCGCGCTTGTCGCCGGGGTCGAAGCCGCAGCGCTCGTAGAACGCCCACACCGCCGGATCCTGGCGGCTGGTGGTCAGCAGCACCTTGTAGGCACCCATCGCCCAGGCCTGGTCAATGGCATGGCGGATGACGGCTTGGCCGTGGCCGCGGTTGCGGCGGTCCTCGCGCGTGACCACGTTTTCGATGACGCCGTAGCTGCGTCCACCGCGCGTCAGGTTGGGAATGACGGCAAGGTTGCAGGTGGCCACCAGCGTGTCGCCGTCGAACAAACCGAAGTGGCGCAGGCCAGGATGCGTGAACGCGGCGCGCACCGACTCGGGCGGCGGCGGTGCATCGCCCTCGTTCAACTGCTGGTAGAGCGCCAGCAGGGCGTCGACATCGCCGACGCCCAGGTCGCGGATGGCGACCGTCTCCGTCACTTGACTTCGAGCTTCATCGTATTGGCGATGAAGGCCAGCACATCGCTGCGCTCCTCGATGATCTTCGACGTGGGCTTGCCTGCACCATGGCCGGCGTTGACCTCGATGCGGATCAGCTTGGGCGCCGGGCCGGTGTCCGCAGCTTGCAGCGCAGCCGTGTACTTGAAGCTGTGCGCCGGCACGACGCGGTCGTCGTGGTCGGCTGTCGTGACCAGCACGGCCGGGTACTTCGCGCCGCTCTTGATGTTGTGCAGCGGCGAGTACGCGTGAAGCGCCTTGAACATCTCGGGGCTGTCGGCGCTGGTGCCGTAGTCCGACGCCCAGGCCCAGCCGATAGTGAAGTGCTGGTAGCGCAGCATGTCCATCACACCCACCTGCGGCACGGCAGCGGCGAACAAGTCGGGGCGTTGGTTGGTGACCGCGCCCACGAGCAGGCCGCCGTTGGAGCCGCCGTTGATGGCGAGCGTTGCCGGGCTGGCGATCTTCTGCTTGACCAGCCATTCGCCAGCGGCGATGAAGTCGTCGAACACGTTCTGCTTGCGCAGCTGGGTGCCGGCGTCATGCCACGCCGAGCCGTACTCGCCGCCGCCGCGCAGCGACGCGCTGACGTAGACCCCGCCCATGCGCAGCCAGGTCGCGGCCGTGACGCCGTAGCCTGGCGTGATGTTGATGTTGAAGCCGCCGTAGCCGTACAGCAGCGTGGGGTTGCTGCCGTCCAGCTTCAAGCCCTTCTTCGCGGCGATGAAGATGGGAAAGCGCGTACCGTCCTTGCTGGTGACGAACTCGCGGCGCGTCTCGAACTCGTCGGCGTTGAAGGCGGTCTTGGGCTTCTTGAACAGCGTGGTCTGGCCGGTCTTCACGTCATAGCGATGGATCTCGGACGGCGTGGTCAGGCTGGTGTAGCTGAAGAAGGTCTCGGTGTCGCTCCAGCGCCCGCCGAAGCCACCCGCCGTACCGATGCCGGGCAGCTTGACCTCGCTGAGGCGCTTGCCATCGGCCGCGTGCACGCGCACCAGCGTGGCCGCGTCGTTCAGGTAGCTCAGCAGCAAGCGGCCACCGACGCCCGAGGCCTGCGTCATCGCGTCCGGACCTTCGGCCACCAGCGTCTTCCAGCCGGCCGGCGCGGGGTTTTTCAGGTCCACGGTGATGATCTTGCCGCGCGGTGCGCCCTTGTCGGTGCGCAGCACCAGCCGCCCGCCGGTGACGGCGACGGGGCTGTACATCGCGTCGAAATCCAGCGTGATGGGCTGCGGCTTGCCGCCCGCGAAGGCACCCTTGGGCAACGGCAGTACCAGCAGGCCGTTCTTGCTGCCGGCGCTCTTCCAAACGTTGATGAGCAGCAGCTGGCCGTCGTCGGACACCTCGGCGCCGAAGCCCCACTCCTTGTCGTCGCGGTTCTCGGCGACGAGCACGTCATCGCTTTGCGGCGTGCCCAGACGGTGGTAATAGAGCTTCTGGAAGTAGTTGGCGCCCTTGAGCTTCTCGCCGTCCTTGGGTGCGTCGTAGCGCGAGTAGAAGAAGCCTTTGCCGTCAGCAGTCCAGGACGCGCTGCTGAACTTGACCCAGTCGATCTTGTCGTCCAGGTCCTTGCCGGTGGCGAGGTCGCGCACGCGCCAAGTCTGCCAGTCGGAGCCGGCGCCAGCGACGCCGTAAGCCAGCAGCTTGCCGTCGCGCGAGGGCACCAGGCCGCTGAGCGCCACCGTGCCATCCTTGGAGAAGCCGTTGGGGTCCAGCGCGACCTGCGGCGCGTCCTTCAGCGACGGCGCCCAGTAGATGACGTTCTGCTGCTGCAGGCCGTCGTTGCGGCTCCAGAAGTAGCGGTCACCCTCCCGGAACGGGATGCCGAAGCGCTCGAAGTTGTAAAGCTCGGTGTAGATGCGGCGCGCCGGCAGGCGCTGCGGCATGGCTTCGAGAAACTTGTCGGTGACGGCGTTCTGCGCCGTCACCCAGGCCTTGGTCTCGGCGCTGTTGTCGTCTTCCAGCCAGCGGTAGGGGTCGGTGACGGTGGTGCCGTGGTACGCATCGACCTGGTCGACCTGGCGGGTGACGGGGTAGGTCAGCGTCTGGGCGTGGGCAGCGGGGGTCAGCATGGCCGCGAGGGTAACGGCGGTCAGGGCGAGCTTCATCGTGCGAAGTCCTGGGGTCAAGAAGGCGCGGATTGTCCCGCCCTCCATCGGCGCCGCCGATGGTCATGCGATGAAGCCCTGACAGCACAAACCCCAGGGCGCAGCGCCATCAGCTCCGATAGTCGGCGTTGATGGTCACGTAGTCGTGGCTAAGGTCGCAGGTCCAGACGGTGGCGCTGGCCGCACCGCGGTTCAGGCCGATGCGGATCGTGATCTCGCTCTGCTTCATGACGCGCTGGCCGTCTTCCTCGCGGTACTCGGGCCGGCGGCCGCCGCGCGTCACCACGTGCACATCGTCCAGGTGCAGGTCGATCAGGCCCTGGTCCAGGTCGCCGATGCCGGCATAGCCGACGGCGGCCAGGATGCGGCCCAGGTTCGGGTCGCTGGCGAAGAACGCCGTCTTGACCAGCGGCGAGTGCGCGATGGCGTAGGCCGCCAGCCTGCATTCGGCCTCGTCGCGCCCGCCTTCCACCGTGATCGTGATGAACTTGGTGGCGCCCTCGCCGTCGCGCACGATGGCCTGGGCCAGCTCCTGGCTCAGCGCGATCAGCGCTTCGCGCAGCGCCTTTGCGTCGGCGCTGTCCAGCGACGTGATCTCGGTGTGTTGCGCCTTGCGGCTGGCGATCAGCAGGAAGCAGTCGTTGGTCGACGTGTCGCCGTCGATGGTGATGCGGTTGAACGACGCATCGGCGGCCTCCTTCACCAGGGGCTGCAGCAGCGCAGGCGCGATGTTGGCGTCGGTGGCGACGAAGCCAAGCATCGTCGCCATGTTGGGCCGGATCATTCCGGCGCCCTTGGAGATGCCTGACAACGTGACCGGCACGCCGCCGAGCGTGATGCGGCGCGACGCGGCCTTGGGCAGCGTGTCCGTTGTCATGATGCCCAGTGCAGCCTCGCCCCAGCCGTCGTCCCGCAGCGCAGCCAGCGCGGCCGGCAGGCCGGCGGTGATGCGGTCCACCGGCAGCGTCTCCATGATGACGCCGGTGGAGAACGGTAGCACCTGCTCGGGTGCGCAGCCGATCAGGCCAGCCAGCGCCTGGCAGGTCTCGCGGGCACGGGCCAGGCCATCGGCACCAGTGCCGGCATTGGCGTTGCCGGTGTTGATTAGCAGCGCGCGCACGGCAGCGCCGCCGGCCAGGTGCTCGCGGCACACCTGCACCGGCGCGGCACAAAAGCGGTTGGTCGTGAACACACCGGCCACGGCCGCGCCCTCGTCCAGCACGATGACGTTGAGGTCGCGCCGGTTGGCCTTGCGCACGCCGGCCATCGTCACGCCGAGGCGCACGCCCGGCACGGGCAACAGGGTGGCGGGATCGGGGGCGGTGAGATTGACAGGCATGGCGCGCTCGGTGGGTTCAGGGAAAGCGCGCGGATTGTAGAAAGCTAAAACAACAAAGACTCCCGAAGGAGCCTTGGCAAGCGGGCGACCGGTCCGGTCAGCGCGGCAGGCGCCTGCGGGCGATCATGCCGATGGCTCCCAGTCCGGCCAGGAACAGCGCGTAGGTCCCGGGTTCCGGCACAGCGGTGGCGAACACCAGATCCTGGTAGTCGCCACTGGTCAGCTTGGTGACCTGGTAGCTGCTGGTGCCCGAGAAGCTCAGCGCGGCGGCCAGGTAGCTGTCCGCCAGTGTCGTCACGGCCGACGGGCCCTGGGAAACGAAGGCGCCCGTCTGCGTGCCAAAAGTCGAGGACTCCTGCGTGAACTCCCAGACGGCGAGCTGGAAGGCCGCCTGCTGCGTGGCATTCATGCTGGTGCTGAACGACGTCTGGTACAGCGCGGCCAGGTGGCTGGCTTCGACGCCGGAGAACGACGACACCGAGTAGGTGGCAGGCAGCACGGAGTTGCCGGCCAGCGGCTCGATGCAGAAGGCTGCGAAGCTGGTGCCGCTGGTCAGGTTGGTGTACTGCAACTGGAGCGCGTAGTCGTCGAACACCGCCTCAGTGGTGCTCAGGCGCGTGTCAAACGCCTGCAGCGCCACGCCGGCCTGGGCCGCGTTGCCTTGCCAAGCGATGGAGATGTCGCTGGCGTGGGCAGCCTGCGCGCCGGCCAGCATGAACACGGCGGCGATGATCGTCGAGAGTTGCTTCTTCATGAGGATTCCTTGAGGCAGGCTGCGGCGTTCAGGCCGACTTGCGGCGACGGGAGGCGAACAGTGCGCCACACACGGCCACGAAGGCCAGACCGACGCTGCCGGGCTCGGGCAGTTCCATGGCCACGGTGTAGCCGTTGCCTTGCTTGTTGGCGTAGCTGGTGCCACTGACGCTCAGGACCCAGGTACCCGCATCCAGTTCGCGCGGCGACAGCGACCATTGCTCGAGACCGACGCGAGTCGTGGTCCAGCTGATGGCCACCAGCTCCGACCAACTGATCGTCTCGCCGGTGGTCAGGTTGGACAGCGTCACCGACTTGATGTCGGTGGCCGGGTTGGACGTCAGCGCACCCTTGGTCTTCAGCAGGCCGTTGAACCAGGTGTCCTCGGTCAGCGTGAACGTGTAGACGTTGCTGTCGGTGAAGGCGGTGCCGAACCCCGTCGGGTCCTTGTGGGTCGTGTTGCTAACCGTGACGGGGCCGGCCGACGCGCTGGTGGCCAGGACAAGTGCTGCGGCGGCTGCGAACAGGGCTTTCATGACGAGCTTTCTGGAACTTCTATCGGGCAAACCCCAGTGGCGGGGCTCTCTGGGACTGCACTCTAGGGGGGCGATGCCGGGGGGAGCACCCCCCATGCGCGTGGCGCTTGGGGCTCTATGTGCTCAAACGCACGCTTTTCCCCCCACATGGGTGGGCTCGCGGCGCGGGTCGCCCCAATCGGGATAGGGGCGGCCAGACATTCTGACCGAGCCCCTCCCACACCACCCGGCATGCGGGTCCGCACCGGGCGGTTCGAGAGTTTGAGGTCAAGAGAGCCGGGGAAGCCCCAGCCGGTCGAAGTAGCTGATGGTCAGGACCGTCTTGAGTAGCCCGTCGCTGTTTCTCCACCCGCATCGGCTGTTGCTCGCCACCCGCTTTGCCGCAGTGTCCGTGGCGCCAAGAGCTTTGAGCGCCCGGTAGATCGCGTGCGACCCACGCCAGTGTTTGAGCTGGATGGCCCGCAACCGGTGCCGCAGCCACTGGTCTAGCTTGCGCCAGACGCTCGGTGTCTGTGCCAACCCGAAGTACGCCTTCCAGCCCAGCATGTAGGGTCGCAGCGCCTGCACCACTTGCGCCATGCTGCGTCCGCCTGAGCGGCCCGTGAGTTCCCGGATGCGCGCCTTGAAGTTGTCCAGCGCCTTGTGGGCCACCGCGCATTTCACTTCGCGCCCCTTGGATACCCACAGCTCGTAGCCCAGGAATTTGCGCCCGAAGGCGCTGCACACGGCACTCTTGGCTTCATTGATCTGAAGCCTCAGCTTGCCGTACAGCGTCCTGAGCCACGCCATCACCCGCTCGCCGGCTCGTCGGCTGCCCACATAGACGTTGCTGTCGTCGGCATAGCGCGCGAAGCAGTAGCCCCGCGCCTCCATCGCCTTGTCCACTTCGTCCAGCAGCACGTTGGCCAGCAGCGGGCTCAGCGGCCCACCTTGCGGTGTGCCCTGTTGGCGCTCCACCACCACCCCGCCATCCATGATCCCAGCGTTCAGGTACGCACGGATGAGCCGCAGGACGGCCGTATCCGCGATGCGTTTCTTGAGCCTGTCAACAAGAATGTCGTGATTGACCCGGTCGAAGAACTTCGCCAGGTCCACGTCCACCACCACGCGCTTGCCCGATTGGACGTACGCCCGCGCGGCTTTGACCGCGTCGTGCGCACTTCGGCCCGGCCGGAACCCGTGGCTGTGGTCGCTGAAGGTGGGGTCGATCAGCGGTTGCAGCACTTGCAGCAGTGCCTGCTGGATCAGTCGGTCCGTCACCGTCGGGATACCCAGCTCGCGCTGGCTTCCGTCCGGTTTGGGAATCATCACCCTGCGCACCGGCGCAGGGCGGTACCGCCCTCCCAGCAGCTCTTGGCGGATCTGCGGCCATGTCGTTTGCAGCAGGCGCTGTGTGTGCTCGATGTCGAGCCCGTCCACGCCCGCCGCGCCCTTGTTGGCCTTGACCCGCTTCCAAGCCGCTTGCAGGTTCTCTCTCGTCAGCGCCGCCTCCAGCAGGGTGCCAGCCCCCGCCTCTGGCATTGCTGACCCTGTGCCCTGGTGCTCCTGGGACGGGTCGCAGGCTTCGTCGCTGGCCGGTTGGAACGCGGCTTCACCGCGCCCTTCCCCCGCCCGCCCGGCTGCCTCCGGCATCTGACGCATGGCCTTTGACATTCCCAGCTCCTCGGTCACTTGCTCTCGTTCGGTCCTTCACCTCTCGCTGGCGGCCTCGGCGGCCCCGCTACCCGGCTACTACGACCTCTGCTGAGACCTCGCTCCGGCATGGCCGTCGCCCTTTCAGGCACAAGACGAGGCGTCCCCAGGTAAGAACGCACTCCTTCATCGCACAACCGCCGCATTTACGCCGCTTCGCCTTGATCACGAGAGCTTCGTGGAATCATGCCCACTCGCCCTGCTCGGCAGCGCCTTCGATGCGGTTCTTGTTCATCGGCTCGCGATTTACGCTCCACGCTTCCTTCCCACGCTCGGTCGCCCTCACGCAGTTGCGCTTCGCTTCGTTCGTCGTGATCAACTTACGACGGGACTTGCACCCGTAAGAGTGCGCCCATGCTGGGCGCACATGAAAACGGGCCGGCAGAGCCGGCCCGTCATGGCTTGGCGTGCGGACGCTCAGGCCAGCTTGCCGTGGCAGCTCTTGAACTTCTTGCCGCTGCCGCAGGGGCACGGGTCGTTGCGGCCGACATGGCCGTACTGCTGCAGCAGCGTGGCGGGGTCGACCTCCTTGGACACCGAGCCGTCCTCGTTGGGATGCTCGTAGGTCACGTTGGACACGGCCTCGGCGCGCCGCTCGATGGCCTCGGCGGCTTGGTCAGCCTCTTCTTGGCTCTGAATGCGCACGTTCAGCAGCGTGCGGGTGACTTCCATCTTCACGACGTCCAGCAGCTGCGAGAACAGCTCGAAGGCCTCGCGCTTGTACTCCTGCTTGGGATTCTTCTGGGCGTAGCCGCGCAGGTGGATGCCCTGGCGCAGGTAGTCCAGCGCTGCCAGGTGCTCGCGCCAGCGCTGGTCGATGCTCTGCAGCAGCACCATGCGCATGAAGGGGTTGAACTGCTCGATGCCGACACGGTCCAGCTTGGTCTGGAACAGCGCGTCGCCGGCCTTGATGACGGCTTCCAGCAGGTCGTCGTCGGTAATGGAGTCGCTCTTCCTGACCAGCTCCGACAGCCCGACGTCCAGCTGCCACTCGTCCTTCAGCACCTGCTCCAGGCCGGGCAGGTCCCACTGTTCCTCGACGCTCTCGGCCGGCACGTAGGTGCGCACGACGTCGGTCAGCGTGGACGCGCGCAGCGAGGCGATCTGCGCCACGAGCTGCTCAGCCTCGAGGATGTCGTTGCGCTGCTGGTAGATGACCTTGCGCTGGTCGTTCGACACGTCGTCGTACTCCAGCAGCTGCTTGCGGATGTCGAAGTTGCGGGCCTCGACCTTGCGCTGCGCGCCTTCGATGGAACGCGTGACGATGCCGGCCTCGATGGCCTCGCCCTCGGGCATCTTCAGCCGGTCCATGATGGCGCGCACGCGCTCGCCGGCGAAGATGCGCATCAGCTGGTCGTCAAGCGACAGGTAGAAGCGCGAGCTGCCCGGGTCGCCCTGCCGGCCGGCACGGCCGCGCAGCTGGTTGTCGATGCGGCGGCTCTCGTGGCGCTCGGTCGCAATGATGCGCAGGCCGCCCTCGGCCTTCACCTTGTCGTGCAGGCCCTGCCACTCGTCCTTCAGCTGTTGGATGCGCGCGGCCTTCTCGCCCTCGGGGATGGACTCATCGGCCTCCAGGAACTTGACCTGGTTCTCGACGTTGCCACCCAGCACGATGTCGGTGCCGCGGCCGGCCATGTTGGTGGCGATGGTGATGACGCCCGGGCGGCCGGCCTGGGCGACGATCTGCGCTTCCTTCTCGTGCTGCTTGGCGTTCAGCACGTTGTGCGGCAGCTTGGCCTGGTTCAACAGGTTGGAGATCAGCTCCGAGTTCTCGATGGACGTGGTGCCCACAAGCACCGGCTGGCCACGCGTGTGGCAGGCGCGGATGTCCTCGATGACCGCGGCGTACTTTTCCTTGTCGGTCTTGTAGACCAGGTCAAGCTCGTCCTTGCGGATGGTCGGGCGGTTCGGCGGGATGACGACCGTCTCCAGGCCGTAGATCTCCTGGAACTCGTAGGCCTCGGTGTCAGCCGTGCCCGTCATGCCGGACAGCTTGCCGTACATGCGGAAGTAGTTCTGGAACGTGATGGACGCCAGCGTCTGGTTCTCGGCCTGGATCTGCACGCCTTCCTTGGCCTCGACGGCCTGGTGCAGGCCGTCGCTCCAGCGGCGACCCGACATCAGGCGGCCGGTGAACTCGTCGACGATGATGACCTCGCCGTTTTGCACGACGTAGCTCTGGTCCTTGTGATAGACGTGATGGGCCCGCAGCGCTGCATTCAAGTGATGCATCAGCGTGATGTTGGCCGCGTCGTACAGGCTGGCGCCCTCGGCGATCAGGCCGGCCTCGGTCAGCAGGCGCTCGGCGTTCTCGTGGCCGTCTTCGGTCAGATGGATCTGGTGTGACTTCTCGTCCACCGTGAAGTCGCCCGGCTCGATGACGCCCTCGCCCGTGCGCGGGTCCAGCTCGCCGATCTGCTTCTTCAGGCCCGGAACGATGCTGTTGATCTTCAGGTAGACGTCGGTGTGGTCGTCGGCCTGCCCCGAGATGATCAGCGGTGTGCGCGCCTCGTCGATCAGGATGGAGTCCACCTCGTCGACGATGGCGTAGGACGTGCCGCGCTGCACGCGGTCGGCCGTCTCGTAGACCATGTTGTCGCGCAGGTAGTCGAAGCCGTACTCGTTGTTGGTGCCGTAGGTGACGTCGGCGGCGTAGGCGGCCTGCTTCTGCTCGCGCGGCATCTGCGGCAGGTTGATGCCCACCGACAGGCCCAGGAACGTGTACAGCTTGCCCATCCACTCGGCGTCGCGGCGCGCGAGGTAGTCGTTCACCGTCACGACGTGGACGCCCTTGCCCGTCAGTGCGTTCAAGTACACGGGCAGCGTAGCCATCAGCGTCTTGCCCTCGCCGGTGCGCATTTCGGCCACCTTGCCGGCGTTGAGCACCATGCCACCGATCAGCTGCACGTCGAAGTGACGCATCTTCAACGCCCGCTTGCTGCCTTCTCGGCAGACGGCGAAGGCCTCGGGCAGGATCTGGTCGACGGTGGCGCCGTTGGCGATGCGCTGCTTGAACTCGGCCGTCTGGGCGCGCAGCTCGTCGTCGCTCAAGGCCTCGTACTTCGGCTCCAGCGCATTGATCTGCGCCACGGTGCGGCGGTATTCCTTGAGCAGGCGCTCGTTGCGGCTACCGAAAATCGACGTGAGAAGCTTGGGCAACATGCTGATTGGGGGCTGGGCGAGGGACGGCGGCGTCGACGCGGTTCGGTCGGAGGCGCGAATCTGGGGGCGCATGGGGCCAATGCAAGCAGGACTTGCCTGGCCGCGCAAAACGGTGCAGTTTAGCAGCGGGCCTCTGCAGCCTTTGACGCCTGACTACACTGCCGCGATGCCCGCGCCCCGCTACCTCACCGCCAAAGGTCGGCGCCCCAGCGTCCCCGATCCGATGCCGGTTGCACAGGCCCTGCGCGCCCACGAGAGCTTGGCCCGTCTGAGTGAACGGCTGGAGGCGTCCAAGCGCCGGTTGCGCGTCATTGCGCCGGCGCTGCCTGGCCCGCTGCTGGTCAGCATCCAGTCCGGCCCACTGGACGAGGAAGGTTGGAGCCTGCTGGTGGCCAATGCTGCCGTGGCCGCCAAACTGCGCCACCTGCTGCCGCGGCTGGAGGGGCTGCTCGCACAGGCCGGCCTGCCCGGGCGCATCCGCATCAAGCTGGCGCAGAAATAGAAAAACCCACGGTCGCAAGACCGTGGGTTTTCGTTGGTGCCGGCTATCGGATTCGAACTGATGACCTACCGCTTACAAGGCGGTTGCTCTACCAACTGAGCTAAGCCGGCGAAAACTGGGAGCGCGATTCTAGACGCTCGCAGCACGCGCCTCGCGAGAGGCGAGCGCTATTTCACGCGCTTGAGCGCCGGTCGAGGAGCGCCGCTCGGTGCGTCCGGCGACGGTGGCGTGTCGTCACCCTCGTCGTCCCCCGTCTCGCTGGCCAGCCGCAGGCCACTGCGACGCGGCTCGGCAGCGACCGGCGCGGGCTGCGGTGGCGCAGCGCCTTCGACCAGCGGCTCGGGGGCCGGGAAGGCCATGCCCTGACCGTTCTCGCGCGCATAGATTGCGACCACATGGTCCACGGGCACGACGATCTCGCGCGCCACACCGCCGAAGCGGGCCTTGAACTGGATGAACTCGTTGCCCAGGTCCAGCCCGCTGGTCGCATCGAAGCCGACGTTCAGCACGATCTCGTTGTTGGACACATACTCCATCGGCACCTGCACCGAGCGGTCGACGTGGACCGCGATGTAGGGCGTGAAGCCGTTGTCCGTGCACCAGTCGTGCAGCGCGCGGATCAGGTACGGGCGGGTGGACGTGCCGTTGCCCGCACCGCCGGGAGCGGGGGTCTGGTCCATCAGCGGCGCATGACCTTTTCAGACGGCGTCAGTGCCTCGATGTAGGCCGGGCGGCTGAAGATGCGCTCGGCGTACTTCAGCAGCGGCAGCGCGTTCTTGGACATGTCGATGCCGTAGTAGTCCAGGCGCCACAGCAGCGGGGCGATGGCCACGTCGAGCATCGAGAAGTCGTCGCCCAGCATGTACTTGTTCTTCAGGAAGATCGGGGCGAGCTGGGTCAGGCGGTCGCGGATCTGCGAGCGGGCCTTCTCCAGTTGCTTGTCGGTCGCCTTGACGGTCGTGCCACGGCCTTCGAGGACGTTCACGTGGGCGAACAGCTCCTTCTCGAAGTTCAGCAGGAACAGGCGCACGCGGGCGCGAGCCACCGGGTCGCCGGGCATCAGCTGCGGGTGCGGGAAGCGCTCGTCGATGTACTCGTTGATGATGTGCGACTCGTACAGGATGAGGTCGCGCTCGACGAGGATGGGCACCTCGTTGTACGGGTTCATCAGGGCGATGTCTTCCGGCTTCGCGAACAGGTCGACGTCACGGATTTCGAAGTCCATGCCTTTCTCGAACAGCACGAAACGGCAGCGGTGCGAGTAGGGGTCGGTGGTACCGGAGTAGAGGACCATCATGGCTTGGGCTCCCGAGGGGTCAGTCAATCAAAACGCGCGGCGGTGAGGCTGCGCTGAAAAAGCAAACGCAGTGGGTGGCTGGTTGTCCGCCCCACTGCGTGTTTGGCACCACCGTCGGGCGGTGCCGGGACTCGAAGATTTACTTCACGTCCTTCCAGTACGAGGCGTTCAGACGCCACGCAAAGATGGTCAGGAAGCCGAGGAAGATCAGCACGATCACACCCAGCTGGAAGCGCTGGCCCTGTGCGGGCTCACCCATCCACTGCAGGTAGGCGACGAGGTCGGCGACGGCCTCGTCGTACTGGCGCTCGGTCATCTTGCCGGGCGTCAGCTGCTCGTAGCCGGCGAAGACGTGGATCTTCTTGGCGTGGTCATGCGGGTCGGTGACCTCGTCAAACTTGGCGGCGCGCTGGCCCTGCAGCTCCCACATCACGTGCGGCATCGCGACGCTGGGGAAAGCCAGGTTGTTCCAGCCCGTCGCCTTGGTGTCGTCGCGGTAGAAGCTCCGCATGTAGGTGTAGAGGTAGTCCGCACCCGAGCCCTTGGACGCATCGGCGCGCGACCGCGCAATGACGGTCAGGTCCGGCGGGTTGGCGCCGAACCAGTCCTTGGCGTCCTGCGGGTTCAGGCTCACCTTCATCGTGTCGCCCACCTTGTCGGCGGCAAACAGCAGGTTGTTCTTGATCTCGGCTTCGGAGAGGCCGAGATCGCGCATGCGGTTGTAGCGGTTGAACGCCGCGGCATGGCAGTTCAGGCAGTAGTTGACGAACAGCTTGGCGCCGTTCTGCAACGCCGCCATGTCGGACATCTTCTCCTTGGGGAACTTGTCCCACTCGATGCCGCCACCGGCAGCATGGACGGCACCGCTCAGGCTCAGCGAAGCCAGCAGGATCGCAATCAGCTTTTTCATTGGTGTTCTGCTCCGCGGCTCAGTGGGCGTGGAAGGTCACGCGATCAGGCACAGGCTTGGGCGTGCCGAGCCGGCTCCACCACGGCATCAGCAGGAAGAAGCCGAAATAGAACAGCGTCCCGGCTTGCGCCACCAGCGTGCCCATGTCGCTCGGCGGCTGGATGCCCAGATAGCCCAGCACCAGGAAGAACACGACGAACACCGTGTAGACCCACTTGTGCCAGTCCGGGCGGTAACGGATGGACTTGACCGGGCTGTGGTCCAGCCAGGGCAGGAAGAACAGGATGATGACCGCGCCGCCCATGACGACCACGCCCCAGAACTTCGCGTCGAAGATCTTCAGCAGGAAGATCATCACGGCCGCGCCGACCAGCAGCGCGATCTTGGCCGGGCCACCGAACTTGCCCTTCAGGAAGCTCACGATGGCGGCGGCGCCGATCAGTGCGCACAACACGTTGACCATCGGATCGGTCGTCGCGCGGAGCATCGAGTAGAACGGCGTGAAGTACCAGACAGGTGCGATGTGCGCCGGTGTCTTCAGCGGGTCGGCCGGGATGAAGTTGTTGTACTCCAGGAAGTAGCCGCCCATCTCCGGGGCAAAGAAGATGATGGCAGTGAACACCATCAGGAACAGGCAGACACCGTACAGGTCGTGCACCGAATAGAACGGATGGAAGGGCACGCCGTCCAGCGGCTTGCCGTTCGCGTCCTTCGGGCCCTTTTTGATCTCGACGCCGTCCGGGTTGTTCGAGCCGACATCGTGCAGCGCCAGCAGGTGGGCCACCACCAGGCCCAGCAACACCAGCGGCACGGCGATGACGTGGAAGCTGAAGAAGCGGTTCAGCGTCGCGTCGCCGACGACATAGTCGCCGCGGATCATCAGCGCCAGATCCTCACCGACGAACGGCACGGCGGCGAACAGGTTCACGATGACCTGGGCGCCCCAGTAGGACATCTGGCCCCAGGGCAGCAGGTAGCCCATGAAGGCTTCGGCCATCAGGCACAGGAAGATCGCGCAGCCGAAGATCCACACCAGCTCGCGCGGCTGGCGGTAGCTGCCGTAGATCAGGCCGCGGAACATGTGCAGATAGACGACAACGAAGAAGGCCGAGGCGCCCGTGCTGTGCATGTAGCGGATCAGCCAGCCCCAGGGCACATCGCGCATGATGTACTCGACAGACGCGAAGGCCAGCGCCGCGTCCGGCTTGTAGTGCATCACCAGGAAGATGCCGGTGACGATCTGGATCACCAGCACCAGCAGTGCCAGCGAGCCGAAGATGTACCACCAGTTGAAATTCTTCGGAGCGTAGTACTCCGACATGTGGACCTTGTACGCATCGAACGCGGTCGGGAACCGGTTCTCCAGCCAGGTCATCGTCTTCACACCCACCGAGGCGCCGGCAGGGGCTTCCTTGAATTCAGCCATGTGTCGTCCCGTTTGTTCTCGTTAGGCCTTCTTGTCGTCACCGATCAGCAGACGGGTGTCGGACAGATACATGTACGGCGGGACTTCGAGGTTGTCCGGCGCAGGCTTGTTCTTGAAGACGCGGCCAGCCATGTCGAAGGTCGAGCCATGGCAGGGGCACAGGAAGCCGCCAGCCCAGTCGTTGGGCAGCGAGGGCTGGGCGCCGGTGGCGAACTTGTCGCTCGGCGAGCAACCCAGATGCGAGCAAATGCCGACCGCCACGAAGAACTCGGGCTTGATCGAGCGGTATTCGTTCTTGGCGTACGCCGGCGTCGGGTAGGCCTTGCGGTCCGAGTTGGGATCCGCCAGTTCGCCGTCGTGCTTCTTCAGGGCTTCAAGCTGCTCGGGCGTGCGGCGCACGATCCAGACCGGCTTGCCGCGCCACTCCACCGTCAGCTTCTCGCCGGGCTTGATGTTGGAGATGTCCACCTCGACCGGCGCGCCGGCCGCCTTGGCTCGCTCGCTGGGCGCGAAGGTGCTGACGAAGGGAACGGCGGTTGCAACACCACCCACGGCACCGGCACAGCCGGTCGCGATCAACCAGGTGCGCTTGCCTTGGTCCACTTGCTGGTCACTCATGAGGGTCCTCTGAAGAGACTTCTATTCGGGGCAGCCGAGGATTCTAGCGGACGCTGGTTTGCACTCCGCGGGACCGACGCCACCACGACCCACAGGTTTACCCGCCTTCTGCGGCCCGGGGCCTGCGGTCAACATCGCTGCGTACACTTCGGCCCGCCCCAAGGAGCCCCATTCATGAGTTTCTTTTCCGAGTTCAAGGAGTTCGCCGTCAAAGGCAACGTCGTCGACCTGGCGGTCGGCGTGATCATCGGCGGCGCCTTCGGCAAGATCGTCGACTCGCTGGTCGGCGACGTCATCATGCCGGTCGTCAGCAAGATCTTCGGCGGGCTGGACTTCAGCAACTACTTCATCCCGCTGGCGGGCCAAACGGCCACGACGCTGGCCGACGCCAAGAAGGAAGGTGCCGTACTTGCCTATGGCAGCTTCATCACCGTCTCGCTGAACTTCATCATCCTGGCCTTCGTCATCTTCCTGATGATCAAGCAGGTCAACCGTCTGCGCAGCGCACCGGCGCCGGCACCCGCGCCGGCCGAGCCGCCGCCCACGCCCGAAGACATCCAGCTGCTGCGAGAGATCCGCGATTCGCTGAAGCGCTAGGCCCCGACGTTCCGCCCGCCCGGTAAGCAATAGTTACCGGGCTTTTTTTTGCCAGGAAATTGGCACCTGCCGAAAACCCCTATGGGTGGCAGGCGCGATACTTTCGCAACTTCGTGCCTCATTGTTGATGACCGCGCCCGAGATCCGTCTGAATCCGCACCTCGAAGCCTCGCTGACCCGCATCCGACTGGCGGGCGAGCAGGCGGCAGAGCGCTGCGCGGAAGGTCTGGGTCTGTCGGCGCTGTCCGCAGGGCAGATCAAGCGGCGCGACGCGCTGCTGGCAGCTCAGTTCGTGTTCCGCCAGCAACAGGGCACGTTCATGCAGCGCTTCCTGCAGAGCCTGCGGCGCCAGATCACTGCCGAACAGAGCGAGACCAAGCCGGTCGCTGCTCCGTTGAAGAAGGACTGGGGCGAGTTGTCGTTGATGGACGACGACCAGGTCAACAACCTCGTCGCGGCGGACCGCATCGGGCTGGCCATCAGCCACCACTGCGAGTGGGAGTTGCGCGAGGTGGAGTCTTATGTGGCCAGCATCCAGGTCGGTGAGCGCAATCCGCTGCGCCCGGAACTGGTGGGCCAGGCACTGCTGGACGCCGTGCAGTCCATCACCGACGACGCGCTGAGCCGCCAGACCCTGACCGACGAGTTGACGCGCGCCCTGGCGCAGGAGATGCGCGCCTGCTATGGCGACATCGCCGAGCTGCTGCGTTCCCGCGGGCTGCGCCCTCAGGACCTGCGTGTCCGGGCCGCGCCCGATGGCAGCGTGTCGCGGCACGGCGGACTGGGCGCCCCGACCCAGCCCGGTGATCTCGATTCGAGCCACGGCGGCTTTTCGACGCGCGGCGGCAACTACGGTGGCTCGGGTCACGGCGGCCTCGGCCGCAGCGGCTTTGGCGCGGGCGGTTTCGGCGGAGGCTACGGCGGACGGAGCGGCGGCATGGGGAATGTCGACCCGCAGATGATGGACCTGCTGCGTCGCCTGGCCCAAACGCCGGCGGGCCACGAAAGCAGCACCGACGCCAACGCCCCGTCCAGCCGCATGGGCCTGGACACGCTCAGCAGCGAGCCCAGCGCCTGGGGGCAGATGCCGCTGCCGACCAACGTCATCCAGCAGCACCGCGACGAGCTTCGCCAGGCGGCCACGGGTCGTCTGGACCACATGGTCATCGATGTGGTCAGCAGCCTGTTCGACCAGATCCTCTCCGACCCCAAGGTGCCGCCGCAGATGGCGCGCCTGATCGCCCGGCTGCAACTGCCCGTGCTGCGCGCGGCGCTGGGCGACGAGACCTTTTTCTCGTCGCGCCGTCACCCGGTGCGCCAGTTCGTCAACCGCATGGCGTCGCTCGCCTGCGCCTTCGACGATTTCAGCGACGACCCCGGGCGCTCGTTCCTCGCGCATGTGCGCGACCTGATCCAGGACGTGGCCCAAGGTGATTTCGACCGCATGGACGTGTACACGGCCAAGCTGGACGACCTGGAAGCCTTCATCGCCGAGCAGGCGCGCAACACGCTGAAGGCGACCGGCGACGCCGCCGCCGTCGTCGAGCGGCGCGAGACCGACCTGCGTCTGCAGCAGCGCTATGCGCTGCAACTGCAGCAGCAGCTGGCACGGGTGCCGATGCAGGAGTTCCTGCGCAGTTTCCTGTCGGGCGTGTGGAGCCAGGCCATCGTGCTGGCCTCGCGCGAGGGCGCGCCGGAGCGCGCGCTGCGCCTGCGCACACTAGGCCGCAGCCTGGTCATGAGTGTGCAGCCCAAGGGCGGCACGGCAGCGCGCGCGGACTTCCTGCGCGAGTTGCCCAACCTGATGCGCACGCTCAACGAGGGGCTGGACCTGATCCGCTGGCCGGATGGCCCGCGTAAGGACTTCTTCGGCGCGCTGCTGCCGGCCCATGCCGAGTCGCTGAAGGGCCAGGCCCCCAGTGCGCTGGACACCAACCTGCTGATCAAGCAGCTGGACCAGATCTTCGGCGTCCCGCCGCCGGCCGAGGCCGACCTGAGCAAGCCCATCGCCGGCGAGTCGCAACCCGGCGAGCTGGACGCCAGCCAGCGCCTGACGCCGGCCGAGGCCAAGAGCCTGGGCCTCGTCGAGGACGCCGCCGTGGATTGGAACGGCGAACTGGATCTCGACCTGTCCGGCAACGACGCACAAGCCGAGCCGCTGCAGGCGGTAGATATTTCCATCGACGGCCTGCCCGCCGCCGAGGCCGCACCCGAGGCCGCCAGCGGGGCCACGCTGATGGACAACATGCAATTGGGCTTCGCATATCAGATGCACACCGGCACCGAGTGGCAGAAGATGCGCCTGGCCCATGTCAGCGCCGGTCGCAGCTTCTTCATCTTCACGCGCGGCAACCGCCACCAGGAAACGGTGACGATGACGGCCCGCATGCTTCGCAAGCTGTGCGAGGCCGACCGCATGCGCGCCTTCGAGCCCGCGCTGCTGCTGGAACGCGCGACAGCCCGGGCGCGCGCGCAGCTTGCGGCGCTCAGTCCGGCGCGCTAAGTCCTGGCGCCGCCGCCCAGCACGCGGGCCGGCAGCATGACGATGGCGCGCAGCAGCGCGAACACGCCGTCTACCGCGACACCCAGCAGCCGGAATGGCAGCGTGATGAACCACACCAGCGGCCACAGCAGCAGCGCGATCAGGGCCAGCGGCCAGCAAAGCACGAACAGCACACACCACAGCAGAAAACCGAACATCTCGGAACTCCAGACTTGGAAGCCCGCCTCGGGCGACAGCATCAGACTCTAGGGACGACCGCATGCGGCCGCCCTCGCCATGCGACGAAACCGCGATCCCGCGGCATGACCCGCTCAGACGCGGCGCTGGCCGGCCACATAACAGGCCGCCAGGTTGCGCTCGTCGGCCAGCGTCATCCACGCGAAAACGCGCTCATGCAGCTCGCGGGCGACGGCGTCGCGCGCCTCGGCCACCGGCCCCTTCGCCCAGTCCCACACGCAGATGTCGGCCGCCTGCCCGACCGACAGGCCGCCGATCTCGTCGCCCAGCCGCAGCGCCTCGGCCGCGCCGCGGGTGGCGGCATGCAGCGCGGTCCAGGCGGTCAGCCGCTCGCCGCGCATCGCCTGCACCTTGTAGGCATCGCCCATGTTGCGAATCAGGCTCAGCGAGGTGCCGCCGCCCACGTCGGACGCCAGGCTGACATTGAACGGCGCACCCGACCAATCGAACAGCCCGCTGCCCAGGAACAGGTTGCTGGACGGGCAATGCGCGACCTGCGCGCCGCGGTCGGCCAGCAGTCGGCGGTCGGCGTCGTCCAGCCAGATGCCGTGCGCCAGCACCGCGCGCTCATGCACCAGACCCACGCGGGCGTAGACGTCCAGGTAGCTGCGCGCATCCGGGAACAGCTGCGCCACCCACTCGACCTCGGCCCGGTTCTCGGCCACATGAGTCTGCATATAGAGGCTGGCGTCGCCCCGGCACAGCGCGCCGGCCATGGCCAGCTGCTCGGGGGTGCTGGTGGGCGCAAAGCGAACTGTCACGGCAAAGGCATTGCGGCCCCGGCCGTGGAAGCGGTCGATGAGGTCGATGCAGTCGCGCTGGGCCTGCACCACGTCGTCACGCAGCCCGTCGGGCGCATGGCGGTCCATCAGCACCTTGCCGGTGACGAGCCGCATGGCGCGCGCCGCCGCGCCCTCGAACAGCGCCTCGGCGGAGACCTTGTGCACCGTCGGGAACACGACGGCCGAGGTCGTGCCACTGGTCAGCAGCGCGTCCAGGAACACCTCGGCGCCGCGTTTGGACCGGGTCGGGTCGGCAAACGCGCACTCGGCCGGGAAGGTGTAGCGCTGCAGCCAGTCCAGCAGTTCCGTGCCGTAGGAGGCGATGACGTCCAGCTGCGGGCAGTGCACATGCGTGTCGATGAAGCCCGGCAGCACCAGCTTGCCGGCATGGTCCTTGCGCACCCAGGTGTCATCCGGCTCGGCGGCCTGGCGCCCGACGATGCGGCCGTCCTCGATCAGCAGCCAGTGGTCGCGGTCGAACCGCACCGCCGTGGCATCCACGTCGCCCCAGGCCGGTGCGGCCGTGAAGTCCAGCAGATCGCCTCGCAAGGCCCATCGGCGCGGGGCGTCGAATGATTTTTCCTGGTTAGTAAAACTCATATGGCAATTCTGAAGCAAGGCGGGAGAATCGAGGCCAGCATGAATACCCGCCCCATCCGTTTCTTCCACCGCGGCGAGGTCGTCGAGGTGGACGGTTTGCCCACGACGACCACGGTCCTGCAATACCTGCGCGAGCACGCCGCCTGCATCGGCACCAAGGAAGGCTGCGCCGAGGGCGACTGCGGCGCCTGCACCGTCATCCAGGGCGAGCTGGACGCGTCAGGGCAGTTGCAGCTACGCAATGTCAATGCCTGCACGCAGTTCCTGCCCACGCTGGACGGCCGCGCGCTGCTGACGGTGGAGGATGTGGGCGGCCCGCAGAACCTCAACCCCGCGCAGCAGGCCCTGGTGGACTGCCACGGTTCTCAGTGCGGTTTCTGCACGCCCGGTTTCGTCATGACGATGACCGCCTGCTACGAGGCCCACCAGGCTGCCGGCACGCGGCCCACGCGCCAACAACTGGCCGACGACCTGGCCGGCAACCTGTGCCGCTGCACGGGCTACCGGCCCATCCTGGATGCCGGCGAGGCCATGTTCGACGCGCCGGCGCGCTGCCTGGACCGCGCGCCCCTCATCGCAGCGCTGCAGGACCTGCGGGCCGACGGGCCGCTGGATTACACGCACGCCGGCGCGTGCTTCAACGCGCCGCAGACCGTGCCCGACCTGGCCCTGCTTTGCGAGACCTACCCCGCCGCCACGCTGCTGGCCGGCTCCACCGACATCGGCTTGTGGGTCAACAAGCAGTTCCGCGAACTGCCGCACCTGATCTACACCGGCCGCGTCGACGCGCTGCGCGAGATCCGCGACGAGTCCTTCCACGGCCAGCCCGGCCTGTGGATTGGCGCCGCCGCGTCGCTGGAGGAAGCGTGGGCCAAGCTCACCGAACTGACGCCGTCGCTGGCCGAACTGTGGCGCCGCTTCGCGTCGCCGCCGGTGCGGCATGCCGGCACGCTGGGCGGCAACATCGCCAACGGCTCGCCCATCGGGGATGGCGCGCCGGCGTTGATCGCGCTGGGTGCCGAGGTCGTGCTGCGCCGCGGTTCACAGCAACGCCGTCAGCCGCTGGAAGCCTTCTACCTGGATTACATGAAGAAGGACCTGCAGCCCGGCGAGTTTGTCGAGGCGCTGCACCTGCCCCGGCCGGACATGAGTTGGGCCATCTCGGCGCACAAGATATCCAAGCGGCACGACAGCGACATCTCCGCTGTCTGCGCCGTGCTGGCGCTGCAGCTGCGCAACGGCACGGTGCAGCAGGCGCGCTTCGTGTTCGGCGGCATGGCGGGCATCGTCAAGCGCGCCGCCCTGGCCGAGGCCGCCGTCGTGGGCCAGCGATGGGTCGAGGCCACCGCCGAAGCGGCCGCGCTGGCGCTGCCGAGGGACTTCCAGCCACTGACCGACATGCGCGCAAGCGACAGCTATCGCCTCAAGGTCGCGCAGAACCTGCTTCGCAAGCTGTGGCTGGAAACGCTCGACCGCCGCACGATCACCGTCTGGCGCTCGGGGAGGCTGGCGGCATGAACAAGCCCGACGCGCTGTTGATGCCTGCGCCCGTGGTCGGCACATCGCGGCCGCACGAGTCCGCGCACCTGCATGTCAGCGGCGCCGCACCTTACACGGACGACCTGCCCGAGCCCGCCGGCACGCTGCATGCGGCGCTGGGCCTTTCGCCCATCGCGCACGGCCGGCTGACGAGCCTCGACCTCGATCGCATCCGCCGCATGCCCGGCGTCGTCGCCGTGCTGAGCGCGGCCGACATCCCGGCCGAGAACAACTGCGGCCCGCTGCTGCACGACGACCCCATCTTGGCGGGTGACGAATTGCGCTACGTCGGCCAGCCGGTGTTCGCCGTCATCGCAACGAACCGCGAGTTGGCACGTCGCGCGGCGGCGCTCGCCAAGCAGGTCATCCAGGCCGAGCCGCTGCCGCCCGTCCTGACCGCGCTCGAAGCGCATGCGGCGGGCCAATACGTGCTGCCGCCCATGCACTTGACGCGCGGCGAGCCGGCCGCCCACCTCGCCACCGCGCTGCACCGCCTGCAAGGCACGTGGAGCCTGGGCGGCCAGGAGCAGTTCTACCTAGAGGGCCAGATCAGCCTGGCCGTGCCGCAGGAAGGCGGCGAAGGCCTGCTCGTGCACTGCTCCACGCAGCACCCGAGCGAGATGCAGCAGCTCGTCGCGCATGCCTTGGGCTGGCACGCGCACCGCGTGGCCGTGCAGTGCCGACGCATGGGTGGCGGTTTCGGCGGCAAGGAGTCGCAGTCGGCGCTGTTTGCCTGCGTCGCGTCCATCGCCGCGCTGAAGCTGGGCAAGCCGGTCAAGCTGCGCGTGGACCGCGACGACGACTTCCTCATCACCGGCCGCCGCCATGGCTTCGACTACCGCTGGGACGTGGGATTCGACGATGAGGGCCGCATCCTCGCCGTGGACATCGCCCTGATCTCCAACGCCGGCCACAGCGCCGACCTGTCCGCGCCGGTCATGGCCCGCGCGCTGTGCCACTTTGACAACGCCTACTGGCTGCCCCACCTGGCCATGCACGGCTACTGCGCCAAAACCAACACGCAGAGCAACACCGCCTTCCGCGGTTTCGGCGGCCCGCAGGGCGCCATCGCGATCGAGATGATCCTGGACGGCGTCGCGCGCCGTCTGGGACTGGACGGCACCACCGTGCGCGAACGCAACTTCTACGCGGCTGGTCAGGACACGACGCCCTACGGCCAGCAGGTCGAGGAGCTGCATGCCCAGCCGCTGACGGCGCGACTGCTGGCCAGCAGCCGCTACGCCGAACGCCGCGCGGAGATCGCCGCGTTCAACGCCGGCAGCCGCGTGTTGAAGAAGGGCCTGGCCTTCACGCCCGTCAAGTTCGGCATCTCCTTCAACGTGGCCCACCTGAACCAGGCCGGCGCGCTGGTGCATGTCTACACCGACGGCTCCGTCCTGGTGAACCACGGTGGCACGGAGATGGGTCAGGGACTGAACACCAAGGTCGCACAGGTCGTGGCGCACGAACTGGGCCTGCCGTTCTCGGCGGTGCGCTGCTCGGCCACCGACACCAGCAAGGTCGCCAACACATCGGCCACCGCAGCGTCCACCGGCAGCGACCTGAACGGCAAGGCCGCGCAGGATGCGGCGCGCAAGATCAAGGCGCGGCTGGCGGCGCTCGCGGCCGAGCGCTTCGGCTGCGCGGTGGAGCTGGTCGCGTTCGCCGACGGCCAAGTCAGCGGCGGAGGGCACAGCCTGCCTTTCACTGAGCTGGTCGCCGCGGCGTATCTGAAGCGCATCCAGCTGTGGAGCGACGGCTTCTACGCGACGCCTGGACTGCACTGGGACAGAGCCAAGCTGCAAGGCCACCCGTTCTACTACTACGCCTGGGGCGGCGCCGTCTGCGAGGCGCTGATCGACACGCTGACCGGCGAGAGCCGCATCACGCGCGCCGACCTGCTGCATGACGTGGGCACAAGCCTGAACCCGGCGCTGGACATCGGCCAGATCGAAGGCGGCTTCATCCAGGGCATGGGCTGGCTGACGATGGAAGAGCTGGTGTGGCATCCGAACACCGGCAAGCTGACCACGCACGCGCCGAGCACCTACAAGATCCCGACGGCCAACGACTGCCCCACAGAGTTCCGCACCGAGCTGTTCGGCATTGCGAACGCCAGTGAGACCATCCACCGCAGCAAGGCCGTCGGCGAGCCGCCGCTGCTGCTGGGTTTTGCGGCGCTGCTGGCCATCAAGGACGCCTGCGCGGCCTGCGGGCCCGAGCACTGCGACCCGCCGCTGCAGGCACCGGCCACGGCCGAGGCGGTGCTGGCCGCCATAGACTCCATGCGATGAAATTCATCGCCAGCCTTTGCGCCGCCCTGTTGATGGCCGGCTGCGCCAGCGTCGAGCCGCCCGCCCCGCAGATCGTCAGCGTCGAGGCCTGGGGCGGCACGCCGGCCAGCGCACCGGCGCCCGCGCAGCAGATCAGCAAGATCACCCTCCACCACCAGGGCGAGATCTGGAAGGACGGCACCGATGTGCAGAACTACCTGCGCCGGCTGCAGCAGTGGTCGCGCCTGACCAAGCGCTGGGCCGACATCCCCTACCACTACGTCATCGCGCCCGATGGCCGCATCTACGCGGCACGGCCGCTGCAGCAGGCCGGCGACACCAACACCGAGTACGACCCCCGCGGCCACGCGCTGGTCATGCTGGTCGGCAACTTCGAGGAACAGCAGCCCACGCCCGCGCAGCTGAACGCCGCCGTCGACCTGACCGCCTGGCTGGCGCGCGAAAACAAGCTGGGGCTGGACGACATCGCCAGCCACAAGGACTACAGCCGGCAGACAGTCTGCCCGGGGAAGAACCTGTACGCCTATCTGGAATCGGGCTGGTTCAAGGGCGAGGTGGGACGGCGGCTGGAGGCGAGGTGATCTGCGCGTTGCACGCAACGGCAGCGTGGTGACCCGGCGCGACCGAGCATCATGACGGCGCAACCAGCCGGGGGAAGTCGACCGCAGGCCACGTCAGACGCGACTCAATCGACGTACCAACGGAGAGTGATGACGCTCAGCTGCTCGCGAGCTGTCTGGACGCATGGAACAAATGCTGAGCGGGATTGTTGAAAATCCACACACATCAAGGTTGATCGCACAAATCACCCATGGACTGGCTCGCTGACAGCCTCAAAAAGCTGGCGCTCTCGAAAACCCTTGTCATGGCAGTCTTCGCGACCGCATCAGCGATGTACTTCGGGCCAATGCTTGCGCCCGCACACGTCCCAGCGGTGCAAAAGGAGTTCACTCCATCCTTGTTTGCGGCCATGGTGCTGACACGCTGCCTGTTGGCATTCTGGTCAATTGTTGGCGGCTGGCATCTATGCAGAGCTGGCTAAAAAAAGGCGACGGCGCTCACGAGTTCGAAGCTCATCGACGCAGAACGTGCAATCCTGTTTCTTTTGGGCCAAGAACCCCACTCAGCCGATCAACCTCGAGAACATCGACTACAGCCGCGCCCCCGGCACGAAGCTGGAGTTTCATGAACTTGCCAAGGGCCTTGAGAGCAAGGTTTTGGTGAGCATCAACGCCTGGGACGACAACCTGATCTCACTCACAGAGAAGGGCCGCGAACGTGCACTTGCCATGCGGCGCCAAGCCACGCGCACAAGTGCTGCTTAGCGACTCAAGCTGAGCCTCAACCGCGCGACTCGACCGTTGAGCCACCGCTCCCAGGCATCAACTAAGCCACGCCGCTGTCCCTCCGGGCGACAAACGACATCGGCCGCACCCAGCCCGTAGCCCCTCACCGCCCCCGCTTCTGCGTCGCAATCAGCACCGCCTGCGTCCGCGAGCTGGCGCCCAGCGCCTTCAGCACCGCGGCCACATGGTCCTTGACCGTGTCCACGCCGATGTTCAGCTCGCGGGCAATCTCCTTGTTGGACAGGCCGCGGGCCAGCAGGTCCAGCACGCCCTTCTGGCGCGGCGTCAGCGGCAGCTCGGCCCAGGCCTGCGACATGGCCGGCGCGGCGGATGCCTGCATCTGCGCCAGCGGCTTCAGCGGCGGCACGTATGTGCCGCCGGCCAGCACCAGCTGCAGGGCCTGCACCATGGTGCTCAAGTCGCTGCGCTGCGGCAGATAGCCCATCGCCCCGGCGCCCAGCGCCTGCAGCGCGTCCTCGGTGTCGTCGGTGCCCGAGATGACCACCACCGGCAGCAGCAGATGCTCACGGTGGATCTGCTGCAGCAGCTCGAAGCCGCCCTCCACCTGCAGGTCCAGCAGCACCAGGCGAGGCATGTCTTCGATCAGTGCGGCGCGCGCGGCGACGACGGTGTCGACGCCATTCACCTGGGCGCCGGCGAAGTGCTGCTCGATCAACCCGGTGAGCGCGGCGCGCACCATCGGGAACGCATCGACCAGCAAGACCTTCATTGTTGTGCTCCCTTGTGAGCACGGATGATAGTCAACGCAGGGCGGCGGCCAGCAGCGGCTTGGCCCAGGCGGGCACGCTGCGCAGCGGGGCGTGCGTGACGACGCGGCCGGCCTGCATCTGCAGCAGCAGCACCGGCTGGGGCCGCTTGCCGGCGAGCGGATCAGCCTCGAAGCTGTTGTCGTAGACGCGCAGGCTGGCGAGATGCGGCATCAGCTTGACGAGGTTGCTGCGGCTGGCGTCGAAGCGCTCGCGCACCTTGGCCTCGGGAATGTCACGCCCGCCCGCGGCCACGCGAGCGGCGATGCGGCGCAGGTGCAGTTCCGGCGTTGCCAGGCCGGCGAACCAGACGTGCACCTCGGCACCGTTGCGCGCCCCCTCCATCAGCAGCCGAGCGATGCTGTTGCCGCCCAAGGTGGTCTCGAAGGCGTAGGTCAAGCTCTCCGCCAGCGCCCGCTCCAGGCCGTGCCGGCCCAAGGTCCAGGCCAGGCCGTTGGCTTGGCTCGCCGACAGCGCCGGCTGCTGCTCGCGCAGGCGCGCCGCGGCGATGTCGGGGTTGAAAAACTCGGCGCCACTGGCATGGAGGGCGGCACCGCCCAGCGAGCTTTTGCCGGCGCCGTTGACACCCGCCAGCACAAAGAGGCGGGGCGGCACTCAGCGGGCCTTGCGGCGGGGCTTGGCCACCTTGACGGCGGAAGCGCCCATCGCCTCGGGCTTCATGTCAAAGGCGGCGGACATCGCCTCGCCCTGGCCCTGCATGCGCGCAAGCATCGCGTCGAACTCACCACTCAACGCGCCCAGGTCGGGCTCTGCCGCACGCTGCAGCTCGCGGTAGCGCGCCACCGACATCAGCACGTAGGCCGGCTGGTCATGCTTGGTGATGAGCACCGCGCCATGGGCGTCCACGGCGCGGCCGACCTTCTGGATGCCCGCCACGAGCTGCGTGGCCGACACGCTGGGCAGCTGGTCGGCGAGGGCTTGTTCGAGAACGGCGGACATGGCGACTCCTGGTCAGATGCACCTATTTTGCCCATTTTCTGAAAAATGGGGATTCAATGGGCTTCTTCCCAATTCGAGCCCACGCCCACCTCGGCCAGCAGCGGCACCTTCAACTGCGCCACGCCGGCCATCAGGCGCGGCACCTCGATGCGCATCCAGTCCAGCTCGGCCTCGGGCACCTCGAACACCAGTTCGTCGTGCACCTGCATGACGATGGTCGATTGCTTGCCGGCGCGCTCCAGCTCTGCCTGCACGGCCAGCATGGCCAGCTTGATGAGGTCGGCCGCCGTGCCCTGCATGGGCGCGTTGATGGCCTGGCGCTCGGCACCCGCACGGCGCTGACCGTTGCCGCCGCGGATTTCGGGCAGATAGATACGGCGCCCGAACAGCGTCTCCACAAACCCCTTCTCCGCGGCGCTCGCCTTGGTCTCGTCCATGTAGCGCTTCACGCCAGCAAAGCGGGTGAAGTAGCGCTCGATGTAGTCCTTGGCGGCCTTCTGTTCGATGCCCAAGGCAGCGGCCAGGCCGAACGCGCCCATGCCGTAGATCAGGCCGAAGTTGATGGTCTTGGCGTAACGGCGCTGCTCGCTCGACACGTCGGCCAGCGCCACGCCGAACACCTCGGACGCGGTCGCGCGGTGCACGTCCTGGCCCTCCTGGAACGCCTTCAGCAGGCCCGGGTCCTCGCTGATGTGGGCCATGATGCGCAGCTCGATCTGCGAGTAGTCGGCACTGACGATCTTGAAGCCCGCGGGCGCCACGAACGCCTCGCGCACGCGCCGGCCTTCCGCGGTGCGGATGGGGATGTTCTGCAGGTTGGGCTCGTTGCTGGACAGCCGCCCGGTGATCGCCACGGCCTGCGCGTAGTTGGTGTGCACCCGGCCGGTGTGGGCGTTGATCTGCAGCGGCAGCTTGTCCGTGTAGGTGCTCTTCAGCTTGGAAAGGCCGCGGTACTCCAGGATCTTGGCCGGTAGCGGGAAGTCGGCGGCCAGCTCGGTCAGCACCTCTTCGTCGGTAGAGGGCGCACCCGTCGCCGTCTTCTTGACGACGGGCAGGCCCAGCTTGCCGAACAGGATCTCGCCGATCTGCTTCGGGCTGCCGATGTTGAACGGCTGGCCGGCGATGTCGTAACACTGCTGCTCCAGCAGCACCAGGCGCTGGCCGATCTCGTGGCTCTGCGCCTGCAGCCGCTCCGAATCGATCAGCACGCCATGACGCTCGATGCGCGCCAGCAGGTCGGCCGTCGGCATCTCGATGTCACGGTAGATGCGCATCAGCCCCGCATCGGCCTCGATCTGTGGCCACAGAACGCTGTGCAGGTGCAGGCACATCTCGCTGTCCTCGCCCGAATAGGTGGTCGCCTTGTCGACCGCCACCTGCGCGAACGGGATCTGGTGCGCGCCCTTGCCGCACAGGTCCTCGTAGCTCAGGCCCTTGCGGCCCAAGTGGCGCTCGGCCAGCGCTTCGAGGTTGTGGGTCTTGTGGGCCTCCAGCACATAGCTCTGCAGCAACGTGTCGTGCTGCACGCCGGCCAGAGCGATGCCATGGTTCAGCAGCGCATGGCGGTCGTATTTCAGGTTCTGGCCGATCTTCTTGGCGGACTCGTCCTCCAGCCACGGCTTGAGCCTGGCCACCACCTCGTCGAACGGCAGTTGCTCGGGTGCGTCGGGGCCGCTGTGGTGCAGCGGGATGTAGGCCGCCTCGCCGGGCTTGTCGGCGAACGAGATGCCCACGATCTGTGCGGCCATCGGATCCAGCGAATCGGTCTCGGTGTCCAGCGCGCACAGCGGCGCGGCGCGCAGGCGGGCGATCCAGGCGTCCAACTGCTCGAAGGTCAGGATGGTGTCGTACTGGCGGGCCACATCTGTCGCGCCGGCCGGCGGCTCGGGTTCGTCGAAAAGCCCGGGGGTCGCCGCCGCGTCACCGGCCCGGGGCCTGGCCTTCGGCGCGGGCGCCTCGCCGGTCAGCTCCTCCAGCCAGGCCTTGAAGCCATTGCGCTTGTAAAACTCGGCCAGCGGCGCCTTGTCGGGCTCGCGGAAGGCCAGTTCGTCCAGCGTGGGCCAGCCAGTCACATGCTCGGCCAGCTCGCAGTCCACCTTCACCGTGACCAGCTTGCGGCCCATCGGCAGCCAGTCCAGCGCGGCGCGCAGGTTCTCGCCGGCCTTGCCCTTGATGGCGGGTGCCGCAGCGATGACACCGTCCAGCGAGCCGTACTCGGCGATCCACTTCGCCGCGGTCTTCGGGCCGACGCCGGTCACGCCCGGCACGTTGTCCACCGTGTCGCCCATCAGTGTCAGGTAGTCGACGATGCGATGGGGGGGCACGCCGAACTTCGCCAGCACGCCGACCTCGTCCAGCCGCTCGCCGCTCATCGTGTTGATGAGTTCCACGTCCGGGTTCACCAGCTGCGACAAGTCCTTGTCGCCGGTGGACACGATCATGCGGTGGCCCTGCGCGGCGCCGATGCAGCACAGCGTGCCGATGACATCGTCCGCCTCCACGCCGGGCACCGTCAGCGTGGGCCAGCCCAGCAGCTTGACGACCTCGTGGATGGGTTCGATCTGCGCGCGCAGCTCCGGCGGCATCGGCGATCGCTGGGCCTTGTACTCGGGGTACCACTCATCGCGGAAGGTCGGGCCGGAGGCGTCGAACACGCAGACGGCATGTTCCGCGCCCACATCGCTCTGCAGCTTCTTCAGCATCGCAACCATGCCGCGCACGGCGCCGGTGGGCTGCCCTTCAGGCCCGCGCAGGTCGGGCATGGCGTGAAAGGCGCGGTACAGGTAGCTGGAGCCGTCGACCAGCAGCAGGATGGGTTTGCTCATGGCGACGGATTGTCCAGGAGGCAGGACTGCGTCGCCGCCTAGAATCGGCAGCATCATGCTTCGCCCCACCGCCTTGCTGCTGCTCGCAGCCGTCGCCACCAGCGCCCTGGCCGACCCGCCGCCCGAACCCAAGGTCGAGCGCACCGTGGCCGAGGACGACCAGGTCCGCATCGAAGAGCTGAGGGTGCGGGGCGAGACCAAGAAGGTCACGGTGAAGAACAAGCTCACCAAGGCCCCCGACTACGAGATCGTCGTCAACGACGCGGGCCGCGAGTCGGCCGGCGGCACCGGCACGGGCCTGCCCAAGAGCGGCTCGGGCACGCGGGTCTGGCGCGTCTTCAAGTTCTGATCAATCGCGGCCCGCGCGGTCGCTGCCTGCACCCAATGGCCGTTTTCACCGAAGTCAGCCCCGCGCAGGCACAAGCCCTGCTGGACCACCTCCAACTCGGGACTCTCAGCTCGCTGCGCGGCATCGGTGCCGGCATCGAGAACACCAACTATTTCGTCGACTGCACGCAGAGTGATGGCCACAACGGCGGCCACCTGCACCGCTATGTGCTGACGCTGTTCGAGCGCCTGACAGCCGCGCAGCTGCCCTTCTACCTGCGGCTGATGCAGCACCTGGCGCAGCGCGGCGTGCCGGTGCCCGAGCCGCACGCGGACGCGAGCGGCCAGATCCTGTTCGAGGTGGCCGGCAAGCCGGCGGCCATCGTCGACCGGCTGCACGGCGGCCACCAGCTGGCGCCCGATGCCTTCCACTGCGAGCAGGTCGGCGCCACGCTGGCGCAGATGCACCTGGCCGGGCGCGACTACCCGCTGCAGCAGCCCAACCTGCGCGGGCTGGCCTGGTGGGAAGAGGTCGTGCCGCAGATCCTGCCGTTCCTCGACGCCCCGCAGGCGGATCTGCTTCAAAGCGAGCTGGCCTACCAGCAGCAGCTGGCCGCATCGGCCGGCTACGCCGAGCTGACGGCCCGGTGCTTCGGCCCCATCCACGCTGACCTGTTCCGCGACAACGTCATGTTCGAGCCCGGCGAGGGACCCGGCCGCGAGCGGCTGACGGGATTCTTCGACTTCTATTTCGCCGGCTGTGACACCTGGCTGTTCGACCTGGCCGTGTGCCTGAACGACTGGTGCATCGACCTCGCCGACGGCCGCCTCATCGAGGAGCGCGCCGCCGTGTTCGTGGCGGCCTACGAAAGTGTGCGACCGCTGTCCGGGACCGAGCACCGCCTGCTGCCCGCGCTGCTGCGCGCCGCGGCGCTGCGCTTCTGGGTGTCGCGGCTGTACGACCTGCACCTGCCACGCGACGCGTCGCTGCTGAAGGCACACGACCCGCGGCACTTCGAGCGCGTGCTGCGCGAGCGCATCGCCCAGCCGTGGCATGCAATGAAGGAGACCACATGAGCCGCGCCGCGCCGGGCCGCCCCAAGCAAGCGGCCATCCCTTCGGGGGATCGGATGACGTACTCGTCAGACGAGGGGCTGAAATGACCATGCAGCTGCATTTGCAGGACGTGCCGGCCCGCAACGGCCGGCTGTGGGTGCGCCACGGCTTCAAGGTGTTCCAGCGACAGCCGCTGGCGCTGGCCGGGCTGTTCGGCCTGTACCTGTTCGCGTCCTTCGTCGCGATGCTGATCCCGGGCATCGGGTCGCTGCTGATGGTCGCGTCGCTGCCGCTGCTGTCGCTGGGCTTCATGCTGGCCACGCATCTCGTGCTGCAGCAGAAGACGCCCACGGCAAGCGTCTTCATCGCGCCATTGAAGTTGACCCCCGAGCGCCGCCGCAGCCAGCTGATGCTGTGTTTTGGCTATGCGGGTGCGCTGCTGGTCGTCAGCCTGCTGGCCGACTGGGTGGACGGCGGCGCGATGGGCGCCATGCTGCGCCAGATCGGTGAGCAGGCCGACGCCGAGGCGATGGCCCAGGCGTTCGCCGACCCCCGGCTGTTCTGGGGGATGGTCACGCGTCTGGGCCTGGTGGGCCTGTTGTCCGTGCCCTACTGGCACGCGCCAGCCCTGGTGCATTGGGGCGGCCAGGGTGTGGCACAGGCGCTGTTCTCCAGCACGCTGGCGCTGTGGCGCAACCGCGCCGCCTTCGCGCTGAACATGCTCGTCTGGGGGGCGCTGATGCTGGCCATCACCAGTGCCGTCAGCCTGGTTTTCGGGCTGCTGGGCGTCGCCGGACTGGCGCCCATCGCGCTGATGACCACCATCCTCATCCTGTCGACCGTGTTCTACGCGTCGCTGTACTTCAGCTTCGTCGACTGCTTCATGTTCGGCGCGCCACAGGACGTGCTCAGCGAACCGCCGAAGCCGCCGCCTTCATCGTCCTGACACGCGAGGTTTCAAGAATGACGGGCTCCAGCAATGAGGAGCCCCTCTTGAATCTGCCTTGCCCGACCTGCCCGCCCGCTCCCAACGAATACGACGATGACACCATCGTCAACACATCGGCCAACCCGCACATGGCCGACGTGCTGGCCGCCCGCCTGAGCCGCCGCCAGACGCTGCGCGGCGGCATGTCCGTCACGGCTGCGGCCCTGCTGGGCGGCGTGGGCCTGACGGCCTGCTCGTCGGACGACGACAACAGCTCGGCCCCCGCTCCGGCGCCCACACCGGCCCCAGCGCCCACTCCGGCCACGCCGCCCAAGCTCGGCTTCACCGCCGTGGCAAAGAACAAGAACGACCTCGTCACCGTTCCGGAGGGCTATCAGGTCAGCATCCTGCACGCGCTGGGCGACCCGATGCACTGGGGCGACGAGAGCTGGAAGGACGACGGCAGCGAGAGCGCCGACTCCTACCAGCGCCGCATCGGCGACGGCCATGACGGCATGTACTACTTCGGCTTGTCCGACGCCGGCGCCTACCAGGCCGAACGCTCGGACCGCGGCCTGCTATGCGTGAACCACGAGTACGTCGTGGCGCCCTACGGCCTGCACCCGGCTGGCCGCAGTGCCGGCGCCGCACGCAACGCGGCCGAGGTGGAGAAGGAAATCTACGCCCATGGCATCAGCGTCGCCGAAGTCAGGCGCGAGACGGCCGGCACGTCCATGGTGCGCGGCTCGCGCTTCAACCGCCGCGTCACGTCGGCAACGACGATGGACTTCACCGGCCCCGCCCGCGGCGCGGCGCTGCTGGCCACCAAGTTCTCCGCTGGCGGAACGCAGACGCGCGGCACCAACAACAATTGCGCCAACGGCTACACGCCCTGGGGTACCTACCTGACCTGCGAGGAAAACTTCCTCAACGTCATCTCCCGCGCCGCCGGCGATGACGCCAAGCGCAGCGCCAAGGAAGTCGTCGGCCTGAACCGCTACGGCCTGCCACAGAACCGCAAGAGCCCCTACCTGTGGGAGACGGCCGGCACCGCCGACCTGTTCGCGCGCTGGGATTCGTCGGTCGTTGGCGCCAGCGCCGCGGACGACTACCGCAACACCATTAACACCTTCGGCTGGGTTGTCGAGATCGACCCGTTCGCGCCCGACTCCGTGCCTGCCAAGCGCACGGCGCTGGGCCGTTTCAACCACGAAGGTGCGTGGCCCGCACCTGCCGTCGTCGGCAAGCCCATCGTCATGTACCAGGGCGACGACGCACGCAACGAGTACATCTACAAGTTCGTCTCCAAGGCCGTCTGGGACGCCGCCGACGTGGGCAAGGGCCTGGTGGCCGGCGCCAAGTACCTGGACGAGGGCACGCTGTACGTCGCCAAGTTCAACGCCGACGGCAGCGGTGAATGGCTGGAGTTGACCTACGGCAAGAACGGACTGGACGCCACCAACGCGGCCTACCCGTTCGCCGACCAGGGCGACGTGGTCACCCACGCCCGCCTGGCCGCCGACAAGCTCGGCGCCACCAAGATGGACCGCCCGGAATGGGGCGCCGTGAACCCGTTGAACAGCGAGGTCTACATGACCTTGACGAACAACAGCAACCGCGTCGCCACCACCGCCACACCCACCGGCAGCCAGCTCAAGCCCGACGCCGCCAACCCGCGCTACTACGAGGACATGAAGGGCACGACCTCGCAGAAAGGCAACCCCAACGGCCACATCATCCGCTGGCGCGAGGATGCGGCCAGCGTCACCAAGTTCGCCTGGGACATCTACCTGTTCGGCGCGCAGGCCGACGCGGCAGCCGACGTGAACCTGTCGGGCCTGACCGCCGTGAACGACTTCTCCAGCCCGGACGGCCTGTACTTCGACAAGCGCGGCATGTTGTGGGTGCAGACCGACGACGGCGCGTACACCGACGTCACGAACTGCATGATGCTTGCCGCCGTGCCGGGCAAGGTGGGTGACGGCGGCGCGGCCAACGCGGCCGGCGGCACCAGCACCATCAAGGGCGCCAACGCGACGGCGGACACGCTGCGCCGCTTCCTCGTCGGCCCCAAGGAGTGCGAGATCACTGGCATCGCGATGACGCCGGACAACAAGACGCTGTTCTTCAACGTGCAGCACCCGGGCGAGGAAGGCACGCCCGACTGGGCCGCCAAGACCTACGGCAGCAACTGGCCTGCCAGCCAGACGGATGCCACCGCCAAGAAGCGCCCGCGCTCCGCGACCGTGGTCGTCACGCGCAAGGACGGCGGCGAGATCGGCGTCTGATGCCGTAGTTCAGCGGTCCCGCGGGATCGCGTACGTGCCGGTGGCGTGAGCCACCGGCTCTTCTTCTCCCTCGGAGAAGATCCAGACCTCGCCCACGGCGAGGCTCTTGCCCAGCTTCATCAGCCGACAACGCGCCACGACGCGCCGGTCCGCACGCGGCTTGCGCAGGAAGTTGATCGACAGATTGGTCGTCACCGCCAGCGGCACGATGCCGATCTTCGCCAGGATGGCGATGTAGAGCGCCACGTCGGCCAACGTCATCATCACCGGGCCCGACACCGTGCCACCCGGCCGCAGCTCGGCCTCACCCACCGGGTGGGCCACGACGACGCTGCCGTCATCGTCCAGTTCTTCCAGCGTGCAGCGGCTTTGCGGGAACTCGGCACGCAGGAAGTCGTTCAACTCTTGCAGTGTCGGCATGCGGCCTCCTTCAATCGATGGGCGTCAGCTTGGCCACCGACAGCGCCAGCCACTTCGTGCCGTGCCGCCCGAAATTGACCTGAGCGCGCGCATCGGCACCGGCGCCCTCCAGCGTCAGCAGCACGCCTTCGCCGAACTTGGTGTGGAACACGCCCTTACCGACGCGTAGGCCGCCATGTTCCTCGGAGACCTTCTGCTTCATGCTGGCCGGCACCGGCGGCTCCACCCACGCAGCCTTGGCGACGTTGCCGGCACCCACCATACCCTTCAAGCCGGAGCCGCGCTGCCAGGCGTTCTGGTACTCCCGAGCAAAGCCCGAGCCGAAGCCCTGGTTGCGCGGCGTCAGCCACTTCAGCGCCTCCTCCGGCAGCTCGTCGAAGAAGCGGCTCTTGATGTGATAACGCGTCTGTCCGTGCAGCATGCGTGTCTGGCAGAAGCTCAAGGAAAGCTTCTTGCGCGCCCGCGTGATGGCGACATACATCAGCCGGCGCTCCTCCTCCAGCCCGTCATGGTCGGACATCGCGTTCTCGTGCGGGAACAGGCCTTCCTCCAGGCCCGTGATGAACACCGCGTCGAACTCCAGGCCCTTGGCCGAGTGCACGGTCATCAACTGCACGGCGTCTTGCCCCGCCTGCGCCTGGTTGTCGCCGGCCTCCAGCGAAGCGTGGGTCAGGAAGGCCACCAGCGGCGACATGATCTCGCCCGTCTCGGCATCCGGCACGGAACCCGGCGTACCGGCGGTTTGCAGGCCCGGGGCCACCTCGTCCACCGGCAGGCCCACGGCGTTCTTGCCAAAGCCCTCCTGCATGACGAAGGCCTCGGCTGCGTTGACGAGTTCATCCAGGTTCTCCAGCCGCTCGGCGCCGTCCTTGTCGGTGCGGTAGAAGTCCAGCAGGCCGGAGGTCTCCAGCACTTGCTCGATGATCTCGCGCAGCGTCATACCCTGCGTCAGGTTGCGCGTCGAGTCGATGAGGTTGGTGAACGCCTGCAGATTGGCGCCGCCCTTGCCCTGGATGGCGCCGACGCTCTGGTACAGGCTGCGGCCGGAGGCCTTGGCGGCGTCCTGCAGGTTCTCCAGCGTCTTGGCGCCGATGCCGCGTGTCGGGAAGTTGACGACGCGCAGGAAGCTGGTGTCGTCGTTGGCGTTCTCCAGCAAGCGCAGGTAAGCCAGTGCGTGCTTCACCTCGGCGCGCTCAAAGAAGCGCAGGCCGCCGTAGACGCGGTACGGGATGCCCGAGTTGAACAGTGCCGATTCGATGACGCGCGATTGCGCATTGCTGCGGTACAGGATGGCGATCTCCTGCCGGTCCAGGCCGCCGCGATGCAGTTGCTGGATCTCCTCGATCAGCCACTGCGCCTCGGCGAAGTCGCTGGGCGACTCCTGCACGCGGATCGGGTCGCCGGGGCCGGCGTCGGTGCGCAACGTCTTGCCCAGGCGCTGGCTGTTGCGGCTGATGAGCTCGTTGGCGGCGTCCAGGATGTGGCCAAAGCTGCGGTAGTTCTGCTCCAGCTTGATGACGCGCTTGACGCGGTACTCGCGCTCGAAGTCCGCCATGTTGCCCACACGCGCGCCGCGAAAGGCGTAGATGCTCTGATCGTCATCGCCCACCGCCAGCAGGCTCTGGCCGCTGCCGCCCGGCGGCGCGAACATCTTCAACCACGCGTACTGCAGCTTGTTGGTGTCCTGGAACTCGTCGACCAGGATGTGGCGGAAACGGTGCTGGTAGTGCTCGCGCACGGCGGGGTTGTCGCGCAGCAGCTCGTAAGAGCGCAGCATCAGCTCGGCGAAGTCCACCACGCCCTCGCGCTGGCACTGGTCCTCGTAGTTGGCGTAGATCTCGACCAGCTTCTTGGTCTGCTCGTCGTGCGGCAGCACATCGCCGGGGCGCTGGCCGTCCTCCTTGCAGCCGGCGATGAACCAGCCGACCTGCTTCGGGACAAAGCGCTCCTCATCGAGCTTCATCGCCTTGATAACACGCTTGACGGCCGACGTCGTGTCGCTCGCATCCAGGATCTGGAAGGCCTGCGGCAGGTGCGCCAGCTTCCAGTGCGCGCGCAGGAAGCGGTTGCACAGGCCGTGGAACGTACCGATCCACATGCCGCGCACGTTGAACGGCAGCATCGTGGACAGCCGGGTCTGCATCTCCTTGGCGGCCTTGTTCGTGAAGGTCACGGCCATCACGCCCCCCGGGCTGACCTGGCCCGTGTTCAGCAGCCAGGCGATTCGGGTGGTCAGCACGCGGGTCTTGCCGGAACCGGCGCCGGCCAGGATCAGGGCCGGTTCGGCCGCCGCGGTGACGGCGGCGAGCTGCTCGGGGTTGAGGTTGCGCAGGAGGGGGCTGGTCGCAGCGTCGGCCGCGGTACCGACAGGGGAGAGAGTCATCGCGGCATTTTAGGGAAGCCCCCTCACCTGCCTGGCGGCAGCGCGTCAATGGCTGCAGTTACAGACCCGGCACCCCGCGCGTGCCGATCTGCCCGGCCGCTGGGGATACTCATGGTTTTCCCGCAGGAGCCCATACCCGATGTCACGACTCTCTATTGCGTTCTCCGCCGCTGCCCTCGCTTTCCCTTCTCAAGCCGCCCTGGCCCAGGACACCCCGGACGGACACTGGCACGGCGGACTCAGCGTGTCCGGCGCACTGGCCAGCGGCAACACCAGCAGCCTGACGCTGGCCGCCAACGCCGACGCCAGCCGCGCCACCGAAGAAGACAAGATCAGCCTCTACGGCATCGCGAACTACGGCCGCAACAAGGTCGACGGCATCCAGACGACCGCCGCCGACCTGCTCCGGCTCGGTGGCCGCTACGACTTCAACTACGGACCGCGCTGGTTCGCCTTCGGCGGTGCGGAGGGCGAGACCAACGAGTCCGGCGGCGTGCGTGACCGCTACAACCTCAACGGCGGTGTCGGCTATCACGTGGTGAAGAGCGACACCCACAGCTGGGACGTGTTCGGCGGCCTGGGCTACAGCGACACCCGCTTCACCGACGGCAGCCAGGCCAATGGCGCGCAGGTCCTGCTGGGTGAAGAGTCCAGCCACAAGGTTAGCGAGACGACCTCGCTGAGACAGCGCTTCGTCTATTACCCCCATGGCGGCGAACTCGATGACCGCGCCACCTTCGACGCGGGCCTCGCCACGACCATCAGCGGCGGCTGGACGCTCAATGCCGGCTTGTCCAGCCGCTACGCTGGCCGCGTGCCGGCGGGCACCAAGAAGACCGACAACCTGCTGACGATGGGCTTCGGGTACAAGTTTTGAAGCGCCTCGCCTGAGGGCCGGCTTGGGGCGGCACGGCGCTCGACCCGAATACCGCCTATCGGCCCTTGCGCACCTTGCCGGCGCGCCCGGCCTTGGACCACTCGTAGACCTCGCCGTCAGGTGTCCTGCCGCCCTCCACGGCGGACACCCCGGGGCGGCCGATGCTGCCCTCCAGCTCGGTCGAGATGCTGACGTGCGCATACCCCTGCCGGCGCCGGTCCTCGGCCCACGCCAGCGCCTGCGTCAGCTCGGTGCTGCCGAAGCCCCGGCATACCGGCAACATGTCTTCGCCCTCACCTTCCAGCCAATAGACCACGATGCCCAAAACGCTCTCCTTGCGATGCGGGCGACAGCGTAGCGCGTCGCACCGACCCGCCAGGCGGCGGCTCGCACCAGCAGCGTGCGTCGGCACGCACCCGTGCGGGGCCAGTGCAAGCGAAAGCACTGGCATGCGACTTGCGCCAGCCCGCGGATGACGACAAGCCAGAAGGGGGCGCCGATGCAAGCCCCTGCCCTCCCGGCCGGCACGCCGCGATGCGATCCCGATACCGCCATCCAGGCCGACCTGGAGCGCGCTGCCGGCTTCGGCCAGTGGTGGTACGACCCGATGACCGGGCAGAGCCTGCTGTCCGCGATGGCCCGCGAGTACCTGGAGATGCCCGGCGAATCGGCCGACGGACTGCAGGGCTGCTTCGGCCACGTGTTCGAGGACGACCTGCCCGAGCTGATCTGCCTGTGGACCGGCGCGCTGGGCCAGCGCCCGCTGGACATCCGCGTCATTGGCCTGGCGCACGGCCTGCGCTGGCTGCGCGTAACGCCATTGCCGCCCGACCCCGCCCGGCCCCGCTGGCGCCACGGTCTGCTGCAGGACATCACCGACCTCACGCACGCCGCCGTGCGCGAGCGGCTGGGCTACGCGCTGACCGAGTTCCTCGTCGGCACGCACACGCTGGAAGACGCCATCATCAACGTCATCCAGCTGATCTGCCGCAACCTCGGCTGGGAGTGGGGCGCGTACTGGCGCATGGAGGGCGGCGAGGCCGACGGCGAGCTGCACTGCCGGCATTTCTGGCACCCACCGGACCGTGACCTGGAGCAGTTCAGCGCCGTCAGCGCCGCGCTGGGCATGGCGCCCGGAGATGGCCTGGTGGGGCGCGTCTGGGCCAGCGGCAACGCCGAATGGGTGGAGGACATGTCCGCCGACCGCCGCTTCCTGCGCCGGCGCAGCGCCAACATGTGCGGGCTTTGGTCGGGCTATGTGTTCCCGGTCACCTACGTGTCGGACGATGGCGAGCGCCACCGCCCCGGCGTGCTGGAGTTCTACAGCAGCCTGTCGCGCCAGCCCGACGCGCAGCTGCCCAAGGTGTCGGCCACCATCGGCGCGCTGATCGCGCAGACGGCCCAGCGGCTGGAGACCGAGACCGTCATCCGCCGCCTGGCCCAGGTGGACGAGATGACCGAGCTGGACAACCGCGGCTACTTCTACAACCAGCTCAACCGCCACTGCGCGCTGCAGCAGCGCCAGGACGGGCGCTTCGCGCTGATCTTCATCGACCTGGATCGCTTCAAGCCCATCAACGACGCCTTTGGCCACGAGGCCGGCAACGCGGTGCTGCAGGAGTTCGCGCGCCGCCTGCGCGCGGTGGCCCCGGCGCCGGCGCGCGTTGGCCGGCTGGGTGGCGACGAGTTCGCGGTGCTGGTGCCCGACAGCAGCGGCGAGCGCCTGGCCGCGCTGGTCGACGCCATCCTGGCCGCCGCCAGCCGCCCGTTCGCCTATGCCGACGTGGCGGTCAGCATGTCGGCCAGCATCGGCGTGGCGCGCTTCCCCGAGAACGGCCTCAGCGGCCCCGAACTGCTGCGCAGCGCCGACGCGGCCATGTACCGCGTCAAGCAGAACGGACGCAACGGCAGCAACGTCTTCTCCACCAGCAGCCCCGACACGCTGGCCGAGCAGCGCGACCGGCTGGCGCGGCGCATGACGATGGAGGCCGAGCTGCGCGACGCGCTGCAGACCGGCCAGCTCAGCCTGGTCTACCAGCCCATCGTCGACATCGTCGCCGGCCAGCTGCACGGCGTGGAAGCGCTGATCCGCTGGCACAAGCCCGGCGGCGAGAGCGTGCCGCCCGACGTCTTCATCCCGATCGCCGAGCAGAGCGACCTCATCATCCACATCGGCCGCTGGGTGCTGGGCCAGACGCTGCACGACCTCTCGTCGCTGCAGGGCGGGCCGCTGGAGGGGCTCAAGGTGCACGTCAACATGGCCGCCTCGGAGTTCACCAGCAACGCGCTGCCCGAGATGCTGCGCGCCATGTCCATGCGGCTCGGCGTGCCGGCGCCGCAGGTGGTGCTGGAGCTGACCGAGGGCATGCTGATGAGCCAGCCCGAGCAGGTCATGCGCGTCATGCACCGGCTGCGCGAGATCGGCTTCGAGATCTCGCTGGACGACTTCGGCATGGGCCATTCGTCGCTGGCGATGCTGAAAAGCCTGCCCATCAGCTCGCTAAAGATCGACCGCAGCTTCGTGCGCGACCTGGCCAGCGGCGAACGCGACCGCGCCATCGCGCAGACCATCATGGACCTGGGCCAGCACCTGCAGCTGGAGGTCATCGCCGAGGGCATCGAGGACGAGGCCCAGCTGGCCGTGCTGCAGGCCTGCGGCTGCCGCCTGGGCCAGGGCTACCTGCTGGGCCGACCGCTGCCGCTGGACGACCTGCTGCACGCCTTCCCCAGCCGCCGGCATCGGCCAGGGTGACCCTCTACAGTGCAGGCATGCCTGCGCCTGCCGAGTCCATCCTGCCCTGCCCCTGCGGCCACCGCGCCGCCTACGCCAGCTGCTGCGGCGCGCTGCACCAGGCCTTCGCGGCCGGCCAAAGGCTCACCGCCGCTACGCCCGAGGCGCTGATGCGATCGCGCTATGCCGCCTACGTGCGAGACCTGCGCCCCTACCTGCTCGCCAGTTGGCACGCCAGCACCCGCCCCGCCGCGCTGGAGCCGCCCGAGCCCGGCCTGCAGTGGCTGGGGCTGGACGTGAAGCGCACCGCGCTGCAGGACGCCGACCACGGCAGCGTCGAGTTCGTCGCACGCAGCAAGCTGGGCGGGCGCGCGCACCGGCTGCACGAGGTCAGCCGATTCGTGCGCGAAGACGGCGAGTGGTTCTACATCGATGGAGACCTTCATGACTGAGCACCGGAGGACCCGCCGTGCCCTCGCCCTCTTGCTGGCTCCGCTGCTAGCCGCGACCACCGCAGCTGCCAGCGTGACGATCAAGCTCATGTCCGTGACGACCTGCCTCTCCTTCGAGGCCGACGACGGCGCCGTGCTCGACGCCGTCGGCGAAGGCGCGTGGCGTCGGTTTGCGGAGATCACGGCGCAGACGCAGGCAAGGCCCGACAGCGTCATCATTGCCATGCCGCTACGATGGAGCGAATCGCTACAGCGGGACCACTACGGCCAAGCCGTAGTCGAGGCGCAGCAGCGCTGGAACGAACGCGGTCGTCGCGTGACCCACGTGCTGCTGCGCAGCCACGCCGACTGGGCAGGCGCGCCGCTCAGCTTGCGGATGAACGAGCAGCCGAGCTACGCAGGTCGGATCTGCGGCGCACGCGTGTCGGTGCTGTTTCCCTTGAGTGAAGTGCCTCGTCTGTACCCTGACGCGACGACTGGCAGCTGCATGGTGACGTGCGACCACATCGCCTGCGAGAGACGCTGAGCAGGCATGCCGCTGATCGTCCTGCATCTCGACGACCACCTCGTCGCCATCGACAAGCCGCCCGGCCTGCTGGTGCACCGCACGCAACTGGCGGCGCAGGAAGACGCGGCGGCGTTGCAGCTGCTGCGCGACCAGTTGGACCGGCCCGTGTGGCCCGTGCACCGGCTGGACCGTGGCACGTCCGGCGTACTGCTGTTTGCGCTGTCGGCCGAGGTCGCATCGCTGCTGGGTGCGCTGTTCGAGCAGGGCCGCATGGACAAACGCTACCTGGCGCTCGTGCGCGGCTGGCCCCTCAACGACGCTGGCGTCGTCGACCACCCGCTGGCCCGCGACCCCGAGCAGCCGTCCGCCGGGCAGACGATGCTGGAAGCGCAGACGCGCTGGCGCGTGCTGCAGCGCGCGGAATGGCCGATCGCCACCGATGCGCGCTTTGCCACCACGCGCGTCGCGCTGCTGGAGGCCGAGCCTTTGCAAGGCCGGCGGCACCAGATCCGCCGCCACTTGAAGCACATCGCCCATCCCATCCTGGGCGACGCCACGCACGGCAAGGGGCCGCTGAACCGCGCCGTCGCCGCCCACCTGGGCCTCCAGCGCCTGTGGCTGCACGCGCGCGAGCTGGTGCTGGACCATCCCGTCACCGGTGCGCCCTTGCGGCTGCAGGCGCCGCCCGCCGACGGCTGGCCTTGCAGCTGAACTCAGCGGCGCGCCGCCGGCAGCCAGCGGTTGCGGATGCGCCGCAGCTCTCCTTGCGCATCCAGACGCAGGATGGCCTCGTTGAACAAGATCACATCGGACTCGTCGAAGCGCTGCCGGCTGAGCTTGTACGCGACCACGTCGCGGCGCACAGGCAGCGTCAGCTCGGTGACCGCCACGCCCGCGGCGCGGGCTGCGAACATCACGGCCAGACGGTCGCCGATCAGCACGTCGCCGCGGTCCAGCCGCAGCTGCTGCATGCCCTTGGCGTAGTCTTCGAACGCCGTCAGCCGCCCGGCCGCGGCGAAGCGGTCCACGATGGGTATGACGCTCGGGCCGCGATGCGCCAGCAGCCGCAGGCCCCCGTCCAGCACGTCCTCCAGCGTCTTAATGCCCGGCCGCAAGGGCGCGTCGGCGCGCGCGAAGGCACTGAACTCCTCGTCGCGGTAGGGCCGCGTGTACACGACCTGTTCAGGCGTGCCTGGACCGTCGTAGGACGCCGCCACCAGCAGGTCCAGATCGCCCGCGGCCAGCATGGGCAGGCGGCGGTTGCGTGGCAAGTCGGGCACGTACTCGACGCTGCAGTCCAGCTCCCGGGCAATGGCCGCCAGCAGCTCGACCTCCAGCCCGGTGCGGCGCCCGTCGGCGTCAGCGAACGCGTAGGGGCGCCAATCCTCCAGTGGCACGCGCCAGGGCCGCGCACAGGGCGCCGCCAGCAGCGGCGGCGCAATGAACAACAGGGCGATCAACAGGCGTCTGTACATCGGGCCAGGCAAGAATAGCCCGCGGGCCGGCGCCGCGCGGCACGGGTTTACCGGCGCGCCGGCATGGCCTCGCCTCGTGTCTGGAAAACGCTGACTTCGTCCGCCAGCCGCTTCGCCTGGTCGCGCAGGCTCTCGGCCGCGGCGGCCGACTGCTCGACCAGCGCCGCGTTCTGCTGCGTGACCTGGTCCAGCTGTCCGACCGACTGGTTGACCCGCACGATGCCTTCGCTCTGCTCCGACGCCGATCGCGCGATGCTGCACGCGCAAGAACCCCGGCTCCGTCAGGCAGTACACGCCCACGCCGCCGGCCTGCAGGCGGTCGAAGGCGACGTGGTGCACGGCAATGACCAGCGCACCGGTGACGATGGGCGCCCAGTGCCGGTAGGTCAGCAGGAAGGCCAGCGTGACGAACACGCCGAAGTGGAACTCGAGCATGCCGCGCGCCAGCTGGATGCGCAACGCCACCATCCCCATCGCGGCCACCGCCATCGTGTGGGCCGACAGCGCCGTGCCGCCCGCCGACAGGTGCACCGCCACCGCGACGCCGACAATCAACAGCCCCCCGCCCAGCGCCAGCGCCGTGCCGCCGAAGTAGCCCGCCAGCGCGATCAGCAGATGCAGCGAGAGGGCCATCAGCATCAGCCGGTCCGAATCGCGCCACGAGCCTGCCGGGCACTCTCGCGTGCCGGGCCAATGCGCACGTCACTTCGCGCGTCACCCCCCTTGGACGTGAGATCAACTGGCATGTCATGCCTCCTCGTTCGCGGTCGATGGCCCATGCTAGCCCGGCCGGGTTTAGCTAGCCTATGGCCTGCGACACCGGCCCAGCGAACCCGACATGCCCATCTCCACCGACGCCTTCCGCGTGCCCGCCGGCAGCGCCCGGCTGGCCTTGAGCCGCTGGGCCACCCACGTCGCGCCGCTGTACCGCGACAAGGACGACTACCAGGACCACCTGGCCGCACAGGTCGAGCGACTCAGCGAGTTGCAGAACCTGCTGTACGCGCACAACCGCTACGCGCTGCTGCTGGTGTTCCAGGCCCTGGACGCGGCGGGCAAGGACGGCGTCATTAAGCACGTGATGTCGGGCGTGAACCCGCAGGGCTGCCAGGTGTTCAGCTTCAAGCACCCCAGCGCGCAGGAGCTGGAGCACGACTTCCTGTGGCGCACCACGCAATGCCTGCCCGAGCGCGGACGCATCGGCATCTTCAACCGCTCGTACTACGAGGAGGTGCTGATCGTGCGGGTGCACCCCGAGATCCTGGCGGCGCAGAACCTGCCGAAGGAGAGCGCCCGGCCGCCGCGGCTCTGGCAGCAGCGCTTCGAGTCCATCAACACGCTGGAGCAGCACCTGCACCGCAGCGGCACGCGCGTTCTGAAGTTCTTCCTGCACCTGTCCAAGGAGGAGCAGCGCCAGCGCTTCCTGGCGCGGCTGGACGACCCGGCCAAGAACTGGAAGTTCTCGCGCAACGACCTCAACGAGCGCGAGCATTGGGCCGGCTACATGCGCGCCTACGGCGACGCACTGGCCGCCACCAGCAGCGCCGAAGCGCCCTGGTACGTGGTGCCAGCCGACGACAAGCGCAACGCGCGCCTCATCGTGGCCCAGGTCGTCACCGACGCGCTGGCCGAGTTGAAGATGAGTTACCCCGCCCCGGCGTGGGACGCCGCCGAACTGCGCAAGTTCCGCGCGAAGCTGAAGCCCTAACCGAACTTCACCGCATAGATGGGAGGCAGGTGGGACGACACGGCCTGCCAGCTGTCGCCGGCATCGCCGCTGGCCCACAAACTGCCCGTGGTGGAGCCCATCACCAGCTGCTCGCCGCTGTCGTCCACGGCCAGGCCGTGGCGGTAGATGAGGTCGTAGCAGTGCCGCTGCGGCAGGCCGGTGCGCAACGCCTCGAAGGTCTTGCCGCCGTCGCGCGTGCGGGTCACGCACAGCGCGGCATCCACGGGGATGCGCCGCTCGTCCTTCACGCCCGGCGCGAACCACGCGGTGGCGCCATCCCGCGGATGGGCCGCCACCGCAAAGCCGAAGCTGGAGGGCTGCGCCTTCAGCTCGGCCCAGTTGGCGCCGTTGTCGCTGCTGCGGAAGATGCCGTTGTGATGCTGGCACCACAGCACGTCGGGCTCGTCGCGGCAGCGGGCGATCAGGTGCGGGTCCTGCGTGTTCTCGTCGCCGGCCTGGTCGGGCGGCATGAAGTCGGCGCGCATGCCTTTGGCGCTCAGGGCCCAGGTCTTGCCACCGTCGGTAGTGCGCCACGCGCCGCCGCAGGAGATGCCCAGCAGCAGTTCGTCCGGCCGGTCGGGCCGCGGGCAGACAGAATGCAGCGCCGGCGACTCGCTGCCGCCGCCAAACCAGCCCAGCCGCAGCGGCTCGTGCCACAGCGCCTCGTTGAGCTGCCAGCTCGCGCCGCCGTCAGTGCTGCTGAAAAGGCCGCCCGGCAGCGTGCCGGCCCAGATCAGGTCGCCCGCCCGCTCCAGCGCCCAGATGTTCACCAGCTTCCACTCGGGCCCCTGCGATCCTGGAGGCTGCGGCGGGTAGGTCGGCACGCCGACCTCGCGCCACGTCTTGCCGGCATCGTCGGACGCCTGCAGCTTGGTGCCGAAGTGGCCGAGGTTCAGCGCAGCCAGCATGCGTCCGCACGCATCCGGCGGCAACAGCATGCTGACCGGGTCGGCCAGGAAGCTGACGTTCTCGATCTGCCAGAAACCAGCGCGGCGGCGCAGTTCAAAGAGGCCTTTGCGTGTTGCGGCCCAGGCACGGTCTTGCGTCATGGATCAACCTCCGGATAAGGCTTGCAGCACATGGACCCGGCTGTCGGGTCCGAGCGGGTCGGTCAGGCCGCGCAGGTCGCGCGCACGCCGGCCGTCGATGAAGACGACCACGTTGGGGCGCAGGTGCCCCTGATCGTCGAGGATGTAGCCGCGCAACCGCGCGTTCACCGCGAACGCGGCATCCAGACCGTCCCGCAGCACGACGGCCGGCGTGTCGACGACGGGCGTGTCGACGAAACGATGCAGCTGAGGGGTGAACTCGATGACGGCCATGAGTTGACGACGAACGGGACCGGCCCGATTCGACGGCGATGCCCCCGTGACAGCACCCGGGATTACCAGGGTCGAGAATGCCACCGATGAACTCCGGCATCCTCTTCGCCCTCGGCGCCTATCTGAGCTGGGGGCTGTTCCCGCTGTATTTTCGGCAGATCGCCGCCATCCCGTCGCTGCAGATCGTGGCCCACCGCACGCTGTGGTCGCTGGTGTTCGTGGCCGGCGTGCTGCTGGTGACGGGGCACCTGAAGTGGCTGCGCGACGTCAGTGCCGCCACCTGGCGGCGCTTCGCGGCGTCGGCGCTGCTGATCGCGATCAACTGGCTGACCTACGTTTGGGCGGTCGGCCACGGCCACGTCATCGACGCCAGCCTGGGTTACTTCATCAACCCGCTGGTCAACGTGGCGCTGGGCTTTGCGCTGCTGGGGGAGCGCCCGCGGCCCGTGCAGTGGTTTGCCGTGGGCCTGGCGGCGTTCGGCGTGCTTTGGCTGACGGTGGCCGGCGGGCGCCTGCCCTGGGTGGCGCTGGTGCTGGCGGTCAGCTTCGGCTTCTACGGGCTCATGCGCAAGACGGCGGCACTGGGCGCGCTGGAAGGCCTGTCGCTGGAGACGCTGATCCTCGCGCCGCTGGCGCTGGCGGGTTTTGCGTACTGGGGCTGGGACGGCCAGCTGGCCGGGCAGACGGCCGTCGACTGGGCCTGGTTGATCGGCACCGGCCCCGTGACGGCGGGGGCGCTGCTGCTGTTCGCGGCCGGCGCGCGCCGGCTGCCGCTGGCAACGCTGGGCATCGTGCAGTACGTGTCACCGTCGCTGCAGTTTCTGCTGGGCGTGTTCCTGTTCAGGGAGCCGATGGACGCGACCCGGCTGGTCGCGTTTGGCTTCATCTGGGCAGCGCTGGCGGTGTACAGCGCCGAAGGTCTGTGGCGGGCCCGCCGCCAGAACCGACGCCTGGTTACAGCAGATCAGGCCGCGCAGGTGTAAACCTCCACACGCAGCGCTACGTTATTGCCTGACCCGACACAAGCGAGTCGCCATGAACACCCTTGCCCGCACGCTGATCGCCACCACCCTGATCGCCACGACCGCACTGGCCAGCGCCGGGCCGCGCTACGGCCATCATCAACGCCACTACCACCACCATCACCACCGGGGTTCCGGCCTGGGTGCGCTGGCCGTGGGCCTGGCGGTGACGGTGCCGTTGATCGCGCTGGCGCATCACGCCGAGCGCGCACCCGAGGTGATCTACGTGCCGCCAGCGCCCCTGCCGCCGCCCGCACCGGTGTACGCCCCGAGCCACCCTGCGCCGGTCATCTACCCGCGGCAGGGGCAGGACAACGTTCAGGTCGAACAGGACAGCCGCACCTGCAACCGCTGGGCCACCACGCAGCCCGCGGCGATGGCCGATGCGTCGGTGTTCCACCGCGCCGTGGAAGCTTGCATGGACGGGCGCGGGTACACGCTGCGCTGAATCCCGCAAGGCCCGGGCTCGCACCTGGGCCCTGGAATCTCAACTCCGCATCAGATGGTCGAAGGCGCCGAGGGCGGCCTTCGCGCCGTCGCCGGCCGCGATGATGATCTGCTTGAACGGCACGGTCGTGACGTCGCCGGCGGCGAACACGCCGGGCACCGAGGTGGCCCCTTTGGCGTCCACGATGATCTCGCCGTGCTTGCTCAGCTCCAGCGTGCCACGCAGCCACTCGGTGTTGGGCACCAGGCCGATCTGCACGAAGCAGCCATCGACTTCCACGCGCTTGGCTTCACCCGACACGCGGTCGGTGTAGTTCAGCCCGTCGAGCTTGCCGTTCGTGCCGGTGAACTCGGTGGTCTGCGCGTTGGTGATGATGGTGACGTTGGGCAGGCTGCGGGCCTTGTTGACCAGCACCGCGTCCGCGCGCAGCTCGGCACCGAACTCGATCAGCGTCACGTGCTTGACGATGCCGGCGAGGTCGATGGCGGCTTCGACGCCCGAGTTGCCACCGCCGATGACTGCGACCGGCTTGCCCTTGAACAGGGGGCCGTCGCAGTGCGGGCAGTAGGCCACGCCCTTGTTCTTGTACTCGGCCTCGCCGGGCACACCGACGTTGCGCCAGCGCGCACCAGTGGACAGGATGACGGTCTTGCCCTTGAGCCTGGCGCCGTTGGCCAGTTCGACCTCGACCAAGCCGCCCGGCTGCGCGGCGGGAATCAGCTTCTCGGCGCGCTGCAGGTTGTGGATGTCGACCTTGTAGTCCTTCACGTGGCCCTCCAGCGCCGCGGCGAACTTGGGGCCGTCGGTGACGGAAACGGAGATGTAGTTCTCGATGCCCAGCGTGTCGTTGACCTGGCCGCCGAAGCGCTCGGCGGCGACGCCGGTGCGGATGCCCTTGCGGGCGGCGTAGACGGCCGCGGCTGCGCCGGCGGGGCCACCGCCGACGATGAGCATGTCGTATGGCGCTTCGGCATCCAGCTTCTTGGCGTCACGAGCGGCCGAGCCGGTGTCGAGCTTGGCAATGATCTCCTCCAGGCTCACGCGGCCGGAGATGAAGTGCTCGCCGTTCAGGTAGACGCTGGGCACCGCCATGACGTCACGTGCCTCAACCTCGGCCTGGTACAGGCCGCCGTCGATGATGGTGGTGCGCACGCGCGGGTTGACGACCGACATCAGCGACAGCGCCTGCACCACGTCCGGGCAGTTGTGGCAGGTCAGGCTCATGTAGATCTCGAACTCGTACTCGCCGTCCAGCGCCTTGGCCGCGTCGATGTGCGCCTGCTCGACCTTGGGTGGGTGGCCGCCGGTCCACAGCAGCGCCAGGACCAGCGACGTGAACTCGTGGCCCAGCGGAATGGCGGCGAAGCGCAGCGACTGCTCGGTGCCCGTGCGGCGCAGCAAGAAGGACGGCGTGCGCGTGTCGACACCGTCGGTGCGCAGCGTGATCTTGTCGCTCATGCCGGAGATTTCTTCCAGCAGCTGGCGCATCTCGTCGCTGGCCGAGGACTTGTCCAGCGACGCGATGATCTCGAACGGGAGCTTGACGTGGTCCAGGTAGCCCTGGAGCTGGGTCTTCAGTGCGGCGTCCAACATTGTGGTGTCCTTTCAGTGAGGCGTGGCGAGACAGGCCACTGCTGAAAGGGTCCCCGGCGCTGGAGGCCCTTTCAGCAGAACCGGTGCGGCTCTGCGGAAGGAAGGAGCCCTCCGGGGCTCCTTGCGAACAGCATTTAGATCTTGCCGACCAGGTCCAGCGAGGGGGCGATGGTGGCGGCGCCTTCCTTCCACTTGGCCGGGCAGACCTGGCCGGGGTGGGCGGCCGTGTACTGGGCGGCCTTCAGCTTGCGCAGCGTTTCGGACACGTCACGGGCGATTTCGTTAGAGTGGATCTCAGCGGTCTTGATGACGCCATCCGGGTTGATGACGAAGGTGCCGCGCAGTGCCAGGCCTTCTTCGGGGATGTGCACGCCGAAGGCGTTGGTCAGCGTGTGGGTCGGGTCGCCCACCAGCGGGAACTTGGCCTTGCCGACAGCCGGCGAGGTCTCGTGCCACACCTTGTGCGAGAAGTGCGTGTCGGTCGTGACGATGTAGACCTCGGCGCCCATCTTCTGGAACTCGGCGTAGCTGTCAGCCGCGTCTTCGACTTCGGTCGGGCAGTTGAAAGTGAACGCGGCTGGCATGAAGATCAGCACGGACCACTTGCCCTTCAGCGTCTCGTCGCTGACGGTAATGAACTTTCCGTTGTGGAAAGCTTCGGTCTTGAAGGGCTGGACTTGGGTGTTGATGATGGACATCGATCGCTCCGTGGGGCTGGGTGGATGGGATAGAAATAACTATATCGGACTGACGTTTTCAGTTGAAAACTTTAATCAAATCGGTCCTATTGGCTTTGCCTATCGGGCAACCGCCCTGAAGGCTCGGCAGGCCGAAAAGCGTAAGCCATCTGCGAGCCGGTCGCCACCATTCCCACAACGCGCGTGATCCCGAGGTCAGAGCTCCAGCGCCAGCAGCTCCTCGATCGTCTGCCGGCGGCGGATCAGCCTGCTCGCTTCACCGTCCACCAGCACCTCGGCGGCCAGCGGCCGGCTGTTGTAGTTGCTGGACATGGACGCGCCATAGGCGCCCGCATCGTGGATGACCAGCAGGTCGCCAACCGTTGCCGGCGGCAGCTCGCGCGTCAGCACCTCGCCGCCGGGACCTTGCGTGAACACGTCGCCCGACTCGCACAGCGGGCCGGCCACCACGGTGGGCTGAACCGCGCCGCCGGCACCGATCAGGCTCATGCCATGGAAGGCGCCGTACATGGCCGGGCGCATCAGCTCGTTGAAGCCGGCGTCGACCAGCACGAAACGGTTCGCGCCGGCGTTCTTCACAGCCCGCACCTCGGCCAGCAGCACGGCGCTTTCGGCAACGAGGTAGCGGCCGGGCTCCAGCTCCAGCGTCAGCGCATGGCCCACCACCGCCTCTGCTTCGCGGCGGGAAGCGTCCCAGAGGCCGAAGTAGTGGTCCACATCGATGCCGGCGTCGCCGTCGCGGTAGGGAATCGACAGGCCGCCACCGGCGGAGATCGCGTGCAGGTCGTGGCCGGCCGCGACGGTCTGCTTCACCAGACCCACCATGGCCTGGCCGACTTGCGCCAGATGGGCGTAGTCCACGCCGGAACCGATGTGCATGTGCAGCCCCACCAGCTTCAGGCCGTGCTGGCGGACGGCGGCCAGGGCGGCGGGCAGGTCGGTGTGCCAGATGCCGTGCTTGCTGTGCTCGCCGCCGGTGTTGGTCTTGTGGCTGTGGCCGTGGCCGAAACCGGGGTTGATGCGCAGCCAGACGGCATGCCCCGCCGACGCTTCACCCAGCTGGTGGAGCATGTCGATGGAACCGGCGTTGACCGGGATGCGGTGCTCCACGACGGTGGACAGCGTCGCGTGGTCCAGCAGGTCGGCGGTGAAGACGATTTCCTCGCTGCCAGCCTGATAGCCGGCCGCCAGCGCACGCAGCACCTCGCCGCGCGAGACCGAGTCCACGTTGACACCGGCCTCGCGCAGCAGCTTCAACACATGGATGTTGGAGCAGGCCTTCTGCGCGAAGCGCACGATGTCGAAGCGCTTCAGCGACGCAGCGCGGGCGCGGATGGTGGCGGCGTCATAGACCCACAGCGGCGTGCCGTGTTCGGCGGCCAGGGCTTGCAGGCGGGCGGGCGTGAAGGGGGTGGGCAGGGGCTTGGTCATGGTTGGCAGCATGCCCCTCGTCATCCATTCAATCAAATTGAAATTTGTCGAGAGACAATTCAGTCCTGATATGGATATCCAGCACCGCCACATCGAGGTCTTCCGCGCCGTCATGACGGCCGGCAGCGTCACCGGCGCTGCCGCGCTGCTGCACACGTCGCAGCCGACGCTGAGCCGCGACCTGGCCCGGCTGGAGCAGTTGCTGGGCTACGCGCTGTTCGAGCGCGAGCGCGGCCGGCTGAAGGCCACCGCCCGGGCACGCGCGCTGTTCGACGAGGTGGAGCGCAGCTTCCAGGGCTTGGCCCGCGTCATCGAGCGCGCGCAGGCGCTGGGACGGGACGAGGACGCGGAGCTGAGCGTGCTGAGCCTGCCCGCCCTGAGCCACGCGCTGCTACCGGCGGCGTTGGCGACGCTGCTCGGCGAGCACCCGGGCGCGCGCATCGACATCACGCCGGCCGAGCCGCCACTGCTGGACGCATGGATGAGCGAGCAGCGCTTCGATCTGGGCCTGGCCGAGCAGGCCACGCCGCTGCCGGGCGTGCGCGTGGAGCCGCTGCTGGAGGCCGACGAGGTGGCCGTGTTGCCCGCGGGGCACCCGCTGGCGGCGCATGCGCGGCTGGCGCTGGCTGACTTCAACGGTCAGGACTTCATCAGCCTCGCCACGGACGACCCCTACCGGCGCGAGATCGACGCCCGTTTCGCGGCGGCGGGCGTGGCCCGCCGGCTGCGCGTGCAGACGCACAGCGCGGTGGCCGTCTGCGAGCTGGTACGCGCCGGCCTCGGGCTGGCCATCGTCAATCCGCTGACGGCACACGCCTGCGCCAACGAGGGACTGGTGGTGCGACCGCTGGCCGTCTCCATCCCCTACCGCGTCAGTGCGTTGATCCCGCTGCACCGCCCGGCGCAGCCGTTGGTTGCGGCGCTGGTCAGCGCGCTGCGCTGTGCACGACCACAGGCTTGGCGCCAAAGCGCTTGACGATGCTGGCCTCGATACCGGCAGCGTCGAGCCCGCACAGCGACATCAGCTTGACCGGGTCGCCGTGCTCGACGAACTCGTCCGGCAGGCCCAGTTGCAACACCGGAATGCTCAGGCCGGCCGCGTTCAGCGCCTCGGTCACCGCGCTGCCTGCACCACCCATGAGGCAGCCGTCCTCGACGGTGACCAACGCGTCGTGCGTACGTGCCAATTCGCCCACCAGGTCAGCGTCCAGCGGCTTCACGAAGCGCATGTTGGCGACCGTCGCATCCAGGCGCTCGGCGGCTTCCAGTGCCGCGTAGAGCAGCGTCCCGAAGGCCAGGATGGCGATGCGTTGGCCCTGGCGTCGCACCTCGCCCTTGCCCCAGGGCTGCGCCGTCATGGCCTTCACCGGCACGACGCCGGCACCGGCGCCACGCGGGTAGCGCACGGTCACCGGGCCGTCGTGCATGAAGCCCGTGTACAGCGCCTGGCGGCACTCGTCCTCGTCGGCCGGCGTCAGCACGGCCATGTTCGGGACGCAGCGCGTGTAGGCGACGTCGTAGTTGCCGGCATGCGTGGCGCCGTCGGCGCCCACCAGGCCGGCGCGGTCCAGCGCGAACAGCACGGGCAGGTTCTGGATGGCCACGTCGTGGACCATCTGGTCGTAGGCGCGCTGAAGGAATGTCGAATAGATGGCCACGACAGGCTTGAGCCCCTCGCACGCCAGGCCGGCCGCGAAGGTGACCGAATGCTGCTCGGCGATGCCGACGTCGTGGTACCGCTGTGGGAAGCGCTTGTGGAACTCCACCATGCCCGAGCCCTCGCGCATGGCCGGCGTGATGCCCACCAGCCGCGGGTCGGCCTCGGCCATGTCGCACAGCCAGTCACCGAACACCTGCGTGAAGGTGGTCTTGCCCGGCGTGGCCGGCTTGACGAAGCCCACGGCCGGATCGAACTTGCCGGAGGCCGCGTGGTACTTGACCGGGTCGGCCTCGGCCAGCTTGTAGCCGGCACCCTTCTTCGTGACGATGTGCAGGAACTGCGGACCCTTCTTGTCGCGCAGGTTCTCCAGCGTCGGCACCAGCGAGTCCAGGTCGTGGCCGTCGATGGGGCCGACGTAGTTGAAGCCGAACTCCTCAAAGATCGTGCCCGGCACGACCATGCCCTTGGTGTGCTCCTCGAACTTGCGCGCGAACTCGTACAGCGGCGTGTTCTTCAACACGCTCTTGGCGCCCTCGCGCGCAGCCGTGTAGAAGCTGCCGCTCATCAGCCGCGCCAGGTACTTGTTCAGTGCGCCCACCGGCGGGCTGATCGACATGTCGTTGTCGTTCAGGATGACCAGCACGTCGCCCAGCAGTCCGCCGTGAGCCACGCCGGCGTTGTTCAGCGCCTCGAAGGCCATGCCGGCCGTCATCGAGCCGTCGCCGATGATGGCCACTGCCTTGCGTTCCTCGCCCTTGATCTTGGCCGCCATGGCCATGCCGTGCGCCGCCGAAATGCTGGTGGACGAATGCCCGGTGCCGAAGGTGTCGTACTCGCTCTCGTCGCGGCGCGGGAAGCCGCTGATGCCGCCCAGCTGGCGCAGGGAATCCATGCGGTCGCGGCGGCCGGTCAGCACCTTGTGCGGGTAGGTCTGGTGGCCCACGTCCCACACCAGCCGGTCGTCCGGCGTGTTGAAGACATAGTGCAGCGCCACCGTCAGCTCGACCGTGCCCAGGTTGGAGCCCAGGTGGCCGCCGGTTCTGGAAACGCTCTCCAGCACGTAGGCGCGCAGTTCGTCGGCGACGGCCTGAAGCTCAGTGCGCGGCAGGCGGCGCAGGTCGGCCGGGCTGGCAATGCTTTTCAGCAGCGTGTAGTCCATGCGAAACCTTTCAGCTGTCGCGCTCGACGACGGAGTCGGCCAGCAAGCTCAGGTGGCTGACATCGGCCAGCCCAGTGGCGGCCAATGCGGCCTTGGCCTCGGCACGCAGCTTCTGCGCCAACGTGCGCGCTGCCTGCAGGCCCAGCACGCTGACGTAGGTCGGCTTGTTGGCGTCCTGGTCCTTGCCGGCGGTCTTGCCCAACACATGGGACTCCTGTGTCACGTCCAGGATGTCGTCGACCACCTGGAAGGCCAGGCCCAGCGCGGCGCCGTAGTCGGACAGGGACTGCGTCGCCTGCGGCGATGCCGGTCCGCAGGCCGCCCCCATCATGACGCTGGCCTGCAGCAGCACGCCGGTCTTGCGGCGGTGCATGTCGCGCAGCGTGCATTCGTCCAACGGCTTGCCGATGCTGGCCAGGTCGATGGCCTGGCCACCGGCCATGCCGTCGTAGCCGGACGAGCGGGCGAGCAGCGCACACAGCCGCGCCTGCAGCGCGGGCGCGATGCCCACGTCCGGCGTCAGCACGTCGAAGGCCAGCGCCTGCATCGCGTCGCCGGCCAGCATGGCCTGGGCCTCGCCGAAGGCGACATGCGTGGTCGGCTTGCCGCGCCTCAGCACGTCGTTGTCCATGCACGGCATGTCGTCGTGCACGAGGGAATAGGCGTGGATCAGCTCGACCGCACAGGCCGCGCGCATCGCGGCGAAGCTGTCGCCGTTGACCGCCGCACAGCTGGCCAGCACCAGCAGCGGGCGCAGCCGCTTGCCGCCGCCCAGCACCGCGTAGCGCATCGCATCGCCGAGACCGGCCGGCGCTCGCGCCGGCACGAGTTCGTCCAGCGCCGCCTCGACGGCGCCGAGGGACGAATCCACCCAGTGACCAAAGTCCTTTGCATCCATGATTTCAGGAGCCCTCCCAGGCCTTCAATTCACCACTGTCCAACAGCTTGACCTGCTGCTCGACCGCCTGCAAGCGGCCACGGCACAGGGTCAGCAGTTCGGCCCCACGCTTGTAGCTCTGCAACAGTTGATCCAGCGGCAGTTGCTGGCCCTCCATGGCCGCCACCAGGCGCTCCAGCTCCTCGAGCGCCTGCTCGTAGCTGAGATCACTGCCGTCTGTTGCGGCGGCCTTGGGGCGGGAGGAGGACTTGGTTGACATTTCAGAACACGAAACGGCGATTGTAGTCAGCGGGCTCCGGCAATCCTGTGCCACGACGTGACAGCCATCAACAGAGTTGACTGGCCTGGGTAGAATCCCCAACCTTTCCTGCGGGCGCGCGCACGCGCGCCCTCCATCCCCCAACCACCTAGCAACCTGGCCGACTCGGCATTCCCGAGATGCGCCGGAGGGACGCAGCACCCCTACTCCGCCTGAAAGACCCCCCTGGATCATGTCCGACCTGAGCCTTCCCGTCTCGGCGCTCCAACGCAGCCGGACCCAGCTCCCGGTGAGCGCCTACTTCGACCCCGATCTGTTCCAGCGTGAACAGGCCAGCATCTTCCAGCGAGGGCCCCGCTACGTCGGCCATGCACTGGCCGTGCCGGAAGTCGGCGACCACTATGCGCTGCCGCAGGAGGGTGAAGGGCGGGCTTTGGTCAGGTCGTCCCAGGGAATCGAGCTGATCTCCAACGTCTGCCGGCACCGCCAAGCGGTCATGTTGCGCGGACGCGGAAACACCCGGGCCAACATCGTCTGCCCCCTGCACCGCTGGACGTATTCGCATCAGGGCGAGCTGATCGGTGCGCCGCATTTCGACCACGATCCCTGCCTGAACCTGAACCGCTATTCGTTGCGTGAATGGAACGGTCTGCTGTTCGAGGACAACGGTCATGACGTCGCCGCGGAGCTCGCGAAGCTGGGCCCGGCCGCCCAGCTGGACTTCTCGGGATACGTGCTCGACAAGGTCCAGGTCCACGAGTGCAACTACAACTGGAAGACCTTCATCGAGGTTTATCTGGAGGACTATCACGTCGGCCCCTTCCACCCGGGCCTCGGCGGCTTCGTCAGCTGCGACGACCTCGCCTGGGAATTCGGCAAGCACCACTCCGTGCAGACGGTGGGCGTGCACAAGGAACTGGAGCGCCCCGGCTCGCCGGTCTACCAGCGCTGGCACGACCAGCTGCTGAAGTTCCGCGAGGGCCGCCCGCCCGAGGCCGGCGCGATTTGGCTGACCTACTACCCGCACATCATGGTGGAGTGGTACCCGCACGTGCTGGTCGTGTCGACGCTGCACCCGGTGTCGCCGCAGAAGACTGTCAATCTCGTCGAGTTCTACTACCCCGAGGAGATCGCCGCTTTCGAGCGCGACTTCGTCGAGGCGCACCAGGCCGCCTACATGGAGACCTGCGTGGAGGACGACGAGATCGCCGAACGCATGGACGCCGGCCGCAAGGCGCTGATGATGCGCGGCGACAACGAGGTGGGGCCTTACCAGAGCCCCATGGAGGACGGCATGCAGCACTTCCATGAGTGGTTCCGGAACCAGATGGGCATGACGGCCTGATGCCCGCCCCGCTGCTCATGGTGCTGGCGACGCTGCTCTTCGCCACCATGGGCGTGTGCGTGAAGCTCGCCAGCGAGTTCTACGTGGCCAGCGAGATCGTCATGTACCGCGGCCTGGTCGGCATGGTCATGATGGCCATGCTGTGCCGCCAGCAGCACCTGAGCCTCGCGACGCGCGTGCCCGGCATGCACCTATGGCGCAGCATCTCCGGCGTCACGTCGCTGTGCCTGTGGTTCTACGCCATCGGCAAGCTGCCGCTGGCCACGGCGATGACGCTGAATTACATGTCCTCTGTGTGGATGGCGCTGTTCCTGCTGGGGGGCGCCGTGTTGATGGGCGCACAGAAGCTCGATTGGCGGCTGATGGCCTCGGTCCTGCTGGGCTTCGTCGGCGTCGCGCTGATCCTGCGGCCCACGGTGGACGAGCAGCAGCTGTGGCACGGCTTGGCCGGCCTGGTGTCCGGCATGCTCGCCGCGATGGCCTACCTGCAGGTGACGGCGCTGGGCCGCGCCGGAGAGCCGGAGCTGCGCGTCGTCTTCTACTTCTCGATGGGCGGCGCCATTGCCGGCGCTCTCATCACCGCCATCACCGAGGGCGGCCTGCAGACGCACACGCTGTGGGGCGCCGCGCTGCTGCTGGCCGTGGGCCTGCTGGCCACGTCCGCGCAGGTCTGCCTGACGCGCGCCTATGCCATCGGCAAGCCGCTGGTGAACGCATGCCTGCAGTACCTGGGCATCGTATTCTCCTTCATGTACGGCATGCTGCTGTTCAAGGATCCGCTGACCTGGCTGGCCGGCATCGGCATGCTGCTCATCATCGGCGCCGGCCTCGCCGCCACGCTGTTGCGCAACAAGGTCGCGCCGCCCCCCAAGGACAGCCAGTTCAACCCGGCCGAGTCATGACCTACACGACGCTGATCCCCCCTGCCCAGCTGCGCACGCTGGACGACCCACTTATCCTGGATTGCAGCTTCGATCTGGCCGACACCGGAGCGGGCGAACGCGCCTACGCCGCCGGCCACATCCCGGGGGCCCATTACCTGCACCTGGACCGCGATCTGTCCGGCACCAAGACCGGCACGAACGGCCGCCACCCACTGCCCGAGCGCGACGCGTTTGCCACGCGGATGCGACAGCTGGGGCTGCGGGCCGGCCGGCAGGTCGTTTGCTACGACACGCAGGGCGGCCCCTACGCCGCGCGCTGCTGGTGGATGCTGCGCTGGCTGGGGCATCCGCAGGTCGCGGTGCTGGACGGCGCCTGGGACGACGAGCTCACCACCGACGTGGCGACCACCGTGCCGACGGACTGGCAGCCCGCCGCGGCACTCGTGGCGCAGATCGAAGCCGCCACGCTGCTGAAGCAACTGGGCCGGGTGCGCCTCATCGATGCGCGCGCGCCCGAGCGCTTTCGCGGCGACGTGGAGCCGCTGGACCGGTTGCCTGGCCACATCCCCGGCGCCAGCAACCGCCTGTTCAAGAACAACCTCGCCGCGGACGGCCGCTTCAAGTCCGCAGACGAACTGCGCGCGGAGTTCCAGGTATTGCTCGCGCCGCACGGCGCCGACACCGTCGTGCACCAGTGCGGCTCCGGCGTCACGGCCTGCCACAACCTGCTGGCCATGGCGCATGCCGGCCTGGGCGACGGCGCGCTCTACGTGGGCTCGTGGAGCGAGTGGTCCGCAGATCCCGCTCGCCCTGCCGCAACGGGTTGATCTCTGACAAGCGCCGGCCCCGCTGATGGGTCAAACTGGCGCCCTCAGCAACGACGACTGGAGGACCGAATGTTCAAGCGCATCCTCGTCCCGACCGATGGGTCCGACATCACCGCCCACGCGGTAGACACAGCCATCCAGCTCGCCAAGGTGCACGGCGCCCAGCTGATGACGCTGAGCGTCATGGAGCCCTTCCCCTACAGCGCTGTTTCCGAGATCCAGCCCGTGCCACCGCAGGAGTTCATCGACGCCCAGCAGCGCGTCGCGACGCAGCGCGTAGAGGCCGTCAGCGCCGCCGCTGCGGCGCAGGGGCTTGCCTGCCGCATGCACACCGTGGAGGCACTGCACGCCTGGGAGGCGATCGTCGACCATGCCAAGACCGAGCAGGTCGACCTCATCGTGATGGCTTCGCATGGCCGCACCGGGCTGGCCGCGCTGCTGCTGGGCAGCGAGACGCAGAAGGTGCTGACGCACGTCGAGCTGCCGGTGCTGGTCGTGCGCTGACCTGCTCCTGAACACGCGCCCCCCCCAAACGCGCGGGGCTCTCAGGGCGAGACCGGCTCTTGTCGTGCGGAACGGATGCACAGCACCGCCAGCGCCGCCAGCAGGCAGGCGCCACCCGCCACGAACAGCGCCGGCGAGTAAGAGGCCAGCACGGCGCGCGAGAAGCCCGCACCGTAGGCCGCGGCTGCGGCACCCAGCTGGTGGAAGGCGAAGATCCAGCCGAACACCAGCCCCGCACGCGCGGCGCCGAAGTGCTGCGCCGTCAGCCTGACGGTGGGCGGCACGGTGGCGATCCAGTCCAGCCCGTAAAACACCGCAAAGCCCGACAGCCCAGCGACCGTGAAGTCCGAGTACGGCAGCCAGAACAGCGACAGTCCGCGCAGACCGTAGTACCAGCACAGCAGCTTGCGGTTGTCATAGCGGTCCGACAGCCAGCCCGACAGCGTCGTGCCGACCAGGTCGAAGACGCCCATCATCGCCAGCACCGACGCCGCCGGCACCGGCCCCAGGCCGCGGTCTCCGCACAGCGAGATGAAGTGGGTCTGCACCAGGCCGTTGGTGCTCAGCCCGCAGATGAAGAAGCTGCCCGCCAGCACCCAGAACGCCGGCACGCGCGCGGCGCTGGCCAACGTCTCAAACGGTAGCCGCCAGGTCGGGCGCGGCCCGGCCGGCGGCGGTGGCGTGTCCGCGGTGGCGCCATACGGCAGCAGCCCCAGGTCCGACGGCGCATTGCGCAGCAACAGCAGCACCAGCAGCGCCACCGCGGCGGTGGCGGCCACCACTGGCAGCAGCGCGCTGCGCCAGCCGTGCGTCTCTATCAGCCAGGTCGCTAGCGGCAGAAACACCAGCTGCCCGGTGGCCGCGCTGCCCGCTAGCAGGCCCATGACCAGGCCCTTGCGCTCGGCGAACCAGCGGTTCACCACCATAGCGCCGAGCACCATCGCCGTCATGCCCGTGGCCACGCCCAGCACCAGCCCCCACAGTACGAAGGCTTGGCCCAGGTTGCGCATGAACATGCCGGCCAGCAGCGCCACACCGATGGCCGCAGACGCCAGCGCCACCACGCGACGCACGCCATAGCGCATCAGCACGACGGCCGCGAACGGGCCCAGCAGCCCGTACAGCGCAAAGCGGGTCGCGAACACCGACGACAGCTCCGTCGTGCTCCAGCCGAACTCGCGGGACAGGGGCTGCAACAGCGCGCCGGGCAGGCCCAGCGCGGCCGACGTGATCAGCATCGCCAGAAAGGTCAGCCCCGCCACGACCCAGGCGTAGTGGACCCCGCGGCGTTGCAGCAGGTGAGCCAGGCGGGCAGCGAACATCAAGACACTTTTTGATTGCGGTCGATTTCAAAACAATCATAACGAGCGCAATCAAAAATGCACAATTCCTGCTGCCAGCTGGATGGAGTTGCTGCATGAAGGTCACCAAGGAACAAGCCGAACTGAACCGCCAGGCGCTGCTGGACGCGGCAGCGCGGCTGTTCAAGCAGCACGGCATCGACGGCGTGGGCGTGGCCGACATCTGCAAGGCCGCCGGCCTGACGCACGGCGCGCTGTACAAGCACTTCAACGACAAGCAGGACCTGGCCGCACAGGCCTTCGCGCACAGCTTCCGCACCGGCTTCGACAAGGTCAGCCGCACCAGCCGCGGCGAGGCAGCCGGCCTCACCCGCTACCTGGACCGCTACCTCAGCGCCCGCGTGCGCGACGACTTCTCGGCCGGCTGCCCGGTCGTGGCTTCGGCCTGCGAGACCGGCCGGCAGAGCGAGGCCGTCAGCAAGAGCTACACGGCCGGCTTCCTGGAACTGCGCTACGGCGTGCAAGCCGCGCTGGGCGATGACGACAGCGCCCAGGCCACGCTGGCCGTGGCAGCGCTTATCGGCGCAATGGCGCTGTCGCGCGGCGTGCTGAAGGCCGACGCCGCGCTGGCCGACGAGGTGTTGAAGGACGTGCGCGCCGGCATCGAACGCCTGGCGCGCGGGTGAGCCTCAATGCGCGTGGTGCAGCATCGTTGACACGACGAACGCGATGCCCAGGCCCACGGCCAGCCAGGCTACCTGGGCGACAGTCTCGCGCCACGCCAGCCGCTGCTGCAGCTGCGGCAGAAGGTCGGCCACCGAGATGTAGATGAAGCTGCTGGACGCCAGCACCAGCAGGTAGGGCAGCGCCAACTCGAACTGGCCTATCAGGAAGTAGCCCAGCACGCCGCCCAGCACCGAGGCCATGCCGGAGATCGCATTGAACAGCAGCGCCTTGGCGCGGCTGAAGCCGGCGTTCAGCAGCACGATGTAGTCGCCTACCTCCTGCGGGATCTCGTGCGCCACGATGGCCAGCGCCGTCGCCCAGCCGAGGTGGGTGTCGGCCAGGAAGGCCGCCGCGATGATGGCGCCGTCGCAGAAGTTATGGATGCTGTCTCCCACCAGCACGCTGAGGCCGCCGCGGCCCGCCTGCTCCGCGTCGAAATGGTGGTGGTGGTGGTGGCCGTCGCCCTCGTGGTGGTGCACGTGGCGGTACAGCTCCACCTTCTCCAGCAACCAGAAGAACAGCAAGCCCCCGAGCAGCACGGCGAACAGCGCCTGTGGCTCCACCGTGTGGCTCTCGAAGGCCTCGGGCAGCACGTTCAGCAGCGAGGTGCCCAGCAGGATGCCGGCCGACAGGCTGACCAGGCTTTTGACGAGACGGGTCAGCACGCCCACGGTCAGGCTGGCGGCGACCAGCACAGACAGCAGGCCGCCCGCGAAGGTCGCAAGCACGATGTAGAGAAGGGTCATGGATGCGCAAAGAAACGGGGCCGCACTGAGCAGCCCCGATGTCGATCAGCCTAGCAGAGCTGTCAAGCCCTTCAGACGACTCCGTTCTTCTTGAACCATGCAAGGCAGCGGGCCCAGCCGTCGTCGGCCGCCGCCTTCCGGTAGCTGGGCCGGTAGTCGGCATGGAAAGCGTGCGGCGTGTCGGGGTAGACAACCATCTCGCTCTTCGTGTGGCCGGCCGCCTTCAGCGCGTTCTCCAGCTGGGTCAGCGTGTCGACCGGGATGCCGCCGTCCGCTGCGCCGTACAGGCCCAGCACCGGCGCCTTGATGTCGGCGGCCAGTTCCACGATGGTCTTGTCGCCCGGGTGGTAGTTGCGCGCCACCGGCCCATACCAGGCCACGCCGGCCGCCACCTTCGGGTTGTGCGCCACGTATCGCCAGGTCGTGCGTCCTCCCCAGCAGAAGCCGGTGATGCCCAGCTTGCCCACGTCCCCGCCGTTGGCATCCGCCCAGGCGACGGTGGCGTCCAGGTCGGCGCAGACTTGCGCGTCCGACGCCTTGCTGACCACCTCGCTGATGAGTTTGGGAATGTCCGTGTACGCGCCGGCATTGCCGTGGCGCACGAACAGCTCGGGCGCGATGGCCAGGTAGCCCTGCTTGGCGAAGCGCCGGCACACGTCGGCGATGTGCTCGTGCACGCCGAAGATCTCGCTGGCCACCAGGATGACCGGCAGGCTCTTCCCGCCGGCAGGCTGCGCGCGGTAGGCCGACATCTGGAAATCACCCACCGGGACCCTGACCGGGCCGGCCTCCAGGCCCACCGTGTCGGTGCTGATGGTCTGGGCGGTCACCGGCAGCACGGCCGCCGCGAAACCACCGCCCACGGTGGTCTGCACAAAGCTGCGGCGATTGAAGTCGCGCGCCGGCGCAAGGCTGTCGATCTCGTCTTTCAACATCGAGGCTCTCCTATGGGGATGAGTTACCGGGGGGCGTCAAATTTTGCCCCGACAATCCCGGCCCATGACGACGCGCCCCGACAAAGCCGGCCAGATCTGGGCCTCTATCGACATCGGCTCCAACAGCTTCCGGCTGGAACTGGCGCGGCTGTCGGGCGATCGCTACCAGCGCGTCAGCTACATCAAGGAAAGCGTGCGCCTGGGTGCCGGCCTCGATGCCGAAGGCATGCTGACCGAGGAGGCCATGCAGCGCGGGCTGAATTGCTTGAGCGGCTTCGGCGAGCAGTTGGTGGGCATCGCGCCCGAACGCATCCGCGCGGTCGCCACGCAGACACTGCGCGAGGCCCGCAACCGCAACGCCTTTCTGGCTCGCGCCGAAGCCGTGCTGGGCCACCCAGTCGAGGTCATCGCCGGTCGCGAGGAAGCGCGCCTCATCTTCGCGGGCGTCGCGCGGCTGCAGCCGTCCGACAAGCCCCGGCTGGTCATCGACATCGGCGGCCGCTCCACCGAAATGATCCTGGGCCGCGGCCGCAAGCCGGCGCGGGCCGAATCCTTCGGCGTGGGCAGCGTGGGCTTGTCCATGCGCTTCTTCGCCGATGGTCGTTACACCGAGGAGGCCTTCCGCGCCGCGCAGGTGGCCGCGGGTGCGGAGCTGGAGGAAGCGCTGACGCTGTTCCGCCCCGAGCTGTGGCATGAAGCGCTGGGCTCGTCGGGCACCGTGGGGGCGGTTTCGCAGATCCTGGCCGCCACCGGCCAGACCGATGGCCGCATCACGCCGGCAGCGCTGCGCTGGTGCATCGCCCAGTGCATCGCCGCGGGCTCGCAGGACCAGTTACAGATCGCCGGCCTGAAGGAAGACCGCCGCCCCGTCGTGGCCGGTGGCCTGTGCATCCTCTACACGCTGCTAACGCAGTTCGGCATCGAGGAACTGCTGCCCACCAAGGGCGCGCTGCGCCAGGGCGTCATCTTCGACCTGGCCGAGCGCCTGCAGCCCAGCGGCGCGCGCGATCCGCGTGCTGATTCCGTCACCGCGCTGCAGCAGCGTTTCGATGTCGACCTGGCCCAGGCCGATCGCGTGGCCCAGCAGGCCGAGAAGCTCTACCGGCAGCTGGTTCCGAAGCCGTCGCCCGAGCTGCTGCGCGAGCTGCGCTGGGCCGCGGCACTGCACGAGATCGGCATGCTGGTGTCGCACCACGACCACCACCGCCACAGCGCCTACATCATCGGCCACGCCGATGCGCCGGGCTTCTCGACGAACCAGCTGCAGCGTCTGGGCACGCTGGCGCTGGGCCAGCGCGGCGGCCTGCGCAAGCTGGAAGAGCAACTGACCGATGCGACGCTGCTGGACCAACTCGTCGCGCTGCGGTTGGCGCTGATCCTGTGCCATGCCCGCACGCCCGTCACCGCGGCGGCGCCCAAGCTGTCGCGCAGCGGCCGACAGCTGACGCTGAGCTGCCCCAAGAGCTGGTCGGGCGAGCAGGCGCGCACGCGCTTCCTGCTGAAGGAAGAGGCCGAGGCCTGGGCCCGGACGGGCCAGCTGGAGCTGGTGATCGGCTGACGCCACCCCGCAGGTGCAGGTACGCCCCGCTCGCCGGCTCACGGCCTACAGCGTGTCCGGCCCCTGCACCGCGTGCAGCGTGACCTCCGGCTCGCCGTCGCGCTGGCGCCAGCGAAGCCACCAGACGGCGCCCTTCTTCACCGCCCAGTCCTGCTCCACGCCGCCCAGCAGGTGAGCAGCCAATTGCCCCAGCGTCGGCTGGTGGCCGCAGATCAGCACCGGCTCGCTGGCCCTGGGCCAGCGCGACGCCTCGATGAGATGAGCGAAGGACGCGGCGGGCGCAATGCTTGGCACCACGCGCACCTCGCGGCCCAGCGCCTCCACGGTCTGCCGACAGCGCAGCGCAGGGCTGGTCAGCACGCGGGTAGTGGCGGCCAGCCTCTGGTTGAGCCACGCGGCCATGCGCCGCGCCTGGCGCTCGCCCTTGGGCGTCAGGACGCGCTGCAGGTCGTCCTGGCCGGGCTGGATGATCTCGGCCTCGGCATGGCGCCACAGGATCAGGTCCATGGCAGCCGGCTCATTCCGAGAAGCGCTTCATCAGCGCCTGCTGGGCACTGACGCCACTGTCGCTGATGCGCAGCGAGCGGCCGTCCGGCCCCAGCTGCCACGCGTCCAGCGTGTCGTGCAGGTAAGGCACCAGCGCCTCGTCGATGACGCGCTGGCGCAGCTTGGGGTCCAACACCGGCCAGGCCACCTCGATGCGGCGGAACATGTTGCGGCTCATCCAGTCGGCGCTGGACAGGAACAGCGCCTCGCCGTCGTCGCCCTCAGCCCAGCGGAAGTAGCAGACCCGCGTGTGCTCCAGGAACCGGCCCACCACCGACCGCACGACGATGTTGTCGCTGACACCCGGCAGCCCAGGCGGCAGCATGCAGGCGCCGCGCACAATCAGGTCGACCTTGGCGCCGGCCCGCGCAGCGCGCAGCAGCGCGTCGATCAGCGCCACGTCGGTCAGCGCGTTGATCTTGACCACCACGCGCGCGGCCGCGTAGCCGGCCTGCGCCGCCGCTTCCACCTGGCCCAGCAGCTCCACCATGCGCTGGTGCATGTTGAACGGCGCCAGCAGCATGCGCCGCGGCGCCTTGAAGCGGCCCAGCGCGGCCAGCTGGCGGAAGACCGCGTCGGCGTCGGCTGTCAGGTCGGCGTCGGCCGTCAGCATGCCAAGATCGGTGTAGAGCCGCGCCGTCTTGGGGTTGTAGTTGCCGGTGGACAGGTGGCCGTAGCGGCGCAGCCGGCCGTTCTCGCGCCGCGTGATCAGCAGCAGCTTGGCATGCGTCTTGTAGCCCACGATGCCGTACACCACCTGGGCCCCCACCGCCTCCAGCCGCTCGGCCCAGTTGATGTTGGCCTCCTCGTCGAAGCGCGCCTTCAGCTCCACGACGGCCATGACCTCCTTGCCGCGCCGGGCCGCCTCGATCAGCAGGTCCATCAGCTCCGACTTGGCACCGGTGCGGTAGATGGTCTGCTTGATGGCGAGCACTTCGGGGTCCAGCACCGCCTCGCGCAGCAACTGCACGACCGGATCGAAGCTCTCAAACGGGTGGTGCAGCAGCACGTCGCCCTTCTTCAGCTTCTCGAAGATGGACTTGTGGCGCGGCAGCCGGCCGGTGGGCCAGGCCGGCTCGAACGGCCGGAAGCGCAGGGAGGGCGCCTCGGTCTGGTCGATCAGCTCGTTCAGGCGCACCAGGTTGACCGGCCCGTTGACGCGGTACAGCGCCGCATTGGGCAGTCCGAACTGTTCCAGCAGGAACTCCGACAGCTCGGCCGGGCAGGTGTTGACCACCTCCAGCCGCACCGCGCGGCCGAAGTGACGCGTCGTCAGGCCCGAGCGCAGCGCGTGGCGCAGGTTGGCGATCTCCTCCTCGTCCACCTCCAGATCGGAGTCGCGCGTGACGCGGAACTGCGAGAACGACTCCACCTTGCGGCCCGGGAACAACTCCTCCAGGTGCGCGCGGATGACGCTGGTCAGCAGCACAAAGGCCTGGCGGCCGTCACTGAGGTTGGCGGGCAGCTTGATGACGCGCGGCAGCACGCGCGGCACCTTGACGATGGCGATGCGCGTGTCGCGCCCGAAGGCGTCCTTGCCCGACAGCCGCGCGATGAAGTGCAGCGACTTGTTGGCCACCTGCGGGAACGGGTGCGACGGGTCCAGCCCCACCGGCACCAGCAGCGGCTTCACCTCGCGCTCGAAGAACTTGGCCACCCAGGCGCGCTGCGGTTCGTCGCGGTCGGCATGGTTCAGCACGACGATGCGCTGCTTCAGCAGCAGCGGCATCAGCTGCTCGTTGAACACGTGGTACTGCTCGTCGATCAGCGTGTGCGCGGCGCGGCCCACGCGGTCCACGTCCTGGCCCGACACCGGGCTCAGGGGGTCGCGCGCGGCGTCCAGCATGTCGGCGAAGCGCACCTCGAAGAACTCATCCAGGTTGCTGGACACGATGCAGATGTAGCGCAGCCGCTCCAGCAGCGGTACGTCCTCGCGACCGGCCTGCGCCAGCACGCGGCGGTTGAATTCCAGGATGGCCTGTTCGCGGTTCAGCAGCTTCAGCGGGGTCGGCGAATTGGCAGCGGTCATGATGAAAAGTGTATGAACGCTTTATGACAAACGTATGAGATGGGCGCGTTTGGATAATCCCCGCCCATGCACCTGATGATTCCCCATGCCAGCGCGCTGGACGAGGCCGCACGGCATGCGTTCTCGGGCCTCGCCCTGCCCCACCTGAGCGCGCAGCTGGGCCGGCTCACCGCCACCGACACTTGGGGCAGCGACGAGTTCGCGCCCCTGCCGCCCCACCACGTGGCGATGGCTGCCCTGCGCGGCCAGCCGCAGCCCAGCGCCGCCGCCTGGGCGCTCGACGCCGGGCCCGAGCTGGCCTGGGCGCTGATGACGCCGGTGCACCTGGCCGTCGGCAGCGACGGCGTGGACGTGCTGCCGCCCGCGGCGCTGGAGCTCTCCGAGTCCGACGCCGCGCAGCTGGTCGCCACGCTGCGCACGCTGTGGCCCGAAGCCGAGGGTTGGCAGTGGCGGCTGCTGGACGCGACGCGCTGGGCCATCGGCCATGCCAGCGCACTGGACGGGCTGGAAGCCGCCAGCATCGAGCGCGCCGCCGGCCGGCCCATCGAGCCCTGGCTGCCGCAGAGCCGAGTCTTGCGCCGATGGCAGAACGAGGCGCAGATGCTGCTGCACGACCACGCACTGAACGCAGCGCGCGAGGCACGTGGGCAGCACGTCGTCAACTCGGTCTGGCTCGGCGACATCGGCCGCAGCCACGGCGCGCCGTTCGACGTGAAGGTCGACGACCGCCTGGCCGCACCGCTGCTCAATGGCGACCTGGCCACCTGGGCCGAAGCCTGGCAGCGCCTGGACGCCGGGCCTCTGGCGCAGACGCTGACCAGCTTGACGCTTTGCGGCGAGCGCTTCGCCCGCCGCTTCACGGCCCAGCCGCTGTCGTTCATGGACAAGCTGAAGCGTCGCTTTCAGACGCCGGACGTGGCCGCCGTGATGGAGGCGCTATGAAGCTGGTCGAGCGTGAAGTCCCGCCCCGCACTGCGTGGGCCCTGGAGGAAGCCGGCGTCGCGCCGTTGCTGGCCCGGCTGCTGGCCGCTCGCGGCGTGCGCGAGGCCGCCGAGCTGGACGAGAACCTCAACCACCTGCTGCCGCCCGCGGGCCTCAAGGGCCTGCCCGAATCGGCCCGGCTCCTGGCCGACGCGATCCAGGCGGGTGAGCGCCTGGTGATGGTGGCCGACTACGACTGCGATGGCGCCACCGCCTGCGCCGTCATGCTGCGCGGCCTGCGGCAGTTGGGCGCGCAGCCGGAGCAACTGGGCTATGTGGTGCCCGACCGGGCCGTGCACGGCTACGGCCTGACTCCCACCATCGTCGACCTGGCCATGGCGCAGCAGCCCGGCCTGCTGGTTACAGTGGACAACGGCATCGCCAGCCTCGCGGGCGTGGCGCATGCGCGCGCGCTGGGGCTAAAGGTGCTGGTGACCGACCACCACCTGCCGGCGCTGGTCAACGGCGCGATCGTCGTGCCCCAGGCCGACGCCATCGTGAACCCCAACCAGCCCGGGTGCACGTTCGCGAGCAAGTCGCTGGCCGGCGTGGGCGTGGCGTTCTACGTGCTGCTGGGCCTGCGCGCCGAGCTGCGCGCCAGAGGCGCCCTGCCCGCGCCCGAGCCGCGGCTGGACGGCCTGCTGGACCTCGTGGCGCTGGGCACGGTCGCCGACGTCGTGAAGCTGGACGCCAACAACCGCCGCCTCGTTGCGCAAGGCCTCAAGCGCATGCGCGCCGGCCGTGCGCAACCCGGGGTCATGGCGCTGTTCAGCGCCGCCAAGCGCGACGCGTCCAAGGCGCAGGGCTTCGACCTCGGCTTCGCGCTCGGCCCACGCATCAACGCGGCCGGGCGGCTGTCCGACATGACGCTGGGCATCGAGGCGCTGACCACCGACGACCCCGAGCGCGCGCTGCAGTTGGCCACGCAGCTGGACGCCATCAACCGCGAGCGCCGCGACATCGAAGCCGGCATGCGCGAGATGGCCGAGGCACGGCTGGACGGGCTCATCGAGGCGCTGCAGGGCGAGCTGCCGCCGGCCGTCGCGCTCTTCGACGCCGACTTTCACGAGGGCGTCGTGGGCATCGTCGCGTCGCGCATCAAGGACCGCGTGCACCGCCCCACCTTCGTGTTCGCGCGCGGCGCGGACGGCAATCTGAAGGGCTCGGGCCGCTCCATTCCTGGCTTTCACCTGCGCGACGCGCTGGACCTCGTCAGCAAGCGCGAGCCCGACCTGTTGGCCAAGTTCGGCGGCCACGCGATGGCCGCGGGCGCAACGCTAGCGGTGGACGATGTCAACCGCTTCGCGCTCGCCTTCGCGCGCGTTGCCGAGGAGTGGCTGAACGAGCAGGACCTGACCCACACGCTGCGCCACGACGGCGCGCTGCCGGCCGACGCGGCCACGCCCGAGACCGCGCGGTTGCTGGACGGCCAGGTCTGGGGCCAGGGCTTCGAGGCGCCGGTGTTCTGCGACCGCTTCGAGCTGGTGTCGCAGCGGCTGGTGGGCGAGAAGCACCTGAAGCTGCGACTGCGCCAGGGCGGCAAGCTCATCGACGGCATCTGGTTCAACCACGTGGAAATGCTGCCCGAGCGCGTCACGCTGGCGTACCGGCTGAGCCTGGACGAGTGGCAGGGCCAGCAGCGCGTGCAGTACGTGGTGGAAGCCAGCGCCGACCCCTGAGTCGTGAAGGAGTTGGCAGGCGCAAGGTGAGAAATGCCATCGGTCACCCGAGTGTCACAAGGTGTTTCAAGAATCCGCGGCGCAAGCGGTACCGGCTGTTTCGGTACCTCCCGCCGACCCGGAGCCCCCAATGCGCGACACCGCGCCCGACCCCCTTGCCGACGCGCTGCACCGCCTCATCGCGCAGCGCAGCTTTGACATCCACTTCCAGCCGCTGGTCGCCATCGACCGCGCCGAGATCTACGGCTTCGAGGCGCTGACCCGCGCCCCCGCCGACGGCCCGCTGCATTCCCCGCTGGTTTTGTTCGACACCGCCGCCCGCCTGGGCCGGCTGGTGGAGCTGGAGCACCTGATCGTGCAGCGCGCCATGCAGCGCTTTAAGGCGTTGGGCCTGCCCGGCCTGCTGTTCCTGAACGTGACCGCCGACACTCTGATGGGCGCCCGCGAGCACGCCGGCCGGCTGACCGCGCAACTGGCCGAGCTGGGCCTGCCGACCTCGCGCGTCGTCATCGAGCTGACGGAGACCCGCCCCATCGACGACCTGGCTCAGCTGGACGACGCGCTGCAGGCGCTGCGCGAGCGCGGCCTGCGCATCGCGCTGGACGACCTGGGCGAGGGCTTCGCGTCGCTGCGCCGTTGGATGGAGATGCGGCCCGACTTCGTCAAGATCGACCGCCATTTCATCGACGGCATTGCACAGGAGCCGCTGAAGCAGCAGTTCGTGCGCTCCATTGTCGAGATGGCCGCCACCAGCGGCTGCGAGGTGGTCGCCGAAGGCCTGGAGCAGGAACCCGACCTGGACGTGCTGCGCCGGCTGGGCCTGACCATCTGCCAGGGCTACCTGTTCGCGCGGCCCAGCGCGACTCCGCGCGCGTCCTTGAGCGCGCAGTGGAGCGGCCGGCTCGCGGGCAATGCGCAGTCGCGGCTGCTGCAGAACGACCTGGCGCTGCCGCTCGCCCAGGGCGCCATCACCAGCGCCGCGCAGCTGGCGCGCCGCGGCCTCACGGTCACGGCCGCCGCCAACTGCCGCACCGTGGTGGACCTGTTCCATGCCGACGAGCAGCTGCTGGCCATTCCCGTGCTGGACGACCAGCAGCGCCCCATCGGCGTGCTGCGCTCGCTGCACGTGCTCAAGCGCGGCACCGAGCGCTACTTCATGGACATCTTCGACAAGCGCAGCTGCGTGGAGCTGATGGACGCGCACCCGCTGGTGTTCGACGTCGGCACGCCGCTGCGCGCGATGAGCGATGCGATGGCCAGCCTGGACGAGCGCCTGCTGATCGACGGCTTCATCGTCACGCGCGACGGCGCCTACTTCGGCTCGGGCCGCAGTTCGGATCTGCTGAAGGCCGTTTCCGACCTGCAGGTGCACGCGGCCCGCTACGCCAACCCGCTCACACTGCTGCCCGGCAACGTGCCCATCGACCACCACCTCGACCGCCTCATCGCGGCCGGCGAGACCTTCGCCGCGGTGGTGTGGGACATCGACCACTTCAAGCCCTTCAACGACGTCTACGGCTACCGTGTGGGCGACGACATCATCCGCCTGGCCGCGCGCGTGCTGACGCAGGCGGCCGACCCGCAGCTGGACTTCGTCGGCCACATCGGCGGCGACGATTTCGTCATGGTGCTGGGCAGCGCGGACTGGGAGGAGCGGCTGGCGCGCATCTGCGCCGCGTTCGACGCGGGTGTACGCAGTTTCTTCTCCGCCGAACACCTGGCCGCCGGTGGCTACATCACGCTGAACCGGCAGAACCAGCCCAGCTTCCACCCGCTGCCCACCATCTCGGCCGGCGCCGTGCAGCACCTGCCCGGCCAGTTCGACAGCGCTCGCGCGCTGAGTGCGGCGCTGGCCGAGCCCAAGCGCGTGGCCAAGGGCCGCGCCGGCGGGAGCCGTTTCTTCGTTGACCGACGCCAGCGCCCGGCCGCACTGCTCGCGGCCTGAAGACTTCCACCCCGGGGACGCAGCGCCGCGGCCCCCCTCACTTCATCGCCATGAACACCGACCAGCCCCTGAGCCTGCGTACGCGGCTCGCCGTCATCGCCTGCCTGTCACTGCTGCTGGGCGCCCTGCCCGGCGCGCTGCTGCTGAGCGGCTACGTCGCCCAGCAGCGCACGGCCGACCTGCAGCACCGCGCGCTGCCTGCCAACCAGGCCTGGCAGGACCTGCTGGCGCGCCTGCAGGCGCAGCGCGGCCTCGCTGCCGAGGCGCTGTCGACGCAACCCGACCGGCGCCCGCAGGCTGTCGCGGCAGCGCAGGAAGTGCGCGCCGCACTGGCCACGCTGGAGAGCCGGCTGGACGATGGCCTGGACGCCCCGCTGGCCGCCGCGCAGCGCGACCGCGTCACCGAGCTGCGCCAGGCCCAGGAGCAGCTCGCCAGGCTCATTGCCGAAGGGCCACTGGACGTGCCACGCCTACTGACCGCTCAGGCCGCGCTGGCAGACACCGCCTTCGAGGCGCTGGCGCAGCTGAACGCCGGCACGGGCCTGCTGCTGGACGCCGATGCCGCCTCTCGCTTCGCCATCGAGGCCGGCCTTCAGATAGCGCCGCGCGTGCAGGACGCGCTGTCCGAACTGGCCGCGCTGGCCCGCGCCGCCGCGGTGGACGACACGGCGCGCATGGCCAAGGCCCACACCCGCTACCGCGAACAGGCCGCACAGATGCAGCTGCAATTGCAGCTTGCCCTGCAGGCCGACGACCCCGACCTGAACCGGCGCCTGGCGCCGCTGCTGCAGACGGCACGTGCCCAGCGCGACCTTGTCGACAAGACGCTGGACGAGGCCGCGCGCGACGTTAACTTTCCGCTCGACCAGCTGGCCACCCGGCTGGCCGAGGCAGGCGCGCTGCAGGCGCGGCTGAGCGCCCAGGTCATGCAGGTGCTAGACGCCGGCCTGTCGGCGCGCGCCGAGCGCGCGTCGCTGCGCCGCACCCTGCTGCTGGTGCTGCTGCCTGCCGCGCTGGCGGCCATGCTGTGGCTGATGCTGCGCGCCATCCGCCAGCTGCTGGTGCCGGTGGGCCAGATGGTGGCGGCGACCGAGCGCATCGCCGCTGGCGACCTCAGCCAGCCCGTGCCGCAGGGCCGCCGCGACGAACTGGGCCGCGTGCTGGCCGCACTGGGTGACATGCAGCGTCGGCTGCGCGGGTTGGTGGAGCGCATCCACGAAGACGCCGGCGGCATCCGCCACGCCGCGCGCGAGATCGCCGCCGGCAACCACGACCTGGCCCAGCGCACCGAGGCCGCAGCCGCGCGGCTGCAACAGACCGCCGGCCATGTGCAGCTCCTGGCCGTGGCCGTGCGCCACAGCAGCGAGGCCGCGCTGGACGCCGAGGGCCTGGCCGGCTCGGCTGCCGACGTGGCCTCGCAGGGCAGCCGCGTGGTGGGTGATGTGGTGGGCACCATGCACGCCATCGCCGACGCCAGCCGGCGCATCGCCGACATCACCGGCCTCATCGACGGCATCGCGTTCCAGACCAACATCCTGGCCCTGAACGCCGCCGTCGAGGCAGCACGGGCGGGCGAGCAAGGGCGCGGCTTTGCCGTCGTCGCCGCCGAGGTGCGCGCGCTGGCCCAGCGCAGCGCAACGGCCGCGCGCGAGATCAAGACGCTGATCCAGCAATCCGTCGAACGCGTGGAGTCTGGCACGGCCCAGGCGGCCGAGGCCGGTGGCGCGGTCACAGCCATCCTGGGCAAGGTGCGCGACATGAGCGCGCTGATCCACACCATGGCGCAGCAGACCCGCGCCGAGGCGCAACAAGCCACCGAGGTGGGCCAGGCCGTGCAAGTCATCGACGCGATGACGCAGCAGAACGCCGCGCTGGTTGAGCAGGCCGCCGCGTCTGCCGACAGCCTGCGCCAGCAGGCGCTGGGCATGGACGCCACGGTGAACAGCTTCCGCCTCTGACCCCGGTGGCGGCGGGGTCGGCAGGCCCTTCCTACAATCGGCTGGTGAACCTCGATGCCGCCCTCAACGCCGACCTGCATTGCCACTCCGTCATCTCGGACGGCACGCTGACGCCCGAGGAGCTGGCCGGCCGGGCGGCGGAGCGCGGCGTGCAGCTGTGGTCGCTGACCGACCACGATGAGATCGCCGGCCAGGCCCGCGCCATCGCCGCGGCCCGCGCAGCCGGCATGGCCTACCTCACCGGCACCGAGATCTCCGTGACCTTCGCCGGCCGTGTCGTGCACATCGTGGGCCTGGGCTTCGACCACACCGCCCCCGAGATGATCAACGGCCTGCGTGCCACGCGCGGCGGCCGCGAAGCACGCGCTCGCGACATGGCGGCGAGCCTGCTGGCCGAGGCCGGCATCGCCGGGGCTTTCGAGGGGGCACTGAAGTACGTGGGCAACCCCGAGCTGATCTCACGCACTCACTTCGCGCGCTTCCTCGTCGATGCGGGTCACTGCGCCGACATCCCCGAGGTCTTCCGCCGCTTTCTCACCGAGGGCAAGCCGGGCTTCGTGCAACACCGGTGGGCGGCGCTGAAGGATGCGGTCGGCTGGATCCATCGCGCCGGCGGCGTGGCCGTCATCGCGCACCCGGGCCGCTACGACTTCACGCCCACCGAGGAGTACGCACTCATCACCGAGTTCATGGCCCACGGCGGCCGCGGCATCGAGGTGGTCACCGGCAGCCACACGACGGCCGAGTTCCAGCAGTACGCCGACACGGCCGAGGAGTTCGGCCTGCTGGCGTCGCGCGGCTCGGATTTCCACAGCCCCGAGGAAAGCCGCGTCGACCTGGGCGCGCTGCCGCCGCTGGCGGGCAAGCTGTCACCCGTGTGGGCCGAACTGGCCGACCGCATCCACGCCTGAACCATGGCCCAGCTGTTCGAAGTCCACCCCGACAACCCGCAGCCGCGCTTCCTGCGCCAGTGCGCGCAAATGCTGCAGGCAGGCGGGATCGGTGCCATTCCGACCGACTCCAGCTACGCCTTCGTTTGCCACCTGAACGACAAGACCGCCGCCGAGGCGCTGCGCCGCGTGCGCGGCGTGGACGACAAGCACCACCTGACGCTGCTGTGCCGCGACCTGTCCGAGCTGGCCACCTACGCGATGGTGGACAACCGCCAGTACCGGCTGCTGAAGCTGGCCACCCCCGGCGCCTACACCTTCATCCTGCCGGCCACCAAGGAGGTGCCGCGGCGGCTGTCCCACCCCAGCCGACGCACCATCGGCCTGCGCGTGCCGGAGCACCGCGTCACGCAGGAGCTGCTGGCGCTGTTCGGCGAGCCTCTGTTGTCCACCACGCTGATCCCACCCGGCGAGAGCGAGCCGATGAACGACGCCGGCGAGGTGGCCGAGCGGCTGGACCGCCAGCTGCAGTTCATCCTCGATGCCGGCGCCTGCCCGGCCCAGCCCACCACGGTGCTGGACTTGAGCCAGGGCGAGGAGCCCATGCTGGTGCGCCAGGGCCGGGGTGAGCTGGCGCGCCTAGGCTTACAGCTGGATTGATGGCAGCTCGGCCCGCGCGCTGCGGGGCGCGACGGGGCAAGAGGCCGGCTTCTGCGCAGCTCATCCAGCGTTTTTGCAGTTCATCCAGCGCCACCCGCGATTGATCGCAGGCGGCTGGAAGCGACCGGCTGCGGTAACGAAACTGACTCCATCGAACAAGCAATCACGCGGTTCGAAACCCACCCAACGGAGTCCATCATGAACGTGCAAGACCGCCTCTTCGCTGCCGCCATCGCCGCTGTAGCAGCCTTGTCTTTTTCCGTCGTCGCACACGCTGCGCCGCAAGATGTCGTCAAGCTGGAGCGCGTCGTCATCACCGGCAAGGCCACCCGTGAAGTCGCCCAGCTGCCCCGCGTCGTCGTGACCGGCTATGCCCAACGTGACGTGGCACAACTGCCGCGCGTGACCGTGGTCGGCTACAGCGACGCCACGCTGCTGCGCCAGATGACGCTGGCCGCCGCCAAGACCACCAACCCGCGCGCCTGAGCCCGGCGTCTGAACGCCATGCGGATGACGCCCTTTTCCATTACCGCCGAGCCGAGCCGCCAGCGCTGCAGAGTCAGCGCTGCCGATTCGGCTCTGCCTCGCGCTACTGCAGGATTTCGATGATGCGGGCGCGGTCGAAGCCCATCACCGTCTGGCCCCGCACGATCAGCGTGGGCGTGCCCATGCCGCCCAGCGCCTGGTAGTCGGCACGGCATTGCGCGTCGCGCTCTACGAAGCACTCGTCGAACGCGATGCCCTCGTCCTGCATCCAGCGCCGCGCCGCGGTGCACCAGCCGCAGGTCTCGGACGAGATCATGCGGATGTCCCCCGGCTGCACGCGCTGCGCGAGCAACTCGCCGTCCACCGACTTCACATGGCTGCGCCAGGCCCACGACGCGGCGGCAGCGAGTGCGATGACGACGAGCAGGGAGCGTGGGGGCAGGTTCATGCCCCGAGCTTAAGCGCGTGTCAGTAAATCTCGGGGACGATGAGGTCATCAGGTACGGGATGGCGGATGTAGTCCTCGCGCCGCTCGCGGGCCGGCAGCTCGATGTCGGCGTGCGGCACGTCCTGGTAGGGCATCTGCGAGAGCAGGTGGCTGATGCAGTTCAGCCGCGCGCGCTTCTTATCGTCCGCCTTGACGACCCACCACGGCGACTCGGGCGTGTGCGTGCGCTCCAGCATCACCTCCTTGGCCTGGGTGTAGGCCTCCCAGCGGCGGCGCGACTCCAGGTCCATCGGGCTGAGCTTCCACTGCTTCAACGGGTCGTGGATGCGACCCAGGAAGCGCACGCGCTGCTCGTCGTCGCTGATGGAGAACCAGTACTTGATGAGCTGGATGCCCGAGCGCTGCAGCATGCGCTCGAACTCGGGCGCGGAGCGGAAGAACTCCTCGTACTGCTCGTCGGTGCAGAAGCCCATCACGCGCTCGACGCCGGCGCGGTTGTACCAACTGCGGTCGAACAGCACGATCTCGCCCGCCGCCGGCAGGTGCGACACATAGCGCTGGAAGTACCACTGCGTGCGCTCGCGGTCGTTGGGCGCCGGCAGCGCAGCCACGCGACACACGCGCGGATTCAGCCGCTGCGTGATGCGCTTGATGACGCCGCCCTTGCCCGCCGCGTCGCGGCCCTCGAACAGAATGACGACCTTGTGCCCCGTGAGCTGCACCCAATCCTGCAGCTTGACCAGCTCGCTCTGCAGCCGGAACAGCTCGCGGAAGTAGCGCTTGCGCTGGGTGGACACCTCCGGCGGCTCGTCGCCGGCCGCCATGCCGAAGTCGCGGTCCTCCAGCTCCAACTCCAGCTCTTCGTCGAAATCGTCCTGCAGGTCACGGTGAATGCGCTTCACCAGTTCGTCTTCAAGGTGGCTCACGGGCGCTCCTGGCCGCGACAGCGGCGAACACAACAGGCTAGCGGTCTCCTATGCAACGCCTGTGACAGCACTGAGTTTGCGCGGTTCCAGCGCCGGCCTGCAGTGGGTGGACGCTTGTCGCTACAGTGGCCTTTCATGAACATACTCACCTTTCTCGGCGGCCTGATCCTACTGATCGTCGGCGCCGACCTGCTGGTGCGCGGCGCGTCCAAATTGGCCTTGTCGTTCGGCATCAGTCCGCTCGTTGTCGGGCTCACCATCGTCGCCTTTGGCACCAGCGCACCGGAGGTCGCTGTGAGCCTGGGCGCCGTGCTCGAGGGCAAGACCGACATTGCGATTGGCAACGTCGTGGGCAGCAACATCTTCAATGTGTTGTTCATCCTGGGTGTCAGTGCGCTCATCACGCCGCTGGTGGTCAACATCCAGCTCATCCGGCAGGAAGTGCCGATCATGATTGGCGCGAGCCTGCTGCTGCTGGCACTCGGACTGGACGGCCGACTGTCGGCCATCGACGGTGGCATCCTCTTCGTGCTGCTGGCGTCTTACACCGTCTTCCTGATCGTGCAATCGCGGCGTGAAACGCAGGCGGCCAAGGACGAGTTCGCTGAAGAAATCAAGCCTGCCTCAGCCGGTGCCTGGGACGATCGGCTGCTCGTCCAGCTGCTGCTGATCGGTGCCGGCCTGGCGGCGCTGGTGCTCGGGTCAGACTATCTCGTTCAGGCGTCGGTGAGCTTCGCCAAGGCGATGGGCGTGAGCGATCTCGTCATTGGCCTGACGATCGTTGCCGCCGGCACCAGCATGCCCGAGGTGGCCACCAGCATTGCTGCGGCAATCAAAGGCGAGCGCGACATTGCGGTGGGCAACGTGGTCGGCAGCAGCACCTTCAACATTCTGGGCTGCCTGGGCCTGTCGGGCCTGGTGTCGGGTCACATGGGCCTGCCCATGGCGCCGTCGCTGCTGGCCTTCGACATCTGGGTCATGCTGGCCGTGGCGCTCGCTTGCCTGCCGGTCTTCATCACGGGCCGCGAGATCGCACGCTGGGAAGGAGGCGTCTTCTTGGGCTACTACGTCGCCTACGTCGCCTACCTGATCCTCGCAGCGCAGCAGCACGATGCGCTGCAGGCGTACTCGGCCGCCATGCTCAGCTTCGTCATCCCGCTGACGGTGGTGACCCTGGTGGCGGTGCTGATCCGCCGCCCGGCGTCCACTCAGCCCGGCACGCGGTAGTTCGCCGCCCCGAACAGGTCGATGCCGCAAGCCAGCTGCTCGACCCAGTCGATGAACTCGTGCACGGCCGCGCCCACCATGGGCGAGCCGTGCTGGGGCGCAATCATCTGGATGTCCAGCTGACGCGCCATCGCCGCCCACAGGCGCAGCACCTTGTTGCTGACCATGTAGCGGCGGTGGAAGCCCTCCATGCGCGGGATGTGCGCGGCCAGCGATGTGACTGGCTGCTCGGGATTCATGCTGACGCCCATCGAGGCCCCCAGGTCACCGGAGAACAGGATGCGGCTGACCGGGTCGTAGAACTGGAAGTTGCCCTCGGCATGCAGGAAGTGCGCGGGCAGTGCCCACAGCTCGAAGCGCTCATCGCCCGTGCCCAGCCGCAGCCGCTCGCCGGCGTCCGGCAGGCCCACGATACGGCCCGCCGTCTTGCCAGGCTTGCAGAAGTGCGGCGCGAAGCGCTCCCACACGCGCGAGATGTAGACCGGCGCCTCGGTGGCCGTCATCCAGCGGTCCAGCGAGGCAATGATGTCCGGGTCCGCATGCGAGGCCAGGATGGCCGCGAGCTTGTGCGGCGAGAAGAACGCAGACATGCCCAGGTACAGCTCGTGGTAAGCGATGTTGCCCCCGGGGTCGAGGATCGCGCCGGTGTTGCCGTTGACCAGCAGGAACTGGTTGGACTGCACGGCGTCGCCGCCCTCGTCCCCCAGCCGGGCGAACATGACGCAGACATGCCGATCCTGGCGGAACAACTCGATTGACATCGTGACTACCCCGGGCGGTGATGTTGGGCACGCAGGCTACTCGGAGCGCCCGACATGGGTCTTGCGCGGGATCAAGGCCACATGCGGCAGCTGTATGCATTTACAGTCTCGCCCTTTCCGCTTGCCAGATGCCTTGATCCCATGAGCCTTGCCGACGTCCGCGCGGCGCTGAATGCCGAGCTGTCGGCCACGCCCGAGTACTACGACTTCAAGGTGCTGAAGAGCGAGCGCGACGGCAGCCTGTGGCGCGTGACGCTGGAGCCGGGCTATGTGTTCGCCGAAGGCCAGCGGCCCGGCGCGGCGTCGGCGACCGCGCTGCTGGATGACAGCCTGGACGGCGCGTCGGCCTGGTGGGGAGCGCCCGTCAAGGGCGGCGCCAGCGTGCTGGCCGTCGTCGCCGAGGACGACCAGCTCGTGCTGCAGAACGCCAGCAGCGCGCCACCGCCGGCCGACCACCTGATCCGGCTGTACCCGACGCGCTTCCTGAACGCCGTGGCCGACGCGTGGTGGGACACGGCCTGGGCTGGAACCGCCCTGGCCTGCCTGCCGGACCTGTCCCGGCCGCAAACCGTCGAGGCCGGGCCGGCACTGACGGGTTCGCCGTTCCGCTGGCTGCGCGCGGCGCAGCGTCAGGCGCTGCGCCTCATCGGCCACAGCAGCGCCTTTCTGTGGGGCCCGCCCGGCACCGGCAAGACCACCTCGCTGGGCGTGCTGCTGGCCGAGTACCTGGACACGCGGCCCCACGCGCGAGTGCTGCTGCTGTCCACCACCAACCACGCGGTGGACCTAGCGACGCTGGCGGTCGACAAGGCGCTGCAAAAGGGCCGGCGCGAGCCGCTGCGTGCCGGCGTGCAGCGGCTGGGCACGCGCTTCGACGCAGCAGCCTACGAAGGCCGCGAGCACCTGATCCCGACCGAGGACACCGCGCTCATCGCGCGCCTGGCGCGGGCCGAAAGCCAGCGGCCGTCCGCCCGCGACGCCACGGCGCTGAAGGCCTGGGCCGACCGCGTGGCCGCGCTGCGCGACGAGTTGCGTGCGTCGTCGCTGAAGGTGCTGCAGCGCTGCCGGCTGGCGGCGATGACGACCACGCGCGCCGCCTTCACGCTGAAGTCGCTGCGCGAGTTGAGCGCCGACGGCGAGCCGCCGTTCGATCTGGTCGTGTTCGACGAGGCCAGCCAGGTCAGCCTGGCGCACACGCTGGCGCTGATGCCACTGGGCCGTGCGCGGCTGTTCGCGGGCGACCCGCAGCAGCTGTCACCGGTGCTGCGCAGCGACGACCGGCTGGCGCGCCGCTGGCTGGGCCGCTCGGCTTTTGCGGAGATGCCGACCACGGGCGCCTCGGTCGCGCTGCTGGACGAGCAGTCGCGCATGGCCGCGCCCATCGGCCATCTCGTCAGCGAGCTGTTCTACGACGGCGCATTGCGCGTGGCCGCCGACGTGGCCGCCGACTGGCGGGCGGCCAGGCAGCGCGTGCTGGGCGACATCGGTGCCGACGTGCATGTGCACCTGCACCGCGTAGCGCGCGATGGGGGCTGGTCGGCGCACGAGCGCGGGCCGGTGCGGCGGGAGTCGGCCGACGCCATCGCCGCGCTGATCGCGCAGGCGCTGACGCAGGGCTGGCTGGCCGAGGAGTTGATCGTGCTGACGCCGTTCCGCGCACAGCGGGCGCTGATCCGGCAGTGCCTGCGTGCGCACGACGTGCCCGACACGGTGCGCGTCAGCACCGTGCACCGCGCGCAGGGCAGCGAGGCGCCGGTGGTGCTGTTCGACCCAGCCGATGGCGCTCAGCCCTTCCTGCAGGGCGAGGACGCGCAGCGACTGCTGAACGTCGCACTGAGCCGCGCGCAGGCCAAGCTGGTGGTGTTCGTGTCACCGGCGGACGCCGCGGGCGCGTTCTTGGCGCCGCTGGTTCGCAAGCTGCGGCTGGCGGCGGACACGCGCACCGCGCAGCCGCTGGAGGAGCTGGCGCGTGAGCCGGGCTTCCCGGCCAGCGCGGTCGGTCGCCGCGTCACGGCCGGCCGGCATGCGGGCGAGGTGGTGCGCGCCAGCACGGACGGCCGCGAGTTCTGGCTGGTCAATGAAAAAACCGGTGTCGAGCAACGCTTCGACACCGGTTTCTGGCTGCAGCGCGCCGCCGCAACCTAGTCACTTGGCCAGTTGGGGACAGGGCTACTCGCTTCGCTCGGGCGGTCTGTCCCGCAAATCATCAGATGGCCGCCGTCACGACGATCTCCACCTTCCACTCCGGGCGCGCCAGGCCCGCGATGACGGTGGCGCGCGGCGGTGCGTGGCCGTCGGCGACCCAGGCGTCCCACGCGGCGTTCATGCCGGCGAAGTCGGCGCGGTCGGTCAGGAATATCTGCGCGCGCAGGATGCGGGTCTTGTCGGTGCCGGCGCGGGCCAGCAGCTTGTCGATGGCGGCAAGCACCTGGGCCGTCTGGCCGGTCACGTCGGCGGTGGCGTCCTCGGGCACCTGGCCAGCCAGGTAGGCGACGCCGTTGTAGACGGCCATCTCGGAAAGGCGGGCGCCGATGTCGAAGCGTTCAACGGGGGCGGAAGTGCTCATGGTTTCTTTCGGGACTTGTGGGGGGGGTTGACGGCGGGCTTGGCGGCGGCAGCACTCGCCTTCTGGCCCAGCTTGCTCTCGGTGCCGGCCAGCAGCTTCTTGATGTTGGCCTGGTGGCGCCAGACCAGCAGCAGGCCCATGATGATCAGGGCGAGCGCCGTGGGTCCGGCTTCCCAAATCAGCAACTGATACATCGGCGCGAACGCGGCCGCCACGATGGCGGCCAGCGAAGAGTAGCGGCTGAACCAGGCAATGATGAGCCAGGTGGCCAGCGTCGCCACGCCCAGCAGGGGGTTCAGCGCCAAGATGACGCCTGCCGCGGTGGCCACGCCCTTGCCGCCCTGGAACCGGAAGAACACCGGCCACAGGTGCCCCACGAACGCGGCCACGCCCACCAGCGCGGCCGTGCCTTCGCCCAGGCCCCAGCGCGGGCCCCAGATGAACACGGCCAGCACGGGCAGGTAGCCCTTCAACGCGTCGAACACCAGCGTCAGCACGGCCGCGGCCTTGTTGCCCGAGCGCAGCACGTTGGTGGCGCCGGGGTTGCCCGAGCCGTAGGAGCGCGGGTCCGACAGGCCCATCACGCGACTGACGATGACGGCGAACGACAACGACCCGATCAGGTAGCCCGCGAGCGCGGCAATCAGGGGGAGGATGTTTTGCATGGGGCGGCATTGTCATGCAGCCGCCCGGGTCCGGGCGCCCCCCCCGCTCAGCGCCTGCGGTCGACGACGGCCGGCACCAGCGCCAGCACGCCCAGAGCCAGCAGCGTGGCCAGCACGGCCGTGGTCTCGCGGCCCAGGCCGCAAGCCACACCGATGGCGGCGGTCATCCAGATCCCGGCGGCGGTGGTCAGCCCCTGCACGTCTTCCTCGCTGGCGCGCTTGACGATGGCGCCGGCGCCCAGGAAGCCGATGCCGGTCACGATGCCCTGGATGACGCGGCTCATGTCGGCCACCTGCATGCCGTCCAGCTCGGGCACCAGCACGAACATCGCCGCGCCCATGGCCACCAGCATGTGCGTGCGGATGCCGGCCGCCTTCCCCTTACTTTCGCGCTCGTACCCCAGCAGGCCGCCCAGCACCGCGGCGAGCAGCATGCGGATCAGGATGCGCGTGACCTGCTCCGCGTCAGGCACATCTGAGAACTCGGCGCGCAGCGTGGTCAGGATGGTTTCCAACATGGCGGCAAGTGTGGCAAACGGCGCGCCTGCCCGCGCGACACCGCTTCAGTTCGCGCAGTTCACGGGCCGGGCACCCAGCAGCTCGGTCAGCACGCGCGGCTCGATGCCCACCAGGTAGCCGCGCCGGCCACCATTGATGCAGACCTTGTCCAGCGCCAGGATGGACCCCTCCACGAACACCGGCATCGCCTTGCGCACGCCAAACGGCGACGTGCCACCCACCTGGTAGCCGCTGTGGCGCTGGGCCACGTCGGGCTTGCAGGGCTCGACCTTCTTGCACGGGATCTGCCGCGCCAGCTCCTTCAGGCTGACCGTGCAGTCGCCATGCATCAACACGATCAGCGGGTCCGCTTTCTCGTCCTGCATCACCAGCGTCTTCACGACCGCATGCTCGTCCACCCCCAGTTGCTTGGACGACTCGGCCGTGCCGCCATGCTCGACGTAGTCGTAGACGTGCTCGGTGTAACTGATGCCGGCGCGCTTCAAGGCCTGCGTCGCCGGGGTCTCGCTGACGTGACTGCTCTTCTTGCTCATGGCGTCATTTTCGGGGTAGTGACGAATTCTTCTTAACGGCAACTATTTATTGTTTTACAGTAAGTTTTTCTCGTGACCCGAAGACCGCCATGCCTGACTCCTTCTCCGCCGACGGTCTGCGACGCATCCGGCGCCTGTCGTGGGTTGTGCGGCTGCTGAGCCTGGCGGGTGCCCTCTTCATCGGCACCATGCCCTTCCTGTTCTGGGCGCAGCCCGACTGGGTGGCCGAGGTCGTGACGCAGCAGTGGGGCATTCCCAAGATCCAGCTCGACATGCAGGCACGCCTGGGCGCGATGCTCGCGTCGCTGCTGCCCGCCGGCGTCGTCGTGTTCGCGCTGTCGCAGATGTGGGCGCTATTCGGCTGCTTCGCGCGGGGTGAACTGCTGGCGAAGCTGCCTGCCAGCCACCTGCGCCGCATCGGCGTCGCGCTGTGCCTGCTGGCGGCAGCGCAGCCCGTGGGCCGCACACTGGCCATCCTGGCGCTGACGCTGGGCAACCCCGAGGGCGAACGCCAGCTGTGGCTCGGCCTGTCGTCGGACCACTACCTGTCTCTGCTGTTCGGCCTGCTGCTGCTGGCGCTCGCGCAGGTGCTGCACGAGGCGGCCCGCGTCGCCGACGAAAACGCTGAATTCGTCTGAAGAACATGAGGCCCCCACGTTCGCTTTGCTCTCAGCCCACCGAGGGGGCGCGTCCGCGCCTCTGGACGGCCGGGCGACGCTGACATGCCCATCGTCGTCACCCTCGACGTCATGCTCGCGCGCCGCAAGATGCGTTCGCGTGAGTTGGCCGAGCGCGTGGGCATCACCGAAGCCAACCTGTCGCTGCTGAAGAGCGGCAAGGTGCGCGGCGTGCGCTTCGACACGCTCGCCCGCATCTGCGACGTCCTGCAATGCCAGCCCGGCGACCTGCTCGGCTGGGAGGCCGGCCCCGAACCTCCCGAAGACTCCTGAGATCCCCATGCGCCTGCTTGCCTGCTGCCTGATCCTCGCAGCCACCACTGCCCACGCCCAGAACGCCGTGCTGCCTCCGGTTACCACGGAGCTCAAGCGTGACGGCAGCGTGCTGCCCTACGCTACCATGAACAGCCTGCTGACCAAGCTGCGCCAGCACAGCGAGGGCCTGTTCCGCCTGGACTTCAAGGTCGACGCCGAGAAGTCGAAGAAGCCGCTGCCGGAGATGCGCATGGCCGTGCGCAGCGACGACGCCGACTACCCGATCAAGATCGAGGCCGACGGCCGCTTCGACCTTCCGGTGCTGTCGGAGGCCGAGGCCAAGACCGCAGACCTCGCGACAAACGCCGCCAAAGGCGAGATGGCGGTGCGCGGCACGGTCGAGATTACCGTGCCGCCCGAGCAACTGACCATCGCCAAGGTGCGCCAGCTCATGCGCGTGGCGCGCACGCTGCGCGAGGAACTGCTGCCCTGGTACCTGCGCTTCCTCTTCCCGCGCATGCAGGCTGTGCGCATCTGCAGCGCCACGCCGAGTTGGGAGCTGGAGTGGCGGGAGCAGAACGGCCAGCTGATGGGGCTGCCGCTGCCGCAGGCCAGCGGCGAGCGCGAACCCTTCACGCCCAAGGGCGAGGCCAGCCGACCCTGCACGCTGCTGACCGGCCAGGAGAACTGGCCCGAAGCCGCCCGCCTGGTGCCGCCACCGGGCACCAAGCTCAGCATCAAGATCTGACCCCTGCATGAACCACCGCTGGCTTGCGCGCCTGGCCGTCGTGGCCCTGCACCTGGCGCTGCTGGCCGCGCTGTGGATGCATCGCCCGCCCCGCCACGACGGGGGCGAACGCCGGCTGACGTCCGTGCGCCTGATCCTGCCCAGGCTGCCGCCGCCCCGCGAGTCGGAACGCCGCACGGCCAAGTCGTCGCCCTTGCCGCCCGCGCCCGCACGCCCCCCCGTGCTGCCCCAGGTCTCGCAGGTGCCGCCGGTCGACGCGATCACCGAAACACCTGCCCTCCCGCAGGCCGCCACCACACCACTGCCGGCGCAAGCTCCAGCCCCGCCCACCGAACCGCCCCGCACCACGCTGCGCCTGACGCTGCCGCCCGGCTACGCCGCCTCGGCCCTCGCCGGGCGCAACCCGGCGCTGGACGACCCGCGCAGCAACACCCCACGGCTGACGTTCGAGCAACGCATCGCCGACGCCCTGGGCGGCGGCGACTGGGTCGAGGAGAAGACCAGCGAGAACAACGTCCAGTCCGTCGGTGCCCTCGGCGAACACCGCACCGTCCTGCGTCGCGGCAACACCTGCGTGGAGTTGTTCCGCTCACGCATCAGCGACATGGACCCCTTCAACGGCAACGTCGCGCCGCGCGCGGCGCGCATGGTGGGCAAGAGCTACAAGTGCCGGTGAGCTGACCCACCCTGCGCGCGCTGCTGCTCCTGCAGCCGCAGCACGCGGCGCTGCACCTTGCCGGTGGAGGTCATCGGCAACGCTGCGATGAACTCGATCTCTTTGGGGTACTCGTAGGGCGCCAGCCGCGCCTTCACGTGCGCCTGCAGCGCCGCGACCAGCACCGCGTCGCCCGCATGACCGTCGGCCAGCACCACGTAGGCCTTCACCAGCGCGCCGCGCTCGGCGTCGGGCTTGGGCACGACGGCCGCGTTGGCCACCGCCGGGTGCTTCAGCAGGCAGTTCTCGATCTCGCCAGGGCCGATGCGGTAGCCGGCGCTTTTGAACTGGTCGTCGGCGCGGCCCTCATACCAGAACGTGCCATCGGCCTCCAGGCGGGCCAGGTCGCCGGTGAGGCACCAACTACTCGAAGGGTCGCCGGAGAACTTGGCGCGCGTCGCCGCCGCGTTGTTCCAGTAGCCAAGGAAGAACACCGGGTCGGGCTCGCCATGCCGGTCACGCGCGTGCACGACCACCTCGCCGATCTCGCCGGGCGCGCACTCGCGGCCGGCCTCGTCGATGACGGCCACGCGGTGGCCCGGATACGCGCGCCCCATGCTGCCGGGCCGCGCGGGCCACAAGGCCCGGCAGTTGCCGACGACGTAGTTCATCTCGGTCTGGCCGAACATCTCGTTCAAAGTGACGCCAAGCGCGTCGCGGCACCACGTGAACACCGCCTCGCCCACGGCCTCGCCGGCACTCATCAGCGAGCGCAGCCGCAGACGCTGGCCCGCCGGGCGCGGCCCGGCCTTCATCATGGCCTTCAACGCGGTCGGGAACAGGAAGCTGTGCGTCACGCCGTACGCCGCCATCAGCGCGAACGCGCGCTCCGGCGAGAAACGCCCCTGCCCCGCCACGATCGGCCGGCCGAAGTACAGCGTGGGCAGCAGCGCATTCATCAGCCCGCCTGTCCAGGCCCAGTCGGCCGGGCTCCAGAAGATGGCGTCCGAAGGCTGTTGCACATCAAAGGGATCGAAGCCGAACCAGTCCTGGCTGGCGACGAAGCCCGGAAGGTTGCCGATCAGCGCCCGCTGCGGCAGCAGCGCACCCTTGGGGTTGCCGGTGGTGCCGCTGGTGTAGAGCAGGATGGCCGGGTCGTCGGCGCGCGTGGCGACGCGCCGGAAGCTCGCGGCCTCGGCCTGCAGCGCGTCCATCCACGGCAGCTCGTCGCAGGCCGGCGGGCATTCGCCGACGACGATCACGCGGCGCAGCGCCGGGCAGGCCGCGCGAGCCTCGCGCAACGCTGGCATCGCCTCGCAGGCGGCGATGGCCAGCACGGCGCCGCTGTCCTGCAGACGGTAGGCGAGTGCGTCGGCGCCGAACAGCATCGACAGCGGCAGCACCACCGCGCCGATCTGCTGCAGCGCGATGTGCGCCACCGCCGTCTCGAAGCGCTGCGGCAACAGCACCGCGACGCGGTGACCGCGCCGCACGCCCTGGGCCAGCAGCGCGTTGGACAGCCGATTGGCGGCGCGCTGCAGCTGCGCAAAGCTGTACTGCGCGCGGCAGCCGCTCTCGCTGTCAAACCAGATGGCGGTGGCCTTCGGCGTGTCGCGCGCCCAGCGGCCACAGCAGGCCTCGGCGATGTTGAAGTCGTCCGGCACTTGCCAGCGGAAGGCGGCATGCAGCGCGGCGTAACGGTCGTCGGCCATGTGGCCCCCGGGTGCGACAAAGGCGCCGATGCTAGCCACCGGCCTCGCGGCGGGACTCGGGACTAGCCCGGGGGCCGGACGGGTTGGCGGGCCAGGTCTTGCGCGACGCGCGGCGTGGCGTTGCGCGCGGCCGGCCGCTCAGATCCCCAGCCAGCTGGAGGGCGACCACATGCTGGGACGGTCGCCGTCGGCGTAGCGCTGCAGCGCATCGCCAGTCAGGCGGCAGATGCGCCAGTCGGGCAGCACTTCGGCGCCCAGCTTCTGGTAGAAGCGGATGGCGTCCTCGTTCCAGTCCAGCACGGTCCAGTCGAAGCGGCCGTAGCCACGCTCGCAGGCCAACTGCGCCAGCTGGATCAGCAACGCCTTGCCCAGGCCGGAGCGACGATGCGCAGGGCGGACGTACAGGTCTTCCAGGTACAGGCCCGGCCGAGACAGGAAGGTGGAGAAGTTCGTGTAGAACAGCGCGAAGGCGACGATCTCGCCCTCGATCTCGCCCACCAGACACTCGACCAACGGCGAGTCGCCGAACAGGTGCGGCGCGAGCTTGTCGGCCGTCACTTCGAGCAGGTGCGTCAGGTTCTCGAACTCGGCCAGCTCCTCGATGAGCTGGACGATGGCGTGGAGGTCGCGCGGCTCGGCGGCGCGGATGTCGTGGGGTGCGGGCATGGTGGGCCATTGTCGACGGACGGCGCTGGCCTACAGTGCGGATATGCCCGATGTCTACCTTCCCCGTCGCACGCATCGCAGTGAGTTCCTGAGCCTTCGCGGCCTGCGGCATCACATCCTCCGTTGGGGCGAAGCCAGCGCGAGCCGGCCGCCACTGGTCCTGCTGCATGGCTGGATGGACGTGGGCGCCTCGTTCCAGTTCGTCGTCGACGCGCTGCGGGAAGAGCGCGAGGTCATTGCGCTGGACTGGCGCGGCTTCGGGCTCAGCGCGACGTCGGGCGCCGACAGTTACTGGTTCCCCGACTACCTGGGCGACCTGGACGCGCTGCTGGACCGCGCCAGCCCCGACGCCCCCGTCGACCTGGCGGGCCACAGCATGGGCGGCAACGTCGTGATGAGCTACGCCGGGGTGCGCCCGGGCCGCATCCGCCGGCTGGTGAACCTGGAAGGTTTCGGCATGCCCGACGTGTCGCCCGCTGCCGCGCCGGAACGCCTGGCGCGCTGGCTGGACGAGCTGAAGGCCCCGCCGGCGCTGCGCCCCTACGCCACGCTGGCCGACGTGGCCGAGCGGCTGCGCAAGAACAATCCGCGCCTGTCCGCGGACAAGGCGGCCTGGCTGGCCCGGCACTGGGCCACCGAGACGCCCGAGGGCTTCGCGCTGAACGCCGACCCCGCGCACAAACTGACCAACCCGCAGCTGTACCGCAAGGCCGAGGTGCTGGCCTGCTGGCAGCGGATCACGGCGCCCACGTTGTGGGTGGAAGGCAGCGACGACCAGCTGGCGCGCTTCTGGGCCGGCCGCTACACACGCGAGGATTTCGAGGCGCGGCTGGCGGTGGTGCCGCAGCTCGAACGCGCCGTGCTGCAGGACGCCGGCCACATGCTGCATCACGACCAGCCCGAAACTCTGGCCGCGCGGCTGGAACTATTTCTCGGTTGACCTGAGCCTGTCGCGCGCAGCAGCGGCCGCCACACCGCCAGACTCGAGAGGCCGGCAGAATTCCGGCCATGGTGGGTCACGACACGGGGACACGACAGGGTAGCGGCCGCCGCGCCTGGCTCGCGCAGGCGTTCGCGCTCGCCGCGCTGGGCGGCAGCGCCGTGGCGCAGGCTGCGGAGTGCGCGCGACCGCTGCGGGTCGCGGTGTCGGACCTGGGCGTGGGTGCCTACGTCGAGGACGGACAGATCCGCGGCCTGATTCCCGACCTGGTCCGTGAGCTGCAAGCCCGCACCGGCTGCCCGCTCCAGCTCGTCTTCATGCCGCGCGCGCGGGCGCTGCTCGATTTCGACAAGGGCGGCATCGACATCATCACCTCCATGATGCAGAGCCCGGAGCGCGACCGCATCGCCGCCTACCTGCCATACGGCTACACCAAGCACGACCTGCTGGTCGTGCCCGAAGCCGCTGCAGGCGTCGGCGGGCTGGCCGATGTCATCCGGCGGCCGGACCTGCGCCTGGGCGTGGTGCGGGGCATTCGCACCAGCAGCCGCGTTGACACGCACCTGGAGCAACTGCTCGCGATCCGCCGTGCCGAGTACTCGCCCGACTTCGCCAACCTCGCCGCCAAGCTGGCGGCCCGCCGCATCCAGGTCGCACTGATGCCCAACGCCCTGCATGTGAAGCTACGCCGCGACGGCGCGCTGCCCGCCGACCTGGTCGTCATTGACGAGCCCGAGGCCCGACCGCAGAGGCTGGGCCTGTACGTGAACCGGCAGGTGGTGCCGCCGCGCATGATCGCGCGGTTGCAGCAGCAGCTGGCGGAGATGGTGCGGCGCGGCTGGGTGCGGCAGGCCTATGTGCAGCACTTCGGCGAGGCCGAGACGCGGCGCATGGAAAGCGCGCTCGGCGCACGCTGACCCGACGCGGCGGCACGCTCAGTGCGGCCCGTCCTGGCGGTCCCGGCCCTCCTGAGCGTCCAACCGCCGCATGCGCCACGCGTAGTACACGACGATGACGCAGAAGCCCAGCAGCGCGCCCTGCGAGGCGAGCCAGAACGCCAGCGGCCAGCCAAACACCTCCACGCTGAGCTCGCGCGCGAACCACACCGGCGCGAACGCGACCAAGCACCACGCAAGCAGCAGCCAGGCCGTCAGCCGGCGGGTGCGGCGCCAGTAATCGGCGCGGGCGGCCGGCGTGCTCATTCCAACAGCCCCCACTGCTGCAGCATGAAGGCGTAGGTGCGCGCGGTCTCGCGGAGCGCGTCGAAGCGGCCAGAGGCGCCGCCATGCCCAGCCGTCGTGTTGATGTCGAACAGCACCGGTGCGCTGCCGGTGTTCAGCGTGCGCAGCTTGGCCACGTACTTGGCCGCTTCCCAGTACGGCACCTGGCTGTCGTTGATGGCCGTCTTGGCCAGCACGGCAGGGTAGGCGGCGGGCCTGAGGTTGTCGTACGGGCTGTAGGCGCGCATCCAGGCGTACTCAACTGCATTGTTGGGGTTGCCCCACTCGATGTATTCCTCGGTGGTCAGCGGCAGCGAGGCATCCAGCATCGTGTTGATGACATCCACGAACGGCACCTGCGCCACCACGGCCTTGAACAGGTCGGGACGCAGGTTGGTGGCCGCGCCCACCAGCAGGCCGCCGGCGCTGCCGCCATGGATGATGAGCTGGCTGGGCTGCGTGTAGCCCAGCTGAATCAGCGCCTCCGCGCAGGCGACGAAATCGGTGAAGGTGTTCATCTTCTTGCCGAGCTTGCCGTCCAGGTACCACTGCCGCCCGAGGTCGCCGCCGCCGCGGATGTGGGCGATGGCGTAGATGACGCCGCGGTCCAGCATGGACAGCCGCGGGCTGGCGAAGCGCGGGTCGCTGGGAATGCCGTAGCTGCCATAGCCGTACAGCCACAGCGGCTGCGGGCCGGCGCGGCGCTTGTCCTTGCGCCAGACCAGGCTGACGGGCACCTTCACGCCGTCGGTCGCCGTCACCCAGACGCGCTCGCTCGCGTACAGGCTCGCGTCGTAGCCGCCCTGCACCGGCTGCACCTTCAGCAGCGCGAGCTTGCCGGTGACCAGGTCGGCCTCGTAGGTGCTGGTGGGCGTGGTGAGCGAGTTATAGGCGAATCGCACGCGCGGCGCGTCGTACTCGCGCTGCGGCGCCAGCACGGCGCTGTAGGCGACCTCGCTGAACGCCAGCTCGCGCGGCGCGCCGCCGGCCGATGGCAGCAGCGGGTAGATGCGCAGCTTGACCGAACCGCCCTCGCGGATCTGCGCAACGGCGTGCGTCTTGAACGCCGCCACCTGCTCGATCATCGCGTCGGTGCGAGGCGCGATCAGCTCGCGGCCGCGCTTCAGGTCCTGCATGCCGAAGAGCGGCCCGGCACCCGGCTTCATGGGCAGGCGCAGCAGGCGGTAGTTGACGCCGCGGTCGTTGATGCGCAGCAGCAGCTCGCCGCCGAACGGCGTGACGGCGTACTCCTGGCCGGCCTTGCGCGGCAGCACCTCGCGCCAGCGGCCCTCGGGCTGGTCGGCCGGCAGCACGCGCCAGTCCAGCGTGTCCTTGGACCTCGAACCCAGCATCAGCGTGCGGCCGTCGAGCGACTTGCCCAGCTCCAGGTTGAACAACTCGCTCGGTTCCTCGTGCACCAGCACGTCGGGCGCGGCGGCCCCGAGGCGGTGGCGCCACAGCTGGTGCGAGCGGCGCGCCTCGTTGTGGCGGATGTAGAACAGCGTGCGGCTGTCGGCGGCCCAGACGAAGGCGTCGGCATGCGGCGTGCTGCTCAGCACGCGGTCATCGCCGGTGGTGAGGTCGCGCACGTGCAGCTCGAAGTCGCGTGCGCCGGTGGCATCCACGCCATAGGCCAGCAGCCGGTCATCCGGGCTCACCGCCATGCCGTTCAGGTTGACGAACTTGCGCGTGGCGGCCAGCTCGTTCAGGTCGACCAACAGTTGCTCGGCCGCCTGCGGATCGTGGGCGCGGTCCGCACCGCGGGCAGCGCTACGGAAGTAGATCGGGTACTGCTTGCCCTCTTCCGTGCGCGCGCCGTACCAGTAGCGCCCCTGGCGCTGCGGCACGGCCGCGTCGCGCTGCTGCACGCGGCCCTTCATCTCCTCGAACAACCGTTCCGTGGCCGCCGCGTGCGGCTTGAACCACGCATCCGCGTAGGCCGCCTCGGCCTGCAGGTGCGACTGAACCTCGGGCGCGTCCTTCTCGCGCAACCAGAAGTAGTCGTCGATGCGGCGGTCGCCGTGCACGCTGACGTCCTTCGGCTTCTTGGCGGCAACGGGGGCAGTGGGTGTATTAGCGCTGGCCAGGCTGGTGGCCAGGAGCAGGCTGGTGGCAAGCGCGGCCGTGTGAGCCAGTGCGCGCCAGCGAGGCAGAGAAGGCATGGTGAGGGTCTCCTGCCAGGCGCTGCCCGCGGCAGCCGGTCCCGGCGGCCCGGAGTTTGCCTGCTCGCCATGCAAAAATCCTCGTCTTTCCCCCGCTGTATTCCGTCATGGACATCGAACACATCAACCAAATCGGCAACACCCTGGCCGACCTCTCAGCGCGCACCGACGCGCTAAGGGGGTATCTTTGACTTCGATCGCAAAGCACTGCGCCTGAACGAGGTCAACGCCTCCCTCGAGAACCCCAACGTCTGGAACGACCAGAAGCGCGCCCAGGAGCTGGGCAAGGAAAAGCGCACGCTGGAGGTCGTCGTCGAGACGATCACGCACCTGACCAGCTCGCTGGCGGACAACGCCGAGCTGTTCGAGATGAGCCGCGAGGAAGGCGACGAGGCCGGCATGCTGGCCATCGAGGCCGATGCCGCTCAGTTGCAGGCCAAGGTGGAGGAGCTGGAATTCCGCCGGATGTTCAACAACCCGGCCGACCCGCTGAACTGCTTCATCGACATCCAGGCCGGCGCGGGCGGCACCGAGGCCTGCGACTGGGCTGGCATGCTGCTGCGCCAGTACCTGAAGTACGCCGAGCGCAAGGGCTTCAAGACGACGATGGAAGACGAGACGCCGGGTGACGTGGCCGGCATCAAGAGCGCCACCATCAAGGTGGAAGGCGAGTACGCCTTCGGCCTGCTGCGCACCGAGACCGGCGTGCACCGCCTGGTGCGCAAGTCGCCGTTCGACTCGTCCGGCGGCCGGCACACGTCGTTCGCGTCCCTGTTCGTCTACCCCGAGGTGGACGACAGCATCGAGATCGACATCAACCCGGCCGACGTGCGCACCGACACCTTCCGCGCCAGCGGTGCCGGCGGCCAGCACATCAACAAGACCGACTCGGCGGTGCGCCTGACGCACATCCCGACTGGCATCGTCGTGCAATGCCAGGATGGCCGCAGCCAGCACAGCAACCGCGACGTTGCCTGGAAGCGCCTGCGCTCACGGCTGTACGACCACGAGATGCGCAAGCGCATGGAAGAGCAGCAGAAGCTGGAAGACACCAAGACCGACGTCGGCTGGGGCCACCAGATTCGCAGTTATGTGCTGGACCAGAGCCGCATCAAGGACCTGCGCACGAACTACGAAACCTCGGCCACGCAGAAGGTGCTCGACGGCGACCTCGATCAGTTCATCACCGAGTCGTTGAAGCAAGGCATTTGATGCCCCGGGGCCGCCAGCGCGGCCCCTTGTTCTTCTTGCCGCCGCGGCGGCCCCTTCATTTTTGCCCACACAAGGAAGCCCCTCATGCGTGAAGGCACCGCCCCCCTGATCCAGCGGCTGGACTACCAGCAGCCCCCGTACTGGATCCGCAAGGTCGACCTGACCTTTGACCTCGACCCGGCCAAGACCCTCGTCACGAGCAAGATGCAGGTCGAGCGCAACACGGCCGTGCCGCACGGCCCGCTGCGTCTGCACGGCGAAGAGCTGAACCTGCTGCGCGTGCTGATCAACGGCGCGGGCGTGTCCTTCCGCCAGGAAGGCGCCGAGCTGGTCATCGACAACCCGCCGGACGAGGACTTCGCGTTCGAGATCCGCAACACCCTCTGCCCCGAGAAGAACACCGCGCTGTCGGGCCTGTACACGTCGGGCGGCAGCTTCTTCACGCAGTGCGAGGCCGAGGGCTTCCGCCGCATCACCTACTTCCTGGACCGCCCGGACGTGATGGCCGTCTACACGGTCACACTGCGCGCCGACAAGGCCCGCTTCCCGGTGCTGCTGTCCAATGGCAACCTGACCCGCAGCGGCGACCTGGACAACGGCAAGCACTTCGCCGTCTGGGACGACCCGTTCCCCAAGCCCAGCTATCTGTTCGCCGTTGTCGCTGGCGACCTGGTCGCGCGCGAGCAGCGCGTGCGCACCCGCGCCGGCAAGGATCACCTGCTGCAGGTCTACGTGCGCCGTGGCGACCTGGAGAAAACCGAGCACGCGATGAACTCGCTGATCGCGTCGATGGTGTGGGACGAAGCCCGCTTCGGCCTGCCGCTGGACCTGGAGCGCTTCATGGTGGTCGGCGTGTCCGACTTCAACATGGGTGCGATGGAGAACAAGGGGCTGAACATCTTCAACACGTCTGCACTTTTGGCCTCGCCAGCCACGGCGACGGACGCCGACTTCGCTCGCATCGAGTCCATCGTCGCGCACGAGTATTTCCACAACTGGACCGGCAACCGCGTCACCTGCCGCGACTGGTTCCAGCTGTCCCTGAAGGAAGGCCTGACAGTCTTCCGCGACCAGGAATTCAGCATGGACATGGCCGGCACGCCCAGCGCCCGCGCCGTCTGCCGCATCCAGGACGTGCGCCAACTGCGCGCGCTGCAGTTCCCCGAGGACAGCGGCGCCATGGCCCACCCGGTGCGCCCGGACAGCTACAGCGAGATCAACAACTTCTACACCGCCACCGTATACGAGAAGGGCTCCGAAGTCGTCCGCATGTACCAGACGCTGGTCGGCCGCGCCGGCTTCGAGGCCGGCATGAAGCTGTACTTCGAGCGCCACGACGGCCAGGCCGTGACCTGCGATGACTTCGCGCAAGCGATCGCCGACGCGAACCCCGGTTCTGCGCTGGACACGCGTCTGGACGCGTTCAAGCGCTGGTATGGGCAGGCCGGCACGCCGCGCGTGAAGGCGCATGGCGAGCATGACGCCGCCGCGCGCACCTACACGCTGCGGCTGAGCCAGCAGACGCCCGCGACGCCGGGACAGACGGACAAGCAGCCGCAGGTCATCCCCATCGTCATGGGCCTGCTGGACCGCCACGGCATGCCGCTGCCCCTGGACGCCGACGGCAAGAAGGAGCAAGTGCTGGTGCTCGATCAGTCCGAGCAGACGGTCGTGTTCCAGAACATCGACAGCGAACCCGTGCCCTCGCTGCTGCGCGGCTTCTCGGCGCCGGTGGTGCTGGACGACGGCCTGTCCGACGCCGCGCTGCTGGTACTGATGCGCCACGACAGCGATCCGTTCAACCGCTGGGAAGCCGGCCAGCGCCTCGCGCTGAACCGCATCCTGGCCGCCCTGCGCGCCGGCCAGCCGCTGCAACTCAGCAACGCGTTCATCGAGGCGATGCGCGGCGTGCTGAACCACGCCGAGCTGGACCCCGCGTTCAAGGAACTGGCGCTGACGCTGCCGGGCGAGAGCTACATCGCCGAGCAGCTGGACGTCGTGGACCCGCAGGCCATCCACGCCGCAGTCATCGCCGCGCAGCAGCAGCTTGCCGCCGCGCTGCGCGACGACTGGATTGCCGCCTTCGAGGCGCACCAGATCGCCGGCGGCTACACGCCCGATCCGGTCTCGTCCGGCAAGCGTGCGCTGGCCAACCTGGCGCTGTCCATGCTGGTGCTGGACGCCCAGGCCACCGGCGACACCGTCTGGCCGGGCAAGGCCTATCAGCGCTTCAAGGACGCTTCCAACATGACGGACCGCCTGGGCGCGCTGGCCGCGCTGGTCAATGCCGGCAGCAGCCTGGCCGCTCCGGCGCTGGAGCGCTTCCACGCACTGTTCAAGGACGACGCACTGGTCATCGACAAGTGGTTCTCGCTGCAGGCCCGCGCGCCCGAGGTCGAGGGCCGCGTGTTCGCCCGCGCCAAGGCGCTGACCAAGCATGCCGACTTCACGCTGAAGAACCCCAACCGCGCGCGCAGCCTGCTGGCATCGCTGTGCATGTTCAACCCGGCCGCCTTCCACCGCGCCGACGCGGCGGGCTATGTATTCTGGGCCGAGCAGGTCCTGGCCATCGACGCCATCAACCCGCAGCTGGCCAGCCGCATCGCCCGCGCGATGGACCGCTGGGCCGTGCTGGCCGAGCCCTACCGCAGTGCCGCCCGCGAGGCTGTGGCCCGCGTGGCCGCCAAGCCCGACCTGTCCGCCGACGTTCGAGAAATCGTCGAACGCGCCCTCGCCTCTGGAAACTAAGCAGTCACTCCATGTCCCGCCAGACCAGCCTGACCCAATACCTCATCGAGCAGCAACGTGAGCACGGCCACATCCCGCAGGAGCTGCGGCTGCTGATCGAGATCGTCGCGCGCGCCTGCAAGCGCATTGCCATCGCCGTCAACAAGGGTGCCCTGGGCGACGTGCTCGGCAGCGCCGGCAGCGAGAACGTGCAGGGCGAGGTGCAGAAGAAGCTCGACATCATCGCCAACGAAGTTCTGATCGAGGCCAACGAATGGGGCGGCCACCTCGCCGCCATGGCCAGCGAGGAGATGGACGGCATCTACGTGGTGCCCAACCGCTACCCTCAGGGCGAATACCTGCTGCTGTTCGACCCCCTGGACGGCTCCAGCAACATCGACGTCAACGTGTCCATCGGCACCATCTTCAGCGTGCTGCGCAAGGTGGGCCATTCGCGCGGCGTGTCGGAGGAAGATTTCCTGCAACCCGGCAAGCAGCAAGCCGCGGCCGGCTACTGCGTCTACGGCCCGCAGACCATGCTGGTGCTGACGCTCGGCGACGGCGTGGCCGTGTTCACGCTGGACCGGGAGACCGGCTCCTGGGTGCTGACGCAGGACCAGGTTCGCATTCCGGACGACACCAAGGAATTCGCGATCAACATGTCCAACATGCGTCACTGGGCGCCGCCGGTGACGCGCTACATCGACGAATGCCTGGCGGGCGCCACCGGCCCCCGCGGCAAAGACTTCAACATGCGCTGGGTGGCCAGCATGGTGGCCGATGTGCATCGCATCATGACCCGCGGCGGCGTCTTCCTGTACCCGTGGGACCAGCGCGAACCCGACAAGCCTGGCAAGCTGCGCCTGATGTACGAGGCCAACCCGATGGCCTTCCTCATCGAGCAGGCGGGCGGCGCGGCCGTCAATGGCGGCGAGCGCATCATGGACCTGCAACCCACCAAGCTGCACGAACGCGTGGCTGTGGCGCTGGGCTCGAAGAATGAGGTGGACCGTATCGCGGCCTACCACCGCGAAGCCAACCCAAAATAATGTCTATAATCGTGGGCTCTTGACGTTGTCCAGCTCACCCGCTGGCACGTGAGCCGGCATAGCTCAGTTGGTAGAGCAGCGCATTCGTAATGCGAAGGTCGGGGGTTCGACTCCTCTTGCCGGCACCAGACATGAAAAGGGCCTGATCGACGGATCAGGCCCTTTTTCTTTGTGCGCGCCGCCTGAACTGCACTCAGGCAGCGCCCACGTTCAGCCGGCGTTGCCTGGCTCCGACAGGAAGATCTCGACGCGGCGGTTGGCGGCCCGGCCGGTGTCGGTGTCGTTGCTGGCGACGGGTTCGCGCGAACCGCGGCCGGTGGTCGACACGCGTGACGGCTGCAGCCCGCGTGCGCTCAGATAGTCGCGCACCGACATTGCCCGCTCACGCGACAGCGGGTCGTTGATGGCATCGCTGCCGGTGCTGTCCGTGTGGCCCACGATGGTCACGTTCACGTTGCCATCCAGCGAACGGGCGACCTCATCCAGCACCGGGCGCATCTGCGGCTTGATGTCGGCGCGGCCCGTGTCGAACGACACGTCGCTCGGCACGTTCAACTTAAGCCGGTTGTCGTCGGTGCGAGCCACCTCGACCCCCGTGCCCTGGCTGGCACGCTCGATGGCCTCGCGGCGGTCCTGCATGCGCTTGGACCACAGGTTGCCGGCGATGGCGCCGACCGCGCCGCCGATAGCCGCGCTGCGGCCCGCGTTGCCCCCCGTGGCGGAGCCGATGACGGCCCCCGCCACCGCGCCGATGCCGGCGCCCTGCGCGGTGCCGCGCTCGCGCTCACTCATTGACGAGCAGCCCGCGGCCAATGTCATCGCGGCGGCAAGGGCCACGAGGCCGGCACGGCCCAGCGGTGAGGTTCGGGAATGGGTGGTGGTCATGGGCGGTCTCCTGATCAAACGTGCAAGACCGGCATCGTCCGCCCTGGGCGCCGCCTCACCTGTCATCAGTCACCGCAGGCCCTTGTCGGCTGCTTCCTACGGCGCGCATGAAAAAGCCGCAGACCCTGGCGGGCCGGCGGCTTTGCGCGGGCGTGCAACGAGGTTTAGATCGTGCGCGTCGTCGCGTGCTCGTCCTTGAACTTTTCCTTCACGTCGCCGACGGCCTTCTGGGTCTTGCCTTCGACCTGCTTCGCAGTGCCCTTGACCTGCTGCTCGGTGCTGCCGATGGCTTCACCGACCTTGCGCTGCGCCTTGCCGGCCACGTCCTTGATGGTGCCCTTGATTTGATCGCTGTTCATGTCGGTACTCCTTGGTAAAACCCGTCGTGGCACCCATGCCTAACGGATGCCTCCAGCGTAGAGCGAGCGTCGTGCCGCCAGCACCGGCCGAGGCCGCGCATGCACGTGGGGAGCGTCCTACGGCCACCGGCACAACGCCGCGGCCGTGCGGCTCACCTCCTACGAGCACTGCGGGCGCCGTCCGCTTCGCCGATAACGCAGGCGAAGCGATGCTTGCGTCACCACGGACTCAGGAGACCCTCATGGGCAAGTACCTTCTCGCTTGGCTGCTCGGCGTACCCGGCATCGTGTTGCTGCTCGTTTACCTGTTCTTCAATTGAAGATCAGCGGGCCGCCGCCGCCAGCTGGGCGACGGCGGCCACCAGCCCGTCCGGCGATAGCGGCTTCGCCAGATGCAACTGGTAGCCCGCCTGCAGCGCACGGTCGCGGTCGTCGCTGCCCGCATAAGCCGTGATGGCCGCTGCGGGCGTCCCGCCGCCCTCATGGCGCGGCAGCGCGCGCACCTGGCGGATCAATTCGTAGCCGTCCAGGCCCGGCATGCCGATATCGCTCAGCAGCACGGCGGGCGGCGATTGCCGCAGCAGCTGAAGTCCCTCGGCCGCCGTCTCGGCGGTCCTGACGCGCGCACCTGCGGTTTGCAGCAGCAACGCGGTGATAGTGCGCACGTCCGGCTCATCATCCACCAGCAGCACGTCCACGCCGTCCAGCCGCGAAGTAGCTACACCCCGGGTCGCCTGAGGCTCGGCGACGTCGCTGAGCAGTGGCAACGTCACCGTGAAGCAGGCGCCGCGCCCCTGACCGTCGCTCGCCGCTTCGACGTGGCCGCCGTGCAGCAGCGTCAGCTGCCTCACGATGGCCAGGCCGATGCCCAGCCCACCGTGACGGCGCGTGATGGTGGCGTCCTGCTGCTGGAAGCGTTCGAAAAGCCGGCCCGCGAATTCCGGCTCGATGCCCTGGCCGCTGTCGCTGACCGCGATGACGGCGTGCCCGTCCATGCGCGTGAGCGCAACGTCGATATGGCCACCACGCGGCGTGAACTTCATCGCGTTGTCGAGCAGGTTGCTCACGACCTGCTGCAATCGCGACGGGTCACCCAGGACCCGGCCACCGCCCGGCAGCAGGCTGGTCGCCAGCGTCAGGCCGCGCAAGGCGGCGGTGGGCAGGGCAGAGTCGACGGCCGCCGCCACCACGCCATCCAGCTCGATGCGCTGCAGGTCCAGCCGCAGCTGGCCCGACTCGATGCGCGTCATATCGAGCAGGTCTTCAATGAGCCGTGCCTGCTGGCGTGCGTTGCGCGAGATGGCATCCAGGCCGTGCTTGAGCGTGTCGGCATCGGACAGCCCGCGTTCCAGCACCTGGGTCCAGCCCAGGATGGCGGACAACGGCGTACGCAGTTCGTGCGACAACGTCGCCAGGAACTCGCCCTTGGACTGGCTCGCACGCTCAGCCTCGATGCGGGCGAGCTGCGAGGCACGCAGCGCGTCTTCGCGGGCGCGCTCTGCGGCGCGCCGGGCCGTGATGTCCTGCGTCAGCTTCAGGAAGCCCAGCAGCTCGCCGCGCGGGCCGCGCAGTGCAGTCAGCACCACGGCAACCTCCACGAGGCTGCCGTCGCGGCGCACACGCAGGCCTTCGCCCGCATATTCGCCCGCTTCCGCCGCCACCTGCAGTTCCAGCTGCGGTTGGCCGCGAGCGCGGTCCTCGTGGGTGAACAGCGCCGCGAATGGCATGCCCACGGCTTCCTCGGCCGTGTAGCCCTTCAGCCGCTCGGCACCGCGGTGCCAGGATGTGATGCGCCCCTCAGGGCTGACCGTGTAGATGGCGTAGTCGCGCACCCCTTGCAGCAAGGCCTGCAGGGTGGCGGTGCGCTCGTGCAGCACGCCCTCTACGTCCAGGTGAGGGCGGGCGGTTCCGTCCGTTGTCATCAATGCAGGCCCTCGTTCGCCCAGTGCTGCCAGCCCGTCCACGCACCTAAGTTGCCGTCAGACGCGCCCGGGTCGGACCAGCAAAGTCAGCGCATAGACAGCGGCCACGCCGATGGCGGCGTAGATGAGCCGCGTCGGCAAGGACATGACGCCGAACAGCTCGGCGATGAAGTCGATGCCGACCAGGCCTACCAGTGCCCAGTTGAAGCCGCCCAGCACGAGCAGCACCAGGCTCAGCGTGGTGGCCCAGCGGGTCGCCGGGCCTGTGCCGGTGGCCAGTTGCTGCAGCGGCTCGGCGGTAATGTCGCGTTTGCTCATGGCCGTTTGGCGGCAAGACCCATGCCCGAGTCAGGCGACACGGCGGCGCCGCTCCACGGCGTCGATCTTCAGCATCTGCCGGTACTTGGTCACCGTGCGCCGCGCCACGACCAGGCCCTGCGCGGCCAGCTGGCGCGTGATCTCGGCGTCCGACAGCGGCGCCTCCGGCCGCTCGGCCTCGATGATGTCCTTGATGAGGCCACGGATCGCCGTGCCCGAACAGGCGCTGCCGTTGGCGCTCACCATCGCGCGGCTGAAGAAGTACTTCAGCTCCAGCACGCCCACCGGTGTGGCCATGTACTTGTTGTTGGTCACACGCGAGACGGTGCTCTCGTGGATCCCGACCTCGTCGGCGATCTCCTTCAGACCCAGCGGCTTCATCGCCATCGCGCCGTAGTCCAGGAAGGCGTGCTGGCGCTGCACGATGGCCTCGGCCACGTCCAGGATGGTGGAGAAGCGCTGCTCCACGTTGCGCAGCGTCCAGCGCGCTTCCTGCAGGTGCTCGCCCATCTCGGCATTGGCCGCGGTGCGGTGGCGCTGGAACAGCTTCGCGTAGACCTCGTTGAGGCGCAGCCGCGGCACGATGGCCGGGTTGAGCTGCACGCTCCACTGGCCGCGCACCTTCTTCACGATGACGTCGGGCACCACGTAGGCGACGTCGGAGGCGCCGAAGCGCCAGCCCGGGCGCGGGTCCAGCCGGCGGATGCGGTCGCACACGGCCTCCACGCGCGCCGGGCTTTCACCCAGCGCGCGCGCCAGCGCGGCGGTGTCACGCGAGGCCAGCGCGGGCAGGTGATCGGTCACGATGGCACGCGCCAGCTCACGCGTCCCGTCACAGTCGATGGCCGGCAGCTGCAGCAGCAGGCATTCGCCCACGTCGCGGGCAGCCACGCCGGCCGGGTCCAGCGACTGCACTCGCTTCAACGCGATCTGCATCTCCTGCGCGTCGGGGAGCGGGTCCAGGCCGGTCACCGCGTGCAACTCGTCCAGCGGCGTGCGCAGGTAGCCGTCGTCGTCCAGCGACTCCACCACCGCCCGCGCCAGCGTCAGGTCGCGCACGGACAGAGGCAGCACGTTCAGCTGGCCGTGCAGGTGCGCCGTCAGTGAGGTCTCCACGGCCATCAGCTCCAGCGCCCCCAGCTCCCCGTCATCGCTGCGGCGCTGGCCACTGCCGCCGTCGGCCATCCACAAGTCACGGTCGCCGCCATCGGCGGGATCGGCCGGGTCTCCCAGGTCGCCGACCGGCAGGGCCAGCTCGGCGGCACCGTCGCTCGTCACACGCTCCAGCGGTGTGGCGAGCTCGGCACCCCGCGCGCCATCGAGTTCGACCGGCTCCACCGCCTCGCCGGTGGCGTCGCCCTCATCGACCTCCAGGAACGGATTGCGCCCGGCGGTGTCACGCAGCGTGGCGGCAAAGTCCAGCGACGACATCTGCAGCAGGCGCACCGCATGCTGCAGACGCGGCGACAGCGCCTGGCTCTGGCGGTGGTCGGCGCGGAGATCAAGCGAATTCACGGCGGCAACTCCTAGGGTTCCAAGCTGCGCTTGCCCTTGCGCAGCCATCTGCTGCTCAACGCAACGTCCATGCCTGCCGTGACCGCGTGAACCCCAAATCGGGCGCAAATGCGGCGCACACCCCGCAGGCACGCGGCTGCGGCGTCATGCCACCAGTGCGGTCAGGCGCTCGGCGGCACCGCGCGCTGGCAGCTTTTACCGAACCACCGTCAACCCGCCGCGCCAGTGTCGGCAAAACCTGCCGGATTCCTGGGGCGTGCAAGCCGCCGCGCTGCCGGCGGGCACGCCGTTTGCCTTGGCGCTGACGCGAGCCCTTTGCCTCGCTTGGAGACCACTCATGAAGCACATCCTCGCCGCCTCCCTGATCGCCGTCGCGGCGCTCGCCACCACCGGCTGCGCAGTCACCAGCGGACAAAGCACCGTGGGCCAGTACGTTGACGACGCCACCGTGGCCACGCGCGTCAAGGCCCGTTTTGCGGAAGACGCCCAGGTCAGCGCCATGCGCATTCAGGTCGAGACGCTGAACGGCACCGTGCAGCTGTCGGGCTTCGCGACCACGCAGGCCGAGAAAGACCGCGCCGCTCAGATCGCGCGAGCCACGCCGGACGTGAAGGAGGTTCGCAACAACATCATCGTGAGGCCGGCGGCGAAGTGAGGCGCCTCGCCCGGCTCGCCGCACTGAACGCGGTCGAGCCGGGCCCCCCCGGAGGGGACGGCGATGCATGCGGCATTGAGCCGCATGCACATCGCTCGCCGGCCGGCTTGGTGAACTGGAGTCGGACATCAACAGTCCCTGAGGACTGTTTGTGCCTACGACAGGCCAAGGGCCCTTGGCCATTGGCAGCCCGGCGCTCGGCCCATAGACACCACACAAGAACAACGACATGGAATCGCCTCACGCATCAATCACAACGCCGCGCAGTGGCTGGGCCTTGCGCGGGCTGCTGCTGATCGCGCTGGTGTTCGCCGTGCGCGAGGCCCGGCCGCTGCTCGCGCCGGTGCTGATCGCCGTGCTGTTGACGCTGGCGCTGGCACCGGCCGTGCGCTGGCTGCGCCGGCGCGGCGTGCCGGAGATGCTGGGGGCGCTGGTGGTCGTGGTGGCGCTGATGGGCAGCACGGTGCCGCTGGCCATGAGCCTCGCCCGGCCGGCCGCTGCCTGGTGGGAGGCGGCGCCCACCACCGCCGCGCAGCTGCTGGACCAGATGGACAAGCTGCGCGCCGCGATCCCAGGCATGCGCCCCCAGCGGGCGGGGCGCGCCGTCTTGGCCTCGCCTGACCCGCTCCGCGAGAAACTGGCCTCCGAGGGCTTCGCGCTGACCGGCGTCGTGCTGACGCGCAGCATCGCATTCGCGGTGTCGGTCACCGCCACCGTCATCCTGCTGTATTTCCTGCTCGCGTCCGAGCACTGGGTGCTGCGCCGCATCGTGGAGGCGGTGCCGCGGCGGCGCACGCGCGCGCTACTGCTGGGCGGCCTGCGCACCGCGCAGCGCGAGACCGCGCACTGGCTGGCCATGGTGGGCGTCGTCAACAGCACCGTCGGGCTGATCATGGGCCTCGCACTGTGGATGCTGGGACTGCCCAACCCCACCCTGTGGGGCGTGCTGACTGCCGTGTTCTGTTTCGTGCCCTACATCGGCCCGATGGCACTGGCCGCGATGCTGCTGCTGGCCGGCGTCAGCGCGTTCGACACCGCGCCGCAGATCCTCGCGCCGGTGCTGGTGTTTGCCGTCATCCACGGCGTGGAGGCCAACCTCTTCACGCCGCTTGTCATCGGCCGACGGCTCGTGCTGAGCCCGGTGGCGGTGTTCCTGTCCGTCATGTTCTGGGGCTGGCTGTGGGGCATCCCGGGTGCGCTGATCGCCGTGCCGGTGCTGATCGCGCTGCGCAGCGTCAGCCGGCGCGTGCGCGGCCTGCGGCTGCTGCGCTGCTTCCTGGAAGGCGACCACCGCGGGGCGCCCCCGTCCCTGCGCATGCTGCTGCGCCGCCCCGCCGCCGCCGGCTCCCGCGCTTCCCGCAATCGCTACACCTGAAGGCCACCGTGCCCCACCGCCTCACCCTGCTGCCCTTATCGTTGCGACCCACGTTCGCCGACTTCAGCCTGCCCCGCCTCCACATGCCCGCCACGTTGCGCTCCCGACTGCTCCTGCTGGTGATGTCCGTGCTGCTGCCCGCGCTGGCGGGCGTCGCCTGGCTCATCTTCAGCACCTATGAAGCCGAGCGCGACGCCCACCGGCGCAACCTGCGCGACACCACGCGCGCGATGTCGCTGCTGGTGGATGTCGAGCTGGCGCGCCGGGCCAGCATCGCGCGCACGCTGGCGCAACTGCCCGAGCTGGACGGCCCGCTGCCGCCGGAGGGCGAGCGCCGGCTGGCGTTCGAGCGCCAGGCCCGACGCGCGATGCAGGGCCTGGCCGGCTGGGTTGAGCTGCGCGCGCCCGGCCGGGTGCTGCTCAGCACCCGGCTGCCCGCAGGCAGCGCCGACGAAGGGCCGGCGCCGGTCGCGCTGAGCGCGGTGCCGGCGATGCAGCAGCTCGCCATGGTCGGCGGCCCCGGCCGCGAGATGTATGCCGCCTGGCTGGAGCCGGTGCTGCGCAACGGCCAGCTGGTCTACAACGTGGCCGTCACAGTGAAGCCGGCGGAGCTGCAGCGAATCGTGCAAAGCCAGGGCGAGCCGGACTGGGTCGGCTCGGTGCTGGACAGCGCCGGCCGCGTCGTGGCGCGCCAGCCGGGCGGCGAGGCCTACGTGGGCCGCGAGATCCGCGCCGGGCTGCGCGAGCAGATGACCGGCAGCCGCGAGGGCCTGTTCGAAGCCGAGTCGCTGGAGGGTCAGCGCACGACCGGCTACTACAGCACGTCGGCGCTGGGCTGGTCGTACGTCACTGCCATGCCCACCAACGCCTTCGCCGGCCACCTGTCCAACGAGGTCGCGCGCGTCATCGTGACCGCGCTGGCGCTGCTGGTGCTGGCGATCAGCAGCGCGCTATGGGTGGCGCGCCGCATCGAGCAGCCGCTGCGCGCATTGAAGGCCGCGGCCGAGGACATGGAGGCCGGCCGCGTGCTGCCGGCGCAGGACACGGGCATGGCTGAATGCGACGAGGTGGCGGCAGCACTGGCCACTGCGAGCCGGCGCATGGCGCAGGCCCGCGGCGAACTGGAGCAGGGCATTGCACAGGCGGTGGACCGCACGCGGCAGATGGAGCAGCTCGGCGCGCAGAGTCAGCGCGTGGAGGCGCTGGGCCGCCTGACCGGCGGCGTGGCCCACGAGTTCAACAACCTGATGGGCATCATCAGCAACAGCGTGCACCTGATGCAGCGCCACCCCAGCGCGGCTGACCTGCAGACGCCGCTGGGCGCTACTCAGCGCGCCGTCGACAAGGGCAGCCAGCTGACCCAACACCTGCTGCGCTTCGCGGGCCAGCGGCCGGTGCGCGCGCAGACCGTGTCGCTGACGCTGTACCTGCCGGAAGTTCAGACGCTGATGCGCAGCGTGCTGGGACGGCGCATTGAGATCCGGCTCGACATCGCCCCTGACGTGCGGCCGGTGCACGTGGACCCAGGCGAGCTGGAGCTGGCGCTGGTCAACCTGGCGTTGAACGCCCACGACGCAATGCCGCGCGGCGGCGAGCTGCGCGTGAGCGCCCGCAACGCGAATGCCGCCGACAAGCAAGGCTTGCCGCAAATGCCACCGGGCGAGCATGTGCTGCTGACCGTGGGGGACGACGGCGTGGGGCTAGACCCGGCGCTCGTCGAGCACGCGTTCGAGCCCTTCTTCACGACCAAGCCGGTGGGCCGCGGCAGTGGCCTGGGGCTGAGCCAGGTGCACGGCTTCGCGACACAGGCGGGCGGCACCGCCACGCTGGCCAGCACGCCCGGCGTGGGCACCACGGTCTCGCTGCTGCTGCCGGTGGCGCGCGACGCCGCCCCGGTGAGCCAGGCGCCCGCCGGAGCACTGCCGTCCAGCATCGCCGACGCCACCGTGCTGCTGGTCGAGGACGACGAGTCGCTGGGCGACGTGACCGCCGCGCTGCTGGTTGGCCAGGGCGCGCGCGTGCTGCGCGCCAGCCGTGCCGAAACCGCGCTGCGGCTGCTGGACGCAGGCGCCAGCGCCGACATCGTGCTCAGCGACATCGTCATGCCAGGCGACATGGACGGCGTGGCGCTGGCGCGCCGCCTGCGCGACCTTCGCCCCGGCCTGCCGGTGGTTCTGATCAGCGGCTACAGCAACGCGGTGATGGCCGAGGGCGAGTTCGTGCTGCTGCGCAAGCCCTGCCCGCCGGCCGAGCTGCTGGCGGCGCTGCAGGTCACGCTCGCGCGCGCCCGCCGCGCGGCCGGACTGGCCTGACGCACGCGACGCGCATGCCGGGGCGGGCACGCGGCCTGCCAAGGTGAAAGGCCCGCCGGCGCGGTAAGCCGCGCGGCACCCTTCCCTCACTTCTTGAAAGGCAAGCGTCATGAGCAACGACGACATCATCGACACCCTCAACGACCTCATCGAGACCAGCAAGGATGGCGAGTACGGCTTCCGCACCTCGGCCGAATACATCGGCGACCCGGCGCTGAAGCAGAGCTTCCTCACCCGTTCGGAAGACTGCCGCCGCTCGGCCCTGGAACTGCAGGGTCTGGTGGGCCGCCTGGGCGGCAAGGCCGAGGACAGCGGCACGGCCGTGGGTGCCATGCACCGCGGCTGGGTCGCCGTGAAGGGCACGCTGGCCGGGTACACCGACAAGGCCATCCTGGAAGAGACCGAGCGCGGCGAGGACAGCGCGCTGGCCTCCTACCGCAAGGCGCTGGACGAGCCGCTGCCTCCGGAAGTGCGCAGCGTCGTGGAGCGCCAGTACGAAGGCGTGAAGCGCAACCACCTGCAGATCCGTACGCTGCGGGACGCTGCGCGCGCCGCTGCGAGCTGATCTGGCTTGGGGGCCGACGCCGGGCCGCCGCAAAAGTCGGCCTGCGTTGGGCGATGTGCAGGCGGCTCAATGCCGCATGCATCGCCGTCCCCTCGGGGGCTGAGGCCGGACACGACGAGTCCAGTCGATTCGTCGTGCCTGCCGAAGAGCGGCGGCTGCGTCCGCCGCGCGGTCTGCAAGACCGCTCAGGCGAGCCCGCGTTCAGCTGAGCTCGCCTGGACCAAAGGCTTCAGATCGCGCCAACACTCCCCGTGATGGGCAGCACGATGCCGGTGATGTAGCCTGAACACACCGGCGAGGCCAGAAACACGTAGGCCGGGGATAGCTCTTCGGGCTGGGCGGCGCGGCCCATGTCGGTGTCACGGCCGAAAGTGGCCACCTCGTCCGCCGGCTTGTCTGCCGGGTTCAGCGGCGTCCATACCGGACCTGGCGCCACCGCATTGACACGGATGCCGCGCTCGATCAGCTGGCTGGCCAGCGACTTGGTCAGCGCATGGATGGCGCCCTTGGTGGCCGAATAGTCCAACAGTGCGGCGCTGCCGCGCAGCCCCGTCACTGAGCCGGTATTGATGATGGCCGCGCCGCGCTGCAAGTGCGGCACTGCCGCGCGCGCCATGCGCAGGTAGCCGCCGATGTTGGTGTCCAGCGTCTGCTGGATCTGGTCATCGTCCAGGTCCAGGATGGACGGCACATGCTGCTGGAATGCGGCGTTGTTGACCAACACGTCCAGGCGCCCGAAGCGGGCGATGACCTGGGCCACCGCGCTGTCGCACCAGGCCGCGTTGCGCACATCGCCGCACAGCAGCAGGCACTGCCGGCCCTCGGCCTCGACCGCATTGCAGGTCTCGCGCGCATCCTCATCGGACGCGTGGTACGCCACCGCCACGTCCGCCCCCTCGCGCGCAAACAACACGGCCACGGCGCGGCCGATGCCCGAGTCGCCGCCGGTGACCAGTGCGACGAGATCCTTCAGCTTGCCGCTGCCCCGGTAGTCCGGCGCCATGAAGCGCGGCGCCAGCGCAAGATCGGACTCCTGCGCGTCGCCCTCCAGATGCTGCGCCGGCAGTTGCACCGGCTGTTCACGCGCGCCGGCCTGCACAGGCGGGTTCTCGATTTCGCTCATCGCTTGCTCCGTTGCATTCGTGCGGGCCGAGCGCCGGCCTGTCGTAGGAACAAAAAGTCCGCAAGGACTGTTAATGTCCGACTCCAGTTCACCATCCGGCCCCCCCAGGGCGATGTGCGTGCGGCTCGAGCCGCACGCACATCGCCATCCCTGGTCAGTCTTGCCCGCGTTCAGCAGCAAGTCCGGACGGGGGCCTCAAACCGTTCGTTCAGCTTCCTTGCCGGACGGAGTCTGCGCGTCCAGCCCGCGGTCGGGCGACTCGGCCACCTGCGGGGTGTCATCGGCATGCTCGATCAGCTCCTCGATGATGAAGCGGCCGTAGTGCTGCGCGCGCTCCGCGCCGTGGGCACGCGCGGTGTCGGCGATGGCGCGCGCCTGCTCGTCGTCGGCAGCAGCCACCACCAGCCAGTGGTAGCCGCGGCGGGCCAGCTCGCGGTGCGCGAGGATCAGGTTCATCTCCTGGCCGATGGCCGCGATGGGGCTGGCCGTCGCGATGTCAGCCTCGATCTGCGTCAGCATCTCCTGGTCGCTGTAGCGCCGCACGGCATCGTGCGCCAGGCCCAGCGTAGCCAGCGCGGTTTCGGCGCGAGACGCCGCGGCCGCATCAGGCAACGAGATGACCAGATGCCCGACGGGCTTGAAGACACCGAAGCTGCGGTTTTGATCGTTGGACATGGCTTTCTCCGGTCGAGTTGCAATACCCCAACGTGGCAAGCGAGATGCCCGCGTGTCAGCCGGCGGCAGCGCTGCGGACCACGCGATGCACCAGGTGCAGCTTGCGCACTGCCGGTGCGGACAGCACGAATGGATAGAAGTCCGCCATGCCCATCGAGCGCGACAGCTCGTTGAGCACGCCGGTCAACTCCATCCAGCTGTTGATGAGCTGCAGAAAGCCCGCCGCGTCGGGGTCGCTGGCACCATCACCGGCATCGGCTAGCACCTCGGGCCCGAAGCGTTCGTAGCTCAGCTCCACGCGCTCGCCGTCCAGGCCGAAACTGCGCGCCGTGTCCAGGGTGTCCACCAGGTGCAGGTAGTGCGCCCAGGTCTCGGCCCAGTCTTCCCACGGATGACAGCTGGCGTAGGCGCTGACGAAGCGCTGGCCCCAGTCCGCCGGCGGCCCCTGCTCGTAGTGGCGCTGCAGCGCGGCGCTGTAGTCCTCGCGGTCATCGCCGAACAGCGCGCGGCAGGGCTCCAGCCATTGCGCCGACGGCAGCACCAGCAGCTGCCAGTAATAGTGGCCGCACTCATGGCGCAGGTGACCCAGCAGCGTGCGGTAAGGCTCATGCAGGTCGCTGCGGCGCTTCTCGCGGTTGGCGTCGTCGGCCTCGGACGCATCGAGCATGATGACGCCATTGGCGTGACCGGTGATGACGGCCGGCCCCTCGGGCGGTGCCAGCAGCAGGTCGAATGCCAGGCCAAGCTCGGGGTCTTCGGCGCGCGAACGCACCGGCAGCTTCAGCCCAAGCAGCGTCGACACGAGCCGGCGCTTGGCCTGCTCGATGCGGTTCCACCACACGCTGGCCTCGGGCCGCGTCAGGTCGGGCACCGTGCGCGTGAGCCGGCAGCAGCGGCACAGCGTCTCGCCGGCCGCCACCTCGCCTGCGTCCAGCAGCCAGTTGCAGGCGGCGGCGCTGTTGAGGTTGGCACAGCGCTGGTAGCGCGCAGAGCCGCGCACGGGCGCGCCGGCCTGCCGCCAGCGCCCGCCGCGCAGCGGCTCCAGCGCGAGCAGCGTGCCGCGCAGCGGGGCATAGCCCAGCGCGCGCTTGCAGGCCAGGCACTGGCTGTTGCGGAAGAAAACGGGGCGTCCGCAGGCACAGCTGAAGGCGCGCGCCGTCGTGGGCGACGGCAGCAGGTTCACGGGAGAAGGCAGCAGGTTCACGGGAGAAGGCAGCAGGGGCATCATTTCAGTCATTCTCAGGCGGCCAAAGCCAGCGCCGGCACCGCGCGGCTCGCGCTGGCCAGCTGTATCAGCTGCTGCTCGAAGCGCCGCAACACGGGGGGCCAACCTGCCTGCAACGTGGCCTCGCGCGCCTGCCGGCGCATCGCGCCACCAGGTGCCGAAGCCTCCAGCGCGCGCGTGGCGGCGTCCAGGAAGGCGTCGGCGGCCGCCAGCCCGAGACTCGGCGGCGTCAGGCAGCCGCTGACGCCGTCGCGCACATGTCGTGCGGCCGCACCGGTGTCGAAAGCCGCGACGGCCAAGCCGCTGGCCAGCGCCTCCAGCGTCACGTTGCCGAACACGTCGGTGAGGCTGGGGTAGAGGAACACGTCCGCGCTGGCGTAGTGGCGGGCCAGCGCCGCGCCGGTCTGCATGCCGACGAAGCGCACTGACGGGTGCTGGCGCTGCAGCCGCTCGCGCATCGGGCCATCGCCCACCACCACCATGCGCAGGCCGGGGCGGCGCGCGCTGAGGCGCTCGAACGTGTGCAACGCAAGGCCCACATTCTTCTCGGCCGCGAGGCGGCCGACGTACAGCATCACGCGGTGCTCGGTCCCGGCACGCCAGTCCTCGCGCAGCGGCGCGTCGCGCCGCGTCGGCGAGAACAGTTGTGCGTCTACGCCCTGGCCCAGCACCTGCAGCCGCTCGAAGCCCTGCGCAGTCAGCAGGCCGGCCAGCTCGGCGGTGGGCACGAAGTTCAAGTCGGCCAGCGCGTGCACGCGCTTCAAGTGGCCCAGCACGACGGGCGCCAGCCAGCCCAGGCCGTAATGACTGCAGTAGCTGTGGAAGTTGGTGCGGAAATCGGCACTGGCCGGCACGCCCGCAGCACGCGCTGCGCTCAGCGCGGCCCAGCCCAGCGGGCCAGGGGTGGCCACGTGCACCAGATCAGGCAGGCCGCCGTGCTCGCGCCACAGCGCGCGCAGCACGCCGGGCGTGGCCAGGCCGACACGCAGGCCCGGGTACAGCGGCAGCGGCGCGCCGCCGCAGCGCCACTCGTCGGCATCGCGACGGGACGCCTCGCCGGGGCGGCGCGGGTGGATCAGCTGCACCGCATGGCCCGCGCCGCGCAGATGCGCCAGCGCGCGTTCGGCGGTCAGCGCAACGCCGTTGATCTCGGGCGGAAAGGTATCGGTGACGTAGGCGATGCGCACGGTGGCGTCCTCGATGCGGATGGGCAATCCGACTTAACAGCAAAGCCTGTGCCTGCCCCTGCGCTTCAAGCGCCGGCCATGGCGCTGCGTGAACGCAGCAGGCCCATCAGCTGGCGTTCGGCCCCATTCAACCCTGCATGCGCGGCCGGGGCGCGCGCCCACGGCGATGCGCTCAGCGCGGCGCGGGCGGCCTCATCACTCAGCGCGTCGCCAGTGGCCAGCACGCGCGGGTGGATGTAAGCCTTGCGGCAAACGGCGGCGGTGTTGCCCAGCTTGCGCGCCACCTGCTCCACCACCTGGGCCGGCCGGCACGGCTGCACGCCTTCACCGCAGGCCTGCAGCGTCAGCTGCAGTGCCAGCACGCTTCCGTGCCAGGTGCGGAAGTCCTTGGCCGTGACGCGCTCGCCGGCCGCCGCGGCCAGCCACGCGTTCACGTCCGACGAGTCCACTGCATGGCTGGTACCGTCCTCATCGACGTAGCGGAACAGCTCCTGGCCCGGCAGCTCACGGCAGCGCCGCACCACGCGCGCGACGCGGCGGTCGGTCACGCGCACGCTGTGGCGCACGCCACTCTTGCCGACGAAGGAAAGCGCCAGCGAATCTCCCTTCACGCCCGCATGGCGGTTGCGCAGCGTGGACAAGCCGAACGAACCGTTCTCGCGCGCATAGGCCGCATTGCCGATGCGCAGCCACGTTGTGTCCAGCAGCCGCACCAGCGTCGCCAGCACGCGCTCGCGCGTCGGCTCGTCGGGGCCGGACAGCGCCTGCTCCACGCGCCGGCGCAGCCGCGGCAGCGCGCGGCCGAAGCGGCGCAGGCCATCGAACTTGGTCTGGCCGCGGCCGGCCTGCCAGTCGGCGTGATAGCGGTACTGCTTGCGCCCGCGTGCATCGCGGCCGGTGGCCTGCAGGTGGCTGTCGGCGTGCGGGCTGATCCACACGTCCACCCAGGCCGGCGGAATGGCGAGCTGTCGGATGCGCGCCAGCGTCGCCTCGTCACGCACGCGGCGCCCGCGCGCGTCCACGTAACTGAAGCCGGCACGGCCGGCGCGTCGGGTCAGGCCGGCCTGCGCATCGTTGATCCAGCGCAGCACTGCGGGTGTGGGTTTGTCGGTCGCCATGCGCCTGCAATGCAAACCTCAGGCCAGCTCCGGGCGCGCCACTGGCCGAGCCGGACGGCGCCGATCTGCGCGCGACGATCTACTCGTCGTCGCGGCGCGGCGTGCTCGGCTCGGTCGCCGCGCCTTCCGCCGCGTATTCCTTCAGCCGGTTGTAGAGCGTCTTCAGGCTGATGCCCAAAGCGGCGGCCGTGCGCTCTTTGTGATGATTGAAGTGGCGCAGCGTCGCCAGCATCAGCATGCGTTCGGCCTGCGCCACGCTGGACCCGATGGGCAGCGTGATGCTGGGCACGTTGTCCAGCGGCGCAGGGGCGGGTGCCGGCGCCGGCGTGGGCGGCGCATCCATCGCGGGAGCACCGAGCGGGGCCCAGCCGGACACCTGCCCCGAGCTGCCGGGCAGCCAGGCGTCATCGATGGTGTCGCCCAGGGCCATCACGTAGGCGCGCTGCACGGCGTTGCGCAGCTCGCGTACGTTGCCAGGCCAGGGGTAGGCGGTCAGCGCCGTCAGCGCCTCGGGCGTGAAGCGGCGCACCGCGCCTTCCTGCTCGCTGATCGCGGCCAGGAAGTGGTTGGCCAGCAAGGGCACGTCGGACGAGCGCTCGCGCAGCGGCGGCAGCTCGATGGGGAAGATGTTGAGCCGGTACAGAAGGTCTTCGCGCAGCTTGCCGGTGGCCACCGCCTGGTAGGGCGAGCGGTTGGTGGCCGCGATGATGCGCACGTCGGTTTCCTGGCTGGTGGTGGAGCCCACGCGCATGAAGCGACCGGTCTCCAGCACGCGCAGCAGCTTGACCTGCAGCTCCAGCGGCATCTCGGTGATCTCGTCCAGGAACAGCGTGCCGCCGCTGGCGCGCTCGAAGAAGCCCTGGTGCTGGCGCTCGGCGCCGGTGAAGCTGCCCTTCTCGTGGCCGAAGATCTCGCTCTCGATCAGGTTGGGGCTGATGGCGCCGCAGTTGACGGCCAGGAACGGGCGCTTGCGGCGTCGGCTGAGGTCGTGCACGGTTTGCGCGACCACCTCCTTGCCGGTGCCTGACTCGCCGGTGATGAACACCGATACGCTGGTGACAGCCACGCGCGAGATCTGCTCGTAGATGCGCTTCATCGGCGCGCTGCGGCCCCACAGGTGGCCGAAATGACCCGACTCGTCAAGGTTCGCCGTTAGGTCCTGCACCTCGGCCTGCAGCGCCGCCGGCTTCATGATGCGCGACAGCACGCCCTGCAGCTGCGTCAGGTTGACGGGCTTCACGAGGTAGTCGGCTGCGCCCAGGCGCAGCGCCTGAATGGACGTCTCGAGGTTGGCGTGGCCCGTGCACAGCACGACCTCGGAGTTGGCCACCAACTTGGGGTCGGCCAGCAGGTCCATGCCGTTGCCATCGGGCAGACGCAGGTCCAGCAGCAGGATGTCGGGTTGCTGCAGCGCGATCTGACGGCGCGCATCGCGCAGGTTGTGCGCCACGGCCACCGTGAAACGCTCGCCCGCAATCAGCGCGCGCAGCGACTCGGCTGAGTCATGGTCATCGTCCACCACCAGGGCATGCGGCATCGAACTCTCGTCCTTTTCTTGGCTTGCGGACGCCTTGCGGCGGCCAATGGTTGCCATTCTCGGCAGATTTCGGAAGATTTCAGGGGCTCGACACACCGTTAGCACCCCCACGGACCGACAAAAGGAAGGCGGCGGGCACGGCCATTGCCGTCTGTCCTACAAACCGCCGCGGCACTCGCTGCGGGCGACTTGAAAGATTTGCCGAAACTTTGCCCGGGACGGTCGTTCCGGGCGCGAGGACGGCTGCGCCACCGCATTCAACGGAGACCCTCATGAACCGACCCAACGCCCCCAGCACGCCCCCGGTACCGGGGGCGCGTCCCGACGACAACTCCGTGGCCGGCGAGGAAGATCCTGGCGCCAGCTTGGGAGAACCGCCCCGACCCGCGCAGGCGCAACCGCCGCGGCCGGCGGTGCCGACGCGGCCCACTGCTGACTGACAGCGACTTCAGCACCCGCCGCGGGCATGGTGTTTGCGTGAAGCCGTGGCGGCCGCCTTTTCCGGTCGCCCTTGCAAACCCATGAAAAAAACTCGCGTCTGGTGGCGAGCCGGCACGCTGTGGACGGTGTTGGCGCTTTGGATCCTCGGGGCCGCCGCCTGCGGCAGCCTGCTGCCCCGAGATCAGGGCGTGCAGCCGCTGCCAAGGCAGCAGACCGCCGAACGCGTGACGGTGGTGGATCGCAATGGCCCCGTCAGCGCCGCCACCGAGGCGCGCGAGCTGGCGCGGGTGAAGGCGGAAGGCAGCGGCGCGCTGATGGAACGCCACCTGGGCGTACTGGCCGCCAAGGGCGACACCCAGCTGATGCGGGGCAACACGGCCAAGCTGCTGATCGACGGCCCGCGGACCTTCGCCGCGATGAAGGCGGCCATCGCCGCGGCCAAGCACCGCCTGCTGGTGGAGTTCTACATCGTCGAGGATGAGGGCGTCGCGGCCGAAGTTGCCGACATGCTGATCCGCAAGGCCGGTGAGGGTGTGCATGTCGCCTTCCTGTACGACGCGGTCGGCTCGCTGGGCAGCGACCGCGCGTTCTTCGACCGGCTGCGCGACGGCGGGGTGGCGGTCTGCGCGTTCAACCCCATCAACCCGCTGGAGCGCCCCGGCCACTGGGGCCTGACGCACCGCAACCACCGCAAGATGCTGGCGGCGGACAGCGATGTGGCCTTCACCGGCGGCATCAACCTCAGCAACGTCTACGCTGAGGGCTCGTTCGGCAGTGGGCGCCGCGTGCGCCCGCCGTCCGACGCTGAGAAGCGCGGCTGGCGCGACACGCAGGTGGAGGTGCGCGGGCCGGTCGTGAACGCACTGGCGGCGGAGTTCCGCGAGTCCTGGTCGCGCCAGGGCTGCGAAGGCACGCTGCCGCCGGCCCCGCCGCCGCAGGTCGCCACGCCGGGCCAGCGCGTCATCAAGCTGGTGGCAGGCGACCCCGACAAGGGCGTGAACCCGACCTACACCGCGCTGCTGCGCGCCATCGATGCGTCACAGCGCAGCATCCAGCTGACGATGGCCTACTTCGCCCCGGGCGACCAGTTGATCCAGGCGCTGTGCGACGCGGCGCAGCGCGGCGTGGCCGTCTCGCTGGTGCTGCCGGGGCGCAGCGACGTGAAGCTGGTCATGCATGCAGCGCGCGCCCGCTACGCCCAGCTGATGGAAGCCGGCGTGCAGATCTACGAGATGAAGCAGTCCGTCATGCACGCCAAGACGGCCGTCATCGACGGCGTGTTCTCCAGCGTCGGCTCCAGCAACCTCGACTGGCGCAGCATCGTCGGCAACAACGAGATGGACCTCATCGTGCTGGGCGAGGACTTCGGCGAGCAGATGCAGGCCTTGTTCAAGCGCGACGTGGCGGCCTCGACTGCCATCGAGGCTGCGCAGTGGAGCCAGCGCGGCATCGGCCAGCGCTTTATGGAACGCTTTGCGCGGTGGATCGAGCCGCTGTTGTGAGCTGGGCGGGCACAGCGTTTGCCAACACCTTCGGGTCACCTTTCAACCCCCTCACCCCCGGAGGCAGCATGGCCGTTGATGATTTCACGCAGACTTCCCTCTACAACCCGACGCCGATGCCGGGCGCCCTCGCGGCGGTGCCGGACGAGCCGCAGCAGGCCCGCGAGGCCGACAAGCCCCGTCGCCCCGGCGGCAGCAAGACCGGCCGTCTGATGTGGCGCAGCCGCACGCGGGCTGCGGGCATCCGTTTCGAGTGGGCGATGCGTTCCTTCGGCCCGGTGCTGCGCGTCGTCGCCACCTGGACTGACCGCCACGGCCAGGCCCACCACACGTCGTACTCAACCGAATGCAACGGCCTGGAAGGCGCCCTGGACCGCGCCATCGCGTCGCGGATCTCATGCGGCGCGCCCATGCCCGACCGGCAAGACTTGCTGCAACGGCTGCGGCACGAGTACGAGACGTCGCCGTTCGCCAAGATGCGCCGCGCGCAGCTGCTGGCAGCCTGACACGCCGGTTGCCGGCCGGGCCGGCGACCCGTTTTCAGGACGCCAACGTTTGCAGCAGCCGCTGCGCGTGCACCGCCATCATCCGCTCCTCGTTGGCGGGGATGACCAGCGCCTCGAAGCTGCCAAGGAACTCCAGCCGGCCCAGCACGGCGTCGCGCAGTGAGCCAGCGTTCTCGCCGATGCCGGCGGTAAACACCAGTCCGTCCAGCCCGCCCAGCGAGACCGCCATCTGCGCCACCTGCTGCGCGACCTTGTGCGCGAAGTAGGTCAGCGCGAAGGCGGCGCGTGGGTCTTCGCTGGCCAGCAGCGTCTGCACGTCATTGCTGATGCCGGACAGGCCCTGCAGCCCCGAGCGCTCGTACAGCGCGTGCTCCACCTCGTCCACGTCCATGCCCAGCGCCCGGATCATGTAGGTCACCGCGCCGGCATCCAGCGCGCCGCAGCGCGTGCCCATGGGCAAGCCGTCCAGCGCGGTCATGCCCATCGTCGTGTCGACGCTGATGCCGGCCTGCAGCGCGCACAGGCTCGCCCCGTTGCCCAGGTGCGCTACGACGACGCGCCCGGCCGCCAGCGCCGGATGCTCGGCCGCCAGCCGGCATGCAATCCACTCGTACGACAGGCCGTGGAAGCCGTAGCGGCGCACGCCCCGCTCCCGCAGCCCGACTTCCAGTGCAAACGTGTGCTGCAGCTCGCCGTGGCCGGCGTGGAAAGCGGTGTCGAAGCAGGCGATGTCGGGCACGCCGGCGATGAGCCGGTCGGCCGCCGCGATGCCGGCGAGGTTGAAGGGCTGGTGCAGCGGCGCCAGCGGCGCCAGCGCCTGCAGCTGCGCCATGACCTCGGGCGTGACGAACACCGGCGCGCGGAATGCAGGGCCGCCGTGCACGACGCGGTGCATGGTGGCCACGGGCGTCCAGCCGTCGTCATGGGCGTCAATGAGCCCCAGCACGGCCTGCAGCGCGCCGTCGTGGTCGTGCCGCGCCAGCAGCTCGTCGACCGACGCGCCACCGGCGGGGAAGCGCGCCGTCAGCCGTGCCGCGCCGCCGATGCCGGCGACCTTACCGGTCGCGACGACGGCCAGCGTGTCGGCATCGAACACTTGGAACTTCAGGCTGGACGACCCGCTGTTGAGCACCAGCAGCACGCGCATCACACCACCTGCGCCTTCGAGCGCGCTGCGGCCAGCAGCACGGCCAGCGCGCACGACAGCAGCCGCGTGCGCTGGCTGTCGGCGCGGCTGGTCAGCACCACGGGCACGCGGGCGCCCAGCACGATGGCCGCGGCCTCGGCCCCGCCGAGGAAGGTCAGCTGCTTGGCCAGCATGTTGCCGGCCTCGATGTCGGGCACCAGCAGGATGTCGGCCTGCCCCGCGACTGGCGACACGATGCCCTTGTCGCGCGCCGCGTCGGCGCTGATGGCGTTGTCGAAAGCCAACGGGCCGTCGATGCGGCAGCCGACGATCTGGCCGCGGTCGGCCATCTTGCACAGCGCGGCGGCATCCAGCGTGGCCTGCATCTTGGGGTTCACGGTCTCGACCGCCGCGAGCACCGCCACATTGGGCAGCTCACCGCCGCAGCCAAACACGACGCGCCACAGATCGACTGCGTTCTGCACGATGTCGGCTTTGGCCGTGAGGTCGGGCGCGATGTTGACGGCCGCGTCCGTGATGATGAAAGGCCGCCCGTAGCTGGCCACGCTCATCACGTAGGCGTGCGAGATGCGCCGCTCGGTGCGCAGCCCGCTGCCCGGGTGAACGATGGCGCCCAGCAGTTCGTCGGAATGCAGCGAGCCCTTCATGACGATGCCCACGCGCTGCAATGCGGCCATCTGCACTGCCTGCTCGGCGGCGGCGTGACTGTGCTCGGTGGGTATCAGCTCCCAGGCGGAGATGTCCACGCCGGCCTCGGCGGCGGCGGCGGCGATGCGTTGGCGCGGGCCGACCAGCACCGGCGTGATGAGCCCTGCTTCATGCGCCTCGGCCACCGCGCGGATGACATTGGCCTGCACGGGGTGCACCACGGCGGTGGCGATGGCCGGCACGGCGCGGCAGCGGTCGAAGATGGCGTCGATGGCGGAAGTCATGTCGGGCGGGCTGTGGCGGGCGGGGTGACGGGCCAGCGTAGCGCAAGCATCGGGCTTTCCCCTGAAGCGTCGCCGGCCCCACCCGCCCTCGCCCTGGGGCTTTGCCCCATGGCGAGGGCGGATGGTACCGATACCATCAATATCCATTCGCCCACCGGCCTTCAGTCCCGCACCATGCGCCTGCCCTCACGCCCCACCCTGCTTTTTGCCGTGCTGCTGCTGGCAGGCTGCGCCACGCCTCGCCACGACCCTGCCACGCCGCACTGGCTGGCGGCGTGGGGCAGCGCCCAGCTCGCTCAGGGCGGCCCCGCGCCTGACGGCACACCCCGTGTCTGGCAGGCGCCGCTGGCGGACGTGAGCCTGCGGCAGGTGGTGCGCACGACGGTGGCCGGCGACGCCGTGCGCGTGCGCATCAGCAACCTGTTCGGCCGGCAGCCGCTGCAGCTGGGCGCCGCCAGCGTGGCGCTGGTGCAGCCCGGTGGGGAAGCCGGCACCCCGCGGCTGCACGGGGGCAGCTTGCAGACACTGCGCTTCAACGGCAGCCGCACGCTGACGCTGGCGCCCGGCGCCGAGGTGTGGAGCGACCCGCTGCCCTTGGCGGTGCCGCGTGGTGCCGAGTTGGCCGTGCAGATGCATATCGTGCAGTCGCCCGCGCAGGCGACGGTGCACCCGGGCTCGCGCATCCGCAGCTGGGCCGCACCGGGCAACCGGGTCGACGCCGCCGACTGGCCCGACGGCGCGGCCCGCGAAGGCTGGTGGCACCTGGCGGCGGTGGACGTGCAGACGCGGCGCACGCAGCCAGTGCTGGTGACGCTGGGCGACTCCATCACCGACGGCTACGGCGTGGCTCCCGGCAGCTACCAGCGCTGGACGGACCTGCTGGCCGGCCGCCTCGCCGCACAGGGCCGCGAGGCGGCCGTCGTCAACACCGGCATCGGCGGCAACCGGCTGCTGCAGGACGGCCTGGGGCCCAGCGTGCTGACGCGTTTCGAGCGGGACGCACTCGCGCGCAGCGGTGCGACGCACATCGTGCTGCTGGTGGGTGTGAACGACCTGGGGACCAGCCACCGCCAGCGCACCACGACGCCGGAGTCGCGCGCCGCGCTGCTGGCCGACATGAAGGCCGGCTTCAGCACGCTGCAGCAGCAGGCACGGGCGCGCGGCGTGTGCCTGTTCGTCGGCACGGTGATGCCCTACGGCGGCAGCGGTTACTACCAGCCGCAGCCCGAGAACGAGGCCGACCGCCAGGCGCTGAACGCGTGGATGCGCCGCGACGCAGGCTTCGACGCCCTGGTGGACTTCGATGCGCTGGCGCGCGATCCGGCGCGGCCCACTCACCTGCGCCCGGAACTGGACAACGACGGCCTGCACCCATCGATGGCGGGCTACCAGGCGATGGCGGACGCTTTCCCGGTGGCACTGCTGGACCGCCGCTGCCCGGCGCGCTGAAACGGCGACAATCGGCATAGGGGGGCCTCCATCTTAGGAGGCGCCCCTGCCACACCACCCGGCATGCGGGTCCGCGCCGGGCGGTTCGAGAGTTTGAGGTCATGAGAGGCGAGGCAGGCCCAGTTGGTCGAACCAAGCAAGGGTGAGCACGCTGTTGAGTCCTGTCGTGCTGTTGCGCCACCAGCGCCGGCTGTTAGCCGCCACTCGGTGAGCCACTTCGGCCCGAGCGCCCATCGACAGCAGTTCGCGGTACATGGTTGTTCCGCGCTTCCACTGCTTGAGCTGTAGGGCTCTGAGTCGATGGCGCAGCCACTCATCCAGCTCGCGCCAGACTTTGGGCGTTTGCGCCATTCCGAAGTACCCCTTCCAGCCCAGCAGGTAGGGCCTGAGCCCAGCCACCACTTGCGCCATGCTGCGTCCGCCTGAGCGGCCCGTGAGTGCCCGGATGCGCGCCTTGAAGTTGTCCATGGCCTTGTGGGCCACCTTGCACTTCACCTCGCGCCCCTTGGCCACCCACAGCTCGTAGCCCAGGAACTTGCGCCCGAAGGCGCTGCACACGGCACTCTTGGCCTCATTGATCTGAAGCCTCAGCTTGCCGTACATCTTCCTGAGCCACACCATCACTCGCTCGCCGGCTCGTCTGCTGCGGACGTAGACATTGCAATCATCGGCATACCTCGCGAAGCTGTAGCCCCGCGCCTCCAATGCCTTGTCCACCTCGTCGAGCAGCACGTTGGCCAGCAACGGGCTCAGCGGCCCGCCTTGCGGCGTGCCCTGTTGGCGCTCCACCACCACCCCGCCATCCATGATGCCGGCGTTCAGATACGCACGGATGAGCCGTATGACGGCGGCGTCCGGAATGCGTCTCTTGAGCCGATCAACAAGAATGTCGTGGCAAACCCGGTCAAAGAATTTGGCCAGATCCACGTCTACAACTACGCGCTTGCCTGACTGGACGTACGCCCGCGCGGCCTTCACCGCATCGTGCGCCCGCCGCCCCGGCCGGAACCCGTGGCTGTGTTCGCTGAAGGCGGGGTCGATCAGCGGTTGCAGCACCTGCAGAAGTGCCTGCTGGATCAGTCGGTCCGTCACCGTCGGGATACCCAGCTCGCGCTGGCTTCCGTCCGGTTTGGGAATCATCACCCTGCGCACCGGCGCAGGGCGGTACCGCCCTCCCAGCAGCTCTTGGCGGATCTGCGGCCATGTCGTTTGCAGCAGGCGCTGTGTGTGCTCGATGTCGAGCCCGTCCACGCCCGCCGCGCCCTTGTTGGCCTTGACCCGCTTCCAAGCCGCTTGCAGGTTCTCTCTCGTCAGCGCCGCCTCCAGCAGGGTGCCAGCCCCCGCCTCTTGCATTGCTGACCCTGTGCCCTGGTGTTCCTGGGACGGGCCGCGGGCTTCGTCGCTGGCCGGTTGGAACGCGGCTTCACCGCGCCCTTCCCCCACCCGCCCGGATGGCTCCGGCATCTGACGCATGGCCTTTGACATTCCCAGGTCCTCGGTCACTTGCTCTCGTTTGGTCCTTCGCCTCTCGCTGGTGGCCCCATCGGCCCCGCTACCCGGCTACTACGACCGCTGCTGACTCCTCGCTCCGGCATGGCCGTCGCCCTTTCAGGCATGAGGCGAGGTCTCCCCAGGTAATTGCGCACTCCTTCATCGCACAACCGCCGCATCTACGCCGCTTCGCCTTGGTCACAAGAGCTTCGTGGTCTTGAGCCCACTCGCCCTGCTCGGCAGCGCCTTCTATGCGGTTCTTGTTCATCGGCTCGCGATTTACGCTTCACGCTTCCTCCCCACACTCGGTCGCCCTCGTGCAGTTGCGCTTCACTTCGCTCGCTGTGACCAGCTCGCGGGAGGACTTGCACCTCCAGGATGTGCGCCCATGCTGGGCGCACTCAAAGAGAAGGGCTCCCTCATGCGGGAGCCCTTTGCATTCGGTGTTCGGTATTCGGGCCGACGCCGGGCCGCTCCCGAGCCGGCCCATCTGGCGATGCATGCGGCTCGATGCCGCACACATCGCCGTCCCCTCGGGGCACCGGCTGGGCTCGCACGCGTTCAGCAGCGAGACCAGACGAGGGGCTCAGAAGCTCGCGCGCAACCCGACCTGGTACGTGCGACCCGGCTCGTAGACCGCGTAGGGCGCATTGGCGAACTGGAAGTTCGTGCGCTGCTGGGAGCGGGTGACATTGAAGATGTCGAAGGTCGCCTGCAAGTCCTTCTTCCAGCCAAAGAACTCACCAATGTTCAGGCGCGAGGTGAAGTCCACCTGGTCGTAGTCCATGCCGTAGAAGGCCGCCGCCGTGATGCCGTTCTGGCCCGTGCCGCTGGACTGCGACCCCTTGGTGAAGGTCTTGGTCACACGCAGGCCGCCGAAGCGTCCTTCGTAGTAGGCGGCCAGGTTGTAGGTGTACGGAGGCACGCCGGTGGCCACGTTGGCGCCCGACTGCTTGACCTTGGTGTAGTTGGCGCTGACGCCGATGCCCTTCAAGTACGAAGAGATGATGTCCAGCGGTTGCTGCACCGTCAGCTCCAGGCCCTTGATCTTCAGCTCGTCGGCCGTGTTCTGCGTCTGCGTCAGCGTGATGCCCAGCGCATTGATCGCGGCGAGCGCCGCTCCCGTGGGCGCCGTGGCAAGGTCGCCCGGCACCGGCAGGCCGGCGCGGGTATAGAGACCTTGCTTCTGCGTGTCAGTCAAGCCGCCTTGGGTCCAGTTGACGCCGTAGGCATTCAGGTCGGCGAAGGTCGTGCTGATCGTGCGGTTCGCGGTGAAGCCCTGGATGCCCTTCTGGAACCAGGCCACGGCGATGTAGCCTTCACGGCCGGTGTACCACTCCAGGCCCAGGTCGGTGTTTTCAGACTTGTAGGGCTTCAGATCAGGATTGGTGAGCGTGCCGTTCTGGGCCGCCGGGTCGGTGAAGTTCAGCGCCAGCGCGCGCAGCTGCGTCGGGTCGGCACGCGTGATCGTCTTGGACACCGAGCCCCGCGCCAGCAGGTTGGGGCGCAGGCTGTAGGCGACGCTGGCGGACGGCAGGAAGTTGCTGTACGTGGTCTGCGTGTAGGTCTCCAGGCGCTGCGACGGGTAGCGGCCGCCATCGGCCAGGTTCAGCGCCGCGTTGCGCGGGTCGACCGGCAGCGTCAGCGTGGCGAAGGTCTGCTGCGTCGTGGCATAGCGGCCGCCGGCGTTGTAGCGCAGATCCCTGCCGAACAACGTCGTCTCACCGTTGATCTCGGTGAACACCGACGACACCTGCTCCTGGAAGAAGCCGGGCGCCACGTTGTTGTTGGAATTGGCCGTGCCGAACGTGGCGGTGTCGCGGGCGGCCTGGTAGTTGGAGTCCTTCGCGAACCGCGCCCAGTCCACCGTGGTGAAGCCACTCGACGTGGGAATGAGGTAGCTCGGCACGGCCGCGTTCGGGATCGTGGAGCCGAGGAACTGCAACGAGGCTGGCGACGCACCCGCCGTGAAGCCCGTGCCGTAGCCCGGGTATGCGCCGGCTGCCGGACCGGCAGCGCCAGCGCCGTTGCAGGCGCCGCCGGTGTTGGTCGTGTTGGGGTTGGGCAGGAACACGTTGACGTTGCGGCGGCAGGCGATGTTCTCCCAGTAGGCGGAGTTGTCCAGCGTGTTGATGCGGCGCGAGACGCTGTCGTAGGCGCTGCCGATCTTGATGTCGAAGATGTTCGCGTCGATGTCGATGCTGCCGCGCAGGCCGTGCGTGCGGATTGAGCGCAGCTCTTCCTGGTGGTTCAGGCGGCCACCGTTCCAGCCGTAGGAACTGGGCTTGTTCAGGATGTCGGTCGCGCCGGAGGCGTCAATGGCGCGGATCGACGGCGTGCCGCTGGTGTTGTCGTACTCGGTCGTGATGCCCGAGCCGAGCAAGGTCTGAAAGCCCACCGTCGGCGACTCGCGCCGGAAATCGCTGCGCGTCATGTTGGCCTGGACGTCGACGCTGATCGCGTCGGTGATCCGCACATTCAGGCCGGGGTTGACGCTGTGGAACTTGGTTTCCTCGTTGTAGGGCCGATACTCCAGGAAGTACTGCGAGTTCGCGAAGGTGCCCTTGGTGACCGTGCAGCCATTGGCGCAGTCGGTCTTGTCCACGGTCATGTTGACGGGAATGGCCGAGCCATTGCGGCCAATCCAGTTGATGTCGACGCGGTCGAACTCATTCTTCTTGTGGCCGTAGATGACGTCAAGGAAGTACCTGGCCGAGCTGTTGGGGCGCAGTTCCATCGACACGATGGCGTTCTTGCGATCACGGCTGCCCTCGGAGAACATCGTGCGGCCCAGACGGGGAATCAGCGCGTTGTCGATCTGCTGGATCGTCAGGCCGGGGTTCTTCGACAGCAAGTAGGCTTCATCGATCGTGGCGCCGGTCGTCAGGCCGTTGCCGGCGTTGGCGGGCACGACACCCGGAATGGTCCAGTTGCCGCCGCCCGTGTTGTTGCGCCCCGTGCCCAGGCTGGCACCCTGGGCTTGCGACAGGTTGGCATTGGTCCAGCCGATGGACTCGAAGCCGGTGGTCTTGACCTTGTTCGTCGACCAGGCCACACCGGCCAGCACGCCGAAGACGTTGTTCCATGTGTTGCTGACGAGGGCCGAGCCGCGGTTGCCCCACTTCTCGGCGTTTTCGCCCTTGGTGCCGGTCAGCGAGAACGCGGTACGGAAGCCCTTCTTGTCGAACGGGCGCGCGCTGCGCATGTCTACGATGCCGGCGGCGCCGCCTTCCAGCATGGACGCGGTCGGGCTCTTGACCACCGTCACGCGGCTGAACAGTTCGCCGGGCATGAAGTCCATGTCGACTTCGCGGTTGGCGCTGCCGGTGTCGGTGCGGCCGGTGGAGGCGGACGCGACCGGCGCGCCGTTCAGCAGGATGCGGGTGAAGTTGGTGCCTAGGCCGCGGATCTGGATCTGCAGGCCTTCACCGGTGATCTCGCGCGTCAGCGTGACACCGGGGATGCGGGAGATGGACTCGGCAATGTTGCTGTCGGGGAACTTGCCCATGTCCTCGGCCGAGATGGCATCGATGAAGCCGACCGAGTTCTTCTTGGCATTGGCCGAGCTTTCCAGCGAGGCGCGGATGCCGGTGACGACCACGGTGTCGAGCTGCTGCGAAGGCGGCTGCGCGGGAGCGGTCTGCGCATAGGCCTGCGCAATCAGGCCGGCCAGCAGCGTGGTGCCCAGCGCCAGCCGACGATCCAGGCGCGGGCCGCGCCGCTGCCGCGAAGAAATCTTGTTCATCTGTTGTCTCCTGTTTGATTCTGCGAACCCGGTGCTCCAGGCTGTGTCAAGGCGGCAACCACAAAAAATGGTAGCGCACACATTTTTGAATTTACGGTGGCAGTCTGGCGGAGTCAACGAGGGTGTGTACTAATGTATTAGTAAAGATCGACGCAAAAAGCCAAGGGATCACCACGACTGGCCAGCGAATCAGGTAGCGCTCACAATCAAGCCATCGCTGTCAACGCCGTTCACCCAGAAGATGCAGAACAACAACGCTTCCCTGCCGCGCGGCCTGCCCGACGATGCAACGCATGCGGTCTTGGTGGGTCGCGTGTGGTGCGCTGATGTTGATGGCCCGGTCGTGGTGGCGGTGCGCGGCGGCGAACTGGTCGACCTGTCCGGCCATGTAGCGACGATGGCGGAGCTGCTAGACCGCAGCGACCGGGTGGCGCTCACCCGTCAGGCACCGGCACGCGGGATAGGGGCCGTACACGATGTGCTCGCCGGCGCGCTGGCCGCCTCGCCCGACCCCGCCGTGCCCCGCCTGCTGGCACCCTGCGACCTGCAAGCCATCAAGGCCTGTGGCGTGACCTTCGCCGTGAGCCTGCTGGAGCGCGTCATCGAGGCACAAGCCGGCGGCGACGCGGCTCGCGCCCACGCGTTGCGCGAGTCGCTGAGGGCCAGCCTGGGCGCCGACCTCGCCAGCATCCGCCCCGGCTCGGCGACGGCGCAGCAGCTGAAGGCCGAGTTTGTCGCCCGCGGCGCGTGGTCTCCCTACCTGGAAGTGGGGCTGGGGCCTGATGCCGAGGTCTTCACGAAGGCGCAGCCGATGTCCGCCGTGGGCTTCGGCGCCGCAGTCGGCCTGCACCCCGACTCGCAGTGGAACAACCCCGAGCCCGAGGTCGTGCTGGCCGTCAACGCGCGCGGCGAGGTCGTCGGCGCGACGCTGGGCAACGACGTCAACCTGCGCGACATCGAAGGCCGCAGTGCGCTGCTGCTGGGCAAGGCCAAGGACAACAACGGCTCCTGCGCCATCGGCCCGTTCATCCGGCTGTTCGACGATGGCTTCACGCTGGACACCGTGCGCGCCGCCGCGGTGAGCCTGCGCATCGAAGGGGCCGAGGACGGCTTCGTGCTGGACGGCGTGAGCCGCATGCAGGAGATCAGCCGCGACCCGCTGGATCTGGTGCGCCATGCCTGGGGCGCGCATCACCAGTACCCCGATGGCTTCATGCTGTTCCTGGGCACGATGTTCTCGCCCATCCAGGACCGCGGCGCGCCCGGTGCCGGCTTCACGCACCGCCTGGCCGACGTGGTCACCATCGCCAGCCCCGCACTGGGCTGCCTCATCAACACCGTGCAGCGCAGCGACGCCATCCCGCCGTGGACCTACGGCACCGGCGCGCTGCTGCGCCACCTGCGAGGCCGGCCCCTGCCGGATTGAATCTCTGGTCGGACGCCGCGGGCTGGTGGCGTCCTGTCTGTTGCGGCGGCCCGCGCGAGCGGTCCGCCGCTTTTTTGCCCGGCGCGCCACTGATGCACTAAAGCGCCAGTGCCAAAATCATCCGCACACCTTCGCGATGAATTTCGTCCTCGATCCCACCCGCCACGCAGCCCCCCAGGTCGTCGAATCGCTGCGCGCCGCCATCGTCTCGCTGGAGCTTGCCCCCGGTCTGGCGCTCGACCGTGCCGAGCTGGCGCAACGCTTCGGTGTCAGCCAGACGCCGGTGCGCGACGCGCTGATGCGGCTGAGCGAGGAAGGCCTCGTCGTCATCCGGGCGCAGTACACGACGCAGGTCAGCCGCATCGACGTGCCGGCCGCCCGCGAGGCGCACTTCCTGCGCCGCTCCATCGAAATCGAGATCGCGCGGCAACTCGCCGATGCACCCGACAACGCGGTGATCGCCGAGCTGCGCCTTCAGCTCACGCACCAGGCCGAACTGGCCGCGCAGAAGGACTTCATCGGCTTCATGGCCGCCGACAAGGAGTTCCACCGGCTGATGTACGTGGCCGCCGGTCTGCCCCGGCTGTGGACGGTGGTGCTGCGCATGTCCGGCCACGTGGACCGGCTGCGGCTGCTGCACTCCCCGTTCGCCGGCAAGACCGCATCCATCCTTGGCGGGCACCAGGCCATCCTGGATGCCATCGCGGCGCGCGATGCGAACGCGGCGCAGGCCGCCGTCCGCGAGCACCTGTCCGGCACGCTCGCCTCGGTGGACGAGATCCAGCAGCGGCACCCCGAGTACCTCATCCTCTGACGCGCCGCGCTGGCATCTCGCTTGCCGACGCCGCTCACGCAACTGCCAGGAGCCGACCATGACCGCCACCCCGCAATACTCCAGCCAGGAACCCAGCCGCGCCGACGTCGACGCAATGCGCGGCCCCACGGTCCTCGAATTTGGCGCCAACTGGTGCAGCATCTGCCAGGCAGCGCAGCCGGCCATCGCCAGCGCGCTGGACGCGCACCGGGCGGGCGCGCCACTGCAGCATCTGAAGATCGAAGACGGCCGCGGTCGTCCCCTGGGCCGCTCGTACAGCGTGAAGCTGTGGCCCACGCTGGTGGTGCTTCAGGACGGGCGCGAAGTGGCGCGCGTGGTGCGCCCCGGCAGCGCTGCCGAGATCACGGACGCGCTGGCGCGGCTCGACACCGCGCCCGCAGCGCCCGCCGCGCCCAGCTCAGATGCTGAAGCGATGCAGCGTTGACGACCTGAACACCTCGCCCGGCCGCAGCACGGTGCTGGGCCAGTCCGGGCCCACAGGCCTGTTGGGCGAGTCGGGGCTGTGCTGGGTCTCCAGGCACAGCCCGGCACCGCGCCGGTAGGGCCGGCCGCCGCGGCTGGCCAGCGAGCCGTCCATCCAGGTGCCGGCGTAGAACTGGATCGCCGGCTCGGTCGTCAGGATGTCCATGACCCGGCCCGACGCAGGATCATGCAGGCGTGCGGCCGGGTGCAGCGCGCCATCCCGCGGGTGATCCAGCAGCCAGTTGTGGTCGTAGCCCACATCGCTGCCGATCGAACGCGCCTTGCGGAAGTCGAACGCAGTGCCGTCCACCGCAGCATGGTGCAGCGGAATGCCCTGCGCGTCGGGCACGGTATAGCGGCCGGCGTGCAGCGTGAGGCAGTGGTCCAGCGCCGCGCCGGACTCGGCGCCAGCCAAATTGAAGTAGGCGTGCGAGGTCAGGTTGACGACCGTGGGCCGGTCGCAGGCGGCCTCGTAGTCCACGCGCCAGCTCAGGTCGGCGCCCAGCGTGTAGCGCACGGCCACCTGCAGCGTGCCGGGGAAGCCCATCTCGCCGTGCGGGCTCTCGCGCTGCAGCAGCAGGCTGACGCTGCCACCCGCGCCTACCGGCTGCGGCGTGGCCTGCCACAGCGACGCGCCGAAGCCTGCCGGGCCGCCATGCAGGCAGTTGCGGCCGTCGTTGACGGCGAGTTCGTGGCGCACACCGTCCAGGTCGAAGCGGCCACCGGCAATGCGGTTGGCATAGCGCCCCGCGATGACGCCCAGGTGCGAGCCGGCGCCCGCCAGGTAGGCGTCCAGGTCGGCCATTCCCAGCACGACGCTGTCGGCCAGGCCAGGCAGCCACAGGCCGGTGACGATGCCGCCCCAGTCCAGCGCCGTCAGCACCAGGCCGTGTCCGTCGTCGAGGCGGTACTCGTGGACGACACGACCGTCCGGCAGGCAACCGTAGTCACGCGTGGTGATGCCGGCAGCCATCAGCGCACGAACCCGCGGGCGTTCACGTACAGCGCGTACAGCGAGTGGCTGCTGGCCATGAACAATCGGTTGCCCTTGGCGCCGCCGAAGCACAGGTTGGCGCAGCGCTCGGGCAGGTGGATGTGCGCCAGCGGCTTGCCCTCGGACGAATACACGCGCACGCCGTCCAGCAGCGCCGGGTCCACACCCGGCTGGCCGCCGCCGCCGAAGCCGCACCAGATGCGACCCTGCGTGTCCAGCGCGATGCCGTCGAAGGCGCCAGGGCCTTCGGCGTCGATCAGCAGTTGCTTGTCGCTGACCGCCGCGCCGTTGACGGCGTAGGACCAGATCAGCCGGTGCGGCTGTGCGCGGCTCTCAACCACCAGCAGCCGCTGGCCATCGGGCGTGAAGGCCAGGCCGTTGGGCCCGGCGAGGTCATCGATGACGCGCTGCAACCCACCGGTCTTCGCGTCGATGCGGTAGACGCCGTGCGGCTGTTCGGGCGTGGCGCGCAGGCCTTCCCAGTCGCTGGCGATGCCGAACTCGGGGTCGGTGAACCAGAGGCTACCGTCCGGCCCGCAGGTAATGTCGTTGGGTGAGTTCAGCGGCTTGCCATGAAACGCATCGGCCAGCACGGTGATGCGGCCGTCGAACTCCGTGCGCGTGATGCGCCGGCCCAGGTGCTCGCAGCTGACCAGCCGCCCCTGCGCGTCGCGCGCATGGCCGTTGGCATTGCCGGCCGGCTGGCGGAACACGCTGACCTGACCGCTGCAGTCGTCCCAGCGCAGGATGCGGTCGTTGGGAATGTCGGACACCAGCAGGTAGCGGCCATCGCCGAACCACACCGGGCCTTCGGCCCACTGCAGGCCGGTGGCGAGTTGCTCCACGCCCGCCGAGAACAGCCGCAGCTCGCGCCCCTCGGGGGCGAGGATCTCGAAGGCCGCGTCGGGCAGGCGCGAGGCGGGCTGGAAGGGGATGCGCGGGCCGCTCACTTGGGGCCCTGGCCGGCGAAGTCGAAGGGCCCCAGCACGACGAAGGCGCCGCCCTGGTAGCGCGCCTCGGGGCGCGTCGGGTCGATGTGCGGCTGCCTGGCCTCGACGGCGGCGCGCCAGGTCTCGGAGCTGTCCTGCGGGCGGTAACCGACATGCTTGCCCTGGCTGTTGTCCCACCAGGTCGTGCGGTTGTCGCTGGCGCCGTAGACGATGCTGTGGCCCACCACCGGCGCCGTCAGCGCGGCGACCAGCAGCCGCTCCATGTCGTCGTGGCTGATCCAGCTGGACAGGTGGCGGCGGTCCTGCGGCTCGGGCAGGCAGGAGCCGATGCGGATGCTCACCGTCTCCAGGCCGTGGCGGTCGAAGTAGAACTGCGCCAGGTTTTCGCCAAAGGCCTTGGACAGGCCGTAGTAGCTGTCCGGCCGCGGCACGACGTGGGCGGGAATGGTCTCGCCCTGGCTGTAGAAGCCGGTCACGTGGTTGGAGCTGGCGAAGACGATGCGCTTGGTGCCGCGGCGGCGCGCGGCCTCGTACAGGTTGTAGGCGCCGACGATGTTGGCCGGCAGCACGGTGGAGAACGGCTTCTCGACGGACACGCCGCCGAAGTGCAGCACGGCGTCCACGCCGTCCAGCAGCTCGTACATCGCGGCCTCGTCTTCCAGCGGCGCGACGACGACTTCCTCGCCGTCACCGGCCGGGTCCATCGCCGCGAGGTCGGACACGCGCAGCGTCTCGCAGTAGCGCTTCATGCGCGGGCGCAGCATGCGGCCCAGGGCGCCGGCAGCGCCGGTCAGCAGCAGGCGCTTGAAGCGCAGGCCGGTCAGTTGTTCCATGTCGTCATCCAGGTGATCGAAGAGGTCCAAGCCGGACGCCGGCCCGGCTGGAGACCCGGCACGCCCGCGTTCAGCGGCGTGCCTGGGCCAAGGGCTTGGGCCGGGTTCTCGGCGCAGCGTCGGACTGGCGGCGGATCAGCTCGAAATCCTTCAGCACATGCTCGCAGGGCAAGGGCTCGCCGGAGCGGCGCGCACGGATGTGGCGCACCAGCAGGTCCACAGCTGCGCCGGCCATTTCCATGATGGGCTGGCGCACGGTGGTCAGTTCGGGCCAGATGGTGGTCGCCAGCGGCGCGTCGTCGAAGCCCACCACCGTCAGGTCGCTGGGCACGTCCAGGCCGAAGCGGTGGGCAATGGCCACAGTGGCAGCGGCCATGTCGTCGTTGCTGGCGAAGATGGCCGTGGGGCGCTGCTCCTGCGACAGCAGGAATTCGGCCGCATCCAGCCCCGAGCGGTACGTGAACATGCCTTGCGCGACGACCTCCTCTTCCTCGATGTTCAGGCCCGCGTCGGTCATCGCCGCGTGGAAGCCCGCGAGGCGGCGCGAGCTGCTGCGCTGGTAGGGGTCGCCGATGATGAAGCCCAGGCGGTGGTGGCCCAGGTTCAGCAGGTGGCGCGTCATCTCGTACGCGGCCTGGAAGTCGTCGATGCCCACCGCGCAGACGTCCTCGGGCGGCTGGCCGGCGGACACGGCCACGGCCGGCGTGTCGGTCTCGGCGACCAGCTTCAGCAGCGGCTGCGAGTCGCAGAACGGCGGCGGGAGGATGAGGCCGTCGATGCCGTTGGCGATCATCTCGGCCACCGGCTTCTCCTCGCCGTCGCGCGCCGCGTCGCAGCGCTGCACGATGAGCTGCACGTGGCTCAGGCTGCTCTTGTTCAGCAGGCCGATCAGGAACTCGTTGAGGTAGCCGGCGCTGGGGTCGATGTACAGCATGCCGATGCGGATAGGCTCCGAACCCGCCAGCCGGCGCGCGGCCTGGTTGGGCAGGTAGTTCAGCGCCGCTATGGCGGCCTGCACCTTGTCGCGCGTGCCGGGCCGGACGTTCTGTTCGCCGTTGACGACGCGCGAGACCGTCATGGGCGACACGCCGGCCAGGCTGGCCACGTCGGCAATGGTGGCGACCTTGGTGCTACGCCCCTGGCGCGCGTTTGGCTTCAATGGGCACCTCGATAGTTCGTTGTTCTTGGAGAACGGCGATTTTCCACCATCGCCTTCAACAGCCCCTCATCCCTTGCCAGGGGCATACGGGAAGCTCTGCCGTTGGTAGTCCTGCAGGCTGCGCTCCGGTAGCCGCGTGCCGGCCGGCAGCGGCAGGCCGGAGACCGACTGGAAGTAGGCGATGCAGGCGTCGCGCCACCAGCGCGCCTCGCGCTCCTGCTGGGCGAGGTAGGCCGTCACCTGGGCGTGGCGGGCGGCGTCGATGTCGGGCTGCAGCGCGGCCCAGCGGCGGCGCATGTCGGCCACGGTCGCGACACCACGGTCGTAGCGCGCGATCAGCTCGGCCCACAGCGTGCGGCCCGACGGCATGGCGTGGTCCCACGGCAGGTGGTGGAACCACAGCAGCAGCTCGGGCGGCGTCGTGCGCGGGTCGGCCCAGCGCTTCGCGATGGCCGGCGCGTACTGCGCCAGAGCGTTGCTGCCGGTGGCCGTGCGGTCGAAGCCGATGCCGTCCTTGGACGCGCGGTGGAAGTAGGTCGGGTTCCAGTCGGCGCGCTCCAGGTTATCCACCCAGGGCGCGGGGCCGTAGTGGTGGCCCGTGCCCATCAGGTGGTGCAGGCCCAGCGGCGTCATGTAATCCACGACCGCTTCGCGCGAGTCCAGCATCAGCTTCACGATGGCGTCGCGCGCTGCGGGGCGGGCCGTGAAGGTCTGCGCCACCCAGTCGCGCGCCACGTCGGCCGCGCCCAGGTCCGGGTCCCAGGCCATGCGGCCGTAGGCATACCAGTTGGCCTGGTCGAACTGCGAGCCGCTCCAGTTGCGGTCCGCGCCGATGTTGGCGACACCAGCAATGGCGGTCAGCTTGTGCTTCGCCAGGCTGCCGTCCACCACGCGCGCCACCGTGCCGCCGTGGCCGGTGTCGGCCTTCAACACTTCCTCGAACAGCGGGCCCATATAGACCAGGTGCGTCGAGAAGCCCAGGTACTCCTTCGTGATCTGCAGCTCCAACGCCAGCGGCGTCCTGGGCGTGGCGCCGAACAGCGGGTGGAAGGGCTCGCGCGGCTGGAAGTCGATGGCACCGTTCTTCACCTGCACGATGACGTTGGGCGCGAACTTCCCGTCCAGCGGCTTGAACTCGTCGAAGGCCTGCGCGGCGCGGTCCTTGGCCTCGGGCGCATAGACGAAGGCGCGCCACAGCACGACGCCGCCATGCGGCGCCAGCGCTTCGGCCAGCATGTTGGCGCCGTCGGCGTGGTGGCGGCCGTAGTCCTGCGGGCCGGGCTGGCCTTCCGAGTTGGCCTTGACGAGGAAGCCGCCGAAGTCGGGGATGGTCTTGTAGATCTCGTCCGCCTTGGCCTTCCACCAGGCGCGCACGGCCGGGTCCATCGGGTCGGACTTCTTCAGCCCGCCCAGTTCCACGGGTGCCGAGAAGCGCGCCGACAGGTAGACCTTGATGCCGTAGGGCCGGAACACGTCGGCCAGCGCAGCAGCCTTGGCCAGCCAGGGCGCAGTCAATGAGTCGGCTTTGGCGTTGACGTTGTTCAGCACCGTGCCGTTGATGCCCAGTGACGCATTGGCGCGGGCGTAGTCGGTGTAGCGGGCGTCCAGGATCTCGGGCAGCTTCCACCAGTCCCAGATGGACGCGCCGGCGTAGCCGCGCTCGACATGGCGGTCCAGGTTGTCCCAGTGGTTCAGCAGGCGCAGGCCGATCTTCGGCACCGAGCGCTGGTCCAGCTTGGCCAGGTCGGCACCGGTCTGCGCCGCGCGCAGCCACGCATAGGTGCCGTACAGCAGGCCGATGTCGCTGTTGGCGGCGATGACGGTGACGTCGGCGCCCTGCAGCTTCGCGCGGCGCAGCGCATAGCCTTCCGTGCCGAGTTCGGCCCAGGGCATCGCCAGGCCCGCGGGGGCGCTGGCGGGCGTGGCCAGCACCAGCGCACCGGGTGCGATGCGCGAAGTCAGCGCCGGATCACGTCCGGTCATGCCGGCAACGCCGCGCTGCAGCTCGGCCACGGCGGCCTGCAGCGTGGGCGAATCCGCGCCGGTGCGGACGATGGTCCTGGCGCCGGCTTTCAGCTGCGTCAGTGCCGGGCCCTGCAGCGGCCGGTAGCGCAGCCACAGCTCGTAGCCGTCCTCGGCCATCGCCCAGACGGGCGCCAGCGCCAACAGCGTGGCCGCCAGCCATTTGCCTGTGAACTTCATCTCGTCTCCTGTTCGGGTTCGGACGCTTGCGCGGTTTCCCCGGCTTGCGCGAACCCAAATGGTAGCGCTACATTTGCGTCCGGCAACTGTCATTCGACGGTCGGCCGGCGACCATCGCTCACGGAGACAGAGTCTTGAACCACAACGCGCCTGGAACACCTGACACGTCGCTTTTGCGACAGGGGTTTACCCAGGCCAACCCCGCTAGCGCTACCAACGCAGCATCCGGACGGGCTGCGTGATGTCGACGACAAGCACCGCGGCCGTGGGCCGCCAGCGCTGGTGGATCTGCGCGCTGCTGTTCGTCGCGACGACGATCAACTACATCGACCGCAACGCGCTGTCAGTGCTGAAGACCAGCCTGCAGCAGCCCCTCGAGGCCGGCGGCCTGGCGCTGACCGATGCCGACTACGGCTGGATCACCTTCGCGTTCACCGCCGCCTACGCCGCCTTCCCGCCGCTGATCGGCACGGCCATCGACCGCTTCGGCGTGAAGCGCAGCTTGGGCCTGGCGCTGATCCTGTGGTCGCTGGCCTCGGCCGCGCACGGGCTGGTCGCGACGGTGATGGGCCTGGTCGTCGTGCGCTTCCTGCTGGGCATGGCCGAGGCAGCGCACTTCCCGGCCGCCATCAAGACGGTGGCGATGTGGTTCCCGCAGCAGGAGCGCGCGCTCGCCACCGGGCTGTTCAACAGCGGCACGGCGCTGGGCATCATCGCGTCGCCGGTCACCGTCTGGCTGGCCCTGACCTTCGGCTGGCAGTCCGCCTTCATCGCCATCGGCGCTGCGGGCCTGCTGTGGTTGGTGTTCTGGCAGCGCGGCTTCCACGCGCCCGAGGAGCACCCGCAGCTGTCAGCCGCCGAGCTGGCCCACATCCGCGCCGGCCAGCCGCCCGCCACGCAGACGCTGCGCCTGCCCTGGACCGCGCTGCTGCGCTACCGCCAGATCTGGCCTTTCCTTCTGGGCAAGATGCTGACCGACCCGGTGTGGTGGTTCTTCCTGTTCTGGCTGCCCTCCTACCTGGAGCGCGAGCGCGGTCAGAACCCGCTGAAGAGCGCCGGCCTCGTCGCGCTCATCTACCTCGGCTCCAGCGTCGGCTCCATCTTCGGCGGCTGGCTGTCCGGCCACCTGACGAAGCGGGGCTGGCCCGTGGGCAAGGCGCGCATGGTGACGATGGGCCTGTTCGCGGCCTGCATGCCGGGCAGCATCCTGGCCTACTGGACCGACAGCTTCGCCATCTGCGTGGCGCTCATCACGCTGGCCACGGCCTGCCACCAGGCCTGGTCGGCCAACCTGATGACCTCGGCCACCGACCTGTTCCCGACCCAGGTGTCCGGCGCCGTCATAGGCCTGGGCGCGACGGCCGGCGGCATCGGCGGCATGTTCATCACGCTGCTGACCGCGCTGACCGTGCAGTGGACTGGCACCCAGCAATGGGCCTTCGTCTACGCCGGCGCCATGCACCTGACCAGCCTGGCCATCTTCTGGTTCTGGTTCCGCGGCCGCTTCGAGCGCGTGAACCTGGACGCCGCGCTGGACCTGACGCAGCGCCACCGCGGCCTGCTGACGGCCGGCGGCGTGCTGGCGCTCCTGGGCCTGGGGCTGACCGCGCTCATCGCCGCGAACTGGCAGGCCTGCGTGGCCGCCGCCAAGTTCTCCGGCGCCGCCCAGGCGCTGACGGCCGCCATCGGCCTGGGCCTCATCGGCGCCCTGCTCACCTACGCCGGCCGTTCGCACCGCGGCCCGGCTTCCCTTCTTCCTGCGACCCCCTGACGATGATCACCAATCCCATCCTGCCGGGCTTCCATGCCGACCCCTCCATCTGCCGCGTGCCGGGTGCTGATGGCGACGATTACTACATCGCCACATCCACCTTCGAGTGGTGGCCGGGCGTGCGCATCCACCACTCAAAGGATCTCGTCAACTGGCGCCACCACAGCTACGCGTGCACGCGCACCAGCCAGCTGGACCTGACCGGCCACCCCGACTCCGCCGGCGTCTGGGCGCCCTGCCTGAGCTACTCGGGCGGCCAGTTCTGGCTGATCTACACCGACGTGCGCTCCACCATCGGCGCGTTCAAGGACACGCACAACTACCTGATCACGGCGCCCAGCATCGACGGCCCGTGGAGCGAGCCCATCTACCTGAACAGCTCCGGCTTCGACCCCAGCCTGTTCCACGACGCGGATGGCCGCCACTGGCTCATCAACCAGCAATGGACGCACAAGCCCGGTAAGCATCACTTCAACGGCATCCTGCTGCAGGAGTACGACCACGAAGCCAAGAAGCTGGTCGGCCCCGTCAAGAACATCTACGCCGGCACGCCGCTGGGCGTCGTCGAAGGCCCGCACCTCTATACGCGCAACGGCTGGTACTACCTGCTGACCGCCGAGGGCGGCACTTTCTACGAGCACGCCGTGACGCTGGCCCGCTCGCGCCATATCGACGGCCCCTACGAGACGCTGCCCGGCAACCCGCTGCTGACCGCCTGGCAGAAGCCCACCGACGGCCTGCAGCGCAGCGGCCACGCCAGCTGGGTCGAGACGGCCGGCGGCGAGTGGTTCATGGCCCACCTGTGCGGCCGTCCACTGGAATGGACCGGCCCCAACGCCGCCAAGCAGAACCCCGCAGGCGGCTACGAAGGCCTGCACTGCCCGCTGGGCCGCGAGACCGCGCTGCAGCGCCTGCGCTGGCGCGACGACGACTGGCCCGAGGTCGTCGGCGGACAGCAGCCCAGCCTGAAGATCGCCCCGCCTGACCTGCCGCCGCATCCGTTCCCGGCCGAGCCTGCACGCGACGACTTCGACAGCCCCGTCTTCAGCGGCCACCTGAACTCGCTGCGCAAGCCCTTCGACGAAAGCTGGGCGTCCCTCACCGCCCGCCCCGGCCACCTGCGCCTGACCGGCCGCGAGTCGCTCATGAGCCTGTTCGACCAGAGCCTGGTCGCGCGCCGCCAGCAGCACTTCAATGCCCGTGTCGAGACGCGCGTGGACTTCGAGCCCGACAACTTCCACCAGATGGCCGGCCTGGTCGCTTACTACAACACGCGCAACCACGCCTACCTGCACGTGACGCGCGACCTGGACAGCCACGAGCGCGTCGTCTGTCTGCATGTGAACCGCGACGCGGCCATCGCCGCCGTCAGCGAGCCCATCACGCTGGCGGCCGGCCCCGTGGACCTGGCGCTGGAGTTCAGCCACGACCACTACCGCTTCTACTTCCGCCAGGGCGACCAGCCCTGGAAGGCGGTGGGCCCGGCGTTGGACACTGCCATGCTCAGCGACGAGTTCGCGACCCGCTTCGTCAACGGCTTTGCCAGCAGCTTCGGCTTCACCGGCAACTTCGTCGGCATCGCCTGCCAGGACCTGGCCGGCACGCGCAAGCATGCCGACTTCGACTATCTGAGCTACCAGGCCAAGGACTGAGCAGCGCAGACTGCCGGCCCATAACAACGACAACGCGAGACAAGCATGAGCACCCACCAGCCCCTGTCCTTCATCGAGAAGGCCGGATACAGCTGCGGCGACGCCGCGGCCAATCTGGTCTTCATGTCGATGATCCTGTTCCAGCTGAACTTCTACACGGACGTGTTCGGCCTCAGCGCCAACACGGCCGCGGCCATCCTGCTGTGGCCGCGCCTGTGGGACGCGATCTTCGACCCCGTCATGGGCGTGCTGGCTGACCGCACCAACACGCGCTGGGGCAAGTTCCGCCCCTGGGTGTTGTGGACGTCCGTGCCGTGGGCCGTCGTCATGGTGCTGGCCTACACGGCGCCGGACCCGGCGTGGGGCTGGAGCACCGGCATGGTCATCGCCTACGCGGGCATCACCAACACGCTGCTGATGACGCTGTACAGCATGAACAACATGCCGTACTCGGCCATGAGCGGTGTCATGACCGGCGACCTGAACGAGCGCACCAAGCTGAACTCGTTCCGCTTCGTGTCGGTCAACGTGGCGCAGTTCGCGGTGGGTGGCTTCACGCTGCCCCTGGTGGCCAAGTTCGCGCAGGGGCATGACCGCGCCCACGGCTGGCAGATGACCATGACCATCTGGGCCGTCGCCTGCCTGGTGCTGTTCCTCGTCACCTTCTTCACGACCAAGGAGCGCATCAAGCCCATCGTGCAGACCCAGTCGTCACCCAAGCAGGACTTCTCCGACCTGCTGAAGAACGGCCCCTGGATCGCGCTGGTGCTGTACACGCTGTTCCAGTTCGGCATGCTGGCGTTGCGCGGTGGCGCGCACTACAACTACTACCACCACTACGCCGACAAGGCCGCCATGTTCGACTTCGTCGCGGCGCTGGGCCTGACGACGCCCGACGCGTCCAGCACCGGCAGCCTGGCCGACAGCCTGGGCTACATCGTGCACGGCACGCGCGACCAGCTGGCCAGCTCCAACGTGGCCGACGTGTTCAACAGCATCATCAACATGGCCGGCACGGCGACGACCATCGTCGTCATCCTGCTGTCCATGGGCCTGTCGGCGCGCTACGGCCGCCGCGCCATCGGCGTCTGGTGCTTCGGCCTGTGCACGCTGACGGCCTGCGCCATGTACCTGCTGCCGCCGGATGCCGTGTGGGCCATGCTGGGCCTGCACATACTGTCGGCCATCGTCTACGCGCCGACAGTCGCCGTCATGTGGTCCATGTACGCCGACGCGGCCGACTACTCCGAATGGCAGACTGGCCGCCGCTTCACCGGCATGGTGTTCGCCACCATCGGCTTCTCCCTGAAGGCCGGCCTGGCGCTGGGCTCGGCCAGCCTGCTGTGGCTGCTGGCCGGCTTCTTCGGCTACGACACGCAAATCCCGACAGCGCCTGGCGCCATCGAGGGCTACCGCGTCGCATCCAGCTTCGTCGTGGGCGCGCTGTTCGCGGCCTGCACCCTGTGCCTGCTGGCCAACAAGCTGGACAAAGAAACCACGCTGCGCATGGCCGACGAGCTCGACCAGCGTCGCCGCAAGGCCAACGCCAACGATGGCAACGACACGACGGGCGGCGCCAGCGCCGTGCCCGCCACCGCCTGACCGTCTCTTTCTTCGTACCAACCCATTTCCCGTAGTAAGGACCTCGCCATGAGCACCGCCTATTCCGATCTCCCCGTCGTCAAGTACGAAGGCCAGAACTCCACCAACCCGCTGGCCTACCGCTGGTACGACGCCAATCGCGTCGTGCTGGGCAAGACGCTGGCCGAGCACCTGCGCCCGGCCGTCTGCTACTGGCACAACTTCTGCTGGAAGGGCGAGGACGTCTTCGGCCTGGGCAACACCGTGTTCCAGCGCGAATGGTTCAACGAGGCGGACCCCATCAAGGCCGCGTACATGAAGCTGGACGCCGCGTTCGACTTCTTCGCCAAGCTGGGTCTGCCCTACTGGTGCTTCCATGACCGCGACGTGGCGCCCGAAGGCGCGACGCTTGCCGAGTCCAACCGCATCCTCGACGGCCTGCTCGAAGCCGCCGCCAAGAAGATGCAAGACGGCAAGGTCGGCCTGCTGTGGGGCACGGCCAACCTGTTCTCGCACGGCCGCTTCATGAGCGGTGCCTCCACCAACCCCGACCCCGAGGTCTATGCCTACGGCGCCGCGCAGGTCAAGCATGCGCTGGAGTGGACGAACCGGCTCGGCGGCCAGAACTACGTGCTGTGGGGCGGCCGTGAAGGCTACGAGACCCTGCTGAACACCGACCTCAAGCGCGAGCTGGCCCAGTACGGCCGCTTCCTTTCGTCCGTCGTCGAGCACAAGCACAAGATCGGCTTCAAGGGCACCATCCTCATCGAGCCCAAGCCGCAAGAGCCCACCAAGCACCAGTACGACTACGACAGCGCCACCGTCTACGGCTTCCTGAAGACCTATGGCCTGGAGAACGAGGTCAAGGTCAACATCGAGGTGAACCACGCCACGCTGGCTGGCCACAGCTTCGAGCATGAAGTGGCCACCGCCTGCGCCCTGGGCATCTTCGGCTCGCTGGACGCCAACCGCGGCGACGAGCAACTGGGCTGGGACACCGACCAGTTCCCGAACAACCACGTGCAGCTCGTCCCGGCCATGCTGGAGATGATCCGCGCGGGTGGCTACACCACCGGCGGCACCAACTTCGACGCCAAGGTACGCCGCCAGTCCATCGACCCCATCGACCAGCTGGAAGGGCACATCGGCGGCATGGACACGATGGCCCGCGCCTTCCTGAGCGCTGCTGCGCTGTTTGAGAGCGGCCAGCTGGAGAAGGTCGTGGCCGACCGCTACGCCGGTTGGGAAGGCGACCTGGGCAAGAAGATCCACGGGGGTGCATCGCTGGACGATCTGGCTTCGCTGGTGCACGCCCAAGGCATCTCGCCTGCCCCGCGTTCCGGCCGTCAAGAGCGCCTGGAAAACATCGTCAACAACTTCGTCTGATCGGGTCTCTGTCCATGTTCCTCGGCATCGACCTCGGCACCTCCGAGATCAAGCTGCTGCTTCTTAACGAGCAGCACCAGATCATCGCCACCACCGGCGTGGCGCTCACCGTTCAGCGGCCCCAGCCGCTGTGGAGTGAGCAGAACCCCGCCGACTGGTGGGCCGCGCTCGATGCCGGCATGGCCAAGCTCAAGCAAGACCACGGCGCTGCGCTGGCACAGGTGCGCGGCATCGGCCTGTCCGGTCAGATGCACGGCGCCGTCACGCTGGACGCGGCCGACAAGGTGCTACGCCCGGCCATCCTGTGGAACGACGGCCGCAGCGGCCCGCAGTGCGCCGAGTTGATGGCCGCCTGCCCCGAGCTGCCGGCCATCACCGGCAACCTGGCAATGCCCGGCTTCACCGCGCCGAAGCTCGCGTGGATGCGCCAGCACGAGTCCGACCTGTTCGCGCGCGTCGCCAAGGTACTGCTGCCGAAAGACTGGCTGCGCCTGCACCTCACCGGCGAGTTCTTCAGCGAGATGAGCGACGCCGCCGGCACGCTGTGGCTGGACGTCGCGCAGCGCCGCTGGTCTGCCGAAGCGCTGGCGCTGACCGGCCTCAACGAATCCCACATGCCCCGCCTCGTCGAGGGCAGCGAGGCCAGCGCCGCGCTGAAGCCCGAGCTGTCGCAGCGCTGGGGCCTGCCCACTGGGATCCCGGTCGCCGGCGGTGGTGGCGACAACGCCGCCAGCGCCGTCGGCATGGGCGTCGTCAAGCCGGGCGACGGCTTCCTGTCGCTCGGAACGTCGGGCGTCATCTTCCTGTGCAACGAGGCCTTCAGCCCCAACCCGGCACGCGCAGTGCATGCCTTCTGCCATGCACTGCCCGACACCTGGCACCAAATGAGCGTCATCCTCAGCGCCGCGAGCGCGCTGCGCTGGGTCACACTGATGTTGGGCATACCCGGCGGCGAGGCCGATCTGATCGGCAAGGCCGCGGCGATGACCGACACGCAGCGCCAGCAGGCGCCCATCTTCCTGCCCTACTTGAGCGGCGAGCGCACCCCGCACAACAATGCCAACGCGCAGGGCGTGTTTTTCGGCCTGACGCATGAACATGGCGTGGCCGAGATGGGCTATGCCGTGCTCGAGGGCGTGGGCTTCGCGCTGCTGGACGGCTGGCAGGCCCTGCAGGCCGGTGGTGGCCATGCCGAGCAGCTCTGGCTGGTGGGCGGCGGTGCGCGCAGCGCGTGGTGGGCCAAGCTGCTCGCCTCTCTTTTGAACGTGCGCCTGGTCAATGGCGTCGGCGCCGAAGCCGGTGGGGCGCTCGGCGCCGCCCGCCTGGCCTGGCTGGCCACCGGCGGCACGGTGGACCAGGTCTGCCGCACGCCCGACATCGCCCGCGTCGCCGAACCCGATCCAGCCTTGGCTGCCGCACTGCAGCCCCGCTTTGAACGCTTCCAGCGCCTCTACACCGCGCTGCGCAGCGAGTTCAGCTAACCCGTTTCTTCACCCTTTGAGGTCACGCCGCGTCAAGCGGCAGGGCCGCGCTTTGCCCAAAATATGAACAGCCTCGATCAGCTCCGCCAACACACCACCGTCGTCGCCGACACCGGAGACTTCGATCAGCTCTCCCAGTTCCGCCCGCAGGACGCAACGACCAACCCCTCCCTCGTGCTGAAGGCCGTGCAGCAGCCGCGCTACTACACGCTGCTGGAGCTGGCTGTCGCCTCGCATCCGGGCGCCGCTGTCGGCGCCGTGGCCGAGCACCTGCTGGTGGCCTTCGGCGTGGAGATCCTGAACGTCGTGCCCGGCCGCGTGTCCACCGAGATTGACCCTCGGCTGTCGCACGACACCGCCGCGTCGGTCACCACCGCGCGCCGCATCATTCAGCTCTACGCCGCCGCCGGCGTGCCGCGCGAGCGCGTACTGATCAAGCTCGCGTCCACCTGGGCCGGCATCCAGGCTGCCCGCGAGCTGGAGCAGCAGGGCATCCGCACCAACCTGACGCTGCTGTTTTGCCTGGCCCAGGCCAAGGCCTGCGCCGATGCCGGCGTGCAGCTGATCTCGCCCTTCGTGGGCCGCATCTACGACTGGTTCAAGAAGACCTCCGGCAGCAGCTGGGATGAGGCCGCGATGGCCGGCCCCAACGACCCCGGCGTGCGCTCCGTCGTCGAGATCTACACGCACTACAAGCGCCACGGCATCCAGACCGAGGTGATGGCCGCGAGCTTCCGCAACAGCGGGCAGATCATCGCGCTGGCCGGCTGCGACCTGATGACCATCAGCCCCAACCTGCTGGCCGAGCTGAACGCGGCGAGCACGCCCGTCGAGCGGCGCCTGCTGCCCGCAACGACCGTCGAAGCCAAGCCCGCCGCGATGACCGAAAGCGAGTTCAACGCCGCGCTGGCCGCCGACGCGATGGCCAGCGAGAAGCTGAACGACGGCATCCAGCAGTTCATCGCCGACACCGAAACGCTGGAGCAGCTGATCCGCTCCATCCAAGCCTGAAGACCATGCAAGACCTCACCCTCGCCGCCAACGCGCTGCGCATGCTGGCGGTCGACGCCGTGCAGCAGGCCAACTCCGGCCACCCCGGCATGCCCATGGGCATGGCCGACCTCGCCGCCGTGCTGTGGAGTCGCCACCTGCGCCACAACCCGGCCGACCCGGCCTGGCCCGGCCGTGACCGCTTCGTGCTGTCCAACGGGCACGGCTCCATGCTGCTGTACGGGCTGCTGCACCTGAGCGGCTACGACCTGCCGATGACTGAGCTGAAGGCCTTCCGCCAGCTGCACAGCAAGACGCCCGGCCACCCCGAGGTGGGCCTGACGCCCGGCGTCGAGACCACCACCGGCCCGCTGGGCCAGGGCCTCGCCAACGCCGTCGGCATGGCGCTGGCCGAGCAGCTGCTTGCCGCCGAGTTCAACACCGCCGACCAGACTCTGGTGGACCACCGCACCTTCGTGTTCTGCGGCGACGGCTGTCTCATGGAAGGCATTTCGCACGAGGCCTGCTCGCTGGCCGGCACCTGGGGTTTGGGCAAGCTCGTCGTCATCTACGACGACAACGGGATCTCGATCGACGGCGATGTGAAGGGCTGGTTCGGCGACGACACACCGGCCCGCTTCGAAGCCTACGGCTGGCGCGTCATCCGCAACGTCGACGGCCACGACGTCGACGCCATCGACGCCGCGCTGAAGCAGGCCACCGAGGATGTTGGCAAGCCCACGCTGATCTGCGCCCGCACCGTCATCGGCAAGGGCTCGCCCAACAAGGCCGGCGGCCACGACGTGCATGGCGCACCGTTGGGCGCCGCCGAGGTGGCGGCCGTGCGTGAGGCGCTGAACTGGACGCACCCGCCCTTCGTCGTGCCCGGCGAGGCGCGCGCTCCCCTCGATGCCCGCGAGCGCGGCGCGGTGGCGCAGCACGAATGGGAGGCCCGGCTGTCCGCCCATCCTCGCGCGGCCGAGTTCATGCGCCGCGTGCGCGGCGAACTGCCGACCGACTTCGCCACGCGCTGCGAAGCACAGCTTGCCGACACCGTCGCCAAGGCCGAGACGATCGCCTCACGCAAGGCCTCGCAGAACAGCATCAACCTGCTGGCACCCGCGCTGCCCGAGCTGCTGGGCGGCTCGGCCGATCTGGCGCCGTCCAACCTCACGCAATGGACCGGCTGCCGCTCCGTCGAGAAGGCAGAGTCCGGCGGCAACTACCTGCACTACGGCGTGCGCGAATTCGCAATGGTCGCCATCCAGACTGGCATCGCGCTGCACGGCGGCTTCCGGCCGTTCGCCGGTACCTTCCTGATGTTCTCGGAGTACGCACGCAACGGCATCCGCATGGCGGCGCTGATGCGCAGCAACTCGATCTACGTGTTCACGCACGACTCCATTGGCCTGGGCGAGGACGGCCCCACGCACCAGCCGGTGGAGCAGCTCGCGACGCTGCGCCTGGTGCCCAACCTCGATGTCTGGCGTCCTGGCGACGCGGTCGAGACGCTGGCGGCCTGGCAGACCGCCGTGGCGCACCGGCACACACCGACGTGCCTCGTGCTGTCCCGCCAGAACCTGCCCCATCAGGCGCGCAACCCGGAGACCGTGGAGGCGATCAAGCGCGGCGGCTACGTGCTCGTGGGCGAGGACAAGACCCGGCCCATGCAGCTGGTGCTCATCGCCACCGGCTCCGAGCTGGACCTGGCTGTCAAGGCGCAGCGGGAGCTGGCCGCGCAGGGCGTCAACGCGCGTGTCGTGTCGCTGCCGTCCTGCCATGTGTTCGAGCAGCAGGACGCAGCCTGGCGCCGTGCCGTGCTGCCTCCCGGCGTGCCGCGTGTGGCGGTGGAGGCCGGCGTCACGGCCGGGTGGCGCCAGTACGTCGGGCTGGAAGGCGCCGTGGTGGGCATCGACAGCTTCGGTGAATCGGCCCCCGCCGCCGCGCTGCACGCCCATTTCGGCCTGACCGTGCAAGCGGTCGTCGAGGCTGGCCTCGGCTGCGTGGGTCGCTGAGATGCGCGCCGCGCTGCCCTGCCTGCTGCTGGCGCTGGCCGCGCTGACCGCGGCGGCCCAGCCCGCGCCCGGCAGCAACCCGCTGCTGCGCGACCGCTTCACCGCGGACCCCGCGCCGCTGGTGGTGGGCGACACGGTCTACCTCTACGTAGGCCACGACGAGGCTCGCGACGGTGACCTGTTCCGCATGAACGAGTGGCTGGCCTATTCGTCCAAGGATCTTCGCCACTGGACCGCGCACGGCCCGGTGATGAAGCCCACCGACTTCAAGTGGGCGGTGCGCGACGCGTGGGCGGCGCAGGTGGTGCAGCGCGGCGGCAAGTTCTTTCTCTACACGACGGTTCAGCACGACGACACGCACCCAGGCAAGGCCATCGGCGTGGCGGTGGCGGACCACCCGCTGGGCCCATTCAAGGACGCCCGCGGCTCGGCCCTCGTCACCGAGAGCAGCACGCCCAGCCCCTACGGCTGGGACGACATCGACCCCACCGTCTTCATCGATGACGACGGCAGCGCCTGGCTGGCCTGGGGCAACCCGGTGCTCTACCTGGCCCGGCTCAAGCCCCACATGACCGAGCTGGACGGCCCCATCGAGAAGATCGCGCTCCCCAACTACACCGAGGGACCGTGGCTGTCCAAACGCAAAGGCCTGTACTACCTGACCTACGCGGCCATGGCGCACCAGGGGCATTGGGAGCATCTGGCCTACGCCACCGCACCGGGCCCGCGCGGCCCCTGGACCTACCAGGGCCTGCTGACCGGCCCGGCTCACAAGAGCTTCACCATCCATGCCGGCCTCGTCGACGACTTCCAGGGCCAGAGCTACCTGTTCGCGCACAACGCCGCGCTAACGCTGCCGGACGGCCGCAGCGGCGCGCTGGGCCGGCGCTCGGTGACGGCGGCGTACCTGCACTACGACGCCGACGGCCGCATGTGGCCGTTCACGCAGACCGAGGCCGGCATCAGCGCGCCGCTCAGGCCGCCTGCGGGCCAGGCGCCCGCGCTGCCTGACCCCGGCACCTCGGATCCGCGCGTGGCGGTGCAGCAGTTCGTGCAGGGCTACCCACGGGCCTGGCCGGGCCAGCCGGCACTGGCCTCGGTGACCGACCCGTTCGAGCAGGCGCCGCAGGCCGTGGGCTTCAACAGCGATGGCGGCGCGAGCCGGCTGGTGCAGACGTTCACGCCGGCAGCCGACCTCGCGCTGGGTCGCATCAGCCTGTATGCCGGCGACGGCCATGGCACTGGCGAGTCCCGCGCGCTGCGGCTGTCGCTGCGCGACGTGGCAGCGGGCACCGAGCTGCTGGGCGACGACGGCCTGGCCTTTGCCTACAGGCCGCAGGGCGCCGGCCTGCTGAGCTTCGACCTGAGCGGCCACCCGGCCGTCACACTGAAGGTCGGCCGCCGCTACGCGCTGGCGCTGTACGGCGAGAAGGGCGCATCGACCCTTTTCCTGCGCGCCAGCCGTCGCGATGCCTACGCCGGTGGCGAAGCGCTGCTGGACGACAGACCGCTGCGCGACAAAGGGGGCCGTCCGGCAGACTTCGCTCTGGCACTCTACGCACGCTGAGGAGACATTCAACATGACCCAAAAGACCGCCCTGCTGTTGATCGCGCTGGCTGCCGCCAGCGCCCAGGCCGAGGTGCGCCTGGCCACGGTGTTCGGCGACCACATGGTGTTGCAGCGCGAGCAGCCCATCCATATCTGGGGCCGGGCCACGCCGGGCCGCACGCTGGCCGTCGAGCTGGCCGGCCGCAAGGCCAGCGCCGCTGTCGGCGCCGACGGCCGCTGGCGGGCCACGCTGCCGGCGCTGAAGGCCGGCGGCCCGCACCGTTTGAGCGTCAGCGGCGATGGCAGCGCCGCCCTGCAGGATGTGTTGATCGGCGACGTCTGGCTGCTGGGCGGCCAGTCCAACATGGAGTGGCCGCTGTCGCAGACGGACACCGGCGCGCACGAGGTGGCGTCGCCGCAGAACGCGCAGCTGCGCCACCTGCGCGTGCCGCTGCGCGCCAGCCTCACGCCCGAGGCCGACATCGCGCCCGCGGCCTGGGTCGTTGCCGAGGCCGGCACCGTGGGCGAGTTCAGCGCCGTGGGCTACCACTTCGCGCGCCAGATGCAGGCTGTGCAGGGGGTGCCCATCGGTCTCGTCAACACGGCCTGGGGGGGCTCGCATCTGGAGACCTGGATGCGCCGCGAGCTGACGGCCAGCGACCCGGCGCTCGCCGCCGCCGTGAAGGCGCTGCCGGCCAGTGGCGATGAGTTCGTGCGGCAGCGCCGCGAGCTGGTCGAAGGCCGTGTGAAGGCCTGGCAACCCGGTCTGGCCTGGCAGGGCGTGGACGCCAGCGCGTGGTCCGCCGCCGGCGACATCGACGCCGACTGGCCCACGCTGAAGGCGCCGGGCGTGTGGGAAGGCCAGGGCCTGGCCGATGTGGACGGCGTCGTCTGGCTGCGCCGCAAGGTCGAGCTGAGCGCCGCCCAAGCGGCCGGCGCGGCGCAGCTGCACTTGGCCAAGGTGGACGACTGCGACGAGGTCTGGGTCAATGGCCAGAAGGTCGGCGGCCAGTGCGGCTACGACCAGCCGCGCGCCTACCCGCTGCCGGCCGGCGTGCTGCGCGCGGGCGCCAACTGGATCGCCGCGCGCGTGACCGACAGCGGCGGTGGCGGCGGCTTCCATGGCGATGCCGCCTCGATGCGGCTGGACACGGCAGCCGGCAACGTCAGCCTGGCCGGCCCCTGGCGCGCCCGTGTGGAGCAGGCGCGTGTGAACACCGCGCCCACCGCCAACGACGCACCCACGCTGGCGCACAACGGTCTCATCGCGCCGCTGCAGGGGCTGGGCTTGCGCGGCGTGCTCTGGTACCAGGGCGAAAGCAACACCGGCCGCGCAGCCGCCTACGCGGGCGACTTCCAGAAACTCATCACCGACTGGCGCTCCCAGTTCGCCAATCCCAAGCTGCCGTTCTTCTTCGTGCAGCTGGCGTCTTTCCTGCCGCTGCAGAACAACCGCCCGGGCCAGGGCGGCTGGGCCGAGCTGCGCGATGCGCAGGGCCAGGCCCTGAAGTTGCAGCACACCGGGATGGCCGTGGCGCTGGATGTGGGTGACGCCAACGACATCCACCCGCGCAACAAGCGCACGCTGGGTGACCGCCTGGCGCAGCTGGCGCTGCATGACCAGGGCGTGCGCGCGTCACCGGCCAGCGGGCCGCAACTGCTGAAGGTCGAGCTGCGCGGTGGCGAGACCTGGCTGCACTTCAAGCACACGGCCGGTGGCCTGCGCACCGCCAGGACTGGCGAGCCGCTGCGCGGCTTCGTGCTGGCCGGCGCAGACCGCCGCTTCGTGCCGGCCACGGCCCGCATCGAAGGCAACGCCGTGGTGGTCAGCAGCCCCGACGTGAAGGCGCCGCAAGCGGTGCGCTATGCGTGGATGGACAACCCCAGCGAGTCCAACCTCACCGGGGCCGACGGCCTGCCCGCCGCGCCGCTGCGCAGCGACGACTGGCCGCTGGAGACGGCGGGCAAGCGGTATCCGAACTAGTCGGCGCGCCGGCGGGCGTGGCCTCGTCGAAGTTGGCGCTCGCGTCCCGCTAGGGGCTCAGGGGTGGGCGCCGGCGCGCGCTTCGGCATTGCGCTTGCGCGTCGCGGCGGCCTTTCTGGCGGCAGCGGAACGCTCAGCCGCTGTGCGGCCGGCCGCTGCCGCGCCACCGAGCCGACCGCCCTTGCGGGACGGTGCTGGGTCCACTGCCTTGCCTCGCCCCGAGCCCGACCGCTTGCCGCCGCCGCTCTCTTTATTGACGGTGGCCCAGGCCCGCGCCTCCGCCTCCTTCTCCGGCAAGCCGCGGGCTTCGTAGCCCTTCTCGATGTGGCGGGCCTGGCGCTTCTGCTTGTCGGTGTAGGCCGACTTGTCACCGCGGGGCATGGCGGTCTCCTGGAACTGCGAGGCCCCCACCTTGCAACCGCCAGGCACGCTCGGGCGTAGGACTGGGCGCCGCTTACAGGCTGATCAGCCGGCAGCCCTTTCCGGCAGCCGGGGCCGCTGCGCCAGCAGGCGCTTGCGCACCGCATGGATGTTGTTGCGCAGCGCGTAGAGCTCTTCCGCATAGGACAGCGGGACCGCGATGCGGTGCGTGACACGGTCCAGCTCGTCCAGCTCGTCGAGCAATGCGTCGCGCTGGCCGGTGCCGGCCTCCAGCCGAGCTTCCACCTCGCGCAGCCGCGCATACCAGCGGAACACGCGCGAGCGCACGCGGAAGGTGTAGAGCGGCGGCACCACGCGCGACAGCGGCAGCATCAGCACCAGCAGGCCGCCGACCACCAGCCACATGCGTTCCAGCAGATTCCCGGCCCAGAAGGGCAGGTAGCGCGCCCAGGCCGGCGGCGTGCCGTTGATCGCACGGTCGCCCTCCGCGCTGACCGGCAGCTCGCTGGTGCGGGTGTTGGGGAAGTCGCGCGCACCGTTGAACCAGCCGGCCTCGCTGTGCTGGCCCAGCGCCGCCTGCGCAAACAGCTGGCGCAGCGCCGGGTGCGTCTGCTCGCGCGCCAGCAACGCGGTGGTGGTGGCCAGCAGCGGCACGTCGTGCGGCGGCAGATCGGCCGCCAGGTCCACCACGCCGCGCGGCAGGCTCACGGTCGACAGGAAAGGCAGGTGGCGGGAGTAGGCCTCGTTCTGCTCGAAGGCCATCAGCGCGATGGCCGGGTCGCGCAGCAGCGCGCGGATCAGGCCGGCCTGCGGCGCCGAGATCAGCACCGCGGCGTCCAGCCGGCCCTCGCGCAGCGCCGCGCCGGCATCGCCGGGTGCCAGGTTGGACAAGCGCAGGTCGGCCGGCTTCAGCTGGTTCAGCGCCAGCAGCTTCTCGACGATCTGCGGCACGCCGCTGCCGTCTTGGTCCACATTGACGCGCAGGCCGCGCAGCTGGTCCAGGCGCTGCAGTTCCCCGCCGGGCTGGCGGCGCGAGATGCCAAGATCGCGGCGGTAGAAGATCCAGACCGGCTCGTAGAACAGGCTGCCCAGCGACACGATGCCGGCCTCGGTGTCGGCCACCGGATCGGCCATGCCGCCGCGCACGAAGCCCACATCGGCCGTGCCCGCACGCAGGTGGGCCAGATCGTCAAGCGCACCTTCGCTGGGAATCAGCGTCACGTGGACGCGCTCGCGCGCCAGCGCCTTCGCATAGCCCTCGCCGAAGCTGGCATAGGCACTGCCGGCCGGGCCCGTGGCCAGCCGCACCTCGCGCGGCGGCTGCGGATCCAGCCACACATACGCCGCGACCAGCAGCCCGCCGCCGAGCAGCAGCAGCGGCCCCATCGAGACCACCATGTCGCGCAGCGTCTGCAGCAGCAGGTGCAGGCGGCGGGTGGCCTGCCATTGCTGGATCGGGGTCATGGATTGCAGGCCTGCGTGGGGCAGCAGCGCTCGCGCGCATGCGCGGCCGCCCGGGTGAGCATGAGGGTGATGCCGATGCATCGCATGGGCTGGGCCTTTGCCGGTGGAGGAGCGGCGCATCGTATGCGAGGGCTTTCGGCAGGACGGTCACGCCGCCGTTACCGCCAGGCAGCCGCCCAGCCCTCGTTCCCGCGATGACGCACCTTATTTCTGGCATTAGCATCCGCCCCCAGCGCAACACGAGAGGGTGATCGATGTTCAAGAAGCTGTGGGTCGCGGCCCTCCTCGCGCTGCCGTTGGCCGCCTCTGCCCAGCAGGCCGCCCCACCGGCGTCGACCATCGCCATCATCTCCACGCTTGGCGACCAGCTCAGCATCGTCAAGCAGCGCGGCAAGCGCGCCAGCAGCGTTGACGACTTCTCGCGCCGAACGCTGCAGGTGGACCCGCAGCTGCTGAACATGGCCGTGCTGCGCGGCCTGGACAGCGCGCTGGCCGCCGAGGAGCCGACATCGCGCCGCATCATGCTGCGCTGGAGCACCAACCCCGGTCTGGCGGAGCAGTTGAAGAACGCGTCCTTCGAGTCCCGCGATGCGCTGGTGCTCCATGCGCTGCGCGAGCGCCTGGCCCAGATGCCGCAGCGCGCCGACTGGGACCGCATCGAGGCCATCCTTCCGCGCTACGCGTGGGAGTCGCGCGAGGGCATGCCCAACCGGCTGGGCGGCATCGGTATCTACGTCAAGCCCACCGGCAACCAGTGGGAACTGCTCGACGAGGACGGCATCGACCGCAAGCAGGACCTGGCGGACCCCGACCGCACGACCACCAACCCGCGCACCGGCGAGCAGCAGAAGGACAAGTCGTACGTGGCGCCGTTCATCTCCTTCGAGCGCGTGACGCTGGACGCGAAGACGCTGGCCGTCATCGCCCGCAAGCCGCAGTTCTCGCACACCAAGTACAGCGACCCCAATTCCAAGTCCGTCGACGTCATCGAGCAGGTCTCACCGGCCGAGATCGTCACGCAGCTCAACACGCTGGTGGAGCAGGCCGTCTACCGCTCGGTGCGGGGCGCGGTGGAGGTCGGGCCGGCAAAGCCGGTATCGAAAGACGCGGGCCAGCCCTGAACGAGACGCCCCCCGCCCGGGCCGCGCGGGCGCAGGGCTCAGGCGTCCATCGGCTGCGCCAGCCAGGACTTCTGGCGCTGCAGGTGGGCGCGGGACAGCGCCGGGTAGTCCGCGGAGACGGCAGCTGCAACGCTGGCTCTTGCGCCAAGTTGCCGGCGCCAAGCCTGGACGCGGGGCACACCGGCAAAAAGCGGCGCGCTGATCGCGGCGTCCAGGACATCGAAGTAGCGGAACACCGGCGCGAACACGGCGTCCACCATGCCGAAGGCGTCACCAGCGAAGTACGGGCCCGACCCCAGCACCTTGTCGATCTGGGCCAGCTTGTCCTGAAACGCGGCGGCTTTCTGCTGACCGGTGACGGCATCCTTGGCGTTCAGGAATCCCCACGCGTCGCCCAGCGCGGCCGATCCGAACTCGACCCAGGCCCGCTGCCGGGCGCGCGCCAGCGGGTCATCGGGGTAGTGGCTGGCGCCGGGCAGCGTCTCCTGCAGGTACTCGCAGATCGCCATGCTCTCGAACAGCACGTCCTGGGCGCCGTGGCCGGCGTCCACCTGCAGCAGCGGCACCTTGCCGGTGGGCGACATCGCCAGGAACCAGTCGGGTTTGTGGCTCAGGTCGACGTCGATGCGCTCGAACGGCACCTGTTTTTCCAGCAGCACGATGGCAGCCCGTTGAACGAACGGGCACAGGGGATGGCTCACCAGGGTGAGTGTGGGCAGTGGCATGGCAGCACCTGAAGTCGGTTGAACGAAGGGGGCACGGCAGCGTTGCCGTGCCTTGCCGAGCGGCGTATCAGCGGTTGAGCAGGCGTCCGCCGTCGACCACGATTTCCGAGCCCACGGTCCAGCGCGACTCGTCGGACGCCAGGTACAGCACGGCCTTGGCCACCTCCTCCGGCGTGCCGAAACGGCCCAGCGGAACGGACGCGGCGATGTCCTTGTTGACCTGCTCGCGGTAGGCGTCGGGAATGCCCAGCTTGTCGTACAGCGGCGTCTCGATGGGGCCGGGGCTGACCGCGTTGACGCGGATGCCGCGATCCAGCAGCTCGGTGGACAGCGTCTTCGTCATGTTCAGCAGGGCCGCCTTGGTGGCCGCATAGACCGAAGAGTTCGCCGCACCGGCGTGGGCGCTGACGGACGTGTTCAGCACGACGGACGCGGTACGCGCGAACACCGGCAGCAGCGCCTGGAACAGGAAGTAGGGGCCCTTGACGTTGACGTCGAACGATCGATCGAACATCGCTTCCGTCCAATCCTGGAAGGGCAGCCAGACGGAGATGCCGGCGTTGAGGAAGGCGACATCGAGCTGGCCGTAGTGGTCCTGCACGGCTTGCGCCAGTTCCCTCTGGGCAGTCACGCTGGCCGAGTCGGCCCGCAGCACCGGGACTTCGGACCCCAGTTCGGCCTGGGCTTTCGCGATCGAGTCGGGGTTCACGCCGGTGACGATGACGCGGGCGCCTTGGGCCAGAAACTGCTTGGCGGTTTCGAGGCCAATGCCACTGGTGCCACCGGTGATGAGGGTACGTTTACCTTGCAAGCGCAACATTGAGTTCTCCTGATGAGACGACCACCTCGGTCGACGGGGTGAACTGTGCAGTCATGCACTCGGATCGATAAGATGGCCCACGTAAATAGGTTTCATGCAATGAGCGCATGAATTGGAGACTGCAGTGGACCGCTTCCTGTGGATGACTTGCTTTGCCCGTGCCGTGGAGACGGGCAGCTTTTCTGCTGCGGGGCGCGATCTCGGGCTGGGCCAACCCAACGTCAGCCGCTATGTGGCGGGCCTGGAGGAGCACCTGCAGACGCGGCTGCTGCACCGGTCCACGCGCAAGTTGACCCTCACCCCTGAAGGCGAGCGCTACTACGCCGACATCCGGCGCATCCTCGACGCCGTGGACGAGTCGGAGTCGTCCTTCCGGCAGACCGTGGATCCGTCGGGCCTGCTGCGCGTGGCCTGCCCAACCGCGCTGGCGCATGCCTTCGTGCTGCCCCACGTGCCCGCGTTCCTGGAGCGCCATCCCCGGTTGACGCTGGACCTGCAGATCAGCGACCGCTACGTCAACCTGGTGGACGAAGGGACCGAACTCGCCATTCGCATCGGGAACCTGGAAGACAGCGCCCTGCGCGCGAGGCGCGTGGGCTCCTACGAGCGCGTGTTCGTGGCCAGCGAGGACTACCTGGCCAGGCGCGGGGTGCCGCAGACCCCCGATGACCTGCGCGACCACGACTGCGTGATCTACACGTTGCTGTCGTCGGGTGCGACGTGGCGCCTGCGCGATGTCGACATTCCGGTGTCGGGCAGGCTGCGGGTCAACTCGCCCGACGCCGTTCGCGCAGCGGTCATCGCCGGCCTGGGGGTCGGGCATGGGCCAGCGTGGCTGTTCGACGAGGGGCTGAAGAGCGGCCGCCTGAAGTTCATTCTGACGGGCTGGTCACCGCCGGCCGTGCCCGTCCAGATGGTCTATGTCGCGAACCGGCTGATGCCCACGCGGGCCATTGTGTTCATGGACTTCATCGCCGACGTGTTCTCGAAGATTCCCGCGTTGAGCGCCACGACAGCGGCGCCGCAGCCTGGAGGGTGAGCGCCGCCTTCGCTCAGTACAGCCGCACCGCGCTATCGAACTGCCAGGTGCGCCGGATCTCGACGACGTCGTAATCCCGCAGCAGCGCCGGCGGGAAGGCCGGGTAGTTCTCCTGGCCCTGCACGAGGCGGCGGATCGCGTCGTCCACGGCCGGCACGCCGCTGGAGCGCACGAACGTGACGGACTCGACCGAGCCGTTACTGCGCACCGCCACCGTCACCATGGCCTGCGTGTGCGGCTGGCGCGCCACCTCGCGCACCGCGTCGGGGCTGGTGTTGTTCTCGATCTTGCGCGCCCAGGCCTCGCCGTAGGCCACGAGCGCGGCGTTGCTGTCCACGCGGCCGAACAGACGTCCGCGCCGCGCGGGGGCCCAATCGGGGCGCTGGCGGTCGGCGTCGCGCCGGGCAGCTTCTTCGTCCAGTTGGCGGCCGATGGCGCGCAGCCGGGCCTCGCGCTGCGCCTCCTCGGCCTGCGCCTGCAACTGTGCATCCGCCAGGCGAGCAACTTCAACACGCGCGCGCTCGGCCCGCGCCGCGTCCAGGCGTGCGGCCTCCTGGCGGGCGGCATCGGCGCGCGCGGCCTCCTGGCGCAGTCCCTCCAGCCGCGCCGCTTCGAGGCGCTGCGCTCCCTGCTCGACCTGCTTGCGCGCCGCGTCCAGCTGGGCCATCTCGCCGGCGCGGTCGGCCATCGCCTGCGGGCGCAGGCCGTCGCCCGCCCGGCGCAGCGACTCGACACCCGCCCCGGCGGCGCCGGCCAGCGTGGAGACGGTCACCGTCGGCAAAGCGCTCGCGCCGTCGAGTCCGGCCACGTCGACGCTGCGTTCGCTGCGCAGGCGCAGCCCATCACCACTGCGGCGCAGCGCCTCGACGGCCGGCGCGGAGGCGCCCTGCAACGCCGCGATGGCCGCGTCGGGCCGCGCCGTGCCCAGCTGCGCCAGTTCGGCGGCGTAGTCGCGACGCGCGAACAGCGCGTCGCGCGAGCGGGACAGCGGCTGCACCGCCGGCGCGGAGGCCGCCGACATCGCCGCAACGACCGCGTCAGGCAGCCCGGGCTCCGTCTGCACATCCCACACCGGCAGCGGCGGACGCTGCACGGCCAGCAGCTCGCGGGCCGGCGGTGCCGGTGGCAGGTCATCGGAGGCCAGTTGCCGCAGCTGGGCGATGGTCTCGCCCGGCGCGGGGGGCGAGGCTTCGGCAGGTTCGGCGGGGGGCGGCTCGCCGGGCACTGCGGGCGGCGCTGGCTGTGGCGGTGGCGCCTGCGCTGCCGCCACGGCGGGTGCGGCGGGTGCGGCGGGTGCTGCGGCCGACTGCAGCCTGACCCGCAGTTCGAGTTCGGGCACCTCGGTGCGGCGCTGCTGCCAGGGGAACTCCAGCCCCGGCAAGCCCTGCCCCTGGCCAAAGCTCAGGCTGAGCAGCAGGACGTGCGCCGCCAGCGACCCCAGCAACGCGGGCGGCAGTCGCCAGCGGCGGCGCAGACGCGCCCCAGCCGCTGCAAGGCCGCTCATGCGCACGTCACCGCTCCTCGCCACTCCGCGTCGATGTCCCTGCCTGTCATCGCGCGATTGTCAGCGCCCGGCCTCGGCGAGCCGGGGGGTGCATGGCGCCATCCCCCGAAGCCGGTGTCAGTGCAGGGGGCCCACGGTGTGCTCGTGCCCCGGCCAGCAGGCGTGCGGCGCCGCGCCGTCGTCGTCGGCCTGGTGGCGCGTGGCACGCCGCAGCGTCGTCAGCGGGTTGACCGGCGGGGCGAACCGCGGGTCCAGCGCCTTGGCGAGATGGGCGTGTAACCCAGCGCCTGGCGAACACGTCGCCGGCCCCGATCTTGTGAATGGTCCTGCTGGATCTGCAGGATGTTGTGGGACATCACGCCGTTGGCGTTCAGGATCTCGCCTCTGCGCGGGTCGGCCAGGTGGTGCCGTAGGCATTGACGATGGGCGCGGCGTCCAGCGAATGACGCTGTAGTACACGATACACCCCAGCATGGCACGGAGGCCATGTCCAGGCCCTGCTCGTCGTGGAAGTCTCAGTGGCTCGTGGCATGAGCCAGCGCAGACTGGCTGCGACTCGCCCCGGTATACCGGGCTTACGCAACAAAGCCCAAGATCAATACAGATAGTCAGTTAGAAACAATCAACGCCTTGATTGCAAGGGTCGCATGGCAAAGCTAGCATCATTTGTCGCTGCCGACATGCTCGCGCATTTTGGAGAGACCAGCGACATTCCGAAGTATGACCCCCGTAATCTCAATTCAGAGAACAGAGGAAAATAGATGAAAAAGTCAATCGCTTCACTTTTCTTGGTCGCCACGGCAAACGTCTTGGTAGCAATCCCGGCAATTGCTTCCTACGCCAACCCTGGATCTCAACCCTATTATGCGCCTTCGTATGACGAGGATGGCGGCTGCCGCGAAGCGGGGTACGCCGAAGATGACATGAGGTTTTACTCCTCCTGGAATATCCCTGCACTGGCCGATGGCGAAAGCGTTACGGTAACCGGAACCGTGCAGGTAATGGGAGGCACTTGGACCGCCCCTTGGCCGGAGCCGGAACCTTGGTCCGGCTCTGACTACACCTTCACGTGCAACAACGGCACAATATCCAGCCCGAACACCAGTCAGTACGGCGGATGGAATTAACGAAGTCCAACCATGGGCATCGGTAAATCATGGCTTCAATCGGAATGCGCTCTCCCTAGATTTGTGCCGTAGGCCAGTAAGCTGAGAGTTTGAAGGCTCCAAAAAACACGGAGCCAGCTCATGACCAGAGACCGTGCCCACGACGTTCAATCCCTGCCCGGATTGTCGCTGCTGGAGCTCAAACAGCTTCGGCAGCGATTCTTCGCGTACGTAGGAACTATTGAGCCTGTGTTCCCCCACACATTCCTGACGCCCACTGAACTTGCCGACGACGCCGGCTTGGGCGATCAGCTTGAGGTCTGGTTGGCCAGTATTCCGGCCCGCTATGCGTCCGCAGCGCCGAATCACCCGTTGCAGCGCTCGGCGGGCACCCATCGGCTCCATCACGTGCGCCACGCGCAAGGTCCGGGGGTATTGTTTGCATGGCATCCCTTGCAGCGGCTCACGGGGCCGAGATTCATTGCCGCCGGCCTTGCGGCATCACCAGGCCTGGAAGCGCCCGGTGATGTGCAGCAGGTTCATGAACTGCAGCAGGCCGTCGTAGTAGCGCCACTGGCCGGTGGGCGGCGCCAGTGCCCAGAGGTCGTCGACGAAGCGTTTGCCCAGTGACGCATCGACAAGCAGTGCGGCCACGGCATTGCTCGAGATCAGCCCCTTGGAGGGCTCGTCGTTCAGCGGCTTGCCGTCCAGCGTGTAGAGGTGCGGATAGGGCTTGCCGCCGGCGCCCTGCGCGGCAAAGAAGCTCAGCAGCTTGGTGCTGAGCCCCGCAGCGGCCGGGTTCTTGCCCCACCAGGCTTGGTCCACGCTCCAGTTCACAGCCGTGCGGAAGGCGTCGTAGCGGAAGTCTTCATGCCCCTCCAGAACCTTGGGTCGGCCGTCGAAATGCGCGTAGTCGGGCGTCAGGCCGGTCTTGGGATGTGCGGCCTTGGTGAAGTAGGCGCGGCTGATGTCGGCAATCTCGCGCCAGCGCTGGCGGTCCTCGGCGGTGGCGGCGCGGCGGGCCCAGATCTCGTAGAAAGCAGGCAGGTGGTAGGACGGGTCGCTGAAGTCAGCGGCATCGCCTACGGGAACGAAGACGACCTGGCCGTGCTGGGCCGAGAACATGGCGCGCGCGCCTTCCTTGACGCCGCCGTTCATCGTCTCCTTGTGCAGCATGGCGGTCAGGATTTCCTGCGCCTGGGCCTCGTAGTCGTAGACGCCCTTGCCGCTTCCCCAGCGCGACGCGGCCATCAATAGCGCGGTGGCCATGTACTCCTCGCCGTCGGAAGCGGGCACGGCGTTCTTGCCAAAGCCGGCACAGCCCTCGGGCTTGCACTGCCAGCGGAAGTAGCTCTGGCGCGGGCCGGAGCGGTAGCGCATGTGCGTCCAGGTCCAGTTCCACAGCGCGTCGAACTCGACCTTGCGGCCCCTCTGCACGGCAATCATCATCCCGTAGGACATGCCTTCGCTGCGCACGTCGTCGTTGCCCACGTCGAGCACATAGGAGGCTGGGCCGTCGGGTGTCGGCGCGGCGGGGTAGACGATGCGCTGGTCCTGGCCGCCCTCGAACAGCGATTGCCAATAGCCGTCCAGCTTGGCGGTGATGTCGGCCTCGCTGATGTCCGGCCGCAGCTCGCGCAGCAGGTTGCGGTAGTGGCCGGTCTCCGCTGCTGCACCCGGCGCCGCGCCGGGCGACGACTTGGCGGCAGCGGCGGGTACCAGCGACAACTTCTGCAGCAGTGCGTTGTCGTCCAGCCGCCAGACGCGGATGACGTGCCGGCCCGCCGGCAGCGTGACCGCATCGGCGCGCAACACGAAGCCGTTGCCGATGACGGCGTTGTACCAGTCGCGCTTCTCCGGCGTGTCCGCCGCGTTGGGCGTGGGGGTCAGGTTCAACGTCAAGGCCTGCGCGGGCCGGTCGCCAATGGCCACGGCCACGCGGACACCGCCGGTCTTGCGCACGTCCAGCGTGGGCAGCATGTGCAGCTGCAGCGCCCAGGTGCCGGGCTGAGCCAGGTCCACGTCGTACTCCAGGCGCACATTGTCGGCCACCGTCGTGGGCGCGCGGCCCTGCGGCAGCGCGACAACGGCGCCCGCGCCGTGGCCCAGGTTGGGAATGGCTGTCCAGGTCAGGCCCTTGGCGCTGCTGGCGCGGGCGAACTGCGTGGCTTCGATGGCGTGCGCAGCAGCCGCGGCAGCTCGCTGGGCGGCGGTCAGCTGCCGCTGCACCACCGATGCGTCGGCCGTGCCGGCCACACGCTGCACGGCGGGCAGGAGGTCCTTGTCCGGCTGCTGCCAGTTTGTGTAGCCGATGTGGGTCTGCAGCATCATGCCGTTCCACTTTCCGCCCGCGAGGGTGTGGTACTGGTCGCGTATGTCCCGGTCGCGCGCGAAGGCAGCCTCGGCACGGTCGGCAAACACGTTGGCGCGCGGGTCACCGGCCTTGGCGAGCTGGCGGTTCCAGGCCACCGCGTAGTACAGCCGGTAGAGATTGCCCAGCGCAATGACCGGGTGCTCGACCAGCTGGAAGTAGGCATCGAGCTGGTCCGCACGCAGCCCGGACTTGACTTGGGCGACGCGCGCCTCCAGCGCATCCCACTCAGCCACCCGACGGCCGAAGTCGCCGCCGTCCAGCGCATCGGCAGTGGCCTTGCCCAGCGGGAAGGTGGCCGGATCGATCAGCTCAGGCTTGCGCCGCGCCGCGTACTGGCCGTAGCGCGTGACCAGCTCGCCAATCTGGGCCGCGTGAGCCGCGCCGAAGGTGGCTGCCGCCCAGGCCTTCGGGTAGGCCTTCAGCGCGTCGGGCGTCATGGCCTTGGGCGCCCAGGCCATGTCCAGGAAGAAGTGGATGGGGAACTCCACCGGCTTGATGTCACCTACGTTGACGATCCACAGCGCGTCGGCACCATGTTCGCGGGCCAGGTCCATCTGCTGCCAGACCTTCTCGATCTGGTTGGTGTTCAGCCACTTGTAGTTGCGCGGCGCACCGACGTAGTCGAAGTGGTAGTACACGCCGTAGCCGCCCTTGCGCTTGGCGGCGGCAGGGTCCGGCAAGCGGCGGATCTGACCCCAGTTGTCATCGGCAAACAGCAGCAGCACGTCGTCGGGCACCTTCAGGCCCGCGTCGTAGTAGTCCTGCACCTCCTTGTAGAGCGCCCACATCTGCGGCGTCTGCTCGGTTGGCTGCTTGGTCACGTCCGCAATGATCTGGCGCTGGTCCTTGACGATGGTCTCCAGCAGCGTGGTCGCGGTGTGCTCGCTCATGGGCTCGTCGCCGTCGCCGCGCATGCCCACCGTCACCAGCGTGTCGAAGGCGCTGCCGTCCGGGCGGCCCATCATGCGCTGGATGCCGCCGCGCCAGAACTCGCGCAGCTGCGGCGCGTTCTTGGCGTAATCCCACGCACCGCCCTGGTTGCGCTGCCACTCGTCATGAGCACGGCTCATCGGCTCATGGTGCGAGGTGCCCATGACGATGCCCATCTCGTCGGCCAGCACCATGTTCTGCGGGTCGTCGGCCAGGAAGGCGCGCGGCGGCCACATCGCCGGCCACAGATAGTTGGCCTTCAGGCGCAGCAGCAGCTCGAAGACGTGTGCGTACATCTTGGCGTTGGTGCCGCCAAACCGGTTCTGCGCCCAGGTAGTGAGCGCGGGCGCCTCGTCGTTGATGAAGATGCCGCGGTACTTGACGTGCGGCTGGTCGCCACGCCGGCCGGCCGTGATGAACACATTGGCCTGCTTCTCGACCGGCACATCCGCCCAGAAATGCCAGGGGCTGACGCCGATGCGCGCCGACAGGTCGTAAGCGCCGAACACCGCGCCGCGCCGGTCCGAGCCGGCGATGACCAGCGCGCGATCGACACCCGGGAAGGGCTTGTCCACCACCACCTGCCGGAAGGCTTCCCATTCGCCCTTGAAACCTTTCAGGTCGTCCGCCTTCAGCTTGCCGCGCTGGGCCAGGTCGTCCAGCAGCGCGCTGCGTCCCAGCTGGGCGATTAGCACAAGCTCGCGCGGCGCACCGGACGTGCCGCGCAACAGCGGCGCGGCGCGGCCGGACACGCGCTGCAGGTCGGCTGCGAAACTGCGCCCCACGTGCTGCAGCGCGGGGTCGGCGCCGGCCTCCACGAGCACTGCGGCCGGGTGGCCCGCGCGCACCAGGCCGAAGCCTTGGCCGACGTCCCGCACACAGATCGAGGCCGGCTGGTCGCAGGCCACGGCGGCAATCGCGCCCACCGCCAACCCCCATCCCAGGGCGAGCTGCTTGAGGGTGGACAGCAAGGCTCGCCTGCCGGTTTGTGAAGTGAAATTCATGGACTCAAATGGTTGCGCGATCATTTGAAGTCTAGCGACTTGCATTCTTGTAGATTCCCCTGGGAAACCACTAAGTTTTGAATTTGAACGAATTCATATGATAGCGATAACAGATTGAGAATACGCCGCTCAATCCGCGCCGCGGGCGGCGCACTCCACCACTGCATTCCAAGATGACGATCACCGCCGAAGACCTGCGCAGCGCGCGCTGGTTCGCCAAGGACGACTTCCGCTCGTTCGGCCACCGCAGCCGCGTGCTGCAGATGGGCTACGGCCCCGAGGACTTCATCGGCAAACCGGTGATCGCCATCGTCAACACCTGGAGCGATGCCAATCAATGCCACACGCACTTCAAGCAGCGGGTGGAAGACGTCAAGCGCGGCATCCTGCAAATGGGCGGCTGGCCGCTGGAGCTGCCGGCCATCTCTTTGAGCGAGAGCATGGTCAAGCCGACCTCCATGCTCTACCGCAACTTCCTCGCGATGGAGACCGAGGAGCTGCTGCGCAGCCACCCGGTGGACGGCGCCGTGCTGATGGGCGGCTGCGACAAGACCACGCCGGGCCTGCTGATGGGCGCGATCAGCATGGGCCTGCCGCTGATCTACCTGCCCGCCGGCCCGATGCTGCGCGGCAACTGGCGCGGCAACGTGCTGGGTTCCGGCAGCGACGCCTTCAAGTACTGGGACGAACGTCGCGCCGGCCGCCTGAGTGACCAGGCCTGGGCCGAGATGGAAGCCGGCATCGCGCGCAGCCACGGCACCTGCATGACCATGGGCACCGCGGCCACGATGATGGGCATTGCCGAGGCGATGGGTGTCACGCTGCCCGGCGCTTCGAGCATCCCCGCGCCCGACGCCAACCACATCCGCATGTCCGCCGAATGCGGCCGGCGCATCGTGCAGATGGTGTGGGACGACCTGACCCCCGCCAAGCTGTTCAGCCCCGGCAGCTTCCAGAACGCCATCGCCGTCGCGATGGCCATGGGCTGCAGCACCAACGCCATCATTCACCTCGTGGCCATCAGCCGCCGCGCCGGGCTGGCCGTCACGCTCGACGACTTCGACGCGGCCAGCCGCCATGTCGGCGTCATCGCCAACATCCGCCCCAGCGGCGACCGCTACCTGATGGAAGACTTCTTCTACGCCGGCGGCCTGCCGGCGATGATGAACGTCATGCGCGCCAAACTCGATCTCACCGCGCTGACCGTCAACGGCAAGACGGTGGCTGAGAACATCGCCGGTGCCGAGGTCTTCAACGACGACGTGATCCGCCCGCTTGCCAACCCCATCTACGCCGAAGGCGCGCTGGCCGTGCTGCGCGGCAACTTGGCACCCGCCGGCGTCGTCATCAAGCCCAGCGCCGTCGCGCCGCACCTGCTCAGGCACACCGGCCGCGCGCTGGTGTTTGATGACTATCCCAGCCTGAAGGCTGCGGTGGACGACCCCGACCTGGACGTCACCGGCAACGACATTCTCGTGCTGCGCAACGCGGGCCCGAAGGGCGCCGGGATGCCCGAGTGGGGCATGCTGCCCATCCCGACCAAGCTGCTGAAAGCCGGCGTGACCGACATGCTGCGCCTGTCCGACGCGCGCATGAGCGGCACCAGCTACGGCGGCTGCCTGCTGCACTGCAGCCCCGAAGCCTTCGTCGGCGGGCCGCTGGCGCTGGTGAAGACCGGCGACCGCATCACCGTCGACGTGCCGGCCCGCACCATCCACCTCGAAGTCAGCGACGAGGAACTCGCCGAACGCCGCGCCGCCTGGACGCCGCCGCCGCCCCGCTACGAGCGCGGCTACGGCTGGATGTTCGGCCGCCACATCCTGCAGGCCCACGAGGGCTGTGACTTCGACTTCCTCGAAACCCAGTTCGGCGCGCCTGTGCCCGAGCCCGTGATTTATTGACATGAACCCCGATACCCGCAAGAAGCTCATGGGCGTCAGCACCGCGACGCTGTGCACCGCCCTGTTCAAGCGCGGCCTGAAGCACCAGTTCATCCAGGGAGTGCTGCCGCTGAACCCCGGCCTGCCCAACATGGTGGGTCCGGCCTACACGCTGCGCTACATGCCGGCGCGCGAGGACCTGAACGGCATCGAGGTGTTCAAGGACCGAGCCCACCCGCAGCGCGTCGCCGTCGAGCAATGCCCGGCCGGCGCCGTGCTCGTCATCGACAGCCGCAAGGATGCGCGCGCCGCGTCGGCCGGCGGCATCCTTGTCGCGCGGCTGATGGTGCGCGGCGTGGCCGGCGTCGTCACCGACGGCGGCTTTCGCGACAGCCCGGACATCGCCAAGTACACGATGCCGGCCTATCACTCGCGCCCCAGCGCCCCCACCAACCTGACGCTGCACCAGGCCATCGCCCTCAACGAGCCCATCGGCTGCGGCGACGCACCGGTGTTCCCCGGCGACATCGTCGTCGGCGATGCCGAGGGCGTCATCGTCATCCCGGCTCACATCGCCGACGAGATTGCCCACGAGGCGGTCGAGATGACCGTGTTCGAGGACTTCGTGCAGGAGACGGTGATGGCCGGGCGCAGCGTGCTGGGCCTGTACCCGCCCACCGACTCAGATGTGGCCGACCTGTTCGCCACCTGGCGCCAAGCTCGGGGCCGCTGAATGCTGATGAAAGCCGAGAACCACAACGGGCAAGCCCAGCTCAAGCGCGGCAACCGCATGGCGATCGTGCGCCAGCTGCGCGTGCATCCGGGGCAGTCGCGCGTGGAACTGGCGAATGCGCTCGGCCTGACAAAGTCCACCGTCAGTGCCCTCGTGCGCGAGCTCATCGACGAAGGCTGGCTGCTGGAGCGCGACGTGCTCGTCACGGGGGATCTCGGCCGCCGGCCCACACCGCTGTTCGTCGACCCGACCCGGCTGCTGCTGCTCGGCACACAGGTCGGCATCGGTGTCGTGCGCGTGGTGCTGACCTCGCTGACAGGCGAGATCCTGCAGGCCCGAAGCGCCAGCTACGACACCGAGCTGGACGTCGAGGCCTGCATTGGCGAGCTGACCCGCACGATGCTGACGGTGGCTGCGCGGCGCGATGCGGCGCAACAGATCATCGGTATCGGCGTGGGCCTGCCCGGTGGCGTGGACCAGGCCCGCGACCAACTCGTCTTTGCGCCCCACGTGCACTGGCACCAGGTGCCGTTCGGCGCGTTGCTGCGCGAGGCGCTGCGAGCGACGCCGCTGGCCGGCGTGCCCGTCTTCATGCAGAACGACGCCGACGTGGCCGCGCTGGGCGAGACCGAGTTCAACGCCTCGCCCGACGCCGATCCGCTGCTGCTGGTCCTGGTCGGCGAGGGCGTGGGCGCGGGTCTGGTCGTGGGCGGCCGGTTGCTGACCGGCGCGCGCGGCCTGGCCGGTGAAGTGGGTCACATGGTGCTACAGATCGACGGCCCGCGCTGCTCCTGCGGCCGCCGTGGCTGCGCGGAGGCGCTGATCGGCAACCGGGCGCTCATGCGGCAGGACGGCAGCGTGTCGCCCCAGCCCGACCTGGCCCGGGCCGGGCAGTACCTCGGCGTGCTGCTGCAGAACCTGGCCGTCGCCTACGACCCGGCCTGCATCGTGCTGGGCGGCCCGGCCGTTGAACTGGGCGACGCGCTGCTGACCCCGGTGCGCGCGACGCTGCAACAGTACGCCCAGGCTGCGCGCCTGCCCGAGCCGACGCTGCGCGTGGCGCGCTTCGGCGCTGACGCCATCGCCGTGGGCGCCGCCGCACTGGCGGGTTATCGAATCACGCAGCCCACGGCGGGCTGACGCGCCCGACGCGAACTACGCAGCGTCGAGAACTTCGCGCACCCGCGCCGCCAGCTCGTCCAGCGTGAACGGTTTGCCGATCAGGTTCACGCCGTGGTCCAGCACCCCGTTGTGCACGACCGCGTTGCGCGTGTAGCCGGTCGTGAACAGCACCTTCAGGTCGGGCCGGCGGCGGCGCGCCTCGTCAGCCAGCTTGCGGCCGTTCATGCCAGGCATCACGACGTCCGTGAACATCAGGTCGATGTCGGGGTGGGCGTCGATCAGCTTCAACGCGCCCTCGGCACCGTCAGTTTCCAGCACGCGGTAGCCCAGTTCCTCCAGCGCCTCGACGGACATCAGGCGCACCGCCTGTTCATCCTCGACAACGAGGATCAGCTCCCGGCCGTCGCCGTGCAGCGCGTTCGCAACCGTCTCAGCCTCGACCTCGTCGGGCGCTGCCCCCGGGCGGCGCGGCATGTAGAGCTTGACCGTCGTGCCCTGGCCGGGCTCGGAGTAGATGCGCACATGGCCGCCCGACTGCTTGACGAAGCCGTACACCTGGCTCAACCCCAGGCCCGTTCCGCGGCCGACTTCCTTGGTCGTGAAGAAGGGATCGAAGGCCTTGGCCACGACCTCGGGCGACATGCCGCTGCCGGTGTCGGTCACGGCGATCATCACGTACTGGCCCGGCTGCAGGCCGACCTGGTCCGCCGCATAGCGCTCGTCCAGGTGGCAGTTGGCCGTCTCGATGGTCAGGCGGCCGGCGCCGTCCGTCTCGTCCATCGCATCGCGGCCGTTCACCGCCAGGTTCAGGATGGCATTTTCCAGCTGGTTGGGGTCGGCATGGGCCCGCCACAGGCCGCCCGCCAGCACGGTCTCCAGCTGCAGGCCGGCACCCAGCGAGTGGCGCAGCAGGTCGGACATACCGGCCACCAGACGGTTCACGTCCAGCGTCTCAGGCTTCAACGGCTGCTGGCGCGAGAACGCGAGCAGACGCTGCGTCAGCTGCGCCGCGCGCCGGGCGCCGTTGCGGGCGGCGTCCACGTAGCGCATGGCTCGCGTGTCGTTGGACAGGAACTTGCGGTCCAGCAGGTCCAGCGAGCTGATGACCACGGCCAGCATGTTGTTGAAGTCGTGCGCGATGCCACCGGTCAGCTGGCCCACGGCCTCCATCTTCTGCGACTGCCGCAACGCATCCTCGGCCTTCAGCCGCTCGGCCACCTCGGCCTGCACGCGCCGCTCCAGCGTGTCGTTCAGCTCGCGCAGCGCCATCTCGGCGCGGTGGCGGGCCGTCACGTCCTGGAACAGCACGGCCACCTGGCGGCGCTCCGCCGGCTCGATGCGGAAGGCCGCCAGCTCCAGGTAGCGCCCCGTCGCCACCAGCTCCCGCTCGAAGCGGATGGGCTCACCGGTCAGCAGCACTTCCCGGTAGGTCTCCACCCACGCGCCGGCCTCGTCCGGCACCATCTCGCGCACCTTCTGCCCCACCACGTTGGCGATGCCCGCATTGGCCAGGTAGGCCGGGTTTGCGGACACGTGGACGTAGTCGCTCATCGGGCCGTGCGGACCGTCCAGGAACTCGATGACGCAGAAGCCCTCGTCGATGCGCTCGAACAGCGCCTGGTACTGCTGCTCGCTGTCGCGCAACGCAGCCTCGGCGGCCTTGCGTGAGGACTGGTCGAGCATCGCGCCGATCATGCGCACCGGCCGGCCGTCGGCCTCGCGCAGCACCGAGCCGCGGTCGAACACATCGGCGTAGCTGCCATCGGCGCGCCGGAAGCGGTACTCACCCGTCCATGCCGTGCCGTTGCCGTCGATGACGGCGTGGATGTCGGCCTCGACGCGCGCCCGGTCGTCGGGGTGGATGTGATCCAGCCACCACGCGGCGCTGCTGTGATCGAGGGCGTGACCGAACAAGGTGCGCAGAGACTGGTTCCAGACCACGTGGCCATCGGCCAGTCGCCAGTCCCAGATCGCGTCGTTCGTCGCGAGCATCGCGAGGCGGTATCGCTCGGCGCTCAAGTCTCCGTGGAGATCAGGGTTCTGCATCGTCGGCGAGGTGAGCGGCACATCCAGCGGTGGATGCCGCGCGGCAGTATCACACGCGCGTCAAGACTCTCGATCCGTGGGCTTTCTCAGTCGGGCGATGCCGCTGCGGGCCAGGTCCACCGAGCGCCTGGCGACATCCTGCACCTGGCTGGTCGCCACCGGCACCTTGTCCTGCGTCCATGCAGCCGCCTTCTGCACGGACTGCTGCACCTGCTCGGCCGCCGTGCCGGCTGCGGCCTGCAGCGCTTCGGGCGACGGCAGGCGCTCCCGCGTCCAGTCGGCCGCCTGCCGCGCCGTCGTGCCCAATTGTTCGGCTCCCGACTTGGCGCCGTGCCAGGCCTTGCCCGCCGCCGCGCCCAGCTCGTCCGGCGCCGGCAGCCGCTCGCGCGTCCAGTCGGCCGCTTCCTTGGCCGACGCACTCAGCTGCTCCGCGGCCTTGCCCGTGCCCGACTTCGCACTGAGCCACGCCTTGGCGAGCGGCCCTTCCGGCTCCTGCTCCAGCAGCTCGACGCTGACGGCCAACTCGGCCTCTTCCGCCTCGGACAGCGGACCACCGGCCTCCAGCAGGCGGCGCAAGAACTCGCCCAGGTCAGCGGCGATGGCGCGATGGTTGCAGTCCGGGTTGGCGTGCAGGAAGGCCGACAGCTCGGCCGCCATCTCCTCGACCCCGCCCTGCCGGACGCGTGGCTCGATCTGCGCCAGGGCCCGGGCGACAAAGTCGGCGTCCAGGCCCCACTCATCCACCAGGTGGGCCACCAGCGCCGCCCGCTCGGCGGGCTCAATCGCGCCGTCCACAGCCGCGAGCCGCAGCGCCAGCGGCGCGATGAGGTCGAACAGCGCCAGGCCCAGCGTGTCCAGCGGTGTGTTCAGGAACTTCGGGATCTCGATGACGCGCGAGCCCTTGGTGTCGCCCAGCCAGCGGTACAGGCCATAGCAGGCGCCGCCCGAGGCCAGCGCCGCGACCGCCACCCAGCCCACCGGCGTCGCCGCTGCGCCCAGCCCCATCGCAGCGGCCTTGGCCAGCGCCGCCCCGCCGCCCGCCGCCCCCAGCACGTCCCAGATCTCGCGCGTGCGGTTGATCATGCGCAGCGAGGCGTAGGCGTTCTCCCCGATGGCCAGCTTGGCCTTGAAGCGCAGCGGCTCGGCGACCACGCGGGTCACGCCCTCGAAGACGACGACGGATCGGCTGGCTGTCACTGCAGGTACTCCGGGCTGTGGCGATGGGCGCAAGCATAAAACCCCGCTCCACAGGCCCATGAACCTTTTCCCCGATTCGCCGACTACCGCAGGCATCCAGGAGAAATCATGCACTCACGACTTGCCTCGACCCTGCTCGGACTGCTGCTGGCATGCGCCGCCGCAGCGGCCCCACCGCCGCCCCTGACCGAGCTGCGCGAGGAGCCCCTGGTGGCCCGCGACGGCAGCGTCTTGCAGCTGACTCGGGCGCGCGTGCGGGTGCCGGAGTCACACGCGCTGCCAGACGGCCGCCAGATCGAGCTGGCCGTGGTGCGCATCCGCCGCGGGGACGCGCCGACGGGCAGTCCGCAAGTGCTGCTGGCGGGCGGCCCGGGCGACTCGGGCGTGCGGGTCGCGTTGGAGCTGGCAAGGCAGGGCGGCGCCGCGCTGGCCGAGGTGTTCGACGGCGACCTGATCGGCATCGACCAGCGCGGCACCGGCGGCTCGTTGCCCAACCTGCGCACGGCCGTGCGCTACGCATTCCCGCTCGACCAGCCGGGGTCGGCGCCCAGTTGGCTGCGTCGCGCCGAGCAGGCCAGCCGTGCCGTGGCCGCAGAAATGCGCGCACGCGGCATCGACCTGCAGGCCTACAACACCGAGGAGAGCGCCGACGACATCGACGCCGTGCGGCAGGCGCTGGCCGTGACGCGCTGGACGTTGTGGGGCCGCAGCTATGGCAGCCATCTCGCGCTGGCGACGGCGCGCCGCCACCCGGACGGCATCGAGCGCCTGGTGCTGGTCAGCCCGGAGGGGCCGGACCACACCTGGAAGCTGCCATCGCAGACGGACGCGGTGCTGCAGCGCATCGCCGAGCGCGCCGGTGCGCCCGACATGGTGGCGCAGTTGCGCGAGGCCACCGCACGACTCACCCGCGCACCGGTGCGGCTGGAGGTGCCGGACCCGGCGACCGGGCTCAGCACGGTCCTGGTGTTGGGCGCGCTGGACCTGCAATGGACGATCGCGCAGGTCATCGGCGATCCGCGAGCGCTGGCCACGCTGCCAGCGGCGGCGCGGGAAATGATCACCGGCGACTTCCGGCGCATTGCTCCGCTGGCGCTGCAGCTGCGCCGCCAGGCCGGCGTGGGTTCGGCTATGAAAGCCATGATGGACCTCGCCTCACACGCCAGCGCCGACCGCCTGGCACGCATCGACCGCGAGGCGCCCGGCGCCGTGCTGGGCGACACGATGAACTGGCCCAGCCGCCACCTGCATGCCGCCTGGCAGGCCCGGCCGCTGCCGGACGTGTTCCGCCAGCCGGTCGGCGTCGCCGTGCCCACGCTGCTGCTGGCGGGTGACCTGGATGCGCGCACGCCGGTGGAAAACGCTCGCGAGATCGCGGCGGCGCTGCCGGATGCGCGGGTGTTGGTCGTGGAAAACGCGGCCCACCAGTTCGACCTGTTCGGCCAGCCGCCGCTGCGACGCCTGCTGGCGCGCTTCCTGCGCGGCGACGGCGACCTGCCCAAGCGCGTCACACTGCCGCCACTGCGCTTCGCGGGCCTGGCCCCGGCACGACCATGAGCCCCGCCGACCCGCCCACCCACGATCCACTGACCGATGAATGGCTGGCAGTGCGCTGCCAGCTGGGCGAGCGCGAGGCCTTCGACGAACTGGTTGCGCGCTGGCAGCTGCCGCTGTGGCGCTACGCGCGACAGCTGGCAGGCAGCGACTCTGCCGCAGACGACGCGACGCAGGACGTCTGGCTGCGCGTGCTGCGCGGCATCGCCCGACTGCGCGAGGGCGCCAAGCTCAGGCCCTGGCTGTTCGGCATCGCGCACCGCGTGCTGATGAACCGTCTGCGCGAGCAGTACCGGACGCCGCTGGTGCCAGAGGGCGACGCTGATCTGGAAGCCCTGCCTGCCGACGACGACACGCTGCAGCTGGAGACCGACCTCGCCGCGCTGCGCGACGGCCTGGCCCGACTGCCCGCGCTGGAGTGCGAGGTGCTGACGCTGTTCTACCTGCAGCAGCTGTCGCTGGACGAGGTGTCTCAGGTGCTGGTCGTGCCGGTCGGCACCGTGAAGTCGCGCCTGCACCGCGCCCGCCGCCTGCTCAGGCTTCAACTGGGCGTTCAAGGAGAACGATGATGGACACAACCGCTGTTTCCGCGCTGCTCGACCGACAGTTGTCGACCCGCTCGCGCGTGGGCCATGGGCTGTTGCTGCTGGCAGCTGCCACGATGGCGACGATCACGGGCAGCCTTTGGGTCACCGAGCCGGCACTGCCCACGCGGACCGCGGTGGCCTTCGCCGTGTTGACGGGCATGGGCCTGTGCTGGGTGGCCTATGCCGCCTGGGTGCTGACTTCCCGACGTGTGCTGCTGGGCCGGCAGCGCGTGGTGGCCGCGCGCATGGGGGCGCTGTTCAGTGCGGTGGCGCTGGCCGGCGCGCTGGCGGTGGGCGGGCTCAGCGGCACGCCGGCGGCCTGGCCGGCGGCGCTGGTGTTTGCCGCAATGCTGGTGCTGGCCGTCGCGCTGGCGGTGCGCTCCCAACGCGACTACGAGCGGCTGTGCCGGCGGCGCGCGGAGCTGGCGCGCCTCAGGTCACCGGCGCCGGGTTGAACAGCACCAGCGCGTTGTGCAGCTTCCAGTGCTCGGCCCAGGTCTTCTTGCGGCCACTCGCCACGTCGAGCAGCAGGCGGAACATTTCCCAACCGGTATCCTCGATACTGGCCTCACCATCGGCGATGCGGCCGGCGTTGATGTCCATCAGGTCGTGCCAGCGGCGGGCCAGGTCAGTCCGCGTGGCGACCTTGACGACCGGGCATTCGGCCAGGCCATAGGGCGTGCCGCGGCCGGTGGTGAAGATGTGCAGGTTCATGCCAGCTGCCAGTTGCAGCGTGCCGCAGATGAAGTCGCTGGCCGGCGTGGCGGCGTAGACGAGGCCGCGCTGGTCCTGGCGCAGCTTCTCGCCCGGGGACAGCACATGCGAGATGGCCGAGCTGCCGCTCTTGATGATGGAGCCCATCGCCTTCTCGGCGATGTTGCTCAGGCCGCCGGCCTTGTTGCCGGGTGTTGTGTTGGCCGAGCGGTCGGCGCGGCCGCGGTCGAGGTAGCGGTCGTACCACCCCAGCTCGCGAATGATGGCGTCGGCGACCTCGGGCGTGGCGGCGCGGCTGGTGAGCTGCTCGACGGCGTCGCGCACCTCGGTGTTCTCGCTGAACATGATGGTGGCGCCGGCGCGCACCAGCAGGTCGGCGCAAAAACCCACGGCCGGGTTGGCCGTCACGCCGGAGAACGCGTCGCTGCCGCCGCACTGCACGCCGACCACCAGTTCGCTGGCCGGCACGGTCTCGCGCTTGCGGGCGTTCAGGCGCGCCAGGTGCGGCCTGGCGCTGTTGACGATGTCGTCCAGCATGGACATGAAGCCCACGTGCGCGTCGTCCTGCAGGCAGATGGTCTCGGGGCCGACCGCGGGGTCGCGTTCGTCCACGATGGTGAATGAGCCCGGCGGCAGCAGCCGCGCCGGCTGCAGCTTCTCGCAGCCCAGGCTCACCACCATCACCTCGCCACCGAAGTTGGGGTTCAGCGAGATGTTCTTCAGCGTGCGGATGGGAATGATGGCGTCCGGCGCGTCGATGGCCACGCCGCAGCCATAGCTGTGCTCCAGGCCGATGACGTCGTCTACGTTCGGGTACAGCGGCAGCAGCTCGGCCTTGATGCGCGCCACCGCCTGGGCGACGACGCCGGCCACGCATTGCACGGTGGTCGTGATGGCCAGGATGTTGCGCGTGCCGACCGAGCCGTCCTTGTTGCGGTAGCCCTCGAAGGTAAAGCCCGTCAGCAGCTCATGCACCGGCGGTTTGACGGTGGCGATGGGCAGGCCTTCCAGCGCGCGCGCGGAAGGCATCTGCAGCAGGCGCTCGTGCACCCAACTGCCGGCCGGGATGGCTTTCAGCGCATAGCCGATGGGCACTGCGTAGCGCAGCACGACGCCGCCCTCGGGAATGTCCACCAGCGCGACCTTGTGTCCCTGCGGCACCTTGTCCGTCAGCGCCAGCCCGGCGCCGGGCACGCCTTCGGGCAGCACGGTGCCGGCCAGCAACCCCCCGTCGTTGGCCACGATGGCGACGTTGTCCTCCACCCGCATTCGGATGGTCAGGGGCGGGCGTTGACTGGCGACTTCAGGCATGGCGGAACGGCAATCTGTTGCTACAGTGAATCAAGTCGTTGTACGTTGTCTAGTTGTCATACAACTCATGTCACTTTAGACGCCGACGCCTTCAAAAAACCACGGGTTAACCCTTGAATCAGCTCGTCCCCCGCCGCCGCCCCCGCACGCTCGCCCTGGAAGTCGTCGAACGCTTCGGCGAGCTGATCCGGTCCGGTCAGCTGCGGGCCGGCGCGAAGCTGCCGACCGAGGCGGCCATCATGGGCGAGTTCGATGTCAGCCGCACCGTGGTGCGCGAGGCCATTTCCAAGCTGCAGGCGGCCGGGCTGGTGGAGACGCGGCACGGCATCGGCACCTTCGTGCTGAGGCCGGGCGACGGGCCGTCGTTCAAGATCACGCCGGAGCAGTTCAGCACGCTGCAGGACGTCATCGCGGTGCTGGAACTGCGCATCGGCCTGGAGACCGAGGCCGCTGGGCTGGCAGCGCAGCGGCGCACCGCCGCCAACCTCGTGGCCCTGCGGCGCGCGCTCGATGCGGTCATCGGCGCCGTCGAGGCCGGGCAGGACTCGGTAGCGGCAGACTTCCAGTTCCACCTGGAAGTGGCGCGCGCGACGCAGAACAGCCACTTCATCGACCTGATGGCCACGCTGGGCAGCCAGATCATTCCGCGCGCCCGGCTGGAGCCCACAGCGGACATGAATGCCGAGCGCCTGGAGTACATGCGCCGCGTGAACACCGAGCACGAGAACATCCTGGACGCCATCGCCAGCCAGGACGCCGAGTCGGCCCGCGCCGCCATGCGCACGCATCTCAGCAACAGCCGCGAACGCCGCCGCCGCGCGGTCTGACTGGGCCCCGTAAAGATGGGCAGACCACGGGTTTCCACCGAGACTCTCGGATTTGACCGAAGTTGTACGATGACCTACAACCTCATCGTCGACGCGCTGTCGACGCTCCCCCGACCTCACCGGAGACCCGCCATGTCACCCCAAGAACTCAAAGCCGTCCTCGAAGCCGGCCTGCTGTCCTTCCCGCTGACCGACTTCGACGCGCAGCTGAACTTCGCGCCCAAGGCCTACGCGGACCGACTGGAGTGGCTGCAGCCCTATGGCGCGTCGGCGCTGTTCGCGGCCGGGGGCACGGGTGAGTTCTTCTCGCTGGAACCGGGCGAGTACACCGAGATCATCCAGGTCGCGCTGGACACCTGCCGCGGCCGCACGCCCATCCTGGCCGGCGCCGGCGGCGGCACGCGCGTCGCCATCCAGTACGCGCAGGAGGCTGAGCGCCTGGGCGCGCAAGGCGTGTTGCTGCTGCCGCACTACCTGACCGAAGCGAGCCAGGAAGGCCTGATCAACCACGTCGAGGCTGTCTGCAAGAGCGTCCAGTTCGGCGTCGTCGTCTACAACCGCGGCGCCTGCAAGCTGACGCCGCAATCGCTGCAGATCCTGGCCGACCGCTGCCCCAACCTGATCGGCTTCAAGGACGGCCTGGGCGACATCGAGAAGTTCGTTTCCATCCGCCAGACGCTGGGCAACCGCTTCGCCTACCTGGGCGGCCTGCCCACGGCTGAAGTCTTCGCTGGTGCCTACAAGGCGATGGGCTGCCCGGTCTACTCGTCCGCCGTCTTCAACTTCATCCCCAAGACGGCGATGGAGTTCTACAACGCGCACGCGTCCGGCGACACGGCCACCTGCGACCGCCTGATCCGCGACTTCTTCATCCCCTACCTGGCCATTCGCAACAAGGGAGAGGGCTATGCCGTGTCCATCGTGAAGGCCGGCGCCACGCTGATCGGCCACAGCGCCGGCCCGGTGCGCCCCCCGCTGAGCGACCTGCTGCCCGCCGAGGTCGAACAGCTCCGCGCGCTGATGGCCAAGCTCGGCCCGCAATAAGTTCTCACCGTTCCATCGACAACGACAACCGGAGACAAGCGATGAAGAAACTGCTGACTGCCCTGCTGCTGGGCACCGCGGCTGCCACGTCGGCGCTGGCGCAGGCCTGGCCCGCCAAGCCCGTCACGCTGCTGGTGCCCTTCCCGCCCGGCGGCTCCACCGACGCCATCGCCCGCGTGCTGAGCGCCAAGCTGCAAGAGGGCTTTGCCGGCAGCAGCTTCGTCGTCGACAACCGCGGCGGTGCGGGCGGCACCATCGGCACGGCCGCGGTCAAGCGCGCCGCGCCGGACGGCTACACCGTGCTCGTCACCTCTTTGGGGCCGCTGGTCATCGGCCCACACCTGATGAAGAACGTCGCCTACGACGCCACCAGGGACCTCGACTACATCAGCGTCGCCGTGCAGGCGCCCAACGTGCTGGTGGTGCCGGCCGCGTCGCCGCACAAGAGCATCGCCGACGTGCTGGCCTACCAGAAGGCCAACCCCGGCAAGATGAGCTTCGCGTCCAGCGGCAACGGCTCCAGCGACCACATCACCGCCGAGCTGTTCTGGCAGCAGACCGGCACGTCCGGCCTGCACATCCCGTACAAGGGCGGCGGCCCAGTCATGACGGACCTGCTGGGCAACCAGGTGGATTCGAGCTTTATGAACATCAACACCGCGCTGCCGCAGATCAAGGCAGGCAAGCTGCGCGCGCTGGCCATCACCAGCGCCCAGCGCTCGCCGGTGCAGCCCGACGTGCCCACGATGGACGAGCTGGGCATCAAGGGCGTGCAGGTGTACTCCTGGCAGGGCGTGGCTGCCCCCAAGGGCCTGCCGGCCGACGTCAAGCAGAAGCTGCACGCCGGCATCGTGAAGGCACTCAATGCGCCCGACGTGAAACCCAAACTGCTGGAACAGGGCTTCGAGATCGTCGGCAACACGCCCGCACAGTTCACTGCGTTTCAGGCGGCAGAGTTCGCACGCTGGAAGCAGGTCATCACCGAACGAAAAATCACGGCTGACTAGACAAGCCCACTCCCTACCGGCTTCGCCAGCCCCCTCAAAGGGGGCGCACCCGATGGCCTGGCAGAGCCAGCTCCATGGGTGCCGCTGGGGAAGGCACCACGCCCCTGGACTCCCATGAACTCCACCCCCGTCATCCAAGAGCTGCGCGTCATCCCGGTTGCCGGGCGCGACGGCATGCTGCTCAATCTCAGCGGCGCACATGCGCCGTTCTTCACCCGAAACCTGCTGATCCTGACCGACAGCGCGGGCAACACCGGCGTCGGCGAGGTGCCCGGTGGCGAGAAGATCCGCCAGACGCTGGAGGACGCGCGCCCGCTGGTCGTCGGCCAGCCCATTGGCGCCCACCAGGGCCTGCTGCAGCAGATCCAGCAGGCTTTCGCCGACCGCGACAGCGGCGGCCGCGGCCTGCAGACCTTCGACCTGCGCACCACCATCCACGCCGTCACGGCCATCGAGTCGGCGATGCTGGACTTGCTGGGCCAGCACCTGGGAGTGCCGGTGGCGGCGCTGCTCGGCGAAGGCCAGCAGCGCGACGCCGTCGAGATGCTGGGCTACCTGTTCTACGTCGGCGACCGCACCAAGACCGATCTGCCCTACCACTCGGAGCCCGGAGCCGACAACGACTGGTCCCGCCTGCGCCACGAAGTGGCATTGACCCCCGAGGCCATCGTGCGGCTTGCCGAGGCCGCACGCGCGCGCTACGGCTTCAACGATTTCAAGCTCAAGGGCGGCGTGCTTCGCGGCGATGAGGAAGTCCTCGCCATCCGCGCGCTGCACGAGCGCTTCCCGGACGCCCGCGTGACGCTGGACCCGAACGGCGGCTGGCGGCTGAAGGACGCGATCCGGCTGATGCGCGACATGAAGGGCGTGCTGGCCTATGCGGAAGACCCCTGCGGCGCCGAGGACGGCTTCTCGGGCCGCGAGGTGATGGCCGAGTTCCGCCGCGCCACCGGCCTGCTGACTGCCACCAACATGGTCGCCACCGACTGGCGCCAGCTCACGCACGCGCTGTCGCTGCAGAGCGTGGACATCCCGCTGGCCGACCCGCATTTCTGGACCATGGCCGGCTCGGTGCGCGTGGCGCAGACGTGCCGCGACTGGGGCCTGACCTGGGGCTCGCATTCCAACAACCACTTCGACATCTCGCTGGCGATGTTCACGCACGTCGGCGCTGCGGCGCCCGGCAAGGTCACGGCCATCGACACGCACTGGATCTGGCAGGACGGCCAGCGGCTGACGAAAGAGCCGCTGCAGATCGTGGGCGGCCATGTGCAGGTGCCAAAGAAGCCGGGTCTGGGCGTGGAGCTGGACATGGCCGAGGTCGAGAAGGCCCACGCGTTGTACAAGCAACACGGCCTGGGCGCCCGCGACGACGCGATCGCGATGCAGTACCTGATCCCCGGCTGGACCTTCAACCCCAAGCGGCCCGCACTGGACCGTTGAACTGAAAGCAGTACCCATGTTCAAGAACCTCATCAACGGCGAATGGCTGGACGGCGCCGCCGTCTCCCGCAACATCAACCCGTCCGACACGCGCGACCTCGTCGGCGAATACGCTCAGGCCGACGCGGCCCAGGCCGAGCTGGCCATCACGGCCGCCACCGCTGCCTTCCCGGCCTGGAGCCTGTCCACGCCGCAGCAGCGCTTCGACATCCTCGACGCCGTAGGTACCGAGATCCTGGCGCGCCGCGCCGAACTGGGCGACCTGCTGGCCCGGGAGGAAGGCAAGACGCTGCCCGAGGCCATCGGCGAAGCCGGCCGCGCCGGCTACATCTTCAAGTTCTTCGCCGGCGAGGCGCTGCGCCCGGGCGGCGAGACCATGCCATCGGTGCGCCCCGGCGTGGGCGTCGAGGTCACGCGTGAGGCCATCGGCGTCGTGGGCCTCATCACACCGTGGAACTTCCCCATCGCCATCCCGGCCTGGAAGATCGCGCCGGCGCTGGCATACGGCAACTGCGTCGTCTTCAAGCCGGCCGACCTAGTGCCCGGCTCGGCCTGGGCACTGGCGGAGATTCTGTCGCGCTCGGGCCTGCCGGCCGGCGTGTTCAACCTCGTCATGGGCCGCGGCTCGGTGGTTGGCGAGAAGCTGCTGCACGACCCGCGCGTGGCGGCCATCAGCTTCACCGGCTCGGTCGCCACCGGCCAAAAGGTCGCAACAGCTGCGGTCGCCCGCATGGCGAAGTTCCAGCTGGAGATGGGCGGCAAGAACCCCATGGTCGTGCTGGACGACGCCGACCTGGGCGTGGCCGTGAATGCCGCTGTCAACAGCGGCTTCTTCTCCACCGGCCAGCGCTGCACGGCGTCGTCCCGCCTCATCGTCACCGAAGGCATCCACGACCGCTTCGTCGCAGCCATGGTCGAGAAGATGAAGTCACTGAAAGTGGACGACGCGCGCAAGGCCGGCACCGACATCGGCCCCGTCGTCGACGCCAGCCAGCTGCGCCAGGACACCGACTACCTCGGCATTGCCCAGGATGAAGGGGGCACGCTGGCGCACGGCGGCCAGCGCGTCGAGACCAACGCCGACGGCGCGCCGGGCTTCTACCTGACGCCAGCGCTGATCACCAACACGACGGCCGCGATGCGGATCAACAAGGAAGAGGTCTTCGGCCCCGTCGTCAGCGTGATGCGGGCGAAGAACTACGACGAAGCGCTGGCCCTGGCCAACGACTCGCCGTTCGGTCTGGCGTCCGGCATTGCCACCACGTCACTGAAGCACGCCACGCACTTCAAGCGCCACGCGCAAGCCGGCATGGTGATGGTCAACCTGCCGACAGCGGGCGTGGACTATCACGTGCCCTTCGGCGGCCGCAAGGGCTCCAGCTACGGGCCACGCGAGCAGGGCCGCCATGCCGCCGAGTTCTACACGACCGTGAAGACGGCCTACACGCAGGCCTGATCCCTCGGGGCCCGCCGTGTCGGGCCCCTTCCCTTTGTTGGCGCGAACGCCCAGCAAGAGGCGCAGCCGCTGCATGGCCCGAAGACCTCCATGAACACCACCACCGCCTCGCAGGCCCATCCCGGCGCCGCGAGCAAGGCGCGCTCGCGGCTTTGAGCCGCTACCTGTTCGTCGTGGGCAACATCGCGCGGTTCGAACTCAGGAGGCGGGTTTAGCCAGCCACGCCTCGTAGGCGTCGACGGTCTTCTGCGGCCAGTTGCCCCACCAGGCGTAGCCGCGGCGGCGCTCGGCGCTGATGTCGTGCACGTCGTCGTGCAGGCTCTTGTCGCGGTCGCCGAACACCGGCTTCAGCGTCGTCGCGTCGTAGTAGCGCGCCCACAGCGGGCCGGCGCCGGGCTGCTCGATCAGCCGCTTGCCCTGCACCGCATCCACCATGACCCAGGCACGGTCCTTCACGGCGAGCTGCTTCAGCATCGCGACGCCACCCTTCACCGCCTCAACGACGGCCGGCGTCGGCTTGGTTATGCTCATCAGGTAGGCCAGCACGCGGCCGCTCTCGCCGCTGCTCAGCGCGGGCGGCTCGTAGTTGCGCGCCGACGTGGGGGCCAGCGTCAGCACGTCGTGCTGCTGGGCCCACAGCGTGGGCTTGCCGTCGATGCGGATCTGCATGGCCAGCAGCAACTCCACCGCACGCGCCTCGGCGGCGGCGAGCTCGCCGCGTTGCGCCGCGCTCAGGAAGTCGAAGCCGGCATCGCCGCGCGACGCAGTGCCCAAAAGCTCCATGACGTCGATCATCGCGTTGTCGTTCAGCGTGATGGCGTCGTGATAGCCGCCCTGCAGCGGCCACACCTGCGGCCAGCCACCGTTGGGGAACTGCGCGGCCAGCAGGTAGCGCAGGCCGCGCTCTGCTGCTGCGCGGTACACCGCGCCGGCCTCGCCCGGGTGGGCCGCCGCCACGCGCGCCAGAAAGCGGATCTCCCAGGTCGTCGCGTCGTTGTCGATGGTGCCGACATAGCTCCAGCTGCCGGGCTTGTCGAAGTCGCCCGGCGCGGGCGCCTTGGGGTTGCCGTCGGCCACCCAGGTCTGGCCCGGCTGGCGCGGCTCGCCGTCGCGCGGCTGGTTCTTGCCCCAGCCGCCGGCCGGCGTCTGGTAGCTCAGGATGTTGCGGGCCACCGCCACGGCGGCATCGCCTGCGTACCAGCCGGCCGACTGGTCCAGCGGCATCGACGCCGGGCCATTGCCGCTGCGCGGCGAGGCCGGTAGCTGCGTCAGCCCGCGGCGCTCGGCGGCGAGCGCGGCCTGGTCGAGCTTGCGTTGGGCGTCGGAGCGCGCCAGGTAGTCCTGCCAGGCGCTACGCAGCGCGACCGGCAGCGCCGCGACGCGCTGCGCCGTCAGCGGTTCGGCCGGCGGGATGACGCCGATCTGGGCCGCGAATGTGGGGCTGGCGAGCGCAAAGACAAGGGGCAGAAAGCGGCGCAGAAGTCTCATATTTGTCGTGGTTTGCGTGCGGGGGTAACACCCGCGCATTTCATCACTGCAGACTGGGATTGAAGGGTTTCTGTCGGGTAAATCGACGTGCCGCAAATGCACCCCCGGGTACACTCGGCCTACACCTGTCAAGCGGTTTCGACAGGGCTTTGTTGATGACAGGACTCGCCTCATGAGCTCCAGATTGAAAGTCGCTGGTTGGGTTGCCCTCGGGGCCGTCGCAGGTGCACTCACCACGATGCAACTGCAGGCGAACGCGCGCAGCAGCCTTTCCCCCCTCCCCCTCGAAGAGATGCAACAGCTGGCCGCGGTGTTCGGCCTGGTCAAGGCGGAGTACGTCGAGGCCGTCGACGAGAAGAAGCTGATCAACGACGCGATCGGCGGCATGGTGTCCGGCCTGGACCCGCACTCCCAGTTCTTCGACAAGAAGACCTTCAAGGAATTCCGCGAGGGTACGTCCGGCAAGTTCGTCGGCGTGGGCATCGAGATCGGCATGGAAGACGGCCTGGTCAAGATCGTCTCCCCCATCGAGGGCTCGCCCGCCTTCCGCGCCGGCCTGAAGAGCGGCGACCTGATCAGCCGCATCGACGACACCGCCGTGCGCGGTCTGTCCATCGACCAGGCCGTCAAGAAGATGCGCGGCGACCCGGCCACCAAGGTCAGCCTCACCATCTACCGCAAGGCCGAGAACCGCACCTTCCCCGTGACTATCATGCGCGAGGAGATCAAGGTCCAGAGCGTGCGCTCCAAGGTCATCGAGCCCGGCTACGCTTGGCTGCGCATCAGCCAGTTCCAGGACCGCACGGTCGACGACTTCGCCAAGAAGCTCGAAGAGATCTACAAGCAGGAACCTAACCTGAAGGGTCTGGTGCTGGACCTGCGCAACGACCCGGGCGGCCTGCTGGACGGCGCCATCGCCGTGTCGGCGGCCTTCCTGCCGCGCAACGTCGAGGTGGTTTCCACCAACGGCCAGATCGCCGAGTCCAAGGCCAGCTACAAGGCTACGCCGGAGGACTACCGCCGTCGCGCCAGCGACGACCCGCTCAAGCGCCTGCCCGCCGCGTTGAAGAACGTGCCGCTGGTGGTGCTGGTCAACGAGGGTTCGGCCAGCGCCAGCGAGATCGTCGCCGGCGCGCTGCAAGACCACAAGCGCGCCACCATCATGGGCGCTCAGACCTTCGGCAAGGGCTCGGTGCAGACCGTGCGCCAGCTCGGCCCGGAGACCGCGCTGAAGATCACCACCGCGCGCTACTACACGCCCAACGGTCGCGCCATCCAGGCCAAGGGAATCGTGCCCGACGTGCTGCTGGACGAGACCGCCGAAGGCAATGTCTTCGCCGCGCTGCGCATGCGCGAGGCCGACCTTGAAAAGCACCTGAACAACGGCCCCGAGGACAACGAAGCTCGCCAGAAGGCACGCGAGGAAGCCCGTGCCAAGCTGGAGGCCGAGTACGCCAAGCGCGCCGAGCCGCCGAAGCCGCTGCCGGAATTCGGCTCGGCCGAAGACTTCCCGCTGGTGCAGGCGCTGAACCAACTGAAGGGCCAGCCGGTCATCGCCTCGAAGACCGCCGTCGAACGCAAGGCCGAAGCCCCGTCGACCACGACCCCATAACGACAACGACTGACTTTTTTCAAGCACGCCAGGGCCTCGCAAGAGGCCCTTTTTTTTGCGTCCTTGGTGCTGGCGATAGGTCAGCGCCGGCGGGTGATCGCCAGCGCGCCCAGCGCCGCCGCCGCACCCAGTGCTGGCACCGCCCGCCAGCCGAAGCTGGCCAGCAACGCCGAGCCCAGCGCCGCACCTGCTGCCATGCCGGCGAACATCACGCTGACCAGCACCGCATTCAGCCGGCTGCGGGAGGCCGGGTCCAGGCTGTAGACCACGCTCTGGTGCGACACAAGCGCCGCCTGCACGCCCAGGTCGAACACGACGGCCACGACCACCAGCAGCCATAGCGAGGCCGGTGCCAGCGCCTGCGCGGCAAACGCGACGAACACCAGCAGCGCGCCCGCGCGGATGACGGCCTGCGGGCCGCGCCGGTCGGCCAGCCCGCCAGCCAGTGGCGCCACCAGCGCGCCGGCCGCGCCTGCCAGCCCGAAGGCGCCCGCCACGGCGCTGCCCTGGCCGAACTCGGACCCCGCCAGCACCAGCGCCAGCGTCGACCAGAACGCGCTGAAGGCCACGCTCAGCAGCCCCTGCGCCAGCGCCGCGCGGCGCAGCGGCGCATGCGTCGTCCACAGCCGGGCCATTGACAGCAGCAGCTCGCCATAACCCGCCTGCGTGGCCGGCTGGAAGCGCGGCAGGCCGCGCCACAGCAGCGGGATCAGCAGCGCGACAGCCAGCGCCGCTCCGGCGTACACGGCCCGCCAGCCCGCCACCGCCGCCACCGCGCCGGCCGCCACGCGCGACAGCAGGATACCCAGCAGCAGCCCGGTCATGACCTGGCCCACGCGCTGGCCGCGCTGGGCTTCGGGCGCCAGTGTGGCGGCGGCCGGCACCAGGTCTTGCGCCAGCGTCGCCGCCAGGCCGATGGCGATGCTGGCCAGGCACAGCACCGCGAAGCTGGGCGCCGCGGCGGTGAACGCCAGTGCCGCCACCAGCGCTGCGGCCTTGATGACGATGATGCGGCGGCGGTCGTAGCGGTCACCCAGCGGCGACAGCAGCAGGATGGCCACGCCGTATCCCAGTTGCGTCAGCGTGGGCAGCAGGCCGATGGCGGCGCTGCCCACGCCGAACTGCGTGGAAAGCAGGCCCAGCAGGGGCTGCACGTAATAGAGGGATGCCACCGCCAGGCCGGTGGCCGTGGCGAGCAGCAGGGTCAGCGCGGTGCCGAGCGGGGGTGGCGGGGATGTCGATGTCATGGGACGGCAGTGTGTCGTCCATGCCCGACCCCGGGTAGGTGCAGAACACGACTGACTGCCATACGCTTGGCGCATGAGTTCATCGTCAGACCGGCTGCTGTTGATGCAGACCTTCATCCGCATCGTCGAGGCAGGCAGCCTGTCGGCCGCGGCGCGCCAGCTCGGAACCACGCAGCCCACGGTCAGCCGGCGCTTGCAGGCGCTGGAGCAGCAGTTCGGCCAGCCGCTGCTGCAGCGCTCCACCCACGCGCTGAGGCTGACCCAGACCGGCGAACGGGCGCTGGCCCGCGCCAAGGCGCTGGCGGCGGACTGGGAGGACTTCGAGCAGTCGCTGCGTGCCGAGCCCGCCCGGCCCGAGGGCCTGCTGCGGGTGCAGGTGCCGCATGCCTTCGGGCAGGAGCACCTCGTGGCGCCGCTGGTGCAGGCGTTGAAGGACGCGCCCGGACTGCGCGTGGAATGGCTGCTGGACGACGCCACGCCCAACTTCATCGAGAAGGGGCTGGACTGCGCCATCCGCGTGGGCGGGCGTGCGGAGGGCGCGGTCGTGGCCATCCCGCTGGCGCAGGTGCCGCGGGTGCTGGTGGCCGCGCCGTCACTCGTGGCCGGGCGCTGCATCGAAACGCCCGAAGACCTGGCCGCGCTGAACTGGATTGCGCTCTCCACCTTCTATCGCCAGGAGCTGCAGCTGGTGCGCGACGACGGCGTGCGCGAGCGCCTGGGCATCCGCCCCGCGCTGGCCACCGACAGCCTGTACGCCGCACGCGAGGCCGCCCGGCTGGGTCTGGGCGCGGCGCTGTTGTCGGGTTGGTCGGTGCGGCAGGACATCGAGACGGGCCGGCTGGTGCGCCTGCTGCCCGACTGGCGCGGGCCGGCGCTGCCGGTGCAGCTGCTCTACCCCAACCCGCCGGCACCCACCGCCCGGCTGCGCTACTTCATCGAGGCCATGCGGCGCAGCATGAGCGAGCCACTCTGGCCCGATATGCTGCCGCCATGACCGACGACGACCTGCTGCGCTACTCGCGCCACCTGCTGCTGGACGAGATCGGCATCGAAGGCCAGCAGCGGCTGCGGGACGCCAGCGCACTGGTCATTGGCGCCGGTGGCCTCGGCTCGCCGGTGGCGCTGTACCTGGCATCGGCCGGCGTGGGCCGCATCACACTGATGGACCACGACACCGTGTCGCTGACCAACCTGCAGCGCCAGATAGCGCACGACATGGCCAGCCTGGACCAGCCCAAGGTCGAGTCCGCCGCCGCCCGCATGGCCGCGCTGAACCCCGGCGTGCAGGTGCACGCGCTGGCCGTCAAGGCCGATGCCGCTCTGCTGGACGAGGAAGTGCCGCGGGCCGATGTGGTCATCGACTGCAGCGACAACTTCGCCACCCGCCACCTCGTCAACGCCGACTGCGTGCGCCATGGCAAGCCCTTGGTTTCGGGCGCCGCCATCGGGTTCGACGGCCAGATCAGCGTCTATGACAGCCGCAGCGGCACGCAGCCCTGCTACGCGTGTGTGTTCCCGCCGGAGTCTGGCTTCGAGGACGCGGCCTGCTCGACGATGGGCGTGTTCGCGCCCCTCGTCGGGATCATCGGCAGCCTGCAGGCAGCCGAGGCGCTGAAGCTGCTGGCCCACATCGGTGAGCCGCTGACCGGCCGGCTGCTGATGCTGGACGGCCGGCGTATGCAGTGGAGCGAGATCGCCATGCAGCGCGACCCCGCCTGCAGCGTCTGCAGTGCCGGATGAAATCCGGCCGACACCCCTCATTGGGGCAGAAAATCCTGCCCCGCCCTGCCCACAATCATTCCCGTTCATGAAGTCCACCGAAGCCCCGACGCGCAACTTCCCCACAGCCAAGGAAGAGGCCCGCGCGCTGCAGCCCCACCCCGAGTACGACGGCCCGGGCAGCGCCTACCAGCTGGCGTTCAGCGACGAACAATTCCTGCTGCGCCAGGACATGCGCCATGTGCGCATGCAGCTGGAGCTGATGAAGCCCGAGCTGCTGCTGAACGAACAGGGCGTCAAGTCCACTATCGTCATCTTCGGCAGTGCGCGCATCCTGCCTGAGGAGTCCGCGCGCGCGTTGCTGGCCGCCGCCGAGCAGAGCGGCGACGAGGCCGCCCTGCGCCAGGCACGCAGCAAGCTGGCGATGAGCCGCTACTACGAAGAGGCCCGCCGCTTCGCGCAGATCGCGACGAGCACCTGCGCCAGTCACGAGCGGCCGGTGGTCATCGCCACGGGCGGCGGCCCCGGCATCATGGAGGCTGGCAACCGCGGCGCCTACGAGGTGGGCGGCAAAAGCGTCGGGCTGAACATCGTGTTGCCGCATGAGCAGTACCCCAACCCCTACATCACGCCGGAACTGTGCTTTCGCTTCCACTACTTCGGCCTGCGCAAGATGCACTTCCTGATGCGCGCCATCGCACTGGTGTGCTTCCCCGGCGGCTTCGGCACGCTGGACGAACTGTTCGAGACGCTGACGCTGATCCAGACCAAGAAGAGCCGGCCGCGCCCCATCCTGCTGTTCGGGCGCGAGTTCTGGACCCGGCTGCTCAACATCGACCTGCTCCTCGAGACCGGCATGATCAGTCCGGGCGACGAGAAACTCTTCCACTACGTGGAGACGGCCGAGGAGGCCTGGGAAGTGCTGCAGGCTCAACCTGAACTCGCCAAGCCATGACCAAGCTTCGAAACGTCTCCCTCATCGGCGCCCCCACCGACATCGGCGCTGGCGCGCGCGGCGCCAGCATGGGCCCCGAGGCCATCCGCGTGGCCGGGCTGGCCGAGGCTCTGCGCGCGCGTGGCGTGGACGTGCTGGACCGCGGCAACCTGCTGGGCCCGTCCAACCCCTGGCAGCCGCCCACCGGCGGGTACCGCCACCTGGACGAGGTGGTGGCCTGGAACACCAGTGTGCACGACGCCGTCTACGCCGAGCTGAAGACCGGCCGCATGCCCATCCTGCTGGGCGGCGACCACTGCCTGGGGCTGGGCTCCATCGCCGCTGTGGCCCACCACTGCCGCGACGTCGGAAAGAAGCTGCGCGTGCTGTGGCTGGACGCGCACACCGACTTCAACACCAGCGCGCTGACCCCCAGCGGCAACATCCACGGCATGCCGGTGGCGTGCCTGTGTGGCTTCGGCCCGCAGGAGCTGACGGAAATCGGTGGGCACGTGCCGGCCATTTCGCCCAAGTGGGTGCGCCAGATCGGCATCCGCAGCGTCGACGAGGGCGAGCGCGCCTTCGTGCACGAGCACGACCTCGAAGTGTTCGACATGCGCTTCATCGACGAGATGGGCATGCGCCACACCATGGAGCTGGCGCTGGCCACGCTGGACGACAACACCCACCTGCACGTCAGCTTCGACGTCGACTTCCTGGACCCGGTGATGGCGCCCGGCGTCGGCACCACAGTCGGCGGCGGCCCCACCTACCGCGAGGCGCACCTGTGCATGGAGATGATCCACGACACGGGCCGCATGGCCTCGCTGGACATCATGGAGCTGAACCCGGCGTTGGACGTGCGCAACCAGACGGCGCTGGTGGCGGTAGACCTGATCGAGTCTCTGTTCGGCAAAAGCACGCTGATGCGGAAGTGAACTTGCCCTGCTGCGCAGCCCGGCGATGCTTGCCTCACAGTTCGGCAAGCTGAGCAGTCGCCTACCGGTGGGCGGCTGTGCAGCGGGTCCGGACGGTCGCAGCAAAGTGATGAGTTCACGGTTTCGGCCGTATTGCGGTCGCTCGGCATCGGTGTCTGGGTGCCCAAGGGCCAGTGAGCCGATGTGCGAGGCCGCCGGTGCGCTGGGCGGTTGATCCGATGGGGCTGGTAGGACCAAGCTCAACTCGCCGCAGGAAGATCCCAGGGGTAGTGCCGACGAGTTCCTCAGCGCATGAGCGCTGAGGAACTCGTGGCGCGGATGACTACGACAATCATTGGCCCGTGGATCGGAAGCTTCGCCGGCATGTACGAACCCAGAGGGGATGTCGATGAGGGAGTAGTCCGAGGAAGAGATCCAAGATCTCACGGATCGGGTGTTCCTGGCCAGGGAGCTGCTTCAGGCAGGGGAAGTGCACTTCGCCGCGCAGCTTGCTGAAGATTTTTTCCGTAGCTTCGAAGCCATCCGGCTACGGCCGGACGGCAAGGTCGATCCTCACACCGTGGACGGCCGCATCCGTTCCCTCACGCTGGCAACGGTCGCCATGCAGCCTTGAGCCGTCGTTGCATGCCACACCGGCGATGTGCTGCCCAAGTTGCCGAAACGGCTGACCCAGTCACACCGGACCAGGCGCTCTGCAGTGCCTGAAACCGGCGCCCTGCTGCGCAGATGGCAAACGCGACCAGATGCGGAAGTGAGTTTTCCCCTCGGAGCAGCGGCCCGCGCCGCTCACTTGCACCGGTAGAGTGGCGGGCATGGACGTCACGCCCTACCTGCTGGTCCAGCTCAGCGACCCCCACATCACCCACCCGGGCCGGCTCATCTCCGGCCGCATCGACACCGCCGCCGCGCTGCGCCATGCGGTGGACCGCCTGCTGCGACTGCAGCCGCGTCCGGTCGCGGTGCTCATCAGCGGCGACCTGGTGGACGCCGGCCACCCGGCCGAGTACGCCAACCTCCGCGCGCTGCTGGCGCCGCTGCTGGACGCGGGCCTGCCGCTGGCGCTGCTGCCCGGCAATCACGACGCCCGCGAGCCGCTGCAGGACATGTTCTGCGGCCTCTCCGGCGTGCTGTGCGGTGAACCCGGCGCAACCGCCATCCAGTACGCGCTGGACCTGCCCGGCCCGCTGCGGCTGGTGGTGCTGGACAGCCTCGTCTGCGGCCACCCCGAGGGCGGCCTGGATGAATCCAAGTTGGCACATGCACAGGCGCTGCTGGCCGCGCGGCCGGACGTGCCCACGCTGGTGGCGCTGCACCACCCGCCGCATGCGACCGGGCTGGAGGTCATGGACGGGATGAGTCTTCATCAGGGCCTGGCGGGCTTCGAGGCGCTGATTGCCGCCCACCCGCAGGTGCAGCGGGTCGTCTGCGGCCACCTGCACCGCCTGACGCTGGGCCGCATCGCGCACGCCAGCGTCGTCAGCGCGCCGTCCACCGCCCACCAGCTGGCGCTGGACCTGCGCCCCGGCGCGCCGCTGGCGCTGGCGCTGGAGCCGGCCGGCTGGCTCGTCCACGCCTGGGGGCCGGGGCTGCCGCTGGTCAGCCACCTGGCGCTGGCCGGCGAGCCCGAGATCATCCGCGACCTCTGACGGCCACTCAGTAGGCGACGGGGTAGTCCTTTGGAAACCGGGCGCTGCTGAAGGCCTTCTTCTGCGTCCAGTCCTCGGCCGGTGCGGTCCAGTAGCTGTCGCTGGCAGGCAGGCCGAGAGCAAGCAGGCCGGCAGCGGCGATGTACATGCTGCCGTTGTTGGAGTACCAGTCGCCCAGCTCGGGCTGTGGACCGCGGAAGCCGATGTTCAGGTAGCCGGCCGCGTTGAAGTTGCTGGGGCCGTCCCAGATCGCCACGTGCGCCGCGTGCAGCGCCGCGCGCACCTGGCCCTCGGGCAGCGAGGCCGGCAGCTGCTTGCGCAAGGCCAGCAAGGCCAGCGGCTGGAACACGGCGGTGCGGTAGGTCAGCGAGCGGCCGATGGGCGGGTAGGTGCCCTCGGGGCCAATGAAGCGCTCCAGGTGCTCGCAGAAGCGCTGCGCGCGCTTGGTGGCCTGCGCCAGCAACTCGGCCGGCTTCGCCCCCCAGAACGGCGCCTTGCGGGCCACCAGCACCTCCAGCACCTCGATCAGCATGGGGTGCATCACGTAGGAGCCGTAGTAGTCGAAGTGGAAGTCCGCGCCGTCCTTGATCCAGCCGTCACCGATGTACCACTCGTTGATCTTGCGGATGGCCGCATTCATGCGCATCGGGTCGTGCGCCTCGCCGATGGACAGCAGCCAGGCCTCGTTCATCGCCGCGAACAGCAGCCAGTTGATGTTGGGCACTTCGATGCCGCGCAGGCCCTTGATCTCGGTGACGATACGCGCCTTCGTGGTGGCGTCCAGCGGCTCCCACAAGGTCTTGGGTGCGCGCATCAGCGCGTTGGTGAAGTAGGCGGAATCCACCAGCGCCTGGCCCTGGCCCTTCCAGGTCAGGCAGTCGGGGCTCTTGGGGTCGACCGAATGCGCATAGCTCTGCAGCGCCTGCTGCTGCAGGCGGCGGCGCAACTGCCCCTCGGCGGTGTCGTCCGCCGGCAGCGCCAGCCAGGGCGCGATGCCGGACATCAGCCGACCGAAGGCTTCGAGGTAGGCGACGGAGCGGTCGCGGCCGTCCCAGGTGGGGCTCAGCTCCAGCACGAACTTCTGCTTCAGCTGGCCCTGGGACATCGGCTCCAGCACCGGCTCGGCCATCTGCTGCATCAGCTTCAGCAGGTAGGCGCGGTCATGGCCGGAAGCGGCGGCCGGGGCCGCGCGCGGGGTCTGGCTGGCGGCCAGCAGGGCCGAGCCCGCGGCTGCAGCGCGCATGAAGTGGCGTCGTTCCATCGCTGATCCTTTACTTGTCGAGCAGGCGGACCATCTCTGCCCCGGCCAGCAGAAAGGCGCCGACGCCGAAGTGCGCCGTCGAGTTCACGTCCACCACCTGGCCGGGTATGGCGCGCTCGCCGATGGGCTGTACATAGCCGAGCCGGCCGTCCGGTTGCAGCGCCACGGTCGTCAGGTAGCGCCAGCCGCGCTGCGCGGCCGGCAGGTAGGTGTCGCGCGGCAACAGGCCGGCGTTGACGCCCCACAGCAGGCCGTAGGTGAAGAAGGCGGTGCCGCTGGTCTCGGGGCCGGGCGCATGGGCGGGGTCCATCAGGCTGCGCGTCCAGTAGCCGTCGGACTGCTGCAGCGGCAGCAGCGCCTGCGCCATGTCGCGGAAGCGCTGCTGGTACTCGGCGCGGTGCGGATCGTCCGCCGGCAGCTCGGCCAGCACGCGCGCGAGGCCCGCGAACACCCAGCCGTCGCCGCGCGCCCAGAAGTCCTTCTTGCCATTGGCGCTCTTGTGCTTCGGGTAGACGTACTTCGCGTCGCGGTAGTACAGCTTCTCCGCCGGGTCGTACATGATGCTGCTGGCGTGGCTGTAGTACGCGTGCAGCTTGTCCAAGTACTGCCGGTTGCCGGTGATGTTGTGCAGCTTGGTCATCACGGGCATGACCATGTAGAGGCCATCGGCCCACCACCAGTAATCGCTCTGAGGCGTGGACATCTGGTACTCCATCACCTCGCGCGCACGGGCGATCTTGCGCGGGTCCTTGTCCAGCAGGTAGAGGTCGGCATACACCTGGAAGCAGATCTGCCAGTCGCCGAACAACACGTAGTCGTCGGTCTCGCCGTAGCTGTACTTCCAGCGCGCCTTGTCGGTGGACTTGGCGCCCTGCCACTGGTTGTGCTCTGCCCACGCCTGTGTGTAGCGCAGGTAGCTGTCGTTGCCGGTGACGCGCCAGGCTTCCAGGTTGCCCGTGTGGTACGCCGCGACGTTCCAGAACGCCCACTCGGTGGCTGGCGTGCGGGCCATCCAGTAGCTGTTGGCCTTGTCAATGGCGGCAACGACATCGGCGCGGGTGGTCGTGTTGGCCGGCGGCGCGGCGCAGCCGGCCAGGCCGAGGCTCAAGCTCAGCAGGAGGCCGGTGAAAAGAGAAGTCAGCTTCATGGTCATTGCGTGGTGGTGGCCTGGGCGGGCTGTGACTTGTCGGGCGTGGTGCCGGCGCCGTCGAAAGGCCGCAGGCGGAAGGCCACGGTCGTGGGCTCCAGCCGGGTGCGGTATTGCATGTGGGGCTGGCCGACAAAGCTCCAGGTGTTGTCGCCCCCCACACCCCATTGCGCGCCGTCGATCAACAGCGAGCCCTGCGCGCGCGGCTGGATATCGCTGCTTTTCCAGGTGCCGGGCGGGCGGCGGTACAGGTCGCTGTACGGGAACGCCAGCGCGTTGACCATCAGCAGCTGACGGCCCTCCACGCGCACACCGCCGCCGCTGCTGTCACTGCCGGACAGCTCCAGCCAGCGCACGTCCACCTTGTTGCCGGTGTCCTGCGGGCGCATGTAGTCGTGGTGCTGTTCGGCGATGGCACCGCGCCACAGGCCTATGGCAGCGCCGGTCTTGCGGTCCACATAGCTTTCATGCGGGCCGCGGCCGTACCAGCCCACGGTGGTGAGCGCCTGCGGCGTGTCGAACCACAGGCCCACGCGCACCGGCGGCGGCAGGTCGCTCTTCAGCGGCGTGAGCTGGCCCTGCACGTCCACGGCACCGTCGCCGTGCATGGTGTACGTGGTGACGAAGCGCGCCGCACCGGCGCCCAGCGCGTGATGCACGACGACCTCGGCCCCGCCGCCGGGCAGGCGCCGCGCGGTGAGGTCACGCAGCTGGCGCTGCTCGGTCATCAGCTTCCAGGCGCCCTGCTGCCTGACCGTGCCGGTCAGCGTGTCGTTGTCGGTCTCGGCGCGGAAGAAGTTGGGCCGGCCGCCGCTGAGCAGTGGCCGGTTCGCCGTGCCGTAACGCGTCAACAGGCCGGTCTTGCGGTCCAGCGCCAGCGTGACGCCGGCGGCCGACAGCGTGGTCGCCTCGGCGCTCTCGGTCAGCTGCACCGCGCCGGGCGCGGGCTTCGCCAGCGTGAGGACCACCGGCGAAACGGCGAACTGTTCCCAGCCGACGACATGGCCTTCGGGCACCAGCGGCACACTGCCGGCCCGTGCTTTGGCGCGCACTGTGACGAGGTACTCGGCACCCGGCTTGCGCTGGTGCAGATGGACTGGCAGCGGCAGCGTCTGTGCCGCGCGTGCCGGGGTCTTCAGCCCTGACAGCGTGCCGGTGGCGATGCCGACACCGTTCTCCAGCAGCACCCACTCGAACGTGAAGCCCGACAGGTCGATGAAGTCGTGCCGGTTGCGCACGACCACCGTGCCCGCCTTCGCGTCGAAGGCCTCGAATTGGATGGGCGACAACACCTTTTGCACCTCGTACAGGTGCGGGTTGGGCGTGCGGTCGGGCTGGATCAGGCCGTCGCCGAACTCGATGTCGCCGCCCGGGTTGGGGCCGTACTCGCCACCGTCGCCCCAGTAGCGCCGGCCGTCCTTCGTATACCGGTACATCGACTGGTCCACCCAGTCCCAGATGAAGCCTCCCTGCAGCTTGTTCGGGTACTTGTAGATGGTGTCCCAGTAGTCCTTGAAGTTGCCACCTGAGTTGCCCTGCATGTGGGCGTACTCGCACTGGATCATGGGCTGCTTGCGCGTCGGGTCCAGCGCCCAGTCCACCATCTTCTCGATGTCGTCGTACATCGGCGCGTAGATGTCCACATAGGCGTTGGGCTCGTGGCTCCAGTCCAGCGTGCCCCACCCGAGGTAGGAGATCAGCCGCGACGGGTCGCGCTTGCGTGCTTCGGCTGCAGCCTTCTCGAACGTGGGGCCGATGCCCGCCTCGTTGCCCAGCGACCAGAAGATGACGGACGGGTGGTTCTTGTCGCGCTCCACCATGTTCAGCACGCGGCTCACGTGCGCGGCTTCCCACGCGGGGTCGTAGCCCAGCTGCAGCTCCGCGCGCCGCTCGGGGAAACGATTGCCGTGGTCCATGTAGGCGTGGCTCTCGATGTTGGCCTCGTCCATCACGTACATGCCGACCTCGTCGGCCAGCGCGTACCAAAGCTCGGCGTTCGGGTAGTGCGAGGTGCGCACCGCGTTGAAGTTGTTGCGCTTCATCAGCTCCATGTCGCGGCGCATGGAGGCTTCCGAGATGACGTGGAAGGTCTCGGGGTCGTGCTCGTGCCGGTTAATGCCGCGGATGGTGATGGGCCGGCCGTTGACGGCCACCAGCCCGTCCTTGATCTCCACCATGCGGAAGCCGATGCGCTGCGGCGTGGCCTGCACCAGCCGGCCCTGCATATCGAACAACTCGACCAGCAGCGTGTAGAGGTGCGGCGTCTCGGCCGTCCAGTGGCGCACGCCGGGGACCGGGGCCGTCAGCACCTGCGTCGTCGCCGCACCCGCGGGCACGGCGGCCTCCCGCGACAGCACCGGCCGGTCGCCGTCCAGCAGCGTCATGCGCAGCTGGACAGGTGCGCTGCGCGCGGTGAGCGCCAGGTCGGTCGACAGCACGCCGTCGCGGTACGACTGGTCCAAGCCCGCGCGCACGAACAGGTCCGTCAGCCGGACCTGCGGCACCGCTTTCAGGTAGACCGAGCGCTCGATGCCCGACACGCGCCAGAAGTCCTGGTCCTCCAGGTACGAGCCGTCGGACCAGCGGTGGATCTGCATCGCCACCGTGTTGGTCTGCCCCGGCTTCAGCAGCCGCGTGATGTCGAACTCGCTGGGCAGCTTGGAGTCTTCCGAGTAGCCCGCCTCCACACCGTTGACCCACACGCGGTAGGCCGAGCCGGCCGCGCCGATGTGCAGGATCACATCCTGCCCCGCCCAGCCGGCCGGGATCTCGAAGCTCTTGCGGTACGAGCCCACCGGGTTGGTGCCGTGCGGGATGAGCGGCCGGTTGGCCGAGTGCGGGTAGGTGATGTTGTTGTAGCGCGGCTGGTCGTAGCCCTCGGCCTGCCACATAGCCGGCACCTTGAGGGGCTTCCAGGCGGACACGTCATAGCCGGGCTGCTCGAAGCCCGCCGGCACCGCATCGGCCGACGGCGAGAAGTGGAAGGCCCACAGCCCGTCCAGCGTCTGGTAACGGGCCGAGCGCGTCTTGTCGCCCGCCAGCGCCGCGGCGCGGCTCTCGAAAGCGAAGTGCGTGGCCGCGGCCGGCAGCTTGCCGCGGGCGAACACCGCCGGGTTCTCCCAGTCGGGCCGCGAGGCGTCCACCTGCACGGGGTGCACGCGCGGCGCCTGGGCACTGGCGCCGGCGATCGCCGTCAGCAGCAACACCACGCCCAGCGGGACCGCAGCAATTTTTATCCGCACGCTTTCGTCCTTGTCTCTTGGATCTACGGGGTCGGGCAGCGTAGTTTTGGTGCGGCCACGCGAGGTATGAAAAAGACCGCGCGAGCTATACGAAAGTCAGGGCCGCCACTGCAGCACTCGCACCTTGCTGGGCGGCACGTCGGCCGTGCCTTCGCCGTCCACCTGCTGCACGGTCTGCAGGAACAGGTTCAGCGTGCCGCGCAGGCGCCACAGCTCGGTGTCGAAGCTGGGCTCCCAAGCACCGACCGGCTCGGTGGTCAGGTCGCGAACGGTCCAGCGCGGTGTGTCAACGTCGTGGATCTGGGCGACCGACACGCGGCTGCCGCGCTCCGCGTCGCGGAAAACCAGCAGCGCCGTGGGACGCTCGCCCTCCAGGCTCACCATCACCTGCGGCCGCGAGATCGGAATCGCCTTGGTGCCGCCGCCGCTCAGCGTGAAGGGCGTGCGGCGAAAGCCCAGCTCCATCTCCCGCCACGCGCCGCCGCGCTGGTAGACCAGCTGGTACTGCGGCACCGTGCTGCCGGCGCGCCGCCAATAGCTGGCGATGAACGGGTTGCCGTCGCGGTCGGCGGACATGGAGGTCTGGTTGATCAGCTCGCTGCCCTGCGGGATGCGTGCCGCGACCTCGGCGCTTGCTGCGGTGATGGGGAGCGTATAAGGCCGGCCATCCGACCTCTCCCAGCTTCGCCCCCCGTCGCGCGAGCGGGCATAGGCCAGGTCGTGGTTGCTGGCCACGTCGGGCGACTCGCGCCACACCCACGACACATGCAGCGTACCGCGGTGGTCCTGGTGCGCCTGCCAGTAGGCGTTGCGCCGGCCCTCGCCGCTGATGAGGTTGGCGTGCAGCCGCGTCCACGCCTGCGTGGCCGTGTCGTAGCGGTTGATGACCAGGTTGCCCCGGCCCGAGCCGCCGTCACGGTAGAAGAACAGCAGGCCGCCATCGGGCTGGCGGTAGAACTCGGGGTAGGACACCGAGCGCTCGTCCCGCCCGGTCATGGGCAGCTTGTCGCTCAGCACCAGCCCGCCGGGCTGCAGGCTGCGCGCGTAGCGCAACGCGTTGTTGTGGTGGTCCCAGGCGACATGCAGGTAGCCCGCCCCGTCCACCATGAGGCTGATGCTGTTGTGCGCGTCGCGCGCGTTGCCGGTGAATGGCGTGGTCTTCAGCGTCCACGCGTCGCTGCCGAGCTGGCGCCGGCCCAGCACGAGGCGGGCGTCGGCGTCGTAGAAGGCCACGTACTGCTGGTCGCCGTGCGTGACGAGCGAGTTCTTGCGGAACACCACCGCGTTGACGGAGTTGCGCGCCCAGCCGTCGGTCACGTCCACCACCGTCACCCCAGGCTCCACCGCTGCGGGCGGCGCACCCGCGCATCCGGCCAGCAGCGCCGCCGTCAGGAATGTCAACGTCATCTTCATCATTTCGATCCGAGGCCCCGCAGCACGCAAGGCCTTCCTCCACTCAGGTGACAATCATTCTCAACTACCGCCACCCCTCCTGGAGTCATCGAATGCCCGCTTTCCTCCGCGCCCCTGCCCGCCGCACCGTGTTCGCCGCGGCCGCGCTGTGCCTGGCCGCCGCCCTGCCCGCCCAAGCCGCCGAGGAAGTGACGCTGTACACCACCCGCGAGCCCGGCCTCGTCAAGCCGCTGCTGGCCGCCTTCACCGCGCGCACCGGCGTGGAGGTGAACACCGTGTTCGTGAAGGACGGCCTGCTGGAGCGCGTGAAGGCCGAGGGCACGCGCTCGCCGGCCGACGTGCTGATGACCGTGGACGTGGGCAACCTGCTGGACCTGGTGGAGGGCGGCGTCACGCAGCCCGTCAAGTCCGCAGCGCTGGAAGCGGCCATACCGTCGCAGCTACGCGGTGCCGACGGGCAGTGGTTCTCGCTGTCCATGCGCGCCCGCGTGCTGTATGCCGACAAGAACCTGCAGCTGACCGCGTTGCGCTACGAGGACTTGGCCGCGCCGAAGTGGAAGGGCAAGGTCTGCACCCGCGCCGGCCAGCACCCGTACAACACCGCGCTGGTCGCCGCCATGCTGGCGCACAGCGGCGAGGCCGCCACCGAGAAGTGGCTGCAGGGCCTGAAGGCCAACCTGGCTCGCAAGGCCGCCGGCGGCGACCGCGACGTGGCGCGCGACATCCTGGGCGGCATCTGCGACATCGGCATCGCCAACTCCTATTACGTGGGCCAGATGAAGACCTCCAAGGAAGGCAGCGACGCGCGCAAGTGGGGCGATGCCATCAAGGTCATCAAGCCCACGTTCGCCAAGAGCGGCGGCACGCACGTCAACATCACCGGGGCGTCCCTGGCCAAACACGCCCCGCAGCGCGCCAACGCCGTGAAGCTGCTGGAGTTCCTGACCTCCGAGCCGGCCCAGGCCATGTACGCCCAGGCCAACTACGAGTACCCAGTGCGCGCTGGCGTGGCGCTGGACCCGGTCATCGCCGCCACCATCGGCGAGGTCAAGCCCGACACGCTGTCCGTCGCCGAGATCGCGAAGTACCGCAAGCAGGCCAGCGCGCTGATCGACAAGGTCGGCTTCGACCGCTGAGCCGCACGTGAAACACCTGCGGTCCGTCGGGCCGCTGTGGCGGGCGGCGTCCATCGCCATCGCGCTGGGCGTCGCCGCACCGGCGCTGAACCTGGCATGGCTGGCGCTGGGCGGCGAGTTCCAGCACTGGCTGCATCTGGCCGCCCACGTGCTGCCCGACGCGGCCTGGAACACCGCCCTGCTGATGGCCGGCGTCGGCACCCTGGTGCTGCTGATCGGCACCGCCTGCGCCTGGGTCGTCACGGCCTATGACTTTCCCGGCCGCGGCGTGCTGCACTGGGCGCTGCTGCTGCCGCTGGCCATGCCGACCTACATCGTCGCGTTCGCCTACTTGGACCTGCTGCATCCCATCGGCCCGGTGCAGGGTGCCATCCGCTGGGTGCTGGGCTTCGACAGCCCGCGCCAGCTCCGGCTGCCCGACCTGCGCTCCCTGCCCGGCGCCATCGCGCTGCTGGGGCTGGTGCTGTACCCCTACGTCTACCTGACCGCCCGCGCGCTGTTTGCCACGCTGCCGGCGCACCTGCTGGAAGCCGCACAGTCGCTGGGCGAGACGCGCTGGGGCGCGTTCCGCCGAGTGGCGCTGCCGCTGACGCGGCCGGCGCTGGCGGTGGGCGTCAGCCTGGCGCTGCTGGAGACGCTGAACGACATTGGCGCGTCCGAGTTTCTCGGCGTGCAGACGCTGACGGTGGCGATCTACAGCACCTGGATCACGCGCTCCGACCTGGCCGGCGCCGCACAGCTGGCCTGCGCGTCCCTGGTGGCCGTGTTCGCGCTGATCTGGCTGGAGCGCCAGGGCCGGCGCCACCAGCGCTTCGGCTCCACGCGCCGCATGGCCGGCATCCAGCCGCGCCGGCTGCAGGGCGCGCGCGCCTGGGGCGCGACCGTCGCCATGAGCTTGCCGGTGCTGCTGGGCTTCGCGGCACCCGCCGCCTACCTGGCGTGGGAGACGGCCGAGCGGCTGCTACAGGGCAGCGGCATCTCCGAGGGCCTGGTGGCCGGCCTCGTCAACACGCTCGGGCTGGCGCTGGGCGTCACCGCCGCCACGCTGGCAGCCGGCCTGGCGGTGGCGTGGGCCGGCCGCAGCCAGGGCAGCGTCGCCAACCGCGACCACTGGCAGGCGCGACTGGCGTCCATGGGCTATGCGCTGCCTGGCACCGTGCTGGCCATCGGCCTGCTGACGCCCGCGCTCGCCGCCGACCATGCGCTGGCCGACCTGCTGGGCCTGCGCTCGCTGCCGCTGATGAGCACCGGCATCGTGCTGGTGGTGGCCTGCGCCATCCGCTTCCTGGCCATGCCGGTGGGCGGCATCGAGGCGGGCCTGGCGCGCATCCCGCCCTCGCTGGAGCACAGCGCGCGGGCTCTGGGCGAGACCGTCACCGGCACGCTGCGCCGCGTTCACCTGCCGCTGCTGCGGCCCGCGCTGCTGTCGGGCGCGCTGCTGGTGTTCGTCGACGCGATGAAGGAGCTGCCCGCCACGCTGCTGCTGCGGCCCGCCAACTTCGAGACGCTGGCGACGCTGCTGTACGCCGAGGCCGCACGCGGCACTTATGAGGAAGGCGCCATCGCCGCGCTGGCCATCGTGGCCGCGGGCCTGCTGCCGGTGGTGCTGCTGTCGCGCAGTTCGATGGCCGCGATCACGGAAAGGAGCGCATGAGCGCTGCACTGCACATCGAAGACCTGGCCCTTGGCTACGACGGGCGCGACGGCTTCAAGCCCGTCGTGCAAGGCCTGTCGCTGTCGCTGGCCGCCGGCCAGATCGGCTGCCTGCTGGGGCCGTCGGGCTGCGGCAAGTCCACGCTGCTGCGCGCCATCGCCGGCTTCGAGCCGGCGCGCGGCGGGCAGATCCGCATCGGCAGCGAGCGGGTGTCGTCCGCCACCGCCCACGTGCCGCCCGAGAAGCGCCATGTCGGCCTGATGTTCCAAGACTACGCGCTGTTCCCGCACCTCAGCGCGGCGCAGAACGTTGGCTTCGGACTGCGCCGGCTGGCTGCGACCGAGCGGACCGCGCGCGTCGCCGAGATGCTGGCACTGGTGGGCCTGCCCGAACTGGGCCACCGGCATCCGCACGAGCTGTCGGGCGGCCAGCAGCAGCGCATTGCACTGGCCCGCGCTCTGGCGACCAGGCCGGCGCTGCTGCTGCTGGACGAGCCCTTCTCCAGCCTGGACGGCGGCTCGCGCGAGCGCCTCACCGCCGAGGTGCGCGACCTGCTGCGCGTCGCGCGCCAGACGGCGCTGCTGGTGACCCACAACGCCGACGAGGGCGCCCGCTTCGCCGACTTCATGGGCGTCATGGGTGCCGGCCGGCTGGCGTCTTGGCAGGCCACGCGGCCCGCGGCCGACGCTCAGGCGCTGGCGATCCAGCCCTCCAGCGGGTCCACGTCGGACGGCCAGCCGTAGCGCGGCTGCGCTGCCGCCCAAGCCGCCTGCAGCATCGCCAGCACCGCGTCCAAGCTGTCGCCGCTGGCGTCTGCCACCAGCGTGTCGCGCTGCGCGTGGCTGAGCTTGAGCCGCAAGCCCAGGCGTGTGCGGCCCTGCTCCAGCGCGTCGACGATGTCCTTGCGGGCAATCAGCCGCTCGGGCGTCTGCGCGGCCTTGCTGTCGCTCTTGTACGAGCGCCGTGCGACCAGCTCGCGCGCCAGCAGGCCCGGGTACGCCTCCAGCGCGACGCGTGTCTCGTCGCCCGTCAGCAGCCCCGGCAGATGCACGCCCGCCGCGATCAGCCGCGGCACGCCCGCGTGCAGCATCCACGCCACCGGCGGGTTGACCCACTTCATGCTGGGGCTGGCGCCGGCAGGACCATCGCAGGCGCGGTGCGCGAACTTGGCCCCCACCGGGCGCGCATCGCAGAAGGCGGCGAACCGGTCGCGGATGTCGGCTCGGCTCATCGCCGCGTAGTGCGCCATCAGCGCGGCGTAGTCGGTCGGCCAGCCCAACTGCGCCACCAGCTCGCGCGGCAGGCCGAACGGCAGGTCGAAGCCGGCCACCCAGGGCCCGGGCCGGGCCAGCCAGGCGGAGAACCCGTCCAGGCTGTCCAGCGCTGTCAATCCGCTCAGCCGCACCACGGCCCCGTGACGGGTGCCCGACGCAACGCGGATGGGCTTGCGCGCGCCGGGTGCACTTGTGAAGTCGATACCGAAAACCGTGATGTCTGACATGGCCCGCATTCTGCGGGTGTGCAGAATGGGCTCAACCCATGCCCGCCCTGCTCGACGTCCCCACCCTGCCCGCGCCCGCGGACGCCGGCTTCGATGCCGACGCCTTCGACGCGCGCCTGGCCGAGCTGCACCAGCTGGCGTCCGCGGGCGCCTACGATGCCTCCAACGACGCGTTGGAGCAGCTGCTGGCCACCTGCCCGGACGCCGATCTGCGCCGCCGCGCCACGGTGCTGGCCTTGCTGGCCCACCAGTACCCGCGCCAGGGCAAGCTCACGGCGAGCGTCCGCTGCGCAACGCTGGCGCTGGCACTGGCGGACACGCTGGCCGACGACCCGCTGCGCGCCGATGCGCTGACCTCGCAGGCCTTCGTCTACGCGCAGCTGCTGATGGGCAGCGAAGCGCTGCAGGCCGGCATGAAGGCGCTCGCCGCCGCGCGCCGCTGCGGCGATGCGGTGCGCGAGGCCTGGGCGCTGAACCGCGTGGGCATCGCCTACGCCAGCCTGTCCAATCCCGCGCAGGCCTGCACGTCGGCCGAACAGGCGCTGGAGATCGCCAGCACCGCCTGCAACGCCGAGGTGCTGTTCTCGTGCCACAACAACCTGGCCTACTTCTGGCTGCGCCGCGTGGAGGACGCGACCGAGAGCGACGACGCCACCGCGAAGACCGCCGCCATCGCCAGCGCCCGCTACACCGCCGAGCAGGCCACGACGCTGGCGCGCCAGTCGGGCAGTTCGTTCCAGGTGGCGGTGTCGCTGTCCAACCTCGTCAACGCGCTGCTGGCCGGCGACCTGCTGGACGAAGCCCTGCCGTTGCTCAACGAGTTCGGCCACCTGGCCCACGACCACGGCTACCGCACCTTGGCCATCGAGGCCGATGCTCAGCGTGCGCTGTTCCTGCGCCTGCGCGGCGAGCCACAGCAGGCCGCCCGCATCCTGCAGGCGCTGCTGGGCGCCGCCACCCAGCCGCCGCCGCAGCTGCGCCGGCTGCTGCTGCGCTCGCTGTACCAGACGCACAAGGCCTGCGGCCAGTTCCGCGAGGCCCTGGCCCGGCTAGAAGAACTAATGGCGCTGGACCGCCAGATCAACCGTGACAACCTGGTGTTGCAGACCGAGATCATCCTGATCCAGGACCAGGTGGCGCAGGCCCAGGCACGCGCTGACAGCGCCACCGCAGACGCCCGCCGCGAGCGCGCCCGCGCGGCGCACCTGGAGCACGAGCAGCAGCGCCTGCGCGAACACGCGATGGCGCTGGACCGCGCCGCCCATGAGGACGTGCTGACCGGCCTGCACAACCGGCGCCACGCGGAGTTCGCGTTGCCGCTGCTGGTCGAGGGCGCCCGCGTGGCCGGCCAGGTCATCAGCGTCGCCGCAATCGATGTGGACCATTTCAAGCGCATCAACGACAGCCACGGCCACGCCGTGGGCGACGCCGTGCTGCAGCAACTCGCCCAGCTGCTGCGCCACCGGCTGCGCAGCGCCGACCTGCTGGCACGCGTGGGCGGCGAGGAGTTCCTGGCCGTGCTGGTGGGCATCGCCCCACCACAGGCAGCCGAGATCTGCGAGCGGCTGCGGTTGGCCGTGGTCGAGCACGACTGGGCCGCCGTCACGCCGGGGCTGGTCGTGCGCATCAGCGTGGGCATCGCCGGCGGCATGCCGCCGCAGGCTGCCGACACGCTGCTGCACCGCGCCGACCATGCGCTCTACGCGGCCAAGCGCAGCGGGCGCAACCGGGTGCATGTGGATTGAGGCGGGTGCCGGCCGACTGCGTAGAGGGCACCGGATGGGTGGAACCCGCCGACGTGGCGCGGGGTGACGGGGGACGCTGATGAATGTTTGCCGTCGCTGTGGCCACACGCGCCGGCCTCATCTTCTCGGGCGACCGCCGGCATTTGGTGCCGTCGACGGCCGGCTTTGCTTGGCTGGCTGACGCAGGAAAAGCGAAACGTTGAATTCCGCTGGCTCAGCCCAACACCGGGCTCTTACATGTTGGGTCCCATGTGATCATGTTCCCGTTCGCAGCTGGGCCTTGTTCAAAGCCAGGGACGTGCTGCGAGAGTTGATCCGAACCCTCAAGGCCGAGCAGTCGGTCGTCAAAGTCGCATGAGCCGAGTCCACGCCCG